>NZ_FWXI01000046.1 GCF_900176355.1 Sporomusa malonica | reverse complement strand
GTGCAGATAGGAAGAGCAGCATCGGCGCTAACCGGAGTAGTAGCAGTGGTGCAGATAGGCAGCGAAGTAGCGGTACTGATAGGCACAGTAGCAGTAGCGCACATAGGCAGCGCAGTAGTAGCTATAACATCTAAGCTGCCGGAAGAGTCGGTGTTTAATGCTGTACTAAGATCACTACCATATATTTGCACCTTCATTTGTTGGGCTTGGTCTTGGAAAACCTTAAAGTTAGGCATAGTCTATATTTCCCCCTTAATTAAGTTGAATTTCTGCAAAAGCAGGTATTTAAGAGGTGGCATGGATATTTAACATAATAAGCTAATGTCTACCTCATGATGTAGTCTATGACCTTTAATAAGTAAAGGTTAATGTGATGAACATAAAATATGGATAGTTTCTCTATGTAATTTAGTGTATGCCGTGAGGCACCATGCTGACTGGCGGAACATATATTAAATACAAATCCGGGGGGTGGAGAAATGCCTGTAATTAGCTTATGTATGATTGTTCGTGATGAAGAAAAATGTATTGCCAAATGTTTAGCCAGCGTCAAAGGGGTTGCAGATGAGATAATCATCGTCGATACAGGTTCTAAGGATGAGACAAAAAAAATTGCCGCCGGTTTTGGCGCCAATGTGATAGATTTTATTTGGACTGGCAGCTTTGCTGATGCTCGCAATGCGTCCCTTGAAGCAGCCAACGGAGATTGGGTGCTGTTCCTGGATGCCGACGAATATCTTGAACCGTCTTGCCATGGGGCGCTGCGTAAGAACATTGCTCAAGCTGATGTAGAAGGATACTATATCCCGGTTGTTAATATCTATGGCAGTGAACAACAACCTGAGCAGTGCCGGGACATATTGTTCCGCTTGTTCCGTAACCGCAGTGAATATAGATTCCGTGGTATTATTCATGAACAAGTGTTAAATTCAATTTTGGAGAAAGATAGCAAGGCCAATATTGCTATAGCTCATGATATTACCATCTATCATTATGGATATTTAGACAGTCAGGTTCAGGAAAAAGATAAGATAAATCGCAATCTTGAATTTCTTGCACAGCAGATCAAAGATTCACCCGAAGACAAGTATGTACTTTATCAATATGGATTAGAGCTTTATCGGGCGGAGCGCTATGGGGAATCCATCGAGATGCTGAAAAAATCGCTAGCCGGTTTAGCTCCGGGTGGACCCGAAAGCATGTATCTTCCCAAACTAATCCGCCTGATTGTTATGGCTCATTATCAGGCTCGTAGATATGAAGAAGCTGTTGAATATGTTAAATATGGTTTGTCTATATATCAAGATTACGCTGATTTGTATCACTATGGCGGGCTATGTTTCTATGAGCTCAGGGCTTATGGCACTAGTTTTGAATACTTTATGAAGTCTACAACGCTAGGTGAACAATCTTACGTATATGGTTCGTACCCTGGTGTAAAAGGTTTTAAAAGTTATTTTTACATGGGGAAAATTTGTGAAGAGTTTGATAGTGAGGAAGAAGCTCTTGGGTATTACTTGGTAGCTTTTCGGGAGAACCCTTCTTTTCATATAGCGTTAGAACAGATGGTGCGAATTTTGGTGAAGGGTGAGGAAAGTGACGATGTAAGAATTGCCCTTGCTAATATGTGTGAGTGTTGTACGGCAGAGGCTAAATTCATATTAGGGCGCATGTTGTTTATTGAACGCTCTTATAAACTAGCAGGGGAATATCTCGAGGCAGCGGCTGTGGGTGGACTAAACACAGCCGAGGTTAATATCTGCCGAGCTATTTGCCTTGCGCAGCAGGATAGGGTTATTGAGGCTTTAAGAATTCTTGATGAATATGTAAATGACAGCGAACATTATGTAAGAGCAATATTTAACAAAGCCATTATTCTCTGGCTTCAGGATAATGCTTTCAAGGTGCGAAGTATTACCGATAGTCTGATTAAAATGGGTTTGGATGATGATTTTATGGCAATCGTTAAGTTAATAAGGTCGCGGCCCAATGAGCAAATGGATTTTGTAAGCTTAAGGCCGGACTCATCGGAGCTACTTTTTGATATATTACTGAGAGCCATGGATCACGGAGACTTTAAAAAGGTGGATGACATTTTAGCTGGGATGCATCATGAGTGGATAACGGTGCATGCCTATAGGCTTATGCAGATGTATCTAAGACATAACAGGCTTAACGATGCAGAGCGGTATGGACATATATACTTAGTTAGTACTCAGGAAAGCTTTGATGCACTTGTATGCATGGGAGTTATAAAAAGTAAAAAAGAAGAGTATTGGGAGGCAGCCGAATATTACCGAGCCGCCGTTACTATCGCCCCCTGTAGTCCCAAGGCATATGTTAACTTATTGAAGATGTATGACAAACTTTGTCTGGAGACTTTAAAGACTGCTGTTAAAAACCATCCTGATGTTGAGCTGTTTAAAGCTATGCTGGAGCAGGAGGCGGCAAGGCAATGACAGGGCTGATCAGTATTGCTATGATTGTAAAAAATGAAGAAAATATGCTGAGAGCCTGCTTAGATAGTGTTAAAGCGGTAGTTGATGAGATTGTGATTGTGGATACAGGATCAGTTGATAAGACCGTAGAGATAGCAAAAAGCTACACCGATAAAGTATATAGTTATTCATGGCAGGGAGATTTTAGTGCTGCGCGTAATTTTGCCATCGACCAGTGCAGTTGTGAGTGGATTCTGTATTTAGATGCAGATGAACGCTTAGCGGTCAGGCCTGAATCCTTGCGAGAGCTAATTACAAGTACAACTAAAGAGGCCTTTATAGTGCCGCTTAAAAATTATTGCGGTCCTGGCTGCAGTGATTATAATGTAATCGGCGTATTAAGGCTGTTTCGCAACCTGCCGCATTATCGCTTTATTGGAAAAATACATGAACAAATCGGTATTGCAAACCAAGAAGTTGTCGGTCACAGTGATTTTCCGGTTATCAGTCACAGTTATATAAATACAGGCCGTCGGCAGGATAAACGCAGGCGAAATATGAGCATGCTTGCAGAACAGTTAAAACATGAGCCGGAGAATGAGGCTTTTATAAAATATTACCTGGGTTGCGAATGGTTGGGATTGGGACGGTATCTGCAAGCCTACGCTTGTTTTCGTTGTGCCTATGAGCAGCTTGATGAAAGCCATATATTTTTCAGGTCAAGTGCTGTCCGGAGTCTGGTTGCTTGTTTAAGGGGGATGGGAAGGTTTGAGGAGGCTTTGGCCATCTGTATGAAAGAAACAGCGGTATATCCGGAATATACCGATTTGTTTTTTGATGGCGGGGTAGTGTTGGAGCAACTTGGAGAGTATGAGATAGCGCTACGATGGTTTAAGGCTGCTGTTGATTTAGGGGCGCCGCTTATTGTGTACCAGCATAGCAATGGTACGGAAGATTTTTTATCTCAATATCACTTAGGACATTGCTGTCAGATTCTGGGGAAGTACGAGGAAGCTGCTGAGTGGTACGAAAAGGCGCTTGAAGCAAACAAAAATTATATGTACCCGTTATATGGGCTGTTTATGGTACTGGTGACTAAGAAAAGCTGCGAGGAATTATTAATCACCTTCACAGAGCGGGGTTATGTATCGAGTTATGAGAGTCGGCTGGCGTTGGCGGCGCTTTTTTTTGCCAGCAGCCGACCTGATTTAGCGGTAAAAGTATGTAGTCAAGCAGAAAGCCAGATCATTCCTTCAAGTGATCTGGCTAAGTATTTACTGTATAGTGGTCATTTTAAGCAGGCACTCAAGATGATAGAGGCGCTTCAAACAAGGCAAGACTTGAATGACGCTGTACTAATGAAGTTGGAAATAATCTGTTATATATTTCTGCGTGAGTTAGGCGCCGCTAAGGCAAAGTGCCTAACTATGTGGCGATATGGGCCCTTGCGTGCTGATGCTATGGCTCTTTTAGCTCTTGTTAAAAGATTAGGGGGCAGCAGGCTGGCGATCAGTAAAAAATATGAGCCTGTTTTGGTAGACAGCTTGCTAAGGATAATGGCTGATTGTGTGCGTTCGTATGGTGAAAATTCAAGCATATTTATACAGGTGGCCAAGTGCTGTGAAGAGATCATGAGCGACTTAGAGCAGGGCAGTAAAGCCTTACTTGATTTTTGGCAGAGTGAGATAAAGGGCATAGAGATGCTTCTTGATGTCAGGTATAAAAGTATGCGAGGTTTATATGTATGGCAAAAGGCTGGTCGCTGACAGTTTGTCTTATTGTAAAAAATGAGGAGCATTGTTTAGGTGATTGTCTTGACAGTATTAGAGCCTGGGCAGATCAGATCGTGGTTGTAGATACAGGCTCAACCGATAACACGGTTCAAGTTGCCAGACAATATGATGCACAAATTGAGTATTTTCAGTGGGAAAATGACTTTGCTAAAGCACGTAACTATTGTCTGCAATTTGCTGTAAGTGATTGGATTTTGGTGTTAGACGCTGATGAACGGTTAGCAGGAAATAGCGAAACTCTGCCAGACTTGGTGGCTAAAGATTATGAAGGCTATTACCTTACGATAGTAAGCCCTCTAGGAGCGGGGAAAATTGAGGCAGAAGACCATGTCGTGAGATTATTTCGTAATGGCCGGGGGTATAAATTTTCCGGAGCAATACATGAGCAGATCGCAGGCAGCATAAAAGAGCTTGAAGGCCAGGATGCTATCGGTTTTTCGGGTATTATTGTCAGACACCGGGGTTATGAGCCTGAAGAAATTTTATGCAAGCAAAAAATAGTACGAAATAGCCAGATAATTAAAAGTCAGTTAGCTGAGCGGCAAGATGACACATTTATGCTATACAGCTTGGGGACTGAACTTATACAACAAGAGCAGTATGGAGAAGCATGTAATGTACTTATGAAAGCGCTTAAACATATGACTGGGGGAGAAGGGTACTTTAGGGAGGTTATACTGCTCGCGCTTATGGCCAGTCTCAAAAATAGTGCTTATGTAGAAGATGAAGGCTTGTTTGTTAAAGCCCTGGCAACCATGCCTGCGGACAGTGATATATTATTTTTGGCAGGGCTGCGGCAGGCGGCGTTAGGAAATTTTAGTCTTGCTGGGGAGATGCTTGCCCAAGGGGGTATTAATACCGTACTAGTGCCGCCACAGCTGATTAATGCAATCGTTGGAGAACTATTTTATCGGCAAAAAAGCTGGCAGGCGGCGCTTCAAAAATTTAAGCTGTCACTGGAAGCTGGACCTTCGCTATATAGTGCGGTGAGGATGATAGAGGTTCTACGAAAGGGAGAAGCAGGGGCTGTTAAAGCTTTGGCGTATGCCGTGGGTGAAGACGCCGTCAAGCTGGCTCATGAGGCTGTTCTAATAGGAGATTATTATGCGGCTGCGGTCATTTGTCTTGCTGCCGCGGAAAGGGATGTTGGCGAAAGTTTTAATCAGTGGAAAGATTTATATCAATCCATCATAAAACAAGCAGGCAGTATGCCAGCTATTATTAAAGACTACCTGGGGATTTTGTGTCAGCAAATGGAGATATGCAAGGTTGCTTTAGCAACGGACAAAGAGTGCCTAGTCGTACAGAGCTATCTGGAAAAGGCTGTTAATAGAAGTCTTGGGGTATGGTTAACGCTCTGGCCGGAGCATGTCGTGCCGATAAATATTTGGGAGTGTTGCTTGTGATTAAAGTAGTCGTTGGCAGTCCGGTAAAGCAGAAACCTGCTATTCTGGAGCAGTTCCTGCAATCGCTAGAGAACCTCGACTATGAGGGGTTAACTGTAGAATATGTATTTGTTGATGATGATGAAGGATGTAATCTGTTGTACGCCTTTGCTGGTAAGTATGCTAACACAACGATATTTAAAGGAGATAATCCCTTAGAATATCATTGTGATGAAGAAACACATTGCTGGCAGGAAAACCTTATATGGAAAGTTGCTGCCTATAAAGACAGAATCATAGAGTATGCTCTGCAAGCAAGAGCAGATTATCTATTTTTAGCTGATTCAGATCTATATTTGCATCCGCAGACGGTTAAGCATCTACTCAGTTTGAAAAAAGATATCGTATCTGAGGTGTATTGGACTAAATGGGCACTGCAGTTTGCTCCTTTACCGCAGGTATGGGTAGGAGATCAATATAGGTTATTTCATGCAGAGCGCGGGGTAGAGTATAGCTCGGATGAACAAGCGATGAAAAGCCAAGAGTTTATCGATATGCTGAAAAATCCCGGGGTTTATAAAGTTGGCGGGCTGGGAGCCTGTACGCTGATCAGCCGCTATGCGCTTGAGAGAGGGGCGAATTTCAAGGAGATATATAATCTTGGTTTTATTGGGGAAGACCGGCATTTCTGTGTGCGGGCGGTAGCGCTAGGGTTAGAGCTGTACGCCGATACTTGGTATCCGCCGTTTCATATCTACAGGGAGTCGGAACTTGTGAACCTGGCCAAATATAAACATAGAATAGCGAGAAATACAGAACATCCCAAATTGACGGTAGGCATGTTAGTGAAAAATGAAAGCGGCCGATATTTAGAGAGGGTGCTGCAACATATTGCTCAGTATGCAGATGAAGTGGTGATTTTAGATGATGGCAGCACAGACAATACTGTCGCCATCTGCCGCGAAAAATTAGTAAATATAGTTCATTGCATTGTAGAAAATAGCATAAGTGGTTTTAGTAATGAAGTGGAACTCCGTAAAACGTTATGGGAGCTGGCTGGGGGTACTAATCCGGATTGGATCATGATTCTAGATGCTGATGAAATTTTTGAACATAAAGCGGCTGAGGGAATTAGGGAATTAATTAAAGATGATAGCGTAGATGTGGTTTATTTCCGGTTATATGACATGTGGAATGAAAGCAGCTATCGTGAAGACAGTTACTGGATTGCTCACAGAGTATATCGGCCATTTTTAGTAAGGTATCGCTCAGGATATAAGTATGAGTGGCAGGAACAGCCGCTGCACTGCGGCAGATTCCCAATAAATATATTTGACCGCACAGGCAAGCAAAGTCAATTGCGTTTACAGCATTTTGGCTGGGCGCGGCCGGAAGACAGGGTAGCAAAATATTTCAGATACAAAGAGCTGGACCCAAAAGCTAAATACGGAGTCCAGGAACAATACCTTTCTATTCTTGACCCTAAGCCTAATTTAATAAAGTGGCGAGATGACGAGTAATTATCATATATTCATGAGAAAACACACTACAATTTATAAATGCAGTGTGTTTTCTTATTTAAGGAGTCTGTTGGTTGTGGGATTGATCGGTACCTAGCTCAGGACGGCAAGTAGGCGTAAATACTTCTGGGTTACTTGACTCAAAGAGATTGACAAAACATGGATGGCACTGATGGGGGGGCAGTGAATGATATGCTCGTGCCAGTTTTACGCCCAAAATCCTTACATTTAGAGAGATTGCTAGCTCTCTTGAGTTAGTAAGATGTAGTTGCTCTGTATTAATATCACATTTCAGATAAGCATTCATGCCTGTGCGTGCACGGTAATGCACAAAGGTTTCGTCAAATGGCAGCCTAAAAAATATAAAAGTTACAGGTTGTGTGCCGTCGTGAACAGCTGCCACGTATTCTGCACAAATGCTGATATAGCCGGTAATACGCATTTGTCTAGGTGATACTACGCATTGCTCAATTATTGGTGTTGATGTTACGCGAAGTAGAAAATCAATGTCCGGTTTATCACCAGGGAGTGTTAAGTTACTGTTGGTGGCAAACTGACGGGCTCTTCTGTGCTTCGAACGAGCCATACTCTTTCCTCCTTAATCTAATGATATACGCTCTGCATGCAATTATATGTATTGTTTCTGGAGCTTTATTAGTAGTTTATGATTTTAAGTGAAATGTGTTCCGTATATAACCAAAAACTAGCTACTTGTTTACATAAATATTAACAATTGAAAAAAATATGTTTTTACTAATCTTTTGTGATATTGGATTATCTAGCAGTAATACAGCGTTTTCTAGCGTTTATGTAGCCGTGTTTTGGAACTACCGAACAGTATACTACATATAATGAAGCAGATGAATAAAATACATCCGAAGTTTTTCTAACAGCCAATTATCCAAATAGTAAGGAGGAATATACATGGATGACAGCTTGGTTACCGTTGCTGGGCTCTGTGACATTAGAGGAATCAAATTTACAAAAGGAGTAGATAATTTTTGGACTCAAATCTCGATCCAGGAGAATTTAAACATTCCTGATATAAAACCAGAGATCGAGCAAATCACAGGAGTAAATGTGGCAGTAAGGATCATTAGAAAGAAGGTAATTGTAACACCTAGTACAGACTCGTGTCCAAATTTTGAAGGCAAATTACTTACAGGGCGGAAACTAATTGTTGAAGGAGAACTTTGCCAGACAATATCCTATATTGCCGCTCGCTGCGAACAACCTGTACATTCAGCTCGTTTTGTCATCCCGTTTTCCGCTTTTATCGTCATTCCCAAGTCGGTGCGGGTATGGTACAAAGACGACGATCAAGAGGTAGATTCGCTGCATACTACTTACCAGATTAATACTTGCTTAGAAGACGTGTTTGTCAAAAAAATTACTCCAAGAGAGATATTTGATAATGTAATGTTACTACTACAAGCTGTACCAGTTACAGCCAACATTTGTCATGATGAGCATTAGTCAGACAATATGTTCAAAAAGGAGGAAGAACTATGAGGTATTGCGATAAAGAACCTGACAAAGAGAGTGTTAGCATAGAGTCCGTGGATTGTAGAGTTATGGGTAAGTTTCAGAAACCAAGGCGGACTGAACCGGAGGATCGAGCCCAACTTCTGACTATTAGCGGTATCTGCTCCCCGGAAAAGCTAGAAAAGTTTTTAGATTGCGGTGATATCCGGCGATGGACGGAGCTGGTGGTACCGGAAGTATTATGTATTCCATCAGTTAAACCAGATATTGAGCAACTGATAAGCATTTCTGCTGCTGTGGAAATTATCTGTGAGCGGGTAATCAGCACACCATTCAAAACAACCAACCCCAAACTGTGTCCTCCTATTTTTAATCAGGAAGGTACAGCAATAACCGGAAAGAAACTGGTGATAGAAGGAGTTCTGCGCCAAAAAATTGTATATTCTGCGTGTCAGACGCAAAGTGTGCATGCTGTACATTTCGATACGCCGTTCTCGGCGTTTATTGTCCTTGATCCACAGGATCCTCTCACAAGAAAATTTAAGGTAGACGTCTGCATCGAGGATATTTTTGTCACAGATATTACCCAACGAAAAATATTTAAAAATGTTACATTGGTCATTAGGGCGTTGCCCCACTTACGCTAACGAGAACAAGGAGGTGTACACTGATGAAAGTATGTCAATGCTTTGGACAGAACGTTGTTGAGATAATAGGCTTGTGTGATCCGGCCGAAGTGACTGTACTTGTGGAGCGGCAGGATGAAGATGATTGTGTTGAGGTAGGAGCCTGGACGCAAATATCTGTTCCAGAATTATTTAGACTACCTGCTGACAAACCTAATATCGGAACGATTGATAAAGTGTTTGCTGAAGTAAAAATTATTTCAACTAGAATTGTAAATACACCAATAGGGCCTTGCCCCACAAAAGAAAATATTGAAGGCACCAGGCTGACTGGAAAGAAACTGGTAGTTGAAGGCGCATTAAGGCAGAAGCTCGTTTATACTGCAGCCAGAGCGGATCAGCCGGTTTTTACTACGCATTTTGACGCTCAATTTTCGGCATTCATCGTTTTGGCACCACATGCCGATCATAAAGATTTTTGCGTAGAGGCCTGTATTGAAGACGTATTTGCAATACCATTTAATCCAAGAGAAGTATTTAAAAATGTAACGCTGTTTTTGCAGGCAAAACCAGTTAGTGATAACGATAGTCGTGTTTATTTTGAATGAACATATAATTGAATAAATATATTAATAGTAAAAAGAGGTCTCCAAAAAGCTAATTAGCTTTTTAGGAGACCTCTTTGCTATACGTTTAGTCTTCGTATTTAAATGCGAAACCACTTCCAACCCTAGTGTACGGCTGAATAGCGGTTGGTGCATGAAAACCATCGGGGAGAACAGGATCTCTGCCCTGTTGCTTACAATAACCGCTGTTATATGACTTGTAGTTATATTTGTAAGAGGGCGGCTCATAATCGTAGTTATGATGTGGCTTGCAGTCATAGACGTGAGAAAGGGGCTTACAATCGCAGTTATGATGTGGCTTGCCGTTCTGGTTGTGAGAAGGAGAATTATAATCAACGCTGTGATTCGGCTTGCAGTCATAGACGTGAGAGGGAGGCGTATAATCGCCGCTATGATGTGGTTTGCAGTCATAGTTGTGAGAAGGGGGCTTACAATCGCAGCTATGATTTGGCTTGCAATCCTGATCGTGAGAGGGCGGTTTGCAATCGCAGCTATGATGTGATTTGTAGTCCTGGTAGTGAGAGGGTGGTTTGCAATCGCAGTTGTGATGAGGTTTGCAGTCGTCATTGTGATGAGGCTTGCAGTCGTCAT
>NZ_FWXI01000045.1 GCF_900176355.1 Sporomusa malonica | reverse complement strand
TCCATGATTCCCATCTTCTCCAGCCATTTTTCAAATTCAGGCAGTGGGCGTAACCCCAGGATCTCGCGGGTTGCTGCATCGTCATGGAAGCTGGTGTCCTGGTAACTGAGCATAATATCATCCCCGCCTGCAACACCCATAAAGTAATTGGCTCCGGCCATAGCACATAATAGCGTTCCAATCTCCTGATCGTTCTGATCTGCTTTCATATGGTTTGTGTAACAGGGGGCAATCCCCATTGGCAGACCATGCAGCTTACCCATAAATAAGTCTTCTAAGTCGGCACGGATGACTTCACGGCCGGAATAGATGGTCTCTGGCCCGATAAATCCAGAAACGTTGTTCAGCATAAATGGCCGGTATTCACGACCGAAGCCATATGTCCGGGATTCCAGTGTCATCATGTCCACTCCATTGTGGGCATCAAGCGATACTTCTGAACCCTGACCTGTCTCAAAATACATGAGGTTCGGCCCGGTCGCTGTTCCTTTACGCTTCACAAGTTCAAACGCTTCATCAATCATTTCTTTAGAAATGCCGAAGGCCTCGTTCGCCTTCTGGGTTCCGGCAATACTTTGGAAGACCATGTCGACCGGTGCACCCTTCTCAATGGCTTTCATCTGGGTTGTGACATGGGCCAACACGCAGTTTTGGGTCGGAATTTCCCACTGAACCATGAAGTTTTTCACCATATCCAGCAAGCGGGCCACTGTCTCTACATTATCTTCAACCGGGTTAATGCCAATGACTGCATCGCCTGATCCATAGGAGAGGCCTTCTTTCAGCGACGCCATTACCCCTTCTACATGATCTGTAGGATGGTTAGGCTGATTACGGAAGGCGAGCGTTCCCGCTCTCCCGATTGTTGTATTGCAATGCGCTTCATTACGTATCTTTTTTGCGCCATAGACCAAATCGATGCTGGACATGAGCTTGGCTGCACCGGCGATCATTTCGCTCGTAAGTCCGCGGCTGATATGGGCAAGATCATCGCCGGTTGTCTTATGGTCTAAGATATATTCGCGCAGCTGACCTACTGTCCACGCTTTGATCTCCTGATAAATTCTTACATTTAGACCATCATAGATAACCCGGGTTACTTCATCTGTTTCATAGGGGATGACCGGGTTATTATATATATCCTCCAGGGTGAGGTTACTCAATACCAGTTTGGCTGCTACCCGTTCTGAAGCTGATTGGGCTGCGATTCCAACCAGGATATCACCGGATTTTTCTTCATTTGCCTTTGCCAAGACCTCTTTGAGGTCTTTAAAGGCAAAGATTTTATTGTAGACCTTAGCCTTTAAAATCATCAGTTGTCCCCCAATCTCTTTGTCTACACCCTATTCTTCGGCTCTTTTTCTCAAGTCAGATTCTGATCCCACGGTCACTTAGTCTCCGGTTGCAGATAAGATCTGAGGGTGTGACGAATAACTTGTTCAACAATCTCTTGCATCATTTCCGGGCTGATAGATGATATGGAATTAGCGGGTATAACAGCAGGCTCTGATGGATTAGGAAAACTTAGCTCTTCGGGATTCCGAATGGCCCAAGCGACCCGCTTAATATTTATGAGATGCATAGGGGTGACGTTCTCAGAAACACTGGATCCGCCCCAAGTTCCACAG
Source organism: Sporomusa malonica (assembly GCF_900176355.1). Lineage (GTDB taxonomy): Bacteria > Bacillota > Negativicutes > Sporomusales > Sporomusaceae > Sporomusa > Sporomusa malonica. The sequence continues at coordinate 9,294 of NZ_FWXI01000045.1, read as the reverse complement.
CCTAAGGTAAATGAAGGCGCCAGCCCTGTAGTCGCCCCCACAGCACCTAAAGATGAGGGGGTATTGACAAGGACACGGAAGATGGGCTTTTTCAGTCCGAACTCACGGATGATCTCTTCATTTTCGCTATGAATAACCAGGCTATGCCCGATCCCTCCTGCTTTCAGAAGTTCAATACACCGTTCACAGCCTTCATGCCAATTCCGCACTCGATAAAAGCCAAGAACTGTAGTTAGCTTTTCATAAGATAACGGATACTGAGGACCAACTCCCTGAAGAGGGGCAACCAGGCACTTTGTATGTTCAGGAATGTTGATTCCTACATACTTTGCGATAAATGCTGCTTCTTTGCCCACAAGTTTCGGGTTCATTCCCCCATTGGGTAAGATGACAGCTTTAGATACTTTTTGAACCTCTTCCGGCTCGAGGAAATAGGCACCACTCATCTTTAAGTGCTGGACCAGCTCATCAGCAATACAATCCTCGGCTACAATTGCCTGCTCTGAGGCACAGATGGTTCCGTTATCGAAGGTTTTACCAATGAGAATATTTTTTGCTGCCTTGGCTAGATTGGCACTTCGCTCAACAAAAGCCGGTACGTTTCCCGGGCCAACACCCAAGGCCGGTTTTCCGCTGGAATAGGCCGCTTTTACCAAGCCACTTCCACCGGTCGCTAAAATCAGCGAAACATCTGGATGTTTCATAAGCTCATTGGTTGCTTCCATACTCACAATATTAAGGCAGCCAACCACACCATCCGGAGCTCCGGCCGCAACAGCCGCCTGGTTCATGAGCTTTGCCGCTTCCTTGGTACACTGGACAGCCGAAGGATGCGGCGAAAAGACAATGGTATTCCGGGACTTCAAGGCAATCATGGCTTTATAAATCACGGTAGAGGTGGGATTAGTCGTAGGTATTATCCCGGTAATTACCCCTACGGGCTCGGCAATCTCCCATAGACGTTGTTGTTTATCTTCCCGAATAATCCCTACGGTCTTCATATTCTTAATAAAGTCGTAGACATGATGGGAGGCAAAGTAATTCTTCAGGCACTTATCTTCGTATTTTCCCATCCCGGTTTCCGAGACTGCCATCATGGCTAACCTTGCCGCATGGGACTCCCCTGCTTCACGCATGAAATCAACGACCCGGTCAATCTGCTCTTGGGTAAAGTTTTTAATAATTTCCTGCGCTTTCCGGGCTGCACGAACTAAATTACGTGCTTCCTGCAAGGAAGTCAAATCTCGATCCAGTTCCATTTGATTGACCTCCTTTGTTAAAACTTCAGCGCATTTAGAGTGACATCGATTACAGCACGCTGGAATGCATCACAGGCTGCACGGCAAGCGCTTTGCGAACCGGTTAGTAATGCACCCCCGAAGTTCGTTTCAGTCGGCGGTCCATAGAACGCTTTCATCTCTACTTCTGCTGCTTTAAGCGCGGCATCAATACCGTAAATGGCCTCGATGGGCGGAGCTATTAAATAAGCCAGCGGCTCTCCTTCCTGAATTCCGGCAATCTTAGAAAGATAGCTGCCGGTTCGGGAAATTGTATGCGGATACCAGGCCGTTTGTCCACCATCACAGGTATAGAAGAAGGCTTCGTTTTCTAAATGATTGATACAAGCATCAATTCCAGCACTAATTTCGGCAGGAGTCGGCGCAGCCAAGATTCCAATGATTTCCCCGGACCGTGGTCCTGAAGCATGAGCTGCACCGGCATAAAAGCTTTTGGCATAGACCACTTCAACTTCTGCCTTTTTCGTGGCTTCGTCCAAAGCAGTGTACGTGGGATCATCCATATTTGACGTGATCATCCCAATTGAACGTTGATAGTCCTTCAATCCGAGTTGCGCTGCTAAATCTGGTGCAACATTCGGAATGAGCCGGACAGCTAAAACTTTTGGCTTAATAGGCTCAATCATAAGGACCCTCCCTACTTGTCTTAATCAATTATTTTGAGCTTTCCGTGCTTTTCGCTTTAGGTTTTTCATCAAAATTAGGTAACTGCGGGAGAATTTGCTCCAATTCTTGATGAGGACGTGGAATCACATGGCAACTCATGAGCTCCCCAACCCGTTCAGCCGCTGCTGCGCCAGCGTCGACAGCGGCCTTAACTGCCCCCACATCGCCCCGCACCATTACTGTAACGAGGGCTCCCCCCACTTTGACCTTGCCAATGAGGCTGACATTTGCAGCTTTAACCATAGCATCGGCTGCTTCAATCGCTCCAACCACACCTTTGGTTTCCACCATACCAAGAGCAATCATTTCTCCTTTATATGCCATTGTGTCTAATCTCCTTTCAATTTCAATTAATGAAAGTTGACATGAACCCGCCGAACCACAGCGCTTAGCTGAATTCGGCGGGTACATTGTTTTTACAGCTACTTACATCGAGATACGACTTGATGGATTATCTGAGCTCCATCCTTTTGGCATATATTTAAGATAGTTCCTGCCATATTCTGTTGCTCTAAACTTATGCAAAAGCTGTCCGTCACTTCCCATGGAAAGATCGGTGATTTCTATCATTCCGACCGCTTTCATCGAAGCAAGATGGGTATCGATAGTTGATCTTTTATATTGCCCCTCCGACCCATATTCGGGTTTTAAAGCCGTCAGAATCTCAATTTCGGAAAGCTCCTGTAGTGTCAGGAGATGGAGAATGCGAAATCTCATAGGTAGTGTCATTTGCTAGCTCCCCCTTTCTTAATTGTTTCTCAATTTAACAAGTTCTTTCGGATTAGCGGTAACCAAAATCGTCCCGAGCGTAATAATGGCTGCGCCGCCGATAAGAGTTGGGGTGATCGCAAGATCGGTGATAAGCCAGCCAAAGAAGACGGCCCAAAGTGCATAAGAAATATTAAATGCCATGGCGCGAGCTACACCAGTCATATTGATGGCCCGATACCAAGCAAAGTAAGATAAACCACCCAAAAAGCCCGCAACAGCAATATAGACAAGGGCATTAGCAAGGAAGGCTTCCCAGAAAATAACCATGCCTGCTACTGCTGGTAAAACGGCAACAAAGTAAACAACAAAGGAAGCTGCTTCCCGAATCCCGATTGCGACATCCGGATCAACCATATCCATACCAAAAGCAGAGAGAACTCCTTCTGCTCCCCACCCAAATGTAGCTAGCAAAGCTAAAGCCAACCCTAGATAGAAATTAGGAAAATCTCCTTCTGGTGGAACATAGCTTACGGTAATGGCCCCCACCATACATAAAACGATACCCGCCCAAACACGCGGCTGGATTTTCTCTTTTAATATGAAAAAAGCTAGAATAGCACCTACTGCAGGATACATAGCCGTAATGGAGAGTGCATAGGATGCTCCAGCCAGATTGATTCCTACGAGATAACCTGACATAGCGATTGGGCCGCCAAATAATGCGCCTAAGCAGACAATCATGCCTGGTTTAGTCTTCAATGTTCGTGGATATTCTTTCCATTTTCCATTGAATAGGTTGCAAAGAAAAAGAAAAAAACCAGCAAATCCGTCATGTAACGCAGCCCCGGCGATAGGCCCTGCATAAAGAGTCGCGCCCCCTGTAAAGGGTGCCATAGCGAGTGCCATACCTAAGATAACCCCATCCAACCCCCAAGTTGCTCCGGAAATAAGCCCCCAGACTAGCCCCTTTTTTGCATGAGATAGCTCGTTCTTTGATTGCAGCTCTTGCAACTTCGCAGCACTCAAATTGGACATATTCTCCCTCCTTCTCTCTTCGATCTTTGGCCATACAAAAAACCATTCGTAAGGTATACTAAATCCGTCTTCTGCCCTCCCTTCTGTAACTTTAAAGAAAATTGCAATAAATAAGACATCATCTAAAATTTATTTAAGCAAGAAACGTGCCATATCTTTAAATAATGAATTTCGTATATGTAGCTCATTTCTAAATTGGCTTGAATAAGAAAAACGATCTTTTACTAAATCAAAATTGACTTCCCAAGTCATTTTTTGAGTCAAACCTTGTCATAATTTTCTTTCTCTTTCATTATTTAGGAAGGAATTCTGCTATAACCTAGCGAAATATTTTCATACTCGTATTCTGCAGTCTCGTTAGGTAATCCATAATTCCCTGCAAATCAAATGTTGGCGTTCCAGAAAAGAGGAGGTCACCATGCAAGCAACAACACAACTAAATTACGAACTTTTGAAGAAGATCTTGGATCATTCGCATGACGAAATCTATGTTACCAATGCTCAGGGAATTGTGCTTTATGTCAATAAGGCTGTAGAAAAGCATTGTGGAATTAAGGCCTCGGAAATTATCGGTAAGAGTTCCAAAGAGCTTTCTGATTGTCATTACTGGTTTCCACGAGTTAGTCCAATTGCCTTAGAAGAAAAGAAAAGCGTCACTTTGGAACAAAAAACTCAAACCGGCAAAACCCTTTTAACAACTGCCACTCCGATTTTTAATAAAAACGGAAAGCTTGAATATATCATAGAAAATGCTAGAGACATTACGGAAGCTACTGGGATTAAGTTGGAATTTGCTAAGAGCCAGCAGTTACTGGATCGCTACCAAATGGAAGTTGAAGTCTTACGAAAAAAAGAGATGAATATTCCAGATTTCATCTCAAGGAGCCAGGAGATGGCAAATCTTTTGGATCTTATTCATCGGATTTCTCAAGTCGACTCTACAGTTCTCCTGCTCGGGGAATCCGGTTCAGGAAAAAGTCACATGGCCAAACACATACATAAAAACAGCCCTCGGCAGGAAGGGCCGTTTATTGTTGTCAACTGTGCTTCGATTCCCTCTGAACTCATGGAATCCGAGATGTTCGGTTATTCAAAAGGAGCATTTACGGGCGCCAATGTCAAAGGCAATATCGGTCTAATCGAGTTAGCCAGTGACGGAACCCTCTTTCTTGACGAAATTGCCGAACTTCCGCTCCGTATGCAGGCAAAACTACTTCAAGTCCTTCATGAAAATCAATACTTTAAAGTAGGCGGAAGAGAAGTCCAGCAAGTCAATTGCCGAATCATTGCTGCAACCAATCGCAATCTTCATGAGATGGTCAGACAAGGGCACTTCCGTGAAGATTTATATTATCGGCTTAATGTATTTGAAATTGAGCTCCCCCCGCTGCGCGAGCGCAAGGAAGAAATCATCCTGCTAGCCTTATATTTCTTGGATAAATTTAATCAGAAATATAAATGTGAACGGCGATTATCAGAGAGAGTTACTGAGTTATTCTTACAATATTCTTGGCCTGGTAATGCCCGCGAGCTAGAGAATATGATTGAGCGATTAGTTGTCGTCAATAAAGACAACCTCATTGACGATTTCGATCTGCCAAAAGGCTTTAATTCACTGCAATGTTCAAAGCAAGAAATTCCAAATGTTCCAGATCTCACTACCATTGTTCCCAACCACACCCCTTCACTCGAAGATGCTGTGAATGAAGTTGAAAAAAGCCTAATTCTTCAAGCCTACCAAGAATTAGGCAGTTCCTACGAAGTGGCTAAAACTTTAAAAATCAGCCAAAGTAAAGCCAGTCGTCTTATTCGGAAATACCTGCCTGCTACCCAAAATAAACTTATGTTAAATCAAATTTGATTTAAGAATCTAAATCATTTTAATAAAAGTGAGGGAACCCAAAGAGGATTTGGGTTCCCTCACTTTTATTTACGCGCCAATATATTCTTTGCAGAGATCAGTTGCCGTAGCAGCATCAGGGGCATACCCGTCAGCACCGATTGAGGTAGCGAATTCTTGCGATACCGGTGCGCCCCCAACGATGACTTTGACTTTGTCTCTCAGACCTTCTTCTTCCAACAGCTCAATCGTATCTTTCATTGCCGGCATGGTCGTCGTCAACAGGGCTGACATCCCCACAACATCCGGTTTATGCTCTCTAACGGCTTCAATAAACTTTTCCGGTGATACATCGATGCCGATGTCAATTACTTCAAGACCACCGCTTTGCATCATCATGGATACTAGATTCTTCCCGATGTCATGAAGATCGGCTTTTACTGTACCGATGACAACTTTCCCTTTATTTTGGACATCTTTTTCAGCGATCAAAGGTTTAACCAATTCAAGACCGGCCCCCATCGAACGGGCACACATCAAAACTTCTGGAACATACATATCCCCTGCTTTAAAACGTGCGCCAACGACATTCATTCCGGCAATTAAACCTTGATTAACGATTTCAACCGGGTTAACTCCACCGGCTATAAGGGATCGTACTTGATCTTTAACCTGCTCTACGTTACCTTCAATTACGCTTTGGGTAAGATTTTTTAATGTCGACATTCTTCTTTTCCCCCTTGGATTTTATTATTAATTTTTGTAAAGATACCTCTGAATCAATTAGACAATGCTTGCAGTGCTCGATCAAGCGTTCCCTCGTGGATAAGCTTATAGGCCCGGTTATATCGATTAAGGCCATAAGGCCAGTAGTCCTCGTACGCTTTACCTGTTGCAATTTGGAGTACAGCCCAATAAGACCAGAGTGCATCACACAGGAACTTATTGATGATAAGTGAGCCCCACTGTTTTTCAGTTAAATCACCACCAAAATACTCTCGCAGCAGATAACGTTCCTGTTCATCAGTTAGATCCGCTTCGATAGATAACGCTCCTAAATCAAACATGGGATCATTCATGCCACCATATTCCCAGTCGATAAGGTAAAAATTCTTCTTGTCATCCAGCCAATTCTCACATAATGGATCGTTATGGCAAGGGGCCGATTGGGCCGGACATTTTTCAAGAAGTGCCTCGATCTCATCCAGCTTCTGACTCATCAATTCAGAACCCTCATAAAAGCCATAATTTTTCTGGGTTAAAAGATTCCGGTAGATTCGTGTCTCGCGCAGCGGGTTGAATTCCGAGATGAACTTCTTCCCACAGGTATGGTAATTTCTAAATACTTTCGCGGCAAGCTGGATATAGTGATTCTCCTGGAAATGTTCGGGATGTAAGGTAAGACAATCATCAATATATTTACACACTTGATTACCGGTCGTCTCATCATAATAAATAATCGGAGCACTTACTGAGATATCGGCCATAATCTGGGCATTATGTTTTTCTGCCGGACGGTTTAGATACTCCATCGTACCTGCGCCTGCTAAGCGCAGTGCATAGGTAACATCATCAATTGTTACTTTATAGTTGTTGTTTGTCAGTCCGCCCGGAAGAACTTCAATTTGCTGAATTCGTGATTTTTTTTCTTGAAAATAGGGTATCGAACTAACCATTTCAAAGATTCTTCCAATATGGGCCAAAGGAATCGCTGCCTCAACCTCAACCTTTTCGTACATGCTCTTATCCCTCCAACGTTTTTAAATAAGATTTTTTTATTTTTTAAATATTTAACCGTACACCATCCAGATAGGTTATACTTCTAGCCATACTTTGAACATTCTGTGTCCCTTCACGAATCATCAGAAGCCGTTCTAACCCGAAACCAATGCCAACCCAGGGATCGAAAATTCCCCATTTCTCATCTAGAAAATGCGGACCCATAGCTCCGGATCCAAGTTCTACCTCACCTTTCATAACATCGACAGTATCTCCGTAGACCACCGAAGACTCGGTAAGAAGCCCATAATCTTTAATTCCCGCTGCCGCCATCACCCACTCTGCCATTTCCTCCAGCCGTTGATGCCGCTCTTCAAGCGGGGTGCCTAGTTCTGTTAGGTTAATCATTGTAAATTCATTAAGATGTTGTGCGCCCTGTGATTCTTTGCGATAACAGGTTCCGATTTCAAATATGCGAATGGGTTTATCCCAGAGGCGTACGAGATCTCGCCACAGGGTATAAAGATTCGGGGCCAGCATTGGCCGCAAACATCGCTTAGCGTCTAACCAAAAGACTTGTGAGAATAGCGGATGATCCTCTGAGATTGTCATTTTTGCTAATGATGCTTTTGAAATAATCGTCGGCGTTACAACCTGAACAAACCCTTGCTGACATAAAACGTTCGCCAATTGTGCTTCAAGCTCTAACAATGCTGGACGGCGCTTTAGTTTACGCAATTTGTTCAGTTTACATTTCCCCTGGCTAACTAATCGATGTTCAACTTCTTGAAACGTGCGGTCACGTGTTGATGTCTCTGTAAAGTTCATTGCAAGTACTTCAGTAGATGCATTAAGTTCTTTTAACCTTTGTAGTTGGACCGTCGTCCAGGAGATGCTCACGAAATGTACCCCTCCTTGCCAAGAGTACAGAGATGTATGAAATTGGCGGGGAGTACGGGAGTTTCACCCGCCTGCACGAATTTAGAGTCCGTGTGATCCATTCGATCTACCCCCCATATATACTACGCCCTCTCCATGCTCATTGGGCTGCGATTAAGAAATGCGAGTCAGATTTACCCCACTTGCCTCTGCGTGAAGGATCTGCTTTAAGAGATCGACAAGATGGGCTCCTGCTTCGGCGGGAGGAATACCCCCGCGGTGAATGTTCGATACCACCGTGCGGTCGGCTTCCACCGTTTTCTCATTAGGACGGTAAATGGTGTACGCACTCAGGCTTTCTGCTGTTCCCAAACCAGGCCGTTCACCTATCAGGGAGATAATTACTTCCGCATTTAATAGTTTAGCGATTTCGTCCTGAACCCCAACCCGGCCATACTTCACAAAGAACGGGGTTCCCACTTTAATTCCCGCTGCTTTTAACCCCTGGCTCAGAGCAGGCAGGATATCAGCAACATTGGCTTCTATGGCTGTTGAACTCAGTCCATCCACCACAATAATTTGCACTTGAACATTTTTTTCGCATCTCTGCAGCAACGTTTGGACAGCCTCGTCTGATAAACGCCGCCCTAAATCAGGCCGGGTCAGAAACTGTTCCTTGTTCTCAACCGCAGTTTGCACAGAATAAAGATTCATGCGCTTCAAGAAGTCCTCGGAGACGTCCATGAAAACCGCATCTTGAGCCACTGCGTGGTCGGCTAAGAGCTTCAACCAGGAAGCTGTTTTCGGCCGTGCTCCCGCCCTCCCGATACCGATCCGCGCTGTGGTTACTTTTTTCATTGCTTTTATGGCATCCAGATTGAACGGTTGATCCACCAGGATCTCATCTGCCCCAACAAGGCTCACCATTTGTTCTTCAGCTACAGGAGAAAGTGTTGTATTCATACCCGCTGCAGACATGACATGTTCTTTTATTGCTGGACTCACTAACCCTTGCTTGGCTAACTCTGCCAGTACATCCTGAACAATTTTTGCTAATTCGTTCGTTGCCACCGACAAACTCCCTCACCTCACTTTTTATTTATTAAAGATGGATGGGTCTCCTGCACGTGCGGTAAGGCGGCCATT
>NZ_FWXI01000063.1 GCF_900176355.1 Sporomusa malonica | reverse complement strand
GGGTTCAACTGTTGTCGCCATTACTAGCAGAGGGGCTTGATGCCGCAAAGGCTAGGCAAATCAAGTCGCGGATTTGCGAGCAGACAGGAATATCCGAACGTACCTTGCGTCGCTATCTGGCGCAGTATCAAGCCGATGGTTTCAGTGGATTAAAGCCCAAAGGCAAGTGTTCAACCAATAACCAAGAGACGATCGCCCCCGAAATTCTCGAACAGGCCATTCTCCTCCGCCGTGAAGTACCGGGGCGCAGTGTTTCACAAATCATTCAGATTCTCGAATGGGAAGGTCGAGTTGAGCCAGGTCAAATCAAGCGAAGCACGTTGCAGGAGAAGCTGGCAGAACGTGGCTACAGTACGCGCCAGATGCGGATGTATGCGGACTCCGGTGTGGCGTCGCGCCGATTTCAGCAAAAGTGCCGGAACCGACTGTGGCATTCCGATATTAAGTATGGACCGTACCTGCCCATCGGGCCGGGCGGTGTGAAGAAACAAGTGTATCTGGTGACGTTCATCGACGATGCTACCCGGTTCGTTTTGCACGGAGAGTTTTATCCGACACTCGATCAGGTCATTATCGAGGATTGTTTTCGCCAGGCCATCGCCAAATACGGTACACCGGAATCCGTTTATTTCGACAACGGAAAACAATACCGTACGAAGTGGATGACACGGGCCTGCTCTAAACTAGGAATCCGCTTATTGTTCGCCAAGCCCTATTCTCCAGAAGCCACTGGCAAAGTGGAACGCTTTAACCGAGTGGTGGACAGCTTTCTTGCCGAGGCGGCGCTGGATAAACCGCAAACATTGGACAAGCTCAACATTCTATTTTGGGTATGGCTTGACGAGTGCTACCAGAACAAGCCTCATTCTGCTCTGGGGGAAAAGACAAGTCCTCAAACCGCCTACCAGAGTGACAAGAAACCGCTGCGCTTTCTCGATCCGGCTGTTGTTACCAACGCCTTTCTGCACTGCGAAGAGCGTAAAGTGGACAAGGCTGGCTGCATCAGCTTCGCGGGTCAAAAGTATGAGGTGGGGCTTTCATTCATCGGCTGTACGGTTGACGTAGTATATGACCCCGCAGACATCAGCGAACTTACCGTCGAATACCAAGGACATACGCCATGGAAAGTGAAGCAGCTCATGATTGGCGAACGCACAGGCAAACGTCCTGCGCTACCCGGACATCTAACACCACAGCCAGCCGACTCGTCAAGACTCCTGGCGGCAGCGACCGAAAAGAACCAAGAGCGA
>NZ_FWXI01000040.1 GCF_900176355.1 Sporomusa malonica | reverse complement strand
GCCAGGTAAATACTCGTAAAGACCAAAGAGGCCAAACAGTATAAAGATAATTGCGGCAAACCATTTTACTGCACGCTCGGGGATTCTTTTTCCTAGCACGATGCCGATGATAATGCCTATGCCGTCTGCTACCATCATACCGGTAGTCGTTCCTAGCCATACAGGGACAATGGCATTGAATTGAGCAGCTAATGCAACAGTGGCCAGCTGTGTTTTATCTCCCATCTCGGCAATGAAAAAGGCAATGGCTACTGTCCAAAAGGGACTGCGTTTAGAAGCTTTGTCTTCTCCGTTAAGCTCGTCACCCCGGATTGTCCAAAGGCCGAAGATGATAAAGGATATGGCAGCCGCAATCTGGATGTAATTCATGGGAATGAAATGAGTCAAATAACTGCCGACAACTACGGCGAACAGATGGTTAAGAATTGTGGCAACAAATACGCCCCACATTACCGTTTGCCATTTGTAGCGAGTAGCAAAAGCCATGGCGAGAAGTTGAGTCTTGTCGCCCATCTCTGCAAGAACTACAAAGACAAGCGAAGTCAAAAATACTGTCATAATGAAGCCTCCTTAATGTGTTATATATAAAGAAAACACGGCTTGCGCCGAGCCTTGGCGAAAGCGGAAGCCGATGTTGCCCTTATCCAGACGGAAAGTTATACTTTCTTACAGGATAAAAAACGAGACCTTTAGTATGACAATGTTAGTCATACTAAAGGTCTCGCTAATTGACAATCGTCAACAACAGAGCCAGATGATTGCTCATCAGTATGTTGACTCTGTTCTAAGAGCTACTCCCCTTTAGGAGTGTTATATTTTTCTATTATTTTATAATAGACAAGCAGAAATGTCAACGTCCGACATTCATGCTTGTATTGTGTATCCACTAATGATTATTTTTTGCGAGATTCGCAATCACAGATCATATGAGGATGTTGACAATCAGCCATATCACTTTGAATCAGTTCATAGAAATGAACGGCTTCACGACGGATTTTTTGCAGCAGGGCTGCCGGTAACCGGCAGCCCTTTTTTGCGGAAGCTCATTAAGATTTTTGACCATAGCTCATTTCTGAGTAATAGAGAGTACCGGCGCTATCTAGGGTTGCCAAATAGATGTCTGCTGGAGGCAAGGGACACTGCTGGTTGAAGAAAAAACGAAAACTGTCAGGCGTATAGCCTAAGGTGACTAAGTTTTCCTCGATAAGGTGGCCATCGTTGATGACAACTAGGGGAGAGGGCTTGGCTGTTGCAGCTATCTGAAGGTCTTGGGCAGTAGCCGGGCTATGACCACCTTTTTTAATAACACTGACATGGCCGCTGGTTTCAAGAATGGCGTATTCCACTTCATTCAGGTTAAACACATTGACGGTGCGCAGCTCGGATAATAAAATCTCAAGCGGCAGGAGGCTTTTGGCCATATTTTCACGGATAATTTTGCCATTGGCAATGAGGACGGTTGGTTCTCCTGTAAGGATTTTGGCAAATGTCCTGCTGCGAGTAGCCCAACTCGAGAGTGAATAGTGGAGGGCATATATGGTGGCAGCGGCAATAAAGGTAGGGATAAAGCTGATTTTTGCTTCATAGAGCGGAGAGGCGGCTAGTCCACCCATCATCCAGAAGAAAGCAAAGTCGTAGGCGGAAAAAGGACCGCCAGCCCGGCGCGGTAGGTACCTGCCCAGTATGAATATTTCAATGCCAACAACTAGGGTGCGGAGCACAAAGCCTTCTACAGGTATTTTTTCGATTGCAGTGAGATACTCGATCATGGCTGTGCCGCCTGACCGGTACTGATATACAATGTTCCATTTGTTTCAACAATGGCTAGAAAGATACTATCTGTAGATTTTCCGGGATGTGCCGCAGCAATCTCATTTTCAAGCCATTGCAGGGTAAGGCCGCTGCGGGCTAGGCTTTGTTCTTGGACGTCTCCATCATAAATTACGACCTCAGGAAAACGGGGCGGGGTAACCGGGATATTCAATTGACTTTTAGTTGGCGGAGCGGCAGCAGGTTTGGTTAGAGCATTCACTTTGCCTGTTGGTTCCAGGTAGATTTCTTGGATTTCTGATAAATTAGTAATGGATTTCAGACGAAGTTGAGCTAATAGGTTATCAATGGTAATGTGGGTAGCGTCTAAGTTTTTACGAATTAACTTACCCTTTACCATCAGTGGGATAGCTATGCGGTCAACCTGACGGGGAAACTTTATGTCTAGGTAGGAGAGAAAAGTATTGACTAGCGCATAACTAAAGATGATGGCAACAACCTCATACAGCGAACTTTTGGGGTTGACCATACGTACGGCCGCCAAGCTGACTATGCCTGCCGCCACAAGATAATTGTGACCAGAGAGGATGCCTACTTGGCGCTCTCTCATAATGCGGGTGCCGATGATGAGGGAAATATACAAAATAGATACACGTATCACAGTACCCCACCAAGGCATGGAGTCTGTCCCGAAAATTATATCATTGAGGTCCATTTAGGATCACCCTTTGTCCTAAAATTATATGAGTTAGCAATTCTAGTTTGTGGGGATGCGTTGAGCGTCAAGTGCAGATTACAATGACTGGCAACTATAAGTAGCAGGTTTCTCCCTTATCAGTATATCCTAGCAATTATGTCAATATCCGCTTATAAAGCCTTGCAAGCGCCACTAGTGTCCATGGGCAGGGGGCCTGCCTATGGATGTGTGCCGGAGCGGGTTGTGTATAACAACGCATAGGCGATTTTTTGTTATGGTAACATTATGTTGTTATTAGTATTCTGATTTGATCAATTTGAGCTTGTATTTGTTCAATTTGTTGCTGAAGATTCTGTGGCGGCTGAAGATTTTCTTGATTGGTTTTTTGGTTGGGTTCCTGGGCGAGTTTTTGGGCCGCAATGGTAACCATAATACTACCAATTGTTATGATTACATTCCCGAAAATATTTACTTCATTAGGATCTTTATCCTCAGATAAAGAAATGGCAATCAGGGTCATTAATAGGGCGAGTTGGTTGGGGTCAGTATCAATGATTGACATTGGTCTTCACCTCAGAACTATTCTATGCCAACTGAATTTGGGTAATTACTGTAGCTAAAGAGAGACTTGCATCAGGTGGGGTTTTAACCTCATCTGAAGTTTAGGCGGCCGGTCTTTTTTATTTATGAGAAAGTTGGCGAAAAATCACAAGTTCTTCACTAGTCCTTCATAGCTTCTTCACAAAGGTTTGGTATGATAAAGGCAGATAAAGAATCCGCACCTAGGCGGACTGACCGCGCAAGCCGATAGACCGGTGGAATTTCGGAAAGAGGATAAGTCTATGATGAAGGTTGCTGGGCAGCCAGGTGGTGTCCCGACTCAGCTAATCGAGGAGGAATAAAGTATGAAGTGTTGCAAACAATCGGAGCCCAATAAGGAAAATGGCGTAAATCAAGGGCCGCAGCATGGCTGCGGTGGCGGCCTTAAACATATGTTGATGATGCTTGCTTGCTGTTTAGCGCCGCTTGGTGTAGTCCTACTTCTCAAGCAAAGCGGTTATGATGGGGCGGCCAGTTATTTAGTGCTGCTGTTATGCCCGATGATGCATCTGTTCATGATGCGGGGGATGGGTCACAAACATAATGAACACTCAAATGAAAATAACACTATAAAATAATCAAGGTTGAGTAAGGAGCTGACTAGTGAGATGGAAGAGTTAATCATGGAAGCCTATCGCAAAGCCGAAACCAAGGATTTTTTTGCTATTACAGTCCATGTCGAGCGTTTACTGAAAAAGTATTATTCGCTGCGTGACCCGCGCACCTGGATTACCACCGGCGAAGTCCGGCGCATTCTCGAACGGCAAGGTTTAGTGTTTGGAGATAGCTGGGCGGTAGCTTAGCCAAGGTTACTAATCGGATAAATTAACGAGGACTGAAAAACTATGAAAAATAAATTAGCAGGGTGGATTATTGGGGGACTCATTACGGTATCAGCATTAGGACTGGCCTTTGGTGCCAATTCGCTTGCAAGCGCGGCAGCCAATACTGAGCAGGCGGCAGCAGCGGCAGGTATGATGATGTCGAACGGCCAAATGGGAAAAATGGACCCTGAGATGATGAATGCGCCGGAAATGCAAAAACAGTGTGAAGACATGATGAAAAGCACCGATATGCAGCAAGCAATGAAGGGGATGATGCAACAGCCCCAGATGCAGAATATGATGAAGCAAATGCTGGCAAGCGACCCGGCGTTTAAGCAAATGATGGTAGATATGGTCAGTTCGTCAAGCGAGCAAGCTACGCAGCCGCAGGCTTCAGAGTCTGAGACTATAGACCACAATGCTCACCATACAGCGCAGTGACGCTTTTGGCTCTGCCGGTTAAACGTGTTGTACGGGTAAGTCAAAACCGAGATCAATAACAAATTAGCCAACAATCTTCGCCGACAAGGGCACAGTTGTTGGCTAACTTTTTGCTTATTAACGGCCAACCGATGAGCCGTTACTGAAACCATGCAGGGGCAGGGCCTCAACTCAGTTTTGGTGGCAACCAGACGGCCGGGGTAGCAGACGGCCTGGCTCCGCTCTAAATGACCACCCCCTTAACCTCCTCCCGACGAATAAACCGGAGGGGGAAGTCGTCTCTACCATGCTGGCTATTAGCAAAACGGCTTACCATGAGCAGCCACCAAAACCGTGTGGCCGCACATCGTAAGCCTGCCGGGTTGCTTATGGTTATCGGGTAGGAGCGCACCGGTCACGGTGGCCAACCCCATGCCGCCGCACTCCGTGCGGACGGGCCTGCCGGCAGCAAGGGAGCCGCGGACTGCGCGGCAATTGCGCCACCTCGCCGCCGGTCTGGCAATTATATCACACTGGTCAAGGCTTATGCCTGTTCCGTTCTTTCTGCGCCCCTGGCGGGTGACAAGGTTGCTGCGCCAGGTGTTTATATTATGAAGCTATTTGCGAATGGATCTATTAAACGATCTACGTTCCGCAGATCACCTAATAAATTGCAATAGTAGCATTGTTATCTACTTTTGATTGACAAAATAAAGAAAAAGTGTCACAATGTTTTCAGGTAGTATTTTGGAAAGTGGGGCGGTATTTTAAGTGTATGAGTATCATGAGGCCATTTTGAAGGCATCGTTTCCCGAAGAAGTGCGAAATGCTATTCGCGGAATGTTTGATGAAGCATATACTATGACAAATGAGCTTATCCAACGTGAAAAATGGTTAACCGAAAACCCTGTTGCAAGAGATATCAGACCTGACATACTTCGTGCGGCTAGCGCACGGACCGCACAACTCTGGTGTGCTAAAGGCATATTGCCTTTCCGCTGTTCTTTTCAAACTAACTCCATTAAAAATTGCCACCATGTGGAGCTTAATGGAGAAGGAGTTATTCTCTTGTTAGCTCGTGTTGATGCGCCAAAATCTATTCCTCCGTCTTCGACGTTTCGGGATAATGTGTTTGATATCAACATTCCTCTTTTTCCTGAATATGCAATAGAAAAAAATCCTAATATAAAGCAAGGGTTTCTTGCTACATATGGAGACCGTGGAAAATATGAGTTTCAGTTCGGAAGGGTCGGCATTCCAGGTGCAAAAACATGGTTAGCTGAGTTGCCATTGGCGCGCGGCCCATTTGGATATATAACCCAAAAAGACCATGAGGAAATGCTGGTTGAACTGTTAGACAATGCAAGAAGGGTAGGAGAAAAAAGTGCGGGAGAAAGTGAAGACTAACTCCAATGGGCTGCTTCCCCAACGTTTACGGGATGCTCGTCTTGCTAAAGGACTTTCCATTAAAGAGATAGCTGATTTAGTTGGTTTAAGCAGACAAATCATTTCACAGTACGAATTAGGCAATGTATCTCCTAGTCCAGAAAATTTGCTTAAGATGCAACAGATATATCAAATGCCTACCTCGTATTACTATAAACCGTATAGTGAAGCTCCCATTCGCAGCCAGGAATATTTCAGAAGCTTCCAGGCAGCTACTAAATCAATGCGAGAAACAGCCGTAATGCAGTCAATGTGGGTAACACGAGAGGTTATACCCGCACTTGACTCCTATGTAAAGCTACCGGCAGTAGATCCGTTGTTTGCTAAGGTTAAAAATTCTGAAGCACTTGACGTTCGTAAGGAAAGAAATATGGAAACGTTAGCAAAACTCGTGCGTCGCGAGTGGGATCTCGGTCTCGGCCCGATAGTCAATCTTACTCGGGTGATTGAAAAACGGGGTGTAGTGGTGATTGTTCTTTCGTTAGACGATAAGTTGGATGCTTTTTCATTTTGGGAAAAGGGTAGACCGTATATTTTCGTCAGTAAGTCCAATAACGCCGTTCGTATGAGAATGAGTGTAGCTCACGAGTTATGCCACCTATTATTTCATGATACGGAAGAAATTGAACAACATCTCAAACAACTTGAAGACGAGGCGAAGTGGTTCGCAAATGCATTTTTGATGCCCCAGGGTGGTTTTGAAAAAGATGTGTTTTCAACGTCTCTTAATCAGTTACTTCTGTTAAAACCAAAATGGAAGGTGTCCGTACAGGCAATGATTATGCGTTGCGAAAGATTAGAGCTTATTTCTGATGAAAGATCTACATATCTATGGAAGCAAATTTCACGACAAAGGTGGAGAAAAGTCGAACCATATGATGACCAAATAGAAAATGAGACGCCGGTACTTCTACAACAGGCCGTAAAATTAATTACAGAGCATGGAGTTCGATCTCGTAGGGATTTAGCAGAAAGAATAGCATTACAATCTGATTTTATTGAGCAAGTTTGTGGGCTCGAACTTGGGTTCTTAAGCCATGAAGACAATCTCGTGAAGATTAATTTTTCTAAGGATCGTCATATTAATGACAGGCAGTAATTGGTGAGACGTATGTTAGTTGCAAAAATAAAGATCAATGATGGCATTTCTTGCAAATGAAACTAGTCGATTGATGCAAGTCCGATAATAAGCAAGTATTTCTATGCTAGATGTAAAAGGTAGGTAGTAGTATGACCATCTACACGATTGGTTCCGGGAAAAAATCGGCGCAAGAGTTCTTTACGCTCCTACAGCAGAATGGTGTTAGGCGCGTAATTGATATTCGGCTTAATAATACCTCTCAACTTGCTGGGTATACCAAAAAGATGGATTTAGAGTATTTTCTTAAAGCCATTGCCGATATTGATTATATCCATTTACCAGAGGTTGCTCCAACAAAACAGCTTCTAGATAGCTATAAGGATAAGAAGGTAAGCTGGACGGAGTACGAGACTGAATACGCACGCATCTTGGAAGAGCGTGCTCCTCTCCATAGACTCGATAAAAGCTTGTTTGAAGACGCATGTTTACTTTGTAGTGAGCCTACGCCTAAACAATGTCATCGCAGGTTACTTGCTGAATATTTAGAAGAAAGGCTTAATGGATTGAGAGTAGTTCATCTTTGACTGATGCCTCTATATTCATTTGATGCTATAATGAATGTAGCGGTATGAAGGGAGGGCGCGGAAGCAGTGAAGAATGCTAAAAAGATTTATACCCTGGGACATTCGACTGTCTCTAGCGCATTTTTCTTAAGTATTATCCAGAAATTTGGAATATCCTGTATCGTTGATGTACGGAGCATTCCTTATAGCCGGCATGCTCCGCAGTATAATAAAGATGAATTGAATCGCTTTTTGAAACGCAATTCTATTCAGTATGTCTTTATGGGCGATGAATTTGGAGCGAGGCGGGACGATCAAGGACTATATTCTCCTTTAGGCTATCTTGACTTTGAACGTACTCGTAAGTCAGGGCTATTTTTGCGTGGCATTGAGCGCTTAAATAAGGGAGTGGAGACTGGCTTTACAATTGCTCTTATGTGTACTGAAAAGCGGGCAATAGACTGTCATAGAAGTATCCTAGTAGGCAAGGGATTAACTGATGTTGGTTTTGAGGTTGTGCACATCGACCATGATAGTAAGACTATGACACAACATGAAATGGAACAGGTTTTGTTAAAGGCATATTTCCCAGAAGTTAATATGTTTGCAGATCAATTGGGTGAGCCCTTAAATGAAAAAGCAATGATTGAAGAAGCGTATCGGCATAAAAATAGAGAAATTGGTTTTGTAGGGTATGAGGAAAAAGAGGCCGCCCACAGTTAAGTGGAGGCGATTTTGTGAAAAAAGATATTATACTTATGGCTAAATCCTGGAAGGGTGGCGGCTACTGCGTTGCTGGAATTGACACTACTACGGGGGAATGGGTCCGAATAGTATCTAATGACGAGTCGAAACAGCATGCGGTCACAGACGAAGACATGATGTATCGTGACCGGACTAGCCCGCAAATCTTGGATATAGTGAGCATAGATTGTACTGAGTACACACCTAATGATTATCAACCAGAGAACTATACGATGGATAGTTCTCGTTATTGGAGAAAAATCGGACAAGCAGACATTGATGATGTTATAAACCTTCACCCGGCTGAAATCCATGGGAAGCTATTTTACAATAACGAAAAGAAGGTTACTCCTGACGAGATCAGCGAAATTAGAGCCGCCGGAAGATATTCGCTGGCATTAATTCGACCTTCAGACATTGTGATTCGTGTTAAGCGGTGGGAGGGCAACACGTGGCCGAAAGTTACAGCATGCTTTACATATGGGGGGCGAAGCTATCGGTTTATAAAAGTCACCGACCCTACCTTCGTAAAGCGGTATCAAGATATGGAGGATGGAGATTATTCGGTTGAGGATGTATATTTCGTTGCTAGTTTAGCTGACCCCAATCCGGCCGACGGCGATCATTGGAAACTGATTCCTACCGTTTTGGAAGAATAACTTATTTTAGTAATAGAATGAATAGTAATCTAGGGGAACAGAATGCTGTGAAGAAGATATAAAATTGGTAATCATTATCGAATTTTAATTTTCAAAAGCCAATGCAATAACGTCTTGAGGAGATCAAAGTTGCGGTGGTTTTGCAGAGGCCTTGCAGGGCGGGATCAATGATCTGCTACTTACGCCGGTACTTTCTGGTATGAGCAAAAGGCAGTGTAATTCAATATCCACAAAGGAGAATGCTCTGAACGCTATTGTGGAATAGGATAAAGGACAAAATATCGTAGAATTCGTAGAGCAGTTTGTGATTAGGTCACAGACTGCTTTTATAGTTAGTAGTACTATATGGCAGTACTATTTATAGAATTCATACAGTTGTTTCGTTAAGAGAAAACTTAATATGGTAGATATATTCCATTGGCTGGACGTTGCTGGAGATATTCATCGATGATGTCAAAAGCAGCTCGCTTTGCTTTCTCTAAAGACTCATATTTCCAATATTGCTTATTTCGAAATATGATACCATATTCGCCCTTTTTATATTTGCTTGGCATAATAGTGATGAAGTATCCTTTAAATTTCAGCATATAGTTTCCATTAAAATTTTGTACCCATGTTCTCTTTCTAAAAGTTTTAAGGCGGCTAAATTTCTTTCGAAGATTTTTTTCTCTTAGCTGGGGGGTGACATAGTCTTCTTCCATCCGTTCAGCACAACTACATCCTACACGTAAGTGTTCACTATATTCAGGATGTTCCATAATATGAACATATCTGATACCTTCGTGGTTACACATCTCGCAAGTTTCGTAATAGTCTTTTCGCTCTTCAGCATCTAATTCATCCAAGCCTTCGGCTAAATCTTCAATATCAATGCATTTCCAGCCTTTATGTGGGATACCCTCTTTGTTCCATAGATCCATAAAATCAAAATCTCCTTCAAAGATTGTATTTTTAGATTTTTTAGCGAAAGTTGTATCTTCAATTATTTCGTTGGTAAATTTGGAAATCCCTTCTAATGACAAGAGCATAAATGTATATTGTCGGAGTCTGTTTCACCTCAGCGTGATACGGACTTTTTTTTGACTAAACTTATGAGGGTATCATTGTTTTGGCACATGTTCTACAACTAGGTTGCAGGGAGGCTGCCGGTGATTGGCGGCCTTTTTGCGGATGATATAAACCATATAGCTGTTCGAAAAAAATAAAAGTGTATTAAATATCGAATTGGCGTTATGGAAAAATAAAATATTGATATTATTTTTTAAAAATACGTGCAAAATAAAACAAAAAGCGTTACAATTAACAAGAGGAGTGGTAAAATGGCTATGCAAACGGAAATTCTAAAAATCATCGAGGGTGGATTGGACGGAAAACGTGATAAAGTACACAGCTATGCAGCTTTGCTTGCCAATAAGTTACAAGATAATGGAGAAAAGGCCTTAGCCGATCGCATTGTAAGATTGATCAATAAAAAGATTATTCATCCCGTTTTTATGGATGAGTTTGTCACTAAGCCGGTTGACCCGGAAACAAGACTTGATATGGTGGATGTATTTTACCCGGAAGATGAGTTTCAGGAATTAGTATTGTCGGAAATAACGACGCTGAAGATCAATAATTTTATTGGGTCCTTAAGAAATCGTAATAAATTAGTAAAAAGGGGAGTTAATCTTCCCGAGTCGCTGCTTCTTTATGGTCCACCCGGCTGTGGTAAAACCAGTATTGCAAAATATATCTCCAGCCAAATGCAGGTGCCACTGATTACAGCCAGATTAGACGGATTAGTTTCCTCTTTACTTGGAAATACGGCTAAGAATATTCGCAAGATATTTGAATACGCCAAGGAGAAACCATGTATTTTGTTTCTGGATGAATTTGATGCGATTGCCAAAGCGAGAGATGACGAGCATGAAATTGGTGAATTGAAACGAGTTGTCAATAGTTTGTTACAGAACATTGACGATTTCAGTAAAAGTAATGATGGCAATGTTTTAATTGCTGCTACCAATCATGAGAGCTTATTGGATGCTGCTGTGTGGCGGCGATTTAGCACTACGATTGAGGTTCCTAAGCCAGATTATGATGGAATACGCAGCCTGCTCAAACTATATTTTGCTGATGCCGAGCTGGGTTTTGATGCGGATAAAAAAAAGCTGAGCAAAATTGTTCACACTCTTTTGGGAACATCGCCTTCAGATATTAGGAACATTTGTTTTAATGCTGTCCGAGAGGCGGTTCTTCATGATCGAGACATGATTTCTTATCAGGACGTGCTGATTCAGATTTATCTTTTTAAAGGATTTCGTGAGCAAGAGTTGTCCTTGGTAAAGTTTTTGAATGAGAATGGAGTCTCGCAAGCGGATATAGCTGAAGCACTGGATATATCCCTGCGTCAGGTTCGCAATAAATTACGGGATGAGGAGGAAACGGGTCATGAGTGAACGGAATTTGCCAGTAAAGATATTTCACAAACGAACAGCTGATGAAATGCTTACAGAGGGCGGTCCCTCAAAATCGCCCAAATGGGTTTTGCATGGTGAGAAACTACAAGAACGGTCAAAACAATTGATAAGTGGTCTGGATGAGGCCAAAGAAAAGGCAGTAACCAAAATTAATAAATACAAAGGGATTCCGACGGTATTAAAAGCCAAAATCGTTGATGCTGCGGTTGCTAAGAGCCATCGGGCAGATATGCTCTCTCTTTTTGAAGAACGTGGCGAGGATAAAGCTATAGGATTTTCAGCAGAGCAGGAGCTATTGATTCGGGTCAGTACAGTAGAAGAATATGAAACAATTTCCCGAAACTTAGTATTGTGCGAATTAAACCCGAAAGCAATTTCCTCCCTTAGTGCTATATCCTTATTAGAGCCGATCATTAATATCCAGGATGTGAACACCAAGGAAGAGAAATATGTCTTGAAAGTGATCCTGGTAGATTATAATAATGCCTTCTTGAATCAAAAGGTAAATGAAGAGTTTAAATCATTGCTGACGAATAAAAAAGGGATTCACCTTGACAAAACGGTGAAATACTCTGATCGCTTAACGGTACATCAAGTTTTAATGGATAATCTGGAACTGGTCAAAGATTTTGATGATTATACTGGTATCTACTCTATTGAACCTATGCCGGTATTGAAGGTAATGGAAGATAGTTTTTTTAATGAGACGGAATTTTCGCCAGTTCAACCGGTAGATGGAGAAGATTATCCGGTCGTGGGTATTTTGGATTCAGGTATAGCAAGGATTAAAGCACTCGAGTCTTGGATTACGGGAAATACGACGAGTTATCCCGAAGAGTATGTGAACCGGGCTCATGGTACATTCGTAGCGGGAATCGTTGGCTTTGGTGATTTGCTTGAAGGCTGTAACTATACTGGGGCTACTGGCTGCAAACTGTATGATGCATTGGTTATTCCTGATTTAAAAAAAGAAGGCTGCACGGAAGCAGATCTGATCGATAATATTCGCGAAGCTGTTGAAAAAAATAAAGACATTATAAAGATTTGGAATATGTCGCTGGGCAGCAACATGGAGATTAGTAATACCGATTTTTCAGATTTTGGGACGGCTTTAGATGATATCCAAGATAAGAACAACGTTTGGATTATTAAGTCTGCTGGAAATTGTGATAATTTTGCGCGAGGGCAAGCAAATGGAAAAATTACACGCGGTGCCGATTCAGTCAGGGCACTCACCGTGGGTTCCATTGCACGATTACAAGCGGTCAGTGATATTGCAAAACCGGATCATGTTTCGCCATTTAGCAGAGTTGGTCCCGGCCCAGCTGACATTGTCAAGCCGGAAGTGATGCACTATGGTGGTAATTGCGGCATACAGAATGGGAGAATCAGCAGTACAGGAGTCAATTCCTTTTCACTTGATGGACAAATTGTCGGCCGGTGCGGTACCAGTTTTTCTACTCCACGGGTTACAGCTATTGCCGCTCACTTATCAAATGAGGTACAGGAAGAATTTGACCCAGTGTTGTTGAAAGCATTGATGATGCATTCTTGCAGATACCCTGAAACGGTAACAGCAGCAATGCCGGAAAAAGTGAGCCACTATGGTTTTGGTGTGCCGCTCCCCATTCAGGATATTTTATATAACAATCCACACGAAATAACCCTGATATTAAAAGATACGCTTAAAAAAGGAGAATTTATCGATATATTAGATTTTCCTTATCCAGAGTGTTTAATCGATGACGACGGATATTATTATGGGCAACTTGCCGTGACCTTGGTAAATCATCCGATTTTGGAAGCGCGACAAGGTGCGGAGTACTGCCAGTCGAATCTTGATGTACGCTTAGGAACCTATGACGAAAAAGTCAATAGGGATAGGACAAAGCGGACGATACGCAATCCTATAGGACGGAGTCCTGATTCGCAAAACTTACTGAACTTTTCAAGCTATAGCAAAAAAACAGTCGCACATGAGGGGTTTAATAAGACCGAAAAGGTACTTATACAGTATGGGGACAAGTACTACCCTAATAAAAAATATGCAGTTGATTTAGGAGAGCTGACACCAGGCAATCGAGATAAAAGTTTAAAGGCACCGAAAAAATGGTTTTTAAAAGTAGAAGGGGTTTATAGAAGTTTCATCGAGAAGCAAGCGGTTTTGAATGATGAAGAACTTTCGCAGCCATTTTGCTTGATTGTGACTATTCGTGATCCGCTTATGAAAGAACCGGTTTATACGGATGTGACGAAATTATTGAGTCAGCATCAGTTTATACATAGTAACATAAAACTTCGCCAGGATATTCGGGTTGCTGTTAGACGATAGCAAAAGGCAAGTTAGCAAGCCTGCCAGAAAACAAATGGGAGGCATCGAGTCGACAGAACTTATTCATATTATATTGAAAGCGGTACCAATTGGACTGAGTGATCGGGAGTAAAAGAATTAGGCATAAAAGGGGCCGCCAACAGTTGACTGGTGTCAACTGTTGGCGGCTGTTCGTTTAAGTGACCGGGGCGGGACCGGTGTTGCTTTTTTCGTATTTTTTCAAAACGGCTACTTGGTGGTGGATTGAAAAGATTGTCATTTGGTATCCGTAGTCAGTTTTTCTCGCAATGCCATAACCGACAATAAACGCTCCAGTAATATCATCCAGCCGCCCAGAGTTTTTTGGTACATAATCCTTTGGGATAAAAAGAGAAAATTTTTGCGAGTTTTTATGCTTTCCTGATGTAGATAGCGGAATCAATACGTGGTCTCCTATTGTTGCTTTAGGGGTCAGCGTGTTACCTTTCACGATACAGACTATTGCTTTGTCAGCACTACGATCAATCTTGTCGATGATTTCATCTTGTGCTCCGAACAAATCTTTTAGATAGTACTTTTCACCGGTTTCAGCAAGAATTTGCATGCTTTCGTAGTTTTGGCTAAAGTAGTAGCCCTTTTTAGGATCAAGCAGATTTTTTACAGAGGAGATGAACATTCGTGTTCTTTTACCGGTGAATTGTTTTGATACGTTTGAGCCTTGATGTCCAGTGCTTATATGCTGCTGCGGGGACATCAGTGCTCTGGGAAGAATAGTCGATACTAATAATTCAATGTCCTTGTTGTTGTCAGAATTTTTGATTTGGTTAGTTATGTTTCCATAAATACAGTGAGGCATATGGGCGGTACCTCTCCACCGTTTAAATAACGGATAGCTAGTACCATGAGAAAACTCGAGTTGTATTCCACAAAACATACAGCGGAATTTTGTTCTGTCAATAAAATCATTAGGATTACTATCAACTTCAATAGCACTTACTTTTTCATTAACCCCTCTGGCCACATAATATGCAAATTCCACATAATCACCCACCATGCTTGTTTTCGATAGTATAATTTTATCAGAATATCTTGTTATATGTAAATTCATTCCTTCATTGGTAATAAAATGAAAGGAACTATGGGGATTTATGGCGAATATCTTAGATATGTTATGTTTCGTTTCGGCTAGGGGGTGATTTAGTAGCATGGTGGATACAGATGAAATTTTGGCAAAGCTTCAAGATTTTCTACGGACTAGACCGATGTTGTTAATAGGCACAGGCCTTTCTGTTTCGATGGGGTTACCTGGTATGGGAGAATTGACGAAGTTTCTAGAAAACGATATACCTAAGAGATGTGTAGGCGACCCTAAATTAACCAGTGAGTGGACTAATTGTTTGGCAAGCATTGAAGCCCATGGGCTGGAAGACGGCTTAGGACGATGCACTGTTAGTCAAGAACTTTTACAGTTTATTATTGAAGCTACCGCTACTGTCATCGATTTAAAGGATATGCAGTTTAAGCGGCAGTTAATTGCTACTTCGACCAAATCATTTCCGTTAGCAAAGCTTATCAAACACATAATAGACAGTCTGCCGCCAGGCAACCCCTGTTTAGATATTGTTACCTCAAATTATGATCACCTGATTGAATATGCTTGCGATGTATGTAGCATCCATTGTTGCACCGGTTTCTCAGGAGCACATCTTCAACGGTTTTCCCACGAGACCTTAGTCGGCGATTCCTATTCGTTAACGGTAGTTACGGGTAAGAGAGCAATGAAGCCAGATTTCCGAAAGCAAAAACGAGTACGGCTGTTGAAACCACATGGCTCCTTAAAATGGCAGCAACTTGGTAGTGAAACTTTTCAATGTAGCGAGATGATTGAAAATGCAACTCGCGTTATTATTACGCCGGGTTTGACTAAATACAAGGCCAGTCTAACAGATCCAACGATGAACTGTCATAGAGAAATGGCCAATCAAAGTATTCGAAGTGCTAATTCAATTATGGTAATAGGTTATGGATTTAATGACTCTCATTTGCAAACAGTTTTAACTGAGCGGCTGATCCAAGGAATGAATTGTCTTATAATAACTAGGCATTTAAGTGATAGCGCCAAAATGATAGTGCAGGATTATCCGCACATAATTGCTTTGGAGCAATCAACAACAGGATTAACTACTTGGTACTATCAGGGAGATAGTAATGAGTTTCCCGGACAACTGTGGAGTATTGAAGAATTTGTAGACAAAGTTGTTGGGTAAGGAGGGGCTATAGTGGGTATCTTCAATTTTGAGGAAACACAGTCGATAGGTGAGGTTCGCGGCGTGGACACCGCCCGAGTATTTATTCAAGTACATTCAGCTGAAAAGTTGTCGCATGCAAGAGTCGGAAGACTAGTAACTATTCAAGGATTAGATAGTAATGAATGGTTGCTTGGTATGATCAACCGGGTTTGGAGAGATCCTTTAGAGGGTGACACGGAAGTCGGCGATGAGATCTCTCCGCCCATTACGGAAAATAATGGTGTCCAAGTTACTCTTGTGGGAACGTATCGCGCAAAACACGGGGAAGTTAGTAATTATTTTACCAGAGCTGTCTTATCACTGCCTGACATTAATCGCCCGGTATTTCCGGTTGAAGGAAAAGCACTGGAAGACTTTATGGGGATAATTGGTTCTGCCGGTGTCGCAACCCAAAAACCATTGGAGATTGGTACATATACCTTGGATAGAAAAGCAAAAGCATTTATAGATGGTGACAAGTTATTTCAGCGGCATGCCGCGCTGCTGGGCAGTACTGGCTCAGGTAAGTCTTGGTCTGTTGCTAACATCTTAGAACAAGCTTCTAAATTGGATTATTCAAATATCATTGTATTTGACCTTCATGGCGAATATACAAAATTACCATATGCACAACAATTGCGTATAGCGGGACCTGGTGACTTAGCTGATCCGAAGGAAGGCGTACTTTTCTTACCATTTTGGTTACTGAACTATGATGAAATGCAGTCCATGTTGATTGACCACTCCGAGCAATCTGCTCCTAACCAGTCGCTAGCTGCACTGGATGCAATCACCAAGGCCAAAAAGACAGTTTTAGAACAACTTAAAAAACAAGAAGTATTGGATACATTCACAGTTGATAGCCCTATACCGTTCAAGATGGAGCACATAGTTAAGGAACTCGAGTATAAAAACGCAGAGATTATTGGCTCTGGAGAATTTTATGAAAGCGGCAAAAAGGCCGGTCAAGAAAAAACGACACAAGGCCCACTCAACAACAAGTTAACCAGGTTATTAATTCGCTTAAAAAACAAACTTGAAGACCGGCGATATGGTTTCTTATTTCAACCGCCGGAAAAGTGGTATGAATATGAAGCTTTACACCGGCTTGCAGATCAACTAATGGGTCATACCGGTATCACAGACTATAATAAGCCTGGCATTAAGGTAATCGATTTTTCAGAGGTGCCTTCAGACGTTTTACCAGTAATGGTAAGTTTAACAGCACGGCTGGTTTTCCAGATACAATTTTGGTCAGATCCCGGTACTAATAATGATGGCAGACATCCAGTTTTATTACTATGTGATGAAGCGCATTTGTATTTGCCAAGTGCATCCAAGAGTGCAAATCCTTTAGAGAAAAAGGCGCTAGAGAACTTTGAAAGAATTGCAAAGGAAGGCAGAAAATATGGCGTCGGCTTAATGATAGTCAGTCAAAGGCCATCTGATGTTAGCACTACTATACTAAGCCAATGCAATAATATAATATCGTTAAGACTTTCTAATGATAGTGACAAATCAGTGGTTAAAGGGTTAATGCCTGATTCACTAAGCGGATTATTGGAAATACTTCCTGGACTGGAAATCGGGGAGGCAATTATAGTTGGAGATGCAGTATTATTGCCAACACGAATAGTGTTAAATAAGCCAACGTATAAACCGCTAAGTGCAACCATTGATTTTTGGCAACGATGGGATAACCAAAAAGGAGCCACTGATTTAGTTAAAGCAGTAGAGCAATTGCGCCGGCAAAGCCGAAACTAGTGAGCGATATAAAAAGGCCACCACAATTCCTGTTGTGGCCAGTAATCTATTCGTTGACTTGTTCCTTAACTTTTTTTATAATATCCTGCACCTCGTCCAGTGATTTGGCGATGAAAAACCCCGGGCGATAGCTTCTAATGCTTCTATGTCGGTGATGCCGTCTAGGAGCGGGAGTAGGTCAGTAGCGGTTAAGCCAAATTTCATTTCCAAGATTGTACCGATGGTTTTCTTTGCGCCGATAATTTGACCTTCGGTTTTCGCGCCATGCATCCAAAAGTAAGTCACTACACTGAAAAGTAGAGTACACGTCCCAAGGAGAACCATATCAGGTCATTGTTGTACTACAACAACCGTACAACAATGCCGCATAAAAGTGCTGTGGCGCTCTGTTGAGAAATGTAGCAAATACGCGGGTTCGTGACGTTTCGATTATGAAAAATATAGCACATTTAAGACTTAGGATCTGGCGGG
>NZ_FWXI01000039.1 GCF_900176355.1 Sporomusa malonica | reverse complement strand
TGTGAATATAACATATTTGCATATTGCCTTATGGATAATCATATACACCTTGTTATAAAAGAAGGAAAAGATCCCCTGGAAAAACTGATGAAGCGAATCGGGGTAAGCTATGTTTATTGGTACAATTGGAAATACAAACGATCCGGCCATTTGTTTCAAGATCGATACAAAAGTGAAGTAATTGAAGACGATAGATATTTATTAGAGGTAATTCGATATATACATCAAAATCCTCTTCAGGCGGAAATGATAACTTCTCTTGGGGAGTACCGTTGGAGCAGCTATGCTGAGTATACTTGGCAGCACTCAAATATAGTAGATACAAACTTCATCCTAGAGATGTTCTCCCGTAATAATGAAACGGCACGGGAACTGTTTATAGAATATATGGGTAGAATGAGTGATTGTGAAAAAGAATTTAATTTGGAAAGGACGAAGAGGCTAACAGACGAAGAAGCAAAAGAAATAATCAAGAATGCTATTGGTAACTTAGCAACTACTCAACTACAATCTATGGCAAAAGACAAAAGAGATGATCTTTTAAGAAAGCTTAAAGCCATTGAAGGATTATCTATTAGACAAATAGCAAGAATAACCGGTCTCAATTTTAATGTTGTTGCTAAAGCTTAGGATACAATCAGAACCGTCCCCTTGTATTTTCCTGTATTCCGCCGAAGGTCACGTGTAGGGAGGCCTCGGTTTGAGGCCTCCCTTAAATCTCTCTAGATTAAATATTGTGTAAAAATGATAGTGTCATTCTTCTAAATTGATCTTTGCATGTCCACATTAAAGGATGGTTGCCGTCATTTACTAAAAATAGTTCAGCTCTTTTTATTTGTTTTGTCATCTTTATGATAGTTTCAGTAAAATTTGGAACATAGTTCTCTTCTTCTAGGCTTCCACAAAATAGTACAGGGCAAGTAATATCCTGCAATTTATCTTTGAAAACATGCCCGTTTATAGCCAAATCAAGCATTAGGTTAGTGTCTTTTTGAACAATATCCTCCCAATCATCTCCATGCGCGCTTTTCCAGAAATCAAGCTGTTCTTTTGATTTGCTTTTTCGTTCTTCGATACATAATTGGATTAGATCACTAGGATATTGGTCTAACTCGCTGTCAGCAATTACGGATCGAACTTTGCTTGGATATAATGCCGCCATTAGCAATCCGATAGCAGCACCGCCGCTACAGCCAATTATGCTAGCCTTATCATAGTTAAGATGTTCAATTAAGCTAACAGCATCTTTTGTTGCTTCTACCCACCAATTTCTAGTCCAATTATTAACTCTGTCAGACTTTCCAGTGCCCCAAAAATCTAGTGAAACAGTATGATAATATTCACCAAAATAATCTATATCGTCAATATGACTGGCGGATGAAGCGGTATTCCCTGGTAGGATTAATAATAACTCACCCGTGCCTTTTTCTCTATAGTACAGCTGATGACCATTGCTCAATAGATAAGCCATAGTAGTTGGTTCCTCCTAAAAACATAATTATCAAAGGTTAAATAAAAAGAACATTTTTACCCCTCCAAGTTAGTGTAGTATTATACTTGGAAATAATTTTATCATTATATGGTTGTAAGATTCAAATCATTTTAGTTTAAGGTATACTCATAAGACCCGGCCGTCTGAGTATCTTGTTGCCTTACTTCACAATAGGTGGCATAATTTAATCGTCAAAGCAGTGTGCTGCAAGGACGGCTTGTTTGTAGGAGGTTATGCCATGAGACAATTTGGTAATTATATAATTTCGTTTCTAGTTTTCGGAGCCTTCATGTACTATGTATTGCCTATGTTCCGCAAAGACATGACGACTCAGCAGCGGATGATCAAGACGATCTGGGGATCGCTGGTGTTTACTCTTGTTAAAGCAATACTTGATTTTCTTCCGCCTTTTTAGTGGAATGCACCTATTCGGCCATAGGAAACAAGGGGGACGTGAGCCACCTTGATCATCCGTTCCCTCCTGTACTCGATAGCTTGCTCACTACCAGTGTACAGGATTGGTTGATTAAGGTGGCTCATTTTTTCATGATCGTTTGGCTCACTTTTATATTAGCAAATACAGACCATAATCAATTTGCCTTACAGACCACTCCAGCAGAGGGTTAAAGGTTACATCTGTATATTAATTTTTGGCCTCCTAATGTTATTCCTTTCGCATGATGCCCGTATTACTTCCGATCGCCAGCACAACTTCATTGTGCAATTTAATTTTTTTTAAATCAAGCCCTGAAATACTCTTAATTTGTCCGCAAGATAACATTTGGGCAAAGGCTTTTTGTGACAAATATAACTTTTCGCGTAAAATCGTTGATACGTTTAATTGGCATGAATATTTGCTTATGATGTGCAACTCTGTGGGATTGTCAATACAAATTTCATCTCCGGTTATTCTGTAATTCGGTAAACCAACTTCTGCTCCATTCCTACGCAATAGTTCAATATCCATAGCGTATTGTTCGACAAGATTGCTGTCGTTCGTGTGAAACTGTTCTAATAGTTCTGGACTTAAACTTTGAGGATTGGTACGCGAATATATAGTTGAGTTCCATGTTGTATCGCAATTCGAGCATTTATAGATTAGCCAAATATCCAAATACTTCCTTTGTGCATTGACCCGAAATAATCCAGAACAGAGATACTCGCTTTTTTTGCCACATTTTTTGCAGTATCTAACTGCTAATGGTGGGGAGAGATATTGCACCTCCCATGTGATTTTTTGCATGAAATGTAATTCCTTCCTATGGTTTCATTAATGAATAGGAAGGTATAAAATGGTGGAATATAATCGTATGTTCTTTTCAAAATGGTTCCTCCTAAGTTTTTTTTATAATCTTATACACACAAGATTTCTTACTTAAAATGTAACATATAGTGAGAAAAGGCCATACCTTAAACACTATTGATAAAAGAAAATGATCCGGAACAGTCATGTAAACTGTACCGGATCATTCTTAAACACCTTTTCTTTTTTCTTGGCTTATAATTCTTTGAATGCTTTTCAAAGATAGAAAATACTTTTGAGACAGATATCCCAAATTGTATCCAGTTTGGTAATCTTTATAAATTTGCATATCCCTAAGTAATAATTCTTCACGGATAGAAGTTCTACTTCCCCATTCTTTTTTATTACTTGATTTTCTTGGAATGTAAATACATTCTCCGTCTACATATTTCTGTACCAATTCAAGTAATTCTATGGGTAGGATATGTTTTGCTCTTTTATAGCTCATCTTGCTCTCCTAAAATAAGAAATTCTTTCATTAGGAATAGCAAAGGCTATTTTTATTATAAAATTGTAGTTTAGTTGCAATAGCCTTTGCTATGCAACAATAACAACTGGATCAAACATAAGATTTCAACCCTCCTTAAATTTTATAATAAGCATAGCATCAGAGCAAATGACCGTCAAGCAGCTGATTGATAACCGGAAAAAGAAAGGCATAGAGGTAGATTACCTACAGGTTTTTAAGTTGTCAGTCGAGAGTAAAGACGGTGTTTCAGTACAAAAAATCGTTCATCGACAAGAATGTCTGTCACCGACTTGAAATGTGGCAGTGGGTACATTTTTTTGCTAAGTTAATCATTTCTTGTGATAAATCAATACCAATTAATTGAAAGCCTTTAGCCGTTTACGCAGTGTGAGCAAGAGTATACGATTAATACAGGTATAGTTAACATAATTCAAAGAATAATTTT
Source organism: Sporomusa malonica (assembly GCF_900176355.1). Lineage (GTDB taxonomy): Bacteria > Bacillota > Negativicutes > Sporomusales > Sporomusaceae > Sporomusa > Sporomusa malonica. The sequence goes on along the minus strand of NZ_FWXI01000039.1, from coordinate 16,614 downwards.
GAGAGAATTGTAATGGCACATACTAGAACAAATATTCAAAATGAAGGCCCACGAAGCAAGTATTTCTCTGGTGTTACCTAAAAAGGACTTTTGTTCATGACAGTGGTGCCATGTCCATTAAAGTAACATTTCTCATTATTATAAACGAAAAGCTATAATCTAAAATCCTGTGAGTTAAGTATTTAAACTGGCAGGATTTTGGTTTATAGTAGAAGGATCACCAACAGTATCAAGAACATTGAAAGTTGCTGATTGAGAGGCGACTGTTATGCATATAGACAAAGAAGAAAAAGTAAATTATTGGATAATTCCGGAACTAAACAATCTGGAATTGCTGCATGCAAGATATATAAATCATTCCTTTACAAAACATATTCATGAAGGTTTTGCTTTAGGTGTTATCGAACAGGGGGCACTTCAATTTTCCTATCGAGGTAAACAAAATATTGCAGCCCCAGGATGCATTAATTTGGTAATTCCGGGGGAAGCACATGATGGTACTGCTGTGTCGGATGAGGGATGGACTTATCGAATGTTCTATCTTGAATCGAAGCTTTTGGAACAAGCTGTCTATGAGATATCTGGTAAGATGCGAAAAATCCCGTTTTTTGCGGATGGGGTTATCAAAGATGATTATATGGCGAATTTCATTAGAAATTTTCACCTCTTACTGGAGAATTCAGCTATTCCATTAATCGAGCAAGAATCAATTCTATTAACAATGTTAACGGAATTTATTTCACGTCATGCAGATGAACGTTTGAGTGTAAAAACTGCAGGGTATGACAACCCAGCAGTTAACTTAGCCCGAGAATATATCGAGGCTACCTATACACAAAATTTTTCTCTTAAAGAGCTATCCGTTATTTGTAATCTTAGTCCTTTTCACTTGATCCGCATATTTAAAGAGCGTATAGGAGTTCCTCCGCATGTATATCTAAAACAAGTTAGAATTAAGCGGGCAAAAGTGCTTCTTGCTAAAGGATTCTCTATGTCATTTATTGCTCAAGAAGCAGGATTTACAGATCAGAGTCACTTTGCAAAGCAGTTTAAGCAAATTACCGGAATTACACCTAAAAAATATAGCAATATCATACAAGAAATTTCTCCTGAAAGAGCTAAAATGAAATAAAGCGTCTGAAATTTCTTGCAGTTACTTAAGATATTTACAAGGCGATGCCTAGTATGTTAATGCTACAGATTAGGGAGAAAAACACATCCCAGGGGCTAGCTGTATGATTATAGAAAATGTGCTTAATCCGGCGCAATGTGAACTACAAAAGGTAGTCAGTTAAAAAAAGTTGCAGGTTAATTGACTATAGAAAAGAGGAGATAAATTAGATGTGTACTTGTGAAAACATCAATGAAGATCACCCAGGAGTTAAGAAGGTGCTTGGTGTTGTGGGAAGCCCCCGTAAGCAAGGGAATACACATGCCATGGTATTGAGCGTCATGGAAGGGGCGAAAGCAAGCGGCGCTGAAGCCGAAATCGTTTTTTTGGGTGATCTGAATATAAGGGAATGTAATGGCTGCCACGCCTGCTGGAAAACCGGTCAATGCATCCAAAATGACGACATGAGAAAACTATACGATAAGATCATACAAAGCGACGCGATCGTGTTTGGAACTCCTGTCTACTGGTATGGTCCCACCGCTTTAATAAAAGCATTTCTCGATCGTTTCGTCTACTTTAACTGCTTGGAAAACCGTAGCAAGATAAAAAATAAATCCGTGGCACTGGTTATTCCGTTTGAGGAAGATGATCCTAAAACGGCTGAATTGATTATTACTCTGTTTGAACGCAGCTTCAACTACCTGGATATGCACCTGACAGGCACCGTTATTGCTCCAGGCCTTTTGCATAAAGGTCAAGTTTTGAAAAATTCCGTAATTATGCAAAGCACATTGGAACTTGGCAAAAAACTTATTTTGGATATTAGCTGAGTGGCATGTTATAGAAGCGAGTTTAAGGGTGCCGAAGCCAAATTGGACTTTTAGAGATATAGTAATGGCATGTTATGGAACGTTTTAATGGGATTTTTTAAGGAAGCTTAAAGCCATTGAAGGATTATCCATTAGACAAATAGCAAGAATAACTGGTCTCAATTTTAATGTTGTTGTTATTTGTGAGGGCGCAGAAAATTTTGTGTAAATAAGTATGAAAAATCTTCCTTAATGGCAAGAATAGGAATAAACTATTCAAGTCAGAAAGGAAGATTTTTTATGTCAGCAATTCCAAAGGAAGTTATTAAAGAGCTAATTCGAGATCAAAAATTCACCAATACTACCGAAGTCATTGAATGCAATAAAAGAAATGTTTAGGGATGTACTGGAAGAAATAATGGAAGCAGAGTTAGATAGTGAATTAGGGTATGAAAAGCAGGAACGCAGATTGGATGATAGCAGCAATGATCCACCGAAAAATTATCGTAATGGATACTCAAAAAAGAAGGTAAAGACCCAACTCGGGGAAGTCGCGATCAGTATTCCGCGTGATCGAAACGGTAGTTTTGAACCACGAATCATTGGCAAGTATAGTCGAAATGCAGATGGCATGGAAGAAAAAATCCTGTCATTGTATGCGGCAGGAATGAGCATAAGGGATATTCCGGAACAGATAAAAAGTTTATATGACGTAGAAATCTCTCCAGAGCTCGTGAGCAAAATCAGCGAGAAAATCATGCCGCAGCTTACTGAATGGCAGAACCGGCCACTCGAAGCAGTATATCCATTCATATTCCTGGATGCTATCCATTACAAAATCCGTGAAAATCATCAAATTGTTACCAAAGCAGCCTATGTGGTCTTAGGCGTTAATCTGGATGGATATAAAGAAATACTTGGCATATGGATTGGAGAAATAAAAGTAGTAAGTTCTGGCTTAGTGTGTTAAATGAACTGAAAAGCCGCGGAATACAAGATGTTTACCTGTTCTGCGTAGACGGGCTGAATGGCTTTCGGGAAGCAATTAGTGCCGTATATCCTAAGGCTGGGATTCAACGCTGTATTATTCATCAAATACGAGCCAGTATGAGATATGTTAATTATAAACATGCAAAGGCGTTTACTGCCGACCTAAAAGAAATCTATACTGCAGTGACAGAGGAATCGGCGTTTGAGAACTTAATGAGCTTTAAGGAAAAGTGGGGTTCAAAATACCCAGCTGCCATAAAGAGCTGGGAGGATAACTGGGATATTCTGTCTACCTTTTTTGCATATCCGCCAGGTATACGGAAAATCATATACACAACAAATATTATTGAAGGACTACATAGACAGTTTCGCAAAGTAACAAAAACAAAAGCAGTGTTTCCTAATGATGATTCGTTACGTAAGATGCTATATCTTGCATCGAATAACATCGCAAAAAAACGGACTCAGCGCTATCGCGATTGGGAAATGGTTTTGAATCATTTAGCCGTGCTTTTTGAAGGACGATTGGCTATTTGATCTGTCCAATAAAGTATGATTCCCTGGGCTGGTCACGGCATTCACGCTAACGCGCGCATACCTACGACCAACCCAGGGAAGATGGCTAATAAGGGGGCAATGAACCATCCTGCCTTGCAGGCAAAACCACCTAATATCTGCCTTAAGGAAATTACTAATTACACAAAATTCGCCGCAGACCCCAGTCAAAGACTGTATTCTATAGTATCAGAAGTGTTCTTTATCTATGATACCGATGCTGCATAATCTCTCGTATTGCCTGCTTATGACGTTCGATTTCTCGCTGCTGCCGCTTGTGCCAGTTCTTTTTCGATTCAAATGGGCGTCTCCGCATTTCGTGTTCATGCCGGGCGTTTTCTGCATGTATTCTACGGTTATTTTCTCTCTCCCACATATGACTGTCATGGTTATTCCTCCTATGCTCATAACGTTGGTGCTTCTCATATTTAGGCGAAGCCTCCGCCAGTGATGCCATCATCCCTATTTGCAGTAGTCCTACCATTGAAAATATAATTATCTTTTTCACCATATCTTTCATCATATACCTCCATTACTTGTATTCGGAAACATAATTGTACGCAGACTTTCATTGCAGAGCCCATTCCTCTTGATTTGCTGGTAAAGATTTCTGGTCGAAATATCTGAGCTCGCTGCCACATAAGCCCTCAATAAGACTAAGAATGCGGTTAAAACAATTGTTATTGTTGCTTTCATGTATTACCCCTTCCTTATTATTTTGTTTTCCAGTTCTATTACGACGTAACCCGTGAAAAAGTTGGCTTTACGATGATATTTTTAGAAAGTTGGTTTAAAAATGATTTCAATCCAAAATTCTGCTGATAAGACCGTCTAAAATAACAAAGGAGCCATGCTGAAACTCTTACGTTTCAACATGGCTCCTTTCTATTGGTCACGGCAACCATTCTTCTATGTTAAATGAAAAAATAGTAATCGATAGATTGGTTTTTAATCTCCAGGCATTTGGATCGTTAGCTCTCCGGGTAATATTATCCAACCGCCGGTATATTTCCGCTCGTTTCTCCTGCGGGCAATCGTGCTTAATTAGTATCCTTTCAATAATATTAGCAAACTCATCAGGCTGAATCTCTTTTTGGCTGCAATAGACTGTATACAGGGAACAGATAACATCCCGTATTGCCGTATTGCCAAATTGAAAATTACGGATGGTATCCAATATCATAAAGACATCTTTTGCAACAGAACCGCCGATCAGGGAAGGCCTGGTAAAATCCCCTTCGCCATTTGATGTACTGACAGCTGCTAACAGATTTTCCTTCACCTGAGCGTAATAGGCCGGGCCGTGCTTTTTTTCATTATACAAGGTATGGAGATAGAGCATAATACTCTCGGAAATATTACCGTCTCGATCCCAGCCGTACATGCGAGTTATATCTTCTTGCCACCAGCGTTGCAGTACAGCCAGATCTCCCTTGTTGGCCTGAATATCGTCAAGAAAAGCAAAAAGGTGTTTCCCGGTTCGAAAGTAGTTTTCACTAAACAGCACTGAATTCGTTAGGGTTAAAATTCTGGAGGATTCCCCAGTCTCGCTATAAGAAAAAAATGTCGGCATTTCAATCACGGTGAGTAGCTTGTCCTGATGACCGGCTATTGGTCTGTCAAACGAAGCAGGCTGCAGCAATTCTTCATAGAACCGATAGGGCTCTGCCAGAGCATGCAGCACCCGGTCTATCTGCCGTTGGTGCTGGGGATAAAAATAAACTTCCACAAAACCTTCCCGGCCAGGGAAATCCCTTTTCTCTCGTTGATAGGGCCCGGTTACTAAAAACACATCACGCCCCGAATCTGATGCAAAGTGATACCGCCGTTTATAATCACCTGTTAGCGGCTCGTTCTCTACCTGGTCCAGATTGGAGGCTACCATGTTGTCTGAGTCTATATCTACCGTCATAGTAAACGGAACAGCAATATGCCCCGCGTATTTAGCCCATAATGTGGTTTCCAGCGAATCATTCTTAAAACTTGAATATTCCTGAAGTTGATAAAGCAAATGATCACCGGGAATCGGGTACCAGGCATAGCCACTGCGTAATAGGGAAAACGAGGGGGAAACCAAGTTTACAGGGCCTGTGGGACGAGCTAGTCTGCCGTTGAACCACTCCCAAACCTGCCCGGAATAAGAAATCGCTAAGGATAGAGACTTGCGGTCCTGATAATCGGATGGGATACGAATTAGCAGCCGGGAGCCTTCCTGCCGCCAGTTTATCTCTTGCCCACTGTCTGCCAAAATTACTTTCTGAACTATAAAATAATTTCGCAGGGTAAAGCAAACCTCTTCGGCGGAGTTAGCGCCAAGTTTCAACTGTAATGTGGCCAATCCTTCAAGTCTATGGGACTGGCTCTTCATTTTTAGTTGAAGATGATAATTCTCCAACACCGGTATACTTCCTGGCAGATAATTAAACGGCTGCCTCCTGGCCGTTTCTTGAAAAGCGGAATGAAAGTCTTTTTCCCGGTTATCAAGCTCCCGTAAGATAAGGCCACCGGCAAATACACTGCCAGTCACTGCCAGGATAAGCAGTGGGATAACCAGTTTCGATTGCCAGACCGCTTCACCACGTTTTTTCATCTGCCATGTAGCGGCAGCTAGTAAAAATAGAATGGCAATAGCAACCATGAAGAGGGCGAAAGCCGGCATAAGCTCCTGATGGGGAAAATAACCTAATACAACCGAAGGCCAACTTGGCAGCATCACTGCATGACTTATGAAAAACAGCTTGCCTAACCCTGGAAAATCGGCAAGATTATTGACCAAAATTCGGGTGCTAATCCAGCAGAAGCCTGCCAAAAAGTACAGCCAGGCAGAGTATCCGGTAAGTAAATTGAGGAAAAAAGTAAAACAAATTATTGTTATGCAGGTCGTTACATATTTTAGCGTAAGGAATAATAAATCATTGCTGTTAAATAGCCATTCGGCCGGTTGAGTTTCAAGCAAGACACCGACAACGATTACCATAAATGGCCACAGTCCCAACAAAATAAAAAACACCGCTAACATCCTGGCCAAAATCAGCTTTTCTGTAGGCAACGGCAAAGAACGTAAAATGTTAGCGAAACCTGATTGTTCATCCCGGTTCAATACATTAATCATTAGAATCAGGATGATTAAAAACATTAGAGCAGGGATAAAAACCGCCACTATCGCCAGTAGCCCGATAAGCCAATGGGTTTTACTTTTGAGACAAATTCTAATTTCAGCGATAATTAACTGCGATAACTGACTCATCGGTTTGCCCTGCTTGCCAGCACTGCCTTATAGCCTTCTTCCACCAGGCCGCTCCCGGTGCCGCTGTTCTGCTTGCGGTTCAGGAGTGGTACGCTGGCCGCAAGTTCCCCGGCTGTTCCTTCAAAAGCTTTTTTTCCCTTATCTAATATCAAAATTCGCTCGGCACACTGAATATCCGCCAGCAGGGATGATGCAAAAATAACCAGCCGCTGCTGACCTAAGCGGGCGAGCAATAAGCGAAGTTTGCTGCGTTCTTCAGGATCAAGGCCAGCGGTTGGCTCATCAAGTAGTACTATCTGCGGATCACCCAACAGAGCTTGCGCAATTCCAACCTTTTGCCGCATTCCCCTGGAAAATGTGCCGATATTTTGGTCTGCCGCTGCTACCAGCCCCACTTGTAGTAAAGCACTTTCGACAGATATTTTCCGTGTCCGTTTATTGGCAATACCTTTCAGCAAAGCAATATAATCCAGCATCTCCCTGGCAGTAAGCTGAGGATACAAACCAAGAGTCTGCGGTAAATAACTGATCAGACTTCGCAGCTGCGGTTGATTTACCGTTTTCCCGTCAACGGTCAGCGTGCCTGACCGAGGCAGAAGCATGCCGGCTAAAACCTGCAGCAGCGTGGTTTTTCCCGACCCGTTAGGTCCCAGGATAATATTAACCCCTTTTAAAAAAGCACAGGTAATATTTAAGATACCTTCGGCAGGTTCTTTCACGATTTTTTTAGACAGCCAGGGAAACTTCAACCTCCCACACAAGCAGCGTATTCCATTTGCTTTATACAATAGTGTAGTGCCCTCAAGCCGAATTACCATGGTGAACTATCCTCATCCTTTCGGCGGTAACGCTGCATCCACCAGCAATAGGCATCCTCCATAGTTGGGACTACCTCTTTAACTCCCGGAATAGGGGGTTTGTTCTTGCAGATCACCCTGCACTGGCATCGGTCCCCTATACAGGTAGCAGCGCTAACTTGATAGCTGTTTTGTAAACTAAGCCACTCCCTTTTCTCAGTCTCAAAGACCCATACCTGCCCCCTGGCCTCATCCTTAAATACCGTCGGTAGACCCGCAAACTGTAGTTTCCCATCCACTAGAAGCAATAGTTTGCTCATCGGTAAACCTGCAAAAATGTGGCTGCTAAGCAGTATTACTTTATCTCGGGACAGGCGAAAAAGAAGCGCGGCAATATGGTCCTGTTCCTCCTGATCCAGTCCGCAAAACGGTTCATCAAGCACCAGGATATCAGGGTCATTAAGCAGCGTCTGGGCCAATCCCAGGCGCTGCTTAAGACCGGTGGACCAGTTAGTAATTTTAACACTGCACTGTGAGCTTATTCCCAGGAGGTCAGCTACATATTCGGCCCGTTGGCCACCCGCCCTCGGGACAACGCCCTTTAATCCTGCAAGGTAGCATAAGAACTCCTTGCCGGTCATGTTATCATAAAAACTTATTGTCTGTGGCAAATAGCCCTGTCTGATTTTATAGCGAAATAAATCAATATATATATCCTGTCCACCGAAAGAAAGGCTGCCAGAGTCCGGGCGCTGCACGCCAGCTATAATTCGTAGCAAAGTTGATTTACCGGCCCCGTTAGGACCCGCAAGAACATGCAGCCCTTTACCAAGATAAACTGAAATTTTGTCCAGCATGAAATTAGTTCGATTAAACCTTTTAGATACATCGATAAGCTCCAGCATGTACTCACCTTCCACTTTACCAGTCTCTAAAGGCGTCCTCTGTAAACTGCGAACTAATATTCCAGCGTTTATACGAATACAAAATTAAGACTGCTCCCGAGACCATTCCGAGGATATCAGAAAAATATACCGGTTGTCCAGGCAAAAGAATTGAAAATAGCGATGCTCCCTTGGCCGTCGCCAACTGAACTATCCAGGCAACTGCCGATACAAGGCAGCCGCCTGCAATCCCTAACCGTAAGGAAGCCGCCAAGGCAATCCCCAGCATTAAAAGCAAGGGTCCAAGCCAGCTTGTTATTACCTGCCACAAAACCCGCTCTTGCCAATAGCTGACTGCCGGTGTTGCCAGCAGGCACAGTAAGATATCAAACCCCAGAACAACAATGAGTCTGGCTGTTGCCAACTGGGCTGGTGAATAAGGACAAGCAGCTTCTAATTCGCTAACGCCGCTGTGTTTGGCTCTGAATTCATAGAGTACTGTTAAAATACCAAGCACAGGCGAGGCATTAGCCAGAAACAGCAATGTATTACCATCAACTGCATTGGTAAGCGCGAGGCCAGACATAAGAATTATGGTACACATCGCCATAAACCATTTACTTAACAGCATTGCCTGCGGCTGAACCAGTTGTAACATATTGAGACGCCCGCAAAATTCCGGGAGGGGTTGGCTCTTATCTACCGGGAGTAAGGGTATTTGTTCCTTCAGAACCGGCTTCAGCAGGGCAATTAGCTTAGCCGTATCCTGTCCCGAAGGCGGAGTTATCTTATAACTGTCCAGAAGTTCCAGTGTATGCATGAGTTTTTCATTATCGTCTTGCCCTGTTTCTGCGAGTATCTGCTGTTTTTTATTATCCGGCATTTCAGTCATCTGCGCCTTCCTCCCTTGCCAGCATTCGCCGTAGATGTTCTAAAGCAGTGAACAGCCTTGACTTTACCGTCCCTATGGGGATATCCATTACTATAGAAATTTCCTCTAGCTTTAAATCCTGATAATATCTAAGAATTAAAACCTCGCGATAAATTTCCTTCAAACATTCGAGCGCTTGTACGACCCTTTCCCGGTCCTGATTAAATAGCAGGATACTCTCTGGGGTATCTGGACTAACCACAGTGCCCTCTGGATGATTAAAAACCGGAAAATCCTTTTGCACATATGCTTTTTTAAAATAGTCTTTACAGGTATTTGAGGCAATCGTATAGATCCATGGCTGAAAAGGCAGCTGGACATTATACTTCGCGATATTCCGAAAAACCTTAATAAAGACCTCTTGCACAAGGTCGGAGGCAGCATGATATTCAACACCCATTCGCATTACATATGCATGAATTGGTCCATGGTAACGCGTAACAAGAAGTTCTAATGCCTGGCCGTCCCCTTGCTGTACTTGGATTGCTAACTGTTCATTGGAAATCAAATCAATCACCTAATATATTGATAATACGACTCAAAAGTCGGAATAGTTCGATGTTAAACTCTTCCAGTACATTCGCCTCATATCCAGGAAATCCTTCAATAATTTCTTACACTCAGGAATAGTTCTCTATTTTCTCTGAATAAAATGTGCATTTGACCGAACCAAGCAAGCACCACTATCGTACTAGAGGTTGTAACAGCTATAACAGCTGAAAGAAGGAGGAGAATTCGATGAAAACATCAATCATGGTATTGCTAATAGGAATATTTATCTTAAGCAGTGTGTCGGCGGCATGGGCGGTAGATACAAGCAACTGGATCAAGTTATCAGAGGTCGATGATTTGACTTTATATGTTAATGAGCAAAGCATCAAAAATCAGAACGCAATTATTTCTTGTGTAACCAAGATGGTGCAAAAGGATGGCTCGTACATTATGGTCAATTATCTGTTTCAGACCGAAAAGAAACAAATGAAAGTAACTTACATGAAAGAATACGATAACAATAACAAGCTGCTAAGCGAAAATAAGTATGAGGATGATTGGGAAATCATCGATATCGACAGCGAAGAGATTTATAACAGAATAGTGTCACTATCGAAAAAATAGAGAGGAAAGTTACTATGAAAAAAAACATTTATAAAATTATCGGCTTTATACTTACTGTCAGCATAATTGCTACGCTTCCTGCTATCACCGCACTTGCCGAGGAAAAAGCAGCAAAGGAAAAGAAAGTCAAGTGGGGTATCGCAGTGAGCGCCTGGTTCCCCTCGGTCCAAGGGAAAGCCAGCGCAGGTAATGAGATCGATTATAAAGACACCTTGGGGTTGGATAACAAAAACGGTGTTTCTGTCTTCCCAACTTATGGGGCTGATTCCAAAGGCAAGTGGGATGCTGGCTACGAAACTTTCTCTTTTGAAAGTGATAAACAAGTAAATGACAGCTTTCAATTCAATAAGGGCAGATTTGATAGCGGCAACCAGATTCATTCTGAATTGGACATAGAATACGTCCGTTTAAAATATATGCCCTCTTACAAAGAAGCGGGCAATTCCAACTTTTCAATGGTATGTGGTCTGGGCTACAGTAAATTCGACATTTCATTACGCAACAAATCAACAGCAAATGGTACTGTAGAAAAGAGCTTCCATTCTCTTCTGCCAACCATCGGTGCCCGTTTTGAAACAGGAAGAAGCTCGCCTACCGTATATTATGCCGAACTTAACGGCATGTCACTGAAACATAAGGGCTATATAAGCGATATGGAAGCCGGCTTTGCCCATAGCTTTTCAAGTAAGGCAGTTTTTCGGGGCGGTTACCGTTCCGTTCATCTAAAAGCCGTCCAAAAGGATGACTTTGCCAAAGCTACTCTACAGGGGCCGTTTGCCGAAATGAGATATAAGTTCTAAGGTTGGTATGACGCTTACGATTGAATTTTATTTTTGTAGCATTTGCGACGAACAAAACTCCTGCCGAATTTTTGGATGAATTCACCAGGAGTTTTGCTGTTTGGGGAGTATTAGGGGACTAGGGGACGTTCCTTTTTTGTCTTGAACCCTTAATAGGGATTGTAATTTTCATTCTGATTTTTTCCATAGCACGTACGGGTTCGTACTGTATGAATATAGGGAGTAGATTTATATGCAAAGAAAATGTACAAACTGCAGTGTAGTAATGAAAAATGCCTTATTAAGCGCAAATGGTGGCTACGCTTTAGTAGAAGAAATTAAAAAAGGTTTTGGTGCTAAAGTTTGTGGCGTAGTTACATATGTTTGTCCGAAATGTGGGTATATTGAGCTATTTGCAGAAAAACCAGAAATATTTAACAAATAGAGCTTGTACCAAATCCCGATTTTTCAAGATAGTGCTAAAATCTGCTATGATGGGATGAAAAAAGCCATCGCCAAATTGAGCGAAAAGAACTTAAAGGGCAAATTGTATTGGAACTTTCGCTCATCATGGTGAAGCGACGTATTTCTGCTAGCCGGACCTTATCATTGCCGAAAAAGGCAGGCGCCGGGCGGAAGCGGCTTTATCGAGATGTATAGTTATCACCAGCATCAGGATAGAATCTACGAGATTCTGAATTCGCTTACGGCCCGTACCTGGTCTTCGAAGATTTGCTTCAGTCGAACCGTTTTTCCGGCCGCGATGCACCCAAGCCGGGAAGAAGTAATTGAATTATAAGTAAATGCTCCAATAGCAGAGGCCCTTCTTGATCGATATTCAATAATGGTTGATGAGCAACAGTAGGAAATAGTTAAAGGTGTTTTAATGAAAGGTGTGTGAAATGTAATTTAGAATGCAAAGTTAAGCGGTTTTAAAAAGCAAACATATTAGGGGGGATTATTTTGTCTCATGTACGACTGATTATTGGTTTTATTCTACTCTGCCTAATGGGAACAATCAATTTGTCCTTAGCCGCGGCTAAGATGTACGAAAATCCGAAGAAAAACGTGGCGTTGATTATTATAAACGATAAGAAGCTATCGCGAATTTTAGACAAGCAAATGAATAGTCTGCTTGTTGAACCGATTACACAGCAGCTTAGTTATCAATATCATGTCTCGGTAGACAACATTTATTATGAGAAATTGAAAGCCGCAGGTTATTCCAGTATCATAAGTCTTGAAAGAAGCGACATTATTGAAACATTAGCGGCAGAGAACCTTGATTATGCAATCCTCATTGAAGCACTTCCCTTTACGAAGGGTTACAATCCGCTTGATGGTGATCTCTACCAGACTTGGATGTATCATATGCACATGGAAATTATAGATTTTGAAAATAACAAAACCCTATATAACGGTAACTTCAATAATCAAGCCGGTAGTATTGGTAACCAATCCAAAGTTGAGCCAATGACAAAACAAATGGTCAAAATTGTATTTAAAAAACTAATATAAAGCAGAATAGCATAGTGGTATACTGCTTTTTTTCTAGGCTCTCGTGTTGGATATGAGAGATACCTTTGACTCTTCTCTCCTCTGGCGAGGCTCTTAAAGGAATCAAACATTTCAAAGGCTGTTCTCATAGCATACGGCATTGTTTGACAGAGCAAGCGTCGAGCCGAATAAAAGACATGTTATCCCCGGAAAGCAGCGGCAAGTGCGTCCGACTGGCAATAAGAAATGAAATCAAACATTTCGCAGGATAGCTACTCGTTATTTCAGGAAGGGCCTAAAAAAGGATTTGGGATACTGAGAACTAATTGTTAAAGAAGTGGAGGGATAATTATGTTTTTTTGGAAAAAATGGTATGCAATACTGCCGCTGCTGCTGGTGGCGGCGCTCCTGCTGGGGTGCGGCGGACAGCAGCAGTCGCTCGACAATATCATAAATGCTGTCGATCAGTTGACGGAAAATATGCTTGTGGCGATGAATGAGAACGATTACAATCGCTTTTCACGGGACTTCGACGATCAGATGAGGGTCGACCTGGACGAAGCGAAGTATAAAAGCACGGTGCCGGCGATAACGGCTAAGATCGGCAAGTACTTGTCGAAAGATTTCGTCGGCTTGGAAAAGAAAGATCAGTATACCATAGTGGTGTATAGGGCGAACTTTTCCCTTGAGCCGGACGGAGTTACGGTTCGCAGCGTTGTCGGTGACAAGAACGACAAAAAGGTGATCAGTGGCTTCTGGCTGGACTCGCCGAAGCTACGGGGGAACTAGGCATCACGCTTGCGGTAAAAGACAAAGAGTTCCTGGTATCACTTCTTTCGAGAAAGTCTGCAGTTTCTTTTGGTGCAAAATTAGTTTGATATTAGAATAAGTGGGTGAATTTCCATGGGTAAGGCCATTATTATAGGTGCAACATCGGGTATCGGAAAGGAGCTTGCCAAAGTATTTTCCTACCAGGGCTATGAAGTTGGAATCGTTGGACGGAGGGAAATGCTTTTGGCCGAGGTTGCTGAAGAATTACCAGGTAAGTCTTATGTGAGGCAAATTGATATTGTGTTTGCCAGCAAAGCTAAAGTGCAATTAGAAGAACTGATTAAAGAGATGGATGAGGTTGACATAATCGTTATTAGTGCTGGGGTTGGCTATATCAATTCTTCACTGGATTGGATGGACGAGGAGAAAACAATTAACACTAATGTATATGGCTTTACAGCCATGTGTAATGTAGCCATGCAATACTTCGCCAGACAAAGGAAAGGCCAGCTAGTTGGTATTTCATCGATTGCGGCTATCAGAGGAAGTGGCGCATCCCCAGCTTATGCGGCATCGAAGGCTTTTGTATCAAACTACTTAGAAGGACTACGTTTATGGGCGTACCTAAAAGGGCTCTCGGTGACCGTGACGGAAATTCAACCGGGATTTGTTGATACCGCGATGGCTAAAGGCGATGGATTATTTTGGGTTGCGGCTACAGATAAAGCCGCTCAACAAATTTACCGCGCTATCGTAAAAAAACAGTCGCACGCTTATATTACAAGGCGATGGCGCTTTATTGCTTGGTTTATGAAGGTTTTACCGGAATACATTATGAAGAAGTTATCCAAAAGCAGATAGGTTTTGAAGTGTCTTCTTAGTTCTCTTCAAAGTGCATCTAGAGGCTCTGGTTGATTCTGAGTCACAATCTGTTTTAATTTTATTTATATGCGGTTGCTTACAGTAAAACAAGATGCTTATAAAGATTAACGGCATAAGCTTTTTTATAATAAAACTGTAAGGCAATCGTTATTTTTTTTCGTACAAATTGAAGTAGTATATAGGTGGAACCTATGCTTGGGCAATTAATTTTTGCGAATGACTGTCTAAAGAGAATTTTAAGAAAAGAGTGCTGCTTTGAAGAAGATTTTTGTCATCATTATTTTTCTATTATTTATAATAACATGTTATTGTGTTCAAAAAGGGTTTAATGCTAATGAACAGAAGGGTGTAAATATTGAGCCATCATTAACGCTTGCGGAACATACATCCGAAACTAGTGAATCATCGACTACTTTTGTAGAGAAGAGAAATACTTTTACATATAACGACCATAAAATTCAATACATGCTTATTTTTCCTGCGGGATACGCCCAAACTACAAACCATTGGCCAATGATTTTATTTTTACATGGAAGCTCACTTCGTGGGCAAAACATAGATTTAGTTAAAGAATATGGACCAACTTGGGTTGCAGAAAGACGCACTGACTTTCCCTTTATCGTTCTTGCACCACAATGTCCGGAAGACGAAACTTGGTTGAATAAGTCGGATGTTCTGGCGGCGTTACTTGATGATGTCTTTACAAAATATCGTATAGATGAAGATAGAGTTTATTTGACCGGAACGAGCATGGGCGGGAACGGCACTTGGAATCTAGCTTGTCAGCATCCAGAATACTTTGCAGCGATAGCTCCTCTGGCCTCGAATCCAACAGTTCCAAACAGTTGGAATAAGCAGTTGATCTCTATGCCAATATGGGCATTTCATGGTGAAAAGGATACCATTTGTCCAATGAAGAATGATGAAGAAATGATTAACGCTCTATTAGCACAGGGTAGCAGACCAAAGTTTACAGTTTTACAAGATCAAGGGCACAATATTGCCGGTGTATATAAGAATCAGGAACTCTATGATTGGTTTCTAACTTATACTCGGCATCATTGATAATAGCTTAAGATTCCAGGTGGTTCTAACTCGCGCAGTAACTAGACATTGATTTAATTATTGATTAACGCCTAGTTACTACTGTTTCGTGGCATGTTATGGAATAAAATTGCGAGGCCGCAAAGCCAGATAAATTATTGATCTTCACACCCCGTCCTCTTGACATCCCAATATAGCTAGTTTTTCTGGTGAACTGTATAGGTTTATATTAGACATGAAAATGCTCCCCTCTCGGTAGTAGGTTTTTATCATTTAACCTATCTACCTTAAAGGGAGCATATCAATGTGGCGGTGGGGCTTTGCTTTTATGTGTTTCTTTGACTTTCGGGAGATCCGAGAAGTGGCCTAATTGTACATGACATGAACATTAGGGCTAGCAGGCAGAAAAATTATAGAAAGATGCCGCGTTGGGTTAGTTTAAAAGGAATGAATTAACCCCAATTCACTGAATACGACATTGGCTCATTGTTTTATATGCTATGCAAATAAGTTTGTAATATTTTTTTATAATCAACATCACTTTGGTGGGAGTTTGCCATTTGTAATTACAAATTTAATTTTATCATCTATACTAGGAGCTACTCCTTTTTGTTTTAATATATCTGCCAAGTGATTTGTGGTTCCAACACTTCCGTCGAAAAAAACAGTTTCCTTTGTAAACGATTGTTGCAAAACCACGGCATCTACTTTGATTTTAGCCATATAATCCATATCCTTTTGGACGTATTGTTTTACTTCGCTTTTCGTCTTTTCCCCATAAGGCAAATGCTCAATATCAGCATAGTAAGTGTAATCAGCAAATGGTAGTATTTTTAAAGCGTGACCAAGAACAGTTAAGCCGCCAATACCAGAGTCAAAAAAGCCGATCTTCATCCTAATCCCTTCCTAGTTTCAATTATTGTATTTATATTATCATGAACAACTCCGTCAAAATATAGAACTCCGATTTAAAAAAAATAATGCCTATATAATACCATAAACTAGCAGCCGTAGGAATCCTGTATGGGAGTTGGCTGTTCTACTTCTACAACGTAGTGGGTGCTACTTGCCTGTACTTCTTAAAATAGCGGCTAGATACAAGGGGACGTCAGACCAATGTCATAAAGCTTAAATGTAATAAAAAGGAAATAAAAGACTTGACTTTTTAAAAACGCCCCAACAATCGAGATGGATACCG
>NZ_FWXI01000023.1 GCF_900176355.1 Sporomusa malonica | reverse complement strand
ACTTTCGTCCATTGCGGAAGATTCCCCACTGCTGCCTCCCGTAGGAGTCTGGGCCGTGTCTCAGTCCCAGTGTGGCCGTTCATCCTCTCAGACCGGCTACTGATCGTCGCCTTGGTGAGCTATTACCTCACCAACTAGCTAATCAGACGCAGACCCATCTCTAAACGATAGCTTATATATAGAGGCCATCTTTCTTATCTCGGTCATGCAACCGAGATACCACATTCGGTATTAGCACCACTTTCGCGGTGTTGTCCCCATTTTAGAGGCAGGTTATCTACGCGTTACTCACCCGTTCGCCACTAAGTAAGTATTGCTACTTACTCCGTTCGACTTGCATGTGTTAGGCACGCCGCCAGCGTTCGTCCTGAGCCAGGATCAAACTCTCCAATAAAAAACATTTATTGAAGCCGTTTATCGGCTCATTAAATCAAAAATTGTTTTGGTTTGTGTCTTGCGACACGCACGCACATCTGGCATTTTTATGATGCATTACTTTACATTGTTCAGTTTTCAGGGAACGTTGTTGTCGTTCGCATTGCTGCTCAATTCGACAGCTTTTATATGTTATCACGCTTGGTTCATCGTGTCAACATAATTCTTTTCTGCCTTTATTCCAAAACTTATTTCTCGTCATGCATTTTGGAATATTTTGCCGCACCGAATGGCGACTTACTTATAATATCACGCCTCGCTCTGTCATGTCAATCCACCTGCTACAAGTAATTATCTCCAAAACTGCCCAACTTACTCAAAGGAATTCTTCACCTGGATCAAGATACATCGAATAGTCGATGGTGTACAGCGGATAAGACAACTCTATTGACTGGGATTTATCGTCCCATACGGCGGCGGTATTATATACTTTACCAATATCCTGTATTGTTACAAATGGCTGTCCTCCTATCATCCTGATCGGCGCCGGCCTGCCGTGTACCAGCAGTTCTGCTGTACTAGGCCGCCAAGTTACTCGCTCACCAAGTGCCTGTGCTAACGTAAGAGCAGGGACAGCTAAGGTATCCCCTATACGTTGAATATCTCCTGACAGCAACTGACCATCAAGATTAGCCACCGGTAGCATGAGTTCCAGGCAGTTCTGACTGTCATTCCACACTTCCCGCCCACCGAATAATACTGGTAGATGCTCAACGTTAACATATATGGTATTACCGCGTTTAAAGCCAGGAGCGGTCAGGTTTTGACGAGTAATTGTCTTATTGCCTTCATTCCAGGTTACAGTGGTATGTAGGCTATCAACTAGCGCCATGACAGGGATATGCTTTTTACCTTCCCAGGATATTATGCGTTCAGGACGCATTCTGCCATTTATCTTAAGCTTGTGCAGCTGTGCAAACACAACCTGCCTGTCTGGAACTGCTTCGACGAGCGTCTCCAAAAATGCATCATCAACCAGATTACCTAAATTAGCCTGGGCCAGCGCCTCTTTTACGCCCGCCACAGTTACTCGCTGCCGTCCGTATACATCAGGATAAACGCCAATAGACGCTTTTCCATTATTATCAATCCGAACTTTAATTCGTTCATACTCAACTTTAACCAGTGTGTCAGAGTTCACAAGCTCAAATAATTCTTCGACATCTTCTTCCTGCATCCGCATACAACCATTCGAAACAGCTAGTCCAATTGACCAAGGGGCGTTTGTGCCATGAATACCATACATAGAGCCAATCCCCATCCAACGGTAACCCAACGGGTTACTAGGTCCGGAAGGCACAACATAGCCCTTGCCAGGGGGATACCAGGCAGGATCAACTTCTTTTTCAATGATAGTAAACTCTCCGGTAGGCGTAGGTGTGGACGGTTTCCCAATAGCAATCTGATATTCCTTTATCAGAGTATTGTCCTTGTACAATTCCAGTGTGCGACTAGGAATATTAACGATGATTTGGTTTTTATTTTCCTGTGCCTCAGCCTGTGCGCCATCCGGCAGAATAGGCATGATAAACCACCAAATTAACCAAAGAGCTAGTAACCAGTCTCGCTTCCCCATGCAGCCATCCCCTTTTATGAAGTGACAAATGCCTAAGACAATAACATATATGAGGAGAAGGTTACAGGTATGCTCTAAACCGAGAGAAGCAGAAAAAAAAACTTCGGGTCTATAATTATAGATAACCCGAAGTTCATGCTAGGGTATAAAACAGAACTCTATACATCAGGGGGTAATCTGGGAATTGCTTGTCGGACAGCCCAAAACAGACAATTCTCCTCAGATAGTGCAAAGTGGTCACCAGTCTGTTCATAGTTTACTGCATAACAACCGCCTGTGCACTGATTAGTACATTGCTTACACTTCATCGGCTGTTGACTTATTGATTTCTGAAACGGTTCTAACAGCTTATAGTCAATACTGGAATGTACATTACCGACTATACATCTGCCTTTTTCATCTGAAAGACCCAGTAGCTTAGAACACGGACTTATATCGCCATTAGGGGCTACGGCCAAAGAGGTGACACCTGCGCGACACCCCCAACCCAAATGTTCCTGTTCATTTTCATCACTTTCAAAGTCCTCGATAAATAGTGCGGCACCTGCCTGTTTCAATGCAAGGTAATCCTGCTGTATCTTTAGTAGATTAGAACCAAACTGTTCTGTTTGTTCTTTGGTCCAGCATTCGGCCCCCTGCGCCGGAGCGATAATAAATTGGTTTATCCCTAATTCTACGAGCTGCCTAAAATCGCTCCTCATACTACTAATCGCTTCCGTGCTAACGGTCATTCTTGCCCCAAGCCAAGGCTGGTATGTTTGTAAAATCGGTATTAAATCAGCAATTGTCTGCCATGTACCGTCGCCGCTTTTGGTTCGACGGTAGCGGTCGTGAGTTTCTGGGCCGCCATCGATACTAAGTAACATGTTGATCTGATGTTGCGCAAAAAACTGCAGAATGTCTTCATTAATTAGGGTTCCGTTGGTGGTTATGGCCCAGTCAACTTTAACGCCACTCTTTTGCGCTTTTTCCAGAGCATATGGGACTATCTTTTTTATTAAATCAAATTCCAAGAGCGGTTCGCCACCAAATAAAGTGATCGACACAATCGAGTACGGTCGCTTAAATAATAAGTCGATCGCCTTTTGTGCTGTTTCTAAAGTCATTCTATCGTTAGGGCTTTTATTGTGTACAAAACAGTATTCACAAGTCAAGTTGCAATTAAATGTCAGATTTAACTCCATGGCCGCCAAGCCAAGCTTATCGTTTATTTCCTGCTCAACAAGCATTGCCAGCTTTTTAGCATCCTCTGACCTAATGAAGAACTTTTGGGTCAAGCTTACTGCCAGAGACTGGGGGGAGTACCCTGGATTTGTTTTAGAGTACTCCCCAATAAAATCAACGATTTGTTTTAACACTAGACCATTTCTGTTTTCCATAAGCTATTCCTTAGGGTCTTCTTCACTACCTGCTTTTTTCTCTTGACGAGGCCCTACCATACCATAAAAAGCTGTTACGCAAGGCATATCGGGTGGCGGTTGACCGATGCTGAAGCTTCCAGGGCAAGTAAACCGGTTACAACGGTGCGGTCTTCTACAAGTATAACTAACCGGGCATCTAAACCCATTCCAGCCCAAACATACATAGCGAGCTTCTACAACATCTCTTAATTGTTGTACGATTTCTTCCATATCAACTTCTTCCAAGGCGCGCTCATTGTTTTCTAAAATAATCTGAATAGAGTCGACAAGTATTGTTGCCACTCCCTCATCGGTATCCATGCGTAAGGTTTTCTCATCAACCTCCAAAATAGTTCCAAAAAGACTTTTTCCACTAACTAACTCAATAGCAACTTGTTTACCTTGGTTAGCCTTCAATTGGCTGAGCATTTCAACACTCCTTTGTGATACAATTTGACGGGCCGCCATATTACATAATATGATTAACTTATCATTTATGTGTCTTTTGAGATGTGCTTGGGGACATAAAAAAACACCTACCACCTCTCAAACGAAGGCATTAAGTGTTTTGATATGATCATACCGTAGGAACTAGTGGTAAACCATCGGTTCCTACTGTATTAAGGACACAATTGTAACGAAGTCAAAGCGGCATTGATTACCGGTAATTATTTCATTAGTAAGTTAGGTAGGTACATTACTAATGCAGGAACATATGTAATGATGAGTATAGCTACGATCATTGCCAAGAGGAACGGTATCACGGCCTTAGATATAGACTCTATGGTTATTTTGGATAGACCGCAGGCAACAAAGAGATTTACACCCAAAGGCGGTGTTACCTGACCAATCGCCGTGTTTACCACCATAATAATTCCAAAGTGAATCGGATCAATTCCCATCTGGGTAACCAGTGGTAAGAATATCGGTGCCAAGATAATGATTATGGCATTTGTTTCCATAAAGCAACCAACAATTAAGAGCAGTATATTGATTAATAATAGTATTACCATGGGATTGTCCGAGAAATCCATAAACATCTGGGCAACCCGGTCGGGAATCTGCTCACTGGCCATAATCCAGCCGAACACCGAAGCAGTAGCAATAATAAACATTACAATTGATGTGCTAACTGCTGAGTTGACCAGTAATCGGCCGAGATTGTTGAAATTTAGTTCGCGATAAATAAATAAGCCAACAAAAAGCCCGTAAAACACAGCTACACACGCAGCTTCAGTCGGGGTGAAAATGCCACCGTAAATGCCGCCAAGAATAATGACTGGCATCAAAAGTGCCCAAAAGGCATCTTTAAAGGCAATTAACAGTTCTTTAAAGCTAAATTCGCCAGTTCCTTTATAACCACGTTTCTTGGAGATGTAATAAGCCACTGCCATTAAAGCGCCACCATAGATAATTCCAGGTATGACACCGGCAAGAAACATAGACCCGATAGATACGCCACCGACAACGCCATAGGTTACCATAGGTATGCTGGGTGGAATAATAATTCCGATAGATCCTGCTGCTGCCATGATTGCCGAAGAAAAAGCCATATCATAGCCTGCTTTGACCATGGCCGGGATCATAATACTGCCGATAGCCGCAACTGTCGCCGGGCCTGAGCCGGAGATAGCCGCAAAAAACATGCAGGTTAGAATTGCCACTAGGGCCAAACCGCCGGTAGTAGCCCCCATCAAAGTATTAGCCAGGTGAATGAGACGTTTGGATATGCCACCACCTTCCATTAGTGCACCGGCAATCATAAAGAAAGGAATTGCCATTAAGGGAAAGGAAGATGCTGCAGTAAACATGCGCTGGGCAATTACCGTAAGCGGGACATCAGTACCAAGAATTAAGCCAATTGCAGAAGACAGACCTAAAACAACTGCGATAGGCAGACCTAACACAGCTAGAGCGACAAAAGCTCCAAATAACAATATCTCCATTTACGCCTGTACTCCTTTCCTTGCCATAGTTAGGAACAATTGGATAGTTCGTATAAGCATAAATGTTGCACCAACCGGTACTGAAAGATACGCTAAGTACATTGGAATCCGCATGGCTGCCGATACCTGCCCTGTAGCAACCTGCTTTAGTACAATCTCAATACCGTAATATAGCATAATCGCAAAGAAGATAGCACTGAGCACCAAGGATAATAGCTTAACAACGTGCTGCATTTTCTTGGGCAGCAATAAAACAAAGGCTTCAACACCAATGTGGGCCCAACGCTTTACACCTACACTCGCGCCCAGAAATGATACCCACGCCAATAAAAAGACTGCGAACTCCTCGGTCCAGCGGAGAGGTATATTGAACACAAACCTTGATAAAATCTGCAAAAAAACTACCAGCGACATTACAACAAGCAAAGAGATACATAGGTAATCCTCGAGATTGTCGAATAGTTGCTTCATCCTCGGAAATTCCCCTCCTTGTAAGTAAGGCAAGCTAGCTTGCTAGCTTGCCTTGTCAACATGTCTTTTAGATTACTTCTGACCGTTTAGTACTTTATCAATCAAGTCTTTGCCAATAGTAGATTCATACTGCTTCCACACGCTCTGGACTGCAGCTTTAAACGGCGCTTTGTCAACTTCAAGAATCTGCATGCCTTTCTCTTTCAGCTTACTTATGAAGTCTTTATTCTGCTCAGCTAGCAATTGGCGCTCATAGTCACGTGCTTCATTTGCAGCTTCCATCAAAGCTTTTTGTTGGTCTGCCGGCAAGCCCTGATAGAATTTCTGAGAAACAAGTAGCGGTGCTGCTGCATAGAAATGACCAGTGAGCGAACCGTACTTTTGCACTTCATAGAAACGGGAAGTCCAAATGATCGGCACAGGATTTTCCTGAGCGTCAATAGTACCTTGCTGCAGAGCTGTAAACAGTTCGCCGAAAGCCATTGGCAGCGGGTTGGCACCCATAGCCTTAAAGGTGTCCATATGGATGGGGTTTTCCATCAAACGGATCTTCAAACCAGCAAGATCTTCAGGCTTATTGATAGGTCGCTTGCTGTTGGTTACATGGCGGTAGCCATTCTCCCAGTAATTCAAACCAACAATACCCTGGGATTCAAGGGTTTTTAGCAAGCTTTTGCCGATTTCGCCGTCAAGCACTTTATAGGCGCCTTGATAATTATCAAACATAAATGGCAAGTCGAACACTAGAAACTGCTTAGTAAAGCTGGCCAGAGGTGCAGTCGAAACAAGCGCCATCTGCTGAGTTCCGAGCTGCAGGGCTTCAATCATGTCCCGTTCGTTGCCAAGCTGCGAGCTATGAAATACATTTACTTTTACTTTACCATTAGTCTTCTTATCCATGAGTTCAGCAAATTTTTTGAGTCCAAGCGTGTAAGGGTGATCCGGCGCCAACACATGCCCTACCTTGATGGTGGTCACTGCCTGATTGTCTTTCGCATCACTTTTAACTTTACTACTTCCCCCGCAGCCGACCAGTGCTACCGATAACATGAGAATCAATACCAAGAAGCATGCCGTTTTCTTTTTCACCAAAATACCTCCCAAAATAGAATTTAATGATACTTATTGCAAAAAACATGCCAAGACTCTAGGGGTTGCAACACTCACAATCCCGAGGTAACTTGCACGCAATTGCAAAAAGTCAGCTTTTTCCCAGCACCATACTGTTACATTTTTGTTAGAAAAGTCTAAAAATTCTAACACTATTCTAACATTACATTAGATAGCGGATAACAACATATACAGTGCTCATACAGATGGATAACAGCATAAGCGGAAAAGCAATCTTGAAATAGCTGCGAAATGTAATATGATACCCCTGCTGAGCGGCCATACCTGCAACAATGATATTAGCGCTAGCTCCGATAATTGTACCATTACCCCCAAGACAGGATCCAAGGGATAAGCTCCACCAGATTGGTTCAAGATTGGTTATTCCGAGACTGCCAAGATCTTTGATTAAGGGAATCATCGTTGCAACAAACGGGATATTATCAACAAAAGCCGAAGCAATTGCACTAAACCAAAGGACCAGTAACGAAGTTGCAACAAGATTGCCGGAAGTAAACTCAATGGCCTTGCCTGCCAAGAATGAGATGATGCCGGTATCCACCAGCCCACCGACAATCACAAATAAACCAATAAAAAAGAATAACGCAACCCATTCGATCTTGTTAAAGATGTGCTCCAAGTTACGTTCAGACTGCCCGGCAGTCAGGAGAAGCAGCAAACTGGCACCAATAAGAGCTACTGTAGCAGAATCAAGATGGAGATATTGATGGGCTACGAACATCCCTATCGTAAGCGTCAATACAAACAGGCATGTCTGAAGAAGCTTATTATTGTGCAATTGTTTGGTTTCATCAAGCTGCATTATTTTTGCCCGCAGCTCGTCTGGGGCTTTTAGTTTATCACGATATATCCACACTAATATCGCGATTGTGACAAAGTGGATTAGAAATGCGACTGCCGTCAGGTTGTCCACAAATGCCATGAAGGTTAACTCCTTCACAGCACTCCCAATCATGATGTTCGGCGGATCGCCAATAAGAGTAGCTGTTCCCCCAATGTTAGACGATAATATCTGTGCGATCAGATAAGGGGTTGGCGGTACTTTTAGCTGGCTTGTTATACTGATGGTAACTGGGACTGTAAGCAATACTGTTGTCACATTATCCAAAAGAGCAGAACAAACAGCCGTCAGCGTACTTAGAGCAATGAAGAGCTTTACAGGGTCAGCATTCACTTTCTTGGCCGACCATATGGCCAAATAGTTGAACACACCTGTTTCTGCGGTAATATTGACAATAATCATCATGCCGACTAAAAGCCCGATGGTATTAAAATCGATATGCTGGATGGCTCGCTCCTGGGTTAGAACCCCCAAACCAATTACGGTCATCGCGCCTGCCATGGCTATGACTGTCCGGTGAATTTTCTCTGAAATAATGACTGCGTACACAACAAGAAAAACTGCTAAAGCAATAACAACTTGATTATCCACTATGCATATATCAACTCCTTGCTTTGATACTACGACTAACTCACGCCTGACTAGTACGTTCACCTCCGAACTTTCTCGTTAACGTATGTATCGGGCCATCACTCACAGGAGATGGCCCGACCAAATTTTGTCAACCGCCAAACTATTTCGGTTTGTCCAGTAATGCCAGGAATTCTTTTACATCTTCCTCCTTTTGGCCGTATGTATGTACACCATCAATCGGAAACTGGTTTTCCTTAACTTCTTTCACATACTCTTTAAATGCGTTGGTAATTACTTCGTTAACACTAGCGTATTTTTTTACAAACTTCGGCGTGAAGTTATCGTACAGGCCAACCATGTCAGCAAATATCAACAATTGGCCATGAGTGAAGGAACCTGCACCGATACCCAGAATTGGGATTCCGGCTCTTTCGGTAATAGCTTTACCAACAGCAGTCGGTACGCCCTCCACTAATATGCTGAATGCCCCCGCTTCTTCTATCAGTTTAGCCTGGTTTACTAGCTTCATTGCGTCAGCAGCACTACGGCCTTGTGCTTTATATCCACCAATTTGTCCCATGAATTGCGGGGTAAGACCAATGTGCCCCATGACAAGAATACCAGCTTCCTGGATGGCTTTAACCCGTTTACAGATCATTTCGCCGCCGCCCTCAAGCTTGATACAATCAACACCGGCTTCTTTAATAAAGCGACCGGCATTAGCGATGGCTGCCTTATCAGAAACCTGATAGGACATATAAGGCATATCACCTACGATAAAGGTATTCGGTGCGCCCCTGCGCACTGCTTGGCTGTGCCGGATCATGTCGTCCATGGTAACAGGGAACGTTGTGTCATAGCCCAATGTAACCATACCTAGAGAATCACCAACCAGAATCATGTCGATGCCAGCTTTTTCTACCATCTTTGCTGTTAGATAGTCATATGCTGTTAAATATGTGATTTTCTCTCCAGCTTCTACCATCTGATTGAAATCGTTGATTGTCTTTTTCGCCATATAAATACCCCACCTATCTTAAATTATTAGGTTGAATAATAATACACTCTATCTAAGCCAGATCCCCCTGAATCAGAATCATTCGCTTCTCTATCCTTCTTTTAGCTGCGGCAATGTATTTGCTCCGTGCGGCATAACTGTGATCTTAGGATTTTCCGTACCACACTTTTCGTAAGCCAAGCGCAACGCGTCATCAATATTTGTAACTGGAATCATATTAGCTTTGCGGATAAATGCTTCATTCTCCGGCTTCGTGACCATAATGAATGTTGCTTTTCCCCCGCATTCAACTTCACGGAAAGCTACCCACCCCGGGATTGTAAATTTCGCCCGCAGAGCTTTCTCCATCTCAAGTTTGGACCCATATTGGAACCATTCAGTAAACTCGATCGGTTCGTTAATGTCGGCACATTCACTCAGAATAATGACAACTCCGCCATCTTTGACGGCATAGCAGGCATTATCCATGGGTTTACCAGTCTGATACAGATTGATGTCTTTAGGAAAACCGCCGGCAGATGCAATTACAATATCTGCCTTTGCCTCAATGGGAACACCGTAGATTCTGTCTACAAGTTTAGTCCCTTCCTGCCAGGCAGATACCCAGTTACCGGCAAAGACCCCTGCATATTCGCCTGTGACGGTAGGCACCATATTTATTAAAAAGTCCGCCTGTACGAAGGCGGCAATCTCCATCATGTCCTCATGGCCGTTGCAACCCCGCGTCCGGGCTGAAACAGCATTGGGGTCAGAGCCATCTCCTAGATTTGGCCCAAGTGCCAATAGATGATTTTGCCTAATTGTTTTTATGGAACTTACCCCAGGCAATATGCTCTTGCGGCCACCGCCATAACCGCACATATAGTGGTAGATAATACCTCCGGTTAGGATGACCTTATTGGCCTCAACTACCAGTCGGTTTATCCACACTTCAGTATTTCGGCTGGTTTTACCCATATAGACAAGATTACTCTCATCCCACGCGTCGTGATTTACAATCTTCACCCGGTCAAAGACGTCTTTGCCACAGAGCTTGATAAACTCTTCCTGAGTATTTTGGCGGTGTCCACCGACCGCAATGATAATTGTAACATCATTATCAGATACCCCGCCTTGGTTAAGAGCATCAAGAATGAAAGGCAGAATTACCGACATGTTTTGCCAACCTCGCGTTATGTCACTCACACATAAGACAACTTTTTCACCTGGCTTGACCAGTTCTTTTAGGGGCGGAGAATCGATCGGATGCTCAAGAACGTGTTGGATGGCTTCAGCAACGTTGCTAATGGGTGGATAGTCAACTCCGAGAACTTCATGTAATAATTGGTCTTTGGGAATGGAAAAATTCACTTCTCCCTGCCCGTACTTTAAATTAAAAGTTCTTGTTTCCATGAGTTAGATTCGTACCCCTCCTTAATTTTACTTTTTCACTGCTAGCTAGCTGACATATTAAATCGCAAGTATCGTGCCAATAGATTCAAGATACAAAAAATCCTGAATAATCAGCATTTTGCGTTATGGGAAAAACTATTTATCACTAAAGTGTAATAATTTTCTGATATTTTGTTAGAAAAATACAACACATTCTCTCACAAACGTTATACTAGCATACAAATAGGCGGCTATCTTCTCCTGCCTTTGGCGAAAAAGATAGCCGTCCATTATAAACTTTAGACTATGATTCATATCTGATCTTTTTAAGCTTATATGCGACTTGGTAATACTCAATAGAATAACCTTGTTTTTGCATTTCTGAAGCTATTTTGCGAGGACCTAATCCATTTTTATGCAGCTCTTTGATTTTCAAATCAATAAGACCATCAGTATCAGGTTCAGGCTGCGGTTCAGCCTTCCACGAATCCGACTCTAACATGGTCAAGGGGATATGCACGGCTAGCACGAGCACTTTAATCATGTTTTTACTGTCATATGGTAAATTACTAACTAATGGAGCAGCCGCATCAATACTAGCAAAGATGACATCCCGAAATTGACGAATATTTCGTTCGTATTCTCCGTGCAGCAAGATTTCTTTGGCTTGACTGGTAAACACGATTTGCAGCTCAACATTATTCCGTTCTTTTGCTCGTAGAATATATTGGCCTGCAAAATAATTCAACATAGATTCACGTTCTGCGTCACTGCGCTCACGTAAAGGTGGTATATCAATTTGATACTGAGCAATCCGTTGATACAATTCAGGTAAAAACTCTTTTTTTAGATTTTTACTTGACGCTGCAATAATGATTAAATCTAACTCTCGCTCGGTTCTGCCGCCAATTCTCCTTATCGTCCCCGACTCGATAAGCTTTAGTAACATGGTCTGATGTTGAACCAAGGCATGCGCTTCGTCTAAGAAGAGCACTCCCTTGTTTGCCAACTCAACTAAACCTGGTTTATCTGTCGCGCCGGTATAGGCTCCCTTCTCTGTCCCAAACACTTCCATAACAGCAATATCAGGATTAGTAAATTGAGCACAATTTACTTCAATAAAAGGGGCATCTGGCTTAATTACTTTTATCTTTTTTGCAAAATAGTACATCGCCTTGGCCAACATGGTTTTTCCCGTACCTGTTTCACCGAGAATAATCGAGTGTCTTGGACCACCAATCGCAGCAATACTCCGTTGTGCTTTATCAATAGCCCCTTTTAAACTGCAGGATTTGCCAATAAAAATATCAAATATATCGGTCCCTTGGCTAAGTGCCAGCTCGAGTTCCAAACTTTCCATTTTCTTTGATAACTCTTCTATTTCGGTGATATCCCGGAACGATGCAACCCCGCCAAAAAAAACCTCTTCAAAATATACCGGAAATGCGTTCACAATAAAGGTTCGACCATTTGCATGTGTTATTTTTACATCGTTCATGGACTTTCTTGTACTAATTACTTCTAATACAGCAGCTTTGGAATAATACCTAGTGATAGGTTTACCAAACATATCAGCCGGATCAGCTGCATGAGCATATTTTGCAGAGGCCTTATTCGCATAGACAATACATCCCTCTGAGTCAATCACATTGATACCTTCAGGCATGTTGTCCAAGATTACTTTGTATAGTGCTTCCTTTTCGATTCCCATATCGTCTACACCACACCCCTTTAAATTATGGCTCCATGCACCTGTCGCTTTTTCGCGGCAGCACAACTGTTATTCACAGATCAATTGCACTGTAGTAATCATTCGCCAACCTAAACACATCTTCCTTTAGACTGCCGCCTTTCAGTTGAAATATCAACTACCATAAAACAGCTGTAATACACCATTATTGGAAAAGGGCAATGGTCCGATACTGTGAATAACTTCTACATTTTCTAATTTTTGAACAACCGGCAGCAGACTTTCTGATACTACTAACTCTTCAAGCTCAAGGGTATTTCGAATAACACAAATAGTAGCTTTTTCTGGTTTGACCGGGCCAATGGTTTTTAGAGCTGTTTCTATGGTTTCACGCTCAGTATCCAGATAAATGGGAATTTTTCCTCGTTCCAGGTATCCGGTAGAGATAACATTTGCATGCATAGCCTTAAAATCTATTTTATCAACCAGCCCTTTGGTGGTAAAATCAGCCAAACCAATTCCCAGGGCATTCCCGTATGAATTATCCATTAAGTCAAGCACCGCAATACGCTTAATTTTGATGCTATCAGGCTCAGGTAAACCCTCTACCCTTTGGCGTCCAATCACATTGGTATCCATGCCGGTTCCACTGATCGTCTTACCCATTGCCCTGACTATTAGAAAATCTAACTCTTTGAAAGGAAGACGAGCCATTAGTTTTTTCGCTTTTTCCAGCAGTTGCGGCTCTTTTGTCAAAAGTTGCTTGGCTTTTATAACCTCCAGGTGTGCTGTTTTCTCCTTACTGTTCTCAATTATAGCCAATCCGCCGATGATTGCCCCCTTCTTTAAAACAGTTTCTGCAGCCTGAGGTATATATTTTGCAAGGCCGTAAGTATGGATCGTCACACAGCCCTTGTGTTTCGCCAAACCAATGGCAATCATTTTGATTAAACCACTTTCAACAGGTGCATCAAAATCAGTATGTGGCTTGATTCTATTAATTAGGAAAATTCCTTCAGACTCAAACGCTGACTTATCCAAATATACAGGAACTCCATCTGCAGTTTGACCTATCAGTTCTACCTCCATGCTTGAGACTATAGGCACCCCGATTTTTTCCGCCGTTACCCCCAAAGACATCAATACTTGTTCCTGACCTTCTGCAGTTGCTCCGCCATGGCTTCCCATTGCCGGTACTATAAATGGCTCAGCACCTAGAAGCTTGAGCTCATTGACAACACTCTGGACAATGGCACTAATATTCGCAATGCCCCGGCTGCCAACAGCTACAGCAATTCTTTGGCCCTTTTTGACCTCACTTTCTAAATCAACCTGCACAAAAGCTTCATGTACCCCGTCGGCAATATTATCAATTGAGTTACCTTCAAACTTCTGGCGTATCAGAAACATATTTGGTAGCACTGTGATCGTCTCCTTTCGATTATAAATAAATGCTAGCTAGACTAAAACTATGCAAATTTTATGCCATAGTTTTAATCACTATTAATCATTGTGACTTACCAACCATTAAGCACCCAGCTGGGTGCAAAAAAATAGCGGCAGCGCATTATAATACGCTGCCGTACAAGCTTAGCTTTTATTAAATTAAAAACCTAATTCTTCACCAATAATTAGAATCTCGACATCGGTAACTGCCGGCTTCTTGTGCATGACTGTCGTGACATTGCAAATCCGGGTCGGTCCTTGACAATCCATACACTCACCAGTCACAGTACAGGGGTTAGGGCGGTTCAGTCGCTTGTTGTTGATTGGGGCGGCAAACAGTTCAATCCGTTCCATAGCAGCGGTTACATCTGTTACAATTTTATTTATACCTGTTATGACAATAACCTTCTTAGGTCCGAAAATCATAGCGGCAACCCGATTACCGGCTCCATCAACATTAACAAGTTCACCCTTTAACGTCAAGGCATTGGTGCCTGTTAAAAATATATCACAGGTCATTTGTTTGCGGCGCAGCGCCAGGGACTCCTCAGGCGACAGTCCAGGTATATTATGATTGTAAACCGTGTTACCCCGCTCTACCAAAAGGGTATCTATCCCGACTTCCTTGATTGTCCACGAGCCACCGATTCCTACAGCAGCATCACCCGGGATAAGCGCAGCCAGCTTGTCTAGCGCTTCTTGTTTGGTATTTACATAGGACGCAGTAAAATTGTTCTTTTGCAGGGCTTCTACTACTTTGGCCCCAATTGTCTGGTTGTGCCAGCTCTTAAACTCATTCATTGAAATTCTCCTCTCAACAATTATATATTTTTACGCCATACGAGCGTCGGCGATTTCTGCCATATCCTCAGCAGTATACTGATTATACACAACATTCAAATGCTTACCATACGACAAACCGTTAAAGCTGCCATTAGCCTGAACCCTGATGGCCTCATTAAGCTTACCGGCAAATTCCGGAGTCAGCGCCACTTGTCGCCCAGCACGAACTATGCCGTCAGCAGCCTCCACGAGAGTAACCTTAAGCGTAGTCGAATCTTCGGCTTCCTCCGGATACACGCGAATGCCCCTCGGCACAGTGTGCCAGGAGAAGGGTGCATCGTTCCAGCTGCCAGTCCCAAACTTAAAGAGTAAAAAAATAATCGGGCCATCAATATAGATACCTAATTCGGCGGCTCCGTTTTGGATATTTTCCACTTCCTGGTTAGAAATTCCTGCTTTAACAATAACAAGGCCATGCCCGTCATTATCCAAGCGGTAAATAAGTTTTTCTTCTAACTTATCCTGGCCTGGCTGATATGGCTGGCCAACTTGGCCTAATTTCATCACATTCCACCACTTTTCCTATAGTCCCAGTTTCTATATTATACCATTCTGTGCACAGATAATAAAGTAGACTTAGCCACTCACTTGTATACCATCAAGGGCATAGGTAAGGTAAAATAGGTTAATTTCTGCAAATAATTTGCGTATCATGAAAAAAATACGGGAAATATAGAGTTGGAATAAAATGTTTTTGAATAATCTGACGATTTGTTTCAAAAACTATCATAAGCGTTATTTTTTTAGCGCGAATATTACCTCCGGAGGTGGGGTTTGTGCTGCAGCACAGGTTTATGGATTGCGATGCTTGCGCTGAAAGCAGTTCTTGTGAGTTTTCCTCAGAGTTCTGCCCCAGAGCCGCGCTTGACCGCAGCCAAGAAAGCGACATAGCTGCCGATCCCGAGTTTAAAAAATACCGGGAATACTACCAGCGTTTCGACAAATAGGTTACTAAAGCAGAGGAGGTAGTGCCGTGAAAACTACGATTAAATATGCTCACGGTAAAGGGTTTAGCAAAAACCTGTCCTCGATTACAGTGCTATCTGGTCCGCGCACTAATCACGAAATCCAGGAAAACATTATAAAAGCCCGTCCGCAAAGACGCACGAACGGGCAGGCACATCAAGCATTTTAGAATGCTCTATAAAGTGTTAGCAGAAAAAGGAAAGCTTCGTCTGTCACTTAAGGCCGCTACTTGGCGGCCTATTTTTTTTACCGCTTCCAAGTCAATCGTACCTGGACATCCATATACCTCTTTAAGCGCGGCTACTACTTCCTCAAGCCCCGCATTTCCTGCCCGCTCCCCAATACCAGCCGCAGTTACACTGGCGAATACAGCCCCGCCCTGTAAGGCAGCTAAGGTATTAGCTGTTGCCAGACCAAAATCATTATGGGCATGAAACTCTATCGGCAGCGGACAACGGGCAGACAAGTCGGCCATTAGCTCCCAGCTGCTAAATGGGTCTAGCAGCCCAACAGTATCGGCAAACCGAATACGCACAGCCCCTAGTCTGGCACTAAGCTCAGCCAGCTCAAGAAACTGCTCAGGATCGGCCCTTGATGCGTCTTCGGCGCCAACCGACACCGAGCAGCCATGGCTTTGTGCCAGAAGGATAGCAGAGGTTAGCTGATTTAGCACCCATTCCCGGCTCTTCTTTAGCTTTCTATGGATATGCAGGTCAGACACTGGTACAGAAATATGCAAAAACTCAAAACCACAGGCGATAGAAGCCTCGATGTCTTCACGGCAGGCGCGGTTCCAGGCAAATACCACTGCCTTTAGCCGTGCATCAAGAATAAGCCTCAAGGCCTCGCCTTCTTCCTGACCCATCGCTGGAGTACCGGCTTCTATCCAGGTTACGCCAGCTTGATCAAGGGCTGTGGCAACAGCCAGTTTTTCCATGGCAGTAAACACAATCCCGGCCGCTTGTTCGCCGTCCCGCAGGGTTGTATCAATAAGGACGCATTGTTTGAGTTCTTGCATATGTCTGCCCCCTTCAGCTTGTTGATAAAGAAAACACGGCTTGCGCCGAGCCTTTGGCGAATGCGGAAGTCGATGTTGCCTTATCCAGGCGGAAAGTCATACTTTCTAACAGGATAAATACAAGCGCTGTAATTCGTCATCAGTAATGGCTGCCCTTTTCCGAACAGCTAACGCTCGTACATGGGTAAGCAGGGCTCTAGTCTCAGCTTCTTCCAGACGTATACCCCAAGTCGCAAATTTTGTTCTCAGAGCCGCAGTTCCTGAATGTTTGCCAATAATAAATTGCCGCCTTAGCCCTACCATTTCTGGCGCAAACGGTTCATATATCCAGGGATCTTTATTAACACCGTCAACATGCAAACCTGACTCATGAGCAAAAATCGCAGGACCAATAATAGCTTTGCTCTCGGCTACACTCAAATTCAACGCTGTCAGGACCTGCCTACAGCCAGCTGCCAAATCTAACGGTATCTCAACAGCTGACCCTGCCAGTTGTTTAGCAGCCATCAACGCCTCTTCCCAGGGAGCAAATCCACCGGCTCCGGCTATTGACGTGTTTATCTGACTAACCCCAGCTTTCAGCGCCGCCAGCGTATTGGCTGTTGCCAAGCCATAGGCATTGCCGGCTTGGATACCAACAGGGCAGTTCAAGCTCTTCTTTAGAACAGTTATTTGCTCAAAGATAGTAAAAGGATTACCTTTACCCGTTCGGTCACCATAAATAACGGTGGTAATGGGATAGCCATTTATTATTGACGCAACAGAACCTAGCTCTGATGCTCTAATGCCGGCTAAGTCTTCTAACAGCAGCGAAGCTCGCAAGCCGCGCCTGCCAGCTTCGACCATAGCCGCTTCGAGCTTCACGCTAAACTCAGCCTGATTAGCAGTGCGGCAGACTAGGACTACCTGCTTGATACCTGCCTGCTCGGCCAACCCAAGTTCACTACCTGATAATTCTAGAATTCCGCAAAGTTCAAGGTGCTTTTGCGTGTCAGCCAAATCCGGATAATACCGGTGCCACTCATCGAGTCCAATGGCAGCCTGCTCAATCCCCAGCGCGGACAGCAGGCCGACAAGCTCTGCAAGCTGTCCGCCGGTATACTGCAGCCTGACAGCTTCATTTAGTGTGTGATCAATCCAGTTTGGCCTGCTCATATACAACTCACCCGCAACTTTGTTTTTTTATTACCAGCTTAACCCCATTTACTTGCTTCTCGGCTTTACAGTCAAAGCGTCCGCATGCCCATTCAGTCTCCAACCAGGGTGGAATGTGGCTGCACAAGACCTCTACCTGATAGAAGTTACCACTCAGCAGCGGTTGTAACACTTGCTTGGAGGTTAGTCCGCCGCCGCTTTGCTGAACATCCTTCAGTGACACTTGGTAGCAGCCTGGCCCTGTCTCAACGATGGCTGGCGCTGGAGCTGCGGCAGGCGCTGGCTGGCGAGCGGCAAGCTCTTCCTGCACTAAAACATATTCCAGAAAGTCGGTTGGTCTGCCACTAAACTCCCAAATACTAAAGTCAGCCTGTTCAAGCTCTTTATATAACAGACCAGATACTGCACGGGCAACAAATACCCGGCATTGACCTAATACTTCAATCATCGCCGCTAATTGCCGCCGCACTCCGGCCATGCCGCTTGTATGATTAAGGCAAAACGCTGTCTCGCCAACCTGCTGCCACTTTCCCTGCTGGCGGCGGTAAACAACTACTTTTCCTGGTTCCTCCAGGGCGGCAGTACTGCCATTCCCGCCAATAAACACTGCGATTTCCCGCGCCATTTTCCTTCCTCCCTTACAGCTAGACCGCTGCGGCCGCTTTTAAATCAAGCTGCTCTGCGGCGTAGCAAAGCCCACTTTCCACCGTATAGCAATATTCGACCGACATGATGCCCCGCTTTAGCAGACGCTTTTGGGCCTGATAGCCAATCCGCATGGTCAATACAGCGTCACAGTCGCTCAAAGCTGTCAGCAGCGCTTCTCGCCGCTCATCCTCGCTGGCACATTCCACATTGCCTGTGCAGTATTTTTCCAACTGACGTGTCTCCACAAGCGCATACCGGCTGCCATTAACCTGATATATCTTAAATTCTTCAGCTTGACCGAAATGCAAATCAACCAATTTATCTGATTTGGTGGTAACAGCAACCTTATAATGAGCGATAAACGGCGCTGGCTTGGGGGTAACAGGCTCAACCTGGCTGGCACAGCTTCTAAACTCGTTAGCACGGTCTTGGCCTAACAGGCCGATAGCATCTGCCCGGCACTGCCGGCAATGAGTCATTTGTTTCAATTCACCGGCACAGCTGGCCCGAAGCTCATTAACATCACGCATATTTGTCGCTGGCAGACCGGAAAACACGCTGCCAGGTGCCGGAATAAAGGGCATGATATTTGTCATACAGGCCCCCAGCTGTTTTACCTTGCTGACAACATCAGGTATATGCCAGTCGTTGACCAGTTTAATCATGACAATATTTACTTTGACAGTAGCGCCATGGCCGGCCAGATACATAATCCCTTCCTGCTGGTTATGCAAAAGAATCTCCGAACCCTCAATGCCGACATAACGTTTGCCCTGATAATTCACTGTCCCATAGATTTGCGCCCCAACAGCAGGATCAATACAGTTCACCGTTACGGTAACATGTTTTACTCCAAGCTTGATTAACGCCGGAGCATATTCAGGCAATAACAGCCCATTTGTTGACAGACAAAATATCATGCCCGGATCAACTTGCTTTATGAGCTCAATAGTCTCCCTGGTTTCGTCCCAGTTGGCCAAAGCATCACCAGGGCCAGCAATACCGACAACACTGAGATTAGGAATCTCAGCTTTAACCCGTTCAAATTTTTCTTTGGCCTCAACCGCCGACAGCACCTCGCTGGTTACCCCTGGGCGGCTTTCGTTAACACAGTCAAACTTGCGGCTGCAGTAGTTACAGCTAATATTACACCGGGGCGCCACCGGCAGATGCATGCGAGCATATTGATGCTGGGCGTTAGCAGAAAAGCAAGGATGTTTATCGGTAAGCACACTCGTCATAGGAGTGGCCACCCCCTTTCTTGGAGTTCAATTTTCGGCTGTTCAGGCTGTTCGAAATACTTATTAAACATATTCTTGCGGTAATTTTTATACTTATCTTCCAGCAGGGTGTTTGTCACCCGATCCAAGAGAAGTGTTGTTCCGCTATACCCTATGGATAAGAGGCGTTGTCCCCCCACCCGGTCATGGATGGGAAAGCCTAAACGAACCAGAGAAATATCATCCCGTTCGGTAAGAAACCGTCCGTCCGAATGACCGATGGCAATATTCACATTGCCATCTTTGGCATGTGTGCGTACTAAGTTAAAGTCAGGGTCTGACAGCACAACGGTTTCAGCTGTCATCTCAGTCTGAGGAAGCAGCTTAGCAAGGTTGCCATTTTTATCTCCGGTTACCACGACCGGCTGAATGCCATTTTCCAGACAGAGCTGCGTCACGGCATATACCAAGTCCGGATCACCAAAAATAGCGCACCGCCCGGCAAAATTATATTTATGCGAATCAATCATGGCGTCAATGAGCCGCCCCCGCTCACGCTCAATCGCTGGCGGCCAGCTTTTGCCGCTGATGGTCTCAAGGACTGCCATAAAGGCATCGGTGTTTTCAATTCCAATCGGAATAGGTACAGTATAGAGTGGTACGCCAAAAGCATCTTGTAAATACCTGCCAGGTGATACACTACCATCTACTGTGACCCCCAGCTCGATTGTCGCTGGCGCTCCCCCCATCAGGCAAATATCAGCAACAGGGGTGCCGCCTACCGGCACCTTACTGTAGTTGGGAAGATAGGGCTGATCCAGTGTATCCGAAATATCCGGACACAGTGTATACTCGATATCCATAGCAGCCAGCAAACGTTTCAGCTCGCGAATATCTGCCGGACTCATGTTGGGAACAAACACATTGATCTTGTTATGTGATTCAGTCTTGGTTGCCAATGTCTCAACTAGCTGCCTGACTGTCAGCCAGTAGCCCTCACTGTGGCTGCCGCCATAACCAGGCGTATTCGCCGCGACGATGGGCATAGCCAGACTCTTTTCCTGCCTGTAGTCTTTGACTATTCTGGCGATGTCTTCGCCTATGGTTTCTGCCAGACAAGTAGTAACAACGCCGATTATCCCGGGCTGATACACCCTAATAATATTATCAAGCGCCTGGCGCAGGTTGCTTTCACCGCCATATACTGTTCCTTTTTCATTGAGGGAAGAGGAGCCGACATCGATAGGCTCGTTGAAATGTTCAGCTATATGCCGCCGCATATAGGTGCTGCAGCCTTGTGACCCATGCACAATTACCATGGCATTTTCAATGCCTTTGAGCGCCAAAATCCCGCCCATAGGCATACACATATGACAAGGGTTTTCCATATCAGCCACCTCCTTTAGGGACAGTATAGCGCCATACCGGCGAACACACGGTAGAGTACACTTCCTTCGCAAAATTAATGGCACCGTCATAACCGCTCAGGGGATGTTTGCGGTCATGGTTATGATCAATAAAGGCCAGCCCCAGCTTATAGGCCAGCGGCCGTTCTTTGACGCCACCAACCAAGAGATGTGCTCCCTGGCTGGTCATAAACCGTTCCAATTCTGCCGGATTGGCATCATCCAAAATGACTGTACCATCTGTAACCAGCTCATGAATGGTCTCATAGTCTTCACGCTGTCCGGTCTGGGTACCAACCATCACAACCTCTATGCCGATTTCACGGAATTGCTTGATCAGCGAGATGGCCTTGAAGCCTCCACCAACATAGACGGCTGCTTTTTTTCCTTCCAGCTTTTCCCGGTACTTGTTGATAACCGGCATCACTCGATCAGTCTCCCGCCGAATAAGTACCTCAGCCCTGGCCCTGATCTCACCGCCGCCCATCGCGTCAGCAATATTGCGCAGTGAGTTAGATGTATCCTCTACCCCCAGAAACGACACCTGCATATAAGGGATACCGTACAGTTCCTGCAGCTTGCCAGCCAGGTAGTTCATTGAGCCGGCACACTGTACAATATTAAGGGATACCTTAGCCGCTGTTTTGAGCGCAGTACTAGTCGAATCGCCAGTAAACACCGTGTTGACCTTGACACCTAATTGGGCAAGATAGTTTTTGATAATCCAGGCTTCACCGGCCAGATTGAAATCACCCATGTAGTTTAGTGTCTTGCTGGCGGCCGCTTCGGGCCGGTCAACCGGATCTATGAGTGTTAACAATGCCTCACAGGCTGCCCGGTAACCGGCTGATTTGTTGCCAATAAAGCCGCTTGATTCTACAGGAATGACCTCAATATTGTGGCGGCTGGCCGCTGCCTTGCATATGGCTTTTAGGTCATCGCCAATTACACCAACAATGCAAGTAGAATATACAAATACTAATTTTGGCTGGTATTTTGCTACAAGTTCATCAATCGTCCTGGCCAGTTTCTTTTCCCCGCCGAAGATGATATCCTGTTCACGTAAGTCGGTAGAAAAACTATTGCGGTAAAGCTCTGAGCCACTTGACAGGCTGCCGCGGATGTCCCAGGTATAGCTAGCACAGCCAACTGGGCCATGTACCAGATGGATGGCATCAGTAACTGGATTTAAAACCACTCTGGCACCACAGTACACACAAGCCCGCTGACTGACACAGCCAGCAATGCTGTCCGCATCGCACTTTACTGTATTTTTGCGCCGTCCTTTAGTAGCAATAAATTCTTCTCTTGCATTAATGGCTGCAGCCGTCTCGCTCATGCGCTTTACCTCCAATCTATTTACATAACAAGTTCGAAATCTTCGTCAGCAGCATCACGGTCAGCCCGCTCTAAGAGCGCCCCG
This sequence comes from Sporomusa malonica, assembly GCF_900176355.1. Classification (GTDB taxonomy): domain Bacteria; phylum Bacillota; class Negativicutes; order Sporomusales; family Sporomusaceae; genus Sporomusa; species Sporomusa malonica. Next base: position 69,573 of record NZ_FWXI01000023.1, on the reverse strand, counting down.
CTGATGCTCTCAATTAGCCGCATAGCTCCCCGATAGCCAACAATCGGCAAATAGGAATGTACACTGCGATCCAGGACAGGGAACCCGACCCGTACTAAGGGAATGTCCTCAGCGCGTGCAATATATTTGCCATAGGTGTTACCAATTATAAGATCTACTGGCTGATTCTTGATCCACTGGTGTAAAGTAAATAAGTCCCCACCAGCTTTAACATTAGCCGTAATTTTGGCCTGGGATATCATCTCATTGACGTCATCTTCAAAACTGCCGACAGATGAACCCATGGCGCCTCCTGGTGTCCCTGTCAGGATGTGCAGTGGCACCATACCCAGGCTTAGGACAAATTCAGTAAGCCCTGTAACAATATCAGGATCACCAAAGATGGCCACTGTTTTGCCATGGAAGTGGAAGTGGGTGTCTGTCATAATGTCTACTAACTGGCCCCGTTCTTCTTCAAGCTCTGCTGGCACATCCTGGGCAAAGGCCCGGCGCAGGGTTAACAGCATGGCGTCTGTCGCCTTAATACCAATCGGCGTCTTGAGGGCTGTTGATGGGACTTGACATTTTTTCGTCAGCGCTTCAGCCGCATCATTAGAGGCAAACCGGCCAAGAGCCAGGGTCAATTTGGAATTACCACTGTCTTTGATCTGGGCCACAGTAGCCCCGCCTTTTGGGTACATGGAAAACTTCCCTGTCATCGGCGCATCCATAACCCCTGAAGTATCAGGGAACATGATAAACTTGATGCCCATCGCCTTGACAAGCCGCTTAATCTCCCGCATATCGCCAGGATTAACAAACCCTGGAATGATGTTTACTTGTTCCTTTTTTGCTGAAGAAGTTGCCTCGGCAATATAGGTAACCATGCCTTTGGTCATATTGGAAAAACCAGTAATATGGGAGCCCTGATAGCTGGGAGTGTTGGCGTGGATGACCAGCTTACCTTCGGGAACTTCAGCAGACTTAATAATACTGGGGATATCATCGCCGATGGTCTCAGTCAAACAAGTGGTATGAATGGCCATAACCTCGGGATTATATATAGAAAAAACGTTTTTAATCGATGTTTTTAGGTTTGCACCACCGCCAAATACTGAAGCACCTTCGGTAAAGCTTGAGGTAGATGCCATGGCTGGTTCGCGGAAATGGCGGGATAGGTGCATACGATGGAAAGAACAGCAGCCCTGCGAGCCATGACTATGCGGCAGGCAGCTATGAATCCCGAGTGCGGCGTACATGGCCCCAATAGGCTGACAAGTTTTTGCTGGGTTAATTACTGCGCCATGACGTTGTTTTATCTCTTTTGGTGTACAGTCTAACATATTAGGCCACTCCTTCCTCGTTTACAGTACCGCTTAAGAGGGGTTCATCCTGCCAGGGCGGAACAATATAATTCCAGGTGGGGGAAGCAAAACCCATACTTACGTCTCTGGCGAAATTTACTGCGCCATTAAAACCGGCATAAGGGCCGCTGTAGTCGTATGAATGAAGCTGTTTTGCCGGGATGCCCATCTTTTGAATCACATATTTATCTTTAATCCCTGAGGCAAAAATATCGGGTTTCAGGATCTTAATAAACTCTTCTGTCTCAAAATGATTGAGGTCATCGACAATGATACTGCCATCCTTCATTTCTGCATTCATACCGGCATAATAGCTGAGTGGAATCTTTTTCTTCAGTTCTTCCATCTTTTCTGGGGATACTTTCAGACGAAAACGCCGTTCGTCAGTGGTAACATGCAGTTCAGGAATATTCTTGGTATCAGCATCGGTTTTAATAGTGGGAATTACTTCACGCCCCTCATAGTCGTCCCGGTGCGCAAATTCATAGCCAGCCAATACGGTTTCGATACCTAATTCAGCAAAGAGCCCCTGGTAATGATGACCGCGGGAGCCACCCACAAAGCAGAAGGCTGTTTTGCCGTCGCAAATCTTTTTGTACTGATCCATCAAGGGTTCAACGCGAGCCACTTCCCGGGCGATGACTTCCTCGGTTTTTTCAATCAGCGCCTGATCACCAAAGTATTGAGCCATGTTTCGCAGGGAATCAATGGTGCCATTGACACCAATAAAGTTCACTTTAAGCCACGGGGTTCCATATTTGGTCTCCAACATCTCGGCAATATAGTTGATCGAGCGGTGGCACTGCACCAGGTTAAGTTCTGCCGTATGCGCGTTTCTTAGATCTTTGTAAGACCCATCACCAGTCATAACCGATACAATGGTATAGCCGATTTCTTTGAGGACTCGTTCAATCTCCCAGCTATCGCCACCGATGTTATACTCCCCGAGGATATTGATTGCATATTTGCCAGGAGCCTCTTCCATATCTGAGGCGCCGATTACCTTGTCCATAAGGATGTTGTTGGCAATATGATGACCTGCAGACTGGCTGACGCCTTTATAACCTTCGCAGCTAAACGATAGTACTGGAATGCCGTGACGGCCCTCTGCCGCTTTGGCTACTGCGCCCACATCGTCGCCGATAAGCCCTACCGGGCAGGTAGCAGAAACCGTGATAGCCTTGGGATGAAAGATATCCACGATATCATCAATTACTTTTGCCAGCTTTTTTTCGCCACCAAACACAATGTCACTTTCCTGCATATCTGTAGAGAAGCTATAGTTGAGGAAGTACTGGCTTGGATCATCTGTCTTGGCCTTATTGCGGCGCGTGCCCCAGGTATAGTACGCACAACCAATGGGACCATGGGTTATATGAACCATATCTTTAATCGGGCCAAGCACTACGCCTTTACAGCCGGCATAGGCACAGCCGCGGTTGGTGATTATGCCAGGAACAGTTCGGGTGTTGGCTTCTATAATTTGAGGCGGTTGCCCGCTATCTTTAATTAAAATGTGCTTTCTCCGGTTTTTCTGGACTTTGGAAGGATATTGGTCTAGAATTTCTTGTAATTCTTTTTCAGTAACAGCCATGCTGCTTACCCCCTTTACTTTTGCTATTAGACTGCTTCTTCACCGGACTCGCCTGTACGAACCCGGATTGCATCCAGCATCGGCACGACAATGATTTTTCCGTCTCCCACCTGATTCTCAGTCCTGTTGGCTTTCGTAATAGCCTCGATAATTGTAGGAACATCTTCGTCATGAGCCAGGATGGTAAATAACCGCCGGGGGAACAACCGGTGCCCGTCAAGAAACCCATCAATCAGCATCTCGGCGTCTTGCTCATCAGCACCAGCCATGGCCATCATCTTAGCCTTCCGTTCGGCCACAACCGTTGGGTCATCGATCAGTTTACCTCGCCCCATAACCTTAAAGGCGGTGAAACCGGCCACGCCGGCTTCTACCAGGGCTTTCTTCGTAGCACCTGTTTTATTCATGCGTACAATCGCAATAATCTCTTTCATGGTACCAGCCCTCCTTTTACAGTTCTTTCATGCCGCTTGATACGGTATATACCTCTGAAACGGGGCTGACAAAAATTTTGCCGTCGCCATAGGCTCCCTTTTCACCTGTTTTGGCCGCTTCCATAATAACCTTAACAATTTCCTGCTTGTATTCTGCCCGTACAGCCATTAACAAGAGGGATTTGGGGATTTCATCGTATACGACACCGCCAATTTTTATGCCCTTTTGCTTGCCACGTCCCACAACATCCACAACAGTAACAGCGTTAAATCCAGCTTCTGATAATGCGGCCAGTACTTCGTCTTTCTTGTCCGGTCTAATGATAGCTCTGATTAATATCACAACATTCACTCCTTCAAATTATTGTCAGTTAGATTTAGGCAATAGCATCAAGAAAACCATGCTGCATCATCAATTCTTCCAGACGATCCTGGGTCATAGGTTTAGGGATGACAAACATTTTGTTCTCGTCAATGGCTTTAGCCAGGTTACGGTATTCCTCGGCTTGCCCAGCCTCAGGTTCAAAGTGAACGACTGTCTTTTTGTTAATTTCAGCCCGTTGGACAACATTATCACGCGGAACAAAGTAAATGAGCTGTGAACCAAGTTCTTCGGCAAATGCTTTTAAAAGAGGTAATTCATTATCTACTTTCCGGCTGTTGCAAATGATGCCGCCGAGCCGGACTTTACCGGAAGTGGCATACTTTTGAATGCCTTTGGCAATGTTGTTAGCCGCATAGAGGGCCATCAATTCGCCTGATGCTACAATATATATTTCTTCGGCTTTGCCTTCACGGATCGGCATCGCAAATCCGCCGCAGACAACGTCGCCTAAAACGTCATAAAACACATAGTCAAGTTCAGGAGTATAAGCGCCCAGTGATTCAAGCATATTGATGGAGGTAATGATACCGCGGCCAGCGCAGCCTACACCAGGTTCAGGACCGCCTGATTCAACACACATGGTGTTTTTAAAGCCTGGCTTTAAAATATCATCAAGATCAATATCATCGCCTTCATCACGTAGTGTATCAAGTACTGTCTTTTGACAAAGTCCGTTTAGTAGTAATCGGGTTGAGTCGGCCTTAGGATCACAGCCAACCACCATTATATGTTTTCCAGCCTCAGCCAATGCGGCCACCGTGTTTTGCGTAGTTGTGGATTTACCAATACCGCCTTTACCATAAATAGCTACCTGTCTCATAAGAATTCCTCCCTAATTTTTTTTTGTTAAATAACTGATTTGGTTTTGGCGGGTTTATTGAAAAATAGTAGAGCTTCGACTATAATGAGATTGGGCATGTCAATAAACCCTTGCCGCCACTTGGGGAATGCGATTTGCCTTGGCTTCACGAGTACTCGTAATACGCGTGAAGCCTTTTATTATCCTAGACAGCCCATCACCTCCTTACTAATGCTAAAAAAAGACAAGGGCCTACCGCATTAAATAAATGCGATAAGCCTCATTGCTTTTAAGTCATATTCCTCTAAAAAAACACAAAAGCTATGGGCAGAAATTCTGCTCCATAGCGCCATTGCTGATGACCAATATTTGATATACCCCACTATAACATAGATGATTCCGCTCTGCAATAGCTCAGGATATTTTCGCAAAATTAAGTTTTCTACAATTTGGAAATACCACAATTTAGGATGCTACAATTTGTTATTGCATTTCCATAAATATCCCGCTATAATCCTAAATGACATTGATATCTATGGTGACTGGTTGCAGCCGACCAACATCGCTCTGCCGTTAGCAGACAATCTAATTACTTAATTAATGAATGGAGGCTATCCTATTGGAATCGAATAAAGATGCCGTACATGAACTCTTAACGGCCATCGTATCTTCACTTAATAACACCCTCTATGACCTAGCTGCTGATAATGAAAAAGCTGGGAGCAAGGTAACAGCCAAACGCCTGGAGTTTTCACGGCAGAAGGTCATGACTGCGTGGGAAGTATATAATCAAAAACGAACAAAAGAATAAAAGAAGCTTTATGGGCACTTCGCCCATAAAGCTTCTTTTTACACTCTGCCGAAAACAATATCCTTAACCACTTCGCCTGCAATGATTAGGCCAACTACTGACGGCACAAAGGCAATACTGCCCGGAATATGGCGCCGGGTTGTGCATTTGCGCGTTGTACCCTGCGGGCAGACACACCCAATATTACAACTGGTACTTTCTGTTTCAATCGGCGTAAGTGGTTCTTCCTTAGAGTAGACTACCTTAAGTGCAGTGATTCCACGCTTCCTGAGCTCTTGCCTCATGACTTTGGCCAGCGGACAAACCGAGGTTTTGAAGATATCGGCCACTTCGAACCGGGTTGGATCAAGTTTATTACCGGCTCCCATAGAGGAGATGACCGGGATATTTCTGGCCTTTGCGCGAATAACCAGGTCAAGCTTGCCAGTAACAGTATCGATGGCATCAACGATATAATTGTAGTCATCAGCAAACATTCTCTCGGCAGTCTCTGGCAGATAGAACTCCTGAAAGATAGTCACTTCTGCCTTGGGGTTTATTTCGAGAATGCGATCACGCATTACCTCAACCTTAGGTTTACCGATTGTCTTCCTCGTTGCATGTAATTGCCGGTTAATATTAGTCAGGCAAATACAATCATCATCCACCAGCACAAACTTGCCCACACCTGAGCGGACCAAGCCTTCAACAACAAAAGTACCTACTCCGCCAATACCGAAAACGGCTACCTTGCTTTGTGCTAGTTTTTGCAGGCCCTCTGCGCCAATTAGCAGTTCTGTCCGGGAAAACTCATGCAGCATATTGTCACCCTTTACATCCATTCGTCTATGCGTTTTATTAGTGTAGCAAAATTCCCCAGACCAGTCAACCGCCCACCACCGCTTACTTGCGGGAAACGCGGGGTTTAATCGTTTTACCGCATTTCGGGCAAACATGAATTCCGTCCTGATCAACTTCCATTATGGCGCCGCACTGAAAATGCACTAACATCCTGCCACCTCCTAAATTAATGACCACAATAAACAGTATATGAGGTTAGGAGGAAATTAGACCAAAACATTTCAGGAAAAAAAAGCCTTCCGGCAATACCGGAAAGCTCTTGATGCTACTCGCCACACGACTTGCGCTTGATTAACTCCGGCTCAAACATAACAGTTGCCGGTTTTTGGGAAGGCCGTACAGCTTTTAGTCGTTTTATCAGCATTGAGGCCGCTTTATTACCCATGGCATATACAGGCTGGGCAATAACAGTAACCGGCGGATCAATTAGTTCTGCCCAATCCCAGTCATCAAAGCCAAGCACACTGACTTCTGCAGGAACAGTAATCCCGAGTTTTTTTAAGACTCTAACTACTGACATGGTAATCAGATTATTGGCACAAAAAATCCCTGTCGGCTTATCATCCCTGGCTCCAACGCCAACTAGTTCTTGCAATTTAGCAATAATCTCGGTTTCCTCAATACCAGTACGTATCAGCCAATCTTCCCGGAAGGGCAAGCCGTGGTCAGCCAAAGCGGCTTGATAGGCTTGTACCCTCTCCAGGCGGGGACTGACGTGATCGTACGGCAGAGTGAACATGGCAATCCGGCGATGGCCTAACCTGACCATATGGTCGATGGCCTGGCGGACGCCACTGGCACTGTCCACAGTCACAGTGTCTATACCAATCTCAGGAACTTTTCGATCGATAAGGACAATCGGGGTATGCTGGTTAACCTGGGCAATAAGGTCATTGTTGCAGCCGGTAGTATTAATAATTAAACCGTCAACCTGCTTATCTGCCAGCATGTTGACATAGTCACGTTCTTTGGCAGGATCATCATCGGCATTGCACAGGATAAGGTTAAAACCGGCTTCTTGCAGCGTATCTTCAATTCCCCGGATAATACTGGTAGAAAAGGGATTCAAGATATTAGCGACAATAGCCCCTACTGTGTGGGTGCGTTTTTGCTTGAGGCTGCGGGCCAGCGTATTAGGCCGATAGTCAAGCTCAGCAATAACTTGGGCAATACGGTCACGGGTATCTGCTCCCATATGGTCATACAAACCATTTAGATACCTTGATACCGTACTTTTGGATACACCCGATCTCCTGGCAACCTCTGCAATGGTAACAGACATTTTTGTTACCGTTGTACGCGTCCTGAACCGTCGCCACCCATTAGCGCCTTGACTTCGCTAACAGTAACATGGTTATGGTCGCCTTCAATGGTGTGCTTGAGGCAGGAAGCAGCTACAGCAAACTCAAGCGCATCAGCATTCGAGTAATTGTTCATCATGGCATAGATCAAGCCGCCGCCAAAGGAATCGCCACCGCCAACGCGGTCAACAATGTGGATGGCATAATTGCGGGAGAAGTAGAACTCATTATCTTTATACAACATAGCCGCCCAGTTGTTATCAGAAGCCGAGATGCTGCCGCGCAGGGTGATGGCAACAGCTTTAAACCCAAAGCGTTCTTTAAGTTTCATAGCAACATCTTTGTAGCCTTCGTGGCTGAGCTTGCCGCCGGTAATGTCGGTGTTATCTGCTTTAATGCCGAATACTTTTTCAGCATCTTCTTCGTTAGCAATACATACGTCCACATAAGGCATAAACTGAGCCATAACCTGGCCAGCTTTTTCACTTGTCCACAGATTTTTGCGGAAGTTGAGGTCGCAGCTTGTAGTCAGCCCGACTTCTTTAGCAGCTTTACAAGCCTCCAACACACACTCGGCTACATTGTCGCCCAGGGCTGGGGTAATGCCGGTAAAATGGAACCAGGTAGCGCCTTCGAAGATTTTTTTCCAGTCAAAATCTCCTTTTTGGGCACCGGAAATAGAGGAATGAGCGCGATCATAGACTACCTTGGACGGACGCTGGGAAGCACCCTTTTCGCAGAAATAGATGCCCAGACGTTCGCCGCCGCGAATCATTTGGCTAGTGTCAACACCGTAGCGGCGCATTTCGTTAACAGCCGCCTGGCCGATGGGATTATTAGGAACTTTGGTGACAAATAATGCATTTTCGCCATAATTGGCCAGGGATACGCACACGTTGGCCTCGCCGCCGCCATAGACAGCCTCAAAGCTAGGGGTTTGCTCAAAACGCTGGTAACCAACAGGAGCCAGACGGAGCATAATTTCACCAAAACATACTACTTTTTTCATGTCTACACCTCTTAAAATTATTATATACCGCGAGCTTGACGGACTTTTTCAATAAACTGTTTGCCAATCTCAGTGATTGACTCATAGTCGCCCTTCTTGGCACCGGCAGTCAGGTTGCCACCGACGCCAACAGCTACACAACCGGCTTTAATCCAGTCTTGTACGTTATCAAGGCTAACACCGCCGGTTGGCATAACAGGTGCCTGGGGCAACGGACCCTTGAGCGCTTTTACAAAAGATACTCCTAAGGCTTCTCCCGGGAAGAGTTTAATAATATCAGTGCCTGCTTCCATGGCTTCCACGATTTCTTTAATAGTCATGCAGCCTGCCATGATGGGTACTTGGTAACGATTACATAGTTTGACAGTTTCGAGATTGAATGATGGGCTGACAATATATTGAGCACCAGCTAAAATAGCCACGCGGGCTGTCTCGGGATCAAGCACAGTGCCTGCACCAATAATCAATTCACCATTCTTATAGTTAGCGGCAAGGTCTTTAATTACATCAGCAGCACCTGGCACAGTAAAAGTAATCTCAATAGCCGCAATGCCACCTTTGAGGCAAGCATCAGCAATCTTGACAGCCTGCTCGGAGGTTTCTGCACGAACAACAGCAACTACGCCAGAGTCCATAATCTTTTGCAGTACATTTAATTTTGGTATCATTGGTATCATCCCTTCTTTTTTGTAAATCGGTTTAGGAAACCGGTTTACAAACTTATTAATGGATATATTGGCTACTTTTCTTAATATTCCTGCTTTGTTTTTGTGCCACAAAAATAAATTTTACCCAGCCCTTTTAGACAAATATTCGATATACTAAGCTAGTATTTACTAACAGGCAACAAGATAGTACAATTGTCGCATTGACTTGCTCTTCTTCCCGGAAGTATAATTAACATATAATAGCAATGGAGGCGAACACCTATGGATATTGCAGCGCTTTCTATGGCCTCTTCGCAATTGACAGTCAGTGATCAAGCCAGTATTTTAGTAATGAAAAAAGCTATGGATACGTCTGTCACGCAAAATCAGAACCTGCTTGACCAACTCCCAGCGGCAGAACCCCGTATCTCACCGTCTCATTTGGGCAACGCCATTGATATATCTGCTTAGTTTGAGCCGGAAAGCTTCTGGATAAACCAGAAGTTTTTTTTTACCTATGACCTTTTGAAGTAAACTAACCATATAGATAACGGAGGATTTATGAACAAAGTATATGCGCTTATAGGTCCCCCCGCCTCAGGCAAAACCAGTATTCAAAAAGAGCTTGTCCAATATGGCATTCCAGAGATACTGAGCCACACCACCCGGAAACCCAGACCGGATGAGCAACATGGCGGGCACTACTACTTTGTGAGTAAGGAAGAATTCCAAAAAACTGAGATTATCGAACGGGTTGAGTACTCAGGTAATTTATACGGATTAAGTAAAGCCGAAGTCTTGAACAAAGTCAACCAGCACCCAATAAGCACTGTTGCTGTTGAGACACAAGGTTTGAACCAGCTAAAAAAACTACTTGCCCACCGGGTTGAGTCCATATTCATTATGATAGACTATGATACAGTTATTAGCCGTATGCTAGATCGCGGCGATAGTCATGAACTTATCAACCGCCGTATTGAGTATGCCAACAGTACCGGTGAGTTTAACAATTGGCAGACAGCCAACTATGTTGTAAAAAACACCGGTTCACTAGAGGTGGCCGTACGCCAGATACTGGCCATTGTCGGCAAACTGACACCGCTCTCTAAAATTGTTTAGACATATAAGAAAAAAGCGAAAAGCCGCCAAATTTGGTAGCTTTTCGCTTTTTTAATATACTTCTATCTCTAAATTAAACCTAGGCACTTCCCTGCCTTCAATTATAATGTTTTCACAAAACATTGCCTTAGGTCTCACCCATAGACCAAATTCCCCGTAGAGCGCTCGATAAATTACCACAGGTTCAAGAGTTTCGCTGTGAGTAGCCTCTCCAATCACCTGATACTGCTTCCCCTTGTAGTGGCGATAGATACCCGTTTTCACTCTATCCGGCTTTGATGCAGTCATTACTCAACCTCCACAACCCCATTAATGCAAAACTGACGACACTTTTTTGTACACCATCATCGTAATTGTCGATACAATAATTCCCTTGAACAGGTTAAACGGTATTATAGCAAAAACGATAAACGTCTTTAGATCAACAATTAGCGGATTAGCCGCTCTTCCCATATTGACTATGGCCTCCGGCGGAAATTTCAACGCTACTTGATATAAAGGGATTAACACCCAGTAATTTAAAACTGCGGCTGCCAGCGTCATCGACAGTGTTCCGGTCACAAGAGCAGCCATTGCTCCAGTCCGATTCTTTCTCAATTTATACACGAAAGCGGCTGGTACAACCAGGAAGGTTCCTACCAAAAAATTAGCCATCTCACCGATACCTGCCGTCTGGGTACTGCTTACATGAATCAGATTCTTTAGCAGCACAATCAGACAACCGGCAAGAGGCCCAAGCGCAAAAGCGCCAATAATGGCCGGTATTTCACTAAAATCAAGTTTTAGAAAACCTGGCATAAAGAGTACAGGCGATTCCAGCACCATTAAAATCGCAGCAACGCTAGCTAGAATCGCGATTCGTATTGTGTAGGCTAATTTAGTATGCAAACCCCTGCCCCCTAATCCTATCCACCAAAGCATGGTCCGTTGTCTTGCAATAGCATCCCGGTAAAGAAAACACGGCTTGCGCCGAGCCTTTGGCGACGGTGGAAGTCGATGTTGCCCTTATCCAGACGGAAAGTTATACTTTCTAACAGGGCAAGGTAATCAATGTAACGCCTTGGGATTATCCACCACAGAATCTACTAATGCCACAGCAATAAATTCTGCAAGGGCTATCTCCATAACAGTCTCATGAACTACCATAACATCGGCCAACTCCAACCCGTGCCGAATATTCATATAGTCAAATACCCGGGCCAAGCCCTCAGCATACACCTCCTGAGCCTCATCTGATATTTTACCTCTAAGTACATCATAATAGAGTACTCCATACCGCTTGCTGATATCTCGCAAATGGAGGGCAAGCAAATACCTATAATCTTCAATCGGATCGGTCATTAGCTCCCTGCCTTTCTCCCTTTCTTAGCTCAGTCAGTTTTTGCAGAATATAGAACTCATTGCAAACATCACTCTCTACAGGCCGGCACATCGGACAAGTTTCACACCCGCCCGTCTCAGCCTGCTCGGCACAAAACTCTTGATAAGCTTTGATAAGATTATTTAATGCTTTGCTCATACTTATTTATTCGCACCAAATTACAAAATCCCTACATCTTGCCTGATAAATAAATCATTGGTAAAGTTATGCTCTCTTACAGAATAAAAAGAACTCTACAGCCGTCATCATCGGTTGTAGAGCACTTCTTTTCTAACTTCTCATTATCTCATTTACTATCAATACTTTTAACCATGAAGTAAGAAAATCGTCGTGAGTTTCATAGCTTCTGTCATCATCCCGAATAACGATAAATTTCCCAGCGCGCATAAAGCCAACGCTAACCAACTCATCCGAATCATCGTAAAATAATACTGCATCTTTTACGCGTTTTCCATTGTAGTAGAAGTTTCTGCCGTTATGATCCCGCCATTTATAAGCATGCAACCCTGGAAACCTTTCACTCATTCGATAGTCATGGATACGCTCAAGCCTATACCTTGAAACAGTATCCCTGTCACGGCGTTCATGCCATTTAAATGGCATATGCCTCTCTGATACGGCGTGGGATTGTTGCCATCTCCCATTGTTAAATTTCGATCCAGACCAGTCGTGATGACGCTCCTTAGCACTCGCGGTTGAAGACATCGCCATTACAAATATTGCCAAAACTAAAAGCACTAATTTTTTCATTCTTACCGCCCCCCTTTTTTCTAATTTTATCCACTAAGTGTGACAGAAATGTGACAGCCGGCGTAGGACTTAAGGCTCAACTTGTTGAAATCTATGGTCATCAGCATTCATTAGACAGGAGGCTCTCTATGAAAAAACGGAAATTTACGTTCGTGATTGCTATCTTGGCGGCTCTTGCAATCTGCCTTTCCCTGCCAGCCCATGCTGTTTTTACAGCAGTAACTAACACTGATAAGGTAAAACTATTTGCCGAACCAACACCTACCAGCCCCATTGTCGAGGTATTAAAACTAGGAGATGTGGTTAAAATCTATAAAAAATCACCAGACGGAGAGTTCTGGGAGGTCGAGCATAAAGGGAACCATGGGTGGATCATCTTAAAATTTTTAAGTCCGAAGGACCATAGATATAGCACTGAAGCATGATGCCTCAGTGCTATAAGTCTCTCCATATTACTTTAGCAGGTTTCTTGTAAAAGCGATCAGTTTATTAGTTACCGCTACATCACCCATGCCGAATATATGCAATCCATCCACCTGTCGGTAAACGTGCCTGATGAACTCGCACGCCACCTCAAAACCGGTTTTACCCTGCTCCATTTCGGCTAAAATATTTGGAGGAACCGTCACACCAGCGACATTCTTATTGACAAACTCGGCCATCTTCAGGCTTTTTAATGGCATTAATCCTAACAACACCGGTTTACCTAAAGCTCTGGCTTTTTCTAAAAATTCAAGGGCCTGTCCTGCATCATACACTGGCTGAGTCTGGAAGAAATCAGCGCCTGCGTTAATTTTTCTCAGCATCTTAGCGATCTCGGCGTCTAAGTTGACTGCGCCCGGAGTAGCAGTAGCCGCAGCGGTAAACTGAGTCTGCCCCTTAAACCCTTCGCCGTTAGCATCTTTCCCCTGGTTAAAGTTTTTAATAAGCTCAAGCAACTTAGCTGTATTATAATCATATACTGCCGCAGATTGATAAGGACCATGCTGCGGACCGTCGCCAGTTGTCGGCAACAAATAGCGAATCCCTAAGGCATGAGCTCCTAGCAAATCGGCTTGAGTCCCTAACAAACTACGATCTCGACAGGTATAATGGGGGATGGTTTCAATGCCGGTAGCCCGATTAATTACAGCTGCCGCCATCACTGAGTTCATTCGCAGCCTCGCATTTGGGCAATCATGTATATTAATTGCATCCAAACCGTCATAATCCCTGACTTTAGCAATACTTTCATCAATATCTATACCATTGATACCTCCCAGTTCAGTAGTATAGACAAACGACTTTCCTAGTTTATTGATCAGCATTATTCAATTCCTCCAAAAATCATTTTTTATATTATTCCATAAAAGGTATATAGTTCCTTTTTTGTCGTAAAACTAATTATCGAGGGTGTATATATTACAGTGAATAATTATGGTAAAATTTCACTAAGTAGTATAGTAAATGCAAAATTAATGATTGAGGAGCAATTATATGGCAGTCAGCGAGACAGTAAGAAGCCTCCCTCTCCCTACCCGTATTGATGATCAGTCGGCAATTATCCTAAAATCAGCTTTGATCAAACTCATTAACGATGGTGCCCGGAAAATTCTTTGCGATTTTTCTGCTACCGAATTTATCTCAGAGGCTGGCGCAGAAGAACTAGTCCAGGTGGCCCGCTTTCTTGCCAAGATTGGGGGCGAGCTTGGTATTTGCCAAATAAAACCCAATGTCAAAGCAGCCCTACAACAGTCTTATTTATTTAAATTTTACAGTATAGAAGAATCCGTTGCCTTGGTTGCACTCAAAAGCCTTGTTAGTTTTTTTGACCAATACGAAGATATATTAGATCTAAAAGTTCGTATGGAAAACGCGGTAGCTCATATCGAAATTTATCTGGTGTTTGACTGTGACCAGACCATGCGTCAGGTACAACAAACTATTGATTTCATTTGCCATAACCTGGAACAAGAAATCAAAAATGCCCGGGTACTCATCGTGCCAAGCGCCCAAATTGCCAAAAAAACTGTATCCCGGCCAGAAACACTAGCAACACAAATTGTTTTCTCCAGTCAGGATAACGTACCTCAACAACTCGCCCAGGCTATCCGTGATACACTCCCTGGCGACACCCCTTGCATTACCGTGCAGGCTGCTTCTCCGGCAGATGACTTCGATTTGGTTTCAGTGATTTGTCTGGTTGATCAGGCTACAGCGGATGCTGAAGCGGCCTCTTTTCTAAAAGAACTGCGTAATCAAAAAGTAGCTTTATTCGCTATTGCGGACAACTATCCTTACTCCGGTTATGCCGGGGATTGTATGAAAAACATTAGCGCTTTGCTGGCTGCCAGCAACACCGTTATCGGTAAATTTGTCTGCCGGACAGTGGATAAACAACTCTCCAGTGAGGACTTGATGCGAGCGCGGAATAAGTATTTTGATATTTTGCAGGAAATTGAGCGTTAGCCAAAAAAGGAGTATGCTGAAATCCAGTTTCAGCATACTCCTTTTTTGGCTAACGCTGTCTTCATTACCAGTCGGTCTTCACCTTCACCATACTCGTTTTTCCTAAAGTCTGTAACGACAAAACCTAATTTATTCTCATATATCTTAATGGCTGTTAAATTTTCAGGATCCACAGTTAGTTCGACCTCTTCAATTCCTTCTTGGGCTAAGGCTTCAAATGTATCCTGTATAAACTTGGTTCCTATCCCCATGCCACGATGTTCTTTTGCGATTGAAACCCCCATCATGTAAGCCTTTTTCGGCCTGTCCCAATCCAAAAAATACTGGACTGCTCCCACTATGTCCTCATTCTTTCGGATAATATAAACATGCCCATGTCTTATGAGCGGTACCAAGTGCCACTCATTCATTCCCCCAATACCAAATGCATCTGCTTCAAGTGCCACTAAACGCTGAACTAGCTCCTTGTTAAAGGTGGTAACTAATTCGACCATAATTAACCTCCCCTGAATTTTTTGCTAATGTATCTTGATTGGCTGGCTGATAATATTCCGGAATATGTTAGGCGAAAAGAAACACTGTCTCCCACCTGTATGTTAGTTGACGAATCGGTTACATCAATAATAAGATGATCACTGCTTGCTCCCAAAATTTTTAAATTTTCGTCAACAGGTATAATTCCTTCAATAATCACATCTTGTTTTCCTAGCGCTAAAATGGCTCTCTTTCTGACACCCACATCAGTGAATTGCGGCACCTTCCCAAAAGCATCTCTGCCGATATCGCCTATGGGCACAGAAGGCTTATCCTTAAGCTCAATAACCTCGGCTCTCAAAAGAAAAGCATCATCGCAAAGCCACGGGATTCTCCTCTGATTGGTACTATCGGTTCCTAATAGTATTCCTTCACCAATCCTCAGTTGATTTACGCCAGCAGGTACTTTCTGATCTTCTACCAATGATAAGGTAGAGGTTCCACCACCCGAAATAATTTCAAGTTGTATTCCTAATTGGTTTTGAATAGAATTTCCCAGTTCAACCAACCGTCCTAAATTATCAATACTAGGTAAAACGCCCCCAAAACATCCCATGTTTGTGCCTAGCCCCAGTAGTTTGACGCCCTGCAGATGCGAAATCTGGTTCACAGTCTCAAGCACATGCTCTTCCATAACGCCTTCCCGAAGGTCACCGACATCAATCATTAAAACTACTTGGTGCTGGGTATGTAATTTTTTAGCCTCCTCAGCTAATGCTTTGATTACAGTAATTTCCGAGTTGACACTGATAGTGGCATAACGCACTACATTTTTAACATTACTCAGACGGGGAATCCTAAGCAAGGTAATCGGTTGGTCAAAACCTACGTTTCTAAGTTCAACAATATTCTCCATCCTAGCATCAGCAAGACCATCAACGCCCCCTGCTAACATAGCAGACACTATTTCAGGGATGGCGCTAAATCCCTTTGTTACTCCGAGTACAGCTATTCCTTGCTGCTGACACATTTGCTTTACCTGCGCAGCGTTATACCTGATTTTATCCAAATCAATATCAAGTGATGAACTGACCATTTCCTCCGACCTCCTCATAAATACACGATCACTCTACTTGTTTCATATGAACAGTACGAATAGGGAACGGGATTTCTATCCCTTCTTGACGATACCGCATATGTAGACGTTTTATAAATTCATGCTTAACCTTATACTGGTTAACATACTCTTTAATCCGAAGGATAACATTAACATCAATGCTTGAAGCCCCAAAAGAGTGAAACCGTACAACAGGTTCAAATTCTGTAACACCACCATCTACACTCAACATAACCTCCCTGGCTACTTCGATGGTAATTTGTTCCACATACTCTAAGTTGCTGTCATAACTTACACCTACCGGAACAACAATAGATAATTCTTTATCAGGCATATAATAATTGGTGATTATCGCGGAGGCGATTTTTTGGTTAGGCACGATGATCATTGTATCTGGTAAGGATTTAATAATAGTATTCCGCCAAGAAATATCCACAACATTGCCCTCTTCACCGGTACTTAGCTTGATATAATCACCGACTTTGATGTGACGGGCCAAAAGAATGTGCAACCCTGAAAATAGATTTGACAAGGTTTCTTGTAGTGCCAACGCCACGGCTAGGCCGCCGACCCCAAGAGCTGTCAATAGTGGTGCTATCGAAAATCCTAGATTCTGCAATAAGATAAGAACGCCAATAACATAGACTGAGATCTCCACAAGGCTTGCGAAAATAGATGCCGACGGAAAAATACCCTGCGCCTTTTCGTCATAAACCCGAACGATACCTGATAAGATTCGGGCAACTATGATCGTAGCTGACAAGGCTCCTACTACAGCGGTAACCGTCTCTAATACGTGCAGCCAATGGGTATCTATATTTATAATGCGGCTGGCTCCATAACTACCAATGATGATTCCCCATACCATTGGCATGCCTCTTATAGCTTTGCCAGATACTTCGTAGTAAGATCCAAGAAACAATGCAGCAATCCGGTCGAATCTATGAAAGATAACTTTGCTTAAAATTACTCCCACGGCAATACATAACAAATATGTAGCCGAGGCAACTATCATCGACTGAAGCTCCGGCAGTTGCTCAATCATGATTACCTCCTTGTCCCAAATGACCCTTTATTCTATAGTAAACAAAATAGGAGTCTTTAATTACAGACTCCCCCAAAATTAAACAAAGAGGAGCCTTGTTGACAGACTCCTCCCAAAAGTTTACATTTATTTTTTTATAATTATATACTGATTCAGACAATGAGTCAAGAGATTCAATACTTATGACTTCCCCTCGCACAGCATAGCATTCGTTAATTATTTTCCTTCGGAAGGAACTTCGCGGGTTTCGATCTTTATATCTTCTCTTCGTTTTATCCGTTCTTCCAATACCTGAGTACCAATGAATTTCTTTTTTGGATATGGTCTGTTGACAATCAAATTATTATAAATTAATGCCAGTAATACCAGCACTAAACTACCTAATAATACTGGTGTAACCAAGAAACTCCATGGAACTCCACCCTGCATAAGAATAAGAACAGGGTCGGCTGCAGCAGGTGGATGAAGCGTTTTTGTTAACTGCATGCTAGCAATACATAGCCCCACTGCAATTGCCAAAGACCACCAATGAGTCTGAAAGATGTTATAGCATAGTATGCCAATTGTGCTGGATAGCAAATGCCCACCAACTATGTTTTGTGGCTGAGCAAAAGCACTCTCGGGAATAACAAAGGCAATTACACAAGTAGCGCCAAAGGGGGGCATTAGAAAACTTGCACCGCTAAATTCGGAAAGAAACGCTATAGCAGCAATACCAAGAAATCCACCTATTGATGAACCAAGTATCCTTATATAATTTAGTTTTCTCCGTTTTGCTAAATGGCTCATTGATAATTTCTCCGACTTTCAAATGTTTTTGTTAAATCTCAACGCGAAAGCACCTTTCTTTATTATAAACGATTCCGCTAGCGAGTCTATAACTTCTTCATTCATGGCGCCGTTATCATTCGGTAAATCGGCAAACCAATACTAGCCGCTACGAATAGTAAGACCACAAATGCACCTACAGTATTGCCACTACATTTTAGAGCCTTGGCATACGAATAGGCATGGATTCCCGCAACCAGAGCAATCCCAATCATAACATACGCCATTCACTCACATCCTTACTTATCCTTACCCAAGATCTCCGTTGAGCGCCACATGAGTCCGCTTCGCCGAATGGCTGCCTTAATATCGATTTGAATATCAGCTTGACTATATAGTTCTAGCAAATCCGCATTCATCATCTCTTCATGCGTTTTAAACTCAGGACGCATATAAGCAATAAAACCTATAGGGTCACTACCAAGCTCTTGTGTTTTTTGCAGCATCTTACGTATTTGATACTCCATTAGCTGTGCTATCTGGGCCTCTAATAGCTGTCGATATTCGTCTACTTCATAGTTAATACCACTCGGAATACTGCTAATCTCACCCTCGATCCTCACTTTAACCGTAATGGAGACCTTGCCGTCATCCATACGCAGCTTAACAGCTGGATGCTCACCCAGCCGCAGACTAATATTGATAGATGATTTCGGTACCAGCGGGTCCTCTACAACAAGGTAACCACGCGTAAATTCCCCTTGTAAAAGCTCCACAGCTCTCGTTTCTTCGTTAGTCAGCCATCCTACCATCTTGTCTGCCCGAAACAAAGCCGTACCCAGGAATTCCGGACGGTTTTCCTCCCCTGAGCGTGGCATTCCACCCGGTATATACTCCTCGGTTTTCTCAGGAGGAACTTTGGGTCCGGCAGGATTATTGGTACCTTTTTTAGGATTTAGGCCGGCATACAAGGCATAAGGTGAGCCTACAGGATTTTTCAACCGTATATAAAAATCATGAATATCGGTTTGAAGAAAGAAGCCTGACTCTCTTCTTTCGAAGATCAGGCCTTCATAATACTTGGACAGTTGGGTTTCAATTTTAGGGTTGTTTGCTTGCAAAAACTCTTTGGCAGTACCTTTCACTATAACAAGAATAATGCTCCCCCGAAACTCCCTAAAACGCATTATCGGGCCAAGCAAATTGCCAAGTCCCTGCCGGGCAAACTCTTCGCTAACAATGAAAGCTTTGGTGTGCGAAAGACTAGGGAATCGGCCCATAGTAGATGTAAGTAAATTGCGAGCTTCGGCCAGGTTAGTTGCTTTAATTGAATTTAGTATGAAGCTTCCACCATCTTCGCCACCTGCTTTCCCTCCGCCGCCTTGCGCTTTAGGAATAGCAATCTGGTAGGTTACTTCCATCATTCCGTCCTCGGCTTTATCGATCCCTACTGCTATCACATAGGCAACATCGTCAGTTTCACGGGAACCAACGCAGCCAGTAATAAGGAAAGCAATAACCAGCAACATACCCGCTAAGAGCCGGAGGACCATGTCTTGACTCCCTTTCTGCGCACAAAAAATGCAATGAAAATCAATAGCGGCACTCCCAGTGAACCGATATTGTACCAGGTAGTTACTAGATTTCCATGAAGCAGTAAGACGCTGGTGATGTCTGGTGGCAGCATAGCAAGCTGCGCCGCCGATAGTATCGTGGGAAAAATGAGTGGCTTATACGTCGGCAGATCAACTAACCTAGTGATAATATAGATTGACACATAAAACGTCACTGCGATAGCGATAATCCCAGCAACAACCCACAAGAGGATAAATAACGATTCAATTCGCTGCAGATACCGGCTCACATATACCGCGCGTGTCATCTCAAAAAAGGGAAGCATCTTTTCCCTGCCAGTACCAGAGCCAAATACCAGGGTAAATCCCAGAACCATGACTATTCTCATCACAACACTAAGTCCAAACCCGTATAGTGCAGCGTAACGAATTGTTGTTACGTCATGGAGACTGCGCGCTAGTATGGGTAGCAATAGTAACCCGAAATTGAATCCTGATACCCACGTGCCATTTATTAAAACCTTTTCAATGCCAGGTCCCTGCCAGGGGGTTAATTGGAGAACAATAAACTTGGGGTATAAAAAAACGACCACAAAGAGAACTGCAAATACGATAACCGGCATCACAATATAGCTTGCTCGGGCGAGAGGCTCAATACCAAGATAGAGAATAACGGCAGCGACCAAAGAATAGAACAGGATTGCAACTGAAAATTCAAGGTAAGGCAACGCTGTTAACAGCGTGTTTTCCGAAAACTCCCGTAATAGAAGGGCAGATTCGATGTAAAAATGTGCGAAATACACTAGTCCAATCAACTTAGCCATTGGGCTCCCTAGCAGTTTACGCGATACGTCCAAAAGGTCTCCTGGGACTTTTTCCATGACATACAGCAAAAGGAAAAAAACGCTGCCGGTAATTAGTCCATTGATACAAGGTATCATCCAGGCAGCGCTTTTGGCCTGATCAATAGTAATCGACCAAATGGACTGAAATACCGGAACGAAGGTTACCGCAAACACAATGGCCATAGCTTCGGCAATCCCCATATTTCCACTTTGGTAACTCAACTCGCTCCCTCCCTTTCGCTTTTTTCCGTTAGTCACCGGCGGCTTACCTTTGCCTGCCGCTTCCTATCAAGAGTGTTTAGTTCATCTGGCCGTGTCTCCTGACTATAGGCCGCCCCCCGCACAACAATATCAAAGCCAGGGGTAACCTTGGGTGAAATCGGCACAAGATATGGTACCCCAAATGATTTCATCGAGCAGACAAGTATCAAACTTAGAATAATCCCAGCCGCCACTCCAACAAGCCCGAACATTGTTGCTAGCAGCAAATAGCCAAAACGCGCTAAGCGAATACCAAAGGAAAGACGGTAATCTGTGATCGTAAAGGAAGCAAGTCCTGTAACCGCCACAATAACAACCATGATCGGGCTAACGATATTGGCCGCTACGGCTGCTTGTCCAATGATAATCGCACCTACAATGCCGATCGTAGAACCCAGCATACCCGGTATTCGGGTTCCTGCTTCCCGAATCAGTTCAAAGGATATCTCCATTAATATAACTTCAACGATAGCGGGAAAGGGTACGAGTTCACGGGCAGCAGCAATTGCAAGTAGCAAATCAGTTGGTAATGCTTCCTGATGAAAGTAGCTAATGGCTAAATATAAAGAAGGGAGTATTGAGGCAAGTAACAAACCAGCTATGCGCAATACTCTCATAAAAGTACCGGGGATTGGTTTAAAAGCATAATCGTCGATGGAGTGAAATAGACTTATGAACGAAAACGGTACCACCAACGCAAACGGACTTCCTTCCAAAAGGATAGCCACTCTACCCTCTGACAAATGGGGTGCCACCCTATCGGGCCGCTCGGTTGACAATGTCATAGGCATAGGAATATTTGGGTGGTCATCAATAAGCTGTTCAAGAACTCCGGCATCTGTAACATAATCTGTCACTATTCCATTAATCCGCTGTTTCACCTCAATTACCAGGTCTGGATTGGCAATTGATTTTAGATACATAACGGCACAAGGCGTCTTACTCTGTTTACCAACTGTAAGTATCTCGGTTGTCAGGTCGCTGTTACGCATAAGAGAGCGGATAAGCCCAGTATTAACCCGCAGCGTTTCAGTAAATGCCATCTGACTGCCGCGTACCGAAGGTTCTATCTCGGGTTTTCCAACCGAGCGATGCTCCCACCCCTTGGTTTCGATAATAAACGCTTGCGCACTACCATCCACAAAGACAACGGTATCACCACCGTTTATTCCACTGGCCACTTCTTCATATGTAGTCGCAAGTTTTACTTGATTACCAGGGATGTAGGTATTGATCAAGGTTTCAACTAAGTCTTTACCAGGTGTTGTTGCCCTATCTTTAGGCAGCAGCATTAGCGGTGCCAACACCATAAAATTAATTAACTTTTTATCACTGAGACCTTCAAGGAAAACGGCCATAGCGGGAATTTCCGGAGTTGACGGCAATGTAAACTTCCTGACTACAACGTCTTTATTATCAGGAAGATTAAAAAGACGGGAAAGCACTGCTTCATTCTCGAACAAACTTATCTTCACTGTTAGTTCCGCGGGATCATCCATAGCACTATCGTAAGCTAGGGTAATGGGCGATAATTCTGCAAATTCCCTGGTAAGTTTATCGCATTCCATTCTTAATTCAGCGCTGACCTGCTCCCCCGCTTGAAGCGATTGACTGATCTTCTGAATAAGCGCTTCTAACTGGCGACTGAACGACAGTAATGTCGTCAGAGCCCGTTCCTGCGCCGCAAGTGGTGCGGTTGCTTCTGAAGGAGTGGATTTGCTCCAGGTATCATCCGCCCCTTCGCCTAAAACAAACCGATGTGGCTCTGTCGGTGGCTTATAGAGCAGGAGGTTTTTAATTCTTGCATAAAGTTTAGAAAAGCCGTTTTGCCCCACATTTATACCTCAATGGCTAAATCATACTTATATTTATATAGATTTGCCAAAAATCCCAATTTTAGTACAAGCTAGCTATATATATACAAAATCTCCCGTAAGGATACTTCATATCCTCACGGGAGATTTTTATGTTCGTACGTTGTTTCGTTGATTTAATATACCGGAATATTTTGTCTGAACATC
Organism: Sporomusa malonica; assembly: GCF_900176355.1. Lineage (GTDB taxonomy): Bacteria > Bacillota > Negativicutes > Sporomusales > Sporomusaceae > Sporomusa > Sporomusa malonica. The sequence goes on along the minus strand of NZ_FWXI01000023.1, from coordinate 46,607 downwards.
TCGGCAATTATCGTTTCCATGGTGTACATTCCTGGGGGTTGCCCTATGAGATATTTCACTGCAAAAATAGCCCCCTGACCAAAGGCTGCCCTGCTTATGCTTTCGTGGTACAACCGTATCGTCTGATTTGGCATCCCGAAGATGATTTCGTGACGCCCAACGATTCCGCCAACACGAATTGAATTTAGGTGTTCCTCTTCATTAAGGCTAAGCACATTTGCAATTCTTTTGGCTGTTCCTGATACTTCTTTTTTACCTTTAAAATGTTCCTCTACAATTTCAATATCGGCATGAGGAGCTATTTTTTGCAAAATCTGAGCGGCTACCATCAGCACGTTAATCCCCAACGTAATATTGGGAGAATAAAGTACCGAAGTAAGCTTTGCATAGGATTTTATCAGATTCATTTCCTCCTGCTCATATTTTGAAATGGCAGATATAATTGGAATTCCTGCTTCCGCTGCCTTTTTGTATAAATAAATCCCTGTAGAATCCGAAAAATCTACAAGAGCATCTACCGGCCTTTCAATAAAAAAATTATCATCAATGTCCTCAATAGAAAAAATCTCTCCTGCATCAAACTCATATCCCAGCAGCCGGCTGGCATATTTGTGATGATCATTTTGGCCTTTACGCACCACCCACGCCAATGTGAACAAACTGTCATTCAAGAATTCATTGGCGACAACTTTACCAGTTTTTCCAAAACCAAAAATACCAATCCTAATTTTTCCCATTATACTCCTCCTTTAAAACTGTAGCTTGTTAGTTCCTTGCTGCATTCATCCTGCATGATGGCAACAAGCTTTTACAAAATCAGCTTTTGAGAAGGAACACCTCTAAGACCGATTAACCGGTCTTAAAAGGAGTGGCAGGACAACTCATCCTTCTCTTCCAACGCCTACGAGGTTAGCTGACGGATTCGGGCAGAAAGAAATTTGCCCTACCTGCTTTGACAGGATTCACCCCAAAAATGGGTCCCCCGCTTCCATAAAACGGAATTCGGCGATTGCCTTATAAAGTAGACTTAGCTTCAGGTGGAGTTTTAACCCCATCTGAAGGTTAGTCGCCCTTATCCAGGGACTTAGCCGCTCTTAACTCCCACTTGTAGAAGATGGGAGTCTTAGAGCGGGTTAGTCATCGGATAGATATGGATTTTGAATTCCATATCTACATCATATAGTCTTTTCCATTTTTTTACAATACGTTTTGAAACTATCCTCCTCCCATAACTTATCCCCTAAAAAAAATCAAAAAGGAGCCTATCGTGTGACAGGCTCCTCCACAACATGCAAATATCTTTTTTTTTACATTGTACACTACTTATTATCCACCGTCAACCTGCTGACCTCGGTACAGTTCCAAGCCATACGTAGAATAATAAGGATTGTTTGAGCCTAGCATGGAATTTTTCTGATATGTCGTTGAAGCATCTATCTGACCCTAGTTTCTATTTCGTCATTAATGTCAATCCACTGATTTCATATGGATAGTACGTATTGGGAATGGGATCTCAATACCCTCCCGATTATATCTCGTATGCAGTCGCTTGATCAGCTCGTGTTTCATCCTAAATTGATCAATAAATCCTTCCACGCGTAAAATTACATTTAATAGTATGCTGGAATCTCCGAAGGTGTGGAAACGTACAACAGGCTCAAAATTTGCAATACCTGCTGCCATTTCATCCATTACTTCTTTAGCCACTGTCAGGGTGACTTTTTCTACGTGATCTAAGTCACTGGCATAACTTACACCCACAGATACACTAACCGCTAATTCCCTATCCGGTTTATCATAATTGATAATAATTGCCGAGGCAATCTTCTGATTGGGAACAATAATCAGGCTGTTTCCTAGCGCCCGAATTGTGGTGTTACGCCATGAAATATCCATAACGTGCCCTTCTTCACCTGTACTTAACTTAATATAGTCGCCTGCTTGAATCGGCTTGGCCAAAAGAATGTGCAGACCGGAAAATACATTTGCCAATGTATCCTGCAACGCCAATGCCACAGCTAAGCCACCCACTCCTAAAGCAGTTAAAATCGGAGCAATGGAAACCCCAAAGGTTTGCAGTATGATCAACACTCCTGTTACATAGGTTGCAGCTTCAATAATGTTGGCCAAAATAGAGGCCGACGGAAATGCCCCTTCAGCTCGCCGGGCATATATGGTAGCCATTGCGGCAAAAATGCGGGCCGTTACCATGGTAATAGAAAAAATACCTGCAGCAACCACAATTCCATCGAGTAATCGTAACCATTCCGCCTTAGCCTCAACCATGCGTATAGCACTATAGCTGCCTAGCAGCGCCCCCCATAGCGCAGGCATCCCCTGTAACGCTTTACCTAGTATTTCGGCATACTCCTCCGAAACATGAGTAGTGATTCTCGTAACCTTACTCCAAATCCCCTTGCTTATGATAATTCCTATGGCATTACACAGCAGAAAAACTGCCAAAGATAAAAACAAACCTTTCATATCTGGTATAGATAAAATCATATTCCGCCTCCTCCCTTATTCCTCACAGATATGCGATTGAAGTTCAATCACCAAAGCCTGCTTTTCAGGTATCCTATTGATATTCACGCCATATAACTTCAAACCGTTTACTGCCAATCTCAAACTGCCTATGCGCAGAGTAAACCCGCCGCAGTGTTTCATTACCCTTTGCACCAACACTGCCTTGTCCCATTTCGGCCAGCACCTGTAGAATTTGAAAAGCCATCTCACTAAGCCCAATAACATCTTTCGATCTGTGGACAACGGTACCAAGGTTAACTTGACAGGTAGCCCAAAGACCAGCTCTCTCCACTGCTTGTAGTAGCATCGCCATTTCCACGCCATAGTTGACTGGGATACGCATTTTTAAAAATTCATCGCGATAGATAGCTACTGTTCCGGCCAAGGGTTGGATATATCCAGACAACTGCGGTCTAAAAGCATTAATCCAGGGGCGGGCTAAAATTTCCGTAACTCGCCCACCACCCAACTCTACCCCAGATGCTTCCACCTTGACAGGTCTGGAAAAATAACCTTTAGAAAATCGAATAGTAGGGTTGGTAAACATTGGCCCGAGCAAACCGTAAAAAAAGCGCGGGGTAATACTTTCTATATCTGTATCTACCCATGCCAAAATATCCGCATCGGTAACAAACGCACTTTTGAACATAGCCTCTCCTTTACCACGATAGCTACCAATTTCCGGGAATATCTCTTGATGTACAAAAACAGGAATACCATAGGATTTAGCAATTTCAACAGTACTATCACTCGAAGAGGAATCGACTAAGATTATTTCATCAATCAGACCTGCCGCCTTGACTTCCAATGCTGTTTTAATGACATTGCCAACCGTTCGTTCTTCATTCAGACTAGGTAATAAAACAGCGACTTTTTTATTCAATTTCTTCTTAAAACTACGCAGTACAGCAGGCAGAGAAAAATCCCCGGCATCGAATGTCCGCTGCCGAACCCAGCGATAAATCTCATCGCTCTCATCAAACTCCACCTCGTCGTGTGGGCCACGCACAACCGTTACACTACCACTATAATGATCCTTAACCATCTGATAAAATGGCTGTATTTCTGAAAAAGCTAATGGTGCACCAAAAAAGAGCATGCTATATTCCTTGCCAACTGCTTTAACTAATTCTCGCACTGACGCATCCCGCCGCCACTTAACAGATACACTGTCAAACAAAGCATTAGCAGGACCTACTACAGAAGATAAAAACACCTCTTCCAATTGCGGTAGGCTTTCTTCTAAATGAAAAATTTTTATGTGTTTCACACCAGATGCCGCCAAAACATCTAAAACCGCTCGGGCATTGACTCCGCCTCGTAAAACAGCGGCCACTTCCCCCTCTTGCCACCCGTCCGTTATTGCAACAATTCCATTATTATGTGCTATGCTTTCTTCCTGAAGGTTTTTAAAGTCTTCCATAAAGAAAGCAACTTCATCATCTTCTATTCGTCTTACAAATGGCCAGTTTTTAATTATATTTTTGCTCATAGAAATCCCCCTTTGCATTCCCTATTGCCTTAAGTAGATTAATTATGCACCATAACTAGTCATGCACTATTAACATACCCAAGTCAGCAGAGAATGAAATGCTTTACTCTCTATGTGATGCTTTGCACTGTCCCTAGCCTGTTCCAACTTGTCAGAAAAGCCAAGTTCTGCTGCTGCTTTATCAATAAAACGCCCCAGCAGCAAGGTATCATCCATGTCAAACAAGGCCATCCTCTCGATTCTACCCTTTAAGTTTCTCATAGATACTCCTCCCGTCATACTGAAGAAAACAGGTAGAGTCCTTTGCGCAGACTCCACCTGTTTTATAATAGCAGTATATGGTATTTTTAGATTACTATTGTTAAACCACCACTAACAACCCCGGTAAATAAAAAGGTTGTTTGTATTTATGCACTATTATACTTGACATTTTCACAAAATGCAACAATATAATATTAGAATAGTGTCAAGATATTGTAAAATCTCGACTATCTCAGTACAGTTCCAAAGCCATGCATAGAATAGAAGGATTATTTGAACCTAGCAAGGAATTTTTCTGATATGTCGTTGAAATTACCTGGGGGTGATTATGTGCAATGGTCTAGACGATTTTTCATGTCAGCCGTCTATTGTATTGTGACACTTATAATTGTTAGTTGCCCAACAACGAGCTATGCACTACCGGAAAAGTACAAACAGACTGATCTCCCTGGTCTAGGAAGGGTAGTCCTACCAGTTCAGGTGGAGGCTGTTCGTGTAGAAGAAGCCCAAATCCCTGAGTACAATCTGACTATCAATGACGGGCGAATCATTCACTTTGTACAAGTAGCAATAACGAATGAACCTAAAAAATTCTTAGAAATGGATAACCCTTTTTTTTCTACTGACGCAGACGCCAGGAAAATGACCGCTACTATTCAGAAGGTACTCATCCAGAAGGCAATTAAGAATGGCGCGAAACTAATTAACACCTATTCTATTGAGTCTACAAAAATTGCAGGGCACGAAGGCTGGATAGGTGGCTATCGCACTAGCATAGTAGAAAAAATGCCATCTCCAATGTATACTCGCATATATTTATTTAACACCCAAAAGAAACACATGGCTATGATATACACGTGCCCAGACAGCGATAAAACATACTGGGAGCCTATAATGAAACAAATGGTTGCTAGCCTCAATTCTCCGGTAATTATCTATCGGTTATAATTTTCTAGATATTGGTATTGTTGTAAAGTGATTTACAGCTTTATAGTATTCTGAGTGCTATTATGAAAGCAGGATCGTTATCATCCTACTATTAAATACACGGAGGGATTGTTATGAATAATGGGCCAAAAAAAATATTGTGTTGTGCCATATTGAGAAACGAAATCGAGCATCTTCTGAAGAATGAAAACGCCGAAATACGTTACTTAGATGCCGCTCTCCATGTAGATATGAAAAAGTTGTTGTCAACTGTGACGAACGCTCTTCAGACTTATGATAATAAGGAAGACCTGACACTGGTATTTGGAACAGGCTGCCATCCGGAAATGGAAGACCTTGTAGCCCGCAGCGGCTGCCGCGGTGTTCAAGCGCGAAACTGTATCGAAATGCTGCTTGGGAATAAAATGGCTGAGATGGACAAAGAGTCACGGACATTTTATTTGACAGCAGGGTGGCTTGACAACTGGCAACAGATATTTGTGGATGGTCTAAAGTGGGATAAAGTTGACGCCCGCCAAAACTTTGGGTTTTACGAACGCATTGTTCTCTTGGATACCGGCCTGGTTCCGATAGATGATGAGAAGATACTAGAGTTTTTTGACTTCGCCGAAGTCCCTATAGAAATTGTTCCCATCGATATGGAAAACCTACGAAGTCTACTGACAATGTAGCTCTATTCACCTAAAAGGAAACATGCCCCTGCCAAATAGCAGGGGCATGTTCTATAAACAAACTATAGACCAGCTTTGGTAACGATCGTCTCAGCAACATGTTCAGAACTTGTGAAAGGGAAGTCATCAGCCGACAGTAGTTTTCCGGCTTGTCCGGCGGTAACTTCAAGATCGCCAGCTTTGCAGGTGGTATCAGCTCCATTAGGGAAAGCGTTTAGTAAATCCCCTGGTGTGGCAATGGGGAATGTGGCATTGGCTAGACCGGCAATGATTTGGCTTTTAATGATCTCACGAACTGACATCAAACATACCTCCCGATTTTTTATTATTACTGGTTCAATGTAATAATAACCCCGGGAGGCAAAGGCTGGCTGTAAACTGCTTTACTAAATATTTCTTTTTTTAAATAACTCGGTTCTGATACATTGTAATACATTCATTAGGCAAGGTAATACGCTGACCATCAATATGAACCAGCTTCTCTTTGCGTAATTCACCTAAAACATTTGTCACCATAACACGCGAGGCGTTTACCAGGCTGCCAATATCCTGATGTGTAAGTTCCAGAACTATGGTACGTCCGGTGCCAGTTTGTTTCCCGTAGCTTTCCGCGAGTTTGCAGAGCACCCCCAGCACCCTCCCCCTCACATCTTGAAAGGCAGTGCGAGACATGTGCTCCGTGTACTCGTTCATCTTCTTGCCCAGATACTGTACAATCTTGAGGGCTGTTTGAGGACTATCCAGAAGCTTAACAAACAATTCTTTCGTGCACGAACAGATAAAAGTATCTTCCATAGCCACAGCATTCATCGTATGAACAGCGTTCTCAAAAAAAGTGACCTCTCCAAAAATGTCCTCAGACTTCAGATAGTCAAGTGTAAATTCCTTACCCTCTTCAGATATCTTATAAAGCCTCACCCTGCCCGATTTAATAAGGTAGATAGCATCAGCTTCCATTCCTTGGCTGAAAACTGACTCGTTTTTGCGGTAAACCCTCTTAAGGGCAAGGGTCCCGATCTGCTCACGTTCAGCGGGAGACAAAGCAGAAAAGATATCCAAATCTTTCATGCACCGATTAATCATAATCGCAGGTCCTCCAGAAAAGCTTTTGGTGCTATATTCTGTGCACCCCTGTTGTAGTCCTCCCTGCTATAAGTACAGCCTTACTTCGTTACCATAACTTTTGAATTTTTTCCTTTACTTCCGGTTGTTTATCCAGGGTTGGTAGTAAATCGTCAGTAATCTTTACCTCAGGGCCATATATCTGTACAGCCAGGCTAATTGGGCAGGTTTCACCATCTCCACAGACAAGACACGGAATTTTACCTTTTGCAGTAATAACCTCGACCGCTTGAATACCATGATATGTTTGAAAAAAGTTCTTTAACCCTGTTATCGCCGCTTCTTCTTGTCCAACGGCAGAAACTACTGCTAAAACTACTTTTTTAAGCTTTAATTTGATCCCATTGTGTCTTAAAGCAAACCATCTTTCTAAAAAAGTATGAGTCAAGGCATTAATATTAAAAGCGGCTCCATAATATGTTGGCACTCCTAAAACTAGAACCTCTGCTTCTTTTACCTTATCTTCAATTTTTGCCCAATCATCTTCAGTCTTACAGCGATTATCACGTACACAGCCAAAACAGCCTTTACATGGTTTTATATCCAATGTACTAAGCGAAATTATTTCACTTTTATCCGCTTTACTACTTTCGATAATCATTGTAGTCAGTTGCTCTACGGTTCCTTTGCCAGTCGGGTCTCCACTTACACCTAATACATACATAAGAAAAACCTCCTTGTTTATATTCATTCTATTATAGACTAAATTTATATATATTTCTGTAATCTAGTTTACAAATTCATCTCTAATCATTTGGGATACTAACTCTTCCCGCAAAGTCCATTTACCCAACAAAATCTATAGCACCCCGCCCAAATCATGCTCTATTAACCTACTTTCCTACAGGATGCAAAAAGACCGCCAGTCACTGCCAGCGGTCTCCCCATACTGATTAAACTAGTTACACTACGCTAATTAGTCTTTTACTTGAGCAAACTCTTTGCCAAAATTGATAGCTCCAGTTATAGTTTGCTCATCAGGATTCCATAATCCCTTGTATCCATCATTGACAACATTAAAGCCACTCGATTTTAACAACTCGTTAAGCACTTTAACTGATTCTCCACTCCAGCCATAGGTGCCAAACGCTGCCGCCTTCTTGTTTTTGAAAGCTAAACCTTTTATCTCTTCCATAATCCCAGCTATTGATGACAAGACGCCTTTGTTAACCGTAGGTGACCCAACCAATATAGCTTTGGATTTAAAAACTTCGGTTATGATGTCGTTTTTATCCTTGCGAGCCGTATTATAAAGCTTGATGTTCACCGTTGGATCGGCCTGCTTAACACCTTCGGCAATTGCTTCCGCCATTTTACGGGTTCCGTCCCACATAGTATCATACATGATGGTAATCTGGTTTTCTTGATAGTCTTTTGCCCATTCTGCATACTTTGTTACAATCTGCAGCGGATTATCCCGCCAAATCACTCCATGACTAGGGCAAATCATGTTAACCGGGAGGTTAAAAGCGACAACTTCCTGAATTTTACGGTCAACCAAACGACTAAAGGGAGTAAGAATATTGGCGTAGTATTTTGTACACTCCTTATACAGTTCATCTTGGTCAACAAGATCGTTAAACATGTATTCTGAGGCGTAATGCTGGCCAAAGGCATCATTGCTAAATAAAATATTATCACCAGTAAGATAAGCCATCATGCTATCTGGCCAATGCAGCATCGGAGCCTCTACAAATATAAACTCCTTGGAGCCAATATTTAGCTTGTCCCCTGTTTTGACTACATGAAAATCCCAGTCCTGATGATACTGGCCTTTTAGCGATTTAACTGCATTTGCTGTACAATAGATTGGGGTATCTGGAATCAGTTTCATTAACTGGAGTAATGCCCCACTATGATCAACTTCTCCATGGTTTATTATAATGTAATCAATCGCATCCAGTGCTATTTCCTTCTTAAGGTTTTCCACAAACTCTTGTGCAAAAGGCATCCATACAGTATCAATCAGGACATTCTTCTCATCGCGAATGAGATAGGAATTATAAGTAGAGCCTTTGTGGGTAGAGTATTCTTCCCCATGGAATTTTTTCAACTCCCAGTCCACTTTACCGACCCAAGTTACTGTCTCCGTAATTTTAAAGCTCATAATTTAACCCTCCTGTAAATTGCTGTTCTATTATAACTATACAACTTTTCCCACACCTAAACTATGATAATAATCACATGTTCAGCAAAAGGATAGTAATAGATTGTGTTTCATTTAAACACAAATCTCCCCTCACTTTGCATAAGCATTACATTTTAGTGAAATAATCCTTGATTTCTTGATTGCGGGAATATATAATAAAAAAATATCAGCAACATATATAGCAAACACGTTGAGCAAAGGCGCTCAATCCATTTATGGATTGAGCGCCTTTTTTCTACCAATTTTTGCAAGAGAGGAGGAGTGCTAATGATTACCTTAGATAAGGTAAATAAGTCTTTCGGAAGCAACCATGTACTTAAAGACATTAATTTGACTGTCAAAACGGGTGAAAAGCTCGTCGTTATCGGCCCTAGCGGTTCTGGCAAAAGCACAATGATCAGGTGTATGAATCTATTAGAGCGCCCGAATAGCGGTAAAGTTATCGTTGATGGCGTAGACATCACCGCCCCCAACTCTTCCGTAAACCAAATAAGACAATCAGCAGCTATGGTCTTCCAGCAATTTAATCTCTATCCCCACAAAACTGTGTTGGAGAACCTAACCCTTGCACCCATTCTTTTAAAGGGAGTCAAGAAAGAATCAGCTGAAGAAACAGGCATGTCCTTCCTTGATCGAGTAGGTCTTAGGGAAAAAGCCTCTGCTTATCCATCTCAATTGTCAGGCGGCCAACAACAACGCGTCGCCATCGCGCGTGCCCTTAACATGCATCCAAAAATAATGCTATTTGATGAGCCTACTTCCGCGTTAGACCCTGAAATGATTAAAGAAGTTCTCGACGTTATGGTTGACCTAGCCAATGAAGGAATCACCATGGTCGTAGTCACTCATGAAATGGGTTTTGCCCGCCGGGTTGCAGACAGAGTCATTTTTATGGATGAAGGCCGGATTATGGAGCAAGGGACGCCGGAACACTTTTTTGTTAGTCCTGAACATGATCGAACAAAACTATTTTTGAGCCGTATCCTACACTAATATCTACATAAAAAAATGGAGGTAATTTATTATGAAACTCATGAAAAAACCAGTATTCCTTTCTTTGGTTATGCTTCTGGCTTTTAGTATCTTCCTTGCTGGCTGCGGCGGTTCCTCAACAACACCAGCTGCGTCCAAAGATGCAACACCACCAGACATTAAGGCTATCAAAGACCGTGGCGTACTTAAAGCCGGTGTCAAAGTCGATGTCCCCAAATTTGGCTACAAAGACCCTAAAACAGGTAATATCGAAGGCTTCGAAATTGATCTGGTCAAAGCTTTGGCAAAAAAATTAGTTGGTGATGAAAACAAGATTGAGCTGACAGGCACGGTTGCTAAGACACGCGGCCCACTGCTTGATAATGGCGATGTCGACCTTGTGCTTGCCACCTTTACCATTACCGAAGAGCGCAAGAACAGCTATAATTTCTCTGATCCCTATTATACTGACGGCGTTGCTCTAATGGTTAAAAAGGCAGCCGGCGTACAAGGGTTAAAAGATCTAGCCGGTAAAAAGATCGGGGTTGCCCAGAGTTCTACCAGCCGTAAAGCAGTGCAAGAAGAGGCTGACAAGCAAGGCATTAAGGTAAACTTCCTTGAATTTGGCACCTATGCAGAAGTAAAAGCTGCGTTGGATTCTGGTCGCGTGGACTGCTTTAGTGTTGACGCAGCTATCCTCTTTGGTTATTTAGATGACTCTACCGTCATCCTTTCCGAGCGCTATAGCCCACAACAATATGGAGCAGCTACCAAAAAAACTAATACCGCTCTAGCTAAACAAGTAAATGACACTCTAAACGACATGAAAAAATCCGGTGAAATTGATAAACTTCTGGTAAAATGGGGTCTTAAATAGTGCCAGGCCCCTTCGCCGGGTTTAAGTGGCTGGCTTTATTCCAAGATTGGTCAGTTTTTGCTGAGGGTTTTGTCACAACGATCATGGTAGCCGCTTTAGGCTTGGCGTTGGCGTTGACCCTTGGTATTCTCTTCGGCATTCTTGGTACCGCCCCCGGTCGATCTTTCCGCGTAATAAACCGGATTTATGTCGAATTTATCCAAAATACCCCGTTAGTCATTCAGGTCATATTTTTATATCACGGTCTGCCCCATCTAGGTGTTATGCTCCCCGTGTTTTCAATCGGGGTACTGGGACTTGGTGTATATCATGGCGCTTATGTAGCAGAAGCAATCAGAGCCGGTCTTCAGGCCGTCCCACGGGGCCAATTGGAATCCGCCTATTCACAAGGTTTTAATTATTGGCAGGCCATGCGCTATATTATCTTGCCTCAGGCAAAACGTATTGTACTGCCACCCATAACCAACCAGTCGGTAAGCCTTATAAAAAACACCTCGGTTTTGGCTATGGTTGCAGGTGGGGATCTTATGTATCATGCTGACTCCTGGTCCAGCAGCAACCTATACTACGGACCGGCTTATGTCATCACAGGTCTGCTCTATCTCTGCCTTTGCTATCCGTTAGCTAATTTGGCCAGACGAATGGAAAAGAAGCTGGAGGTTTCATTATGATCCAGGATCTTCTTAAACCCGAAATTGCCTTATTCCTTTTGGACGGTCTTTACATCACCTTGAAAATAGCCAGCGTATCCATTGTCCTCAGCTTAGTATTTGGCACAATATTGGGGGTCGCCCAATTCTCCGGACATCCGGTATATAGCAGAATGGCGACACTCTATATAGACTCAATCCGTAATACCCCTCTATTGCTCTTTATCCTTGCGGCCAGGTTCTCCACCAATCTCCAGCCTGTCAACTCCGGAATTCTCGCCATGACAATCTTCACATCGGCTGTTATGGCCGAAATCATCCGGGGCGGACTTAACTCAGTCCATAAAGGCCAGTGGGAAGCTGCCCGTTCCCAAGGTTTTAACTACTACCAATCCCTCATTCACATCATTCTACCGCAAGCATTCCGCAATATGATCCCGCCCCTGCTGTCTCAATTCACCACTGTCATTAAAGATACTTCGTTCGTTTGGGCTGTCGGTGTAGAGGATTTAACAGGCAAAGGCATGATTATCATGGGCAAATATGGATCAACCACACAAGTATTTACGATCTTTGCTACAATCGCCGGACTATACTTTGTGGTAAACTATTCACTCTCTGCCATAGCACGTTTCCAACAAAGACGGCTTGCTGCCAGGAGTTATTAAAAAAATCTTTCTATACAAATGCCCCACCCTTCCGGATACCATAGAGGTGGGGCATTATTTATTTTTTACAATTATACCGATATTGAAGAATTCTTATTCAATGCCTGATCTTCACTCTGCTGAATATAGACAGATGCAACAGCGTCACCGGTGATGTTGACAGTTGTACGGGCCATATCTAATACCCGATCAATACCGGCAATTAAAGCAATTCCTTCAATAGGCAAATTAACTGATTGCAAAGTGAGGGTCAACATGATTAGACCAGCTCCTGGCACACCTGCTGTGCCAATAGAAGCCAAAGTACCAGTCAGAACAATAATAATCATCTGACTTAAGGACAAATCTACGCCATATACCTGAGCAACAAATAGCGCGCATACACCTTGATAGATTGCCGTACCATCCATGTTGATAGTCGCACCAAGCGGTAAAACGAAACTGGATACTTCTTTGGACACCCCTAGGTTTTCCTGGGTGTTCTTCATAGTCACAGGCAAAGTCGCGGCACTACTACAAGTCGAGAATGCAATTAATTGAGCAGGTAGTATGCCTTTAAAAAACTTCAAAGGACTCATGCGTCCTAGAATAGATACACAACCACTGTAAGTAAGTGCCATGTGCAACAGACATCCGATATAAACAGCAGCAATTACTTTGGCCAAAGGAATAAGCACTTTAGGACCATTAGCTGCAACTACTGGTAAAATAAGAGCAAAGACGCCGTATGGAGCAACCGACATAATGACATTGACAATTTTGTAAGTTACTTCTGCCAAACCATCAAAGAAACTTTCTACAGGCTTAGCACGCTGGCCGACTAGCGTGATGCCAATACCCACAAATAGGGCAAAAACAATTATTTGTAACATGTCACCTGATTCCATAGCCTTAATCGGGTTGGTAGGAACTATATTAACAAATACATCCATAATTGACGGGGCTTCTTTTCCCTTATAAACAGCATTAGCAGGCAATTTGAGACCAATTCCGGGATTCATAAGCTGAGACATAACAATACCGATGGTCACGGCTACAGCCGTAGTGGCTAAATAGAAAACAATTGTTTTACCACCAATACGACCTAATTTTTTGACATCTCCCAAACTAGAAGCCCCTACTACTAAAGATGCAAACACCAACGGTACTATAATCATTTTAATTAAATTAATAAATAATGTCCCTATAGGTGCAACCCATTGTTTAATAAAAGCAAGACTTTCCGGACCAGCAATCAAGCCAGCAACGACACCCAAGATCAAACCTATTAGAATCTTGTTGGACAAATGCATAATATAGCCTCCTCCTTATATCACCTTCTAACTCGAATTATAAGTTACAGAACTAGTAAATGTAAATACCTGGAAGATAAATTAACAGCCATTCAAACTGCCTTATTGACACTCCAGTAAGCGTAGGCTATATAATAGTTAAAAAGATTAACAGGAGAAACAAATAAAGGAGGGGACTTATATTTTTCGGAAAATCCTAAATGTAATTCTTGGCTGTATAATAGTTACCGGCGGAGTAATATTCCTTAGCCATTCTCACCTAGTTACCGGTGGAACCACAGGAATAGCATTAGGCGTATCCTATTTGCTTAATGTTCCATTTTCTGTTGCTTTAATGGTCGTAAGTATTCCTTTTTATCTTCTATCTATTTTTCGAATGGGCTGGAATTTTACCCTTTCAACCTTTTTTGCTGTACTGACACTCTCTTTATTTACAGAAGCAAACCGGGGAATTCCTGATTTTATCATTCCGGGATATGTAGGGGCAATACTCGGTGGTGGATTATTAGGACTTGGATTATCTCTTTTATTTTGGAATGGGTCTTCCCTAGGTGGAGTTAATGTTTTAGCACTTTATCTACAAAAAAGATTCGGTTGGGATCCTGGGAAGGTCACTTTTGGCGTGGATTCTATCATCGTAATCTCTTACTTCTATTCAGTTGGCCTGGAGAAAGGTTTATATTCTATCTTGTCAGTTATCATAACATCCTCGATTATTAGCTACTTTAAAGGAAAGATAGCTTCTGCTACCCTTCCGCAGAACGCTCAGCAATAACTAATCTTGTGTTCGGGAATAAAAGGGGGAGAATTTTAATGAGATTTGCTATTATTGGCGCAGGTGTGATGGGAAGTCTGGTAGGTACAATGCTGAAAAAAGCTGGTGCAGAAGTCTGGCTTGTTGATACTAATGAAACAATTGTAAAACACATACAAAACAATGGGTTAAAGATTAATATAACTGGCACAGATGAGATCATCAAGATAAATGCGGTACAATCTCCAATGGAAATCGGTAAAAAAATGGATGTAATCATTTTTTTAGTAAAAGGCTGTTATACTGAAGCTGCGGCTCAATCAGCCAAATGTCTTGCAGCGGAAAATACCTATATCATGACACTTCAAAACGGTATAGGCAATGTTGAGATCTTAGCCAAATATTATGATATGGACCATATATTATATGGAGTTTTAGAATTTGCCGGAAAATTAATTGATATAGGGCATATTCGTGGCTTTATCGGTAATAATTCTAAAATCTGTTTTGGATCAACGCAAAAAATAATCAATGATGATTTGAAAGAAATAGCAGAGTTATTCGGGAAAAGTGGTATAAAAGTTATTCTTAGAGAAGATATTGACAGTGAAGTATGGCTTAAATTAAGAAATAATTCAATTAATGTACTCTTTGGTTTATTACGCTTAACAATGGGGCAGGCACTTTCGGCAGAAGGTACAGAAGAATTAATGAAAGCGGTGATGGATGAAGTAATCGCGATTGCAAGAGCAAACGGGATTCAATTTACGGACGACCAACTTAGTGTTAATGGCGGAAAGACACCAATTAATCCCGAACTTTACGGTCATCTTCCCTCTACAGCGCAAGACATGAAAAGTAAAACCAAGACTGAGGTTGAATTTATCAACGGCGCCATTTATAGAGAAGGGCTGCGGCTAGGGGTGCCGACACCTAATAATGAGTTACTCTATAAAATGATTAAAATCATAGAAGCTACATATGACATGCAATATTAACATAAAGCTATAAGGTAAGCTGATTACGGCCAGCTTTTTTCGAGGTATATAAATTTTGATCGGCAGTAATGAACATATCTTTTATGTCCTGAAAAGCTTCGTTATAGACTGCTAGTCCGGCACTCACTGTCAAAACTCCATACGGACTCATGCGGTGTTCCCTATTGAGTTTTTCAACAGCTTTTAGCAGATTTAAAGCACGCTCTTCATAAGAACTCAGCAGGTCATTCTCCATAATGATCGCGAATTCTTCGCCACCATATCGATATACATGCCCCAGAGTTCCGCTGTTGCGTACCAAAGTGTCTGCCGTTTCTTTCAGCGCTTGATCACCGGTTTCATGTCCGTACTGATCATTGTATAGTTTGAAAAAGTCTATATCACAAATCATTAGTGCGAAATTGTCTCGCCCCTCCCGGGCTTCCTCAAATTTAACATGAAAAGTCTGATCAAAAGCGCGGCGATTGTAAATACCCGTTAGGCCGTCCAAGAAACTCAAGGCGGTTAACTTTTCATTTACGGCTTCTAATGCCTGAGTCCGTTCTTCAATTTTATCTTCCAATATTTTATTTGCATCCCTGATCTGGATAGCCATATGGCGAAACGCTTTCACTAACAGGCTAATTTCATTTGGCGCTGAGTCTGGCAGCTTCAGCTTACCATCAATCACAACTCCGTAATCGCCTTCAGATATTTTTTCCGCTGCGATTTTGAGCAACTGTACCGGAATGGCTACATTTTTTCGAATAACATAAAGGACTATCAGCATCATAAAGAAAAAGAAAGTCATTCCAATCACAATGATAATCTTAGCAGTACTATGAGCTTCATTGCTGATTAGATTCTTGGGGTAGACAGTTACATACAACCACTCTGGACCGGCCATTCTGGCTACAGCCAGGTAGGTTCCGTTTACATGATCATCAATAATTTTAACATCGTCAGTAACAACTTCACCCGACTTTTTAATTTGTTCATACATGCTGCTGAGTGTTGGATCTCCCAGTTTTTCAAGACTCAACACTCCCATTTGTTGTTTAATCTCGTCCAGTTTTTGCGGATGAGCGACAAGATTGCCGTCTGCACTTACGATAAAGTTATAAGAGCCTTCAAGATGCTCGGATATCATTCTATCTATCAAATCATTCAGCTGTATATCATGGCTCGGCGTAATCAGATGCCGTCCTTCATAGTCTACCGGCAATTCATACGTTATTGCCCATTGGTTAGCCGTGAGGTCATAATATAAACCAGTCCAGACAGCACGTCTCTTTGGATTATATTGCTGCAAGGTGGCCTTCACAACAGCGCCGTCTGTCATGATTAGATCAGCTCTGGCATTGAGACCCCAGGGAGACTCAGGATAGTAAATGATAATTGCGTTTTCCGGGTAGGTAGCATGCAGAAAAAAATTGGCAAACCGAGTCTTACATCCTGGACCCATTTCCGCAATCAAATGGTAGCCTAAAATCAAGCGGCGCTTAAGATCGGCATTTAGCACTTTTACATTATTACCAATAAAGCCGGACATTCCTGAACTGTACAATCCGGTTGGCGTCAGCGTCCCGTCATAATATTCTCTCTTCATTCGGGTGGCTCCTTTGGCATCTCTGAAAAACAATGCATCAAAGTCCTCATCCGAAAATTCGTGCGCCACTTGATACGAGGTTAGATATTTATTCTTAAAAACATGCAGATTGTCTTCTGCGAGCTTAAACATGATGGCCTCATGCTGTGTTCGGTTTATAACGAATTTCTTCAGATTGTCAATGGCCTCTTGTTCCGCCTTTCCATAAACGTACCAATATCCAAGACTGGTTACAAGCAGGACAACCAGAGTAGCGCCGATTGCCATTTTTAATAAAACATCCATTGCTAATGAGCTGGCCGGTATGTTCCGCAAGAAGAAGTCCTCCTTTTTTAAATTATGACAAAACCTGGCATATTATATCAATTTTATCACGATTTCAAGCATTTATCTTCATTTATTTATCGCTATAGATGTAATCATATCTCTTATTTTTGAATAATACATACCCAATTACCTTCATTAATTTCTTAGATATTTAACTTAAAAAAATCCTGCATAATCCTAATAGGACTTCTGCAGGATTTTTTAATTTGGACTTGATATCAGTACAGTCTATAACCCTGAAAAATTGTAGTTAGTTGTATTATGGCTTAAAAACAGACTTCCATTTGCAGGAAACTATCCATTGGTGTCGAAGGATTGGCAAGAAGTACATATATTGGGCGGAAGGGTGAGAACTTGTCGAGGATCATTGAGGACTATATTGTGAAGCTCAAGGCAGCAGACAGCCAACTAGAACAAATAGTCAACCTCCGGCGGGAAGCGGAACCGGATTATCAAATCGAACTGCCGTTGACTTCTATCATAGACAAAAACTATCGCTTTCTTTATACCAACCTAGCTTATCGTCTATTTTTTAAGATAGATCCCGATTCATTTATCGGTAAGACTAGTAAGCAATTGGGGATTAATACTGAACAAGTTACCCAGATACAAGCAATTCTCGACAGTGTATTTGCTAAAGGCAAAATGCATAAGTTTATTAATGATATTGATTTTCCAAATCGAGGAAAAAGAGCGTTTGAATATCTAGTAAACCCGTTATATAATGATCAAGCTGATATCGAAGCAGTTATTGTTACCGCAAGGGACATTACCGAGCGACTGGCCATGGAAGAGGAGCAAAGAAAACAAAAACAGCTATATGAAAATCTAGTTGAAAATTTTCCCGATATAATCGCGCGTCATGACAGGAATCACCGCTATTTGTTTGTCAACTCCGCCCTGGAACGTATCGCCGGAATTCCCCCCGGTGAAATTGTCGGAAAAACATTTGATAACATCGGATTGCCTGAAGAAACCTGGCGGACGTGGTGTGAGCGATGTGAAGAGGTCTTTGAAACAGGCGAGACAGTTACGGTCGATACAGAGTTCGCGTCGCCAAAAGGTATCATTAAAATTGAAACAATTCTGATACCGGAGTTTGACAAAAAAAGAAATGTCGAGACGATTCTGGCCATCTGTCGTTTAGGTCCCAGACAATTAAAGCACACACTGACAGAATTAGAGCAAGCGAATGAGGAATTGAGCAAGCAAAAGCGGTATTTTGCGACTATAATTGAGAACATCCCTATGGTAATCTGCCGCTTCGACAGAGACCTCCGACATATTTATGTTAGCCCGGCGCTAGAAGCGCAATGCGGGGTAAAAGCCGAGCGTTGCCTGGGGAAAACTTGGCGTGAAATGGGAATGGATGAGACAGTTTACTTGGCGTTTCAAGGATTTTTCGAGGATGCATTTAGCACCGGTCAGGCTGCTGAATTTGAGACCCCATTCCCTAACCCACCAGGAGAAATGGCTTATTTTCGAACCTTAGTCATCCCAGAGATGGATGAGCTTGGGCAGGTCCAAACAGTCTTGTCGATTTCACAGGATATCACCTCGAAGAAAAAATTAGAAATAGAGATGTCACGGCTGGACATATTGAATGTTGTTGGTGAGATGGCCGCCAGCATTGGCCACGAAGTCCGCAATCCACTGACTACAGTGCGTGGGTATCTTCAGTTCTTTCAGAATAAAAAGGAGACTATCCAATACCACGAGCAATTCCAAATCATGATTGATGAACTGGACAGAGCCAACCTCATTATCAGCGAATTCTTATCCTTAGCCAAAAACAAGGCTGTTAAATTTAATCTCTGCAACTTGAATGCTATTATAAATAAACTTTCGCCACTCATACATTCTGATGCACTTCACTTTGGGCACAACGTTCAAATTGAAATGGGGAATATTCCTGATATTAATCTAGATGAGAAAGAATTGCGGCAACTACTCCTCAACCTGATGCGAAATGCCTTTGAGGCTATGAAGACTGGCGGAACACTGACAATCCAATCCTATGTCGATGGGGATAATGTCGTGCTGACTGTCCGCGATACTGGCACAGGAATACCGCAGAAAATTCTTGATAAACTAGGAACACCCTTTCTAACGACAAAGGAAAACGGCGTTGGGCTAGGGATGGCTGTCTGCTACCGGATCGCCGATCGCCACGGCGCGAAGATTGATGTTAAGACTTCGCCACAAGGGACGACATTCTTGGTCACCTTTAAAATATAACTTCTGTTCAAGTGCAGTCTCTACCTATCTCTGCCAAAATGTTGGTTTTGGCCCTACCAGTGTCAAAAAATGGTTGTAGATTCGCGGCGGATTATCTTTTCGTAAAATACAGATCTTTATACTGTGGGGGGCAGTGCCATGTAAACAGGAATGCGCTACACTGCCTGAAACAATAGCATCACACCAAATGTAGCCATAAATGAAAGCCTCCGGGGAGGTCTCCTTTACACCGCCACTGACCAAATCCCACAGGGGATTAGTCACCTCGCTGACATATACTTGGGCAATTTCCCAACTGTTCCATTGCCTGCGCACAGAAACCAGTTCCGTTTCAGCAACCGGTTTATTATTTTTCGGCTTTGATTTCACGCACATAGCCCTCCTTTCAGTTCCCCACTATTTGTTAAATCTTTTTCTATATCCACATTTTCTGCAAAGTTCTTCTACTACATTATTATTGCAAAACCCAAGCTTTATGCTTTCTGCTCTTTTGCCATTTATACTATCCGCAAATCCGCATTCATGGATATTACCTAGATTAATTATCCCCTCTCCATCAAGGCAGCAGGGTACTACTGTACCATTCACTAAAATAGCAGCTTGATTTCTTAATCCATAGCAAGATCCTTTAGTACAATCCTCTTCTTCCATTAAATCAGGCCATTTAAACTCATAATCCTGATTCAAATATACGCGATTCGCTATTTTTAATGCTCTCGTTTCAGATAAATTACCCTGTATTTTATAAGGCAACTTAAAATACCCTTCAATTTTATCAATAATATCTAAATTTCTTTTTCTTTGATCCTCGGTTATTAAAGCCTCATCTAAATTCCATAACCGTAAGGATATAATTATGCTTGACTCCTCTATTGCTCTACTAGTAAATTCAAGAATACTGTCAATATACTTATCTTTAGATATATCGTTATCTTTTTCATCAAAGCTATGAAGTGAAAAATTTATTTGTCTCAGTGCAGGTTTTCCAAGTAAAGTATCTGCTAGTTTATCGATTAAAGTACCATTTGTCGTAATGTTTACTTTAAAGCCCTTCTCATAACTTATATCTAAGAAGCTCCCTAAATTAGGATGCAATAAAGGTTCTCCCTTTACATGCAGGTATATATAATCTGTAAAAGGTTTAACTTGATCTAGTATTTGATTAAATGTTGCCTCTGACATAAACTCAGCTTTTCTTTTGGTTTCGGGACAGAAATTACATTTTAGATTGCATACATTTGTTATTTCCAAATAAATTTTTTTATATTTTTTCATCGGTTGTAAGCTCCACTTCTTTATCTGCTATAAGAGGCAGCAGCAATTCTATCATTCTCCTAGCACTTAGTAAATCCTTCCCAAGGTTATCAGATTAAAAAAATAAACAACACTATTTGCCGATAACTGCAAATAGTGTTGTTTATATTCTTTTACATTATTCCATTAAACCTCGAATTTATTAACAGCTTCCCGTAGGTCCATTGCCAGTTTGGCTAGGACTTGACTTGAAGATGCGATTTCTTCCATAGATGCTGATTGTTCTTCAGTCGCCGCCGACACCGTCTGAGCTTCCCCTGAAACATTTTTGCTCAGATCATCAATCCGCTTCACTGAACCAACAATTTGCTGACTGCCAATAGCCATCTGCTCAATGGCAGAGGAAATTTCACTTATCTGACCTGATACCTGGGTTATTAGAGTAGTGATTTCCAGAAAGGCTTGTCCAGAAGCATTGACCACGTCTGCTCCCAGCTTCACTTCTCTAGTTCCTTCGTCCATGGCTATTACAGCTTTATTAGTATCACCCTGAATTTCACTAATCAATACTGCGATTTTCTTGGCCGCTTCCTGCGACTGCTCGGCTAATTTACGGACTTCTTCCGCCACTACGGCAAAACCGCGTCCCTGCTCACCTGCCCGAGCTGCTTCGATGGCAGCATTGAGCGCCAATAGGTTGGTTTGTCCGGCAATACCGGAGATAGTATCTACAATCTGGCCTATTTCCTTAGAACGCTCGCCTAGATTGGCCACAACGCCAGCTGAACTAATAACAGTCTGTTCAATATTGGCCATTTGACTTACCGCTTTATCGACTGATTTGTTACCTTCATTGGCCTTAGCCGAAGCCTGCGCCGATTGCGCTGCTACTTCATTGATATTGGCAGCAATCTGCTGGATGCTGGCCGACATTTGTTGTACCACAGCCGAAGTATCATTGGCTACAGCCGACTGTTCTTCCATACCTTTAGACACATCGACAATAGAACTCGCCACCTGATTTGCCGCCTGAGATGACTGGTCGGCACTAGCGGTCAATTCCTCGGCCGATGCGGCTACCAGCTCTGAGGACGTGTCAATCTCACGCACAAGGTTACGTAGATTGCCTACCATTGTTTCAAAGGCTCGTGCTAATCGCCCAAGCTCGTCCTCTGAGTTTACATTAATGCTAGTTATGCTCAGATCGCCGCCTGCAATCCGGCCAGCTACTCCTTCTAGTGTCTGTAGCGGCTTCGCGATACGTGCGGCTACAACTACGATAACGATACTAGCTAAAATAAGTACTGCACCAATAGTAATGAGTGAAGTCCAGGCAAAGGTTTTTAACTGCGCCCTTGCTTCACTAGTAGGCACAGTTACACCAATCGACCAGGAAGTTCCTGTAACCGGCGCATACGCTAAATATTTTTCCACGCCCATATATTGATAATCAGCAATCCCTTTTTCTCCTTTCAGCATCTTTTCAGCGGCTGCCTTCAAAGCAGGGGTTGCATTAGGGTCGTTGTTAACATTGGCTTTGTTCATTAATTCTTTATTCGGATGAACGATGATTGTGCCATCAGTCCGCAAAACGTAAGCGTAACCCGTCTGGGCCACCTTGATGCCAAGGACGCGTTTTTCTACCTCTTCGATATTGATTGCCCCTGCTAAAATCCCAATAATACGCCCCTCTGCCTTGATCGGGGTAGCGATAACTACGACGAGCTTGCCGCTACCTGGGGATACTATCGGATCTGTAATGAAGGTATTCCCGGCAATTGCACTGGCAAAGTAGGGTCGGTTCACTGAATTCCCGGCTAGACCACGTGTATCAATGTAGTTACCTTTAACATCAGTCCAAAAAATATTTTCATATAATTTATTATTTTTTATTTCTGAAGCAATATAGGACACCATGGCTTCACGGTTACCGCTGGTCATAACCGGCGACCGTGAGATTGTCTCCAATTCTGTTTTATGTTCAGCAAGCCACATGCCGACTGCTTCTCCGTTGGTTTGTGCTATGAGGGCAATTTCATTTTCAACATCCTGTGTTAGCATTTTTTGGGATTGCCAATAATTTAACCCAGCCAGCACGCTAAGCGAAACCACAAATAAAGCAATGACTATTACCGAAAGTTTTGCTCTTAAACTTTTCATAATCAACTCTCCATTCAATGTTACGTCAAAACTTACAGCACACGCGCTCTTCAACCATCGCTACATATAAATACCCCCTTAAACTCCGCCGCCTTCGCTCTTGAGCACATTAAAAGATGACAGACCTATCTATAGCAGGTCTGTCATCTTTGATTTGTAAAAATCAAATGTGCAACCTGGCAATCATAGGCGTTAACGGCCTTTAGACCCATAGCTTTGCGTCCTTGCCTTTCGACAAGTATGCCTAAATATTCTACTGTTTTTTTTCCTCACACTGCTGTGTTGCTTGGCAAATACCTTTCAGCAACTGATATATTTCATTTTTCTTTCCCCAATCTAAATCTGCCAAAACCGCTTTCCTGTGTTCTCCTGCGATATTATTCCATACTTGATAATTTTTTTTCGCTTCTTCAGTTAAGAAGACTCTTTTTTCTCTTCTGTCCGAGCCTACTTCCCTCATGATTAAGCCTTTCCTTTCCATTCTGGTTAAACTCTTTGATATTGCTGCTGGCTCGACATTCAAATAAGCGGCTAGGCCTCGTTGGGTCATTGGCTCTCTTTCCATTAAAGTTATAATAATACCCCATTCCGAAAAATGCAGGTCATACGGACTAAAATAGCGATTTAAGCTATAAGAAATGATACGGGTAGTTTGGAAAAGTTGATGCATCAGCAATCCGTCAATTTCCACTTAACACCTCTGTTTCTAAATAGTTAACTATTTAACTATTTTTTCAATTATATTACATTTTTCTACAATAGTCTATCAGAATCTTCGCATGTTAAAGGCTCAAGTTAGTCTGCGTTGTTGCTATATTTACCTAGAATGTTGATTTCAAAATTTCGAAACACTAGAATTAGATAAATGTAAGGAGGGATGATATGGGTAAAAATTCCATAAAGCGCCGACAATTGAGACTCAAATTCAAACGCCGCGCCGCCGCTCTAATGGGCGCAGCCATCATGACCGGCGCAGCATTGTCTGGTATCCCAGTCACTAAGGCCCTCGCTGCAGAAGCACCATCAAATCCGTATCCTACCAAAGTCGAACAAACAGTACAAGTTACAAAAGATGCTCGCTTATCAGGCCATGGTTGGCACCAACACAAATACAGCTGGCCAAGTCCTGATGAAAATCAAGCATGGGTTCAGGACGGGAAGATTTATTATCGGAGTGATAATAACGACCGTCACCACTATAACGATTATGCCCGATATGTCAATAGTCCTGTGGATTATGTCAAAGACAGTGCAGCTAGGTATGGATTTAATGCTTCCCTTGATTCTTTTTCCTTGCTTACTGTTTCCAGTCAGCGAGCTCTTGTTGAAGTACGCCAACACGATACCGGCAAGCTGTTTAATGTATTATTACAGCGAACTGCCGACCATGACTGGACAATCACTGATATTCGTGCATTATAACAGAAAGCTAAAAATGTCCTGCAGCTACTTAGGCGTAGCTGCAGGACATTTTTTTAGTCTACGATCTGTTGTTCCACATTAGCTTTTTTCCATTTTTTCAAGCTAAACTCAATATTTTGCAAATCATCAAACAGCGTATATACCACTGGTACAACCACCAGTGTAAGAATGGTTGAAGTAACCAGACCACCAATGATCGCATGTGCCATCGGTGCACGAGCTTCGGCACCTGGCCCAATGCCTAATGCCAGCGGGATCATACCGGCAATCATTGCGGTTGTAGTCATGATGATTGGCCGCATCCGCTGTACTGCCGCCTCAACTAGCGCTTCATTTCGTTCTATTCCTTGTGCACGACGTTGTTTAGCGAAGTCCACGAGCAATATGGCATTCTTGGTTACCAGGCCCATTAGCATAATAATCCCAATGATAGACATAATGCTAAGATCACTGCCCATAACCAAGAGACCAACGATCGCGCCAATGATGGCTAATGGCAAGGCGATCATAATGGCAAAAGGATCAAGATAACTCTCAAACTGAGCTGCCAGAACGAAGAAGATGAACAGCACTGCCATGCCTAATGCCAAAATCATACTGCTAAAAGCATCATTCATCGACTTTGACTGCCCGGTAGTAATAAATTTATATCCGTCCGGCATGTTGATCTCAGCCGCTTTTTTATTAAATGCATTGTTAAACTCGCCTAGGCTTATCCCGCTTAAGTTAGCAGAGATGGTAATCTGCTGCTGATTGTCATAGCGCTTAATCTGAGCTGGACTTGTCGCATATACTGTGTCAGTCACCTGCGACAGCGGCACCATTACTGGTTGTCCGTTTTTGCTGCGTGCCGTACTTGACAGATACACACTATTAACGTCAGCTAAAACACGGCGATCCTTAGGATCTTGAATTAGCCGTACATCATACGCATCATCGCCCTCTTTATACTGAGTGACAATTTTACCGTTGAACATTGTCTGCAGCGTATCAGCAATACTTGCAGCAGAGATGCCAAGATCAGCAGCCCTGTCTTTGTTAACTACTATTTGAGCATCTGGGTTACCGGCTTCATAACTTGAAGATACTTCTACCGCCCCAGGTACACTGGCGACGACCTGCTCGACTTGTTCTGCAATTTCACTCAACACCTCCAAGGATTGACCTTGGATAACGAGCGATACAGGCTTACCGCCGCTTCCTACACCAGACTGCTTCGACACACTAACATTAGCACCGGCAATATCGCTAAGTTGCTGACGAAGATCAGCTATGATTTCATTATCACTGATCGTGCGTTCATTTTTGGGAGTAAGCTTGGTAAGAATCGTAATATTCTTGGTATTGGCCACACTGTAGGTCATAGTAACTTCCGGTATGCCATGGACGGTCTGGACAATATCGTCAGCCATCTGGCCCACAGCTGTTATATTCATGCCAGGATCAACAGTGGCAGTCACGGTAAATTCCCCGTTATCTGCATCTGGAACGAACGTGGAGCCAAGTAATGGCAGAAGAGCTAAACTGCCAATGAATAAACCTACTGCCACCAGAATTACGGTACGCCGCTGAACCAAAGCTTTACGCAAGAACTCACCGTATTTGACAGTCCACTCATCAAACTTTCCATTCCAGGCTAGCCATAGTTGCCCGAGTTTACTTTTCCCCTTAATTTCAGTGTGATCCAGATATTTTGCTGACAGCATCGGCGTCAGCGTCACAGCAACAAATAGCGAAACAAGCACACTGGCTGCTACGGTAATACCAAACTCTTTAAAGAACTGCCCGACCATTCCGTTCATCATACCTACGGGTAAGAAAACTGCTACCAACGTAAAGGTAGTAGCCATAACAGCCAAACCAATTTCGTTCGTACCTTCCAAGGCCGCCGTAAATTTATCTTTACCCATTTCCAGGTGGCGAACAATATTCTCGATAACAACGATCGCATCGTCAATCAACAGGCCCACGGCCAGAGACAACGCTAACAGCGACATCGTGTTAAGCGTAAAGTTCAGTACCTTCATTGCCAGGAAAGCGGTAATAACGGAAACGGGAATGGCAATACCAGCAATTATTGTGCTTTTCCAGTTGCCGAGGAACAGGAATACGATGGCTACAGCCAATAGGCCGCCTACAACCAGGTTAAATTGAACGTCATGTACCGATTCATTAATCGTACGCGAGTTGTCGCGAACCACAACTAGATCCACACCAGGCGGCAGTTCCTTTTTTATCGAATCCATCTGACCTTTGATATTTTCTACCACTTGGACAGTATTGCTGCCAGACTGTTTCATAATGTCTACGCCAAGAGCTAATTTATCATTAACCTTAGTAATGGTACTGATATCCTTAGTAGTATCCTTGATACTCGCAATATTTTTTACATAAAGCTGAACACCGTCGCGTTGACCAACAGGAATGCTGAGGAACTGATTCGTTGCCGTTATGCTGCCTATGGCCCGCAAACCGGTTTCCCGCTGACCATCTGTAACCTTACCGCCAGGCGAATCAACATTCTCATTACGCAAGCTGTTTAAAACCTCTGGTATAGTTAGGCCATAAGCGGACAACTGATTACTATCTAACTGAATTTGGATTTCACGATCCAAACCGCCCTTTATATCGGCGGCGGCAACACCGTTCACTGCCTTCAGACGCTTAACTAGTATATCTTCAGCAAGTACAGTTAACTCTCGCTGGCTTAGCTCGCCAGTTAAAGCAAGTGACATGATCGGCGTATCTGAGGGGTCAAACCGGGAAATAATCGGGGCCTTTGCATCTTCCGGCAGTTTTGCCTGAAGCCCCCCCAATTTATCACGCACATCCTGGGCCGCGGCATCCGCATTGGTCTCCATAGTGAACTGAATGACTGTAGATGATGATCCCTCATTGATCGTAGAGGTTACATGCTCAACACCGGCAACAACGCTGACCGCTTCTTCAACATGCTGAGTAACTTTGGTCTCAACCTGTTCAGGCGATGCTCCTGGGTAAAGAACGGTAACAGCTACGATTGGAGTTTCCACACTTGGATATTGATCTACATTCAGGGAGGTATAACTAACCAAACCCAAAACAACCAGTGCCAATATGATTACCGTAGCGAATACCGGACGCTTTATACTAATTTCTGTAATCTTCATGGCGTTCTCCTTCTCCTCCACACTATGACGTTACCCGCACAGCATCTCCATCTTTAATCCGGTTTACGCTAGTGGAAATAACCTGACTTCCTGGTTCTAAACCGGATTTGACTTCAATTGTACTACCAGTCACTTCGCCAACCTCAATCTGATGGCGTACCGCTTTACCGTTTTCAACGGTAAAAACATAATATATTCCCTGTTTTTGTACAACTGCCGACTGCGGGACAGTAAGGGTTTTTACACTATCGCCTGTTATCAAGCGAACATTTGCAAACATACCAGGCTTTAAGTCATTATTAGCATTGTCAATTTTGATCTTGGTTCGAAACATCCGGCTTGCTGATCCTGCTTCAGGATTCATAACCTCGACGACCCCTTCAAAAGCTTTATCAGGATAGGCGTCGATTGTTACTTTTGCTTTCTGACCTATTTTTACACTGCCTAAACTTTTCTGTTCGACATTGACCACAGCATAGACCTGATTAATATCCTGAACAACCATTAACGCCGCGCCCGGAGCTACCACCTGACCAATGGTAGCTGTTGCATTAGCAACCACTCCATTGACAGCAGAACTAATTACTCCATAGCCGTATTGCTGTTCGGCACTGCTTCGGTTTGCTTTTGCACTCGACAAATCAGCCTCAGCCGTCTTTAGTTTGCCTCTGGCGTTATCCAATTGCTGCTCGGATACGGCTCCCTTATCATACAAGGTCTGGTAACGGTGAAAATCGTTTAATGCGATCTCATAATTAACCTCAGCTTTTCTTACAGCATCTCCTGCTTGACGAGCCGAGTTCGCCAGTTCTACAGCTTCAAGTCTTACTAAAGGATCGCCTGCGTTTACCTGCTGACCTTCTTGCACTAAAACTTCTTCAATTCGACCAGCGATTTTCGCGCTCACTGTGGCAGATGTTCTGCCTTCTAGTGAACCGTTAAAAGCTAAGGTTGGTACTGAATCTGTATATTCAGCTTGAACAACCTTTACACTCAGCGCAGTCTCCGTATTCTCAGCTTGGCTTTTATCACCAGCATATACTCCTTGATGTACTACAAAGCTAACGCTAACTAACAACACAAGTAGCATGATCACATGCTTTGTCTTGATTTTTTTCATGGCAACCTCCATTTTATCTAATAATCATGCATTTTCCATAACATACCTACCAGACGGTATGTTATGGAAAAAATAATTAGCGCTTATGCGCTAATTGCTAATCAATCTCCACACATTATCTAACATCCGCTTACGCATTTCCACTGTCTGAAAACGCATTCCCAGTGATTTTTGACCATTTAGCATAGCCAGGATAGCAAGCGACAAAGCGTAGCTGTCAATACTAGGCTTTAATTCGCCTTTATCTACAGCCTCTTGGATTCTTGCAGCTAAAGACTCACAAATTAGCACATTGTTTTGTTGAATTCTTTCCTGAATATCCGGATATAGGCGCATAATCTCAATGGCAAAATGAACATGATCAAGACTACAGGTGTTATCCACTCCAAGTAATTCTTTAGAATATGCTTCAAAAGAATTCTCTACTAAGAGTAGATGTAAAATTTCCGCCAGAGTCTTTTGTTTCAATAGCTCTTTGAAGTTTCTTTCAAAGAGCTCAAGTAAAAATTGAATTGCTGTGTGAAGTAGGTCATCCTTGCTTGAAAAGTAGTGATATATCCCGCCTTTAGTGATGCCAACTTCATGTGCAACATCAATCAGCGAAACTGACTTATAGCCACGCATAAGAAATAAGCGGAGGGCCGCAATAATAATATTTTCTTTAGTCAAATTATCATCTACTTTCTACGAAATCACAACATACCTACCAGTCAGTATGTATATTATTACGTATCTTTATCTTATTGTCAATAATAATATAATCCTGTGCTTACACTCTTTTAAAGCGCATTTCCCGCCTTATGAGAAAATTGGGCTACTCTGGCGACTACCCAAGCAGGGTTCTTCGCTGTTTACTAATTAAAAAAAGAATACCGGCTCCTTTCGCTCTTTATACAGTTTATTTAGTCGCATTGAAGCGTCTTTGACTAGACCGGGTTTCATCGTTCTGGCATTTTGTGGACAGTTCTTGATGCAGGCACAACACGTAATGCATTTTTCCTTATCAATCAAATTACTATTTTCTGAATCGATAGCACCAACAGGACACCCTTCTGCACAAATTCCGCATTGCGTACACTCATTACTAATTGCTATAAAATCAACACTCCATAGCTTCGTAATTCCTCCATAGGGATAGTTGCCCGGTATATTTATATCAGAAAACTGTTCGACAGATGAAACAGATAGTAGTTTTTCCTTTATTTTACGCCCAAATAATTCTGCCTGATTTAAGTCACTTGCATCAGGACGGGCTTCGGCTATTGGCGTTTCGGAACTAGAAAAGGAGTGTTCTCCAATATATGCTGCACAGGCGATCGGTATACATCCACGTTTTATCAAAATCTCTTTAAGCTCAAGCAATGCATCGTCATACACACGATTACCATAAACGACGACACATACAGCAGGTGTATTACAAGCTTTAATCGCATGCAGCCATTCAATTAAAAGTGCAGGCACTCTTCCCATATAAACTGGCACTGCAACAACAAGTAATTCATTTTCCGATGTTTGTAATTGTTGTTTTCTCGCATCTGGTTTGGTAATATCTATTAGTTCCACAGTGCTTTGATTAATGCCGCGCGCAATACCTTGAATAATCGTTTTTGTTGTCCCCGTAGGTGAAAAACAAACCAGTTTCATTGATTGTATTTTCATTTGATGTCCTCCTCGAAGTTGTAGACCTTATACAGTTAATAAAACTTTTTGTTAACTGTACAAGTCTTTCTAGAATTATAATAATACAACTCTTATAATGTTAATAGGAGTGAATTTATACTGGTATAAATTATAATAGACAGGATTGATGACGAGTTTGAATAATGAGAAACATCGATATAAAGAACTAGCCGATTTTTTAAAAACGCGAAGAGCAAAAATATTACCATCGCAAGTAGCACTTTCATCGGGAACGCGTCGCCGTACTCCTGGCTTGAGAAGAGAGGAGGTAGCGCAGTTAGCTGGTATTGGCGTAACTTGGTATACATGGCTTGAACAAGGAAGACCTATTCATGTTTCAACGCAAGTAATAGAAAGCCTGTCTAAAGTTTTGTTGCTTGATAAACAAGAACGCATTCATCTTTACCTTTTAGCAAACCAACCGCTTCCAGCAGATATACAGAGATACCAAGGAACTGTAAGTCCAATACTTCAACATGTTCTGGATAGTTTAATATTTTGCCCATCTTTTGTCATGGATCAGCGGTGGAACGTTATTGCTTGGAACAAAGCAGCATGCTTAGTCCTTGGTGATTTTAGTAAAATGAACGTTCGCGAACGAAATGTAGTTTGGGGGATGTTCACAAATAATAAATATAAACAGTTATTTGTCGACTGGAATCTGCATGCCAAAGGTTTGCTAGGTCGATTTCGTTCAACTTGCGGGCAATATATCGAAGATTCTTGGCTTGCTCAGTTTATTGACGATCTTAAAATGCAAAGCATAGAATTTAATTTATGGTGGTCTCTACATGAAATTCAAAGTAATGGTGAAAAGTACAAACAATTGAACCATCCTGTTGCAGGAAGATTAGATTTTGAAGTTAGTAATTTTGATGTTTCTGATAATTCCTGCTTAAAATTGATTGTACATGTCCCTTTATCAGGAACAGATACTGCTACAAAAATGAAATCATTGTTGGATGAATAAAAAGTTATCTAACCTTTGACATTACAATCTAAATAACCTGCTAAAAACGAAACCCCTTGGCAAATGCCAAGGGGCTAACTATTACAACAATCCATCTATAATAACACCTAAAACAACAGTCCAGAATAACAATCTACCCCACACCGGCCACGGCTTTACCGTAGTCAAATTCGAAGTCTTGTACAATATCTCTCTAACATACGTCATAATACCGCCTCCTTACTATTATTATCGTTAAATAATATTTTTAGTTAAGGAGACATTGAGAATTATTTCTCAATGACCAACTATCTTCATCAGCACAAAATAATAAGCCATGGCACTCGTCGAGTCTTAATATTAACCAATTTTCTTTTTACTTTTAGGCTTCTCTTTTTCCTTTATCGCCCTGATGCTCGCTTCCAGCGCCGCCATAATATCGATTACCTTGCCACCGGGTTCAAGCTGTTTAGCTCCGACCTGTGCAGTCTCGGCTTTGCCATCAATCAAGCCCATTACAGATTTATAATACTCGTTCTCGTACTGAGTCGGATCAAAGTCTGTTACGATACTCTTTGCTCCGCAGTACAAACTTGGCAACGCCAACAACATTAGCCTCGGCCATGGACTGTAAGAGTAATGCGTATGCTTTCTGTGCGCCAGGCTCCGGCACCAAATAGTAGGATGAATCGTAGTGCCGTGGGTCTATTTGCTCAAGCTTAACAAAGTCATTTATTTCTATGACTCTGCTGGCAGCCGGCGTGATAGATTCCAACTCGTCTTCGGAGATCACTACATGTCGGTCAGGTGATATCTCGTAACCCTTGATGATATCCTGTTGCTGCACCTCGGTACCATCGTTGCCGACTTTCTTATATGCGATTCGGCTGTAGTCCGATTTCCGTAATTGATTAAAACTGATGGTTTTCTTGCGGGTAGCATTATATAGAGCCACCGGAACATTAACTAATCCGAAACTGAGCATGCCTTTCCAGATAGGTCTCATAACCTCACCTGCTTCTAGATATAGAAATAAAGCTGCCGTTGCTGGCAGCTGTTTAAATTTGATTATATCATGTTTGGCATTATCAGTCAGGCGGTATTATTTAGGCTATAACTCTGGCCTATTGGCAATCACAATGTCAGTTTACTTAGGTTACTGAGTCGGTAATTTGATCATTTACAGACGTAGGGAAAGCCCCTCCAGTTACGTTGTCCAAATCACTATCCTGTAGCTCTCCGTTTACCTGATTCAATTCTTCTTTTGTGAAATCATAACCTGATTGATTAAGAAACTTTTGAGCCTCTTCTAATGATTTTAATGCATTCATAGCAGTGGCAAACTCATGATCTGACTTCATTCGCTCAACAAATTTCTTAGCTGACTCAATGCTCATACATTACCTCCTAATATCCAAACTTATTAAAACAATTATACCATAATATTACAAAAGGTTAGTTAAAGATTTATTAAAGATATTATTTCTCAATAAACCATCTACCCTCATCGCAGAACAAACAAACCTGTTTACCGGCAACCTTACAGGTATATCTCATACCCTGGCCGCCAGCCTTTAAGGACGCTGCCATACGGACGTCGAGTACGCGATCAATGGAGAACTGCCGGCCATCCTTCCAAATCAGGGAAAGCGGTCTTATGATGCCTTCAATATCGTGCTTTGCAACTACTTCAATATGTACTTTCCCCATTTAATCACCTACTTAAAAAATGATACTGGATGTATTACGTGATCATCCTTAGGGTTAAATCCTGTCAGTTGTCGGTCTAAGAGCATAGCGCATCGCTGAACGCTATAATGGCCAAACCGCTTACGCAAGTTGTCAATCGTTCGCTCAAGCTCTTCTACTTCCGGCTTAGAATCGTCGAACAAGTCTAACTGAATATTGCCGGCTGCAGTCACCAGGTCAGCGCCACGAACGCCAAGGCTCCGGATAGGCTTACCCCAGCAATAATTCGCAGAGAATAACTCCATAGCTTTCTCAGCTATTTCACCGGATACGAATGTTGAGCCAGATAGTTTCCCCTGGCGCTCAAACGAATACAGTTCCTTATCGCGCACGCTGATTGATACCGTCTTGCATTTAAGGCCGTGCTTTCGCAGTCTGGCCGCCACACTCTCAGCCAGCACATAGATGATCAATTTGACATCGGTGTCATTAATCAGATCCCGTACAGTCGTAGTGCTATTGCCAACCGACTTAATCAGGCTTTCTTCGCCCGTTAGCCGTACCGGCGCCGAATCATATCCGTTAGCAAAACTCCATAGCGTTTCTCCCCAGATACCGAGCAAGAGCTTTAATTTATGGGTGTCTGCTTTTGCCAAGTCGCCGATTGTCCGTATTGCACGGTTTTGGAGTTTCTGTCCGGTTGAGCGGCCAACATAGAGCAGTTCGCCTACTGGTAGAGGCCAGACCTTATCGCGGTAATTATTCTCCGTAATGATCGTTGTGGCATCAGGTTTTTTCATATCTGATCCGATTTTGGCAAATATTTTATTGTAAGATACACCGACTGAGGCAGTAAGTCCTAGCTCATCCTTAAATCGTTGTCGGATAGTATCTGCAATAGTCGGGCCGTCACCAAACAATCCGGTCGATCCGGTCACATCAAGCCAGCATTCATCAATCCCGAAGCTCTCAATCTGATCTGTGTAGTCTGCGTAGATTGCTCTAGCCAGCCGTGAGAATCTCAGATACTTTCGAAAGTCTGCTGATACTTGCACCAGGCCGGGACATTTTTGTTTTGCCTCCCAGATTACGTCACCGGTTTTGACACCTGCCTTTTTGGCAATCTGATTCTTAGCCAGCACTATACCGTGTCGGGCTTCGGCATCACCACAGACGATTACCGGTTTGTCTCTAATTGCGGGGTTGTACAAGCACTCGGCAGATGCATAAAAATTGTTTAAATCGCAGTGCAAGATAGTACGCATTTTAAATTACCTTAATACAGCGCGGGCAGCCTGGCTTGCGCTGTATTAATCCCTGAGCTTCCAAGCGCGTAAGATAGGTATATACCGTAGCACTGCTACGAAGGCCAACTGCAGCACCGATTTCGCGGACTGTCGGTGGATAAGAATGCGGGTAATCGCGTAAAAAATTAATGATTGCTGATTGCTTTGCTGAGAGCATAATACCACTCCTTACAGAACATTTGTTCGTAGTTATTATAGAGCAAATGTTTGCAGGTGTAAAGAGGGGATAAATGGGAAAAAGCCGCTCCCATATTGGAGAGCGGTCAGTAAACTATTCCCATAAGTTGTTTTCACAAAGTCGTTCTGGAAATATCTGCGTACCAATCTTTATTATGCCAGCCATACCCGGCAGACCATTCCCAGTTACGATAATTATTAACCTTAAATACGCCAACGTCCCACTTGGCTTCATGCATTTTCTCCGTGTTCGGCACAACTACAGTACGATCAGTCTTTTCAAGTGCCAGCGGCGGCAATGTCTTGTCCTGCTGGTTTATTTTTTCTGCAACCTGCTCAGCAGCAGCCTGGACAGTAGGAGCCTACACAATATAGCGTACTTCCGGCTGTCGCTGTCCGGCTTTGGCCTCAGCAACTGCAGTGGCTAACATCTCGGCATTTTGCTTGCTCTCGTTGAGGGCGTTTTGCAGATAGTCGATATCCTTGACCTGCTGCTCAGTCAGCACGGTTGCTCGCTGTAATCGCGCCTCCTTGTCTGTGTTGTGCTGGTATAACAGCCATCCGGCCACCGCCACCAAAAAAGGCATAAAAAAGCAGTCCCAGGAGGTACCCTAGAACTGCTTACGCACACCGATTGCACACCGCCTCTATCAGTCTTGTTGCACACCGGCACATCAAAAATGCCTTTAGCCCCTTATAAAATCAGTGGCGGGAGCGTGTAGGAATCGAACCCACCATGGACGGATTAACGCCCAACGGACAGTTTTGAAGACTGCAGGAGCCACCAGGCCCCATCCGCTCCCATATTACTTTACATATATAATATATCATGAGAAGCAGCTTTATACAAGGTTCACCCCTAGCACACCATCAATAGAAATATCTCCACCACGAGGAACATATGATATTTTTTCTGAAATTCCGCTTGACACTCGCTTGGGTTATTTGGTATAGTAACTACAACAAGTAAATTACTTAGGCAATGAAGCCTTCGCAACTAATGCGAAGGCTTTTTCTGTCCTAATAGGCTATTTTCTGGACAATGGCGTCCTAGAGGTTTATTACCTTTAGGACGCTTTCTGTTTGGCACTTTGAGGGGGGGATGATGTACTTTCCAAAGCTTCGCTTTTACTTTTAAAAATATAACAAAAAGGAAGGGATTAATTATGAAAAAGTTGTGGACTATTTTTTCTATGTGCCTGTTATTAATGTTTATCCTAGTGCCGGTAGTTTTTGCTAGCGAAACTCCAGCTGAGCCGCCGAAAATCGATACCGGAGATACAACCTTTGTTCTGATGAGTGCTGCACTTGTTATGCTTATGACTCCTGGTCTGGCCTTATTCTATGGTGGTATGGTACGAACCAAAAATGCGTTAAGTACCATAATGCAAAGCTTTTTTGTCATTGGTTTAGTCTCTGTACAATGGGTATTATTCGGTTACTCTTTAGCCTTTGGTCCTGATATCAACCACTTCATTGGCGCACTCGACTGGATTGGTTTAAACGGGGTTGGTCAAGAAGCCAACGCTGACTATGCTGCCACAATTCCTCATCAGGCCTTTATGATTTTCCAAGGGATGTTTGCTGTCATTACTGCTGGCCTAATTACTGGTGCTTTTGCTGAGCGTATGAAGTTTGGTGCTTTCGTAGTATTCACTTTGCTCTGGACTACTTTTGTATATGATCCTATTGCTCACTGGGTATGGGGTGTAGGCGGTTGGATGCGTGAACTAGGCGTACTTGACTTTGCCGGCGGTACTGTTGTTCATATTATTTCAGGTGTTTCTGGTTTGGTTATTGCCCTGATGATTGGCAAACGTAAAGGATATGGTTCTGAAGTTATGATGCCACATCACCTGCCGATGACTGTTATTGGTGCTTCGCTTCTCTGGTTCGGCTGGTTCGGCTTTAATGCCGGCAGCGCCCTCTCTGCTAACGGCCTTGCTGCCAGCGCCTTTGTTGTTACTCATGTTGCTGCTGCTGCTGCCACTGTTTCCTGGGTATTGGTTGAATGGATGCATCATGGCAAACCAACCATTCTCGGTGCCGCTTCCGGTTGTGTTGCCGGTCTTGTTGCCATTACTCCTGCTGCTGGTTTTGTCAGCGTTGTCCCAGCCGTCATTATCGGCCTTTCTGCCGGCCTTATCTGCTACCTGGCAGTTGCCGTGCTTAAACCTAAACTTGGTTATGACGATTCTCTTGACGCTTTTGGCGTCCATGGCATTGGTGGCACCTGGGGTGCTATTGCTACCGGCCTATTCGCTTCCAAAGCAGTTAATCCTGCAGGTGCTGACGGCCTATTCTATGGTAATGCCAGTCAGCTTACCACTCAGCTTATCGGTGTCGGTGTCAGCTGGGTAGTAGCTGCCGTAATGACCTTTATTATCATCAAATTCATTGGGATGTTCATGCAAGTACGTGCTAATGCAGACCAAGAAGTTCAAGGTCTTGACATCACTGAACATGGCGAACGCGGCTATGCCTATCAAGACTTTATGGCTGGCTCACCGGTCAACTTCGGGGGATCAGTTAGTCCTACCGCTCATGAATCACTGGCAAAGAAAACAACACTGGCTTAAGTACTAATAAGGGGGAAATCATCATGAGACCAATTACTAAAATTGATATTATCACCCGCCCTGAGAAGCTTGAAGAACTCAAGGAGGCCATGAAAAAGATTAACGTTACCGGCATGACCGTAACTCAAGTATATGGCTGCGGTCTTACCAAAGGCCATACCGAGGTATATCGAGGCCAAGAATACAACATTAATCTTGTTCCAAAGGTTAAGATTGAGATTGTCGTTTGTGAGGTACCGGTAGAACGAGTACTGGAGGCTGCCAAACAGGCTTGCCGCACTGGTAAAATTGGCGATGGTAAAATCTTTGTCTACCCCGTAGCCAATGCGGTTCGCATCCGTACTGGCGAAGAAGGCGACATTGCCATTGCAGATCCGGCTGACATGCCAAAATAGTTCATAGAGCTAGCGTTAAACCCCAGGGCTAAGTTCACAAGCTTACCCTGGGGTTTCTCTATTATCACAAAACCCCTGCTTAGGAAACAGTTGCCAAAATATTCAGGATAGCTTAAACTATACTTAATTGTTATTCTCAGTAAGGGGGAAAACTACATGAGGCCCATAACTAAAATTGATATTATTACTCGACCGGAGAAGCTTGAAGAACTTAAATCAGCTATGAACCAAATCGGGGTAACAGGCATGACTGTCACCCAAGTATATGGCTGCGGCCTGACCAAAGGCCACACCGAGGTGTATCGGGGTCAGGAGTACAGTATCAATCTGGTTCCTAAGGTCAAGGTTGAGATTGTCGTTTGTGAAGTACCAGTGGAACGGGTATTAGAAGCTGCGAAATCAGCTTGCCGCACTGGTAAAATTGGCGACGGCAAAATTTTTGTCTACCCTATAGCCAACGCAGTTCGCATCCGTACCGGCGAAGAAGGTGACATCGCAATCATCGATCCTGCGGATATGCCCAAATAGTGCTCACCAAGTACAAGACCCCAGAATTCAGCTAAAACTGAACTCTGGGGTCTCTTATTTCACCTTATCCGGAACACTTATTCTGTTCTTTGCACTTGCTGCAATTTCCCTTACACTCGGTTAACAGCAGCTTATAGCAGCGCGGACAGCGTATCTCACCTTGCTCACATACCATTTTGCATTGCGGACATATTTGCTGCTTAATAATACTCACCTCTGCTAGGCGGTTTACATTACAAACGCGGCTACAATAGCGCCAACGATAAAGGCAAACACCCAAGAACTAAACCAAATCAAAGCGCCTTCCTTGCTGCCCCGCTCTTTGAACATGACGATTACAGTCGCAACACACGGAACAAACAATGTAATGGTGATCAGTGACACCAGCGTCTGAGCAGGAGTAAGATCCATATCAGTTAGACCGGCAGCACCGAAGTCGCGACGGATAAGGCCCATAATAAAGGCGGTAGCAGTTTCCCTTGGCAATTTAAGCATACCTTCAGTCAGCGGTGCAAGGGCTGATTGAATGCTATCCAGCAGCCCGCTCAGCTGTAGCACTGAGATAATGAGCGCACCCAGCATAAACAGCGGCGATGCCTCTAAGAGAAAGGCGTAGGATTTGGTAACGGTTTTTTTCAGTACATTCTCGCCGCGTGGTAAACGAATGGGCGGCAAATCAATTAATAGATCAGAAGACTGACCTGGCAATACTTTGTTAAGGATCTTTCCAGTTATCCCTAGCACTAACAAAATGACGCCGACGTAAATCATAATATATTTGGTGCCGATACCAGCCAGCATCCCGGCGATAACCCCCAGCTGAGCCGAACACGGTATCGCCAAACCAAGTACGGTAGTCGCAATAGTCCGTTCACGCTTTGTACCTAGAATCCGGGTAGTAATAGTAGCCATTGTTACACAGCCAAATCCTAAGATAAGCGGAATAACAGCCCGGCCATTTAGTCCGATACTGGTCATCACCCGATCCACCAGAGTGGCCAGGCGTGGCAGGTAGCCTGAGTCTTCCATGATCGACAGTACCAGATAAAAGCCTACAACAAGCGGTAACAACAATCCTAAAACATAAGTTACGGTCATAGTTAAGAGTCCAAATTCACCAATTAGGATTGTACCGATCATTGATTCTTCACTGACAAAACGTCCAACAAGAGACCGTACTGCCGGCTCATACATTCCCTGCATCACAGTTTCTTCAGTAAAACCGACAATATCCTGCGCAACAAGTACCCCAATCAAGTAATACATAAAATAAAGTATAACAGCAAAGATGGGAATACCGGTCCATGGCCTGAGCATATACCGTCCCAGCATAGTACCAAAACTAGCGCCTTCTTGCGTCTCGCGTACTACGTGGTGGATGATATCATTTACCCTGTGGCGGCGTCCATGATAGATTTCTTCCCGCTGCTGACCAGCAGGCACACCATGCCGTTCAGCCACATGTTGGTCTCCCTCAAGCACTAGGAGGGCCTCACCCAAGGAACCAATCCGGTTAAGCATGCTCTCGAGCTGTTTTTTTAAATCTGGCGGTATAATACCTGGGCGAGCTTCGTAAAGCCGGCTCTTAACTTCATCAAGCCCTTTGCCTTTCACGGCAATTGTCGAGATAACCGGCACACCTAAGAGATGCTCCAGCAAGTCAAGATCTACTTTGAGACCCTGATCGGCTGCTTCGTCCATCATATTGACTGCAACAATGGTAGGAATTCCAGTATCAATGACCTGCAGCGTCAAAAACAAGTCACGCTCTAAATGCACAGCGTCAACTACATTTAAAATCAAATCAGCCGACAGGATAACATCTCTGGCCACGATCTCTTCATCATTGAAGGAAGAAATGCCGTATACTCCAGGAGTATCAATGACTACGTCTTTACCGTAGCGTCCGTGTGATATATCAACCGTTGTTCCCGGGAAGTTAGAAACATCCACATACATACCTGTTAAGGCATTAAAAAATACTGACTTACCTACATTGGGATTACCGACGAGAACAATCTTTTTGGCTCCCTCAGGGATTTCTATATGTCCTAAGTTATTATGGCAGTGACTCATTTTCTCCTCCTGCGACTTATGCTGGTTTCACTTCAATATTTTCAGCCAGACGGCGACCAATTGCAATCTCCTGTTTGCCTCTGCTGACAACGATTGGTCCTGCAGGCAATTTCTCATAACATTCGACTTCAGACCCCTCGGCAATACCGAAACGGATAGCCTGAGCCCTGATTGTAGGGTTAGGAATAGCTGCAATCACTAGACGTTGACCACGCTTGGCTTGTGCAAGTGTCATGACGAATTCCTCCGTATTGATAATCATTATCATTATTAGGGTAAAAAAATTTATGCCCCCATTACTGGTGGTATAAATGACATTTATTCTCACTCATATTATATGAATTTATATATAACTTGTCAAGTAGGAATTGAATCATTTGTGAATTAATTCCTTTATTTAGCGGCAAATACTTCTGGGTAAATCATCTTAGCCAATTGTTCAACACCCTCAGCCAAACGGAAGGTCGGGCTTGATACCAGCTTCTCATCAACAATATAGATTTTGCCTTCACGCACTGCCTTGATTTTGTCAAAACCCGGGCGCTGCTTGATATTGTCCGGGTTAATGCCAGGATTCATCGGGCCGCGCTGAGCCAGGAAAATATCAATCTCTTCAGCCTTCATCAACAACCGCTCACTGCCATAAGCGGCAATACTGCTGGCAGCCTTCAGCGGCTGAGCATCTGCGGCCACATTGATACCGCCGGCCAACTTAAGTACTGTGCCGGGCATACTGTCTGGTGTAATTGTCCGGTATTCGGTCGCAGTTGCCTCAAAGTATACGCGTTGTTTAACCGAAGCCTTAGCAGTACGCTCGGCAACCTCTTTTAGCTTGCTATGAAAGGCGGCCAGTTTATCGGCAGCCTGTTGCTGTTTGCCTGTCAGTATAGCCATTTTTTGGATATAGCTGTCAAACTCCTCAAATTTCTCAGGGTAAAGACATACAACCTTAATATTAGCCTGCTCTAATGTTTTAACAAAGTCGGGATGACTTTGCTTGATAAACGGCCTGATAATGACTAGGTCAGGCTGGGCGGCCAACACTTTTTCAGGATCGGCACGATAATCAAACACCTGCTTATTCTTAGCCGCCGGATCAGATTCGGTCGGACTGACACCAATAATCTCAGCCTCAAGGCCAAGTGCTATGAGGTTCTCAGTATGAGCCGAGTACAGTGAAATAATGCGTTTTGCCGGCTGTTTAAGGACAACTGTCTGATTTAAATCATCTGTAATTTTTATGCCGCCCTCTGCGGGGCCTGCAGCCGGCTTGGAAGCACCGCAGCCGGCGATAGCTGCCATGAGCATAACAAGGGCCACTATATATAGTACTTTTGTTTTCATACCCTTACTTTTCTCCCCCCTGCTTTTTACAAGTCTGCGAGCACTGCCAGGCCTGTTTCCCCAGCCCGGACAACCTTGATGTTAAACACTTCCCGGATAAGTTCAGGGTCAAGGACACTAGATGCTGGACCGTGTTTAACCAAACGCCCTGACTTAAGGACAGCAGCGTCTGAGCAAAAGGCACTGGCTAGGTTAAGGTCATGAATAATGGATACTACCGTCAGCCCCTGCTTAGCACACAGTTCTTTGAGCAGATTCAGACATTTGATGCTGTAGTAAATATCCATATTAGAAAAGGATTCATCTAAAAATAAAATATCAGGCTTCTGAGCCAAGGCTTTAGCAAATATGACCCGCTGACGTTCGCCGCCGCTTAACTCAGTAACAAGCCGACCGGCAAAATCCAGTGTCTCAGTAAGGCGCATGGCATTTTCGATGATCTCTAAATCCTCGCCAGCCAAACCCTGAAGCCTTGTTTTATAAGGTGTGCGCCCCATGCCGACAATCTCAAAACAGGTATAGGGAAACTTGATGTCCATATTTTGCGGTACAACAGCAATATGGCGGGCCAGTTCTTCAATCCTGTAAGAACCGATATCCCGCCCCTTAATTGTTATATTGCCTGAAGCCGCCTTAAGCTGACCGGTAATAATATTTAGCAGTGTCGTCTTACCTGAGCCATTAGGCCCAACAATACCGGTAAAACTTCCCGGCCTGATACTTAGACTAATGTCTTTAAGTACCTGCTTGGCTGTATAGTCAAATTGTATATTTTCTACTTTAATCATTTATAACGCTCCTACCCAAGCGTCTTGCTTCGCATCCTAAAAATATAGACAAAGAACGGACCGCCTAACAGCGTTGTCAGTACCCCGACAGGTATCTCAACATTGCCTACCGAACGGCCAAAGGTATCAGCCGTTAAGAGCAGTATTCCGCCTGTTAGTCCGCACAGCGGAATCAGCGCCTTGTTGTCAGAGCCTGTCAGCATCCTGACCATATGCGGGACAATGAGACCGACAAAACCAATAATCCCGCCAATCGCCACACATACCGCCGTAATCAGTGCCCCAGCACCTAAGAGGATTGTCCGCAGTCGCGAGGCATTAATTCCCAGACTGCGCGCCTCGCGATCACCCAAGGATACGATATTGAGGTCTTCAGCATAGTAATAACATAAGAAACAGGCAGCCAGTATCAGCGGCCAGCCATATAGCACATGCTCCCAGCTTTTAGCTGCCAAACTGCCGATCAGCCAGGCAACAATAGCTGATACCTGCTCACCGGCCAGGCTCTTAACCATACTGATGGCTGCTGATAAGATGCTGCTGACAATAATCCCGGCAATCACCAGATTAGCAGAGGTCACATAACCACCCACGCGGGCCATGGACATCACGATAAGCAGTGTCGCCACAGCGCCGCCAAAGGCAAATAGTGTCACAGGCAAGCCACCCTGGGCAAAGATGTTTAGGTAAATGGCCACACTGGCACCAAACGCCGCCCCAGTTGATACGCCCATGGTATACGAATCAGCCAAGGGGTTCATTAAGAGGGCTTGAAAGACTACCCCTGCCACAGCTAAACCGCCGCCAACAGCAATGGCGGCTAAAATACGCGGCAGGCGGATATCCCAGATGATCGCCGTTTTAGCGGCATTGATGTGGCTGTATGCCTCCTCGCTGCCAGTTACCTTGCCATAGATAACACTTGCGGCATCAGCCATACTAATGTCAGCCC
The DNA here is from genome assembly GCF_900176355.1 of Sporomusa malonica. Classification (GTDB taxonomy): domain Bacteria; phylum Bacillota; class Negativicutes; order Sporomusales; family Sporomusaceae; genus Sporomusa; species Sporomusa malonica. Next base: position 3,505 of record NZ_FWXI01000023.1, on the reverse strand, counting down.
GGCCAAAGCCGACAGCCGCTAAGGCAAACAGCGCCATTGCCGCCAGGAGAACTAAACCCGCTATGCGGATTTTGGCCTGTTTACGGTGAAGAAGCGCTGTTAAAGAGCTGCTGCTCATGCCAATGCGTGTTTACTCACTTTGGAGCGTTTGGTCAGGATGGTTGAAAGATAATTTACCTTTTTGCTGCCTGAGGCGACTAAGTCATGTGTAATCTCTTCCCCTTCAAGGCCACATTTTGAAACCATAACGGCGTGCTCCACCATGCCATGTTTATGTAGTTTTTCAACAATCTCGTTATAATTTTTATAAACTTTCATCAGTACCACATTGTCAGATACAGCCAGCACTTTTTCCAAGCGCTCATCATCGATGGTAGCCGGTACAATGCTCAGGATATCGCCGCCTTCAGCCAACGCCACTCCCAGGCGGTTACCAATAGCCGAGAAGGAATTAACTCCAGGAATATTGACGATTTCATGACCTGAATCCTCCAATAGGCGAAACACATACATATAGGTGCTATAGAGCATAGGATCACCTAAGGTTAGAAAAGCTACTTTCTTGCCAGCCTCTAAAAGCTTGAGGATGGTTTCTTTATTGCTCACCCAAGCGTCAGACAGCGCCTGAGCGTTGTAGTTCATGGGGAATACCAGTTCCAGCACTTCACTGCCTTCATGAATATATGGACGCGCAATGGACAGTGCCGTACTTTCGTCTTTTTTCTCAGTGCGGGGAGCAATAACTACATCTGCTGTCTTAATAGCATTTATGGCTTTCAAAGTAAGTAATTCGGGGTCGCCAGGCCCTACGCCGACGCCGTAAAAAATTCCTGACATATAGAAACATCTCCTTAAAAATAATAAAATCTCTGTCACCACACGATGGTATGACAGAGATTGTTTGCCTAAAAAGACGCACAAATCCCCTCCCCATCGCTCGTGGGTTAAAACGGTGATTGTCAAACAGGCAGTTCTTCTGACTTAGGTTCATAGCCAAACTGCGCCTTCCCAAAATAGCTTACTATTCCAGTGGCTTGTTGCAGGCGGCTCCCCATCACAGCGGCGGGACCGTGCCGGTTTTGCACCGGCTTCCCTATTAAGCCCAATCGGGCACCTGTTCCATATTGAATTAATTAAATTGTATGATTAAAGGTAAGAAAAGTCAAGGAATTTATAGTCAGGCCCTGCTTGGCCATGTTCTGTCCTTATTACTAATTTTACTGCCATTAAATAGAAAACGCATAATAGTTAGTACTTCAGAAGGTTTCATCTGATCATTATAGCCTAACTCTTTAAACTCAGCCCAAATACTATCTTCGAATTCTTGAGAAAGCGCTGTCAGACTCTTAATTTCACTAACAACAGCTTTGATTTCATCGTTATCCATCAATGCAATGATGCTTTGGCCTTTTTCCATACCAATGATCATAAGAAAAATGGCCACCTTTTTTAGTGGCATCAATACGGACTACCTCCAATCTCCCTGTGCCCAAATACTAGATCCACAGCAACCTCACTGTCGATTCTATTTCAGCTACCTATTCCTCACGTTTTTTCTCCATAGCTTCCCGTGCATAGCGCTTTGCCTCATCGAGTTCCCGCTGTGTGAGCATCGAATTTCGCAGCTTATTAACTTTTTTACCGAGATGCTCATTGAGAAAGCGAAAGGTGGACGACTTTGCCTCCAGTTCGTCTCTCATGAAACGGATACACCCGTGACATTCGGGATTGCGCACCACATGTTTTCGGGCATCGATCCCGTGCCACCAGGCCATGCTACGCATACCCAGCAGTAGTGGCTCCCGAATCAGACGGAACCACCAATGCCGTTCATAGCACCACTTAGCAAGTCGGGACGCGCAGTTTTTGCAAACTATCGGGGATAACTCCTGTTGTGTCATAGTCAAATTCTTCTTTCTCTACAAATACCCATTCACTGTAGATTACCTTAAATATATTAACCGAAGGCTGGCGCAGACTTTACCGATGCCCAGCCTTCAGTTTGTCTACTGATCAGCTCGTGATCAACTAGTATATGCAACTAGTCGCACTACCTATCTATATTTTACCAATTATACATTTACACTGCAACCATTAGAACCAAAACCGAAGAACACGGAGGCCTTTCTAAAGGGCTGTTATGGAGATCGGGTTGGCACTGGTAAGCTCGTTGCCGATGGTTTAGGCCTGACGTCTGCAGCTGTATCTCCATCGGACATAGCAACGCTCGTTACGTTTTCGATGTTGGACTAGATGTTGTAGAATTACAACAGATAAAAGAAGATCTAGTCCAACGCCGAAAACGGCAGTTATAGCAGGAAATTATTTCATCTGCTACCGCTTCTTCTTCAACGTCAGAATGAAAGGCTAGACAGCTTTCAGCCGCAGCAGCGGCCCCGGTCCACTCCTTCTTACCAGCACTAAACTCTTTTTCCCCTTTTTCATTGATCCGCCACAAGAGTTCTCATCTCCTCGTAGGTACCAAGTTGTTTTTTAGAACAGGTTGCCCATAAACTTGGACTATCAACATCATCTAACTTATGAACTAAAACTACTGCCTTCCCCTCCATCAGAATCGACTTAACCATATTTCCCAATAAGATTAATTCAGAATCTCCTAAATATCCTCCATGCAGGTTTTTCACCTTGTCAACAGCGGGATGAGAACAAAGCTCCCGAACATTTATGATGTTATTAAGTGCATTAATTTTGACTTTTCCCTTTATCCAGCCATCATTGTCACTTAAACGCAAACCGGCTCCGGCTAAAGCCCCGATGATTCCCTGTCCACTACCGCCATGCTCAGAAAGATGAACCTTCAACTGCCTAGCCAAGCTATATGCATCGTCTTTTGTGACTACTTCCCGCTTTACTCGGTATCCAAAATCGATCAAACTCTGATTATCAAGAAACTCATCACTAACAACCACACATAAACCAGGATCCGCTTCCACTTGACTTTCCTGCTCTAGAAAATCAGATGCATAGTCAATAATCTGCTGTAAATATTCAATTTTGATATCAGCTTTAAAACACATTGAACTATTATGCGAGGTATACGGAACAGCCGGATCAAGCAGCAACTGGTGGCGTGTAATCCAAGAACATTTACCCCAGTCATGTTTTTCAATGGCATAGGCAATCATTTCGGCCAGTTCCCCCGTCCCTTGTAAGATGTAGTACAGAAGGGTTATCCATTCTGGGGCAGAAAAACTCCGAACAATCAGTTTTATGTATAATTAGGAAGAAGGATATGAATGTCCCTGTCCCAGGGAAGAATTTTTCTATACCCATGACATTAGACGATTCATCCATTTCCAAAGAATTTACGTTTTAGCTGGTTGGGAGCTTATTCCCGCTTCACGTGCAAGGTTGTAATCTTTGATATTGGAATGGATAATCCTTCAATATATTTCTTGGAGGCCCGTTATGATAACTAATCGTCCAGTTATTGGTATTGATGTAGCCAAAAATTTTTGTTATTACGCAGCAGTTTCGCCAACCT
>NZ_FWXI01000038.1 GCF_900176355.1 Sporomusa malonica | reverse complement strand
TGTGAAGATGCAGGTTACCCGCGACTGGACAGAAAGACCCCATGGAGCTTTACTGCAACCTGACATTGAGTTTTGGTAAATGATGTACAGGATAGGTGGGAGACTGAGAAATTGGGACGCAAGTCTTGATGGAGTCACTGTTGGGATACCACCCTTTATTTACTGGAGTTCTAACTTAAGTAGTAACGACACTAAGGACAGTGTCAGGCGGGCAGTTTGACTGGGGCGGTCGCCTCCGAAAGAGTAACGGAGGCGCCCAAAGGTTCCCTCAGCGCGGATGGAAATCGCGCGAAGAGTGTAAAGGCAGAAGGGAGCTTGACTGCGAGACAAACACGTCGAGCAGGGACGAAAGTCGGGCTTAGTGATCCGGTGGTACCGAGTGGAAGGGCCATCGCTCAACGGATAAAAGCTACCCTGGGGATAACAGGCTAATCTCTCCCAAGAGTCCATATCGACGGGGAGGTTTGGCACCTCGATGTCGGCTCATCACATCCTGGGGCTGAAGTAGGTCCCAAGGGTTGGGCTGTTCGCCCATTAAAGTGGTACGTGAGCTGGGTTCAGAACGTCGTGAGACAGTTCGGTCCCTATCCATCGCGGGCGTAAGAGACTTGAAGGGAACTGCTCCTAGTACGAGAGGACCGGAGTGGACGGACCAATGGTGTACCAGTTATCCCGCCAGGGGTAGAGCTGGGTAGCTACGTTCGGAAAGGATAAACGCTGAAAGCATCTAAGCGTGAAACCAGCCTTAAGATGAGGTCTGTCATTCGAAAGAAGTAAGGCCCCTTGTAGATGACAAGGTAGATAGGCCAGATGTGTAAGTGGCGCAATCCACGCAGCTGACTGGTACTAATAGGCCGAGGACTTGACTTAACTACCTCGTTTGCAAGTGCAAACATCAATAAACCAATTGCGCAGTCTTTCTTCTGTGAAGTTTTGAGGGAGTACCAATAAGGTATTTGTCTTAGACTGTTCAGAACGTGACATATGCTAGGCGGAGTGAGGACGTACCCGTAGTCGTACTGGAAAGTACGTCGGAGGGAACGCCCGGAGCGACAACGACGCAGATGGTGCGTTATCAACAGTCGTAACTATATCGCGGGATGGAGCAGTTGGTAGCTCGTCGGGCTCATAACCCGAAGGTCGTAGGTTCAAGTCCTGCTCCCGCAACCATGACATTAGAAGCCAAACGAGGTAATATATCTCGTTTGGCTTTTTTTATAATATGAAGCGTTCTAAACTAACAATTGACGCCAGACAATAATAGGAGTATCTTGACATAGAGATCCTTTTTAAATAATCGATATAAGTGGGTGTTATATTGAATTGGTTACATAGTTTTAGAATTTCTGATCGTTTGCGAGGTATCCTTTTGCTTGCAGTCACTGCCGTGTTGTGGAGCACCAGCGGATTAGGGATTAAATGGATTGACTGGAACCCAATGGCGATCGCCGGTACCAGAAGCGCCATCGCTGCTTTCGTCATTTGGGCGGCTTTTCGCCACTCACCGGTTTGCTGGAACAGAGCGTCATTTTGCGGAGGCGCGGCCTATGCCGTGATGATGTTGACTTTTGTTTCAGCGACAAAACTGACTACTGCTGCAAATGTCATTTTGCTGCAATATACATGTCCGATTTTTGTGGCAATCCTTGGGGTGATATTTTTAAATGAAAAGCCCAGTCTGTACGATTGGGTGACTATCAGCTTTGTTGGCGGTGGTATGCTGCTGTTTTTCCAGGACCAAATGTCAGCAGGGGGAGTTGCCGGTAATTTATTGGCCATCGTCAGTGGAATGTCTATGGCGGTTATGGCTGTATCCATGCGACTTCAAAAAGACGGTTCTCCGTTTGGATCAGTACTGCTGGGTAATATTCTGACTTTTTTATGCGGCTTGCCGTTTATGTTTGAGGGTTCACCCGGAGTAGGCGGATGGGCAGCCATTGTAGCGCTTGGATGTATTCAAATTGGCTTAGCTTATGTCCTTTATTCTATTGCTATCAAATATGTAACCGCCCTCGAAGCCTCGATCATTACCATGATCGAACCAATTCTCAATCCCCTTTGGGTGTTTCTGCTTCTTGGTGAGGGGCCTGGTCTTTGGTCGCTGATAGGCGGTGGTGTCATTCTGATGGCCATCGCCGCTCGGTATATCATACCGGCAGTTAAATCACAGACAGCCACCAGTTAGGTAGTACAGCAGTATTAGCAGTAAGATGAATGTAGGAAAGCGCCTATACAATAAAAACTTAAAAAAGGATACTATTTCCGTAGTTAGTGGAAATAGTATCCTTTTTTATAAACTAATTAAAATCAACCCGATGGTTATGAAAAAAGCGCCGATGAGCTGGCTGATGGTAATAATCTCATTTAATAGGAAATAGCTTAAGCTGATGGTTACTAGTGGAGCACAGGACATAATAAGTGAGACTTCATTAATGTTGCCTTCTTTTAAGGCGTAGAAATAGGCTAAATCACCAAGCAATGCTGCCAGAACGGCTTCGGTCGTAATGATAATCCAGAGAGAGGGAGGAACGGTTAGAAGTTCGTTATAGCCTCTAGCGCTAAGGAACCAGGCCGCTATGATAATCGCAGCAATCATAGTTCGTAGTACAAATGCTGTAACAGGATTTACGCTGTTTAAGACTGCTTTTCCAAATAGCGGTGCTAATCCCAGACAGAAAACTCCGGCCAGAGCATAAAATATAAACATGTTCATTCCTCATTTCGAAAAGCTCGGTTGTAAGATAAGTATGCTACGATATGTTTAAAAATGAGATGTGTTTAAGTAGGGCGCAAAAAAAGCGCCACAACTGCGTGACGCCACTGGAGCTACTATTTAGAAGGAATTTACTTGGTGCGAAGCAGATTATAGGCTTTGGCCGATATATTAGCAATAAAATTACTGGCATATGGAGGCGGGCGGTGGGTGGATGTGTAAGAGCTAATAAGTATTTGATCACGACCGTCATCGACAATACCAACATCACATTGTACCCCAGGTAGTTCGCCTACCTTATGAAATACCTTGGCATTGTGCATGAAGCGGGGGATTTCTTCCTTAAAAATCGTTTTGGACAATTCTTCTTTTAATATGAGCGAGAATTCTTTACCAAGATAAACTTCATTATATATTGTTTCAAAGACTACTGCCATTTCAGCGGGTGTTGTGACGCTGTGGTAGCCGTATTTTGTAAATGCTTCGCGGCTATGTATCCTTGTGTGGACAAGGTTGAGGTCTGCTAATACGCGAGTAAGGGCATCAGGCTTTTTATGTTCAATATCGTTTAAAAGCTCATAAAAAGCAGGGTTATCGCTGACTACCAGCATTTTCTTAATGTTAGCATCATAACGCTTCTTATCAGTGATTGAGGCTTCAGCATATAAATATTTGTAGATAGCAAGGGCGACTACAAGTTTATGGGTAGAAGCTGTAGGAAAAATAGTATCCTGGTTAAAACTGAAATTTTGGCCGGTTTTCAGGTTTTTGGCATACAGCCCGGTTTTACCATCAAATTGATTTAAGCTGCCATGAAGTTGCCTCGCCCAATCAGGTTGTGAAGCTGGCTGATTAGTGAGCGGAGTCGGCGGTGTAGCTGGCTCCGGTTTTGACTGTGGAGCATTAAGGGTATTGCAAGCACTTGTAGTAAGTAGAAATAGAAGTAGTAATATTGTTGTCACTGTTTTCTGCATTATATCACCCTGATTAGTATGATACTCATCGTGATAGGCTATCCTGGAGATTTTTTGGAGGTGGGAAAATAACTAAATCTTCCCTTTTTGCATATTTTACCCTGACCCAAAGTATAACTTTCTTAAAAGCAGCTAAGGGTAACACGGCTTACTTATAGAGCATAAGGGGGGGAGAGCGGTATGGGAGTAGAGCTTACGGCGCTGCATTATGTGTATTTACTATTCATTGTTGCGATACTCGGAGTCATGTTGATGCGCCGGGATACGTCGGTAGTATGTATTGTTGGGATTTTCATTATTGGCTTAATGGTAAAAGGTTCAGTTTACCAGGCTGTCAGCGGAATCTTTAACAGTTTTATTTATGCAATTACCGAATTGTTAGGTACCATCCTGATTATCTCAATTATTGTCGCTATGAGTCGAGTTCTGCTGGCTACAGGCATTAATGAGGCTATGGTGTCTCCAATAACCAAACTTATCTGTACTCCGTCCCAAGCTTATTGGATAACAGGCTTATTAATGATGGTTATTTCATGGTTTTTCTGGCCTTCGCCGGCAGTGGCACTTATTGGGGCAGTCCTCTTGCCTGTGGCAGTCAGGGCTGGATTGCCAGCCATTGGGGTGGCTGTGGCTATGAATTTGTTTGGGCATGGCATAGCTTTGTCTGGGGATTTTGTTATTCAGGCTGCGCCTAAACTAACGGCAGCTGCGGCCGGCATTCCTGTACAAAGTGTTGTAAGTGCTAGTGTGCCACTCGTATTTGTGATGGGGTTTGTAGCTACGGCTACTGCCTATTGGCTGCTAATACGGGATACGCAGCCTGGCGGAAGTCTTGACAATAAGGTAATAGAACTTTCAAATGATAAGTTTTCTCTATATGCAAAAGAAAATGATGAGATGATTTTAGGTGTATTGTCTAATACTATGAAAAATTCTCTTGCAGTCATAGTGCCTGTCTTGTTTTTTTTGGATGTAGGTATTATGTATGTAGCTAATCTACAGGGGGGAGAGGCTACCGCGCTGATCGGCGGTACGGCAGTATTTATTTTGGCACTTATCTCTTTGTTGGCCCATAGAAATCAGGGATTAGAGAAAGTGACTACATATTTGATCGATGGTTTCAAATTCGGCTTTACTGTTTTTGGCCCTGTCATTCCAATTGCCGCCTTCTTTTATTTGGGTGATGCCGGAATTGATCAAATTTTAGGCAAGGTATTACCTTCAGGTTCGCAGGGCATTGTTAATGATATCGGTTTGGCGATTGCCAGGATAGTACCGCTAAATCCTGGGGTTAGTGCTGTTACATTAACAATTGTTGGTGCAATAACCGGCTTAGATGGCTCGGGTTTTTCTGGAATATCTTTAGCAGGATCGATTGCACATTTGTTTGCTGCTGCTATTGGCTCTGGGATTGCGACACTGACGGCGCTGGGGCAAATTGCCGCTATCTGGGTTGGGGGCGGTACGCTGGTGCCGTGGGCACTGATTCCGGCAGCAGCTATCTGCGGCGTTAGTCCTTTTGAACTTGCCAGGCGTAATCTGATTCCGGTAGTATCAGGACTGATTGTTACCACGATTGTGGCGATGTTTCTAATTTAGATATGCGGACAAAATATCTCTAAATAGGCAAACTTTTTGATGGATTTTTGTAATAGCAGAAGGCAATTGGTTATATTTGCCGAAATATATAGAAGATTTATCCAATGTAGAGGTAGAAGTTAAGAGCGGCTAAGTTTCGCTGCATACACTGACTTGATTAGAGAAAGGCAGGGGTAATGTGAAGAAAATTGCGGTAATAACCAGCGGGGGCGACTGCCCAGGGATGAATGCTGCAATCCGTGCGGCAGTCCGTGTGGCGTTAGCGCATGGTGCTGAGGTCTGGGGAATTAGAAATGGTTATGCTGGCATGATCGCTGGTGATATGAAGGTATTAGATTCACGGTCAGTAGGGGATATCATTCAAAAGGGTGGAACTTTTTTGGGGACCGCCCGTAGTGAGGAATTTAAGACCTTAGCCGGCCGGCAAAAGGCGGTCGCCAATTTAGAAGCCCGTGGGATTGAGGGATTGATTGTTATTGGTGGCGATGGATCACTTACAGGGGCCAAATATCTGGGTGAACTCGGCATTAAATTCGTAGGACTTCCTGGGACAATTGATAATGATATCTGGGGAACCGATTATACCATCGGGTTTGATACCGCGGTAAATACTGCTCTTGATGCTATTAATAAACTGCGGGATACAGCTTCATCTCATGGAAGGGTGATGCTGGTAGAGGTCATGGGCCGGAATTGTGGTTGGATTGCGCTTACTGCGGGTTTGGCCGGTGGCGCTGAAATCATTCTGATTCCGGAGGAGCCATTTTCCCAAGAGGATATTTATAAACAATTGTTAGAGTCTCGGGCTAAAGGTAAGCAATATAGTATTGTTGTCATGGCCGAAGGTGCAGGTAGTGCGATTGATCTTGGTAAGAACATCCGGGCCAATACGGGATTAGAGACTAGGGCATCAATTCTTGGCCATATCCAGCGCGGCGGGGCGCCAACGGTATCTGACAGATTGCTGGCCAGCCGGCTGGCTGAAACTGCTGTTAGAGCGCTGCTTGACGGAAAAACAGATATCATGATTGGCTATAGGAATCGTCAATGTGTTGAGGTAGCCATTGGGGATGCTGTTGGCAAGAAAAAAGACATTGATCCAGAACTCTATCATCTGGCTCAGGTTTTGTCCCAATAACGAAAATCCCGCATTATTTCCTGGGAAATGATGCGGGATTTTGTCTAATTGATCAAATGTACATATGTCGCAGACTGCCCGCAAAGATGTCTAATCTGGTATGTACTGAGTTTTATTTGCTCTTGCGTTGCCAACATAACTTGTAGTATATTTATTGGAAAACTGAAAGAATTCATACACTTGAAACGAGGCAAGGGGAGTGCGTTATGGCATTATGGTTCGGGAAAAATAAAGCGATTGAAAAATTAAGTAAAATAACTGGTCAGTATTCAGCCGGTGATATGTCTATAATGATTAACTTAGATGAGTATCCGGCAGAACTGCATCCTTTAGCAAGTAACATTTCCGCATTAGCCGATATGCTGCGGATATTCGCCCAGGAAACCCAGGTATCATCAAGCCAGGTTTCGGCAGCAGTAGAACAAGTGAATGATGTGATCAGTCAAGCGGCCTGCCTGGCAGAACAAGCTCGTAAAGAAGCCGGTACTGCCGACCAACTGTCTCAGGATATTGCCGGAGCTACTAAACACGCAGCCAGGCAAATTGATGAGGTCATGGCAGCAACGCAAACAATTACTGCTGTAGCGGAGGATATTTACCAAGATACTATTACTTCGAAAAATATGGCAGAGCAAGGCTATCAGGCGGCGGCAAAAGTAACAATAGCCATGGACTCGATCCGTCAGGCTTCGGGCGAAGTGGGAGAAAGAATTATGGCCTTGACGCAAATGGCAAGAGATATTGATAGCTTTCTGGCTACAATCCAAGGAATATCGGCGCAGACCAACCTCCTGGCACTTAATGCCAGCATTGAGGCTGCCCGGGCCGGCGAGCATGGACGAGGTTTTGCCGTTGTGGCGCAAGAAATTCAGAAACTATCAGATGCCAGTGCGATTGCCGCTAACTCGGCAAATAAACTGTTGGCCGAGATTGACGGTGGCGTATTGGCAGCGGCAAAGGCTGCTGAGGTCGGGACAGCCGCCGTTGAAACCGGAGCCAAAGAAATGAGGGAAGCCGATGCCAGCCTTCAGGCTATTTTAGCGGCTAGTGCCCAGGTGGAAGAAAAAATGGCAGAGGCGAGTGTTGCTAGGCAGAACCAGTTTGGCGCCACGCAAAAAACGGCAGACTTTTTAGGACAGATTGCCAGCATGGCTGCTGAAGCAGCTAGCCGGATGACGACAGTCGCTAGTTCGATAGAACAGCAGGATAAACATCTTGGTGATACCCGGCATATGGGAGATGTGTTGGCTGAGGTGGCTGAACATCTGGTGGCAACTACCGGAAAGATTACACTGATTGACATTGGTAGTCGCCAGCAGGCCGAACTTGACGGCAAAGTAGCCAAGCTACGCAGTATTCTTGAACAAACAGTGAAAAACCAACAAATCATCGGTATGGATGCGGCTGGGCACAAAGAAATACTAAGCGGCCTGCTGGCTCAAAATCCTGAGCTTGAGGCCGCCTGGACTAATCTTACAGATGGTCAGTTTGTTGTTTCCTTACCACCGGCTGGAATTGCTAATGCTCAGACCAGAGAATGGTTTAAACAAGCCAAACAAGGGAAGTTCTACATATCACAGGTGTATGTTTCGGCTATATCCCACCAGCCGTGCCTAACCATTTCGCTGCCGATCGCTGACAGTATGGGGGCAATCAAGGGTGTTCTTGGGGTAGATTTGAGGTTATAATTACATAACAAGTACGAGCAGCATCTTGAAGTTTCCAACAGCATCCAGACCGTGCGGAATTCCGGCAGGCATAACAACTACCTGGCCAGTTGTTGCCATGATTTTGTTGTCGCCGATGGTAATTTCTGCTTGGCCATCAAGGATATACACCATGGCATCTCCAGGAGCCGAATGGGAGCTGATTGCTTCGCCTTGAGCAAATGCAAACAATGTCATGCTGAGTGTCTTGTTTTGTGATAAAGTCAGGCTTACGACTTTACCAGGCTGATAATCCACCAAGTTAACCATTTCCAGGGCTTTGCTGAACTCAATATTTTTTATAAACTGTTTTTCCATAACTAAAACCTCCATATTTTTGGAATTTAGGATATCTTTGTTTTTAGTTTAGCAAATCAATACGCTCTGCGCTGTGACAGAAGTCACGGTTAGTAAAAAACAGGCCATAGATGGCCTGTTTTTTCTTTTTTAACGTACATCATCATTCAAATCCAAAGCGCCGTCTTCGGAAACACGTACGTTAAGACTGACCTTTTCTTCATGCCCCCATAGCATTCTTGCTACCAAGCTATTTGTAGCGTGTTTATTGCCAGGCTTGAGTTCCTCTGTCCGGAGGGCATCCTGGGTGGCATCAAGTCCACTTTCATGGTATACTGCGCCAGCGTTGTCAATGTCGGCACCTTCCTGATAATCTGGATTTGCTGACGCACTCGGCGTTGTAACAATTATTCCTGAGGTCTGTTTGGTTTCGCTCATAGTAAATTCCTCCCTGCTTGAATCAGGTGTGATTAAAGTTAGCGTATCCGCACATACCGCGCACCATACATATTTTTAATCATCTGTGACAATTGTTTCCCCAAGCGCATATCTATAAGCATGTAAATCAACACGTGGGCAAAGTCGCCTGTGCAGCACGCCAGAGAGCTGGCTTGACGCTCACAGGCTATATCTTTTTGCAGGAGATGATTAAACAATGTGTGGGATTACCGGTTGGATTGACTGGCAGGAAAACTTAACAGAAAAAAGTCATATCTTATCAGCCATGGTTGAAACACTGGCTGCACGCGGACCAGATGCGCAGGGAGCTTATATTACGCCGCACGCAGCATTAGGGCACCGCCGCCTTAGTGTTATTGACCCTGTGGGCGGTGCGCAGCCCATGATCCGGTTTCGCGGTGATCAGAAATTTGTCATTACTTATAATGGTGAGTTGTATAACACGCCAGAGATCAGACTGGCACTGGAAGACCGGGGACATAGGTTCAGTACGCACTGCGATACCGAGGTACTGTTAGTGGCCTTTATCGAGTGGGGGCCGGCCTGTGTTGAGCGGTTCAACGGCATATATGCTTTTGGGATTTGGGATGAAGCCAATCAAAGTCTGTTTTTAGCCCGTGACCGCATTGGTGTTAAGCCATTATTTTACGCCGAGCGAGGCAGTAGTTTTATTTTTGGTTCAGAGCTTAAAACTTTGCTGGCGAATCCTCTGGTCCGCCCAGAAATTAATGAAGAGGGTTTAGCGGAAGTGTTTATGATTGGGCCATCCCGGACGCCAGGGCATGGTGTCTTTCGTGATGTCAAGGAACTAAAGCCTGGACACTGTATGATATACAATCGACAGGGAAAGTTTGTTAAACAGTATTGGGCGCTTGAATCAAGACCGCATACCGACGATTTTAGTGTTACATCATCCAAAGTCCGTGAACTTTTAATTGACACGGCCAAACGTCAGTTAGTCTCAGATGTACCGCTATGTACGCTGTTATCAGGCGGGCTTGATTCAAGTGCACTTACTGCGTTAGCTGTCATGTCTCATAAACACTCAGACCTCGGAAGTCTCCATACCTATTCTGTTGACTATGTAGACAATGAAGTGCATTTTAAAGCGAACAGCTTCCAACCTAATCCTGATGCACCCTGGGTTACCCGGGTATCAGAGCATTTTGGCACGTATCACCATAATATATTACTTGATACGCCTGAGTTGGCAGAGAGTCTCAAGCCGGCTGCGTTAGTGCGTGACTTGCCAGGCATGGCTGATATTGATACTTCATTGTATTTGTTCTGCCGTGAAATAAAAAAAGGCGCTACAGTTGCCTTATCTGGCGAGTGCGCAGACGAAGTATTTGGCGGCTATCCCTGGTTTCAGCGGGAAGATATGATCAATGCCACAACCTTCCCCTGGTCGCCGCGGCCGGAAATCCGTATTCCTTGGCTTAAGGCGGAAATTCAGGCTAAAATTAAGCCTGCTGAATATGTTGCACAGCGTTACAGTGATGCATTGGCTGAAGTTCCGCACCTGCCTGGTGAAGATGCACGTTCGGCCAGAATGCGCGAAATATTTTATCTCAGTCTCACGCGGTTCATGCCAACCCTCCTTGACCGCAAGGATCGTATGAGTATGGCGTTTGGTTTAGAGGTCCGAGTTCCCTTCTGCGATCACCGCATTGTTGAATATGTCTGGAATGTGCCTTGGAGTATGAAAAACTATCAAAACCGGGAGAAAGGGCTGCTGCGCCATGCCTTAGAGGGCATTCTGCCTGAGGATGTACTGTGGCGAAAAAAAAGTCCCTATCCCAAAACGCACAATCCGGCCTATACCCGGGCCGTTGTCGGTGAAGCACTTACCATCTTAAACGACCCCACATCCCCGTTAAAAGATATTCTTGCTATTGATAAACTTAAAGAAATTGCACAGACAGATCTGTCTGCGTCTAACATTCCGTGGTTTGGTCAACTTATGAGCGGGCCTCAGCTCTTTGCCTATCTCATTCAGGCTGACCACTGGATGCGCGAATATAAAGTTCAAGTGGTATAGATAAAAACCGCAGTAGCAGGTCTCGCCAATGCTGCTGCGGTTTAACTGTTTTGAAATAACTGTTTTGAAACCACTAAGCACCGAGTAACGGACTTATTCCTCCGAAGCACTACCACTTTTTACATAGTCAATTAATCGCGATAGCTTTCCACTATTTAAAGAATCGTAAGTAGTCGTACCATAAGTGTCAGCACTACTTAGTAACTCTTGAGCTGCTTTCATAGCCTGCATATGTTTTTTACGAATGAAATCGAAGTCGCTACGCAATTCCCACTCAATGGCAGGACTATCGTTTTGGATACCCGCAATTACTTTTTTCTCCATACTTTACACCTCATTTATATAGTTACATGAAATAAGTTTGATGTTTGGCTATAGTATAACTCAAGTATATATTAATTAAAAATATGAGATATCTATATTAATATAGATATACGCTATACAAAAAGGCGTTTCTATAAAGCTATGATACTGTCGATTTCACCTCTACAAAAATTCGGTTACCAATAAATACATTATTATTTTTTACTAACAATGCCGAAAAAGGAAAAACAAGTATCTAAAGCGAATATATATACAGCTAAATTTACCTATGGAGTGTAAATTGAATATGTGGGTGGATATTAAAGCAAAAATTAATTCGCTAATTGAAAAGATTAAAGCAGTAAAGCTCCCCAAGCCGGCTAAACCTGACTTTGCAGGAGCCGTTGACAAAATCAAACTGCCTCTCGGTGCGGTTTTCGCAAAGATTGAGGCCAAGCATCTGGTCTATGTTGCGCTCATTCTTTTGCCTGCCGTTGTCGGTTTGGGTGCTTACTATGGCATTGTGAACAGCAGGGACCAATTGGAAGCCGCTAATTTGCCGGAAAATCAGCTTGCTCGAATGGGTGTAGGTTTTACTGCTGATGAATTTGTCAAATATGCCGGTCGAGGAGAAAAAGATATTACTGTGCTGTTTATAGAGGCTGGCATGTCGCCTGATTCTTACCGGAAAAATGACGGGTTTACACCGCTGCATGCTGCTGCTGCTTATGGCCGCTCTGTGGTTGTTAAGCAGTTGCTGGATAAAGGTGCTGATGTCAATGGCCGTGATAAAGAGGGACAGACAGCCCTGATGAAAGCCGTATGGAACAGTCATGCAGATGTGGTAGCTACCTTGTTACAGAAGGGTGCTGTCCTTACAGTCAATGATATCAAAGGCAATAATGTAGTCAACATGGCTAAAGCAAGGAATGACCGCAGAGTACTTGAGGTTTTGGTTAAAGCTGGAGTGAAAGAACTCAAGGAAGATTTGGATAAGGTAACGCCTGTTGCTAAACAGACTGAAAAAATGACAAAACCAAATAATACTAAGCAGCTGCCGCAGCTAGCCCAAAATAGTTCTGTTCCTGCCAGCAGGGCCGGCTCTGCCAGACCAACAGCTTCAAACACTGCGCCGCCAGGCGAATTTGTTTTGGCCTCAGGCTATGCTGGTGCCATCGGGGTAGGAAATTCTGCCGAAAGTTTGTATCAACGGTTTGGTACAGAAGCCGTAACTGCAGGAGAAGAATACCTTGGTGGCAGAACTTACCGGGTATTGAGGGTAAATGAACGGGGTACCGGCCTGCCGTCACTAACGGCCTTTGTTGCTCAGGTAAAAGAAGGACAGGATAAAATTATTACAGCTATCCACGTGTTTGATACACGTTACAAAACCGCTAATGGTATTGGTGTAGGCGCTACGTTAGGTGAGTTAAGACGGTCAGGCGGTGTAAGCTCAATTGAGTATGCTGATTCGCTGTATGCTGTGGCGCAAGGCAACAAAATACGCTACGAGCTTGATATCAGTGCTGATAATATGCCAGTTGCCTGGCTAAACGGCGGTGGCACAAATTCGTTGCCTGACGATATGAAAATCAGGAGTATCTATCTATTCTAGCGGCACTCCGTTATTGACAAAATTGATAAGGCTATGATAATATCTTGATACAACGTTGCAAAAAAGTATACATTACCTAGGCTGATTAGACAGACTGAAGGCCCAGGAATCGCCCGAGTATGGGTGATTCTTTGGCCTTTTATTTTTTTGCCAAGAACTCTATAGTAATTTAGAAGGTAAAGAAATAGGGTATCTTCTGAGGGAAAAGTAATAAAGTTTTTGGGGGTAACCATGAGTTTTGACGCCATTAATGATTATCGCAAAACCTTCCCGTCTAAACAAAAAGTGATTGAACAAACACCTGACCCGGGGGTCAGGGCTATGCTCAATCATCTAGATAAAGCCGGTATTCCTACTGCATTTGACAGATTTGATGCCCAGAAACCGCATTGTTCATTCGGGTTGGCAGGCACGTGCTGCCGGATTTGTAATATGGGACCATGTCGGATTACTGAAAAAAGCCCCAAGGGGGTTTGCGGTGCCGATGCCCATGTAATCGTTGCCCGTAACATTTTGCGCTGGGTAGCCGCCGGTGTGGCAGCGCATGGCGCGCGGGGGCGGGAAGTCTTGCTGACTCTTAAAAAAGCGGCCAGCGGGGAGTTGGCTTTGCCGCTTTTAGGACCGGAAAAAGTCCTGGCAACAGCTAAAGCATTTGGGATCTATCAAGAGGATAAAACAGTTGCCGAGCTGGCAGAGCAGCTTGCCGATCTGCTGCTTGAAGACATGTCCCGCGCTGTGCCAGCCACCCACCGGACAATTATCGCTATGGCACCACCTGAGAGGGTAGAGACCTGGTCCAAGCTGGACATTATTCCTATTAGCTCATATCATGAGGTGTTTGAAGCCTTACACCGTACAGGAACAGGAACCGACGGCGATTGGGAAAACCTGATGAAACAACTGCTGCGCTGTGGACTGGCTTTTTCCTGGAACAGTGTGGTCGGACCATCGATTGCCGCCGACTGTCTCTATGGACCACCCAAACGCAGCCAAATCGAGACTAACTTTGCTTCTCTTAAAAAAGAGTATGTTAATATTGCTTTGCACGGCCATTCACCTGTTCTGCCTTCGGCTTTGGTACAGGCCAGCCGGGATCAGGAACTTGTCGAGTTAGCCAAAGCACAGGGGGCCGCTGGCATCCGTCTGTATGGTATTTGCTGCTCCGGCTTATCATCTTTATACCGTTACGGCGAGGTTCATCCCTTGAGCAACTCGCTTGGTGCGGAGCTCATTATGGGTACAGGTGCACTTGATACGTGGGTAGCTGATTTGCAGGATATCTATCCGGCGATTATGGACGTAGCCGCCTGCTTCCATACCAAAGTGATTACGACCAGTGATTCCTGCCGTCTGCCTGGAGCTATTCATATGGCCTTTGACCATCAGCATTCTAATATGAATCAGACACTCGACCAAGCCAAAGAGATTGTTAGACTGGCTATCAGCAATTACCCCGCGCGGCAGAAAGAGAATGTATACATTCCTGAAGTCAGCTTAGAGGCTGAGGTAGGATTTTCGGTGGAGAACATAACTCAAGCATTTGGTAGTCTGGATGAACTGGCAGCCCTGATCAAAAGCGGTAAAATAAAAGGCATTGTCAACCTTGTCGGCTGCAACAACCCCAAGGTTGTTTACGAACAGGCCATCCTCCAGGTAGCTGATATTTTGCTTGCCAATGATATCATTGTCCTTACCAATGGCTGTGCCTCTTTCCCGCTCTTAAAGCTGGGGTATTGCAGTCAAAAAGCATTGGCTAAAGCAGGCCCCGGACTTAACGAAGTGTTAGGCGCAAGAAATTTGCCACCGGTGTGGCATATGGGAGAATGCCTGGATAACGCCCGGGCTTCCGGCCTGTTTAGGGCGCTGGCTGATAAGAGCGGGCAGCCACTCAAACACATGCCGGTTGCGTTTGCCAGCCCGGAATGGTCAAATGAAAAAGGCGTGGGGGCGGCACTGAGTTTCCGGTTAATGGGTTTGAATTCTTACCATTGCATTCAGGCCCCAGTGCAGGGGTCTGACAAGGTATCCGATTTTTTTGCTAAAGATACTCAGGATTTGCTTGGATCTGTTATGGTGGTGCTGCCTGATCCTAAAGGCTTAGGACAGAAAATTGTCGAGGACCTTGAGCAGAGACGAAATCAATTAGGCTGGGACAGCAAATAGTTTAGGGGGTTAAACAAATGAACCGGAGAGATTTTATTAAAAAAAGTGTTTACATGGCGGTTGGCCTTGCTGGTGGATTAACCCTGGCTGGGTGCGGCAGTAGTGGACAGACAGGTGTTAGTTCCACTCAACCTAAAACTAAACCAACAGTAAAAGTTGGCTACTTACCTATTACCGATCATCTGACCATGATTGCACATGGTCAGACCGAGTTTCGCCAATTTGCGCTGGAACCTGTCAAGTTTTCAGGCTGGGCAGAACTGGCAGAGGCTCTGAAAGGTGGCGCAATCCAAGGTGCTTTTGCCTTGACCCCTATCGGCATGAGCCTGAAGCAAAAGGGTGTGCCGGTTAAGGCCGTATTCTTAGGACACCGCAACGGTTCGGTATTGACAGCTAAAAATGTTCCTGAACTAACCCGCATTGAGGACTTAAGAGGCAAGACGATTGCCATCCCCAGCAAGTTCTCCACCCATAATATTCTCATACAAAAAGTACTGACCGAAAAAGGCATTAATCCCAATACTGATGTAAAATTCTTAGATATGTCACCGCCTGAGATGGTTAACGCGCTGTCTACAGGCAAAATTGACGCTTTTATTGTTGCGGAACCTTTTGGCGGACAAGCCGAGATACAAAAAGTCGGTAAAGTTTTGGTTCTCAGCAAAGATATTTGGCATGACCACATTTGCTGCGTACTAAACGTTCAAGAAGAATTAATTCAGAAAAACCCCGAGGCAGTTGAGGAACTGGTAGGCGGCTTGGCCAAAGCAGCTAAGTTTATTGACGGCAATCCACAGGAAGCGGCAAAATTGTCGCTTAAATATCTGGGTCAAAAGCAGGAAGTCATTGAGCATGTACTGACAAATCCTAAAGGCAGGATCACCTTTGACAATCTTGTTCCCAATCTGAAGGACTTTACTGCCACCCAAGACTATTTGGTTCAATTCGGAATTACTAAAGACAAAATTGATTTAACCCAGTATATCGATGACCGGTTTGCCAGAAAGGCTTTTGGGGTGTGATTTGACTATGCAGACAAAGACCCTGAATAGAACTGCCATTTTGCCGTGGCTGGCTATTGCCGCTTTCCTCGGACTATGGCAGGCTGTTGCCGGCTTTTATACGCATGAACAGTTGCCCGGGCCCGCGAAAGTCTTTGCCGGCCTAATGGAATTGGCTGATACCGGTGTATTATGGGAACACATTCAGGTTAGTTTAATCAGATTTACTATTTCATATAGTCTGGCATTAGTTGTCGCCGTTCCCCTTGGATTACTCCTTGGGTGGCATACCTATTCACTCAAGGCGCTGGGGCCCATCCTGCAAATCTTGCGGCCAATTTCTCCTATCGCCTGGTTTCCGTTGGCCGTGCTGTGGTTTGGTGTGGGTAATGCCCCGGCGATCTTTATCATTTTCTTATCGGCTTTCTTTCCCATTTTGTTATCAACCATTAGCGCTGTAAGGAAAGTTGACCCTGTATATTTGAAAGTCGCCCAGAATTTTGGTGTAGGTAAAACCATGCTGTTTACTAAGATCGTCATACCTGCTGCTTTTCCCTATATTATGATTGGACTTAACATTGCCATTGGTGTGGCCTGGATTCATTTGGTGGCTGGTGAAATGCTGGGTGCCCAATCAGGGTTAGGCTATTTAATCGTTGATTCCCGTAACTTTTTGCGGACAGACTGGATCATGGGTGGTATGCTGGTTGTCGGCCTTCTGGGACTTCTCATTAATACAATGATTGGTTGGGCAGAAAAAGGGATTAACCGAAAATGGGGAGTAGGCTAAAAAGAGGTGATAACTTGGCAAAGATTGAAATAAATAACTTATGTAAAAGTTTTCTGGATACGCAGGGAAAATCGCTTGATGTACTTGTGGATGTTAATCTTGAGATAACCGCTGGCGAGTTTTTATGCTTGCTCGGACCAAGCGGTTGTGGTAAGACAACCCTAATGAACTTAATGGCTGGATTTGAAAAGCCAACAAGTGGTACCCTAACTATCGACGGCCTGCCTGTCAGCCGACCTGATTCCAAGCACATAACCATATTTCAGGATTATGGACTGTTTCCCTGGCGAAATGTTTTGGGTAATGTCATTTTTGGCCTTGAAGCCAAGGGCATGAATAGAAAAGCTGCTAAAGAAAAGGCTGAAGAATATTTGGAATTAGTGGGTTTATCCCAGTTTGCCAGAAGTTTTCCTGGTCAGCTTTCAGGTGGGATGAAACAGAGAGTGGCTATCGCCAGAGCACTGGCAGTTGAGCCTGACATTATTTTTATGGATGAGCCTTTTGCTGCGTTAGATGCATTTACCCGCTACCGACTGCAGGATGAGGTGCTAAGGATTTGGACGGAAAAGAAACCAACGATTATATTTGTTACTCATGATATTGATGAGGCTGTATATTTGGCACAGCGGCTTGCTATTATGACACCTAACCCGGGGCGGATACAGCGAATGATTGATATTAAGCTGTCTAGGCCGTGCAATCGTGGTGACTCAGGTCTTATTGCCTATCGACAGCAGGTTTTCCGGGAGTTTGAGTTAGTTCACGCTGTCAGTAGTGACTATAGTATTTAAGTATTAGCTATACAGGAGGGACTATGGTGCAACTTACCGAAAAAATAAACAAGCTAACACAAATGTTAAAGGAAATGGGAACTGTGGCAGTAGCCTTCTCAGGTGGTGTTGATAGCAGCTTTTTGGCGGCAGCCGCGCAGCGAGTGGTAGGCGATCATGCTGTGGCTGTTACCGCATACTCGGAGACCTTGCCAGAGTCTGAGCGCCAAGAGGCGATCGCCATTGCCCGGCAAATCGGTATTCGTCATGTGCTCTTACATATCAGCGAACTGGTCAGCGAGGACTTTGTGGCCAATACACCAGATCGCTGCTATTTTTGTAAAAAAGAGCGGTTTGATGCGTTAAGGCAATGGGCTGATGCTGAGGCGATAGCCTGGGTATTAGAAGGTTCGAATGCTGACGATCAATCAGATTATCGGCCCGGCATGCGGGCCGTCGATGAACTAACCGGCGTTCGCAGTCCGCTCTTAGAAGCCGGACTGACTAAGGAAGAAATTCGGGCAATATCTAAGGAGTGGGGCGTGCCTACCTGGAACAAACCCAGTGCAGCCTGCCTTTCCTCGCGGGTAGCTTTCGGCTTGCCGGTTACAGCAGAGCGCCTTAAACAGATCGAACTCGCCGAGGCTTTTGTTAAGCAGTATTGCAGCGGGCAGGTTAGAGTTAGGCATCATGATAATCTGGCTCGTATCGAGGTATCTCAGGAGGATATTCCAGCGTTGGCCCAGCCTGATAGAGCGGCATTGATTAGTACGGAATTGCGTAAGTTAGGATTTACTTATGTGACGCTTGATTTGGCCGGGTATCGTACCGGCAGTATGAATGCTGTTTTGCATTTAAAGGACAATCAATAATGAGTTGACCAAATAGAGGCACAAATTCCCCTTTAAAGGAAATTTGTGCCTCTTATTTCTAACTCATCTGTTTAAGTGCTGACTACTCCCTGCTTTTTCTTGACATAGAGGGCATGATCGGCTTTTTTTATGAGATCCTCAAAATCTTTAGTATTTAAGACAAAGTCGCTTGCTATACCAGAACTAACTGAGCAGAGTATCTTATGCTTGTTGAAAACAAATTCCTTACTAGCAATACCAGTTTCAATTTGTTCGGCTACTTTTGCTAGTTCTTCAAGATGAGTATCCACCAAAACTATTAACAATTCATCTCCACCGTATCGGATTAGCTTACCACTTTTGTGGATATCTAAACGGATGTATTTAGTTATTTCAACTAAGATAAAATCGCCGGCTTGATGCCCGTAGGTATCATTGATTATTTTAAATTTATTAATATCCAAAAGTATAATCCCGATATTGCGGTTTGTAATTCGTCTTAAGTAATTATTGAATAGATAGGTTCTATTATAAGCCTGCGTAAGATAGTCATAATAAGCCTGACTGCTTAACTGACGAATTAATCCTTGTATTTGCAATTGCATTTGTTTCTGTTTGGTGATATTGGTTATATGACTTAAAAAGTATTTTCTAGTATTAATCTCTACCATCCGTGATATTACTTCTACATTAAGAGTATGTCCATCTTTTCTTGCATGGAGAGACTCAAAACGATATGTTTCAGGGTAACACTGCATAACTTTGCTCATCTTTTGTTGTATAATCTGGTCTCCTGTTATATTAATAACAGAGATAGGCAGACCTACTAGTTGTTCTGGTGTATAACCATATAAGTAACTACAGGCCTTATTTGCGTACACTATTAATTTTGTTTTTACATCTACAAGTAATAAACAATCATGTGTTAAGTCTAAAATTGCATTATAAAATTGTTGCGTAGGGAAAAAGACAAGCTTATTTTTCATAAATGTATTTTCCCTCCTTTTATGTAATATTATTTCTACATTATTCTATAAAAACCTCTCTTATTTTACAAAAATTATCAGCTGCAATTGTCTCTTACGTAGTGTTTTATGGTCAAACTGTGTTTAAGGCTGAAGGATAGTACAAAATTCATTATTTTATTTTTAAGGTAGGCAGGAATATAAAAGTCTACATGGAAATAAAAGGTAATAAGACAAGCTGGACGGGAGGGGTGTTACTATGAATAATCAAACACAGCCGTTATTAATTCCCTATACATGCGATAAATGTGGAAAAACATTGGCTTGGGCATTGCCTGGTGCGACAGTTTGTTGTAAACAATGTGGAAAATGGGTCACTAACTCTAATGCCAAAGCTGTAGAGAAGGCAATCACTGCATAACAATTGATTTGACAAAACCCCAATAGATATATATAATACTTATTGAAATAAAAAGTTTTATCTATAGCTATTGGGGCGTAGCCAAGCTGGTAAGGCACGGGACTCTGACTCCCGCATTCGTAGGTTCAAGTCCTGCCGCCCTAGCCATAATTGACTCACTAGCTCAACTGGCAGAGCAACTGACTCTTAATCAGTAGGTTGTAGGTTCGATTCCTACGTGGGTCACCAGCTAAAAATGAGGTATATCAAAGGGTGTAGCCCTTTGATATACCTCATTTTTTTTCGTTCTATGGTAAATTGCAGAATGGAGATATAACGTGTTGTTGCTGGCGCATAGTGTCCAGAAATAGACTGTGTTAGTTGTCCAAATGCTGCCGGAAATGCTGACCAACAGTCCCGGCAGCAAATGAAACTGCCAATTAAACTAGTTCTCCCTGAATCACCAGTTTAACCATATGGTCGTCAATAATCCTGCGTCCGTTTTGCGAACCATAGAGTAGGCAATGTGTACATGCCTTGTTGACAAGACGGGCGGCTCCGCTTGAGAAACGGTAAATTTCATCAATAGCCCCATCCGAAAAGATATCCCGATCGGCACCTGCATAAGCCAGGTGCTTTTTCATATACTC
>NZ_FWXI01000006.1:1139-259751 GCF_900176355.1 Sporomusa malonica | reverse complement strand
TTCTTTTCTATGATTTCTTTCTGAGACGATTCTCCAGAAAGAAATTCATGAACTGCGGAAAGTTTCAATTCAACTGAGTAACTCTGATTCTGGGATCTATCTTCTAGACCTTCTATTCCATGATGTTTCAGACGATGTATCCATCGCTTTATGGTTATACTATCAACGTTATATTTATCGGCAACAGATCGCTGGCTTGATTCTCCTTGCTCAAACTCATGGATAATTGCCAACTTTTCTGCACTGCTATATCGACTCTTTTTAGGCATGAAAATACTCCCCTTTCGGTAACAGGTTTTATTATTTCTCCTGTCTACCTATTGGGGAGCATATCAGAACCTTGCGGCTAATTTTTTTTGTCCTGATAGTATAGTTCCTGGATAGCTCGGCGTAGCCGTGTTTTCTTTAGTCTACCAGAATTTATAACGCAATTCTATTGACATAAGAACGACTAAGGCTTCTGCCGGCGTCCTAAAGGACTTGGCACAAGCCAAGTCTTTTCTTATGATTTTTAGAGTGTTGTTGGGAGCTAGAGTATAAAACCTCCAGGCCGTGGCAATAATGCTTGTGTGGGGCAAGTAGTTTTAGTAGCTTAGAAAAACTGGGGAGGTAACAACATGATTGTCAATAAAGTCGAGATATGTGGTGTAAATACGGCAAAGCTCCCGGTGCTTTCTGCCACTAAAATGCGTGAGTTGTTCGAGGTAATGCAAGCTGGTGAAAAAGCGGTCCGCGAACAGCTGATTTATAGTAATCTACGTTTAGTGCTCAGTGTAATCCAGCGGTTTAACAATCGAGGCGAATATGTAGATGACTTATTTCAAGTCGGCTGTATTGGACTAATGAAAGCAATTGACAACTTCGACTTAGCGCAAAATGTTAAGTTTTCCACCTATGCGGTACCTATGATCATTGGGGAGATCCGGCGGTATTTAAGAGATAATAATCCCATCAGGGTGAGCCGATCAATGAGGGATATTGCTTATAAAGCGTTGCAAGTGAGGGATTCGCTGGTTAGTCGATTTTCGCGGGAACCGTCTATTAATGAGATTGCGGATGAGCTTAAAGTACCACGGGAAGAAATAATCTTTGCGCTTGATGCTATCCAAGAACCAATATCATTATTTGAGCCCATCTATCATGATGGTGGCGATCCCATTTTTGTCATGGATCAAATCAGTGATGATAAGAACCTTGACTTAAGCTGGCTCGAGGGAGTGGCTATCAAAGAAGCCTTGCGTAAGCTAAGCGACCGTGAGAAACATATCCTTACCCTCAGATTTTTTGAAGGCAAAACTCAGATGGAAGTAGCAGAAGAAATTGGTATATCCCAAGCGCAAGTGTCCCGACTAGAGAAAGCGGCACTAGGTCATATGCGCAAATATATATAAAAGAGTCAGATACAATGCTCGGGAGGCAGTAAAAATGAGGAGAAATTTATCACTCTGGATTAAACTGCTGGTGTTAACAGTAGTATTCTGTTTCGTTGCTGGCGGTTGGAGTCTCCTGCTTTGTCAGGAAGAAAAAGAGCTGTCTATGACGCCTAGTCGCGGCGATTATGTTAGACTGCATATTCTGGCTAACAGTGACAGCACCGAAGATCAGCAGCTTAAATTAAAAGTGCGCGATGCCGTTATTACCTATCTGACCCCTTACGTTAAAAACGTGAGCGGTGCTCAGGAAGCTAAAGAAATCATAAGCAGGCACCAAGAGAACATTGTTATGGTAGCTAGAAAAACACTAGGTGAAAACGGTGCAGATTATCCGGTAGCTGTACAGATGGGTACGTTTGATTTTCCTGTTCGCGAATATGGCAGTTTGGTACTACCTGCCGGCGATTATCAGGCAGTTCGTATTCTATTGGGTCAGGCAGCCGGACAAAATTGGTGGTGTGTACTATTTCCGCCACTATGTTTCATTAATGGAGCAAACACTGCGCTAGCTCCGCTGAGCTCTCCTAAAGAAGCTGACAAGCAGAATCCTTCTATTCCTCAAGTCCGTTGGAAAGTAGCCGAATTATTTAATAAATAATTTATTTTGGCACACATTTAGCCCTTGTCCTTCATATAATTATTGTAGAATCTAGATGCTACATATTTATGAGAGAGTGTCCAGGCAGAGGAGGGGGATAGATGTTAAAAACCAGCGATTTGAAATTAAAAGAAGTGATTAATGTAATTGATGGCAAACGTATGGGCAATATAACTGATATAGAAATTGATGTTGAAACTGGCCGACTTACTGCGATTGTTGTGCCAGGTATAGGAAAGTTTTTAGGACTCTTTGGACGTAACGAAGATGTAGTTATTCCATGGGATAAAATTAGCAAAATAGGCATGGATGTAATTTTAGTGGAAGCTGGCAATTTTGGCGAGCTTAAACATGATTAATGAAAAAAAATCTCTAACCTTGTTATAAGGTTAGAGATTTTTTTGTAGAATTTTCTCCCACAAGCAGGAGAAAATACAACATATGGCGTATATTTAATATTTAGATACAATATATAGTATGGATGTCTGCTGAGCTATAAATAGTATATCATACTTAGCAGAGTAATCAAGGGGTGGGTAAATTGCGCTGTCCATTTTGCGGGGTGGCTGACAGCAAAGTGATTGATTCAAGATCATCTGACGAAGGGAATTCTATCAGGCGCCGCCGAGAGTGTTCGAGCTGCTCCCGACGTTTTACTACCTATGAGGTAGTGGAAGAAATACCGTTAATGGTTATTAAGAAAGACGGACGTCGCGAGATGTTTGACCGAGGAAAGTTGCTTGGGGGGATCGTAAGAGCATGTGAAAAACGGCCAGTGCCTGTTGATGTTATTGAGATAGCTGTTAGCAAAATTGAAAAAGCGATTCGCAACAAAATTGAGCGGGAGGTATCTACCCATCAAATTGGCGAGGCCGTAATGCAGCAGCTAAAAGAGATTGATCAGGTGGCATACGTACGGTTTGCCTCAGTCTATCGACAATTTGCCGATATTAATAACTTTATGCAAGAACTTGAGCTGCTTATGAAATCACAGCATAAAGAGTAAGCTGAATATGGGGGAAATTTAATGTTTTCTAAGATAAAGAAACGTGATGGCCGGGAGCTATCTTTTGATGAAAGTAAAATAACAGAAGCTATTTATAAAGCCGCTAAAGCAGTAGGCGGTGCTGACCGACAGTTGGCGCTGGAACTTACGCTTGAGGTATTAAAATTTTTAAAGCAAAAGTATAATGGTGGTTTATTTAGTGTTGAGGATGTACAGGATGCTGTAGAAAAGGTATTGATTGAAACAGGCCATGCCAAAACAGCTAAAGCGTATATTCTGCATCGGGACAAGCGCACACGGATGAGGGAAGCAAAATCAGATCTTATGGATGCTGTTGGTGAGATTTTGGTAGAAACCAGCCGTGAGAATGCTAATGTTTCTAATTCGCCGTCTGCCAAGATGCTGCAAATCGCCAGTGCTGCCAGTAAATCTTTCTATTTAAACCGTCTTATCCCAGAAAAATTTGCACAAGCCCATGTTAAAGGCGATTATCATATTCATGATTTGGATTTCTATGGAAAAACGCTAACATGTGTTCAGATACCGCTAGGGAAACTACTACATAGTGGATTTAATAATGGTCATGGTTTTATTCGGCCGCCTAAACGTCCTGCTTCAGCGACTGCTCTTGCTGCCATTATCTTACAGAGTTCGCAAAATGATATGCACGGCGGTCAGTCTTTTGCTTTTTTTGACCGTGACATGGCGAAATTTATGGAAAAGGCTAGCAATGAAGAAGTATATCAGGCCATGGAGGCACTGATTTATAATTTAAACAGTATGCATTCTCGGGCAGGCGCGCAGGTACCTTTTTCTAGTCTCAATGTAGGTACCGATACTTCCCCTGCTGGGCGGATTGTCACTAAGAACTTGTTACTAGCCTACGAAAAAGGTTTAGGGCGCGGAGAAAATCCGATCTTCCCTAATATCATTTTCCGGCTTCAAGAAGGGGTTAATTTTAACCCTGGTGATCCTAATTATGATTTGTTTAAATTGGCAATTCGTGTTTCAGCCCAACGCCTTAATCCTACCTTTAGTTTTATGGATTCGTCATTTAATAAGGAGTACGGAGATCAGGTCGGTTATATGGGGTGCCGCACCAGAGTAATGTCAAATCGCTGCGGTCCGGAAGTGACTGATGGACGTGGTAATTTGAGCTTTACTACGATCAATTTGCCGAGACTAGCGATTAAGGCTGAGCGTAATTTTATGAAGTTTTATCAGAGTCTGGCAAAGTTTATTGATCTAACCTGCGAACAGCTGTACCATCGCTATCAAGTTCAGGCTAAGCTAAAGGTTCGTGATATGCCGTTCTTGATGGGGCAGGGACTTTATATAGACTCGGATAACCTAAAGCCTAATGATTATATCGAAGATGTTATCAAACATGGCTCTCTTTCTGTGGGTTTTATTGGGTTGGCTGAGACACTGACTGCCTTAGCTGGCTATCACCATGGTGAAAATGAAGATGCACAAATCATGGGTGAAGAGATTGTCGCTTTCATGCGTGATAAGCTTGATAGGGCGGCTGAACATTATGATTTGAACTATACGCTATTAGCCACGCCTGCCGAAGGTCTGTCAGGACGATTTGTTAAAATGGATCGTCGTGAGTACGGTATTATTCCTGGAGTTACTGATAAAGAATACTACACCAATTCTTTCCATATCCCTGTTAACTACCCTGTAAGCGTTTTTGACAAAATCCGTATTGAAGGCGTGTATCATAAGTATGCCAATGCCGGACACATAAGCTATGTTGAATTTGGTGCACCGCCAGTTAATAACTTGGGGGCTTTAGAAGAAATTATCCGCTATATGCGCAAATGTGATTTTGGCTATGCCGGTTTTAACTATCCGGTTGATTTCTGCGAAGGCTGCGGCCATCTCGGGGTAATTGACACAGATGAATGCCCTTCATGCGGTACTACTAGTGTTCGCCGCGTTCGTCGCATTACTGGCTATTTGAGCACAGTTGACCGGTTTAACGATGCTAAGTTAAATGAGTTAACTCAGCGTGTGAGACATATCTAAGGTAGGGAACAAGTATGGAAATTAGACTTGCAGGGATAACTGAAGAAAGTATTGTAGATGGACCTGGATTGAGATTGGTGGTTTTCACCCAAGGATGTCCGCATCAATGTAAAGGATGCCATAACCCTGACACCCATGATATAAATGGTGGGTATACTGCTGATATTGAAGGCCTTTTTCGTTATATTGAGGGAATTTCCGCCCGTAACAAATTGTTAAGAGGGGTAACTTTTTCGGGCGGTGAACCATTTCTTCAAGCTGGACCTTTGGCTTATCTAGGCAAACAGCTAAAAATCCTAGGCCTCGATATTGTTTCGTATAGTGGGTTTACCTTTGAGCAACTGGTAGCTATGGCAGTAAAGCGTAAGGACATAGGACAACTCCTTAAACAGACTGATATTTTAATTGACGGCTTATACAGCCATGCGGAACGTGATTTGGGATTGGCGTTTCGCGGTTCCCGCAACCAGCGTCTGGTTGACATCGCAGCAACGTTGACTGCTGAGCGGATCGTACTATGGGAAGAGGTTTCTTATAAACTTTGGGCATAGGAATATTCGCTATAATTTTAGTTAAATCTTTGTATACTATTGTAATGTTACCAGTAACAGGCTTATCGGTAGACATTACAAGTGGATGTGATAAAAAATGTCTTGGAATCTGAAAGAACGTCTGCAAAAAATTGTAGCTGCTGAGCAAGGAACACTCGCCTTCGCACCTGGTTCTCGCCATCCTATGGCACTTGTTTACCCGAATACCTATCATGTTGGGATGTCTAATCTTGGACTGCATATTATGTATGAACAAATAAATAGCCGAGGCGATACTGCCTGTGAACGCCTATTTTTGCCTGACAAAAAAACGATGGACGAGTATATCAGAACCAACACACCGCTGTTAACATTGGAAAACCAGTTGCCATTATATGAATTTCCACTGATTGCATTTGCTGTTTCATTTGAGATGGATTATTTTAATCTGCTCACCATGCTTAAGACCGGCAAAGTTCCGGTAAAGGCTGCTGATCGGGGAGAGGGTGATCCCCTGGTAATTATTGGTGGACCGTGCGCTACCTTTAACCCGGAACCATTAGCTGATTTTGTTGATGTTTGTATAATCGGCGAAGGTGAAGAGGTAATCCAGGATTTTTTAGATAGCTACTATGATAGTCAGCGGCGTGGTTTGTCAAGAAACGAACTCCTGCTGCGCCTGGCCCAAATTGAAGGAATCTATGTACCTCGATTTTATCAACCTGTATACGGCAGTGATGGTATTATCCAATGTTATGAACGACACTTAAAGGTGCCGGATAGGGTAAGCCGCCGCTATGTTAAAGACTTGGGGCGATATCCTGGTCAAACGGTCATTATCACATCTGATACTGAGTTTAAGGACATGTACTTAATAGAGGTTGCTAGAGGCTGTGGCAGACATTGCCGGTTTTGCATGGCAGGTTATTGTTTCCGTAATCCACGGGTAAGGTCATTGTCACAAATTGCTGAAGGGGTAGAGAAAGCCAAGCTGCTTCGGGCAAAAGTCGGCTTAATGGGGGCTGCCATTTCTGATTATCCTGAAATCGATAAGCTATGCCAAATGATTTTAAATCAGGGGCTTACCATGTCGGTTGCATCGCTGAGAGCAGATTCTTTAACGCCGGTATTGGTTGAATCTCTGGCTGCTAGTGGGCACAAAACCATCACGCTGGCCCCGGAAGCAGGCAGTGAGCGGATGCGGAAAGTTATTAATAAGCAAATCAGTGATGAACATATATATCAAGCAATAGCCGCAGCAGTGACAGCAGGTATTCCACATGTCAGGTTATATATCATGGTTGGCTTGCCGGGGGAAACTACGCAAGATATTGAAGCCATTGTCGAGATGGCTAAAAATAGCAAAAAACACATGGAAGCTTTGGGTAGTAGGGGTACACTGACACTAAGCATTAATCCCTTTATTCCTAAGCCCTTTACTCCATTCCAATGGCTGCCTATGGCATCTATAGCGGAGGTGTCTGCTAGATTAAAATATATTCAGAGCGCCCTAAAACCAATAAAAGGGATAGAGGCGTTGGTTGAACAGCCTAAGGAGGCATATATTCAAAGCGTGTTGGCTCGGGGTGACCGTCGGCTTGGGGAAGTGTTGTCTACAGCTATGAACGGCGGAGGCCAGAAGGGGTGGAAGCAGGCTCTCAAAATTCATAAAGTCGACGAAGATTTCTATTTATATCGTAGTAGAAATGATGATGAAGTTTTGCCATGGCATAATTTGAGTATGGGATTCGCTCCAGAATACCTTTTGTCCGAATACCGGCAATCACAGGCAGAAGAATACACCCCGCCATGCGTGACGGGGTGTAAGCGATGCGGGGTGTGCCAGTAGTTAGTTTTATCACGATTTTGTAATAGTTTTTAGTACATCATCAAGTTCGCTGTCAATTAAAAGGGTGAACTTAGTTAGAATGTTATCCATAAACCCTGATTTAGACTCAGCTTCTTTAGGCTGGGTTATTTTTTTTCCAATTATATAATCACCTTTACTCACATCAAAAGCTTTCATATCGGCGGAAACATCAAGGGGATGAAGGGTAAGGAGGAGGACATAGGCTACATCGTTTGTTTGACCAAAGTTCTTGAGTTTACCAAGATCAGCGGTGTTAAAGTCGTCAATACCTGACTTTTTTAAATCTTTTAAAACACTATTTCCTGATAGTACCATTCCATCCATCATAACTAGGCTAAACTTGGCTTGAATTAGACGATTTATACCTGACTCTAAGAAATCAACTCCCAAGATATCTCTGCTGGTAGTATCAATATGTACAGCAACTGCCACATAAGGGCTAGGGCTTAGTAAACTTTGTCCGGCAAAACAGACATTTGTCCAAAGTAATAAAAGAGAGAGACAAACAATAACTTGTTTCTTCAATATAGGTACGCCTCCTAGCATAAATATTCTTAAATAATTGTAAGCGGGAAAGTAAAAATCTGCAACTATTAATCGCGAATTTTGGTGAATATTGCAAAATAATAGTTGCTAATGTCGAAACAAACAAGTATAATAATAACGGTTATCCGCAGGCTATACATTAACTAACTACATACTGTTTGGCAAACCTGCTGAAAGGCCGGGACGCAAAACTATGGGTCTAAGAACACCTAGCGTGTTTACGATTGCCAGGTCGCCTTCTCTAAGAGAAGATAGCTGAAGTGCCCAGGCTATGCCCTGGGTTTTTTAATTTGCTTTATAATATAAAAACGTGGGAGGAAGAAATGAAAAACGAAGTACGGTTTACTATTGGGAGAAAAATTCTAGCAGTGTTTCTTTTCATAGCAATTGCTTTTAGCGGGTTATGCGGGTATACTTTTTTTCAATTGAATGAAATTGAAGGCAGTTATGACGGTTTGATTTCAAGGAGCGCGCCGCTTGTGTTCGAAGTCAAGGACCTTACCATTGAACTTAGGAATCAAGGTTATTATGCAAGGGGTTATTTACTGTCAGGAGATAAAACCTATGTTAACGAGCTCCAAGCTTCCAAACAAAAAATGGAACTGCTTTTTAGCAGCCTGGAAAAAAAACTTATAACTCCCGAAGGCAAACAAAAAGTGTCTGAATTGAAAAAGGCTGTGAGTAAATATCAAGAAGCTACAGAGAAGACTATTCAGATTAGAGGCGAAAAGGGTATAGCGGAATCGCTGGCTTATATGAGTACTGCTGGAGCGAGTAGTCGTGATGCAGAGCAACAGATGAACGATCTGGTTGTTTTCCTTAGTGAACGAATGAATTTGCGCGTAGAGCAGACCCATAAGACAGAGAATCAGATTGAAATGATCATAATTATTTTAGATATTACAATTGTAGTTTTAGCTGTGGGCATAGCGCTGTGGCTTTCACGAAGCATTGCCAGACCAATCAACACAGTATTGTCTGCTGCTAATAAAATAGCAGATGGGGATCTGAGACGTCATGACCTGCAATATCGGGGAAATGATGAAATCGGCGATTTAATAACAGCCTTTAACCGTATGGAAGATAACTTGCGAGAGCTCATTAGTCAAACCTCTGAGGCATCCGGACATGTTGCTTCATCTTCAATGAATTTAACCGAAGCTGCCGAGCAGTCTGCTCAGGCAGCAGTGCAGGTTGCTCAAGCCATTACTCAAGTTGCAATGGGCGCTGAGATGCAGGTTAAAGCGGTAAACGAGGCTGTTGATGTAGTTGAAGAAATGTCGGGAAATATTACTCAGGTTGCTGCCAACGCCAATGAAGTTTCCGAAGTTTCTATGAAAGCAGCAGTCACCGCTAAAACCGGTGAACAAGCCATAGAGAAAGCTGTACAGCAAATGGGCGGTGCAGAGAAAACGGTTGCTAATTCTGCAGAAGTGATAGCAGAATTAGGCGTACGATCCAAAGAGATAGGACAAATTGTAGAAACGATCTCAGGGATTGCCGGGCAAACTAATCTGCTTGCACTGAATGCGGCTATTGAAGCGGCTCGGGCGGGTGAGCAAGGACGGGGTTTCGCCGTTGTTGCTGATGAGGTTCGGAAACTAGCCGAGCAGTCTCAAGATGCAGCAAAGAGAATATCGGAAATGATTGCCGGAATTCAAAGTGACACTGATAAAGCAGTCCTGGTAATGAATAAAGGCAAACAGGAAGTGGAAGCAGGTGCCATATTGGTTCAAAACGCCGGAGTAGCATTTAAAGAGATTAGAGATGCGGTAGAATTGGTATCGGCGCAAGTAGGGGGAATTTCCGAATCAATTCAGCAGTTATCTGGTGGCAGTCAGCAAATCATTGGATCAGTCCAAGAGATAGAAGTGGTGAGCAAAGAGGCAGCATCTCAATCTCAGTCAGTATCTGCTGCCACAGAGGAGCAGTCGGCTTCTATGGAAGAAATCGCAGCATCAAGTCATGCATTGCGTCAGATGGCCGGTCAGTTAACGGAAACTGTTAGTCGGTTTAAACTCTCATAATGGCTATGGCCCGAATAAGTATAAACTATAGTAAAATCCCGCCTGCTTGCAGGCGGGATTTTACTATAGTTTGTATTATGCTCAGAAATAAGAATACAATATCTGCAGGATATTATAGCCTTATATCTTAATCAAAATTTTTTCAAGCAACACCATTTTTTCTTGCTCGCCAAGTGCTGTTGGTTTTAGAGTAACCATTTTCCAAACCTTCTTTTTCAGCGCTGCTACCTGGGACTATCTCTATAACCTGTACGCAACCAGTAGCATCCATCAGCCCATATTTAAAGCCAAAAGTTAGGTCATTTTTCTTTTCAATTATCGGTTGCTGGGGAAGCGGACGGCGGGTAGGGGGGGCAAATCCTTTTATCAAAAAGGACCACCTGGCCAGACAGCCTTTGATAAGAGTAAAGCTTTTGCGAAATTTTCAACTCATAATGCTTCACAGCCTTAATACATATTATTTACCTCCACCAAACACCACATAAAACATAAATAAAAAAACTATGACAAACCCAATTCATCGCCCGTGAAGGCTCTGGCTGCTGTTCAGCCTGGATGCGCTTGCGGGCTTTAATGCGTTCGAGTTCTTCTTCATAAATATGTTGCTTTTGCTCTCGGGTTAACGGCATATAAGTCACCTCTGTCTCAAGCCTCCTGGGCCTATCTTCGAATGTAGTAGGTTATATAATATTAATAAAATGAGATATTAACACCTTTTTACGGTTTGCAAACCTTACAAGGCATATAGCCAGCATTGACAGCCTCATCTCGACTACTAAAATATATTCTGTGATCATCTTGTATTCGCTGTGCACGGTTGCAATCGGTGTAGTGGAATTTTCCAGTAGTACTGGCTCCAATGTAAGCGGTTGAAGACGGAGAGAAGTGGTTATGGTTACAGTCATCAAGCGCAACTGCACCAACGGCGGCTGTCATGCCAAGGAGTAAGGTTAAGGTAAGAAGAAGAGCGGTTAGTCGTTTGGTCATGGTTGAGCCTCTTTGTTAATGTATATTTGTAATTATGATTTCATTTGAAACATCTTGCTTTCTTCACATATTCTTTTCTCGCACGTTTAACGAATTCCGCAGATGTCTCTACCGATTCATCTTTATGTGCGAAATTAGCGACAAGGCAAGCTTGCTTTTTCTCATAGACAAGATTTGTCGCAGTAGTTGCTAGATTTAAAGCATCTTTTCTAGTTAGCCCAATACTTTCAAAAGTCGGCCGTAATTCTGCAGCCATTTGTCGAGAACCGGTTCCTTCGATTATTCCTTTTTTTATGCGCTGTTCAATATCTAACAAAATACCGCTATCGATATTAATAAATCGCTCATCGATGCTCAGTGCCTCCAACCAAACTTGACCCCATACAGCATCTGTTGATTGATGATCAGCTCCGTCATCGAAAGAAGTTATGGGTTGTTGGAGTTGTTTCTTTGGTGCATCAGGGCGAGTAGGTCTAGCAAATAACTTTTTGATAAAATTAAACACATCGAAGCCTCCTTAAATAAAACGTATGTTCGACAAAATTCTACAAATAAAACACGGCTTACCTAATTGCCGCGTATATTGCTGTGACTATTGCTGCGTATAATATCTACCTACTTGCGTTTGTATTGGGATTTTGCATCCCAATACATAACTTCGACAAGTTTTTTTAGGCGTTGTCGATCTTCTTGCGTGGCAATTTGGCCGTTGAGGGTGTAGTCTTCCTGCTCAATGATTTTTAATAAGTCCTTGGGCTTTTTTTGTTCTGTAGCGTTGGTTCTTGGAGTGGGATCGTCAGTAAAACCAAGTAAATAGTCACTGCTAGTATTAAAGTATCCTGCTAACTTTTCAAGCACGTTTGTACGGGGGACTTTTCCATTGTTTTCCCAGTGGGAGACTGCTTGCTTCTTATATCCAAACATTGAAGCAAGGTCTTCTTGGCTTATTCCCTTTTCTTCACGAAATGCTTTAATTCGTGTTGCAAAGCTTTTATTGCCGAGTTTCTCCATAGACATCACCTACCAATCTATTAATAGTATAGTAAACTTTTAATTTACTTTCTACGTCAAATAAAAGGTTTCAAAAAACAAGCAGATTTTGCAAGGGAAAGAGCGGAAAAGCAGCTTCTTTGTGAATTAGTTAAAGAAATAGCCGACTTTCCTGGATGCTAAATGGTTGAATTTTCAACCTGAAAGTATACTATTAACATTAACCACCGAATTAAGTTATTGCGTAAAATATCACTCCTTGCTAAATCAAGCTAGTTTATGTTCTAGTTGATAACTAGAATATATACGATAAGGAGACCAAGCCATAGGAGGCAGCGGCTATGGGAATGGGAGTAAACGTAAAAAGCCAGAGCTCTGCTTAATACAGTCGCTCTGGCCTAGGGAGTTGCGCACTCCAGTAAAATTATAGTGAAATCAATGGAGTGTAATTAATCCGCCATATCTTTAAGAAACTCTTCGAATGCTTCTCGATGTTTTTGCTCATTGGTCATAGCCTCTGAAATAAGGGACTTGTTGATGTGTTCGCGGGTTAACCCATTATCACCAGCACTCATGGCGTATTCACTCATATACGATTCCATCTCAGTTTTTTTGCGCATTAAATCACCTCCCTAGAATTAGTTTCCCCGGATCAGAAGATTAAATGAAACTAACGACGATGATCGGGCGCTGACTTTCGATGTGGATGCCAAAAAGATGTAAAAAAAGATAAATTTTTCTCAAAATAAGTTTCAACTGTGATCACTAGAGTTAGGAAAATAACGAAGACTAGCAACGTTATTGCTATCCCAGTAATCATTGCTTGCACCTCCTCATTTAACTAATTCTGTTACCCTTATTATACAATAATTGTTATTTTTTCAATATTCAGATATATATTTGGGACGCGCTCCCTTTTCTTGCGAAAAAGACGACGAGAGCTGATTGCACCGTCTTGGGGGTGCTTAGTAGGTTTAAATATTCTTTAACTTGACAGCTATTCCTAAAAAGGGAATTGTTATTTTTTTATAGAATTAACCCCTTAAGGGGGTTGGTATAATGAAATGTATGATTTGTGATAAAGATATGCCCTTTGACTGTACATGCTCAGATATGGGAAAACGAATCCAACTTGTTAGAGATGCCAAACAAATGGCTATTTCCGAAGAATTTTTTAAAGAGTTTTCAAAAAGAAAACTTGGAGTAGATATAGATAAATAGTATAGGTAAGTACTTCCTTTTGCCGAAGAATGTAGAATTAGTAAGGGGATACGGAGTTTCGAACGAATTAAGAGTATGATTTTATGGGGGCTGTTATAAATGATTAAGATAAGGCGGGCAACAGACCTAGACTTTGAAGAAATTTGGCCTATCATACATGATGCCTTTTTAACTGGGGATACGTATGTTTTTTCACCTAACACTTCTAAGGAAGAGGGATTCGGTATATGGATGGAGATTCCCTTGGCTACATATGTAGCAATAAAAAACGACCAGATTGTGGGTACATATTTCATAAAGCCAAATCAACCAGGTTTAGGTTCACATATCTGCAACGCTGGGTATATCATTGGTTCAAATTTACGCGGAGAAGGTATAGGCAGAGCTATGTGTGAACATTCCCTAAAAGAAGCAAGGACATTTGGATTTAAGGGAATGCAATATAATTTTGTAGTAGCTACTAATCAAGTAGCCGTTGAACTTTGGAAGAAATGCGGTTTTAACATAGTTGGTACATTACATAATGCTTATAATCACAGGGAAAAAGGATTGGTAGATGCTTATGTAATGTATCAATGGTTTGATCAATAAAACAACCACGAGGTTCTTTTCTCTTATCTTAAAACAGGACCTTTTACCTATAAAAAATAGTTCTTTTATCTTAAGGATGTCTGTTAAGTAATGACGAATTAAGATTAAAATAATTTTATAGGGTGATTAGATGGTTGACGAGATTTATTCATTAAGAGATCAAATGGTACACTTAGGTTACGCAACTAGAGAAGTGGACGCATGGATACGTCATGTAATGGGGGACATACCCATTGAACAGTTAAATGACCAAGACAGTATTGAACTGATTGATCACTTGCATAGCTATATCTCGTTTGCAAGAGATAAAGCAATCATAAATATCAAGTAGTGCAGAGCCCACAAGCAGGGCTCTTTTCTTTTAGCAAAAGAGGACAACATAATGGTAGTACGGGACTGGGTATAGCTGCGAACGTTGAGATTTGCGGTTTTTATCGGGTGCTGTTAAAGGTGGCGGCGGTTATTAAATTCGAGGAAATGCAATTTGGTATCAGCAAAACAGTTAAGTGAATATAATAAAATAACATAAAATGGAGGTTTTTAATATGGA
Source organism: Sporomusa malonica (assembly GCF_900176355.1). Classification (GTDB taxonomy): domain Bacteria; phylum Bacillota; class Negativicutes; order Sporomusales; family Sporomusaceae; genus Sporomusa; species Sporomusa malonica. Next base: position 245,368 of record NZ_FWXI01000006.1, on the reverse strand, counting down.
TATAGGAAAAATAAAGAATACGATTGATGATGTCGGCCGTAAAGCTAACAGTGTTGTAGACGGGTTCGCTGCTTTCCACAATTTTGAGCAATACCAAGTATGGCTAGGAGTTGTAGCTATGATTGCACTGGTTGTACTGATTGCTATAGTCATCTGTTAAAAGATATAAAATAACGCCGCCCTGATTGGGTGGCGTTAACAAAGGTGATAAGTAGAAACTCTATGTTTAGTTTAACTAAGCGCAGACGGTCATACAGTAGACGCGGCTGAAAAAAGCAGTCAATTGCTTTGTCGAATGACACATATATATAGGAAGGAACATAAGATACACCAAAATGTAGCCCTCTTATTTTTACAATAAGAGGGCTGTAAGACGCAGAAGAAGTTTACTACCAATATAGTGTTTTTCCTATTTATCAAGACTTAGGATGCCTATTATTACTAGTGTTTCTGGTCGGGGCGACAGGATTCGAACCTGCGGCCTCTTGGTCCCGAACCAAGCGCGCTACCAAACTGCGCTACGCCCCGTCTCACATTTACTAAGTATACACATCCATAACGATATTGTCAACATTGAAGAGCGTGGTTCCCTAATGAACTTTCTATATAGCTATAATGAGTCTTTAGTCCTACAGGGATTTTACTGGAAATGTAGAAATATAGAAAGAAAAACAGAAATATCTGGAGGTATGTGTTTGAAAGTAGTTAAAATTACTCTATTTGCAGTTATTTGCACATTTTTTCTGATATTAGGCTCAAATAGCCTTGCGTTTGCTTCAGGAGAAGATATGCCTGTGCTAAAACAAGGAGAAAAGAGTGAAGCGGTTTACGCTTTGCAGACAGAACTTAAGAAGCATGGGTTTTATCAATATGGTATTGATGGAAATTTTGGTTTTTACACTAAATCCGCTGTTAGCGAATTTCAGAAGGCTGTCGGAATTGAGGATGACGGTATTGTTGGGCCTGGAACATGGCAGGCGCTTCGCAGTTATTCCGGTAATACTGAATTAAGTCGCAGTAAATCTGATAGAAGAATTGGGCAACAGATCGCTGGTTTTGCTCAATCATATTTGGGTGTACCATATGTATGGGGTGGCTCAGGTGCAGGTGGATTTGACTGCTCTGGATTTATCCACTATGTCTATGAACGGTATGGCATTGCTTTACCACGAGTTGCTGATGAGCAGTATGATGCCGGACGTCGTATACCGCTAGCTGATATTGAGCCAGGAGATTTAGTTTTTTATAGTACCTACGCTCCCGGACCTTCACATGTAGGCATCTATGTAGGAAACGGACAGTTTGTTCATGCAAGTTCAGGTGCCGGGGAGGTAACATTAACAGCAATGTCGAAAGCATATTATCAAGCAAGGTTTTTAGGAGCTTTCCGTGTTGTCAGATAAAGAAATAAAAATAAAAAAATAACCGGCTAGCCGGTTGTTTTTTGTTTGGTTGATGATAAGGTGGGAATAATATAAAAATTAAACAAAAATTATTTTTTTACAAAAAGTGCTACTGTTGTTCAAATGTGCTAAAATATTTATGTTAAACAGAAATTTGGCTACAATTCGAGGTAGATTATGCGGATTATAACTGGCATTGCCAAGGGAACCAAGCTTAAAACGCCTAAGGGTCTTGACGTGCGTCCTACTGCAGACCGGGTTAAAGAGTCGATGTTCAGTATTCTTGAAAATTTAACATTGCCTGGTGGTGGACGTGTGCTCACTGGGGCAAAAGTGTTAGATTTGTTTGCCGGTACAGGCAATTTGGGATTAGAGGCGCTAAGCCGTGGTGCGGCACATGCGCTGTTTATTGATCATAGTCTTGTAAGTCTTGCAGTCATAAAAGACAATATTAATAGTGCTAGGTTAGGCGAACGGGCGGAAGTCCAGCGTGGGGACTCGATTAAAATGCTTGACAAGCTAGGTCATTCAGGGCGGACGTTCTCGCTTATATTTGTTGACCCTCCTTATAACCAGAGAATGGTCAATGTTATACTACTGAAATTTGATACAAGTATCGTTGCGGAAGATGAGGGACTCATTGTTGTTGAACACTCTAAACATGAATCGATAAACACTCAGTGGCAAAATTTGCAGATGATCCGAACCGAACAGTATGGAGAAACACTTGTGACTTTTTTTTTGCAACCCATACGCGGGACGACTACTTTGGCAATAGGAGGCAATTAAAATGCGGATAGGGGTTTGCCCTGGCAGTTTTGATCCGGTTACTAACGGACACTTGGATATATTTTCACGGGCTAGTAAAATGTTTGATTTGCTCATTGTCGCCGTTTTCCATAATCCTAACAAAACCCCTTTATTTACTATGCAGGAACGGGTTGAAATGCTAAATCAGGCAACGAAAGATATTCCGAATATTAAAGTTGACAGTTTTTCCGGTCTTCTAAATGACTATGTGCGGAGGCAGAACAGCACCTTTATTGTTCGTGGGCTGAGAGCGTTGAGTGACTTTGAATATGAGTTTCAACGAGCGTTGCTCATAAAAAAGATCGACCCGGCTATGGAAACAATTTTTATGATGACAAGTAGCGAATATTCATTCATTAGTTCAAGCGGCATTAAAGAGCTAGCCAAGTTTGGCGGCACGATTAGCGGACTGGTTCCTGAGTGCTTAGAGGAAAAGATTATAAAAAGAATTCGCGAAAAGAGCTAGACTTTGTTTAAATGGGAAGGGAGAAGGTTATGAGTATTGAAAAACTATTAGATGATATGGAAAATATGCTGGTGGAGGCAGCACGCGTGCCATTTACCAACAAACGGGTAGTTGAGGAAGATGATTTGGCTAAATTTCTCGATGAATTTCGGGAGCGGTTGCCTAAAGAACTTGATGAAGCTAAACAGATTATTGCCGCGCGGCAGCGCATTTTTGATGAGGCGCAAAGAGAAGCACAAAACATTGTTGAGCAAGCAAAGGCCTATGTTATTAAGTTAACTGATGAAAATATTATTAATAAGCAGGCTCAGGAACAGGCAAATGAACTTGTTGCGCAGTCCCGTAAAACTGCCAGAGATTTGCAGGAAGATGCTGTTGTCTATGCTGATGAAGTATTTAAACATATTGCCGCCCATCTGGAGAAGACTCTGGACGTAGTTCGCCAAGGACACCGGGAACTGCAGCAAAATAAAAACGGTCAAGGAAAATAATAAGGAGCTAAGCTCCTTATCTTTTTACATAGCCATATATGCCTCTGGCCAAATGAAAAGAAATTGATAGTACCAACATAATGCCAAGTAATACCCCAACCTGATAACTGGTCTGTTCAACTCTGGTCAGCCATAGGCTCCAGCTGTTGGTCTGAGCTACGCTCATGGAAACGGGAATTACCAATAGCTTGGTGATTGCCTGGCCTGGCCCGAGGAGCAGTACCGTAATTATTGCAGCAAGCACAGCGTGCAGCAGTCGGCCAACTATATATGGCGTCATCCTGATACCTGATTCGATAACAATACTGGCTACTTGGCCGTGAACGGAAAGACCGCTCCAAGCAATAATTGCACTGGCAACAGCAACCTTTTGTATAAGCGGAGCATCGGTCTGGCTGACAGCTAGTGTGCCCAAGTCAATCTCCAGTAAGCCGCTCACTAACGATGGCGCTAAGCTAGTGCTATAACCAATTAAGCTTAGCAGTGCCGTAAATAGGCCGGTTAATATATCGGTAATACCAACTACTGTCATGATGCGAATAAACACAGAAAATACAATAATAAAGCCGCCAATGAGCATAATGGTATTCATAGATGACTTAACAGAATCGCCTAATAACTGACCAATCGCGCGTTTATCTTCCTGCCTTGCGCTATATAAGGCGCGAAAGGCGCGAATAATAATATTGCCGCTGGCTACAGGACTATCTTGGGTATAACTATCACGATTTCGTCCATGGAACCTAAAAACAATTCCCACAAGAAAACTTGATAAATAATGGGCCAATGCGATCGTTGCTCCCAATTCAGGCATACCAAACATACCCACAGCTACCGCTCCGAACATAAACAGCGGATCAGCAGTATTGGTAAAAGACAAGAGCCGTTCGGCCTCTACTGCTGTGCACAATTGGTTTTTTCGAAACTTACAGGTTATTACGGCATCCATTGGGTATCCAGACGCAAGCCCCATAGACATGGCAAAAGCCCCTACACCAGGAACGTTAAATATAGGCCTCATTAACGGTTCAAGCAAAACACCGATGAAATGAACGACACCGATTCCCATAAGGATCTCTGATAAAATAAAAAAAGGCAGCAGTGCGGGGAAAACAACATTCCACCATAAATTTAGACCCATAATAGCTGAATCAAAAGCATCTTTCGGATATGTTACCATAGCAACAGTTATAAATATCGTACAAAAGGCCATACAATATGCCAATAGCCGTGAACGATAACGCCTGCCGCTGCCCCAAATCCGCATATATAATCTCCTCCTCCAAGCCGTGCGGTTTGATAATATATATATTGATAGGGCAGAGGTAATATAACTAAAATGCGGTTTTCAAATACGACTAGTTTGTATTGGAGGGATAGCCGGTGCGGCCTAAAGTAGGTTTGGCTCTAGGTTCAGGCGGTTTACGGGGGATCGCCCATATTGGGGTTCTCAAAGTATTGGAAAAATACAGCATCCCAGTAGACTGTATTGCTGGTTGCAGCATTGGCAGTCTTATTGGTGCGCTTTATGCTGCTGGGCTTGATTCTGAAACCATGCTCAAACTGGCCAAGAATCTGAAAAAACGGCATTGGTTGGATTTCGTCATTCCGCAAATGGGAATTGTTTCGGGTGAGCGGGCTTTGGCGACCATCCGCCTTTTAACGAGACAAAAGACGTTTGAACAGCTTAAATTACCATTGGCTGTAGTTGCAACTGAATTAAGCACTGGGAGGGAGGTAGTTTTTACTGAGGGCGACGTGGCTAAGGCTGTTCGTGCCAGTATCTCTGTACCAGGAGTTTTTATTCCTTTTGCTATAGATGATAGGCTATTTGTCGATGGCGCAGTTCTAAACCCTACGCCAATTGATACCGCCCGGAACATGGGGGCGGACATAGTTATTGCTGTTGATTTGGCCCATGCAGGAACGGTAGGGAGTGTTAGAAACATATTTGATGTCATTATTCAATCAATTGACATTATGGAAAGAGAGCTATGTAAACACCGCCAACACCACTGTGACTTTCTTATTCAACCCGATGTTGGCAATATATCTCCTAGTTCTTTTGAAATGATGGACGAATGTGCTTTAGCTGGAGAAATCGCCGCCGAGGCAGTTATTCCTGAAATCAAAAAGCTTTTGGCTAGTCAGCAATGTAGCGAGGAGAAGTCTGATAATCCTGACCGCCTTTTCTCCATTGGTGGTTAGGGTATCCGAGTGCATAGAGATCTGTTGCGGTAATATCATATGCCAGCATGTCCTGGAAAAGCGGTAGCGCATCACATTGTTTCTGTTTACTGTTGAGATAATGAGATGTTTTAGTTATTACCGGTATTGTGCTGTGTTTGCCCAATTCTCTTAGTAATTGGCGGCCATTGTTGTTAAAGGCCAGTATACGGGCGTATAACGGGCCAGATTGGTCGAAGCGATGCATCTTGTTTTTTGTTGTTCCTAAAAGTGCGTGAACTATAATCCTTTGCAAGCGGGTTAATGGATAACGTTTGCTTTTTATAAGTGATAATAATTCTTGCAGGGTGACTGCTTTAAGTGCGGCATCGCTTATTTTATAGTGGAGCCCCTCTGTTACGTCAGGTAAAGCTGCTAATTCATCCAGGTGCATAGTCCTGAGTTTTGCCAAGATAATATTACTAAAGGCATCTAGTGTTACGGGAGCTTGACCTGTTGTAATAAGAGTATTAATCTGTTCAGCGCAAGCCGGAGGGACTGTCTTCCAGCCGATACTGTCAGGAGGCAGTATCCTATTTTCTGCAATTGATGCCCTAATAGCAGTAGCGCTGGCGATATTTGAGGTAATAACATTGTCATGGTAATTAGATGACAGTCGCTTGATGGGCAGGGGCGTAAGGTGTGGTGTATAAGTATTAATTGCGCGCAAATACTCAATAGCCAAGATGTTATTGGGGGATTGTATGATGCCTGGGTCAATACCCAAACTATCTGACAGTGTCAAGGCTAAGCTGGCGGCATATGTCTGGCCAGTTTTCATTTTTTTGCGCAATGTGTTCACGATATCGTTTTCTGATAACGCCTTTGCCAGGGGTATGAGTAGGGATAGATCTGCTGTTTCGGCACCAAAACAGATATGACTAACTATGCCTAAACGTCCAAGCAACTGGACGCCGCCAGTCGCAAAGTATTGAGCGCTACGCACGCTAAAGACAACTGGAAGTTCAATTACCAAATCGACACCAGCTTTAACCGCCATAGCGGCCCGAGACCATTTATTAATCATGGCCGGTTCACCGCGCTGCAAAAAATTGCCGCTCATAATGCCGATAGCAAATTGTGCCCCGGAAATTCGCCGTGCTTCATTTAAATGCCATAAGTGGCCATTATGAAAAGGATTGTATTCAACGATCATGCCAACTACGTTCATTACACTTCACCCATGACTATTTTACATTAATTTTGCTATTTGTGAAATTTTTTATTAAATAACTTTGCAAGATGAAGGGAAAACAAGTCAGGTGTCGAAATCATAGAAAATGTTAGTGAATAAGTTCGCATATTGGATTAGTGGTTTTGCCACGCCAATACATATTCAAAAAGTTTAAAAGGGGGATTTTTTTGTGAAAGTTTTGGTGGTCAACTGTGGAAGCTCCTCAATTAAGTATCAACTGGTCAATATGAACGATGAGTCCGTTCTAGCAAAAGGGTTGGTCGAGCGTATTGGTTTGGACGGTTCTGTGTTAACCCATCAGCCAGAGGGCAAAGACAAAGTAATTATTAATGCCGATATTAGCAATCATAGCATTGGAATTAAACTTGTTATTGATGCCCTTACGGATTCCCAGCATGGCGTAATCACCAGCATGACAGAAATTGCAGCTGTTGGTCACAGAGTTGTACATGGCGGCGAGAAGTTTGCCGACTCGGTGTTGATTACTCCAGCTGTTATGAAGGCTTTGGAAGATTGCATTGAAATGGCTCCGCTACATAATCCGCCTAATATCATGGGCATAAACGCATGTGCTGAAATTATGCCTGGTATTCCCCAAGTAGGTGTTTTTGACACTGCTTTCCATCAAACAATGCCCAAACATGCCTTCCTTTATGCGCTTCCTTATGAAGCGTATGAAAAATACGGTGTCAGACGCTATGGTTTCCATGGCACTTCCCATAAATATGTTTCTCAGCAGGTTGCTGAACTTATGGGAGAACATATGACAAATCTTCGCATTATTACTTGCCACTTAGGTAACGGAGCCAGCATCGCGGCTGTAAAACATGGAAAATGCATTGATACCAGTATGGGCTTTACCCCGCTTGAAGGTCTTGTAATGGGTACTCGCTCTGGTGGTATTGACCCCGCCATTGTTCCTTTCTTGATGAAGAAAGAAAATATGAATGCTGACCAGGTTGACAACTATCTGAACAAAAAATCAGGCGTACTTGGTGTTTCCGGCGTATCCAGCGATTTCCGCGATATTGAGGAAGCTGCGAACTCGGGTAACGAACGTTCCGAATTGGCGCTTGAGATGTTTGCCTACAGAGTGCGCAAATTTATCGGCTCCTATGTTGCTGCTATGGGGGGCGTTGATGCTATCGTATTTACTGCTGGCCTTGGCGAAAACTCTATCAGCATGCGCGACAAAATCTCCAATGGTCTTGAATACCTTGGTACTCGAATTGACCCTGTCAAAAATAATGTTCGCGGCAAAGCGCAGGAAATCAGCGTGGACGGCGCTAAAGTTAAGATTTTTGTCATCCCGACAAATGAAGAACTTGTTATCGCCCGCGATACTAAAGCAATTTGCGGCAACCTTGCATAACTGACACACAACCATCGCATGATAGGCAGGGAACACTTAGTTCCCTGCTTTTCTTATTGCCTTGACAAACTTCTGGTGGGTAGCTATAATAGATGAAGGTTGGTGGAAAATGATGAAAATTAACATAACCCACTTAAGGAAAGAGCTTGGAAGTAATCAGCCCTTTTCCTTTGAAGCTTCAGCCCGAGAGCTTGGTCTTGATAATCAGGCAATTTGGGCTGATAGTATGATGGTTGAAGGCTGCGTTATAAACAAGGGAATGATTTATGAAATAGCTGGAAAAATCCATGCTACAATGAATCAATCTTGCAGTCGATGCCTGGAAGACATGGTTACCATACTTACTGTTCCGTTCAGTGAAGAGTATAGAGAAGCTGATTTTGAAAAATCAAGCGAAGCTTTGGTTCAGGAACTCAACTATTTTAGCGGTGATGAAATTGATATTACTGATTTAATCCGTGAGAATATTTTGTTGGCCGAGCCTATCAACCCTGTTTGCAGTGAAAACTGTCGCGGGTTATGCCCTCAGTGCGGAGTCAACCTAAACATAAATACCTGCGGCTGCAACTCGACTAAAACTGATCCGAGGCTTGCGGTTTTGGAAAAACTCTTGTCCAAGGACTGAGATATGCAGGTTGGCCAATTTTGTTAAGGAGGTGGAAATAAAATGGCAGTACCTAAGCGTAAAATGTCTAAAGCTCGCCGTGACAAGCGTCGTGCTAATTGGAAACTTACTATTCCTGGTTTGGTAGAATGCCCCCAGTGTCACGAAAAGAAAATGCCTCACCGTGTGTGTCCAGATTGTGGTCATTATAATGGTAAAGTTGTGGTTGCAGCAGAATAAAAAAATAATGAGTGAGCAAGATAAAAGGCAATTATAATTTTATCTTGCTCACTTTTTTTTACTTGCAATCTTGGTAGTAACTAGCTATAATTAATACTATCAATTGGTAATATAACTTACTGATAAAACTAGGTGATGTAATGGCGCGAATTCAAAAAAAAATACGGCAGGAACAGTTAAAAGAGAAGCTATTAAGCACACCATTCTTCACCGATGAGGAATTGGCGGCATTTTTGGGCGTTAGTGTGCAGACTATCCGTCTTGATCGCCTGGAGCTTGGCATACCTGAACTCAGGGAACGTACCAAGCAGATGGCCGAAGAAGCCCAGAACAAACTCAAGACAATTTCCAGTACTGATGTTGTTGGTGATCTGATTGATCTTGAATTGGGCAGAACAGGGATATCTCTAATGGCTGTTACCCCTGACATGGTGTTTGAGAAAAATAAAGTAGCACGTGGACACTACATCTTTGCCCAGGCTAATTCTTTGGCGCTGGCAATTATTGATGCCCCAATGGCTGTAACAGGGGTAGCCAATATTAAGTATAAGATTGCCGTGCATGAAGGTGAAAAACTGGTGGCTAAAGCTGAGGTTATAAAAAAAAGAGGCAATAAATATTTTATTTGGGTTAAAACTAGGAATGACAGTCAGGAAGTATTTCGTGCCAAATTTATTATGGTATCTCTTGACGTTGAGCTACATAAATAACAAAAAATCTATTAAGTACTTGTATTCTGTCGGTTCTTGTGAAGGGAGATATTGAATTGAAGGTTGCCGTTGATGCTATGGGCGGGGATTATGCGCCTGATGAGATTGTTTTAGGCGCGTTACAAGCTGCCAAAGAGTATACCAAAGAAGATCTTGAGATTGTTTTAGTCGGCGACCAAGCTCAGATTACTCAATCGCTTGACCGTCATGGCAATTGGAAAAGTTTCAATATTACTGTTCATCACGCCAGCGAAGTTATTGATATGCATGAATCACCTGGTGCTGCTGTGCGGAAGAAAAAAGATGCATCAGTGGTTGTCGCTACTAGCTTGGTTAAACAAGGTCGTTGCGATGTGGCAATATGTGCTGGTAGTACCGGTGCAGCAGTAGCTGCTGCATTATTAGGTCTAGGACGAATAAAGGGTATTGAGAGGCCAGCTATTGCCACACCTATGCCAAATCTTACAGGCACAACAGTTCTTTTGGATTCAGGCGCTAATGTTGATAGCAAACCCAAACATCTGGTGCAAAATGCCATTATGGGTGCTATTTATGCTGAATATGTGCTTAATATTCCAAGGCCCAGAGTAGGCCTTTTAAATATTGGTGAGGAAGAAAGCAAAGGCAATGAACAAGCTTTTGCTACCTATCCACTATTGAAGCAGCTTAATACCGTGAATTTTATTGGCAATGTTGAAGGACGCGATATTCCCAAGGGAACAGTTGATGTTGTTGTCTGCGATGGTTTTGTAGGGAATATTGTCTTAAAATTAGGTGAAGGGTTAGCCAGTGCTATTTTGCAACTGGTTAAAGAATCAATTAAGACCAGCGGCTTTTGGACGAAAATGGCCTCAATGCTTGTATTGCCCGCTTTGCGAGGACTAAAGAAAAAACTTGATTATGCAGAATACGGTGGAGCGCCTCTATTAGGTGTAAACGGTGGCTTTATCATCTGTCATGGGAGTTCTCGGGCCAAAGCGATAAAAAACGCAATCAGGGTTGCTAAAGAATTTACCGAACAAGATGTTGTTGCCCATATTCGTGAAAACATTGCAAAGGAGGGGGTTGTGACCAATGAATAATACCAAAGCAGTAGGCATTATTGGCATCGGTACATATATGCCGGAAAAGATAATGACTAATAAAGATTTAGAAAGCATAGTAGAAACCTCTGACGAATGGATTGTTGAGAGGACTGGTATTCGGGAACGACGGATAGCAGAGCCGGGTATGGCAACTTCTGATTTAGCCAGTCGAGCGGCTCAGAGAGCACTTGATGACGCCGGGGTAATGGCAGAAGAAATCGATCTTATCATTGTTGCTACCGCTACGCCGGATATGCTTTTTCCTTCAGTAGCCTGTCTAGTACAGGCTAATATCAAGGCTACTAATGCTGCAGCTTTTGATCTGTCTGCAGGGTGCTCGGGTTTTGTTTACGGCATGGTAACCGGTAGCCAGTTTATTAAGGCTGGCTTGTATAAAAAGATTTTGGTTATCGGTGCAGAGACACTATCAAAAATCCTCGATTGGAGCGATCGTAATACCTGTGTTCTATTTGGGGATGGTGCAGGCGCGGTGGTTTTGGCCGAGACAGAACCCGGCTGTGGTATTTTAGCGGCTCGTCTTGGCGCAGATGGCACAGGTGGAGATCTGTTGAAACTTCCTGCGGGGGGGTCACGCAATCCAGCAACTGCTGAAACAATTTCGCAAAAAATGCATTTTGTTCATATGAATGGAAATGACGTGTTTAAGTTTGCTGTTAAAGTAATGGGTGAGGCTGCGGTTAAAGCTTTGGAAGATGCCGGTCTTAATTCCGGTGATGTTGATTGTCTGATTCCTCACCAGGCAAATATTCGCATTATCCAATCGGCAGCTAAACGTCTTAAATTACCGCTAGATAAGGTTATGGTTAATGTTGATAAATACGGAAATACCTCAGCAGCATCTATTCCAATTGCTCTTGATGAAGCTGTTCATAGCGGAAAGATAAAGCAGGGCGATACCGTAGTTCTGGTGGGTTTTGGCGCTGGATTAACTTGGGCCTCAGCAGTTATTAAATGGTGCAAGGGGGCCGACAATATTGCTAAATAGCAAACTCTGCCAGCTTCTAAATATTAAATATCCTATTTTGCAGGGGGGCATGGCTTGGGTAGCTACTGCAGAATTGGCTGCAGCCGTTTCTAATGCTGGTGGTCTAGGACTTATTGGTGCTGGACATATGCCGCCTGACGCATTAAAGGCAGAAATCATCAAGGCTAAAAGATTGACAGACAAACCATTTGGTGTCAATATTATGCTGATGTCGCCTTTTGTTAAAGAGGTAATGCAGGTGGTTGTTGATGAAAAAGTAGCTGTAGTTACCACTGGTGCAGGCAATCCTGGTGAATATATTCCGGCATTAAAAGCTATTGGTACCAAAGTTATTCCGGTAGTGGCATCTGTAGCACTGGCCAAACGCTTAGAACGCGTCGGCATTGATGCTATTATTGCTGAGGGAATGGAAAGCGGTGGTCATGTAGGGGTAGTCACAACAATGGCACTGGTGCCGCAGGTTGTTGATGCCGTAAATGTGCCAGTTATTGCTGCTGGGGGCATTGGCGATGCCCGCGGTGTGGTGGCTGCAATGGCTTTAGGCGCTCAGGGAGTCCAAATTGGGACACTGTTTGCAGCTTCAGTTGAGTGTACTGCTCATCCTAATTACAAAGCTGCAATAGTCAAAGCCAAAGAGCGTTCTACTGTTGTTAGCGGTATATCAACAGGACATCCGGTTAGAGTTATTGCCAATAAATTGACCCGCGATTTTGCTGAATTAGAAAAAAGCGGCGCGACAATTGAAGAGCTTGACCAGTTAGGTGCTGGCAAGCTGAAAGCGGCTGTACGTGACGGCGATGTAGATTATGGTTCAGTGATGGTTGGTCAGGTAGCTGGCATGATAACCTCAGTTCGTCCGGTTGATGAAATTATGCAGGATATAGTGCAAAACATTCCTAAAGTGATTACTGAACTCACTCATAAAATATAAAGTAGACTTAGCTTCAGATGGGGTTTTAACCCCACCTGAAGGTTAGTCGCCCTTATCCAGGGACTTAGCCGCTCGCCTGTGCCCTTTGGGTATAACTTCCACTTGTAGAAGAGGGAGTCTTAGAGCGGGTTAGTCATCGGATAAATATTCAATAAATGCATAAGGAGGGAAAGAAATGGGAAAACTGGCATTTGTTTTTCCGGGACAGGGTTCTCAAGCTGTAGGCATGGGAAAAGAGCTGTATGAAAAGTTTGACACAGTCCGGGCTGTATTCAAATCAGCCGATGAAGCTCTCGGCTTTTCGATTACCGATATGTGTTTTAATGGTCCGGAAGAAGAACTTAAGAAGACGTATAATACTCAACCGGCTATCTTGACTGTCAGCATTGCATGTTTTGAGGTACTAAAGCAGCATGGCATTAAGCCAGATATTGTGGCTGGTCACAGTCTAGGGGAGTATTCGGCGCTGGTTGCCGCTGGCTCACTATCTTTTGGTGATGCTGTTCAATTGGTAAGGAAACGTGGCCAGTTTATGCAGGATGCCGTACCGCTTGGTGAAGGCAGTATGGCAGCTATTATGGGACTTGATCGTGCTAAAGTTGTCGAAATCTGCCAGCAGGTAGAAGCCGAAGTCGGCGTTGTGCAGGCAGTAAATTTCAATTGTCCTGGTCAAATTGTTATTGCAGGCAAAACCCAAGCTGTTGAGAAAGCCAATGAGCTATTAAAAGCTGCAGGTGCAAAACGTGCAATTTCATTGCCAGTAAGTGCCCCGTTTCATAGTACACTGATGCAGCCTGCAGCCCAAAGGCTGGGTAATGAGCTTGATAAAATCAGTGTTAAAGATGCGGAAATTCCAGTTGTAGCAAACGTTAACGGACAAAAAGTAACTCAAGGTGCAACTATCAAAGAATTGCTGGTGAAGCAGGCGGCTAGTCCAGTATTATGGGAAGATTGTGTAGCACAAATTGTAAGCTCTGGCGCAACTACATTTGTTGAAGTAGGTCCTGGTAAGGTTCTAACAGGATTCACCAAAAAAATTGCTAAAGAGATGGAAACACTAAATATCGAAGATGCGGCATCCTTGGAAAAAATCCTTGATTATTTCAAGGAGGTTCGCTAAAATGCATTTAGATGGACATGTGGCAATTGTTACCGGAGCATCCAGAGGGATTGGTCGGGCAGTAGCTATTGCTCTGGCAAAGGTTGGGGCAAAAGTCGTAATCAATTATGCAGGTAATGCTGCAGCGGCTGAAGAAGTGCGCAAAGCTATAACAGACAATGGCGGTCAAGCAATTACTGTTCAGGCCGATGTTGCCAATGCTGAGGCAGTAGATGCTTTGGTTAAGCAAACTATAGAGGCCTATGGCCGGGTGGATATTCTGGTCAACAATGCGGGGATAACTCGTGATGCCTTGTTAATGCGGATGAAGGACGAGGATTGGGATGCAGTAATGAATACCAACCTTAAAGGAATATTCTATTGCACTAAGGCAGTATCCAAAATTATGATGAAACAACGAAGTGGTAGAATAATCAATATGACTTCAGTTGTTGGTATTATGGGTAATGCCGGACAAGCAAACTATGCTGCTGCTAAAGCTGGTGTCATCGGGTTTACCAAATCAATGGCCAGGGAATTAGCATCGCGTGGAATAACCGTCAATGCGATTGCTCCTGGATTTATTGCTACAGATATGACCCATGGCTTGACTGACCAAGTTAAAACTGATTTAGCGACAAAAATTCCGCTTAGTCGGCTAGGTACGGCCGAAGACGTTGCCGCTGCCGCAGTATTTTTGGCAACAGATGCTGCAAATTATATTACCGGACAGACTTTAAATGTTGACGGTGGTATGGTAATGTAATATATGGCTAAATAAACTCCTTGGAAGGAGGTGAATACCATCATGACAACTTTTGACAAGGTTAAAGAAATCGTGGTTGAACAGCTCGGCGTTGATGAAGCAGACGTAGCTATGAATTCTACTTTCATTGACGATCTAGGCGCTGATTCACTGGATATTGTTGAACTGATTATGGCCTTTGAAGAGGAATTCAGTATCGAAATTCCGGACGAAATAGCTGAAAAGATCAAAACAGTTAAAGACGCTGTGGAGTACATAGACAAGGAAAAGCAAGCGTAATTGAACGTTTTACCGGCGTCAGAATGATGACATTACCTTAGGTAAACGAAGAAAGTCCCGTGGAAACTTTTTTCGCGGGACTTTCTTAAAGGTAATGGTTGGTAAGTAGCTAATGGTAGGGTTATTGATTGGAGGAGTTGTTACTTGAAACTTCCGGAGCTTAAAATTGGCCAACATGTTGCTAAGATTCCTATTATCCAAGGGGGCATGGCGATAAGGCTTTCAACTGCTCGTTTGGCAGCAGCAGTGGCTGAGGCTGGCGGTATTGGACTTATTGCAGCATCTGGCATGGCTTTTGATGAGTTGCGCCACGAAATTCGTTTGGCGCGCAGCTTAACCAAAGGAATAATTGGTATAAACATTATGGTGGCGGCCAGAGAATTTGCACGCTATGTTGATACTGCCATTGATGAAGGAATCGATTTGGTAGTAGCAGGAGCAGGGTTTTCTCGCGATGTATTCCCTATGGGGAAAAAAACGGGTACTCCAATCGTACCTATTGTGGCATCAGTGAAAGCTGCTAAAATTTCGGAAAAGCTGGGTGCTGCGGCAATTATTGTTGAGGGCAAAGAAGCAGGGGGACACTTAGGTACTGATGAATCATTACATACGCTCTTTCCTGATATAAAACAAGCTGTCAACATACCTGTTATTGCTGCCGGGGGAATAATGTCAGGCCGGGATATTGTTGAAGTCATGAAACTTGGGGCTGATGGCGTACAAATGGGCACAAGGTTTGCCGCTAGCGTGGAGTCTAACGCCGCTCCGGCTTTAAAAGAATTTTATCTAAAGGCTAAACCCGAAGATGTGGTCTTAATAAAGAGCCCGGTAGGACTACCTGGGCGTGCTATAAAAAACCCTTTTGCAAAGAAAATCCTTGAATGTACTGTCGATGGTCCTGATAACTGTATGGCCTGCCTGAAACACTGTGAGAAAAATTTTTGCATAATTAGTGCACTCATTCGGGCCCAGCAGGGGGATGTTGATACTGGATTGGTATTTACTGGCGAGTATATTCATAAAATAGATGAAATATTGCCTGTCAAAGAAATTTTTGCACGGCTTCTTAAAGAAGTTGAAGAAATAAACTAGTGAGGTGACCTTTTTTGAAAAAACGAGTCGTAATAACAGGTTTAGGCGCGATTACGCCTGTCGGCATTGGTACCGAAAATTTTTGGCAAGCTTTGGTTGCTGGGAAATCAGGTATTGATCGCATTACTCGCTTCGACCCTAGCGAATATACTACACAAATTGCCGGAGAAGTAAAAGACTTTGACCCGACCCAATATATTGATAAAAAAGAAGCTAAGCGGATGGACCGGTGCACCCAGTTTGCTATTGCTGCCGCAAAAATGGCATTCGAGGATTCCGGTATTAACTTTGACCAAGAAGACCGGAGTCGTATGGGGACTTTGATTGGTACTGGTATTGGCGGCATGGACACATTGCATGACCAGTTTAAAACCTTATTTGACAAAGGGCCAGGACGGATTAGCCCCTTCTTTGTACCTATGATGATTGCCAACATGCCTGCGGGCCAAACTTCAATTACTTTTGGTTTGCAGGGACCATGCAGCTGTGTAGTTACTGCCTGCGCAACAGGTACTAATGCTATTGGTGATGCTTTTAAAATTATCCAGCGTGGTGATGCTGATGTTATGGTTGCCGGCGGCACTGAAGCTGCTATATCGCCGACGGCTGTAGCTGGTTTCTGCGCAATGAAAGCGATGTCTACCCGTAATGACGAGCCACAAAAAGCTTCACGTCCCTTTGAGAAAGATCGTAGCGGTTTTGTTATGGGCGAAGGTGCGGGTATAGTAATTATGGAAACACTTGAACATGCGTTAGCACGTGGCGCTAAAATTTATGCAGAGATTATCGGCTATGGTTCTAATGCCGATGCCTATCATATCACGGCTCCAGCTCCTGAAGGTGCTCAAGCTGCTAAATGTATGGCCATGGCTCTTAAAGATGGTGGGATTGAGCCTAACGCAGTGGACTACATAAACGCTCACGGGACTTCTACACCACTTAACGATAAAAATGAGACAATGGCGATTAAATCATTGTTTGGCGAGCATGCTAAAAACCTTAAAGTTAGTTCAATAAAGTCTATGACTGGACACCTCCTAGGAGCAGCTGGTGGTATTGAAACAATTGCCACGGTACTTACTATAGTTAATGGTGTGATTCCACCAACTATTAATATGGAAAATCAAGATCCCGAACTCGACCTGGATTATGTGCCTAACAAAGCACAGGAGCAAGTTGTTAATGTGGCGCTTTCGAATTCGTTTGGTTTTGGCGGCCATAATGCAACCATCCTGGTGAAAAAGTACCAGGCGTAAGTTGCTACATGAAAGAATCTAAAGGGTTGCTGGATGGTACTCGCCTACAGGCATTAGCCGAGTTATGCCGAACATTGGGAGTGACGTTTAGCGATT
The DNA here is from genome assembly GCF_900176355.1 of Sporomusa malonica. Lineage (GTDB taxonomy): Bacteria > Bacillota > Negativicutes > Sporomusales > Sporomusaceae > Sporomusa > Sporomusa malonica. The sequence goes on along the minus strand of NZ_FWXI01000006.1, from coordinate 228,241 downwards.
ATAAACTGCTGCATCAGGCTCTCATCCATACTTCATATGCCAATGAGACCAAAGGCGCCAGTGTCAGGCACAACGAGCGCCTGGAATTTTTAGGTGATGCGGTTTTGGATTTGATTATCAGTTCCTATTTATTTAGTCAATGCCCCCATCTACCCGAAGGTGAACTTACTAAAGCAAGGGCGCAAGTCGTATGCGAACAGACGCTGGCAAAAAGGTCATTGGAATTAGGTATTGGTGAATATCTTCTTCTAGGTAAAGGGGAAGCGCTGTCTGGTGGCCGTGAACGGATATCAATCCTCGCAGATGCGTTTGAATCCATTATTGGAGCTGTTTATCTTGATGCAGGATTTAAAAGCGCCGCTAAATATGTGTTGAAACAGCTTAAATCCGAATTGACGCTGGTCGAAAGCGGCGATTATTTTAAAGACTATAAGACCTGGCTGCAGGAAATCGTACAAAAGAATAACGACAGCAAAATTGCTTACGAAGTTATTAGTGAGCGCGGTCCTGACCATGATAAATCTTTTGAAGTAGCTGTGCTAGTTAACGGTGAACGCATGGGATCCGGTTGGGGAAAAAGTAAAAAAGAAGCCGAACAGCAGGCTGCTAAACAGGCGCTGGTAAAGCTTGGAACAATAACTGAGTAATCTAAACTAGGGCGGCCGGGTGGCCGTCCTTTCTATATAGGAGCAATATGAAACATTACATCATTCCGATATTTATTCCGCATCTGGGTTGTCAGCATCAATGCATATTTTGTAACCAACAAAAAATAACTGGCAAACTAACTCCTGTTACAGCGATGCAGGTAGGTGCAATTATTAATGAGAGATTGGCTGCAATTAATCAAAAACGGCACATAGAGGTAGCTTTTTATGGTGGTAGTTTTACTTCATTGCCTGAAGGTATTCAAAACGATTTGCTGGCCCCAGCGACTGAATGTTTACGGAGTGGGCGTATTCACGCTATTCGCCTTTCTACTAGGCCTGACTGTATCAACGCCCAAACTGTCAACAATTTGAGTAAGCAGGGGGTAACCATTGTTGAGTTAGGTGTGCAGTCGCTTGATGATAATGTACTTGTTAGAGCAGCGCGTGGCCATAATAGTCAGGTTGTGGCTGAGGCTGTTACAATATTGAAAAAAACTGGTTTACGCTGTGGTTTGCAGCTTATGCCTGGACTCCCCGGGGAAGATTGGATAAGTTTGATTAGGACGGTGCAACAGTCGGTTAAGCTGAGACCAGATTTTGTTCGCATCTATCCAACTGTGGTTATTGCCGGCACTGCTCTTGCTGAAAGCTATAGGCAGGGTGCTTACCATCCGCTATCTTTAACGCAGGCTGTAGTGCGTTCGGCTTATATGAAAATAGTTTTTCAACGCCAGGGTATCGATGTTATTCGCACCGGCTTACAGGCTTCAGAAGAGCTTGACAGTAAAGAAACAGTGATTGCGGGACCATACCATCCAGCCTTTGGTGAACTTGTAGATTCTCATATCTTCTACTTAATGTTGGCAGGATTTATTGAAAAAAATCCTATACGATTTCCAACAAACCTCATTATTCGCCATCATCCACAGGATTGTTCTAAAATACGAGGGCAATACAATAGCAATATTAATAGTCTTAAACGATGTTATCGCTTATTAAGGGTTAGCCTATACGCTGATGCTACTATAAAAAAGGGTAATCTGGTGGTTGGATACGGTGGGCAAGCCTATCTAATGAACAAAAATATGATAAGTTCAATTTAAAAATGATGTAAAAGAAGGAATTTTTAGGAAATACGCAGAATACCTTTATAGCATAGGCCCTGAATTCAAAGGAGGAGAGCGAAAAATGGAAGTGCTCAAAGTATCTGCACAATCAAATCCCAAGTCCGTAGCAGGCGCTCTGGCTGCAGTTCTGCGTGAAAGAGGTACCGCAGAGGTACAGGCAGTAGGTGCAGGGGCGGTTAATCAGGCTATTAAGGCTATTGCGATTTCACGTGGTTTTGTCGCTCCCAATGGCATTGATTTGATTTGCATACCAGCTTTTGCGGAGATTACTATTGACGGGGAAGAGCGTACCGCCATTAGATTTATCGTCGAACCCCGTTAATGAATGAAAGTTTGATGTGAAGAAGCCTGTTTGCATGATATGCTGCAGGCTTTTTTATATTACTTGTATTACCAAACTCCTCGTGGTAAAATTTTGATTGACCTAAATACGCAGGTAAGGGTGATTGTTATGTTACTTCGCAGATTAGAGGCATATGGGTTTAAATCATTTGCTGAAAAAACCGAATTGGAGTTTGGGCAAGGGATAACGGCGATTGTTGGTCCGAACGGCAGCGGTAAAAGCAATATTTCTGATGCTATTCGTTGGGCGCTCGGTGAACAAAGTATTCGTACTTTAAGAGGTGCTAAGATGGAGGATGTCATATTTTCCGGAAGCGCTATCCGCCGGCAATTAGGTGTAGCTGAGGTGTCATTAGTTTTTGATAACAGTGATGGGAAATTGCCGTTAGATTTTAACGAAGTTACAATTACCAGACGTGTATTTAGATCAGGGGACAGTGAATATTATATTAATAAGACAGCCTGCCGGCTAAGGGATATCCATGATATGTTAGCCGACACTGGGCTTGGCCGTGAGTCAATGACCGTAATTGGGCAGAATAAGGTTGACGAGATATTAAGCAGCAAGCCTGAGGAACGCCGGTTGTTGTTTGAAGAAGCAGCTGGCATAAGTAAATATAAACAGCGTAAGCGTGATGCGTTGCGTAAACTAGATGATACAGAACAAAATCTTACTAGGGTTCAAGATATTACTGTCGAGCTTGAAACCCAGCTTGAGCCGTTAAAAGAAAGCGCTGCTCGGACTGATCTATTTAACAAGTTAAGTGCCGAATTGGCAGCCTGTCAAGCCACCGTGCTGCTAGAACGCCTAGAAAAGGCTGAAAAATTGGTTGAGAGCGCTAGCTTGGAGCAAGCTCATCTAACCGACCGGAGTATTGCAGTTAATACTCGACTGGCTTCAGTTGATAATGATAAAGATGCTCTGACACTGAGGATTGCTGAAGCTGATGAAAAGATTATTTGTACTGATAAAGAAATTAATGAACTTTCAACTGAGATTGAACGCATAGATAGCCGTAAGGGCATACTGAGCGAACGGATTGAGCAGGGGTCTAAGGCTGAAGCACGACTTCATGATGCTGTTGTCCGGCTTGTAGTTGAACAGGAGGCCGCAGAGGCGAAAATTGCTGAACTGCAAAGTAGTTTGGAAGCTAAACAACGCCAAGTACTTAATACCCATCAAATGGTAAATGAGAAATCTAGCCGCAATGATCATCTGCTTGCCAGCATCAGACAGATTGAGCACCAAATAGAGACTGGCCAGGAACAGACATTTGACCATTTACAGCAATCGGTCAATGAGCGTAACAGTTTGCGTATGCTTGAACGTGACTTAGCCACTCTGGCGGCCAAAATGAATAATTTTGACAAAGAACATACTAATTATTTAAATCAACAGAATGAACTTAGCATTAAGGAACTTCAGTTGCAACATGATATTGATTGTCTTGTTAGCAAGCAAAAAGAGTTAGAAAAACAGACTGTGTCTTTGCGACAGGATAAGGCTCAGTTAGAGCATAGTTTAAAAAAAATGACTGAGAATGAGCAGCAACTTGCCAGCAATGTAAATGAGACTTCGTCCAGGTTAAATGTTTTGGTAAGTATGCAGCATGAATTAGAAGGTTTTGGCCGAGGCATAAAAGGCATATTAAAGAGTCGGAATTCTTGGCGTAATGGCATTTACGGTGCCGTTGCTCAACTATTAACAGTGCCAGACAAATACGTCAATGCCATTGAGGTAGCTCTTGGTGGTGCTCAGCAGCATATTGTTACTGACACGGACCAGACAGCTAAGCAGGCTATTGGATTTTTAAAAACACAAAATTTGGGTAGGGCAACTTTTTTGCCCTTAAATACAATACGGATAGCTAAACCGCGAGAGAATGAGCTGCTGGCGGCTAGCCAGTTAGGCGCACTTGGGTTTGCTGCCGAGGTGGTTAGTTCTGATGACCGGTATCGGCCAGTAGTCGAGTATCTGTTAGGACGCGTAATTCTTGCTAAAACAATTGACGATGCGTTAAAGATTGCACGGAGCGGCGGATTTTCGGCTAGAATTGTTACCCTTGATGGTGAACTGGTGAATCCGGGAGGGTCACTGACAGGCGGCAGTGTAGGGCGCAAAGAAGCGAGCTTTATTGCTAGAAATAATGAAATTGAAACACTTACACTGACTCTTGAAAGCTTAAGAGAAAAGCAGACATATTTTGAGCAAGAAAGCGCAGCTATTCATGTGGCAATTGCTGAGGTGAACTCTAAGCTTACTTCTCTTGAATCCAGCTATAAAGAGGCAGAGCTTCGTCAGGCAGAATTTACAATACATCTTGATAAGGTTAGGACCGACGCTGTAAGATGCGATCTGGGACTCAAAACAATAAGCACCGAAACGGAAGAATGTCAGCAGGCGATTCTTGAGTGTCAGCAAAAAATTGAGGACAGTAAAGCTACCATTATTATTTTTGAAAATAGGGAGACTCGTCATAAATCTAAGGTGGCAGATTGGCAAAACGAGCTTAAAAATATCAAGTATGAGCAGCAAGCCTTGAGCGAAGAGATCACTGAGGTTAAAGTTAAGTTGAGTGCCTCTAGCCAGGATGTCGCAGCTACTCGTTTAGCCTGTGAGCAACATGAACAGAGTAAATCATCGCTGAGCCTGCAGTTTTCCCGGCTTGAGACTGAGAAAAATCAGATCCAGGCTGAGATTGGACAGGCTCAAACCGAACTTGTCTCAGTTATAAGCTGTAAGGAAAGTCTGATTTTTGATAAATGTCAGTTAGAAGAAGCGCGGCAGGTATATTATACCGAAAAGCTGAATTTGTTAGCTGATATGCAAAAATTAGATAAAGAGATAAAAGAATTACGTCGTCAAGGCACTGATGTGCAAGCTCGCCTTCATGAAATAGAACTTCTCGTAGCCAAGTATGGTTACGAAGCAGCCAACTGCCACGAGCAGCTCACTGGGCAGCTAGCCCTGACTATAGAGGAGGCACGTGCGCTAAAACGGCAAGAGAGTATTGAACAATTACTGCGAGCAATATCTCACACTGAAGGCCAGATTGCTGCACTCGGACCGATTAATCCGGCGGCTATAGATGAATACAATAGGGTTCAGGAACGATATGATTTTTTGCAAGAGCAGACTGGTGACTTATTGCGGGCTAAGGATTATTTGACATCGGTAATTAAAGATATTGATAATACTATGTCGCGCCAGTTTAACACAGCGTTTAGGGCCATAAGCCAATACTTTGGCGAGGTATTCGTCCGCTTGTTTGGCGGTGGACGGGCAGAACTTGTGCTCATCGAGCCTGGTAATATTCTTGAAACAGGCATAGACATTATTGTGCAGCCGCCAGGAAAGAAAATGCAAAATCTGGCACTTTTATCAGGCGGCGAACGAGCGCTTACCGTAATCGCGCTTTTATTTGCCATCTTAACCTACCGCCCAGCGCCGTTTTGTGTGGTTGATGAGATTGATGCAGCGCTTGATGAAGCCAACGTGCAGCGGTTCAGTGAATTTTTACGGGATTATGCGCTAAATACGCAGTTTATTGTAGTTACTCACCGCAAAGGCACTATGGAAGCTGCCGGTGTATTACATGGCGTAACAATGGAAGAGTCAGGAATATCCCGGCTGGTTTCGGTAAAGTTTATGGACAAAGCCGGATGACAAACAAGTCTTTAATATCAGTTTGGAGGAATAGTAATGGGATTTTTTGATAAGTTGAAAGCTGGTTTGGAAAAAACCAGAAAAAGTTTTACTGAAAAGATTGAGCAGTTGGTTATCGGTTATGCAACCATTGATGACGAGTTTTTGGATGATTTAGAGGCTGTACTGCTATCGGCAGATGTCGGTGTGTCAACTACTGCTAAACTAATGACTGAAATTCGTAGTGGTATTAAAAGCAAAGAGATTAATTATCCTGAGGATTTAAAGCCCTTTTTACAAGCTAAAATCAGTGTTATGCTGCTTCGAGAACCCCAAGTTGAACAAGATATCCATGAACCGCCGGTAGTAATGTTGATCGTTGGCGTGAACGGGGTTGGGAAAACAACTACTATTGGTAAGCTAGCCAGCTATTATCATGAAGCTGGGAAAAAAGTACTTATTGCTGCTGGTGACACCTTTCGGGCAGCCGCTATTGATCAGCTCGAAATCTGGGGACAACGGACAAATACTGAAGTTATTAAGCATGCTGAAGGCTCTGATCCGGCAGCAGTGGCTTTTGATGCTGTACAGGCTGCCAAGGCCCGTAGAGCGGATATAGTTATTATTGATACAGCCGGACGCCTGCATACTAAATCTAACTTAATGGAAGAGCTAAAGAAGATTAACAGAGTAATAGCCAAGGAAATACCGGATGCACCGCACGAGACTTTATTAGTGCTTGACGCTACTACCGGTCAGAATGCCATTAATCAAGCCAAATTGTTCGGTGATGCTGTTAAACTTTCTGGTGTAGTGTTGACTAAACTAGACGGTACGGCTAAAGGCGGGGTGGTAATTGCTATTAAAAATGAACTTAATCTGCCTGTTAAATGGGTAGGTGTGGGAGAAGGGGTCAATGACCTTCGACCTTTTGATCCTGCTGAATTTGCAGCTGCTTTGTTTGCCGACAAGTAAATTTACTTGACACGGCATTCTGTTTCAGATATAATCTGTGGTGTAAAGGAATTTTCCTTGCCACTTAAGCAGGTGAATGTATGGATCGCATGTTGAATAAAGTGTTGAGAGTGGGGCAGCTTTACGACTTTTATAATGCACTTTTAACCGATAAGCAGCGTGACTGTCTCAATATGCACTATCTACAGGATTTATCGCTGGCAGAGATCGCCGACGAATTCGGCGTAACACGCCAAGCGGTACATGACATTTTGCGTAGGGCCGAACAGACACTTGAAGAATATGAAGAAAAGCTGGGATTAGCCGCACGCTATAGCGATGAGCGCAAACTGCTTGCTGAAATTATCGAGAGTTTGGAACAATTGCCGCCAAGTGTACGGCAATTGCCTAAGTTAGATCAAGCATTAATTAAGTTAAGTTCTTTGTTAGAAGACACCCGGGAGGTGTGACATATATATGGTTTTTGAAAGTTTAGCCGATAAGCTTCAGCAGACTTTTAAGAAGTTACGGGGAAGAGGCAAGCTGTCGGAAAGTGATGTTACTGAGGCCCTTAAAGAGGTGAGGATGGCTCTCTTAGAGGCCGATGTTAACTTTAAAGTAGTAAAGGATTTAGTAGCCAAAATTAAAGAGCGGGCAATAGGTCAGGAAGTGCTAGAAAGCCTAACACCCGCACAGCATGTTATAAAGATTGTAAATGAGGAACTTACCAACTTAATGGGCGGTACACAAAGCCGTATCGCCATTGCCTCCCGCCCACCAACAGTCATTATGCTGGTTGGTCTCCAGGGTGCAGGTAAGACCACAACAGCTGGTAAACTGGCACATCTGTTAAAACGTCAAGGTAAACGCCCACTCATGGTAGCTGCTGATATTTATCGCCCTGCGGCTATAAAACAGTTGGAGGTTTTGGGTGAAAAACTTGAGATTCCAGTGTTCACTATGGGGCAGGAAAACCCGGTTAACATAGCCAAGAAAGCCGTTGACCAGGCGCTAATGATGGCTCGTGATATAGTGATTATTGACACCGCTGGCCGCCTGCATATTAATGAAGAGCTCATGAATGAGCTCAAATCCATAAAGCAGACAGTCAAGCCGCATGAAATATTGCTGGTAGTTGATGCGATGACTGGTCAGGACGCAGTCAATGTTGCCGAGACCTTTAACAAAGACCTTGGCCTTGATGGTGTTATCCTAACTAAGCTTGATGGTGATGCCCGTGGTGGTGCAGCGCTCTCGATCAAAGCTGTTACTGGCCAACCAATAAAGTTTGCCGGCATGGGCGAGAAACTAGATGCTTTGGAGCCTTTCCATCCTGATCGTATGGCATCGCGCATTTTGGGTATGGGTGATGTACTAAGTCTTATTGAAAAGGCTGAGTCTGCCATCAACCTCGAAAAAGCCCAGGAAATGCAGAAAAAACTTCGTAAAGAAGATTTTACGTTAGATGATTTCCTAGAACAGATTGAACAAGTCCGTAAATTAGGGCCACTAGATCAAATTTTGGGCATGCTGCCTGGTATGGGCAAGCTTAAACAGCTTCAGGGGATGGATATCGATGATAAAGAAGTCAAACATATCATTGCTATTATCCGCTCAATGACAGCAAAAGAGCGCCGTGACCCATCAATTATTAATGGCAGTCGGCGAAAACGGATTGCTCTTGGCAGTGGCACACGGGTTCAAGATGTCAATAGGTTACTAAAACAGTTTGGTGAAGCCAAAAAGATGATGAAGCGCATCCAGGAAATGCAAAAAAGCGGTAAAAAACCTAGCTTTAAGCTTCCCTTTATGTCCTAATTATCTCAAATAAATTAAATTGGTTAGATACTTTGTGAAGGAGGTGACTTAATAATGGCAGTAAAAATTCGCTTAAAACGTATGGGCGCAAAAAAACGTCCTTTTTACCGTGTAGTAGTATCTGATTCTCGTTCGCCGCGTGACGGACGCTTTATTGAAAATCTGGGTCATTACGACTCTACTACTGAACCAGCAGTTATCAAGATTGACGAGGAAAAAGCCATTGAGTGGCTGCAAAAAGGCGCTCAACCTACTGATACTGTTAAAAATCTGCTCAGCAAAACCGGCATCCTGAAAAAATGGGATGAAGTAAAGCGCTCGAAGAAAGAAGCGTAAGAAACGAGGCGAGATAACTACATGAAAGAACTAGTCGAAGTTATCGCCAAAGCGTTAGTGAAAAATCCGGAACAAGTCAATGTTAATGAGACAACCGATAATTCGGGTACAGTCTATGAACTGCATGTGGCCTCTGAAGATATGGGGAAGATAATTGGCAAACAAGGCCGTATTGCCAAAGCGATCCGCACTGTGGTTAAAGCTGCCGCCACCCGGGAAAACAAACGAGTAATGGTGGAAATACTATAATTAAGCTGTTAATCTGACAACCGAAGGGGTGGAACTTATGGCTAGCATTGAGAACTTGACAATTAAGTGTCCGGTGACCATTAAGGCTAAAGTAACAGAAGATCTTAAAGCCCAATTGGCGGCTGAAATTCAGGAAGCCATCAAGAAAGCTGATTTAGAACTTCAGCAAATCGAATTTCATGCCAAGCGCATGATGTCTGAACAGGCAAAACAAGACGCCCAAGGACTTGTAGGCTTACGTCAACAGATTGACGCCGAACGTCAAAAGCGTTTTGAGTTTAAAAATCATATGCTGGAAAAACTAAAAGAAACAGCACAACTGGAAATCGGTGCGGAAATCGTTCAGGGTACTATGGATCGAGTCGTTGCAGTAAGTGTTGGTGATGACCTCCACAAGCTGATGGCAACAGAGATTTTGCTGGAAGATGGCAAAATCGTTGCTTTCCGTAGCTAATATGCCTGAAAAAGATTTGATAACCATCGGTAAAATTGTTGCCCCGCACGGTGTGCGGGGTGACGTTCGTATATTCCCGCTTACTGATTTCCCTGATCGATTCCATGACCTTAAAGCAGTTTTTGTTGATGATGTTGGGCAACTCCAACTAGAGTCAGCCAGACCGCACAAAAAGTTTATCTTACTCAAATTTGCCGGAATTGATACTATGGATGACGCCGCGCGCTTGAGTGGTAAACTGATTAAAATTGGGCGGAAAGATGCAGTTAAACTGCCTGAAGGACAATACTATGTTTTCGATATTATCGGCCTCAACGTATTTACTGAAGATGGTGAGCCGCTAGGCGTGATAACCGATGTGTTGCAGCCAGGCAGCAATGATGTGTATGTTGTTGAGCAGCCTGACAAACGAGAACTGCTGCTACCGGCTATTAAAGACGTTGTTAAGAAAATTGATATTGCCGGCAAGCAGATGGTGGTAAAACTTCAGGAAGAAATGGACTAACAGAGGGCATTTATGCGTATTGATATTATTTCGCTGTTTCCGGAGATGTTTACCGGTCCACTAGGACATAGTATTCTAAAACGGGCGCAGAGCCGAGGGCTTATATCTGTCCAAGTAACCAATCCCCGGGATTTTACATATGACAAGCATCATATCGTAGATGACTGTCCTTTTGGTGGCGGGTCAGGTATGGTCATGAAACCAGATCCTATATTCCGTGCTGTGGAAAGCGTAGTGAGTGCGAGCAGTGCCTCTCGTAAGCGGATCATTCTGATGTGCCCAAGTGGACAGGTTTTTGATCAAGCTAAAGCTCGGGAGCTTGCCGGGTATGAGCAGCTTATATTTGTCTGTGGTCATTATGAAGGTATCGATGCGAGGATACGCGAGCATGTAGTCCATGAGGCTATTTCAATTGGTGATTATGTGCTGACAGGTGGAGAACTGCCTGCGATGGTCATTACCGATGCAGTAGCGCGTATGATTCCGGGAGTGCTTGGTGCCGATGACGGAGCACAGCAGGACTCCTTCTATAACGGGTTGCTGGAATACCCGCAGTATACCAGGCCGCGAGAGTTTAACGGCTGGGAAGTGCCTGAAATACTACTTTCAGGTGATCATGCCAAAATTGAAAAATGGCGGCAGAAAGAATCACTTAAGGCAACACTGGAGCGTCGACCTGACTTGATGGATAAGGTTGAATTAAGCTCCCAAGATTATAAGCTGCTAGAGGAAATAAAGTCTGAGCAGGCCGGAGGCTGAATATGGCATTGCCTGTATATTTAGGGTTAGTACATTACCCCATTTATAATAAAAATAATGAGATAGTTACGACCGCTATTACTAATTTTGATATCCATGATATTGCCCGTACGGCCCGAACATATGACTTGCTGAAATATTTTGTTATTCATCCACTTGATACCCAAAAGGCTTTGGCTGAGGAGATTATCAGTTACTGGCAGGATGGCTATGGCGGACAGTATAATCCTGACCGCAAGGAAGCGTTGAGTATAGTGGAGGTTATCCCAGATATTGCTACAGCAGTTGATTATATTACGGCCAGAGAAGGTGCAAAACCCCTGATTGTCACTACTGATGCACGTAAGTATGCAAATACGGTTTCTTATGTCAGGCTTCGGCAAGAAATAAGTGATACCGGCAGACCTTGCCTGCTCTTGTTTGGTACCGGCTGGGGCATGGAAAATTCAGTAATGAAGCAGTTTGATTATATACTAGAACCTATCTATGGACCAGGAAGCTACAATCATTTACCTGTTCGTGCAGCAGTAGCAATCATTCTTGATCGTCTGTTAGGCGAATATTGGTGGGAAAATGCTTAAATACAGCATTTTAATTTGAGTTACTGGGGAATATGTGGTATAATACTTTTTGTGTAATACGGACGGTCCTCTGCATCATGGTATGAACGTCTGATATAAGGAGGAAAATAAGTGAATATTATTCAAATTTTGGAGCAAGAACAACTGCGGCAGGATATCCCGTCCTTCAAGCCAGGCGACACAGTGCGCGTGCATGTAAAGGTTGTTGAGGGTAGCCGCGAACGTATTCAGGTTTTTGAAGGTGTAGTAATTAACCGTCAAGGCGGCGGTGTTCGCGAAACTTTCACAGTAAGACGCGTTTCCTACAATGTAGGTGTAGAACGTACATTCCCAGTACATTCTCCACGTATTGAAAAAATTGAAGTAATGCGCCGTGGTATTGTTCGCAGAGCTAAGCTTTACTATCTGCGCAACCTTACTGGTAAGGCAGCACGTATCAAGGAAAAACGCTAAAACCCGATGTGTTCAGGGACTGATTTCAGTCCCTTTTCTTCATATCTCTCACAGGGGTGAACGATCCCTATTCCGGAAGGAGGAAGGCTGTGAGTAATACCAACTTAGGCGAAGAAATAAAAGACTGGATAATATCGATTCTCATAGCCATCGTTTTGGCGTTTTTTATCCGGTATTTTATTGTAGAACTATATATGGTCGAAGGGCCGTCTATGAGGCCAACGCTGGTAAACGGCGAACGGCTTATTGTTAATAAGTTTATTTATCGGTTTAAGACTCCCGAACGGGGTGAGGTGCTGGTATTTCGATATCCCCGCGATCCCAGCCGCGATTTTATTAAGCGGGTAATCGCAGTAGCCGGGGATACTGTCGAGATAAAAGATGGCAGAGTTTTTCTTAATGGACAGCTTTTAAATGAGTCATACATATTGGAGCGTACCCGAGGCTCATATCCGGCATCTACGGTTCCAGAGGGGCACATCTATGTAATGGGTGACAATCGTAATAATTCCGAAGACAGCCGTTTTAAAGATGTTGGTTTTGTGCCGCTGGAGTTAATCAAAGGAAAAGCGGTTACAATTTTTTGGCCGCTTGACCACATAAAAACGTTGCCGTAACTATACACTATAATATTCGGTTTCTTAGCCCTGTAAGAAAGAGGATAAGAAAATCTAAGGCTTTTACCTTCGTCCTAAGGACTTGGCAAAAGCCAAGTTTTCTTTATCCTGTAGGAAAGTATAACTTTCCTACAGGATAAGGGCAACATCGGCTTCCGCTTTCGCCAAAGGCTCGGCGCAAGCCGTGTTTACTTTATTAAGGAGTGTGACTCAATGCACATTCACTGGTTTCCTGGCCATATGGCCAAAGCCCAGCGTATGATTAGCGCGCAGCTAAAACTTATTGATGTAGTGATTGAACTATTAGATGCTCGTATTCCCATAAGTAGTGCGAATCCCATTATTTCCGAGCTTGTCGGTGCCAAGCCTAAGGTAGTGGCTCTTAACAAGTCAGATTTAGCCGAACCGGCGCGTACCGCTGAGTGGATTCAGCATTTCCGGGGGATGGGCTTTACTACAGTCACTTTGGACGCTGCCAGTGGCAAGGGTTCTAAAGAACTGGTGAATAAGGTTGAACAAGAGGCTAGCGAAAAAATTGCCAAACTTGCGGCTAAAGGAATAAAAGGACGACCTGTAAGGGCTATGATTTTAGGTATTCCCAATGTAGGTAAATCCTCACTCATTAACCGGTTATTAGGCACAGCAACAGCTAAAACCGGAGATAGGCCTGGAGTAACCCGTGGTCAGCAGTGGCTAAAAGTTGGTAAGAACCTTGAATTATTGGACACTCCTGGTGTACTGTGGCCCAAGATGGATGATCAAGAAGTTGCTTTCAAATTAGCTGTAACTGGTGCAATTAAAGATGATATATATGATATGGAGAAAGTCATCTTAAAACTTTTAGGGATACTTAGAGAAAACTATAGTGATCGCCTGCGCGAACGATATAAATTAACCCAGGACCAATTACCTGAAGATATAGTCGAACTATTGGAACTAATCGGTTCCAAGCGGGGTTGCTTAAGAAGCGGTGGTGCAGTAGACTATGAAAAGGCCAGAAGGATCATTCTCACTGATTTTCGCTCAAACAAACTTGGTCAGTTTACACTGGACACCCCTGATCAACTAGAAATTAAGGAATCTGACCTGACACCAACAACAGAAAGACATTTTTGATATATAGAACATAGAAAGAACGGCTACAATTTGATAGCCGTTCTATTCTTTTGCTTAAAATAGGCAGGATTTGTGGTGTTTATCAAGAATACCTAAAGCATCTGAATTTGGAGGTAGTAATTTCTTGGATACAACACAGATGACAGTCGCGCAGATTACGGCGTTATTATCGCAGCAGGATATTTCATTACATATAATAAATCGGCTTAAGATCGATGCCCGTCTCTCAGTAAAACGTCTTGTCGATAAGTGGGAAGCCCGACGCCAGAATGCTCAGCGAGAGTGGGCGCGTATTCAGGCGTTATATGAATACGAGCGTCAATTAAAAACAAAAGGCCATAATCTGGTGGCAGGCGTTGACGAAGCCGGGCGCGGCCCATTAGCAGGTCCAGTGTTGGTTGCTGCTGTTATTTTGCCACTTGAATGTTATTTGCCAGGTTTAAATGATTCGAAAAAACTTACAGCCATACAGCGTGAACGGCTATATCAAGAAATAAAAAATGCGGCAATTGCTGTAAAAAGTTGTGTTGTGAGTGTTGAGACAATTGATGATATTAATATCTACCAAGCTACTATTGGTGGTATGTACAGTGCTATCTCCAGCCTGTCTCCGGCGCCTCAAGCTGTACTTGTTGACGCGGTTCCATTACCTAAGCTTGTTGTACCACATCAAGCTATTATTGGTGGTGATCAGGTTAGTGCTTCAATTGCAGCCGCGTCTATTATTGCTAAAGTAGAACGGGATCAAATAATGAATGAGCTTGATTCCATGTACCCAATGTATGGGTTTATCCGCCATAAAGGATATGGGACACAAGAACATATGGAAGCGCTTGCGAGATATGGACCATGCCCATACCATCGCCGGAGCTTTGCTCCGGTTAAGGCTGCTGATATATCTGATAGATAAACAACTGTTTGGCCACTAAGGGGATGATAAATGTGTCTGATCCAGAGCGTGATAAAATATCTAAAGCAGTTGCGATCACGTATGACGAACATGAGAATAAAGCGCCTAAAGTAGTAGCAAAAGGAATCGGCTTTACCGCTAGCAAAATTCTAAATCTGGCCAAAGAGCATGGAATTCCCATTTATCAGAATAAAACGCTCACAGGTATGTTGATGGCCGTTGAATTAGATCGTGAAGTACCGCCTGAGCTATACCAAGCGGTGGCTGAGGTTTTGGCCTATATTTACCGTTTGGATCAGCAAGTTGGGAAAAGGTCTAAATAAGCGGGCTGTGGAGGATACAATGAATCATATTGAGGTCGGGGATAAAGGAGAACAATCTGCTGCAAGATATTTGAGTAAGCAGGGCTATAAGATCATCGCTACTAAATTTCGCGCTAAAACTGGGGAAATAGATATCATAGCGAAAGATAAAGAATACTTGGTTTTTGTCGAAGTTAAGACTAGGCGTTCGACTGTATACGGGCTTCCGGCTGAAGCAGTCAATTTTAGAAAGCAACAGAAGATAATAAATACGGCACTGTGCTTTTTAAATCAGCGTGGGCTTACTGATATAGCCTGCAGATTTGATATTCTTGAAATATACTTGCTGCGGGGTACTATTCATTGTAATCATATTATAAATGCGTTTGGCAGCTAAGCAGCTGCGGGGGTAGCCAGTGTTTGCACAAACTTTTGGATCAACTACGTTAGGGCTAAATGGTGTATTAATCACAGTTGAGGTGGATATTGCTAATGGTATTCCCAGCCTGGATATAGTGGGATTGCCTGACACTGCTGTGCGTGAATCGCGGGAACGTGTACGCGCAGCCATTAAGAACTGTGGATTTGAGTTTCCAGCCCGCCGCATTACCGTGAATTTGGCTCCTGCCGATATTAAAAAAGATAGTTCAGGCCTAGACTTGCCTATAGCTGTAGGCATACTAGCAGCAAGTGGCCAGGTTAATCCGACGAATTGCCGGAGCCAGGTATTTGCCGGAGAACTTTCATTAGAGGGCAGGCTGCGGGGAATATCAGGCATATTGTCAATGGCGGCTAACTGCCCTCAATACAATATAGCAGAAATGATTGTGGCTCCAGAAAACGCCCAGGAAGCTGTACTGGCCGGGCACCTAACAGTTTATGCACCGGAATCATTAGCTCAGGTAATTGCCCATCTTTCAAGTGAGAAGTTACTGTCCCCTGTAGTTCCACGTTTGCCGGAATCCCAATTTGTTGATTCAACGCTTGATTTCGCTGATGTGCAGGGGCAGATTGTAGCCAAACGGGCGCTTGAGATTGCCGCTGCCGGCTTTCACAATGTCATGATGGTTGGCCCCCCGGGTTCGGGAAAAACAATGCTTGCCAGGCGTATACCATCAATACTGCCCGATATGACACCGCAAGAATCACTCGAAGTAACAAAAATCTATAGTGTTGCTGGGATGCTTAAGAATAATATTGGCTTAGTTACCGATAGACCCTTTCGCAGTCCGCATCATACGGTGTCAGTGGCAGGTATGATTGGTGGAGGAAGTATACCAAGGCCGGGGGAAGTTACTTTAAGCCATAACGGTGTACTGTTCTTAGACGAGTTGCCTGAATTTCCTCGAACAGTGCTGGAGGTACTGCGTCAGCCGCTTGAGGATGGCGAGGTTACCATTTCTCGAGTTAACGCTACTTTATCTTACCCTTCAAAGCTAATGCTTATCGCAGCATTAAATCCGTGTCCGTGCGGATTTTCTTCGGACCCGTCTAGGGAATGCTCTTGCACACCAAGCGATATACGCCGTTACCAGAAAAAGATTTCAGGACCTTTACTTGACCGACTTGATATAACAATCCATGTCCCGCGCCTTGAGTATAATGATTTAGTAAAAAATACACCGCAGGAACCGTCTGCTATTATCAGACGGAGGGTAGAGGTTGCAAGACTTATTCAACATGAACGTCTTAAAGGGTTCGGGCTCTATGCCAATGCGCAAATGCAACACAAACATATAAAAAGTCTGTGTCATCTAAAGCCTGATGCTGTACACCTGCTTAAGCAAGCTTTTACCCGGATGAATCTAAGCGCCCGTGGCTATGATAGGATAATAAAAGTGGCTCAGACGATTGCTGATTTGAGCGGGACGGCACAAATTGAAGCAACACATATTGCCGAAGCCATTCAATTTCGTAGTGATTTTCAAATTATTTCCAGGAAATAATTACCTAATGCTTAATGATATATTCAAATCTGTTAGATATTATAAATAAGAAGTTTTCTTTCTTCAAAATACAAAAGGAGGTTTTCTACGTGAACAAGTCAATATGGATTGTTATCGCCATAGTTGGGGCATTACTGGTAAGCGCTATGTTTAGTTACAACACATTGGTTAGTATGAATGAAAATGTTAATGGCAAATGGAGCCAGATTGAAAACCAGCTGCAACGGCGGGCTGATTTAATTCCCAACTTAGTTAATACCGTAAAAGGATATGCCGCACATGAACAACAAGCTATTCAAGCAGTTGCGGATGCGCGTGCCAAGCTGGCAGGAGCACAGGGGCCAGTAGGTAAGGCACAGGCCAATAGCGATCTAAACTCAGCGCTCAGCAGACTTTTGGTTGTTGCTGAAAACTATCCGAACCTTAAGGCAGACAAGAATTTCCGAGCGCTTATGGATGAGCTTAGTGGCACTGAAAATCGGATTGCTGTAGCGCGTAAAGACTATAACGATGCAGTTCAAGGATACAATGTAAAAATACGTGCGCTGCCGACAAGTTTGTTTGCCGGCATGATGGGATTTGGGCCCAAAGAATACTTCAAAGCAGACGAAGGTGCGAAACAAGTTCCCCAGGTTAAATTCTGATTGCCAAGCGAGGGGATAACTTATGAATAAAAGGCTGGCTTGGCTAGTTTTAGTAATCTATCTATTACTAGCAGGTGCTGTATTGGCTCAGCCCCAAATTCCTCCGGCACCGACGCATGGCATATATGTCCAAGACCACGCCGGAGTATTGGATTCGGAGACTAAGAGTAAAATCAATAGTTTAGGCAGTAAGTTGGCTGCGAAGACTAAAGCGCAGATTGTAGTGCTGACAGTCAAGTCACTCGAAGGAGCAGCTTTGGATGAGTATGCCCTAGAAGTGCTTAGAAGATGGGGGATCGGAGATAAGCAACTAAATAATGGTGTGTTGGTGTTGGTTGCCGTGAATGACCGACAGTCACGAATAGAAGTAGGCTATGGTTTAGAAGGGGCGCTTAATGACGCCAGGACCGGCGCTATTCAAGATGACTATATGATACCGTATTTTGCCACCAATGATTATAATAAAGGTATCTGGAATGGCTATCAGGCATTAGTTAGTATAACCGCTAAAGAGTATAATCTAGATATAAGCACCGATGCCAAACCGTCTAAGACTCGTTCTTCAGCTAATCAATCGTGGTGGGATACTCTGCCATGGTGGGCGCAATTTGCATTAGCAGCTGGTGTATTGGCGCTGCTTATTTTTGACTGGCTGTTTCTTGGCGGCAGTATCACGTATCTTATTCTTTCACTTTTACGATTCCGCGGTGGTGGTGGAAGTGGGGGCGGCGGCTACGGTGGCGGTTCAGGCGGCGGCGGTGGTTCCAGCCGGAAATGGTAGCAATGGTTAAAGTTTATAGCAATTGTAGGAGCAAAGGAAGTGATTTTCGTGGCAGAAATTTCGGTGTTGGACTGTTTTGCCAAGGTTGCTAACTATATTCCACAGCTAGTAAACGGCAAAGTAGGTGTGGTGGTTAGTAACCGAGAAAAGTGGTTGGTGTCTCATTCTATACCTGAACTCGAAGGCCAAGTAGTTGTTGGTGAGCTACTCAAACCAGGATCTGCTGCTTATAAAGCAATGCAGCAGAAACAGCGAGTAGTTGTTGAAGTTAGCAGCGAAGTTTACGGTATTCCCTATATAGCTATCAGCCTACCTGTATTTAACGATCAGGGGGAAATTATTGGAGCGGTAGCTGTCCACGAGTCACTGGAACGGCAAGAGTTGCTAGCCACTGCTGCTAAACAGTTATCTAATTCGGCGACACACATGTCTTCTTCCATCCAGTCCATTTTGGCTCAGGCTGAAGAGTTGGCAGCAAGCAGTCGATTTCTCAAGGACTTATCAACTGCAGCGAATAAAGAGGTTGCAGACACTGATTCAGTTGTCGGATTTATTAAAAACGTTGCTAGTCAAACAAACCTATTAGGACTAAACGCTGCAATTGAAGCAGCTAGAGTTGGTGAGATGGGCAGGGGGTTTGGCGTAGTAGCCGAAGAAGTGCGTAAGCTAGCTACCAACAGCGCCGGTTCAGCAACTCAAATTACTACAATTCTCAATAATATTAAACTATCAATTGAAAAAATTAGTACTGAGATAACCCAAATTGATTCGGTTACCGAGCACCAGGCGAACACTATTCAAGACCTGACTGCACACAGTCAAATGCTGATGGCTATGTCTGAGCAACTTGCTAATTTAGCATCTAACTTAAATAACAAATAAAAAAAGTGAAACAACCTTGAACCGGTTGTTTCACTTTTTTTATAGTCCTTATTCTACCAATGTCAACCGCGAATTAGGCCGATAACTTCGACCAACTTTAGCACTTGGCTGACCGTCTACCATAACAATGTCTGCAGTGAAGTTAATATTGTCATTATATAAACTGCTGCCAACAGCATAAACATCAACAGGCAGGTTAGCCGTTTCAAATTGCTGTATTCGCTCTGCAGTAAACCCACCTGACACCATTATTTTTACATGACCAAACCCTTCGCGGTCAAGGGCTTGACGTACATTGCTAACCAACTGTGGACAGACACCAGTTGGTTTAAATGTACCCATATGTGGCAATACTGATAAATCAACAAGATTATCGGCAGTATCGAGGCGAACTGCCCACAGCTTATTCCCCATTTCTCTGGCTACTGCCAAAGATGTTCCTACACAGTCATTAGAAAAATCGACAAGTGCTACCCGGTTTACCTGCGGATCAATATGAGTGTCAAAGGCTTTTGATGCCCGGACTGTGTCGCCGCCGTAAGCCGCAATTAAAGCATGTGGGATGGTGCCAAGCGCATCCGCGCCCCAGAGGGAACCATTAGCGGGAGTGGATACACCATAGACACCCCCAATATGTGCAGCATAACCGTCAGATGCCTGGACGGCATAATGGTCAAATCGGGAAGGAAAGAATAGCACCGGCTTGCCATTTGCTGCTTTAACTACTTTATGTACATTGGTTGCAATCTTAGTTTGGCGGGATAACGCTCCTAAATAAACTGTCTCTAAATGCGAAAAGTTCGCCAAATCGCCCTCGATTGTCATCACAGTTTCCCATGGCTCAATACGATCACCGTCATGCAATGCATGAATAATTAAATTATCAGGGTTATGAGCGCATTTTTTTATAATGGCGATGGCTTCATCAACACCGCATACGATTGCATGCTGGCGCTGAAAGACTTGCATTAGAACTCTCGGGTGGTGGTTATCTTTCACCAAGATTTCCTGGGTACGTAAGAAATAACTGTCGCTGAAATAGCCGTTTTTTATTTGCTCAACTGGGATCGAGAAAAGGTCAGGTGATAGACGTTGTTTCATTACAGGCCTCCTAGATATTGCAAATCTAATGATAAATTTCTGAAATTTGCATAATAATCTTTATTCTACATAATTTTATGATACAATAAAATTATATTTTGTCGCAATAGGGGAGGACACTAATGCAATATAATATGCGAGTAATTGAGATAAAAAATCAGGATCAGGCTCGAAAAGAACTGGGAAAAGTAAATTGTGACATTGCTGGGGCGGCTATTATGGCCAATAAGGCCGTGTATAAGACAATAAAAGTGGAAAACGTATTAAGTAAAGCGTCGCTTATTCTCAAGCAGACTTTTCTTTCTAAGGGCGGTGAGGCGTCAGTATCGCGGGGAGCGGCAGACTTTAGTGACCAATATACCGATGTGCTGTTAAGCGGTAGCTTAAAGCATTTTAAACAATGCATCCCGCAACTTAAAGTCCAGCCATGGGGCCTGAAAAAACTGGCTGAAGAATTAGAAGCAGTCATAGCGGCTGACGAAAAGTTTCCACAGCGAACCTATGAGTTAGGAGCGCATACATTATCTATCACTCCGGAAAAAACGTTGGTTATGGGCATTTTAAACTTTACGCCAGACTCGTTTTCAGATGGCGGAAGGTTTAATAATCTTGATGCGGCGCTAAAGCATGCTGAGCAGATGATTAAAGATGGTGCCGATATTATTGATATTGGCGCTGAATCTACCAGACCGTACGGCTCGGAGAAGATTTCGGACGAAGAAGAGTTAGACAGGCTGATGCCTGTGCTGGAAAAAGTGCTGACTATTTCTAGTGTACCTATTTCAATCGATACTTATAAAGCCAGTGTCGCCCGAGCCGCGCTTAAGGCTGGCGCACATATGATTAATGATATTTGGGGACTGCAGTTTAACCCAGAAATGGCTGCAATAGTTGCCGAATATGATGTTCCGGTTATCATCATGCATAATCAAGAAGGTACAGCATATCAGCGTGACATTATGTCTCATATTCTTGACTTTTTGCGTCACAGCATTGATATAGGTAAGGCAGCTGGCATAAATGCTGATAAAATTATTGTTGATCCAGGCATTGGATTTGGCAAAAAGCCGTCAGATAATCTTGTTGTAATGGCTCGGCTTGACGAGCTTACGTCCCTTGGATGTCCGATACTGTTAGGTACGTCGCGCAAGAAGTTCATCGGCGAAATTCTGGATGTACCACCCACCGATCGGGTAGAAGGGACAGGCGCTACCGTAGCCTTAGGAATTACGAAAGGCGCTAACATTGTCCGAGTGCATGACGTAAAAGCCATAGCTCGCATTGCGCGCATGACTGATGCCATGATAAATGCTAAATATCAGTAAGGGGGAACTATAGTGAGTCATAGAGTATCTTTAAAAAACATGGTGTTTTACGGCTTTCACGGTGTATATGAATTTGAACGAGAACTAGGACAGCGTTTCTATGTTGATCTCGATATGAAAGGTGATTTAAGCCAGGCTGGCAAAAGTGACAGGCTTGAGGAAACTGTAGATTATGTATCTATTTATAATCAAACAAAAGATATAGTAGAAAATCAACGTTTTCAACTTTTGGAAGCTTTGTCCTACCATATTGCTGAGGAAGTTTTGCGCGTGCACCCTCTTGTAGAGGAAGTTGCCGTGCGGGTGCGTAAGCCTTCAGTACCAATTGCTGCCGCGCTTGATTATGTTGAAGTCGAAGCTGTACGGAGACGTGGACAATGATTGCTTTGGGGCTGGGGTCTAATATTATCAGCAATAATACAACTAGGGAAGACAACATCGCTAATGCAATTAGGCGGTTAAGCGAGCAGCCTAATATTTCAATTGACAAGGTATCTTCATTATATGAGACAGAGCCGGTAGGACTTAAAGATCAGCCTAGTTTTCTTAATGCAGTCATTGCCATTGCGACTGACTTGCCGCCAGTAGAACTGCTCGATGTTTGTCTCAGAATTGAACGAGAGATGGGGCGGGTCCGGGAAGTGCGATGGGGTCCCCGTAACATTGATATTGACCTTTTGCTTTATCATAGTATAGAGATAGCTGTCGCCACGCTTGAACTGCCGCATCCCCGTATGCCTGACAGAAAATTTGTTTTAATTCCGTTGGCTGAGGTTGCAGGTAACTCTATTGTATATAGAGGTAAAACGGTACAAGAACTGTTGAAAGTAACTAGCGATGATAGCCAAGTTAGCCTACATGGCAATATAAAAGTTTCCTGGCAGGCGAAAGCAATTGGTTAAACATCGAGTTTTATTTATTAGTGCGCCAATAGGGGCAGGTCATATTAGAGCTGCGCAAGCTGTTAGTCAAATGCTTAAGGTCAACTACTCCTGCCACACTGAATTGTGCAACATATTTGACTTTTTTCATCCTGCCATTGGTCAGACAATACTTAAAACATATTTAAAAATACTTGATATTTTTCCTCAAGCCTATGGAACTATGTATGGTTGGGGCAATCAAAATAATCTGGCACTATTTGGCCGAGAATTGGTTAGTCAGGTTCTTGCTGGACGAATGCTAGATTATATTAATAAAATTCAACCATCAGTCATTGTATGCACTCATGCAACTCCGGCCGGAATGGTAGCTTGGCTCAAAAAAAAGTGTTTGGTCACAGTACCAACTGCGGCCATTATCACTGATTTTGTTGTTCACCGCCTATGGGTATATCCTGAATTTGACCATTATTTTGTAGCTCATTCCGCTATGGCTGAATACTTAAGTCAGCATGGTGTAGAGTCCACGTCTGTTGCTATTACCGGAATACCAGTTAGTGATAGCTTCATCCAGCCAAGTGACAAAGATCAAGTTCTTGACAAACTTGGGCTTACACGAGACCGGAAGACTATCCTAATTATGGGCGGCGGGGCTGGCGTTTTGCCAATGGATGAAATACTGAAACTATGCGCTCAAATTGACAGGCCTGTGCAACTTATAGCTGTAGCCGGAAAAAATCAACAGTTGTATCGAAAACTAGTTTTGCTCGAATCAGTTATTGGGCATCCGGTCAAAGTGCTAAGCTATGTAGATAATGTACACGAACTTATGAGTATTGCCGATTTATTAATCTCTAAACCTGGGGGCATGAGTGCGTCAGAAGCTTTGGCGATGGGAGTACCGCTTGTTATTTATCGTCCCATACCTGGCCAGGAAGAAGCCAATACTCGTTATTTACTAGGTAGCAGCGCGGCAGTTAGAGCAGATTCATTGTCAGAACTGAAGTCTATTTTAGTTAATTTATTATTTGAAGGCAATAATGATTTTATCAGCTTGCGCCAGCAGGCGGCTCTACTTGGCCGTCCTACTGCAGCTAAAGATATAGCAGATATTATTGCTAAAAAACTAATTTTTTGCTAAAAAAAATAAATATTTCTTAAAAATGCTGAAATTGGGACCTCGGACTCTTGACCTATGGATTTTATCCCAGTTATAATTGCTAGTATTAAGATTTACCAAACATTTCACTAGATGCTATTGGTTTTTCAATGCTAGCTAAATGTGGAGGAACTGGATATGGAACAATTTTACTTGGCTGCCCTACAGATGGTGCCAGGTATCGGCAGTTCACGCATTAAGGCCTTGGTTGATTATTTCAGTAGCGCCCGGCAGGCTTGGTTAGCTGATCAGGGCGATTTATTTTTATCCAAGTGTCTTGATAATACAGTTTGTAATAATTTACTTGGTCAGCGGGACAAGATAGATGTACATAGACTGGCTGAAATGTTATTCAAAAAAGGCATACTCCTCTGTAGTTTATTAGATGACAGCTATCCTATTTTATTGCGAAATACCTTCAATCCACCTTATGTGTTATATTACCGAGGCAGCTTGCCAACAAATGATAAGCTGGTGGCTATTGTCGGTTCACGTAAAGCTACGGTGTATGGTAAAAATGCTGCAAGTATGCTGGCTTCGGGCTTGGCGGCTGCCCATATAGGTGTTGTCAGCGGGGCTGCCAGAGGAATTGATACTGCCGCTCATCAAGGTGCTATGGAGCAAGGTTATACAATTGCCGTTCTGGGGTCGGGCGTAGATATTTCTTATCCTCCGGAGAATGCCAAACTGTTGGCTCATATTGCTGAAGCAGGTGCAGTCATCTCCGAGTATGCTCCAGGTGTGATGGCGCATCCAGGCCACTTTCCGGCGCGTAACCGTATTATTAATGGGTTGGCGCGCGGGGTTATTGTAATAGAAGCTGCCGAAAAGAGTGGAGCACTGATCACAGCTGACTTTGCCTTAGAAGAGGGGCGGGACGTTTTTGCTGTACCTGGAAGTATTTTTTCGGGTAGTAGTAAAGGGGCCAACAGACTCATAAAGCAGGGAGCCAAGCTAGTTGACAGTGCGTCTGACATTTTAGAAGAGTATGGATGGGAAACTGAGCAGACTAGCCAAGCAGGGGCTGTATTGTCTAATGACGAACAAGCTGTGTATAGTTTGCTGAATTATGAAGAGCCTATAGGGATTGAAGAAATTGTAACAAAATTGAATGTATTGCCGGCAACGGCTGCATATATATTATTGCAACTTTCATTACGGGGTTTGACGGTCGAACATAGCGGTCAACGCTATACCTCTGCCGTCAGGGAGGGAATTGAGTGAGTAAAGCTCTAGTTGTGGTAGAATCCCCGGCCAAAGCCAAGACAATAGAAAAATTTCTTGGGAAAAACTATACAGTTAAAGCCTCTATGGGACATTTGCGTGATCTGCCCAAGAGTCAGTTTGGTGTTAATATTGAACATGGTTTTGAACCGAAATATATTAACATCAGAGGTAAGGGCGAACTGATAAAAAGCTTGAAAGAAGCTGCCAAAAATGCTGATACAGTCTATCTGGCAACAGACCCTGACCGTGAAGGCGAGGCCATTGCCTGGCACTTAGCCCATATCCTTAATATTCCTGAGAATACTACTTGCCGGATTGAATTTAATGAAATTACTAAACCTGCTATTCAGCAGGCCGTAAAAAAACCGAGACCAATCAACCTACCTAGGGTTTATGCTCAGCAAGCTCGGCGAATACTTGACCGGATTGTGGGGTATAAACTGAGTCCGCTTTTATGGCGTAAAGTACGCAAAGGTCTTAGTGCAGGGCGGGTGCAGTCAGTTGCAGTCCGGCTCATCTGCGACAGAGAAAAAGAGATTCAGGCTTTTATTCCAGAAGAGTATTGGACAATAATCGCCAAACTCAAAGAAAAGACTAATTCCAAAGTATTTGATGCTGCATTAGTTTCAGTCGATGGCAAGAAACTAAATGTTACTAATGAGGTTCAGGCTGAAGATATTGTTGGCGAGTTAAATCAAGCAGAATATGTAGTTAGTGATGTTAAAAAACGGGAAAGGAAGCGTAATCCTTACCCGCCTTTTACCACTAGCAGTTTGCAGCAAGAAGCCTCCCGCAAACTTGGGTTTACATCTCGTAAAACTATGATGGTTGCCCAACAGCTGTATGAAGGACTTGATATCGGTCGTGCTGGTCAGGTGGGTCTCATTACCTATATGCGTACTGATTCAACTCGGGTATCTGAAACTGCTCAACAGGAAGCAAAAACTTATATTGAAAATAAGTTTGGACTCGATTATTTGCCGGATAAGCCTCCGGTTTACGCAAATAAAAAATCTCAAGATGCTCATGAGGCAGTTCGGCCCACTACATTGGATTTGCCACCAGACGCTATAAGCAAAAACTTGGCTAAAGACCAGTTAAAGCTCTATACTCTTATTTGGGAAAGATTTATTGCCAGCCAGATGACCCCTGCTGTCTATGATACTCTTACTATAGAGATTACTGCAGGGCGCTATAAACTAAAAGCTACTGGCTCACAGTTAAAGTTTCCAGGATTTTTGGCAGCTTTTAGTGGCGTAATCGGCAAAGGCAAAGAAGTAGAAGAAAACGCTGACAGTGATCTGGATAATGAAACTTCTTTGCCTGTCCTCACACCAGGGCAAGTTTTGAAACTGTATAAAATCGACCCTAAGCAGCACTTTACTGAACCGCCGCCACGTTATACTGAAGCGTCGTTAGTCAAAGTACTTGAGGAAAAAGGAATTGGACGGCCTAGCACGTATGCTCCAACAATTGAGACAATCGTTGATCGGGGTTATGTAGAACGGATTGATAAAAAATTCCAGCCTACAGAGCTGGGGTTTGTTGTACTTGACCTGCTAAAACAATATTTTGATAGAATTGTTGATGTTGAGTTCACTGCTGGAATGGAAGATAAACTAGATGATATCGCCGAAGGTGATGCATCTTGGCTAGGTGTTTTAGAACAATTTTATGATCCTTTTGCGAAAGAGTTAACGTTTGCAGAAGAAGCTATCGGCCATGTTGAACTGCCTGTTGAGGTATCTGATACTCCCTGTGAAAACTGTGGACAGATGATGGTCGTCAAGCAAGGGCGTTATGGAAATTTCTTGGCCTGCCCAGGTTTTCCCGCCTGCCGCAACACTAAGCCCATTTTAAAAGACACTGGGGTGAAGTGCCCTAAATGTAGTGGTGCAATTGTCGAGCGACAGACAAAGCGGCGGCGTGTCTTTTATGGCTGTGAAAACTACCCAGAGTGCGATTTTAATACCTGGGATATGCCATTGAAGGATAATTGCCAGGTATGCGGTGCATTCATGATTCGGCACAAATACAAAAATGGCGGTGTTGCTACAGTATGCAGCAATGAAGCATGTTCATCCCGGCAGACATCTGAGGGTAAAGAAGTAGCTAATAAAGCAGACAATAACGCAGATAATAAAGAAGAACAGGCAAAGTCAAAAAAGCCTGCTGCTAACCGGAGGAAAAAGAGTGGCTAAAGTTACTGTATTAGGGGCTGGTCTGGCCGGCAGTGAAGCTGCTTGGCAACTAGCTGAAGCCGGTGTAGATGTAGATTTATACGAAATGCGTCCTAAGGTTATGACACTTGCGCACCATACCGGTCTGTTTGCTGAATTGGTGTGTAGTAACTCGCTTAGGGCTGCTGCCATAGAAAACGCGGTTGGTCTCTTAAAAGAAGAAATGAGAAAGCTCAACTCGTTGGTTATGAAAGCGGCTGATGCTAACTGTGTACCGGCGGGCGGGGCGCTGGCAGTCGATCGAAGTGATTTTAGTCAGATGATTACAGGGACTCTCTGCAATCACCCCCGGATTACTATTAAAAATGTTGAGCTACTGGATATACCTGACGCCCGTCCATTAATTATTGCGACCGGTCCGTTGACATCTCCGGCTTTATCCAGCGCCATTGCCAATCTCACCGGTAGTGACTATCTATATTTTTATGATGCGGCTGCGCCAATTGTTACTGGTGAATCACTTGATATGAATATAATTTATCGAGCTTCCCGTTATGGCAAGGGTGATGATGACTACCTCAACTGCCCGATGACTAAAGAACAATATGAACTTTTTTGGCATGAACTAACTCATTCCGAGACGGCGCCGACTAAAGATTTCGAAAAGTTAGTAGTATTCGAAGGCTGTATGCCTATCGAGGCCATGGCTTCCAGGGGAATTGATACTATGCGATTTGGACCAATGAAACCTGTTGGTTTGAGACATCCTGAGACAGGTGAGATGCCATACGCCGTAGTTCAACTCCGACAGGATAACCTTGCAGCAACACTTTATAATATTGTTGGTTTTCAAACCCACCTCAAGTGGCCCGAACAACAGCGGGTATTCAGCCTTATACCTGGATTAGGGAATGCGGAATTTGTTCGCTTTGGAGTAATGCACCGGAATACGTTTATTAATTCGCCCAAAGCATTACTTCCTACCTTACAGATGAAAGCTCAGCCTCAGATTTTATTTGCTGGCCAGATTACCGGCGTTGAGGGCTATGTTGAATCAGCGGCAAGCGGCTTAGTAGCTGGTATTAATGCCGGCCGGATAGTACGGGATCAGGAGCCACTGGTGTTTCCAGACGAGACAGCTCACGGAGCTTTGTGCCGCTATATCACCCACGCAGATCCGGCTAGTTTTCAGCCTATGAATATAAATTTTGGTCTGTTGCCTCCGTTAGGGCATAAGATTAAAGATAAGAAGATCAAAAACAGGGCCATTGCAGACAGAGCGCTAGAGACGTTAAAAGAATTTATTTGAATAATTTGACAATAATGTTGCGCAATTTTCTCAAGTGTGTTAGTATAATAGTAATTTCCTCCAACCATCACCAGGGTAACAATTCGAAAGAATGATGAGAATGTCTAAAAGTAAACAACTGGATCAAATCGATCAACTATTAGATCAGTTTATATTATATCTAAGAATTGAAAAAAATGCCTCCCAGCACACTATCCACAACTATCAAAGAGATATTCTTCAGTTCGTGGAGTTTGTGTCTAGCCAGGTTGCTGACGATACGCTATTTATTAATACCACTCCGCTTTTAATCCGTAGTTATCTGGCTTATTTAAAATCGGAACAGTACGCCAAAGCGACCATTATGCGACGAATTGCGGCGCTTAGGTCGTTTTTCCGGTTTTTATGCCGGGAAAACATCGTAAGCCAGAACCCATTTAATGCGGTTAGGACGCCTAAATTGGAGAAAAGATTACCTGTTTTTCTTGACGCTAATGAAATCACTGAACTAATCGCTTTACCGGATCATAGCCCACTCGGTCTTCGGGATAGTGCGGTGCTTGAAATGCTGTACGCAACAGGTGTGCGAGTGAGTGAGCTTGCCGGTATCACCTTACCTGATATTGATTTTGCCGGACGAACGATTATTGTGTCAGGTAAAGGGGCTAAACAACGGATAGTGCTTATGGGCCGAAGGGCAGCTCAGACCTTGGATAACTATCTGTTTAGCGCCCGCCGCATATTGTGTGCGAATCCTGGCGAATATGCCCAACAAATGGGAAAAGTTCATGATCGCCTGTTCGTAAATAGCAGAGGTGGGCCACTCTCAGACCGGAGCATACGCCGGATTGTTGAAAAGTATGTTGAGGCATTGGCGCTCAAAAAAAATGTCAGTCCTCATACCATCCGTCATACTTTCGCTACACATCTGTTGGATAATGGTGCTGATCTGAGGTCTGTGCAAGAACTTTTGGGGCATGTCAATTTATCTACTACTCAACTTTATACACATGTAACGACGGAACGACTCAAAGCAAATTACAAAAAATTTCACCCGCGTTCCTAAATTTCCTCGGAGGTGATACTCATGTTTCATGCTACAACGATTGTCGCGGTTTGCCATCAGGGGAAGACAGCTATTGCTGGTGACGGACAGGTTACTTTTGGTCAGAATACAGTAATGAAGCATAACGCTAAAAAGGTCCGCCGACTTTACCATGGTAAAGTTTTAGCCGGATTCGCCGGTTCGGTAGCTGATGCGTTTACTTTATTTGCAAAATTTGAGGGAAAGCTTGAAGAGTTTAACGGCAACATGATGAGAGCTGCAGTTGAACTTGCTAAGGAGTGGCGGTCGGATAGAGTCTTAAGGCGCTTAGAGGCACTTCTCATTGTTGTTGATGCAGAACATCTTCTTATCATATCCGGTAATGGTGAAGTTATTGAGCCAGATGATGGCGTTACTGCTATCGGTTCTGGCGGGCCCTATGCACTTGCTGCTGCCAGAGCTTTAGTGCAGCACTCTGCACTAAATGCCACTGATATTGCTCGAGCTGCGCTAGAAATTGCCGCCAGCATTTGCGTTTACACTAATGACCATATTACCGTTGAAGAGTTATAGTTTAAAGGGGGGATGATTTTGCTGGAACTTACACCAAAGGAAATAGTCAATGAATTAAATAAATACATAATTGGTCAACAGCAAGCAAAAAAATCGGTAGCCGTGGCTCTCAGAAATCGTTGGCGTAGTAAGAAATTGCCAGCAGAACTTAAAGAAGAGATTATCCCTAAAAATATTTTAATGATTGGTCCTACAGGTGTAGGTAAAACAGAAATTGCCCGGCGTTTAGCTAAACTTGTGAATGCACCTTTTGTTAAAGTGGAAGCGACCAAGTTTACTGAAATAGGATATGTTGGGCGCGATGTGGAATCTATGGTGCGTGATTTGGTTGAAACATCAATCCGGATGGTTAAACAACATAAGATGATTGAAGTAAATGACAAAGCCAAGGAGTTGGCTGATGAGCGTATTCTCGATCACTTTGTTCCACCGGTGAAAAAAGAAGCGACCCGCAACCCGTTTGAAATGCTGTTTTCCGGCGGTATGGGAGCCAACCAGGAAAAGCCACCTGAGCCAGAGGTATCACAACAGTCTTTTAGCACTGGCCGCGAATGGTGGCGAAAGCGTCTTGGTAGTGGTGAACTTGAAGATGAGCTTATCGAAATCACAGTAGAGGATGCTACCCAGCCAGCAATGGGGATGTTTGCCGGAACCGGAATTGAAGAAATGGGCATGAATATCCAAGATATGCTCGGAAATCTAATTCCCAAGAAACAAAAGAAACGCAAAGTAACAGTAGCTAACGCCCGTAAAATTTTTATCCAGGAAGAAGCACAGAAATTAATTGATATGGATGAAGTTACGACTAGTGCAGTTAGCTTAGCAGAAAACTACGGCATTATCTTTCTAGATGAGATTGACAAAATAGCCGGAAGAGGTCACAGTTCGGGCCCTGATGTTTCTAGGGAAGGGGTTCAGCGCGACATCCTGCCAATTGTCGAAGGATCTACAGTTGTCACCAAATATGGTCCGGTGAAGACTGACCATATCTTATTTATCGCCGCTGGCGCTTTTCATGTTTCTAAGCCTTCTGACTTGATACCTGAATTGCAAGGACGTTTTCCCATACGGGTTGAACTGACTAACCTGTCAAAAGAAGATTTTCGCCAAATACTTACCGAGCCGGCTAATGCGTTAATAAAGCAATATATTAGCCTGCTAGAAACCGAAGGTATAAAAATTGAGTTTACCGAGGACGCTATTGATGAATTGGCTGACATCGCTTGCAGAGTAAACATCCAGACTGAAAACATCGGCGCCCGCCGTTTGCATACTGTGTTGGAGAAACTCTTGGAAGACTTGGCTTTTGACGCTCCAGATGCTGTTGAGCGCTTTGTTATTATCAATCGCGAGTATGTGAAGTCTAAACTGGATCATATAGTTGTTAATCAAGACTTAAGTCACTATATTTTATAGCATCATTTGTTTTAATTATGAAAGGTGGGGGAATATTATGTTATCTTTATTGGAACGCACTCGAACAATCAACAAACTACTGCAGAAATCAGAAAACGTCGAATATACTGAGGTGTCGTCAGTACTCAGTACAGTTATGGCCGCTAATGTTTATATTGTCAGCAAAGACGGTAGTGTTTTAGGATATGCCTTGCTTGACGATTTTGAATGTGATCTTATGCGGGATAAAGTGCTCCAACTGGGTAAATTTCCTGAACGCTATGTTGCATGGCTGCAGAAAATTGACCTGACATCGCCTAATCTTAGATTGGAAGGCGGATTATGTACTTTTAGTGAGGGAACTAGTTGCCTGTTTAACGACAAATTCACTACGATTGTGCCAATTCATGGTGTAGGAGAGCGTGTCGGTACACTGATTGTTGCTAAATTTAGTACAGAGTTTACAGATGATGATTTAGTGCTGGCCGAGTATGGTGCTACCGTTGTTGGTATGGAAATGCTCAGAGACCGTAGCGAAAAAATCGAAGAAGAAGCCAGAAAAAAGGCTACCGTACAAGTTGCGCTAGGAACATTGTCTTACTCGGAATTAGAAGCTGTTATGCATATTTTAAGTGAACTTGAAGGCAATGAAGGTCTTTTGGTTGCCAGTAAAATTGCTGATCGTGTAGGTATAACCCGGTCAGTCATTGTCAACGCGCTACGAAAATTTGAAAGCGCTGGTGTAATTGAGTCTAAATCGCTTGGTATGAAAGGAACATATATTAAAGTCCTTAATGAGCGGTTATTAGAAGAATTGAAGAAATTAAAGAAATAGAAGTGTATATTTATCCAGCTGTATATGTGCAACTGGATTATTCTTCAGGGTCATTAGATAAACCAGGTGGCATAAAGAAGCCACCTGGTTTATATTTGTCTAAAGCGCAGGCTATTGATAAAAAAATATGATAAGGTACATAAAACGAGGAATTTACCTATAGGACGTAAGGCCTATTTACTAAAACTTAACCTGTTCATGAGAAAATATTAAAGGATTTTCATGGATTATGTAGAACTATGCATAAGATTACATCTAAGATACTATGATTGCAGTATATGAGTGATACGTACATTAACAGGAGGGTTAGTAGTGCTTAACTCAATTCTAAAGTCAACTCAAATATCAGTATTGGAAAAAGCGTTGGGCGCAGCCTCACTGCGGCATAAAGTTATAAGTGATAATATTGCTAATGTAAATACACCTAGATTCAAAAAAAGTGAAGTAAGTTTTGAAGATCAGTTAGATTTAGCAATGAACACTAAAAACACGCCGCTTGCCAGAACTCACGAACGCCACTTGCCGATAAAGTCGGGGTTAAATATTGAACCGACTATAAACACCATCACTACTACATCTTTTCGCAGTGACGGCAATAATGTAGATATTGACAGTGAGATGGCCAGTTTAGCTAAAAATTCTATTTATTATGATGCTGTTGCCCAGCAAATGAATAAATACTTTGCCAGCATTAAATCAGCCATTAATGAAGGGAGACGCTAATCATGGGGTTGTTTCGGGCCATTGATGCCGCTGCTTCAGGTATGACAGCCGAGCGTTTGCGTATGGATGTTATCTCTAATAATATTGCCAATGTTAACACTACTCGTACAGCTGAGGGGGGGGCGTATCATCGCCAGATGGTGGTATTTGAGCCACGGTCTGGTCAGGCCTCTTTCGGTCAGATACTCTCTGGTCAAATTAATTCAGGAGATGGTGTTCGAGTAACTGGAATTACTAAAGACAACTCTCCTCTTAAACTTATGTATGATCCGAATCACCCTGATGCGAACCGCGACGGGTATGTGGAAATGCCCAATGTTAACATTGTCACTGAAATGGTCGATATGATTACTGCATCTAGAGCTTACGAGGCCAACGTGGCAGCAGTAAATGCTGCCAAGACTATGGCTTTGAAAGCTTTAGATATCGGAAAATAGGAGAGTATAAATGCGTATTGAAGCTTTAAAATTAATGCCTGTTAAAGGCAAAATTGCTGAAATGGATTCTGTTGATAGTTCTCAGCAACCGGATAAACCATTTGGCGAGTTTTTGAAAGATGCGTTGAATAATGTTAATAATCTTCAGGGCGAATCCCGACAGGCATCAATGAATTTAGCTGCAGGCAAAGTACAAGACATAGCTGAAGTTACTATTGCCGCTGAAAAAGCTGCAATAGCCCTGCAGCTTACCATGCAGGTTCGTAATAAAGTTGTCGACGCCTATCAGGAAGTTATGAGAATGCAGGTTTAATGCTGAATTGGTAACTATTCAGCATTGCCAATAATACCTTGAACAATGTTGGTTAAAAAGAGGTATATATTTTTTTCTTAACTGAAAGGGTGGAGACATGGCTGACTTGAAAGAACAGTCTCTGCGTCTTTGGCAAAATATGAATACTAAACACAGATACATTATATTTGGTGCGGCGGCATTTATATTTCTCGCTATTCTAATATGGAGCTATTGGTGGGGCGGCCGTCCCGATAATGTACCTTTGTTTACTACTCTCGAAGCCGAAGATGCAGGCAAAGTTACTGCAAAGTTAAAAGAAATGAAAGTTAATTATGAAGTTCAAACTGGCAGTAACGGCACTGTCATTTTGGTGCCATCTAAAGATGTGCATAAGCTTAGACTAGATTTAGCCAGTCAGGGTTTGCCGAGAGGGAATAAGGGGTTTGAAATCTTTGAACAGAGCAAATTCGGCACAACTGAATTCCAAAATAAAGTTAATTTACTGCAGGCTATCCAAGGGGAGCTAACCCGAACAATAGAACAGATGGAAGAAGTCGAGAAAGCCAGAGTTCATATTGTTATGTCAGAAGACAGCCTTTATAAGAAAACTGAAAAGCCGGCGTCAGCCTCTATTATGCTTAAGCTTAAGCAATCAGCGCGGCTGTCGCAACAGCAGGTGAAAGGCATTGTTAATTTGGTGGCGCATAGTGTTCAGGGGCTGAAGCCCGAAAATATTACAGTTGTTGATAATCTTGCCAGGGTTTTGAACGATCAGTCAGAAGAACCGCAGCTAGCTGGTGCTACGACTATTACGCAGTTTGAAATGACCAAAAAAGTACAGGACGATTTGCAAAAAAATGTGCAATCTTTACTTGATCAGACATTAGGAATGGGCAAAGCCGCGGCGCGGGTTAATGTTGAGCTTAATTTTGACCAGCGTATTTTAGATCGTCAGACTTTTGAGCCTGTCGTTGACGATAAAGGAATAATTCGTAGTTCTCAGGAACTTAACGAAAACTACAAAGGCAACGCTGGCAATCCTGGCGGTGTTCCAGGAACCACTTCAAACATCCCAGGTTATGTAACTAGCAACAATTCTCAGTCTAATTATGAAAAAAAAGAAGTAATACGTAACTACGAAATAAATGAAACTAAAGAAAAAGTGGTAAGTACGCCCGGATCTATTAAACGCGTTACTGTGGCTGTACTTGTTGACGCCGCTGTGCCGAAAGCGCAACAAGATAGCTTGAGTAAAACCGTGGCTACTGCGATTGGTATTAATCCTTTACGCGGAGACAGTGTTGCCGTAGAAAGTATACAGTTTAGCACTGAACAGATTGACAAACAACGTAAAGAAGAAGAAGAAGCCGCTAAGCAGCAACAACAGGTATTTATGCTTAAAATAGGACTCATTGTTATTGCAATTATAGCGATACTTTATTTGATTCGAATGTATACTCGCCGCCGCGAACAAGAAGAAGAATTTATTGAGGCTGTCGCTGTTGAGCCTCAGTCAATCGCTGATGCAGAAGCACAAACCACTCAGAAAGAACTTACGGCTCAAGAAAAAGAAAGGGCAGAACAACGAACTTCGGTTGAAAAATTTGCGAAATCACGACCTGAAGATGTTGCTCAGTTGCTTAAGACGTGGCTGTCAGAAGAATAACGGGAGGTGTCTAGGTCGTGTACCAGTCAAATGAATTGACAGGCAAGCAAAAAGCAGCAATCTTATTAATCGCGTTAGGTCCTGACATCTCAGCTCAAGTATTAAAACATATGCGTGAAGATGAAATCGAAAAATTAACGCTTGAAATTGCCAATCAGCGCAAATTGTCACAAGAGCAGAAAGATAAGGTGCTCACTGAGTTTCACCAAATGTGCTTGGCAAAAGAATATATTTCCAACGGTGGCTTGGATTATGCCCGCGAAGTACTGGAAAAAGCATTGGGCGCTGAAAAAGCGGTATCAATAATTAATCGCTTAACAACCAGCTTACAAATACGTCCCTTTGATTTTGCCCGCAAGACTGATCCAAGTCAGCTGCTTAACTTCATCCAAAACGAACATCCGCAAACAATTGCTTTAATTATGGCTTATCTTCAGCCTGAACAATCAGCTGCTATTGTTTCGGCGTTACCTCCTGAACGACAGGTGGATGTTGCTCGGCGTATTGCAACCATGGATCGTACATCGCCTGATGTTATACGCGATGTTGAGAGAATCTTAGAGCGTAAGCTGTCGTCGTTGGTAACGCAGGACTTTACTGCCGCAGGTGGCGTCGACTCAATTGTTGAGATTCTTAATCGTGTTGACAGGACCACTGAGCGCACTATTATTGAGAATATGGAAGTGCAGAACCCTGAGTTGGCAGAAGAAATTAAAAAACGTATGTTTGTTTTCGAAGATATTGTGCTCTTGGACGACAGATCGCTTCAGCTTGTGCTTAGAGAAATTGATAATAAAGACCTTGCACTGGCACTGAAAGCAACATCTAGTGAGGTTGCCAATAAAATCTATAAAAATATTTCTAAGCGTGCTGCTGAGATGCTCCGTGAAGAGATTGAATACATGGGGCCTGTTCGCATAAGAGATGTTGAGGAAGCGCAGCAGAAAATTGTAAATAATATTCGTCGTCTCGAAGAATCAGGTGAAATCGTTGTTTCTCGTGGTAAAGGAGACGAAATCATTGTCTAAAATTCTAAAAAGTGTATTATTTGAAAAATCTTCACCAATAATTATTAAGCATCGACCAGCGGTTGAACCGGTACGCGAGGAGCCTCAACAACCGGTAGTGCCAGAAATTTTCCTTGATACTGTGCGCAATGAGGCCGAAAGTATTCTTGCACTAGCTCAGACATCTGCAGCTCAATGTTTGGCTGATGCTGAACTTCATGCGCAAGAATTGGCCCAACAGGCCCAAGAATTGGCTCGTCAGGCCCAAGAAGAAGGTCTTTCGCAAGGGTACGAGGAAGGATTTACGCAAGGTAGACAAGCTGCTTTGTCTGAAATGCAGCAAACCCTGCAATTATCTGTTGAAAGAGCTCACCGCATTGTAACAATTGCGGAGCAAGAAGCATGTCAACTGGTTTTTGATGCAGAACGGCAAATTGTCGAAATTGCACTTGCTGTAGCCAGTAAAGTGTTGGCGCGGGAGATTGCGGAAAACCCTACTACCATACTGCCGATAGTTAAAGAGGCATTAGGCAAGGTTAGCGATCAGGATCATATTGTTATAAGAGTCAATCCTGAAGATTACGAAATGGTGCTAATGGCTAAACGGGATTTACAGCTCATGGTTGGACGGGAACATGCTGTTAGTGTATCTGCTGACCATATCGTTCCTGCAGGAGGCTGTATTATAGATACAGCTTTAGGTACAGTTGATGCTAAGTTAGACACTAAGCTGGAAATGGTTCATAAAGCCATTCAGGAAATACTCCCATGAGCAAAACATTTAATTCTAGCAAATATTTATCAGCTATATATAGTGCCGATACTATGAAATTAAATGGTAGAATCACCCAAGTGATTGGTCTGGTTATTGAGTCGCAGGGACCTAATGTTAATTTGGGAGAATTGTGCTATATTCATCCGCGCAATCAAGGCGAACCTATTCCAGCTGAGGTTGTAGGATTTAGGGAAAACCGCGTCCTTTTAATGCCGGTTGGTGAAATGCAGGGGATAGGGCCAGGTTGTGAAGTGGTGTCTGCCCATAAAACCCTTAAAGTCAGTGTAGGGCGTCAACTATTAGGCCGCATCTTAGATGGTCTAGGTAACCCCATTGACGGCAAGGGGCCGCTTATTAGCAATACCCAATATGCACTTACCACTGCACCTCCACCGCCGTTGACTCGTCGCCGAATTACCGAGAAGCTTGTCGTAGGTGTTCGCGCGATTGACAGTGTATTAACCCTCGGGCGGGGACAACGGGTGGGTATAATGGCTGGCAGCGGTGTTGGTAAAAGCACTTTACTGGGAATGATCGCCCGTAATACAGAAGCCGATATTAGCGTAATCGCTCTTATCGGTGAACGGGGCAGGGAAGTAAGGGAATTTATTGAGCGCGATTTAGGGGAAGAAGGGCTTAAACGTTCTGTTGTAGTTGTTGCTACGTCCGATCAACCGGCCTTAGTCAGAATTAAGGGAGCTATGACAGCTACTGCAATTGCCGAATATTTTAGAGACCAGGGCATGGATGTTATGCTGATGATGGATTCAGTTACCCGATTTGCTATGGCGCAACGCGAAGTCGGTTTGACTATTGGTGAACCTCCAGCCACCAGGGGGTATACCCCCTCAGTTTTTGCCATGCTGCCTAAACTTTTAGAACGTTCAGGCACTGGTAATAGAGGGTCAATAACGGGAATTTATACTGTGCTTGTTGACGGCGACGATATGAATGAACCAATTGCGGATGCTGTCCGCAGTATCTTGGATGGGCATATTGTTTTGACTCGGAACTTAGCAGCACAAAATCATTATCCAGCTATTGATGTGTTAGCCAGCGTTAGCCGGGTTATGTTGGAAATCACTGAGAAGGAGCATGTGCAGTGCGCTCAACAGTTACGCACCCTGCTGGCAACTTATCGTGAAGCCGAAGACTTAATCAATATTGGTGCGTATGCTCAGGGCAGTAATAGTAATATTGATAAAGCGATTGCGGTTATTGGTGAAATAAAAAAATTCCTTCAGCAGGACGTCTATGAAAATACCCCAGTATCAGAGACGGTTGAGCGTCTAAAAATACTGGTTGCGTGATGAGCCAATAAGGATGGTCTGATATGAAGAAATTTCGGTTCCGCCTTGAGACGCTGCTGAGATTTCGTAAAATGCAAGAGGAGCAGGCTCAAATCAAGCTTGCTGAAGCTGCCACCCAATTACACAAGCAGCAAGAATTTTTGAATTTATTACAAAATCAACTTGCGTCTAACATTGATTTGCTTAGCCGAGAGCAAGCTGCCAGCCCGACTATTGAAACTCTTAAGACATTCAGTTATTATATCGATAAAATTAAGAGAGATATCACTAAGCAGCAAGAACAAGTAGATAAAGCAGATTCGTATCGTCAGGAATGCCTTGTAGAACTAGAAAGTGCCATTAAGCAAAGAAAACTAGTTGATAACCTACGCGAAAAGCGTTTGGAACAATATCATAACGAATTACTGCAGGAAGAACAAAAGATTCTTGATGAGCTTGGAACGCAGGCTTTTGTGCGTAACAGGAGAGTGGATTAAAATGTTACAAAGTGTTAATCAAGTTATGCAGCGGATTTCAAATATCGAACGGCGCTTTTCGCCGTCAGAATCAAGAAAGGCAGTTAGTAGTAATTTTGCGACAACACTTGCCTCAGCTACTACCGACCTGATGGATAGCGGAAAGGCTACCGCATTCAACCCTAGCGCAAAACAAGGCGACATAGCTAAAATGGTACATTTAGCTGCTAACAAACATGGTGTTGATCCTAAGCTGGCTATGGCCGTTGCCGAGGCGGAGTCTGGACTTTCTGCAAATGTTGTTTCACCTGTTGGCGCAGTCGGCGTTATGCAGCTGATGCCGGAAACAGCTCGCTCGCTCGATGTGCGTAATATTACTGATCCGTATGAGAATATTGACGGTGGTGTTCGTTATCTAAAACAGATGCTGACAATGTTTGGTGGCGATGTTACTAAAGCTGTAGCTGCCTATAATGCTGGGCCGCAAGCAGTAAAAAATTATAACGGTGTTCCGCCGTACAGTGAAACACGCAACTATGTAGCCAGGGTATTATCACTGGCCAAGTAGAGGAGTCTGACTAAATCATGGCTG
Source organism: Sporomusa malonica (assembly GCF_900176355.1). Taxonomy (GTDB): domain Bacteria; phylum Bacillota; class Negativicutes; order Sporomusales; family Sporomusaceae; genus Sporomusa; species Sporomusa malonica. Next base: position 188,900 of record NZ_FWXI01000006.1, on the reverse strand, counting down.
AAAAACCAAAAGCTCCTGTTGCAAACTCTAAACAGCTGCCACAGTCTAAGTCAGGCTTGATGTTTAAAGTTATGGCAATAGCCGTAGCATTATTGATTTTAATCGTTATCGGTTTTGCCGCCGGTATCTACTTGAAATTGATTGACGTAGAAAAATTGGCTAATGATATGAATTTAGCTAAATACCCGGTAATTGGTGGTTTTTTTCCGAAAACCAACTTTGAGACTGTAGAATTAGAAGAAGATGGTTCGAATGGCCAGCAAACAGCACCTGTTAAACCAAATCAGACACAGACACGACAGCCAATACCGACTCTTCCAGTTCCTCAGCCAGCAAACCCTAATATAATCACAAAAGAAGACTTAGAGAAACAAGCTAAGCTTAAGCAACAGGAAGAAGCTAAGCGTATTTCCAAACTGGCCCGTTTGTATGGTGCAATGAAACCTGAAGAAGCCATAGCCATTATGCAAGAGCTTGATGATCCTACTGTTATTGCTATCTTCAGTAAAATGGAAGAAGAACAAGTGTCTAAAATTCTGGCGTTGCTTGACTCTAAACGGGCCGCTCGCTTAACTCAAGATATGCTTAAAGGGCAGGCTCAGCCGCTTACCCTTTAGTATAATTCCAAGAAGTTGAAAGGAGGTGAAAAAATGAATGTAGCATTAAATATGTTGAAACCGAACCAGATGGAAACGTCGGCATTACCTGGTAAAACTGTTAATCCTAAGACGAAGAGTGCGCAGAGAACTAGCTTTAGTGATTCTCTCAATAACGCAGTGTCGCAATCTAACAAAACTACTCAAGAAAAGAACCAGAATACTGTCGAGCAGTTAAATGCTGTCGAGATTAAGCCACTTAATACATCTATAGTTCCTAGTGGTGTGGCTAACTTAGTAAAGAAAAATCTAGATTCTACCACCGACCAAACGGGGACTGATTTGTCTAGTATTCTCGATATTAATACACCCGAAGCTGATTCTGTAGAGACAGCACAGTCAAGTCCGGATATGCCAATTGCTATTAATAATAGTGCAATAGTTGTGCAAATGATAATTCCGGTGCAAACGGCCACCGATGTGGCGGATGCACCAACAGAATCAACTACTGCCTCTATAGCTGCGGTTTCGGTCAATTTTTCTGAAGCACCTGTAGTCTCGTCAGGGCAGAATGTTCAGTCGCTTGCAACACTTGCTGATAATTGTGACGTAGTGAATAGTCAAATTAACCAGACACCGGATCTGTTGCCAAGCTTACATCAGTCCAGTAAGGATCAGCCAACAACAGCGAGAACTGAGAATGTTATTTTAACAAACAGCCCAGACCAAGCTGATCCTTCCTCAACACTTTTTGAAACTGGTATTGATCAGCAGCCTATGCAGATAAAAAACATGAATGCTATTCTAACAAACAGCCCAGACCAAGCTGATACCTCATCAACACTTCTTACAACTGCTGTTACTGAGTCGGTGTTGTCGAAAACCATAGCGAGTGATTCTATGCAAGCTGTAGATCCAAACTTTATCCCTGTCGTAAGTTTGCAGGATAAAAGTTCTAAACAACAGTTTAATAGTGAGAGACAAAACGAAAGCTCAACAGACCAAAACCTGTTCACACAGCCTCAAGTGGTTCAAGATACAAGTGCTGACACTGTCGACATATTTACTCCCCACATGATTGTACAAGGTATGGAATCGCTATTGGCTAAAAGTGATACACTTGGGACAACATCAGTTACGGAGACTCAACAGCAACCGAATTCGTTAACAGATATCCATCAAGTCGTCGACCAGATAGTTGAGCAAACAAAAATTATTTCTAAGCCACAAAATACGGAAATGATTATTAAGCTTAAGCCTGAACATCTTGGTGAACTTACCCTCAAGGTAGTTATTGAGAATGGCACAGTCAAAGCTAGTTTCCATTCTGATAATACTGAAGTACGCAGTATCATTGAGGCATCTCTTCCCCAACTTAAACAAGATTTGGCTAATAATGGTCTAAAAGTAGAAAATGTGAGCGTATATGCCGGACTAAGCCAATTTTCTCCAAATCAAGATCATGATCGCAGTTCGCGTCAGCAGATAATTAAGTTAAATAATAAGAAATCGTCAGACGACTTTATTGAGGCAATTGGGAGCGAGAATAATTCAGGGAAAGTCACTGGATTGGGTACGCAATCGGGTGTAGATTACCGTATCTAGAATAAGGAGGAATTTGAGATGGCTAGTGTATTTGGAGTTGGTAATACGAATCAGAGCACATCTGATACAAGTCAAACGAATCGTAAGGCGAATGACGAACTGGGAAAAAATGATTTCTTAAAATTATTGACTACTCAGCTTCAATATCAAGACCCGATGAATCCGATGGAAGATAAAGAATTCATTGCTCAAATGGCGCAATTTTCAAGTTTGGAACAAATGCAGAATATGAATTCTTCCATGGCTATGACACAAGCCAGCAATATGATTGGTATGCAAATAAAATATACTGATAGTAATGCTGTAGAACAGACTGGTATAGTTACCTCAGTAAGAATGGTTGATGGTGAACCTAAGTTACTTATTGGCGACACCTCAGTTGAATTAAGTGCTGTAACGGCTGTGGAGATTCCAGGGCTGACTAAAGCATAATGGCTGATAGTCGTATTTATAATCCGTACCAGCCAATGCCAACGGTTGTTTCACCACTCAAACCGGTAGGAGCCCAGCCAAGTACTGCAGCGAATAAAGCAGGCACAGGCTCTAGTTTTAACCAGATGTTAGAACAAGAGATATCTGGTGTCAAGTTTTCGCAGCATGCATTGCAGCGGCTAAACAGCCGCAAGATCCAGCTTGACAGCAGTCAACTCAGCCAACTAAGCCAGGCTGTCGAGAAAGCGGCACAAAAAGGTGCAAAAGAGTCACTAATCTTAATGAATAACAGCCTAGCCTTTGTTGTAAGTGTTAAAAATAGGACAGTAATCACGGCTTTGGATGGCGACAGTATGAAAGATAATGTATTTACTAATATTGACAGTGCAGTAATTATTTAAGGGCTGGACCTCTTGAGGAAGCCCGTCAAAGCTGCTGACTGACAGATGCAGCTAAATTTAATTGAATTTTAATTTAGAGGAGGTCATTATTCTACTATGATGCGTTCATTATTTGCCGGCGTTTCCGGCCTCAAAAACCATCAGACCCGTATGGATGTTATTGGTAATAATATTGCCAATGTGAATACTGTAGGTTTTAAATCAGGTCGCGTCACTTTTCAGGATATGTTAAGTCAGACACTGCAAGGCGCCTCCAGTGCTCAAGGCAACCGTGGCGGCACTAATCCGATGCAGATCGGGATGGGCATGGGTTTGGCCAGTATTGATACGATATTTACTGACGGAAGCTTTCAGCCAACAGGCAAGCAGACAGATTTAGCCATTTCAGGACAGGGGTTTTTTGTTCTGAGTGATGGGCTTAACCAAGTATTTACCCGTGCCGGTGCGTTTGACTTTGATACTGAAGGTAACTACTTGGTACCTGGTACAGGTTACAAGGTAATGGGGTGGGCAGCAGATTCTAAAGGTGTGATTAACTCCAAACAAGAAGCAAAAAGTATTCAGATTCCAGTAGGTTCCGCTATGCCTGCGCAAGTGACAAGTAAGTTGTCTTATGTCAATAATTTATCGGCGAGTGCTAATGCGCTAGGGCCTGCATCTGCGGCTACAAATGCTGCTCCGTTAGCTACAGCAGCAACCGCAAATGCCGTTACAGATGCAGCTGCTCTCTTAACTACAGCGACAAATGAAGCCGCCACAGCAGCCATAGCGAAAACTACAGCTAAAGCAGTATACGATGCAGCTGTTGCAGACCTAGCTACAGCTAATTCCGGAATTGTTGCCGGAGATGCTGCATTGCTTACAAGTGTTAATACAGCTTATGCTTTGTTATCGACCACAGCCAAAGCGTCAGTTGATGCCAAAGCGGCACTGGCATATGATCCCACAAATCCGCAATTTATTGCAAACGATGCTGCAGCTACTGCTGCACTGGTAGCTGGAGATGCTGCAGCTATTGCGACTTACAATTTAACATATGGCACGCTTACAGCTACCGCTAAAGCCGTAATTGATACGACAGCTGCAGTTGCATCAACAAACGCAAGCCTAGCTAAAGCTACGACCTTAGATGCAGCCACAGCAGCTGCGAAAGCAGCAGCTATAGCTGCTAATGATGCAGCTATAGCTGCTGATACAGCAGCAGTAGCTGCTCAAGCAGCGGTAATAGCTGCATATGGTACTACGCCTGCTTCAGGGACACCTGAAGATGCAATTGCTTTAACTGCTACAGCCGCTACTGCCGCCAAGAAGGCAGCTACTGCCGCTCAAACTGCAGTAACTACTGCTCAAACTGCGGTTACTGCAGGAGCGGCTGCGGGTCTGGCTACAGATGCCGTTACAGCTAAGACCACTGCAGACTTAGCTGTAACGGCAACGGCCACAGCGGCAACGACAGCTGCCGCTGCAAATGATAAAACATCCGATGTTCCAACTTCTATTAATGTATATGATTCGCAGGGAAATGCCTATAAACTGAATGGAACATTTGAAAAAACAGCAGACAATACATGGTCGTTTATGCCTGACAGCACGGTGGTGGACTCAAATGGTGTGACTGTAGCTAACCTGTCTTCCTCTGTGCCGGTAGTAGTTAGCTTTAATACTGATGGGACATTTGCAAGTGCCTCCTCGGCAACATTTACAATTGATCCAACTGGTCTTACACCCCCCAGTCCATATTCTGGCGCTGGTCCGTTTACTGTGACTCCAGACTTTTCTACTATGACCCAGTATGGGGGTGAGTCTACTGCTCTGGCCAGCGGACAGGATGGCTATGCAGCAGGTACCTTGAGTACTGTATCCATTGACCCCACAGGGACTATTGTCGGGCGGTTCACTAATGGAATGAGTCAGAACTTAGCTCAAGTTGCTTTAGCGGTCTTTAATAATCCTGCAGGTTTAAATAAAGTGGGCGAGAGTATGTTTGTTAAATCTACCAACTCAGGTGATCCGCAAATTGGGACAAGTGACACTGGGGGGCGGGGTAAATTTAGCCCAGGCTCGTTAGAGATGTCGAATGTTGACTTAGCGCAAGAATTCAGTAATATGATCATTACTCAGCGCGGCTTCCAGGCGAACTCCAAAATCATTACAACTTCTGACGAAATGCTGGAACAATTGGCTAATCTGAAACGGTAACTAATGTAAGGTAGCGGGGGGAATGCCTCCCTTCCGCTACTTATTCTTTGAGAAATTTAGATTAGGAGGGATTAGTATGATTAGGGTTACAAAACTTAAGTCACAGGATCGTGATTTTATTGTTAATGCGGAGCTAATCGAGACCATTGAAGAGACGCCAGACACAGTAATCACATTGACTAGTGGCAAGAAACTAATTGTTGAAGAGTCGATGGATGAAATTGTACGCAAAGTAATGGATTATCGCCGAGCCTTGTTTAAAAATATGCGGTAAACTAACATAACAGTTTATGTATTAATATAATTTAGAAACTAGGAAAAATACACTGTAAATGGAGGTGCACCAGTGGCTGAAGAAGAAAAACCAAAGAAAATGTCGATGATGGTCATCATCATCTTGATTGTGGTTGGCTTAATTTTAGCCGGTGGTATTTCATATTTGATTGCTACCCGAGTTGTGGCTGACAAAACAGTCGAAAAAAAAGCATCCCAGCGTGAGCCAGGACAGTTTATTAAGCTTGGTGATACAAAGGAAGGGCTTATTCTCAATATCGGCGGTGTAAACAGTGGTCGCTATCTTAAAATTGGCTTAATCGTAGAACTAAAGCCTGATAAGAATGCAGCACCGAAAGAGGGAAAAACGCAATCCCCTGAAGAAATTAGGATATTAGACACCGCTGTCTATGTTTTACGGTCACAGAAACTGGAAGACTTTGATCCGGCAAAACAAGATCAGCTAAAAGAGATGCTGAAAAATGAAATTAATAAGACTCTCACTGAAGAAAGGGTCTATGATATCTATATAACCAATTTCGTTTTACAGTAGATTCGTATCGATAATTGTAGATTCATATCAATTATTTTAGTATAATAAAAATGACTATTGATTAATATGATTATTTTTGATAGATTATCTTTTTTCTGATGCGAAAGGAGGGGAAAGATTGGCAGGGCCAGATGTTTTATCGCAAGCCGAGATAGATGAACTATTGTCAGCTTTGTCTACCGGTGTTGTAACTGCTGAGGAAATAAAAACCGAAGAGAGACAGCGCAAAATCAAAACATACGATTTTAAGCGCCCGGATAAGTTTTCTAAAGATCAAATACGAACTATTTATATGCTTCATGAAAACTTTGCCCGGCTGATTAATACCTATCTTTCAGCGCATCTTCGGACTCTTATTCATATTGATGTTGCTTCTGTTGACCAGTTGACGTATGAAGAATTTATCCGTTCAATGCCAAATCCCAGCGTTATAAGTATTTTTCAGATGCGTCCGCTTAAAGGTAACGCAATATTGGAGATGAATCCTAATATTGTATTGGCTATTATTGACAGGTTGTTTGGTGGTCTAGGTTCGCCGCCGGCTAAACCACGTTCTTTGACTGATATTGAGGAAGCTATCATTAGGCGTGTAATCAACAAGTGCATGGAAAGTATGCAGGAAGCCTGGAAACAAGTTGTAACCATTGAGCCCCGTATGGAGGCTTTGGAAACCAATCCCCAGTTTACTCAAATTGTTCCTCCTAATGACATGGTGGTGCTCATTACTCTTCAAGCTAAAATTGGTCAGGCTGAAGGGTTAATGAATATATGTATTCCTTATCTAGTGCTTGAACCAATTATGTCTAAACTTACCACGAGTTTTTGGGTGGCTTCTGCCGCTGCCAAACAAGCATCGCCGGAAACAGTAAATGCCCTGCAGCGGAAACTGGAAAGAACGCTTATACCGGTGATTGTTGAGCTTGGACAGGCTACTGTTACCGTTCACGAACTATTAGATTTAGGCGTGGGCGATGTGCTACAACTTGAAACTAAAGCTGAAAGTGACTTAAGTATAATTATCGGCAACCGGGAAAAGTTTAAGTGCAAACCCGGTTTAGTTGGCCTAAAAAATGCGATTCAAATTACTCAAGTAATTTCCCAAGGAGATGATAATGATGAGTGACGGATTTCTGTCCCAAGAGGAAATAGACGCTTTACTACGAGGCGAACCAGTTGCAGCCTCGCCATCTCCGGCTGGGTCTGAATTGTCAGATATTGAAAAAGATGCTCTGGGCGAAATTGGAAATATATCAATGGGGACTGCTGCCACTACTTTGTCTGTGCTTTTAGGAAGACGGGTATCAATTACTACTCCCAAAGTTTCAATATCAAATTTAAATGAAATAAAACGTCAATATCCACTTCCGTATTTAGTCATTGAAGTCGGCTATACTCATGGTTTATTAGGAACTAATATTCTTGCTATGCGTGAACAGGATGCACTCATTATTGCCGATTTAATGATGGGTGGAGAGGGAACTAACCCGCCATCAGAATTGAATGAACTATATATGAGTGCTGTTAGCGAATCCATGAATCAGATGATGGGTTCGACGGCAACCTCAATATCCACTATTTTCAAAAAGAAAGTAGATATAGCTCCACCTAAGGTTAATTTGTTAGATTTTGCACTGGACCCCAATGTTACAAATATTATTTCCGGTGACGATGCATTAGTACGTGTGTCTTTCCGTATGGAAGTAGAAGATTTAATTGACAGTGAGCTTATGCAGATATTGCCGCTTAATGTTGCGAAGGAAATGGTGGAAAACCTGATGAGTGCTGTTCAGCCAGCCGCCTCACCACCGCCTACACCTGCAGCACCTCCTAAACCTGCAGCTACGCCACAGCCTGCCCCCACCTACGCGCAACCTGCAGCGCCGCAGCCTGCGCAAAATGTTGCTGTACAGCCGGTTCAGTTTGCACCATTAAAGCCGGTAGGCATGCCTGGTACTGATACTAATATTGGTCTCCTTATGGATGTACCGCTACAGATAACTGTAGAGCTCGGGCGCACCCGCAAATTAATTCGCGATATTCTGGAATTGACGCCAGGTTCAGTCGTTGAGCTTGATAAACTTGCTGGCGAGCCTGTAGATATTCTGGTTAATGGTAAACTAATCGCCAAAGGTGAAGTCGTGGTAATTGATGAAAACTTCGGCGTGAGGATTACCGATATAGTGAGTCCTTTGGAACGGGCTCACAATCTTCAGTAGTAATTCCAAATTTTATTTGAGATAGGAGCGATAAGTTTAATGGCAATTCGAGTTTTAGTTGTAGATGACGCTGCATTTATGAGAATGATGATTAAAGATATCTTATCAAAAAATGGCTACGATGTAGTTGGCGAAGCGGAGAATGGTCTTAAGGCAGTAGAAAAATATCAGGAGCTTAAGCCCGATTTGACAACTATGGATATTACCATGCCGGAAATGGATGGAATTACTGCAGTAAAAGAGATTAAGAAAATTGATGCTGCCGCCAAAGTTATCATGTGTAGTGCAATGGGGCAGCAGGCTATGGTTATTGAGGCAATTCAATCAGGAGCGCGTGACTTTATCGTTAAGCCGTTTCAGCCTGACCGTGTCCTTGAAGCTGTACGCAAGGCAGTCGGTTAGCCAGTTACTCATGTTAAATCATCAGCGCTTCTGTGGTAGTATGTTAGTAATTTTTTTAATTACATTGTTGTTTACAACCCATGGGTTGGCCGCTGGAGAAACAGGTGAATATCTTAAATATCAAGAACCGCAGCCGCCAGCATCCTCTTGGCTTGCGGCCAGTGGTTATATTGTGTCATTAGTATTAACTTTTCTCTTAGTTCTTGGTCTTGCCTACTTTACTTCTCGATTTTTAGCACAGAGAATCAATGGTTCCACAGGGCTTAATAGCGGAAAAATTCATGCTACCTTATCATTAGGCGCTAATCGTGCTGTTTACGTAGTAGAGATAGCAGGTAAGTTTATGGTTTTGGGCGTTACTGAACACAGTATTTCGCTGCTCAAGGAGATTACCGCTCTGGAGGATATTGAGCAACTAAAAGTTCCAATGAATAATAATTTACCGCCTGAGCAGTTTGAAAATGTTTTTCACCGTCAGTTAAATTCCCTTAAACAGTTGAATAAAAGATTTCCCGCTGCTTTTGGTTCAGACACTCGCGAATTAAACGAGAAGGAGCATGAGAACGACATTAGGAAGAGGTAAATAGAGTGTCACGACATGTTAACTATTTAAAAACATGCAAATATCATGTTTGGCTGTTAGCGATAGGTTTGGCAGTGGCATTTCCGCTGATAGCTGAGGCAGCTCCACTGATACCTATTCCCAATGTTAACATTGGGGTGGAGCAAGCTAATAGCCCGCAAGACACAGCCCTTAGTCTGCAGGTTCTGTTGACGCTAACGGTGCTTTCACTTGCGCCATCGATTCTAATTATGATGACATCCTTTACGAGAATTATTATTGTATTGTCATTTTTACGAAGTGCAATGGGAACTCAGCAAATGCCTCCAAATCAAATATTAGTTGGCCTTGCATTGTTTTTAACTTTCTTTACTATGTCACCGTATTTTGACCAGGTAAACAAGGGTGCGTTGCAGCCTATGCTTACTGGGGCAATTACTCAGGAAACAGCCATGACTGAGGCTATGAAGCCGATGCGAGAGTTTATGTTTAAACAGACTCGCGAAAATGATTTGGCACTGTTTGTCAACTTATCAGAAACGCCGCGGCCCAATTCGCCAGAGGATGTTCCAACATCTGTCTTAATCCCTTCATTTGTTATTAGTGAACTAAAAACTGCATTTCAAATTGGTTTTTTAATATATATTCCTTTTATCGTAATTGATATGGTGGTAGCTAGCACTCTTATGGCAATGGGCATGATGATGGTGCCGCCTGTTATGATATCTCTGCCGTTTAAAATATTACTATTTATTCTAGTCGATGGCTGGCATCTAATTGTCCGGTCATTGGTTACTAGTTTTAATTAGGGGGGGGCGCCGATGTCGGGAGATATGGCCATCCAAATTGGACGTGATGCGTTAGCTATGGTCATGCTGGTTTCAGCCCCTATGCTGGGTCTAGGTCTAATAGTTGGTATCCTTGTAAGCGTATTTCAAGCAACAACGCAAATACAGGAACAGTCACTTGCGTTCATTCCTAAAATTATTGCCGTCTTTGTCGCCATACTGGTTTTTGGGCCGTGGATGCTTAGCCTGATTGTCGATTATACACGGGAGCTTTTTTTAAGTCTTCCCAATATGATACATTAGCTAAAAGGAGGCCAGCCCCCATATATTAGATAGGTGGTAAGACATATTGGATTTATTTACTTTACTGCAAAATCAGGTAGGATTTTTCTTGCTGATGTTTGCGCGAATTAGCGGGATCTTTTCATCAGCCCCTATATTTGGTTCCCGCAACGTTCCAGTAATAGTCAAAGCAGGGCTGTCATTAATAATATCCTATATTTTACTGCCGCTTTTAATTCGACCTACTTTTGTTGCTCCCGATTCTCTGTTGCCTTATGTAGCGCTTGTAATTGGGGAATTTATGATTGGTTTAATTCTAGGATTTGCCTGTTCATTTATTTTTTATGGAATACAGATGGCTGGTTCGCTTCTTGATACTCAGATTGGGTTTGGTATTGTTAATGTCTTAGATCCCCAATTTGGTCAACAGGTTCCACTTGTTGGTAATTTTAAATATATCTTAGCAATGTTGGTGTTTTTGGTAAGTAATAGTCATCATCTTTTTCTTTCAGCTTTATTCTCAAGCTTTAAGCTTATTCCGGTAACTGAAGGAGTTTTTAGGGCAGATGTAGCTACTATTGCAGTTGATATGGTTACTAGTATTTTTGTAATTGCACTAAAAATTAGTTTGCCTGTATTGGTCTCACTGTTGCTTACTGATGTGGCGCTTGGTATTTTAGCCCGCACTATGCCTCAAATGAATATTTTTGTTGTTGGTGTGCCGGGCAAAATTATTGTCGGCATTTTTGTACTATCTTTGGCCTTGCCATTTTATATAGGCTTTTTGGAGGTGATTTTCAATGGTTCTTTCCACGATATTTATCGCCTCCTCGGAAGCTTCGCGCCAGTTTAAAGATAATCAGTATAAATTTAACACATTTGATTTACAATTGTTTAATGGTGAAAAGACAGAAGATGCTACTCCTAAACGTAAGGAAGAGTCTAGAAATAAGGGCCAAGTAGCAAAAAGTACTGAAATTAGTGCTGTATTTATAATTATGGGTGCCTTCTATACGCTGAAGTTGCTAGGTGTTAGTATTTATACTGAATTGGCTGGCTATATGAAAGCAATCTTCTCTAGCTTGGCGACAACAGATTTCACTATTAATTCTATTCATATATTATTTTTGAATGTAATTCTGGTTCTTTTAAAAACTGTTTTTCCAATTCTGTTAGTTATTATGGTAATAGCAGTGGCGGTTAACTATATGCAGGTTGGAGTTATTTTTTCAACGAATGTTCTAATGCCAGACTTTAACAAAATCAACCCTTTAACTGGTTTTGGGCGCCTGTTTTCTAAAAGATCACTTGTTGAGCTTGTAAAGGCTATTTTTAAGGTAGCTATTATCGGTTACTTTATTTACCGGTTTGCTATTAGTCAGACCGCTAATATCCCCAAACTAATTAGCATGGAGTTAATTGACTCTCTTAAGTTAGCTGGTTCCTTAACGATTGACCTAGCTTTTCAGATTATCGCCGTTATGATGGTTCTTGCAGCCTGTGATTATTTTTATCAGTGGTGGGAGCATAACCAAAGTCTTAAAATGTCTAAGCAAGAAATAAAAGAGGAATTCAAACAAACTGAAGGCAATCCGCAGATTAAAGGTAAAATTAAAGAAAAGCAACGGGCTATTGCTATGCGACGAATGATGCAGGAAATACCCAAGGCCGATGTTATAGTGACAAACCCTACTCACTTGGCGATTGCTCTAAAGTATGATAAGAATATGTCAGCTCCGGTAGTTTTGGCAAAGGGCCAGGATTTTCTGGCTGAACGTATCAAACAGGTAGCACGGGAAAATAAAATTGTGGTAGTGGAAAACAAACCGCTAGCCCGAGCACTCTATCCTGTTGTTGAAATAGGCAATGTGATACCGCCTGAGTTATATCAGGCAGTTGCAGAGGTTTTAGCCTATGTATACCGTTTAAAGAAACGCCTGTCCTAGTAGAAGGAGCGAATAAATAATGGCTACTCAACAATCCAGGCTGTTTGCAGGTCTGGAAAAATACAGCGACATTATGATATCTGTTGCCATTATTACTATCGTGGTAATGATGATCATTCCGTTGCCGACAATTCTCCTTGATCTGCTCTTGACGCTTAACATTACTCTGGCTTTAATCATTGTGATGGTGGCGGTCTACAATATAGAGCCTTTGGAGTTTTCGGTATTTCCGTCACTCCTTTTAATAACTACCTTATTTCGATTGGCGCTCAATGTGTCTTCAACCCGTCTAATTTTGCTTGACGGCCATGCCGGAGAGGTAATTGCTGCCTTTGGTAATTTCGTAGTAGGTGGTAATGCCGTAGTTGGCTTTATCGTATTTGTTATCTTGATTATCATTCAGTTTATCGTAATTACCAAAGGCGCAGAACGTGTTGCCGAAGTTGCGGCTCGCTTTACGCTGGATGCTATGCCTGGTAAACAAATGAGTATTGACGCCGACCTTAATGCCGGACTTATTACTGATAAAGAGGCTCGTGATCGCCGCAAAAATATTCAGCGGGAAGCCGACTTTTATGGTGCTATGGATGGTGCAAGTAAGTTTGTTAAAGGTGATGCAATTGCCGCCATTATTATTATTATTATAAATATTGTTGGCGGTTTTATTATCGGCATGCTTCAGCGTAACATGGATGTTCTGCAGGCGTTACAGACCTATACGTTGTTAACAGTCGGTGAGGGGCTAGTCAACCAAATACCTGCGCTATTAATATCTACTGCTACTGGTATTGTTGTAACCCGGGCTGCATCTGAGGCTAATTTGGGAAAAGATCTTACCAGACAAATAATTAATAACCCTCGGATATTTTTTATTGCGTCAGGTGTATTGTGTTTGTTAGGTATTATCCCTGGATTACCAGGCTTTCCGTTCTTTCTGCTTAGTCTTATTACAGGGGGAATTGGTTATCTTCTTATAAGGACTCAGCAGTCTGAAGTTCAGATGGAAATGTCTCAGCAAGAAGAAAAAGAAAAAGAAGAAGTGCGCAAGCCTGAGAATATTGTTTCTTTGCTGCAGGTTGACCCCATGGAACTGGAGATTGGCTATAGCCTGATTCCGTTAGTGGATGTCAGTCAGGGAGGGGACTTATTAGACCGGGTTGTAATGATTCGCCGTCAGTGTGCGCTGGAGCTTGGACTGATTGTTCCAACAATCAGGATACGCGATAACATTCAGCTTAAACCCAACATCTACGTGATAAAATTAAAAGGAATTGAAATTGCCAGAGGCGAATTAATGCTTGATCATTTTTTAGCTATGGATTCAGGAGCAGCATTTGAGCCAGTGCCGGGAATTGAAACTGTTGAGCCGGCTTTTGGTTTACCTGCGCTTTGGATTCAGGAATCTTATCGTGAGCAAGCTGAACTTGCCGGGTATACAGTGGTTGATCCAGTCTCAGTGCTGGCGACTCATCTAACCGAGATTATCAAGTCACATGCTGCAGAAATATTGGGACGTCAAGAAGTACAGACCTTAATTGAGTCTGTAAAGCAAAACAATTCGGCAGTAGTTGATGAACTGACACCAAATCTCCTGTCGCTTGGCGAAATCCAAAAAGTACTTTCGAATTTGCTGCGTGAGAAAATTTCGATCAGGGATTTAGTAACAATTTTTGAAACGCTAGCTGATTATGCTCAGCTAACCAAAGACACGGAAGTTTTAACTGAGTATGTTCGTCATGCATTAGCCCGTCAAATCTCTAAGCAGTTTGTGAATAACAATATTTTAACATGTCTGACTATCGACCCACAGCTCGAAAATACAGTAATTAACGCTGTACAGCGTACCGAACAAGGTTCATATGTTGCGTTGGAACCCCAACGGGTTCAAGCGATTATCAGCAGTCTTACAAATGAGCTACCGAAACTTACCAATATGGGTTATCAGCCAGTAGTGCTTACTAGCCCAGGAGCTAGGTTATATTTTCGCAAATTAACAGAACGGGTAGCGCCAAACTTAACTATTTTATCATACGCTGAACTGGATGCAAAAATCGAAGTGCAGGCGCTAGGGATGGTGAGGTTATAGCTTGAAAGTTAAACTATTTACAGCACAAAATATGGCTGAAGCAATGGCTCAGGTTAAGCAGGATTTAGGCCGGGATGCCATTATATTGCATACTCGCCGTTTCCGAAAAGGAGCTATTTTTGGTTTTTTTGGTAAAGAAATGGTGGAAGTTATGGCTGCAGTGGATTCGGCAGCAGCAACAATATCTGAGAAAAAACCTAAGATAGTTGTGCCTGCTGCTACTGATGATACTCAGATGACGGCGCTCCAACTTGAGATGTCCAATATGCGAAAAATGATAGAGCAAGTGCTATGCCAGTTACCCCAAAATAGCAAGCAATATTCTTCGCTCATGGACTTATTAATAAAGAATGATATAGAGCCGCTTATTGCCGCTAATCTCGTAAAAGGTCTGCCTGATGAAAAATCACTTGTCGGCAGTGATCAAAGTATTGTTCGCAAACTTCTACTTGACCGAATTGTGAATTTTTTGCAAAAAATTGATGGTATTGATATATCACCTTCGGGTTGCAAGACTGTGGCTTTGATTGGCCCAACAGGTGTTGGCAAGACTACTACTGTCGCTAAATTGGCTGCTAATTTTGCATTAAAAGAAGGGTATAAGGTAGCATTGGTTACAGCCGATACCTATCGTATTGCAGCCGTTGAACAACTGAAAATATATGGCGACATTATTGGAGTTCCAATAGAGATTGTGTATTCTCCAGATGAACTTAAAGCTGCCCTGTACAGGCACAATGATAAAAACTTAGTTTTAATTGATACTGCTGGGCGTAGTCCTAGCAATCACTATCAGTTGACTGAGCTGCAGGCGCTTTTAGCCGTTGATCCGTATATCGAGACACACCTTGTGTTGAGTACGACAACTAAATATAAAGATGCCTTAGAAATAGTAAATAAGTTTTCGGTTTGTTCTCCGCAGAAGTTCTTGTTTACTAAAGTTGATGAAGCAAGTAATTTAGGAACCATTCTTAATTTGTTGTATCACTTTCCCACAACAGTATCTTATATGACTACAGGACAGAGTGTTCCTGATGATATTGAGTTAGCTAGTTCTACTAAATTGGCAAATATGATTTTGAGGGATTAAAAAAATGAGTGATCAAGCTGAGAAACTACGTCAAATGACACTAAATTCTTCAATCCCTAAAAGTCCGATTATTAAGCAAAGTCCTAAAAGCCGAGTAATCACGGTTACCAGTGGTAAAGGTGGTGTGGGAAAGACCAATTTTACTGTAAATCTGGCGCTGGCTTTAGCGGCACTTGACCAAAAGGTATTAGTTATTGACGCCGATTTAGGGATGGCCAATGTTGAGGTTGTGTTGGGGTGTTCAGCTGCTTATAATATTCTTAATTTGTTGGAAGATGGGCTCAATATTAATGATGTTGTCACTGAAGGCCCACGCGGCATTAAATTTATGGCCGGAGGATCTGGAATTTATCATTTGGCTAATCTAAGTGATGCTCATCTAAAGCATATTGTGGGCCAAATATCTTTATTTGATAATTGGGCTGATATTGTTTTAGTTGATACAGGGGCTGGTCTTAGTCGTAATGTCTTAAATTTTGTTATGGCTGCCGATGAGGTTATTATTATTACCACACCTGAACCTACAGCCATTACCGACGCGTATGCCATGATGAAAGCGTATACGGGACAAAATGGGGTTGCACCGCTTCGATTGGTCGTTAACCGCATCTTAGATCTTGACGAAGGTCAAATGGTTGTAGACAAACTACTGCGCGTTTCCCAGAGGTTTCTTGATGTATCCATCAATAACCTTGGTTATGTATATGAAGATCGCAATATGGTTAAAGCTGTTAAAACCCAGATACCGCTTTTAATGTCATTCCCAGATGCCATATCGTCTCGGTGTATTGAGAACATTGCTCAACGTTTACTTTATGGCGAAAATACTCATAAGCCTCGAGGGATGAGAGGATTTTTTCATAAGTTTTTAGAATTTATCTGGTAGTTCCTCTATGGTGAGGAGGAGGTTCTGATTAGTATTAAGCCTGAAGATATTTTTAAAATTAATCAGCGTATCGAAGTTATTGTGCCCAACCGGAGTGGGCTTGCCGAGAAATACCGCAGTCGAATTGAAGATATTACAGATAATATGGTTATTGCCATGCCTATGAGTAAGGGAGTACCTATAATGCTGCAGCGGGGTGAAGTATTTTTCGGGCGGTTAGTGGAAGATTGTGTAGCGTATGAGTTTACAACCTCTTTGATTGCCAAGCAGCTTCAGCCTCTGCCAGCGTGGATTATTACTCTGCCTTACGATGTGAAAAAAATTCAACAGCGAGCTTTTGTTAGGATTGACACTGCTTTGCCGGTACAAATTGCAGAAATTATTGATGGTAAGGTAGTCGAAGATAAAATAATTAATGCAGTAACAAAAGATATTAGTGGCGGCGGCGTACAAATAGCTATTAACCGCCATTGGCATATTGGTACTAATCTATTGATTACAGTTAACTATCCTGAAATTGGGCCAGTTACCTTGAGAAGTCAAGTTATCAGGGTGCAACAGCCCCAACCGGACAGAGAGGTATTTTGGGTGGGGATTAAGTTTCTGGAAATTAACGAAAAGGACCGTGGCAATATTATTAAATTTATCTTCAAAAGGCAACTTGAGCAGCGTCGTAAAGGCCTGGAATGACTTTTAGCGTATTGGTGGTGAGCTTGTGTGATAAAAGTGCTGATTGTAGATGACTCTGTATTCATGCGTAAGCTTCTGAGCGATTTATTTGCAAGTGAAGCTGATTTTACGGTTGTTGATACTGCTCGTAACGGCAAAGACGCAATTGATAAAGTGAAACGTCTTAAGCCTGACTTAGTTACAATGGATGTTGAGATGCCGGTATTAGATGGCATCAAGGCATTAGAACAGGTTATGAAAGAATGCCCGACACCTGTAGTTATGATTAGCAGTTTAACTCAAGCTGGCGCTGAGGCAACTTTGCAGGCCCTTGAGTTAGGTGCTGTTGATTTTGTTGCTAAAACAGCTGGGCCTATTTCCAACATTTTAGAAATACGAGCTGAGATATTGAGCAAATGCAGGGAAGCCGTAAAAGCCAATGTTTCTCAGCTTGTAAAGGTGCAACCGGCAAACATGTTAAACACATCGCTAAAAACGTCTCCGCCGATGGGGGTGTTTGCGGACGGACGCATTGTTGCTATTGGTACTTCTACTGGAGGGCCTCGCGCCTTGCAGGAGATTATCACTAAGCTCCCGGGTAACATTCCCTGCGGAATTGTTATTGTCCAGCATATGCCGCCTGGTTTTACTAAATCATTGGCTGAGAGGTTAAATTCATTATCTTCTGTTACTGTTAAAGAAGCCGAGCATAATGATATTATACGTCCAGGTCTAGTTCTAATTGCACCAGGAGATTACCATATGGTAGTAGAAAGAGAAGGGGGGAAGGCAGTTATTAAACTTAATCAAAATCCCCCGCTTGGTGGGCATAGGCCGGCAGTAGATCCCATGCTGGAATCAGTAGCACGTATTTTTGGTAGTAAGGCAATTGGGGTTATTTTAACCGGCATGGGGCATGACGGAGCTAAAGGAATCCAGGCTATCAAGCGCCAGAACGGCCAAACCATTGCCGAAGATCAATCAACGGCAGTTGTATTTGGAATGCCGAAATCAGCAATTGAAATGGGTGTAGTTGATAAAATAACACCTATTACTGGTGTAGCCGCTGAAATACTTAGAGCTTTATCTAAACAATAAGCAGAAAATGTGATACGGGGGTGTTGATGGATGGACATTAGTCAATATATGGGGATGTTTTTAGAAGAATCACGAGAGCATCTGCAGACATTAAACAATTGTTTACTTGATCTCGAAAATGACCCAGGGAGTTTATCGGTACTTGATGAAATATTTAGAAGTGCTCATACCATAAAAGGCATGTCTGCCACTATGGGCTTTACTACAATTGCTGAGCTAACCCATGAAATGGAGAACGTTCTTGATTTGTTACGTAAAGGAACACTTCAGGCCAATGACGATATTACGGATATTTTATTCAAATGTGTTGATACATTAGAGCAATTAGTAGAGAATGTAGCATCAAACGCTGATAATCCCATTGACATTAAACCGCTTATTTCAAAACTTGTAGCTATTGCCAAGGGTGAATTTTTTGCGGCATCTAAAACTCAAATGGCACAGCCTGTAATGAATCGATCTGACGAGGAGTCTAATTTAATCGAAGCCATTAAACTCGACGAGACCGAGATTAATGTTGTCAAGGCTGCAAAAAAGCAGGGTATTGAGTGTTATGAAGTTCATGTTACCCTGCGGACAGGGTGTCTGCTTAAATCTGCCAGAGCCTACATGGTAATGAATGCCTTAGAGGAACTTGGTGAAGTCATTAAGAGTATCCCAGCCGTTGAAGAGTTGGAAAAAGAAAACTTTGACCATACTTTTCAAGTTCTTATTTTGACCGGTGTTGACTCTGAAAAGATTGAGAATACTGTCTTAAGTATTTCGGAAGTAGAGAACGCTACCGTTGTTTCATCAGTAACTCCCGATAATAAGCAAAGATCACTGCAAAATTCTATTTCACAATCAGAAAGCTTGGAAATTAATAAAATTGACAAAAAGACTGCGGGAGATAAACCTGACAAGCCAACTATTAATGAACATGCATCTGTAGCTGATAAAAAACTTAAAAGTGGTCAATCGGTAAGGGTGGATATTGACAAGCTGGATAGTTTACTCAATCTTGTTGGTGAGTTAGTTATTAATAAAACGAGGCTTGAGCAAATAGGTTTAACTCACCGGCTTGCTGAACTTGTCGAGACAATCGAACAAATGGATAGGGTCACTACAGATTTACAAGCAGTTGTCATGAAAGTCCGCATGGTTCCGGTTGGCCAAGTCTTCAACCGCTTTCCACGAATGGTTCGTGATTTGTCACGCGAGTTGAATAAAGAGGTTAACCTTATAATCCAAGGCGAAGAAACTGAGCTTGACCGTACTGTTATTGACGAAATCGGCGATCCATTAGTGCATCTCTTAAGAAATTCTATTGATCATGGTGTTGAGCAACCGGCTGAGCGTCAGGCTAAAGGTAAAAATCCTGTCGGGGAAATTCGCCTAATTGCTCGCCATGAAGGTAATAATGTCATTATAATGGTCGAAGATGATGGTAAAGGCATAAATGCCGATATCATTAAACAAAAAGCACTGGAAAAGGGGCTTATTACTCAAGCTGAAGCAGATAAAATGGAACCGGCAGAGGCCGTCAGGCTTGTATTTCTACCCGGTTTTTCCACTGCTGATGTAGTCACCGATGTCTCTGGGCGTGGCGTAGGCATGGATGCCGTTAAGACTAAGATTGAATCATTAGGCGGCATGGTAGATGTTGAAACGAGAATTAATGAAGGCAGTAAGTTCAAGATTCGACTGCCGTTAACATTAGCTATTATTCAGGCGTTACTCGTAAAAGTTTGTGAAGAGATTTATGCCATCCCGCTAGGGGCAATTGACAGTACAATAAATATCACTCCAGAAGATATAAAAACTATTCAAAACCAAGAAGTTATCCTGCTTAGGGGACAAATCATTCCCATTGTGCGTTTAGCAAATGTCCTTAATGTTCCTAATACATGCACTCATAATCAGGATGAATTGTTTGTCGTAATTGTTCATATGGGTGAACATCGTGCAGGGATAATTGTCGATACACTTATTGGGCAGCAAGAAATCGTAATTAAATCTATGGGCAAATTGTTGGCTGGCATTAAAGTTATTGCTGGTGCTACTATTTTAGGTAACGGTCAAGTAGCGCTTATTCTGGATGTTGGCGCATTAAAGCAATAAGCAGGAGGGAATAAGATGTCTGAGGTAACGTATTCCGGCAATGAAATCCAGTTGGTAGTATTTAAACTGGGGCGCGAAGAGTATGGTGTCAGTATCCTGCAGGTCCAGGAGATTAAGCGAATGACCGAGATTACCCGTGTGCCGCATTCACCTGACTACATAAAAGGTGTAATGAATTTGCGTGGCAGTGTATTGCCAGTTATTGACTTAAAAAAAAGGTTAAATTTACCACAGCAGGATTATACAGATGATACTCGGATAATTATTATTAAGGTTGAGGATATAACTATTGGTATGATTGTTGATGCTGTGTCAGAAGTAACAACAATTGATCAAAATAACATTGAGCCTCCACAAGCGGTAGTAGGTGGTATTGCTGCTGACTATTTGAGTGGTGTAGGTAAAATGGAAGACCGGCTTTTAATCTTGCTTAACGCAGATGCGATAATTGGTATAGGCCAGGAAGTTAAAGCTGGCTAATATTTAGCTACAGATGTTAAAGGGGTGGAGAAATTTGTCTGAAGATATATTGAAACTATCGCCATTGCAGTTAGACGCTTTGAGGGAGATTGGTAATGTTGGAGCCGGCAATGCCGCAACAGCCTTATCCCAACTCATTAATCAAAAAATTGATATGACAGTTCCTGAGGTATCAATTTTACCTTTAGGTGAAGTGCCTGAGGTGGTGGGTGGTCCTGATGCAATGGTAGCAGGCGTCTATCTCAGAGTTTTTGGCCCGGCGCCTGGCAGTATTTTATTCCTCCTTCCCCGTGAAAGTGCCTTTTATCTGGTTGATATGCTAATGGGGCGTACTCAAGGTGAAACTCAGCTTCTTAATTCCATGGATGAATCAGCCTTAATGGAAATTGGTAACATATTAGCAGGCGCTTATTTGAATGCTCTATCCCATTTTACCAAATTAACATTGCTGCCATCTATTCCTGCTTTAGCGATTGATATGGCTGGAGCTATTCTAAGTGTCATTTTGATTCAGATAGGGCAAATGGGTGATCATGCTTTGGTTATAGAGACCGAGTTTACTACTGATAATGACGGTGTAAAGGGGCATTTTTTCCTTATTCCTGACCCCGGTTCCCTCAATACAATTTTGACGGCAATTGGGGTGAAGGAATAATGGCGGAACTAATAAAAGTAGGAATGGCTGATTACAAGGTTGGGCGTAATCCCGATAGTTTAATCAGTTACGGATTAGGATCTTGTGTTGGGATTGCTTTATTTGATCCGATTACAAAGGTCGGAGGTTTGGCTCATATTATGTTGCCGGACAGTACGCAAGCCCGTTCAGCTGATAATCCGGCAAAGTTTGCTGATACTGCTTTACCTTTGATGCTTAGTGAAATCATTAAAATGGGGGCAGTCAGATCGCGGATTACAGCTAAGATTGCCGGCGGTGCACAAATGTTTACGTTTACCAATACTACTGATATTATGCGAGTGGGTGAACGTAATGCTGAGGCAGTACGGTTAATACTTAAAAAGTTGGAGATTAGATTAGTTGCCGAAGATACTGGTGGCAACTATGGACGCACAGTCGAATTGAAACTGGATACAGGGATTTTTCGAGTAAAAACTATTGATAAAGGTGAAAAAGAACTGTAATTTTGGAGGAAGGACTATGACGCTAAAGTTACGGGTCGGCCTATATATGGCGCTTATTGCTGGCATGTTGACCTTATTGGTTGGTGTTATGAGCAGTGTTACACCAACTGTTATTTTATACCGGGCATTAGTATCTGTAGTCCTTTTTGCGATATTAGGATATACATCTGGGCAATTTGCTGAACGTTACCTGCGGGAAAAACTTGATGAAACAGCGCCGGCGGGCAAGCCGATTGATGTTATTAGTCTTGACGAACACGGGGATGAGCTGCCAGCTTCGGAATTTAAGCCCCTGAATCCTGAAAGCTTTGAAAATATAACACTAACTCAAAAGTAGGATGGGGGTAAGCGTTAATGGCAGGTAATGACGCTGAACAGAAGGCTGCTAACACACTCAAGCTTTGGCAAGAATATTGTATTAACCGCAACCTAGAGATTAGGGAAAAGCTTATTGAGAATTATCTGTCATTAGTTAAGCTAGTGGCAGGTCGGATTGCAGTCAGTCTCCCTCAGCATGTAGACAAGGATGATTTAATCAGTAATGGCTTTTTAGGACTTATGGAATCCATTGAGCGTTTTGATCCTAACAGAGGCGTTAAATTTGAGACCTATGCAGTTGTACGTATCAGGGGAGCTATCCTAGATTCGCTTAGAGCCCAGGATTGGGTTCCTGCTACAATTAGGCAGAAAGCCCGGCAGTATGAACAGACCGTAGCCAAGTTAGAACATGGGCTTGGTCGCTCGGTAAGCGATGAAGAAATTGCTATGGCAATGAAAATTTCTCTTAGTGAATTATACACACTTATCAATCATTTGAATACCAGTACACTTATTCCATTAGAGGAGTTTACCAGAACGGAGACTGCTTCACAGCACACGCCAAATCCGTCTCAACACCTTGAAGAAGAAGATGTAAAAGCTATGCTAGCAAAAAGTATAGACAAGCTGCCGGAGAAGGAACGTTTGGTAGTTAGTCTATATTACTATGACGGACTAACACTGAAAGAAATAAGTTTAATTTTAAAATTGTCGGAAGCGCGCATTTCACAACTTCACACTAAGGCCATCTTCCGATTGCGTGGCGCTTTATCAAGATTAAAATCAAGTCTTGTTTGAATTTTAATCATTTAGTGGTATTGAGATGGGGGAGACATATGAGCGATAATGAACGCTTTTTAGAACAGGCTGATGATAAAATTAGTTCCCTTGACGGATATTTTAATATTTCAACAGATGATCAGGGCGTTTATTTAGCTGTCTACCCGCCACAAGGTGCGGGGCACCCTGTAAAAATCCCACAGATCATTGAGAACTTGGCTGGCCGCGGGATTAGCAAAGTGGACAACACTTTGCTTTTACGTGTTGTAAAAGAGGCGTTGGGAACTCCGGTTAAGGTTGCTGAGAAGCCGGCCGAAGTTGAACCAGATATTCAGATTCTGGTCGCACGTGATAGAATGGAAGCTTCGTTACAGGTTGATCTACCGAAGGGTTGCCGTTTACTAACTGTTGATGACATTATGAGCAAGGCGAAAGGTTCTGGTATAGTTTATGGAATTGACCTTGCGGCAATTGAATCGGCAATTGCTCGACCTGGGAGTACAGTCGTTTGTGCAAAAGGGTTAAGGCCTGTCGATGGGGCTAACGCCTATATTACTTATTATATAGATTTGGAGAATAAAGGGCGTCCTGTTGAGTTAGAAGACGGGCGGGTTGACTTTAAAAATCTCAATATGTTCACCACTGTTCAGAAAGATGAGTTGTTGGCAGAAAAGATACCGCCTACACCAGGTACGGCTGGAATTGATATTTTGGGGAATGAAGTTCCAGCTAAGCCAGGCAGAGATATAATGGTACCGATGGGAAAAAATGTATATGCTATTGAAGGTTTAAAGGTACATGCTGCGCAAGCCGGCCAGCTTGTTGCTGTTAATAATAAAATAAACGTAATACCCATTATTGAGATTAAGGGTGATGTTGATTTATCTACCGGTAACATTGAATTTGTTGGCAGCGTACTGATTCAGGGGTCGGTCCAAACCGGGTTTAGTGTTAAAGCCGAAGGTAATGTTGAGATTGCTGGCAATATCAGCGGCGGAATTGTCGAAGGAAAAAATGTTACTGTTCGTATGGGGATTCAAGGCATGCACAGAGGTTATATCAAAGCAACTGAGAATGTAGTCGCAAAATATATTGAAAATGCAACAGTTCATGCCGGCAAGGATGTTATTGTAAGCGATGTTATTCTGCACAGCAAGGTAAATGCTGCCAAACGGGTAATCGTGGAAGAGCGCCGCGGTTTAATCGTAGGCGGCCAGATATCGGCTGGTGAGGAAATCAGGGCAAAAATTATTGGTACTGGTTCAGCAACGAACACTGATATTGAAGTCGGTGTAAATCCTCAATTGCGTGAAGAGTACCAAGAGGTACGCAAAGAAGTGAGAAAACTCGAATTTAATCTTGAGCAAGCGCAGAAGGCGCTAACTATATTAAGAGCTATGGATCAAAATTGTTTGCCGCCAGAGAAGCGCGAGATGCTTCTTAAACTCACTAAAGCCCAATTTCATCTAATTGGTCAAATTGAAACTATGCGCAACCGAATTGCTGAAATTGAACTTGGGCTGGAAGAAATGCGCTATGGGCATATTAAAGTATCTGATATTGTTTATCCAGGAGTTAAATTGGTGGTAGGAACACTGGTAAAGCCAGTCCGGGATTCTATCAAGTTTGCCAGTTTCTACGCTGAAGACGGGGAAATTAAAGCAGGTTCTTATAAGTAGCGATAATCCACCAATCAGCTTAAATTTATGATTGGGCGGTGATGCAAAATGAGCATCAGATCAATTGATATGCAGGTGCTTATTCCAAGAGCCACAGAAGCTCAAAAACATCAGAGCAGTATTACCCAGCAAGGTACGTTGCAACAGCAGCAGTTTGCTGAGCAAATGCAAAAAATAGCAGAAGTAAGACAGCAGCAAGTTCAAGGCTTGGTGAAAGGTCAGGGTGGAAAGGTAGAACGTGATGAAACAAAAGATCAACACAGTAAACAGCGTTCTAATCGCTATCCGCAGCAAAATACTGCCGATGGTCAGGTAGAAATTTCTGATCAAGAGAATTCCGAAAACGCTGCTATCGGTCAGGACCCCGTGCTTGGCCATATTATTGATATAAAAATGTAACTACGAGGTGCTGCTCTTGCTTACCAACGTTATTATTTTCATCCTTGCCGTATTGCTTTTGGTATTTTTCCTGATATACAAAAAGGAAATGATTATGAAGATGTTTGCCTTAAACGTATCTACCCCGGCTAATGAGTTTACCCAGCAAATCGAACGAACTGCTGATTCGGTAGTTAAGCGGCTAGAGGATGAGGCAGAAAAGATTGAGCTCTTATTAGATGAAGCTGAGGCAAAGATTAGCATACTTAGCCGTCAAGTTGAGCATGCCAATCGAATTGTTGAACAATTAATTAATTTAGAAAACAAGTGGGTTGTGGCTGGACAAAATAAGGTCGCCTTACCGGACTCTAATATTAATGATAGGGCGACGGCTTTAGGTCAATATGAAATAGTCAAACCTTTTGATAAACCAGATATAATTGATAGGCCTGTGGTCAAGGAACCGGTGAATACTAATAAAAAACACCAACTTATTATTGCTATGGCCGATCAAGGATATAATGTTACTGAGATTGCTAAAGCTACTGGTATGGGTAAAGGCGAAATTATGCTTCTTCTACAGTTGAATAAAAAATAAAAGGATTGGCATAATAAAAAGTGAAAAATAAGAACTTTTAAGAGAGTTTGACTTGTTATCCAGAGAAAGTTATGCTATACTATTTTTCGGTGTTATCACACACGCAATCCAATTTTGCCACTGTGCCAGAAAAAATGGTGTCGGCAAAAAATGCGGATTGCGGCGGTAATTTAACAGGAGGTGTATATTATGTCAGTTATTTCCATGAAACAGCTTTTGGAAGCTGGTGTGCATTTCGGACATCAAACCAGAAGGTGGAACCCCAAAATGGCCCCGTACATATTTACGGAGCGTAACGGTATCTACATTATTGATCTACAAAAAACAGTTAAAAAGGTGGAGGAAGCGTATAATTTTGTGCGCGACCTAGCTGCCCAAGGGCAAACCATGCTGTTCGTAGGTACCAAAAAGCAGGCTCAGGAAGCCGTGAAAGAAGAAGCGATCAGATGTGACATGTTTTATGTTAATGAAAGATGGCTTGGCGGTATGCTGACCAATTTCCAGACTATTCAAAAACGCATTAACAGATTGCGTGAACTTGAAAATATGGAAGAAAAAGGCATGTTTGAAGTGTTGCCTAAGAAAGAAGTAATTACTTTGCGCCATGAGATGGAAAGGCTGCAGAAGTTTCTCGGTGGCATTAAAAATATGCACAAACTTCCAGGCGCGCTCTTTATTATTGACCCCCGCAAAGAACGCATTGCTGTGGCTGAAGCCCGTAATTTAGGTATTCCTATTGTTGGTATTGTTGATACCAATTGTGATCCTGATGAAATTGACTATGTTATCCCCGGTAACGATGACGCAATTCGCGCTGTCAAGTTACTTACTGCAAAAGTTGCTGACGCTATTTTGGAAGGTCGTCAAGGCGAACAGATGGCAGAATAACCTTATTATGTACAGTTTAAAGGTAAGGGGCTTTTTTGCCCTCTTACCTTTAATGATAGCTAGGAGGATTTTATATGATAACTGCTGGAATGGTTAAAGAATTACGGGAACGTACTGGTGCAGGCATGATGGATTGTAAAAAGGCGCTGAGCGAAACCAACGGAGATATGGAAAAAGCTGTTGACTTTTTACGGGAGAATGGATTGGCTGCTGCAGCAAAAAAAGCTAGCCGCGTAGCTTCTGAAGGACTTGTTGAAGCATATATCCATGGATCAGGACGGATCGGTGTCCTTGTTGAAGTTAACTGTGAAACCGACTTTGTTGCCAAAACTGATGACTTTAAGTCATTAGTAAGAGATATAGCCATGCAAATAGCTGCTGCTAACCCAAGCTATGTTGCTCGCCAAGAAGTACCTGAGGAAATATTGAATCATGAAAGAGAAATACTTCGGGCTCAGGCACTTAATGAAGGTAAACCGGCTCATATCGTTGAGAAAATGATTGAAGGCCGCTTGAAAAAGTTTTATGAAGAAACTTGTCTTTTAGAACAAACTTTCATCAAGGATACGGATAAAACCATAACTCAATTAATTACTGAAAGAGTGGCCAAAATTGGCGAAAACATCTCTGTCCGTCGTTTTACCAGATATCAATTAGGTGAAGGTATTGAGAAAAAAGCCAATGATTTTGCGGCTGAAGTGATGGCAGCTGTTAAAAAATAGGAGAACACTTTGTGTTCTCTTTTTTCTAAAGAAAACACGGCTAGCGCCAAGCCGTTGGCGAAGCGCAAGCCGATGTTGGCCTTATCCAGGAGATAGTTATACTTTCTATCAGGATAAAAAAATATTGTGCCAAATAAAGGATTTATTCACTATTCGTAGAAATATAATTTAGAGGAGGTTCCCGTATTGGTCGCTGGTAAATATAAACGCGTTGTTTTAAAATTAAGTGGTGAGGCCTTGGCTGGGAATAAAGGCTATGGTGTAGATCCTGTTGTGGTTGATTCGATCGCCAAAGAAATTAAAGAGGTTAAAGCCAATAATTTGGATGTAGCTATTGTTGTTGGCGGTGGGAATATTTGGCGCGGCCTTGCCGGCAGTGCTAAAGGAATGGATCGGGCCACTGCAGACTATATGGGCATGCTAGCAACTGTAATGAATGCACTGGCTTTGCAGGATGCGCTTGAGCATTGTGGTGTTGATTCTAGAGTACAGAGCGCTATTAATATGCAACAAGTTGCTGAACCATATATTCGCCGCAGGGCTATACGCCATATGGAAAAGGGACGCGTAGTTATTTTTGCAGCTGGCACGGGAAATCCCTATTTTTCAACTGATACGACAGCCGCGTTAAGAGCAGCTGAAATTGAGGCTGATGTAATCTTAATGGCGAAAAAGAATGCTGACGGAGTCTATGATTCAGATCCCCGTCACAATCCGGATGCCAAAAAATTCAAAGAACTTGAATATATCGAGGTGTTGCAGCGTGGTTTAGGCGTTATGGACTCGACTGCTACCTCGCTGTGTATGGATAATAAAATTCCAATTGTAGTATTTAGTATCGATGAGCCTGGCAATATCTTGCAAGCTGCATTAGGCAAAGATATAGGAACTATCGTTGGGGGAGAAAAAAAATGACAGTCAAGGAAATTTACTCTGGCCATGAAGACAAGATGAGAAAAGCGTTAGAAGTGTTAAAGAAAGAGTACGGTAGCTTGCGTGCAGGAAGGGCAACCCCTTCTCTTTTGGAAAAAGTTTTGGTAGATTACTATGGTACGCCAACTCCTGTCAATCAGGTGGCAAATGTTTCGGTTCCCGAGCCGAGAATGATTGTTATTCAGCCATGGGAAAAAACAATGATTAACGCGATTGACAAGGCTATCCAAAAGTCAGACTTAGGGCTGATGCCAAATAGTGATGGTATTGTCATTAGGTTGTCTATTCCGCAGCTTACGCAAGAGCGGCGCTCAGAAATCGTCAAAGTCATACATAAAAAAGCTGAAGAATCCAGAGTAGCTATCCGCAACCTACGACGTGATGCTAATGATGATATTAAAAAAGTCGAAAAGGATAAGTTAATCTCTGAAGACGAGGCTAAAAAGGCTCAGGATGACATTCAGAAACTTACAGATAAATATGTCAAAGAAGTAGACCAAGTCATGGCTACAAAAGAAAAAGAAATAATGGAAGTGTAACGGATTGGATACAGTTGCGCAACCATTATCTGCGGTAATATGTAAGTTGAAACAAGAGAATATTAACTATACTGTTACAATGACTCAGCCTTCACGCACAATGTTTCAACTGCAAGATACGCTTTATGTTATTAGGCAGCAATCAGACGCCAATGGTATTTATAATTTAACAGTTGCTGCTAAAATGGGAAAGGAGGTGTTTTAAGTAATGGCCTACAAAATTACAGACGACTGTGTTGCATGCGGTTCTTGCGCTGCCACTTGTCCGGTTGAAGCCATCAAAGAAGGTGAGCCTATTTACACCATCACTGATGAATGTGTTGAGTGTGGCGCTTGTGCGGCAGTTTGCCCGACTGGTGCAATTAAAGCTCCGGAATAATTTAAATCCCCCTCGCAAGAGGGGGTTTAAATTTGATATTCGTTGGCTAAATTTACTAGATTTAGGGGATAATTTTGGTAATGAATACAGCTAAAGTTTAGCGGAGGGCTTAGTGTGTGGAAGAAGTGGTTTTCTAAAAAAGATAATCAGGAACAAACAAGCTATAACAATATTGACTCAGCAAGAATTCCTAAGCATGTCGCTATAATTATGGATGGTAACGGCCGATGGGCTCAAAAAAGAGGTTTTCCCCGTACTTTAGGCCACCGAGCTGGTGCTG
Source organism: Sporomusa malonica (assembly GCF_900176355.1). GTDB lineage: Bacteria > Bacillota > Negativicutes > Sporomusales > Sporomusaceae > Sporomusa > Sporomusa malonica. The sequence goes on along the minus strand of NZ_FWXI01000006.1, from coordinate 159,602 downwards.
AAACCTTACGGGAAGTTGTGAAAGCATCTGCTGAAATTGGTATACAGGTATTAACTGCTTATGCATTTTCTACTGAAAATTGGCGGCGGCCGGACGAGGAAGTTAGTTTACTTATGAGTCTGCTGGCTGATTATCTGGATAATGAGATTGCCGAACTTGAGCAGAATAATGTGCAGATTCGGTTTATTGGTAAGATTGATGAACTGGCCCCAACCTTGCAGAAGAAAATTGAAAAAGCTCAGGCGCAAACGGCTCACAATACCGGCTTGATTTTAAATTTAGCCGTAAATTATGGTGGACGGACTGAGATCTTGCGTGCTGTTAAAATAATTTCAGAACAAGTTCTAAATAAAGAACTAGAGCTACAAGATATTAATGAGTCAACTATTGAAGAAAACCTATATACTGTTAACCTGCCAGCGCCAGATTTATTAATCAGGCCAAGCGGAGATTTTCGTATTAGTAATTTTTTGTTATGGCAGATGGCATATACTGAATTTTGGTTTACCGAGATTAACTGGCCAGATTTTAAACCAGAGCATTTAGTACAGGCAATATACGAATTTCAACAGCGGGAACGGCGGTTTGGTGGTATTAAAAATACGAAAAAACGGTAGGTGCCTACATTGCTTGGTATGCGTATCTTAACAGCAGTTATTGGAATACCAGTCGCCATTTACATTATCAATTACGGAACATGGGTATTTGCCACTGCTGTAGCATTGCTTGCGGTGGTTGCATGGCATGAGTTTGCTAAAATGATGTATGCCAAAGATATAAATGTTCAATATGGTATTGGACTACTTAGCATCATTTTAGCCTTAGGTTGTGCATGGCTTGGTAACGAGCAGGAATTGATTATGGTAATTCTCTTGCTTGTTTTACTGATAATGGCAAAAACGGTAATTTCCCATAATAATTTTGGGATTATTGATGCGGCTATTACCCTTTTGGGGACACTATATGTTAGCTTGCCATTTTCCCATTTATTACTTCTTCGATTCACTGAACAACAGCAATACATACCCACCATACTAGGCAATTTATCTGCTGGCGCAGTTTATCTCTGGCTGGCTTTTATCGGAACATGGGCCAGTGATACCATGGCATATTTTGTAGGTTCAATATTTGGGCGCCACAAGTTATGTCCGGCCATCAGTCCTGGGAAAACGTATGAGGGAGCGGCTGGAGGGTTAGTTGGCAGTGTTATTGGTATTACCGCTATGGGGGCACTAGGTGGATTGTCGCTTATACATACTTTAATCCTAGGATTTTTGGTAGGTATCGCCGCTCCAGTAGGTGACCTTGCAGAATCTGCATTAAAGCGATTTACCGGAGTCAAGGATTCTGGTAACGCACTGCCAGGGCATGGGGGAGTGCTCGATCGTTTTGACGCCATTATGTTTGCCGTTCCGGTAGTATATTATTATGTTAAAGCTTTTATTATATCGTAGAATTTTAGACAGGAGAGCCTCTTTATGCAGCAAATCGCCGTTTTAGGAAGTACTGGGTCAATTGGCACACAAGCATTGGATGTTATTGCCGCTAATACGGATAAATACAAAATAACTGTTTTGGCTGCTTACCAAAGCGAACAGTTGCTGGCAGAGCAAATTGAATATTTTAAACCTAAATTTGCTGTGTTAATTGATAAACAAGCGGCTGATCGTATGGCTGCCAGATATCATGGACCGACAAAAATTTTAACTGGTGAGGAAGGGCTTCTGGAAGCTGCGACTTTTCAACAGACAGATACAGTTTTAACATCTCTAGTTGGTTTTGCCGGTCTAAAGCCAACTATTGCTGCCATAAAAGCAGGAAAAAATATTGCTCTGGCAAATAAGGAAACGTTAGTAGCTGCCGGTGAATTCGTCATGGCTTTAGCGAAAGAACATAATGTGAGCATTTACCCTGTCGATAGCGAACATTGTGCTGTTTTTCAATGTTTGCAAGGAGAAAGCAAAAGACAGATTGCTCGTATTATTTTAACTGCTTCTGGTGGGCCATTCCGAGGACGGACAATTGATGAACTAGAGAATGTTACTGTTGAGGATTGTTTACGTCATCCTAACTGGTCTATGGGGCGCAAAATTACTATTGACTCAGCTACACTAGCCAATAAAGGATTGGAAGTCATTGAAGCAAAATGGTTATTTGGCGTGGACTATGAGCAAATTGACGTGTGTGTTCATCCACAGAGTATAATTCATTCTATGGTCGAATTTATTGATGGCAGCGTTATGGCCCAGCTCGGCTTGCCTGATATGCGGTTGCCAATCCAATATGCTTTGTCTTACCCTGAGCGGTTACCAACTAGTTTCCCGCGCCTAGACTTTAAGGCTTTGTCAGCTTTAACATTTGATGTGCCTGACACCGTTAATTTTCCAGCATTAAAATTAGCTTATGATGCTGGGAAAAAGGGAGGAACAATGCCGTGTGTTTTCAATGCTGCCAATGAAGTGGCAGTATACGCCTTTCTGAATAACGAAATTCGCTTTCTTGATATCCCAAAAGTAATAGCTAATACTATGGAAAGTCATACAATCGTTCATAATATAGATCTAGACCAAATATATATAGCAGATACTTGGGCCAGGCGCTGTGCGCTTACGGCTGTAGCTGATTTCAGAAAACGGTAACCAGTACTTGAAAGGTTGGTGAAAAATTGTTCACAGTTATAGCGACTATTTTTGTTTTTGGCCTATTGATTTTGTTTCACGAGCTTGGTCACTTTATTACAGCTAAAAGTGTCGGTATGAGGGTTGATGAGTTTGCTATCGGTTTTGGGCCTAAGCTGATAAGCCGGAAAGTCGGAGAAACAGTCTACTCCATTCGTATTATACCTCTAGGCGGATTCAATAAAATTGCCGGTATGGATCCGGATGAAGAGCAGGATGAACGTTCATTCAGCGCCAAGCCTATCTGGGCTAGGATGCTGGTTATTGTGGCTGGTTCAGCTATGAATTTCGTATTGCCTATTATTTTGCTTTTTATCGTATTTATGAGTGCAGGTATTGATACTCCTTCCAATCAGCCACTAATCGGTACGGTTTTTTCAGAGAAACCGGCCGCTACAGCTGGACTCTTGCCCGGTGACCGGATCACAGCAGTAAATGGGGCATCTATAGATTCTTGGCGTCAATTTGTTAGCGTTGTTCAGACAAATGCCGGATCTAAGCTTGTTATCACTTATTCGCGCGGCACTGAGACAGGAAGAACTGCCACACTTACTCCTGAATATGACGAAAAAGGCAAACGGGGTATAATCGGGGTAACTCCTCAAATTGATAAATATAATCCAGGGATGTTAGAAGCCTCAGTTTTAGCTGCTAAGCAAACTGGTATTGTTGCTCAAAGCATGCTTGTTGGTATTGGGGAAATGATTACCGGCAAGACGGCAGCTGATGTGGCAGGGCCAATTGGTGTAGCGCAAATGGCTGGAGAAGTGGCTCAACTCGGAATCATTCCTTTGTTGCAATTTGCTGCGTTTTTAAGCATTAATTTAGGCTTAATCAATCTTCTGCCAGTTCCGGTATTGGATGGGGGGCATGTCGTAACTCTGGCTGTTGAAGGTTTGAGAGGCAAACCGCTTAACAAGAATCAAATGCAATTTATTCAAATGATTGGTTTTGCTCTGTTAATGCTTCTATTTGTTGTGGCAACCTTTAAAGACATATCACGATTAAAATTGTTTTAAGCTGGTGATTAAAGTATGCAGAGGAAGAAAACATGTCCAATTCGAATTGGTAAAGTTCTTATAGGGGGCACTGCCCCGATATCTGTACAATCTATGACCAATACCCGTACAGAAAATGTTACTGATACTGTAGCGCAGATTAAGAGATTACTTGACGTTGGGTGTGATATAGTTCGGGTTGCAGTACCTGATATGTCGGCCGCCTTGGCGATAGATCAAATAAAAACGGCTGTCGATGTCCCGCTTGTTGCCGATATTCACTTTGATTACCGTCTGGCCCTGGCAGCTATCGAACGAGGTATAGATGCTCTTCGCTTAAATCCAGGTAATATTGGAGATTCCGAGCATGTAGCGGTAGTTGTGAGAGAAGCCAAAAAGCGGCGCATTCCAATTCGTATTGGTGTTAATGCTGGATCGCTCAGCAAGGAGATGCTTGCCAAACATGGCGGGCGTCCTACTGCACAGGCAATGGTGGAAAGTGCACTCAGTCATATAGGTATTTTAGAGAGCCATAACTTTTATGATATTAAAATATCATTGAAGGCACACGATGTGCCACTTACTCTCATGGCCTATCAGCTTATGTCAGAGGTTGTAGACTATCCATTGCACCTTGGGATAACTGAAGCAGGAACAGTGCGGTCTGGTGTAATAAAATCAGCAGTGGGGATAGGGGCGCTCTTAGCGCAGGGAATTGGTGATACTCTTCGGGTGTCTCTTACTGGAGATCCGGTGGAGGAGGTCCGAGTAGCTAATGAAATCCTTAAATCTTTGGGACTAAGGCAATACGGCCCTACTCTGGTATCTTGTCCAACATGTGGCCGCTGTCAAATTAATCTAGTAGATATTGCTGAAACAGTGGAAGACAAGCTTAAGCTTGTGAATAAGCCAATAACTGTTGCCGTAATGGGATGCATTGTAAACGGCCCAGGTGAAGCAAAGGAAGCTGATGTTGGTATTGCCGGCGGCAAAGGTGAAGGCCTACTGTTTAGTAAAGGCGAGATTATCCGAAAAGTACCGGAAAATGAACTTGTAAGTGCGCTGTTTGCTGAAATTGATAAACTTAATAAGGAGGACAATTAATAAATGCGTGTTTCCCAATTATTTGCACCAACTTTAAGAGAAACTCCGGCAGAAGCCGAGGTAATAAGCCATCAACTAATGTTACGGGCAGGCTTTATCCGTAAGGCGGCAGGAGGCATCTATTCATACTTACCTTTGGCTTGGCGTGTATTAAAAAAAATTGAAACAATAGTACGGGAAGAGATGAATGCCAAAGGTGGTCAGGAACTGGCAATGCCGATTATTCAGCCAGCTGAAATGTGGCAGGAAACTGGTCGGTGGAGCGTCTATGGCGATGAGATGTTCCGCCTGAAAGACCGACATAATCGTAATTTCTGCTTGGGACCAACTCATGAAGAAATGATTACCACTCTTGTCCGGGGCGAGGTTCGTTCTTACCGTCAGTTGCCCCTCATGCTGTATCAAGTTCAGAATAAATATAGAGATGAGATTAGGCCGAGGTTTGGCCTTATGCGTGGCCGTGAATTCATAATGAAAGATTTATATTCATTTGATCGCGATGAGGCAGGGCTGGACCGGAGCTATAATAAGATGTATGATGCTTATTCACGGATATTTACCCGCTGTGGCTTGACTTTCCGTGCGGTAGAGGCTGATTCCGGCGCTATTGGCGGCAGTGGTTCACATGAATTCATGGTTCTTGCCGAATCAGGGGAAGCGGCAATTATTTACTGCGGTAGCTGTGATTACGCTGCTAATGTCGAGAAAGCCGAGCTGTATCCGATGACTACTCAAGCTGAAGAAAGCATGCCTATGACAGAAAAAGATACGCCAGGAACTAAGTCAATTGCCGATCTTAGCCAGTTTCTGGGTATCAGCCCCGAAAAAACTATAAAGACTTTGGCTTATCGCACAGATACCGGCACCATTGTTCTGGCTCTTGTTCGCGGAGATCATGAAGTTAATGAGATAAAATTGTTAAACAAGGTTGGTTGCTTACAACTTGATATGGCTAATGAGGAGGCTATATTAAATGTGTTGCAGAGCAGCGCGGGATATATTGGGCCAGTAGGTCTTGGCGATAAAAAAGATATCATTATTGTTGCCGATGGTACTGTTATGAAGATGTACAATGCCGTGTGTGGTGCTAACAAACAAGACAAGCATTATATTAACGTCAATCCTGTCCGTGATTTTAAGCCTTCCATTGTTGCGGATATCCGCCTAATTCAGGAGAACGATCCTTGTCCGCGTTGCGGTGAGCCAGTTAAAACGGCTCGAGGGATTGAGGTTGGTCAGGTATTTAAGCTGTTTACTAAATATAGCACTTCGCTGCAAGCGACTTTTATTGGTGAAGATGGCAAAGAGAAGCCGATGGTTATGGGCTGTTACGGTGTGGGTGTTAGCCGTACAATGGCAGCAGCTGTTGAACAAAATTATGATCAAAATGGTATAATCTGGCCTGTGCCTATCGCTCCTTATCATGCGGTAGTTGTTCCGGTTAATAGCAAAGATGAAGCTCAGATGGCTTTAGCGGAAAAAATATATGGTGAGTTAAATGCTAAAGGCGTGGAAGCCACATTTGATGACCGTAATGAGCGTCCAGGGGTTAAGTTTAAAGACGCAGACCTTATCGGGTATCCACTGAAGATTACGGTTGGTCCTAAAGCTATTAATGAGAATCTAATTGAGGTTAAAGTACGGCGTACAGGCGAGACACTTTATTTTGGCCCAACAGATTATCTGGATGGCATCAAGGAATTGCTTGCTAAACTGTAACTTGACGTAGCTAATTCATACTCTTAAGCGTGATACCTGGTTATCACGCTTTTTACATTAGCGAATAAAAAGAGTAGAAAGGGTGACGGTATGGTTCCAATCAGTGAAGTGGATATTGTTTTGCGGCTGGTTATCTCCTGCATTCTTGGCGGTTTAATTGGAATGGAACGTGAGAGCCTTGAGCGTCCTGCAGGTTTGCGTACTCATATTCTGGTATGCGTGGGTTCGACATTAATGATGATAGTATCTATTTATGGTTTTGCCGGTTATGAATCTGTAAATAAAGATCCAGGTAGAATTGCTGCTCAAGTCGTTAGCGGTATCGGCTTTTTAGGGGCAGGGACTATTCTTAGAGAAGGTCTGACTGTCAAAGGGCTTACTACTGCGGCCAGTTTATGGGTAGTAGCGGGGATCGGTTTAGCTATCGGCTGTGGTCTATTCTTTACTGGTATTGCGGGAACTGCGCTTGTATTTCTGACATTAGTGCTATTTGGTCAGATGGAACGACACCATTGGAGCAATAAATATTGTGACAGAGTTAAGATTGTTGTACGCGATCAACCAGGTCAGCTTGGAAAGGTGGGCATTTTTTTCGGAAAACATGGTATCGGTATTAAAAATATAACCATGCACCATGTTCCAGAAGAAAAAGTAATAAACCTTGAGTTTGTCCTAAAAATACCGTCAAATGCCGATATGATACAGATATTTGCAGAACTGACTGAAATTGACGGGGTGCTTTCCATTGATAAACCATGTTAAAATAGTTGTGACCTGTTATTGATGGGAGAGGTTTAATGCTTAGTTATTGTGTTATACCAGAGAATTGCCAGAGTTTTTTCCAGTTTGTCGATGGGTTGCCAGTTGATTCGGCTGATCGTGAATTACTAATGACGGCTCAAGTAAATAAAGTTGAAATTAATCCTTCTGTTGGGGCTTGGATTATACATATAACTGCTGCCAAACCTATTTCAGAGCAGGTGCTTAACGTTGCTGCAGAGCATTTATGTCAGAAATGTGGCTTGAGTAAAGTTGTATTTAACCAACAGATCAAAGATTTGAAACAATATTTGACGCAAAACTGGCCCCGATTTGTGGAACGAGTTGTTCAAGGCCATCATGCCATTAAACACCTGTTATTGAGTGCTTCTTGGGTCTATGACGAAGAAACATTAACAATAGAGACTGTTGGCGACCTATCAACAGCAATTTTAACAGATCGTGGTATGGAACAGACCATAAAATCGTTTATTATTCAAGACTTTGGCCAAATTTGTGAAGTCAAGTTTACCAGCTCAGCTGTTGAAGCGCCGGTCGAGTGTGATGATGCGTTATTAACGCCTGCATATAAGGAAGCCCTGATTGAAGTGGCTGCACCGCAGCTCAAATCTAAATCTGGTGATAGTCCAATAATATTTGGTCGCAATATAAGAGGCGTCGCCGATTCTGTGCAGCCTATAAACGCTATCCAAGAAGAAGCACGGAATGTTATTCTTACCGGTCAAATCATTAATCACGAATTAAAAGAATTAAAATCAGGTCGGTTTTTATTAACTTTTGATCTTGTTGACTTGACTGATGGCATTAGCGGAAAAGTATTTTTTGATAATAAAGAACAATTTAACAAGACATCTGGACTCATTAAAAACGGTATGCAGGTTACTGTTAAAGGCACGGTTCAGTACGACAAATTTGCTAATGAATTAGTATTATTTGCCGATAGCATGTGCAGGGCGGAGGAAAGAATTGAACGCCAAGATAATGCGCCTATCCGTCGGGTTGAACTTCATGCTCATACTCGTATGAGTGCACTAGATGCTATTGTTTCTGCAAAAAATCTTATTAAGACTGCGGCTAAATGGGGGCACCCGGCTGTTGCTATCACCGACCATGGTGTGGTGCAGGCATTTCCTGAAGCATATGAGGAAGCAAGCAGTGCTGGAATAAAAGTGATTTATGGTATGGAGGGTTATCTATTTGATGACGATATCAACCAATCTCGCCATATTATAATTTTAGCGCAAAACAACATTGGTCTGCGAAACCTGTACCGTCTGGTATCGATATCGCATCTGAGATATCTGCATCGTAAACCGCGCATACCCCGGATAATACTTGATGGTCATCGCGAAGGTTTGATACTAGGTTCGGCCTGCGAGGCTGGCGAATTAATCCATGCTATGATAAATGGAAGCAGTGAAGAGGAATTAAAAAATATTGCTAAGTATTACGACTATCTCGAGATTCAGCCTACCGGAAACAATGAATTCTTATTGCGTAAAGGAAAAGTAGCTGATGAGCAAGGCCTGCGAGATATTAATATTAGAGTTTGCGATATTGGCAAAAAGCTGGGGATACCAGTTGTTGCTACCTGTGATGTGCACTTTTTAAATCCAGAAGATGAAGTATACCGTCGCATTCTTATGGCTGGCCAAGGGTATGATGACGCCGATCGGCAGCCGCCGCTCTTTTTCCGGACAACTGATGAAATGCTGTCTGAGTTTAGCTACCTTGGTCCTGACAAAGCCTATGAAGTTGTAGTAGAGACTCCGCGTCGCATCAATGATCTTATTGAAAACATTAAACCAATCCCCGAAGAATTATATTCACCCCAGATACCTGGAGCAGAAGAAGAAATCAAATTTATGTCTTATCAAAACGCGGAATTGCTATACGGGACGCCATTGCCTGAACTTGTGTCTGAACGTCTTGAGTATGAGCTCAAATCCATCATAAATAACGGGTTTGCTGTGTTATACCTTATCGCTCATAAGCTTGTTAAAAAGTCAATGGATGACGGCTACCTAGTAGGCTCCCGGGGTTCGGTAGGCTCATCCTTTGTTGCTACCATGACAGGTATAACTGAAGTTAATCCACTGCCGCCGCATTGGCGCTGCCCTAACTGCAAATATAGTGAATTTATAAATGATGGCAGTTATGGAGGTGGATTTGATCTGCCTGATAAAGAGTGTCCTAACTGCCAGACTCAAATGGAGAAAAATGGGCATGATATCCCATTTGCCGTATTTATGGGCTTCCACGGTGACAAGGTGCCTGATATTGATCTTAACTTTTCCGGTGATTACCAGCCGGTAGCTCATAAATATACTGAAGAATTATTTGGCCGTGATAATGTATTTAGAGCAGGAACAATTGCTACAATAGCGGAAAAGACAGCGTACGGATTTGTTAAGAACTATTTAAGTGAAAAAGGCTGTGGTGCCCGTAATGCTCATATAAATCGACTGCTTGGTGGCTGCACCGGAGTAAAAAGAACGACTGGGCAACACCCAGGAGGTATCATGGTTATTCCGCGTGATATGGATGTGCATCATTTTACACCGATCCAATATCCAGCAGATGACAAAAACTCTTCAACAATTACGACTCATTTTGATTATCATTCGATTAGCAGTCGACTAGTTAAGCTTGATATTCTAGGGCATGACGATCCGACGGTAATAAAAATGCTTGAAGACTTGACAGGTATTGATGCAAAAAGTATTCCCTTTGACGATGCTGTAACGATGAGCTTATTTTCATCGACAGATGCTCTTGAACTTACACCTGAAGAGCTTAATAGTACGGTTGCCACATTCGGTATACCTGAATTTGGAACTAAGTTTGTAAGACAAATGCTTGAAGATACTAAGCCTAAAACCTTTAGTGAATTGGTACGGATAAGCGGTTTTTCCCATGGTACTGACGTCTGGCTCAATAATGCCCAGGATCTTATTAGAAGTGGCACGGCTAAACTGTCGGAAGCCATCTCCACACGCGATGATATTATGGTTTATCTTATTCATAAAGGCGTTGACTCGCAGTTAGCGTTCAAGGTTATGGAAGGTGTACGTAAAGGTAAAGGCGTTAAGCCCGATGATGTCGAGAAGATCAGAGCCAAAAATGTACCTGAGTGGTATGTTGAATCTTGCCAAAAGATTAAATACATGTTTCCTAAGGCTCACGCTGTAGCTTATGTTATGATGGCTTTTCGTATAGCTTATTGTAAAGTACATCATCCGTTGGCATTTTATGCGGCTTATTTTACCGTTAGGGCTACAGATTTTGATGCTGACTTGATTGTTAAAGGAACCAAAGTGCTTAAGGATGAACTTGTAGCCCTAGAGGAAAAAGGAAATACGCTTTCCACTAAAGAGAAAAGTATTCAAACAGTCTTAGAAATGGCGCACGAGATGTACTTGCGCGGTTTCGTCTTACATCGGGTAGATTTATATAAATCGGATGCCACCAAATTCAAAATTGTTGGTAACGGTCTCTTGCCGCCACTTGGTTCCCTTCAGGGAGTAGGTGTATCAGCTGCGCAGAACATTGTAGCTGCCCGTCAAAGCAAACATTTTTCATCCATTGAAGATGTACGTTCGCGCAGTAGAGTGTCTAAAACGGTTATCGATATTTTAAAGAATCATGGTTGTTTAGAAGGGCTAGATGATACGGATCAAATCATGCTTTTTGCATGACTTTAAGAAATTGACCAAAGCCGGTTGTAAGATTACCATTTTAATGGTATAATAATTGCAGTATAAAAGTATTTGACTTTTCAAGAGTGGGTACCGAGCACCCACTCTTTCATCTTATTTTAGGCGTTAATACTTCTTACCATAATTAGGTATGAGGGGTAAGATATCAGGTAACAATAAAAAGCAAGAGACTGTTACGGCTTAGAACCGTTAATCGGAGGTGTTAATAAGACATGTCGAAAGAAAAAATAGAATCAGTTGTTGAAAAGCTTGTATCAGATATAATTGCTGATAGTGCTCTCGAACTGGTTGATGCTGAATATGTTAAAGAACGCGACTGGTATCTGAGGGTGTTCTTAGACAAAGAAGCGGGGATTGAGATTGATGATTGTCAGTGGGTGAGCGAGCGCCTTGAGGCCAAACTAGATGAGATCAATTTGATTAAAGACCATTATTACCTTGAAGTGTCTTCACCAGGTCTTGACCGTCCACTAAAGAAGGAACGTGACTTTATTCGTCATGCTGGTGATAAAGTAGAAATAAAGACATATGAGCCGATCAATGAACAAAGGTTATTTATAGGCAAACTAATTGGTTTGGCTGATGGCGATGTTCGCATTGAGGTTGACGGGCAAGTCGTGAGTATTCCGCGAGAAAAGACTGCTCAAGTCAGGCTTCATATTGAATTTTAAGCAGTGAAAATTGAATAGGGGGAATTTTAATGAATGCAGAATTTATGCAAGCATTTGAACAGCTAGGAAGAGAAAAGGGTATTGCACCTGAAATACTGTTTGATGCCATTGAGGCTGCTTTGATTTCAGCATATAAACGAAATTTTGGGTCAGCGCAAAATGTACGAGTGTCATTAGAACGGACTACCGGTGAAATACATGTATATGCGCGAAAAAATGTTGTGCAGGATGTCAGTGATACACGTCTTGAATTATCTCTTAGTGAAGCCAAAGCAATTGATCCACGCTATGAACTTGATGATGTAGTCGAACTTGAGGTTACACCGAAGAATTTCGGGCGAATTGCTGCTCAAACGGCTAAGCAGGTTGTTGTGCAGCGAATCCGGGAAGCTGAACGTGGAATGATTTATGAGGAGTTTTCTAATAGGGAAAGCGATATCGTTACAGGTATTGTTCAGCGAATTGAACAGAAGAATGTTTTTATTGACTTGGGCAAGGCTGAAGCTATTTTAGCGCCATCTGAGCAGATTCCAGATGAAACATACAAACATGGCGATCGGTTGAAAAGCTATATAGTTGAGGTTAAGAAAACTACGAAAGGGCCTCAGATACTGGTGTCCCGAACCCATCCAGGTTTGTTAAAGCGCCTGTTTGAATTAGAAGTGCCTGAAATTCACGATGGTGTGGTTGAAATAAAATCAGTAGCGCGTGAGCCTGGTCTAAGATCTAAAATTGCCGTTTATTCTCGTGATGAGACAGTTGATCCGGTAGGTTCATGTGTAGGTCACAAAGGCATGCGGGTACAAACTATAGTGAACGAATTGAAAGGGGAAAAAATTGATATTGTAAAATGGAACGCCGACCCGGCAAAATATATAGCTAATGCGTTAAGTCCGGCGAAGGTAGTTTCAGTTGAAGTTCAGGAAACCGAAAAGATGTCACGGGTAGTTGTGCCTGACTATCAGCTATCGCTGGCTATAGGCAAAGAAGGACAAAATGCCCGTCTTGCTGCTAAACTTACCGGTTGGAAAATTGATATCAAGAGCGAATCTCAGGTTACTCAATCACCAGCCTTTTCACCGAGTGCGGCGCTGGAGGAATTGGTGTGAAGCCGAAAAAAATTCCTCTCAGAATGTGCGTTGGCTGTCAAGAGATGAAATCAAAAAAGGATTTACTGAGAGTTGTTAGAACGCCAGAAGATGAAGTTGTGCTTGATCCTACTGGAAAAAGAGCCGGAAGAGGTGCCTACATGTGCCGCAGTGAGCAGTGTTTGACTAAAGCTTTTAAAGAGAAGCGACTAGAAAGAGCTCTCAAACACCAGATTGCTGAAGATGTCTACAATGCGCTTAGGGTTGGGATTACGGAATGAATGAGCAAAAGCTAATGTCGGTTTTGGGTCTGGCTCAAAAAGCTGGTAAGATAGTGTCAGGCGATTTTGCTGTGCAAGGTGCTATTAAATCAGGTAAAGCCAGAATACTCATTATTGCAACAGATGCATCTAACAGTACAAAAAAAGAATATCAATATCAAGCTGAATACAGGAATATTACTGTTTACTGCGCTTTAACTAAAGAGCAGTTAGGTGGTGCTATAGGTAAAGCATTACGGGCGGCTGTGGTAGTAACCGATGCTGGTTTTGTCACGCCGATTGTACGGGCTCTCGAAGAATAAATAGTACTGTGGGAGAGAAAGAAAATGGGGGTGGATCAATGTCCAAATACAGAGTATATGAATTAGCCAAGGAATATAGTACTACAAGTAAAGTTATCATAGATATTTTAGGACGTCATGAGATCACTGCAAAGAATCATATGAGCAGTGTGGATGAAGATGCAAAGGTGGCTATTGAGCGGACTTTTGCGCGGAAAACGGGAGCACCTGAACAACCCGCAGCTAAAGCCGAACAACGTGAAATGTCGCAGCCAGCTAAAGAAGTACATACTCCTAGTCAACAACCGCAAAATCGGCCGACATATAATAATCAACAGCAACAGCCGCAAAATCGGCCGGCATATAATAATCAACAGCAACAGCCGCAAAATCGGCCGACATATAATAATCAACAGCAACAGCCGCAAAATCGGCCGACATATAATAATCAACAGCAACCACCGCAGAATCGGCCGCCTTATAACAATCAACAGCAACAGCCACAAAATCGGCCGGCATATAATAATCAACAGCAACAGCCGCAAAATCGGCCGGCATATAATAATCAACAGCAACAGCCGCAAAATCGGCCGGCATATAATAATCAACAGCAACCACAAAATCGTCCAAACTACAATAATCAACAGAATCGACCACCACAACGCCCGCAGACTGCTGCTCAGCCTCAGAATCGTCCTGGAGGTGCCGACAACAGACCTCAAGGACAGCAGAATTCGCAGTTCCAAAACAACAATCGTCGACCGCCTAATAATAACACGCGAAATAGTGGCGGTTCAAGCCCGGGAAATAGAAACTCACAGCAGCGTTCTAACCAACATAGGAATCAGCCTAACAGAAATCAGGCTGCGCAGGTCAAGGCTGAGATGCCCAAACCTAAGAGCATTAAAATTGGTGAATCGATTACAGTTAAAGAACTTGCTGGAAAAATGGGTCGTGAAGCAGGCGAAGTAATCAAAAAACTAATGATGCTAGGAACGATGGTTAGTATAAACCAGGAAGTTGATTTTGACACTGCTACCATCTTAGGTGGCGAATTCGGGGTTGCGGTAGAAGCAATTCCGCCAGAAGAAGACCCGACAGAAATTCCTGAAATTGAAGACGATGAGAAAGATTTGGTCTATCGCCCACCGGTTGTTACCGTTATGGGTCATGTTGACCATGGTAAAACGTCGCTCTTAGACTCTATCCGGCAAACTCATGTTACTTCTCAGGAAGCAGGCGGGATAACTCAGCATATTGGCGCTTATCAAGTAATGTGTCAAGGCAAAAAAATTGTCTTTTTAGATACTCCGGGCCACGAGGCTTTTACGGCTATGCGCGCACGTGGTGCACAAGTGACTGATATTGCCATTCTGGTAGTTGCCGCCGATGACGGTGTTATGCCTCAGACTATTGAAGCAATCAACCATGCCAAATCGGCAAAAGTTCCAATTATTGTTGCAATCAATAAAATGGACCGACCAGGAGCAAATCCAGATCGAGTCAAGCAACAATTGGCTGAGCACCAGCTAATACCTGAAGATTGGGGCGGCGATACTATCATGGCTCCCGTGTCAGCCCATCAGAAGACTGGTATCAACGAACTACTCGAGATGATTTTGTTAGTAGCGGAGATGCTTGATCTTAAGGCAAATCCTAACCGCTTAGCTTATGGAACAATTATCGAAGCTAAGCTTGATAAAGGACGGGGTCCAGTATCAACTGTTTTAGTGCAAAAAGGTACGCTTAGAATCGGCGACACAATAATTGCTGGCACGGCTTATGGTAAAGTGCGGGCAATGGTTAATGACCGGGGCGAGAAAATAAAGAAAGCTGAACCGGCTACACCGGTAGAAGTACTTGGTCTAGCTGATGTTCCGCAAGCTGGCGACACTTTAGTAGCTATTGACGAGCGAACAGCCAGGGCTGTAGCCGAGAAACGTGTAGCTAAAAAACGTACAGATGAAATCAAGCAATCGCAGAAGGTTTCACTGGATGATTTATTTAAGCAAATTCAAGAAGGCAGCATAAAAGACCTAAACATTGTAGTTAAAGCTGATGTTCAGGGATCAATCGAGGCCCTTCGCCAGTCGCTCGTAGCCATTAAAAATAAGGAAGTAAGGGTAAACATAGTTCATGCCGGTGTAGGCGCTATTAATGAATCAGACGTTATGCTGGCTGCGGCGTCTAATGCCCTTATTATTGGTTTTAATGTTCGTCCTGACGGCAATGCTCGTAAAGCCGCAGACAATGAAAAAATTGATATTAGAAATTACCGGGTTATTTATGATGCAATTAATGATGTTGAAGCCGCTATTACTGGCATGCTGGCGCCTGAGTTCAAAGAAGTCATTTTGGGGCGTGCTGAAGTACGTCAGGTAATTTCAATTCCTAAGGCAGTTGTTGCCGGTTCATATATTCTTGAAGGAAAAATAACCAGTACCGCCCAAGTGCGACTTATACGAGATAGTATTGTTATACATGAAGGGAAACTTGAGTCATTGCGCCGCTTTAAAGATGATGTTAAAGAAGTTGCACAAGGCTATGAGTGTGGTATAACAGTTGAAAAGTTCCGTGATGTTAAAGAAGGCGACATTATTGAAGCATTTATTATGGAACAAGTCACCCCAAAAGGTTAAAGCATACGTTTAGATACCGGAGGAATTACTATGGGACAACTGAGGGCAGAAAAGGTTCAGGAATTTATCAAGCAGGAAATTAGTAAAATGATTTTGACTGAACTTAAAGATCCTCGTATTGGTTTCGTAACAGTTACCAGAGTGGAAGCTACTGGCGATTTACGCAGTGCTAAGGTGTATGTTAGCCTCATGGGCACCGATGACCAAAAAGCTGAAACCTGGGCCGGACTTACGAAATCGTTAGGTTATATGCGGGCCGAAATTGGTAAACGCATTCGCATGAGATTTGCTCCCGAATTGTCGCTACACCTTGATGAAACACTAGAGTATAGTGCGCGCATTCAGGAACTTATCTTAAAAATTAAGCAGGAAGAAGGCAATCAGTAACAGTGGAAGTTTCTATAGCATACAGTGCCAAGCTGTTAAAGGAAGCTAATAATATTGTACTTACTGCCCATGTTCATCCGGATGGTGATGCCTTAGGATCGCTTCTTGCGCTGAATGCGTACCTGTCGGCCCAAGGAAAACAGGTTAGGATGTTGCTTGATGATGAAATACCGCGAACCTTTAAATTTCTTTCAGATTGGGAAAAAGTCAAGAAACCAGATAGTTCAGAAAGTCAAGCTGATTTGCTGGTAGTGCTTGATTCTAGCGATTTGGAGCGGATCGGTAAAGTCCGGGATGCGGTGAAAGCGCCGATACTTAATCTGGACCATCATATATCTAATCTTAAATTTGCTGACTACTGGTATATAGATAGTCAGGCAGCGGCTACCGGAGAAATAATTGTAAAGCTTTTTAAAGAAGTGGACGCTATTATCACTCCTAGTATGGCCACTGCATTGTTTACTGCAATAGCTACTGACTGCGGATTTTTCCGGTTTGCCAATACTTCGGCAGAAACACTTATATTTGCCTCGGAGCTGGTGGCAGCGGGTGCTAAGCCACATATTATTTCTGAACATCTTGATACAAAGCCGCGGGCTGTTATTGAAGTATTGCCCAAAGTGCTTGAGACACTGGAGATTGTAGACTGTGGTCAAAGCGGGCAAATAGCGACGTTGACATTGAGACAAGAAATATTAGCTAATCTCAGAGATGAAACTGAAGGATTCATTAATTATCCACGCAACATTGAGGGCGTTGAAATCGCCATCATGTTTAAAGAAGCAGATAATAATATACGAGTAAGCTTGCGCTCCAGATCTGCAGATGTTAGCCAGATCGCACTCGCTTTTGGTGGAGGCGGTCATGCACGGGCAGCTGGCTGCACTGTAACAGAACCTCTTAATATAGCTAAGCGGTTGATTATAGAGGCAGCAAAAAAACAGTTAGCTAAAGGGTTTAAGATTGAATGATGCAGAGTGGTATAATTAATGTTCTAAAACCCCCGGGAATGACATCCCATGATGTAGTAGCGTTTATCCGACGTCTGTATAGTATAAAACGTGTCGGACATGCCGGTACGTTGGATCCAGCAGCAGCTGGTATTTTGCCGGTATTTATCGGCAATGCCACTAGACTAGTTGAGTATTTGACCGATGCAGATAAAAGTTATCGGGCTGAACTTACGTTTGGCCTGGAAACAGACACTGGTGACGATACTGGCCAGATTATTAATAGACGTTCGTATAACAAGCCAAGTGCGAGCCAGATAAAAGAAGTGCTGACTTCTTTTATTGGTGCTACCGAGCAAATCCCCCCCATGTATTCAGCTATCAAAGTCGGTGGCAAAAAGTTATATGAACTGGCCCGCGCAGGTCAGACTGTTGAGCGGAAACCACGCAAAATTATGATTGACAATATTGCACTTGTGACAGAGTATGAAACTGGTATTGTCTTTGATGTGACCTGTTCTAAGGGAACATATATTCGTACATTGTGCGCTGATATTGGCTACAAGCTGAATTGCCTGGCGGTAATGAGCTTTTTGGTCAGAACACGGGTGGGTAGCTTCTCTCTAGAACAGTCCTTAACACTCGAAGAAATTCTTGCTAATAAAGAACAGGCTGTTCAAAGTGCGGATAGCGTTCTGACTCATGTTCCTGCTATAGTTTTATCTGAACAAGAATCTCAGGCAGTAAAAAATGGGCGTACTATCTGTTGCGAAAAAAGCGGTGCTGATTTAGTAAAAATCTATGATTATCAGAATAATTTCATTGGAATCGGTCGGGAAATATATCAGGCTGAAGGTCATGCGACACTGACGCCAGTAAAAATCTTAAGTCCGGATCGGTAACGATCCGGATTCTTACATAGGCGGTAATGAGGAGAAACAGAAACAGTATGAAAGTCTTTACCCAGATAGAAAATGTTCGTCAGTATCCGCCCGTCTATATGGCGTTAGGAACTTTTGATGGTATTCATATTGGGCATCAGGCGATCATTAAGCGTACTGCTCAGCAAGCAAGAAGCAAAAACTGTTCTAGCGCTGTGTTTACTTTTAGTAATCATCCTCTCAACGTGATTGATGCTGACCGCTGTCCACCACTCATTATAACTAATCAGGAAAAAGTTGATCTTATTGCAGAATTGGGTGTGGACATGTTATTTAATGTTCCTTTTACTACTGAGCTTTTACGTTTAACGCCTGAAAAATTTCTTCAAAAAATTGTAAATAATATTAATCTTAGGCATGTTGTCGTAGGAGCAAACTTTACTTATGGATACAGAGGTGCCGGAACGCCAGCGTTATTGACAACGGCTGGCTCTAAACACGGTTTCACTGTCGATGTAGTGAACATGGTAGATGTGGAAGGGGTCATTGTAAGCAGCACCACCATTAGGCAACTGGTTGCTGATGGTGCTGTCAAGCCTGCTGCAGATTTGCTTGGGCGGCCAGCAACCATAACTGGGAAAATTATTGAGGGTGATCAGCGAGGGCGAAAGTTAGGGTTTCCTACAGCAAATTTAGCTATTCCTCAGGGGCTCTTAGTTCCTGCTGATGGGGTGTACGCCGTGTATGTCCATAACGAAACAGGTGAAAAGTTGAGTGGTGTTGCTAATATCGGTAATAATCCTACTTTCACAAGGCAAACACGTCGGATAGAAGTGCATATCTTGGATTTCGATCGCTTCATTTATGGACAGCGGTTAAAAATAGAATTTATTGACCGCATTCGAGGCGAGATTGCTTTTACCAGTATTGAACAACTTAAGCAGCAAATGAAGGCTGATATTGAATTTGCCCGGAAAAATTATTTTGTTAGCTAACAAGGTTTACATGGCATAAAGTTTATGGTAAAATATATTACAGTGCTTTAGTCACTCTATTAACCGTAGCGAGGATAATCGAGTCTCCGGCGATGTCTTGGCTAATGGGGATAAGCAAGAAGAAGGAGGTGAACCATCGTGTTGACACCTGAAAACAAACAAAAACTTATTGAAAAATATCGTGTGCACTTAAATGATACCGGATCTCCGGAAGTTCAGATTGCTATTCTTACCGAGCGTATTAATTACCTCACTGAGCATTTGCGAGAGCACAAAAAAGACCATCACTCCCGTCGTGGTCTATTGAAAATGGTTGGTCAACGCAGAGGTCTCTTGAACTATCTGCGTGAAAGTGAGATTGAGCGTTACCGTTCAATTTTGGAAAAACTAAACCTGAGAAAATAAAAAAAAGCGGACTTTCCGCTTTTTTTTTATTTATTTTCCAGGTTAAAGAAAAATAAAAAAGGGAATAATAAGAAAAATGTCGAACAGTTAATCTTTGCTAAAAGAAAAGGGGTTTAATCAGAGGAGGAAAACAAAATATGGACAAATTCCAGATGGAATTAGGTGGCCGGACCTTGATCATTGAATCAGGTAAAATGGCCAAGCAGGCTAGCGGTGCTGTGCTGGTTCGCTACGGCGATACTGCTGTATTGGTAGCTGCAACTCAATCGGCTGAGCCAAGACAAGGGATTGATTTTTTTCCATTAACAGTGGATTATGAAGAACGCTTGTATTCGGTAGGTAAAATTCCTGGAGGATTTATCAAACGGGAAGGACGTCCGAGTGAAGCTGCAATTTTAGCTGGTCGTTTAATTGACCGGCCTATTCGCCCGCTATTTTCCGAGGGCCTGCGTAATGACGTTCATGTGGTAGCCACAGTAATGTCAGTGGATCAGAATAACCCGCCTGATATTGCAGCAATGATTGGTGCATCTTGTGCCCTAGGCGTTTCTGACATTGTTTTTAATGGGCCTATTGGCGGCGTTCGCGTTGGATTACTCAATAACCAGTTTGTTTTGAATCCTACCATAGATCAGCAAGAGAAAAGTGACCTTAACTTAGTAGTGGCAGGAACTAAAGATGCCATTTTGATGGTTGAAGCTGGAGCGAACGAGTTATCTGAAGAGACCATGCTTGAAGCTATTTTATTTGGGCATGCTGCGATTAAGGAAATTGTTGCTTTTCAAGAAGAGATTATTGCAAAAATCGGCAAACCTAAGAAAGAAAAACCTATTTATGAAGTCCCAAGTCAAATTGATGCAGCTATGAGGGACTACATAACCGATAAGTTGAAAATTGCTGTATCTAATTCTGACAAGCTCGAGCGCGAGGAGAACATCAAACAGGTTAAGTCTGAAGCTACAGAGCATTTCTTAGCAATTTATCCTGAGAATGCAAAAGACATTAGTTACATGTTCCAAAAAATTCTCAAAGAAATTGTCCGTAAAATGATTACTGTCGATAAAATCCGTCCAGACGGTCGCAAGATTGACGAAGTACGGCCCATTACCTGTGAGGTAGGTCTTTTGGCGCGTACTCATGGCTCAGGCTTGTTCACCCGTGGTCAGACTCAAGTCTTTACAATTACTACTCTGGGCGCTATCGGGGATGAGCAGATTCTTGATGGTCTTGGTGTTGAGGAATCGAAACGCTACATGCATCATTATAACTTCCCATCATTTAGTGTAGGCGAGACCAGACCGTCACGTGGTCCGGGACGTCGCGAAATCGGCCATGGAGCGTTAGCTGAGCGGGCGCTAGTACCTGTTATCCCCTCAGAGGTTGAATTCCCGTACACTATTCGTTTGGTGTCGGAGGTTATTGAGTCCAACGGTTCAACCTCCATGGGAAGCGTATGCGGCAGTACACTATCACTAATGGATGCAGGAGTACCGATTAAGTCGCCGGTATCTGGCGTTGCTATGGGCTTGGTTAAAGATGGTGAAAATCACACAATCTTGACTGACATCCAAGGCATGGAAGACGCGCTTGGCGATATGGATTTCAAAGTTGCCGGTACTGCTCAAGGCGTGACTGCTATGCAGATGGATATGAAAATATCAGGTATCACCAAAGAGATTTTTGTAGATGCGTTAGCTCAAGCAAAACGCGGCCGAATGCACATATTAGGAAAAATGCTTGAGGCTATTGACGAGCCAAGAAAAGAATTGTCGCCCTTTGCACCACGCATTATTACGATGGAAATTGATCCAGACAAAATCCGTGATGTTATTGGACCAGGTGGTAAGACGATTAAAAAGATTATTGAGGAAACAGGTGTTACCATCGACATTGAGGATGATGGTAAGGTATTTATTGCCGCCGTTGATGTTGAGGCTGGTCAAAAGGCAGTACGCATCATCGAAACTCTAGTGCGTAGTGTGGAAATTGGTGCAGTCTACAGTGGCAAAGTCACTCGTCTAATGAATTTTGGCGCATTTGTCGAAATTCTTCCTGGCAAGGAAGGACTTGTACACATTTCGCAACTAGCACGTGAACGTGTTGCTAAAGTTGAAGACGTTGTTAAAGTAGGCGATGAAATTATGGTCAAAGTCACTGAAATTGACCGTCAAGGCCGCATTAATTTGTCACGTAAGGAATTGCTAAAAGCAGAGCCACGGGAAGCAGCCCTTGAAGGCGCAGAACAATAATAAGTACCTATCGGGACTTGGCATAAGCCAAGTCTTTTTATTTTGCTCATAAATAGCCACCAACACTAATACACTGTACTACATGTAAGTGCGGGCAGGAGTTGATTGATATGCAGTGTAAAATGGTGGTTGTAGGAAAGATTCGCCACTGGTATGTGTATTTTGCTGTTGGTGTTTTTATGACAGTAGCTATGTTATCAGGTATTCTTCAACCATTAATAGCCACTACGAGTCTTCCATCAGTACCGCCACCTCTTTTCCAGGGCAACACGTCTCAGCCTCAAGTCGCTCTGGCTTGCAATGTGTTCTGGGGCGAAGAATATCTCCCCAATATGCTCAAAACACTTGATGAAAATAATGTACATATTACTTTTTTTATTGGTGGAAGCTGGGCTAATAAATATCCAGAAATACTTAAAGATTTAGCCAACAGAGGACACGAACTGGGCAACCATACATATAGCCATCCGCACCCTAATAACTTGAGCAAAGAAAAAAATAAAGAACAGATACTAAAGACAGAAGAGCTTGTAGCAAATGTTACCGGAATTAAAACTAGCTTATACGCGCCGCCTTATGGAGAATACAATAATACAGTACTGATGGCTGCTAAGGACCTGAATTATACTACGATTATGTGGAGCATTGACACAGTGGACTGGAAACGGCCGCCGCCCCAAGTTCTTAAAGATCGAGTACTAAAAAAACTCCATAACGGTGCTATTATCCTAATGCATCCGACTGCGCCGACTGCGCAGGCCCTTCCAGACCTTATCGCTGAAATAAAAAAACGTGGATATACGATAACTACAGTATCTGATATACTTAAATAACAAAAAAAGGCAGGCGAAAGCCTGTTTTTTTTATTGATAAAAGACGATAAATATGATAGCATAGTGTTTACATAATAAAATAATTATGTAATTTACTTGCTTGGCTGCTGGAATGGAGGCTGAACGATGGACAAGCATAAGAATCTAATATCCTGGCTGATAATGATGGTTTTTATGATGACCATCTTGCTGCCAGTGACGACCGCGAATGCTTTTTCAGTATCAGATTTATTGGGACAGACTACTAGTTCTAATGATTCTGGCGGGGCGGCTGACATGAGTAACGGTAAAGGCCTGCTGAATATTTTGCTGGGGCTCTTTATGGGCAAGTTTATGGGAAATGCTTTTAATGATCCAACAGATGAAACAGCCAAAAGTGATCCTGCCAGCGGCTTAATGAATGCTTCACCGAAAGAGTTTATCGGCTTTTATGCTGAATGGTGGGGAACAGATACTTCTTCTTATAACTCTATGGTAAAGAATGCTGATGTAATTAAAACAATTGCTCCATTTTGGGCTACAATGCAGGCTGATGGTACAGTCATAGACCGTGGAGGAAATGATCACGCATCTGTGGTCAAAACTGCCCATCAGAAAAATATAACAGTGCTGCTTTTGGTTAACAACGCCAAAGAAGCTGGCGCTACCTTGCCTGTTCACAATGTATTGTCAAATCCTATGCTTAGGACTAAAGCCATCGACAACTTTGAAGATTATATAAAAAAATACGATCTTGACGGTATCAATGTTGACTTTGAAATGGTGCCTGCCGAAGATCGTGATAATCTGACGGCATTTATGCGCGAGCTTTATGCCCGTCTTAAACCCCAGGGCTATATTGTGTCAATTGATGTTTTTCCAAAGCAGGATGAAAGTAACGATGTGGCAGCTGCATACGACTATGCCGAACTTGCCAAGTATGCTGATAAAATTATGATTATGACATACGACAACCACGGCACGTGGAGCGGTCCAGGACCACTTGCTGATATTCGGTGGGTAGAAAACAATCTAAAATATGCGCTCAAGTTTATTCCTAAAAATAAACTCTATCTTGGTATTGCAGCTTATGGTTATGACTGGTCTGCCCAAGGTACGCATTCTTTAGAGTTTAAGGCGACGATGGATTTGGCTCAGCGATATGGTAAAGCAGCACAATGGGATGACACTTCTAAATCTCCGTATTTTAGCTATACCGCAAATGACGGTACAGCGCATACTGTTTGGTTTGAAAACAGCGAAAGTTTGAAATACAAACTGGCCCTTATCAGCAAGTATGATATTGCTGGTGCCGCCATGTGGAAGCTTGGCGAAGAAGACCCGGCGTACTGGCCGGTATTGCAGGACAAGTTCCACAAGTAAAAAATAATAATACAGGAGGTTTTCTGTGCATAGCAAAAAAATATTGACACTATTAATGCTGTTTGTTTTGGTATTTAATATATTGGGCCCAGTACAAGTAAGTCATGCCGCGTCTTTAGACAGTGTAATTGCAACCTTGGGGGCTTCAAGTGTTCCTTCGACCGATGGTGGTTCCAATGTTTTCAGTAAATTGTTCAGCTTATTGTTCGATAAAATCCTTGGCCCAATATTGAATGTTTTTGGAGGAAATAAATCTACGACTACCTCACCGGACAATCCAGTTAAAGTAACTCCACTTCCACCGCAAACTGGGAACTCAGGGATTACAGATAGTGGTGTACTACGTGGTAAAGTAATCGTTATTGATCCTGGCCATGGTGGCAGCAATCCTGGTGCAGTAGCCAATGGCACCAGAGAGACCGACAATAATTTAGCTGTTAGTTTAAAATTAAGAGACAAGCTTACTAAAGCTGGAGCGAAAGTAGTTATGACTAGAGAAACCGATCGCACAGTTGCGTCTGAAGGCAGCTCTCTTGGGCAGGAGTTGGCTGCAAGGGTTGATATTGCCGAAGCTAACAATGCTGATATATTTGTTAGTGTTCACTCAAACTCTAACCCCAATCCTGAAATTTATGGAGCGATGACCTTTTTCCCAAGCGGTAAGTCATCCAAATTGGCGTTGGAGGTTCAGGACAATATTATCAGAGAAACTGGCGCTGCAGATAAAGGCACTTCCTCGGCTACTTTCTATGTTCTACGGAACACAACAATGCCAAGTATTTTGGTTGAGATGGGATTTGTAAGCAACACTGGTGAAGCCCGCAAGCTGCAGGAGGATAGCTACCGAAATAAAATAGCCCAGGGTATCTTTAACGGGGTAGTTAAATACCTCAACAACTAGCAGATAAAATCTTTTAAACAGAGATAAACGTTAAATCGAATATCTCTGTTTTTTTATTTAGCAACTTTAGGTATAATAAGGAATATACTTATCTGACAAATTGTTTGTTTGAAGCATTAGTAGAGTTGCTGTACTTGCTGTTACTGTTGATAAAATGAATTAAGGTGTCTTATTTTGGGTTAATGAAAAGGAGATTTTATGTATCAAAAATCAGTATTGCCTAACGGAATTCGTGTTGTTTCCGAAACGATTCCGTATGTAAAATCAGTTACTATGGGTATATGGATAGGAACAGGATCAAGGTTTGAAGAAGAATATAATCATGGTATTTCCCATTTCATCGAGCATTTAATGTTTAAAGGAACTGCCCAGCGTTCAGCAAAAGATATTGCAGAGGTAGTAGATGCTGTGGGCGGTCAGCTCAATGCTTTTACAGCTAAAGAATATACTTGTTATTATTTAAAAGTTCTAGATTCCCATGCTGAGTTGGCTTTGGATATTTTGAGTGATATGCTGCTCGCATCGAAGTTTGCGGAAGAAGATATTGAACGGGAGCGGCAGGTTGTAATTGAGGAAGTACATATGTACGAAGACTCACCAGATGAACTGGTGCATGATATTCATCTCGATACTGTTTGGCCTAGTCATCCGCTTGGCCGGAATATTTTGGGCACGACTGATTCGATCGGACGGTTCAATCGTGAGTTAGTCATGGAATATTATCGGAATTTCTATACACCAGAAAATATGGTTATCGCTGCAGCCGGCAATATAACACACGAAGAATTGGTGAAGTTAGCTTCGCGCTATTTTAGTGCGATGACAGGCCAACGACGAATAATGGCAATAACGGCACCACGGCTTACTCCGTCCCAAACAATCATTAGTAAGGATATTGAGCAGGTGCATGTGTGCCTAGGAACGTTGAGTGTACCTCAAGATTCTCCGGAAATATATCCTGTGCATATCATGAACAATGTTTTGGGTGGAGGAATAAGCTCTAGGTTATTCCAATCCATTCGTGAAGAACGTGGTTTGGCTTACTCGGTATATTCCTATCAGAATAATTATAAGGATGCTGGATTACTCACAGTGTACGCGGGTACTCGTCCCAGCAATATTAACCAGGTTTTGGATCTTATTATGGAAAACTTAAAGGACTTGAAAAACAAAGGAATAAGTCAGCAAGAATTGATCAAGTCTAAAGAACAAATAAAAGGTAGTTTATTGCTTGGTTTAGAAAGTTCAAGTAGCCGGATGTCGCGTATAGGCAAGATGGAAGTTTCCTTAGGTAAATTTATCTCCTTAGATCAAGTCGTAAGCAAGATTGATCAAGTGACGCTGACAGATATTAACCAAATGATTGAACGCATGTTTACTACTGAAAACATATGTTTTACTGCCCTTGGTCCTGTTGATGCTGCCGGTATTGATACTAATTTTAAATTTTAACGAAGGAGATATTATGGCTAGAGGTTTTGAAATAATTAGTAAGTATCAAGATTGTGGGATTATCTTGCCTGCTCGTAAGACCGCGTTAAGCGCTGGGTATGATATTGCCGCCGGATATGATGCAACTTTAGATCCTGGGAAGGTTACATTAGTACCTACAGGGCTAAAAGCCTATATGGAAAGTGATGAATATTTGGGTATTCATATCCGCTCCGGGCTGGCTGTCAAGCATAGCCTGAGTTTAATTAACGGACAGGGAATCATTGATGCTGATTATTATAATAATCAGGATAATGAAGGACATATTTTAATTGCAATATTTAATCATGGTGATAAGTCGGTAGTAATAACTAAAGGAACTCGCTTGGCTCAGGGAATTTTTTATAAATATTTAAAAACCGATAATGATTGCTCCGGCAATGAGCGCATGGGTGGCTTAGGCAGTACTGGAAAATAAAACTTCAAGGGATTTTGCCCTTGAAGTTTTTTCATAACTTACTTTAAGCTACCATATACATTGGTAGAAGCAGGTTAAGGGGGGGCTGCCATGTATACATGGGCGACGTTAGTTGTGATTATTCTGGCAGCTATTTGGTCTATTTGGCTTCGTGTCTGTCGCTCCCGTGTAGGGCTGGATAATGTTCCGCCAATAGAGCCTCGGCCATCACCCTTTTCCAATGCTGTGCAGGAATTGGTGGCCACTGCGGGCGGTGTATATCTATCGTTAGTTATGATCGTTTCATTCTTGAAGCTTGAACTGCCTGAGAGAATAACGATAAGTATACTCGCCTTCGATCCTTTAGCAATGACGGCTATTGGAGTAGCGGTTATTCAACCGCTGCTTAGTAAATCATTCGGCAATAAGTAAAGTAGGTGATTGTATGCGGATAAGCGAAATGGCAGGGAAAGAAGTTATTAATTTGGGAGATGGTGCCCGGCTAGGTACAATTGGTGAATGTGAACTAACTTTTGACAGTCAAACTGGTGCGATTAGCGGATTAATACTGCCAAAACCTAAAACAGTGTTTCAATTTTTAAATGACAGGCAAATAACAACAATACCGTGGCAGGCTATTAGACGCATTGGTGATGAAGTTGTCATTGTCGATTTAAATAATGCCTACGACCGTATGTATTCGCGATTTAGCCGGGAATAAAAAATCTTATGCTGGTTAAACCTAACATTAGACGAATATCAGACTAATGTTAGGAGGCTTTATTGATGGCGAACACAAACAATACCAGTGGTGGCAGCCAAGCACCAACTCAGACTACAGGTCAGGCAGGAAACGCCTTGGTCAATAGCTATGCCCAAGCTCAGACTCAATCTGTCAATTCCCAGACGCAGTCTCCAAGCTCCTCTGTTCAAACTCAGTCTGGAGCAATGCAAGGGAGTACTCAAGGTGTTAAAAGTGTAATTGGCGTATTCAATTCTCGTGATAATGCCGAGCGGGCTGTTAATGCACTTAGATCACAAGGGTTTACAACTGAGGAAATTAATATTGTTTCTAAGAACAAAAATAATCGAGCC
Organism: Sporomusa malonica; assembly: GCF_900176355.1. Taxonomy (GTDB): domain Bacteria; phylum Bacillota; class Negativicutes; order Sporomusales; family Sporomusaceae; genus Sporomusa; species Sporomusa malonica. The sequence goes on along the minus strand of NZ_FWXI01000006.1, from coordinate 131,698 downwards.
CAGCAGGGAGAGGAATATTTTGAGGATGATATTACTGACGGTGCCCTAACAGGCGGTACTTTGGGTGGTATTGGAGGTTTGCTTCTAGGTGCTGGTGCCTTGGCTATTCCTGGTGTCGGACCAATCCTTGCCGCAGGACCTATTGCTGCAGCTTTAAGCGGAGCAGTCGCAGGTGGTATTGCCGGCGGTCTTATCGACTGGGGTATTCCGGCAGAAGCAGGCAGGCGTTATGAGCAGCAGGTAGCACAGGGCGGAATTCTTGCTATTATTCGTTCTGATGCTGTTAAGGTTAATCAAGCAGCTCAGGTACTTAGACAAAATGGCGCTAAAGATGTCGAAACTCACGCGTTAAAATAACTGGGGTTTTCTTATGGGGATTTTGTTTGCAAGTATACAGTTTTTTAATATTTATTGACAATACTGGAACCTTTAGTATAAAATGTGTATAAAATGAATAAGCAACATCCTGTACAGGATGAAGTAGAGGTGCGGGCGTCAAGAGTACTTTCAGGGAGAGTGGCATCAATGACCTGAGAGAAAAGGGGCGACCGCCGAAGTAAGCAAGACTGCCAAGTCTTCTTATTGGTCTTACATCAAATAGATTTAAGACTGTCACCATTACTTGGTGGAGCGCTATCTCATCTGGTCAGGGGAAGATATATTTTATTTTCCTATGGTCAGAAAAACGTTGCCATTTGGCAGCCGGTGAGAAACGCGCTCACCGGCTGCTTTTTATTAACAGGAGGTGGATAGCGCTTGATTAGAGTAATGGTTTGTGGAGCCTATGGTAAAATGGGGCGGGAGGTCTTACTAGCAGTTCATAAAGATCAGCAGTTGAGCGTAGTAGGTGCAGTGGACAAAAACTCCGCTTTTGCCGATGTTGGGGATATAATTGGTGCAGGAAAGACTGGCGTAACTGTTGGTAACGATTTAACTACCGTCATCAACGAAACAAAACCCCAAGTCATGGTTGATTTTACTAACCCAGAAGCAGTAATGAATAATATTAGAATTGCAATAAAAAACGGAGTATGTCCAGTAGTAGGCACTACTGGTCTAGGGGAAGCCGAGCTTAATGAAGTTCGCGAGCTTTGCGCAGCTGCAAAGGTTAATGCAATTATTGCACCTAATTTTGCAATAGGTGCTATTCTCATGATGAAACTGGCGCAAGAAGCTGCAAAATACCTGCCACATGTTGAAATTATTGAGATGCACCATGATCAGAAGCTTGACGCTCCTTCCGGTACAGCACTTCGGACTGCTGAGTTAATTTCCAAGGTACGGGGCGATATGCGTCAAGGCCATCCAGATGAGGTAGAAAAACTAACAGGTGCTCGGGGGGGAGATTTAGCGGGAATCAGGTTGCATAGTGTCCGATTGCCAGGTTATGTAGCTCACCAGGAAGTTATTTTTGGCGGTTTAGGTCAAACGCTTACGATTCGCCACGACTCAATATCACGGGAATCATTTATGCCTGGAGTAGTACTGGCCTGTAAAAAAGTATTGACTGTTGATGGACTAATTTATGGTCTTGAACATATAATGGGCTAAAGCTTTGCAAAGTAGCATAAGATAACGTCAAAAGTATGGGGGAGCTGTCTAAATGAAAAAATATAATGTGGCAATTTTGGGGGCAACAGGAGCAGTTGGCCAGGAATTTTTAAAACTAATTGAAGAGCGGGAGTTTCCGTTTAATGAATTAAAGCTTCTAGCGTCTGAGCGGTCAGCCGGCAAAGTGATCGAATTTATGGGCAAGGACTACATAGTTGAAGAAGCAAAACCTGATTCATTCAAGGACGTGCACATTGCCTTGTTTGCTGGTGGGGCAACTAGCAAAACGTTAGCGCCAGAAGCAGTCAAGCGTGGCGCTGTTGTTATCGACAATTCCAGTGCGTTCCGTATGGACCCGGAAGTACCCCTAGTCGTACCTGAGGTGAATCCTGAGGCAATAAAAAATCATAAAGGAATTATTGCTAACCCTAATTGTTCCACAATTATTATGGTTATGGCGCTCAAGCCGATCTATGATGTTGTTAAGATAAAGCGGATTGTTGTTTCAACTTACCAGGCTGTTTCCGGCGCAGGCAAAGAAGCAATTGATGAGTTGACAGATCAGGTTAAGGCAGTTATGGAAAAAAGTCCGGTTGAGGCTAACATACTGCCAGGCGCGAGTTTACCAAAACATTATCAGATAGCCTTTAACCTGTTACCCCAAATTGACGTATTTGTCGAAGATGACTACACCAAAGAAGAAATGAAGATGGTACATGAAACCCATAAAATATTGAATGACTACACTGTTGGTATAACTGCAACAACAGTACGAGTACCAGTATATCGGAGTCATTCTGAATCAGTTAATATTGAGCTTGATGGTCCAATGTCTCCTGAAGAAGCTAAACAGGTACTGGCTAAGTTTCCCGGCGTTATTGTGGAAGATAATCCGGCTGAGATGTTATATCCTATGCCATTGTATACTTCTGACCGTAACGAAGTATCTGTTGGTCGGATTCGCGCAGATAAAACCGTGCCTCACGGGTTAAATATGTGGGTAGTAGGCGATCAAATCAGGAAAGGTGCGGCGCTTAATGCTGTGCAGATTGCCGAGTACATGGTTGAACATAATTTAATTTGAGGTGTAAAAAATGCGAATAATTGTCCAGAAATTCGGGGGAACATCAGTAGCTTCACCCGAAGTGCGGGAACTGGTATTGCGCAAGGTTGAGCGGGCACGTGACCAAGGATTTAGTCCGGTTGTTGTCGTATCGGCAATGGGACGCCAGGGAGCTCCCTACGCGACGGACACGTTAATCGGAATAGCGCGAACGGCATATAAGGGTATTGCAGCTCGTGAGCTCGATCAGATTATGTATTGCGGTGAGATGATTTCAGCTGTGGTTATGGCCGGAACGCTACAGGCCGCAGGTATGGAAGCCGTTATGCTAACAGGAGGGCACGCTGGTATTATTACTGATGCGACATTTAATAATGCTCGGATTTTAAAATGTGATCCTACACGTATAATTAGCCTCTTAAAGCAAGGAAAAGTACCTGTTATATGTGGCTTCCAGGGGATGACAGGCGACGGCGAATTTACCACTCTGGGGCGGGGGGGAAGTGATACTAGTGCTTCAGCCTTAGGCGCATCGCTAAATGCCGAGATGGTAGAGATATATACCGATGTTGACGGAATTATGACAGCAGACCCAAGAATTGTCAATGATGCTAAGATTCTTGATTGTATAAGCTACGGGGAGGTATGTCAATTGGCTCATCAAGGTGCTAAAGTCATTCATCCTCGGGCAGTAGAAATTGCTATGCAGAAAAATATTCCACTTGTAGTAAAATCAACGTTTTCTGACGCGCCTGGTACGCTAATCACTAATATTGCCAAAGAAGATACCGATGGAGCGGCAGTAATCGATAAAGTAGCTACAGGTGTAACTTATTTGACAAATATTGTTCAGATTAAAGTTCATCTTGATGAAACTATGGCGAGTGACGCCAGTTTCAAAGTATTCAAAACACTGGCCGACAGTGATATCAGCGTTGATTTAATTAATGTTCATCCAGGTCAAATCATGTTTACGATTAATGCGGATCACGCTGAAAGGGCAGCAGCTAAACTCAAACGCCAAGGGTATGAAATTGAACTCTTAGAAAACTGCGCTAAAGTATCGGTTGTTGGCGGCGGAATGCGTGAAGTACCTGGAGTTATGGCAAGTTTTATTGAAGCATTGTCATGTAATAAGATTGCTATTCTCCAAACAGTAGACTCTCATACCTCCATTTCGGTGCTTGTGCCACAAAGCGATGTTGGAGCAGCAGTTAAATCACTTCATGAGAAGTTTGGTTTATCAACTTAATAAGGGGAGAGTTTAATGAGGAATTTCGGGCGTGTTTTAACCGCAATGGTAACCCCGTTTAATGATGATTATAGTATTAACTATAGTGAAGCTGCAAAATTGGCACAATACCTTGTAGATAATGGTTCAGATGGCATTGTTGTGGCTGGTAGCACTGGTGAATCGGCAACACTGAGTAACAGTGAGAAGGTTAATCTCTTTAGGGCGGTATTGGAAGCCGTAGGCGATAGAGCTACTGTAATTGCCGGCACAGGTTCAAATGATACCAGAGCCTCGATAGAATTAACCAAAGAAGCTGAAAAGGTCGGTGTGCATGGTGCCATGCTTGTTGGACCTTACTATAATAAACCCCCACAAGAAGGATACTATCAGCATTTTAAGGCTATTGCCGATTCCACAACTTTACCACTTATTGTGTATAATGTTCCGGGTCGCACAGGTTCGAATATTCTGCCGGGAACAATTGCGCGGTTGGCTGAGATTAACAATATTGTAGCTGTGAAAGAGGCAAGTGGTAGCTTGGAGCAAGTTTCTGAGATTATCCGTAATACTCCTAATGATTTTTTAGTGTACAGCGGTGATGATGGGCTGACGCTGCCATTACTGTCCGTGGGAGGGAATGGCGTTATCAGTGTAGCCGCTCATATTGTAGGAAAACGTATGCAGGAGATGATAGCTGCCTTTTATGCCGGCGATATTGCTAAAGCTCAAGCACTACACCTAGAACTCCTGCCTTTCTTTAAAGTTATCTTTATTACAACAAATCCAATACCTATTAAAGATGCAGTTAACCTTATCGGTATAAAAGCCGGTCCAATGAGGCTGCCGTTAGTGTCGCCTACTGTCAGTGAAACCGAGCAGCTCAAAAAAGTAATGCAATCAATAGGGGTGCTATAAAGTAGACTTAGCTTCAGATGGGGTTTTAATCCCACCTGAAGGTTAGTCGCCCAACTTCCAGGGAAGCCTCCTAAACTCCCACTTGTAGAAGAGGGAGTCTTAGAGCGGGTTAGTCATCGGATAAAATTGACTTACCGGTAGCGAAAGCTGCCGGTTTTTTTGTATGTGTAGACAGGATTTGCATATAATATTGCAGAGCGAGATTGCCACTTGTTGTCAGAGGCAGTTAAATAGGTTATAATTATTCACAAGTGGACAGGACGGCCGGTTTTTTATTTATGAGTTTTAATGAACGGGCGGTTACAAACTTAATTTGCTAAATTACATTTATTAATTATTTTGGAGGTGTATGTTTTTTTGGCACGACAACCAAACAAAGTACAAATTATTCCCCTGGGCGGGATGGGGGAAATCGGCAAAAATATGACGGTAATCCGTTATGGTGATGAAATAATAGTAATTGACTCAGGATTAATGTTTCCTGAAGACGATATGTTAGGCATTGACTTAGTTATTCCTGACATCACCTATCTATTGGACAATCGTGATTTAGTAAAAGCTATTGTTTTAACACATGGGCATGAAGATCATATTGGAGCTTTGCCTTATGTATTGAAACAACTTAACGTACCTGTATACGGCACTCGCTTAACGCTTGGAATTTTAGAAGGGCGTTTGAAAGAAAACAATGTTTCTGTTAACAACTTAAATGCTGTTAAGCCCGGAGATCAAATTCAGATAGGTAATTTTAAAATTGGCTTCATTCGCGTAAGTCATAGTATCGCCGATGCAGTAGCATTGTCGGTAAAAACACCTGTGGGTGTCATTGTTCATACTGGGGATTTCAAGCTTGATCAAACTCCAGTCGACGGCAAGGTCACCGATTTTTATCGATTTGCAGAGTTAGGCGATCAAGGGGTGCTTGTACTTTTAGCTGATAGTACAAACGCTGAGAGACCTGGCTATACACAAAGTGAAAAATCGGTCGGCGTAACATTTGATGAAACCTTTCGCAATGCGAGAGAGCGCATTATTATCGCTTCTTTTTCGTCTAACGTTCACCGCATTCAGCAGGCAATCGATACCGCTTGCAAACACCGGCGCAAGGTAGCTATCCTTGGACGCAGTATGGTCAATGTTGTCAATATTGCTTTAGAACTTGGTTACTTGAATGTACCGGAAGACGTTATCATCGATATTGATGAAATTAACAATTATCCATCATCAGGGATTGTTATCTTAACGACCGGTAGTCAAGGTGAGCCAATGTCTGCTTTAACGAGGATGGCAATGTCTGATCATAAGAAGGTTGAGATTATCCCTGGTGATACCGTGATCATTTCAGCTACGCCCATACCAGGGAATGAAAAGCTAGTATCGCGCACTATTGATTTTCTTTTCCGGCAGGGTGCAGAAGTAGTTTATGAATCAACCTCAGGCATCCATGTATCTGGGCATGCCAGCCAGGAAGAGCTTAAGCTTATACACAATCTTATTCGTCCTAAATTCTTTATACCTGTACATGGAGAATACCGCCATTTAATTAAGCATTCTAAACTGGCTCAGTCGTTAGGTATGCCTAAAGAAAATGTTTTTGTTGCTGAAAATGGTCAAGTACTGGAATTTACCCCCGACAAAGGAGCGGTAACCGGAAAGGTGACATCAGGCAATGTCTTAGTTGATGGTCTTGGTGTAGGTGATGTAGGAAACATCGTGCTTAGAGACCGCCGTCAGCTTTCGCAAGATGGAATACTAATTGTTGTTGTAACCATGGACAAACAGCGTGGCCAAGTGGCCGCAGGTCCGGATATTGTGTCCCGTGGCTTTGTCTATGTGCGTGAATCTGAGCAACTGATGGAAGACGCCAGAGAGCGGGTTAAACAGGCATTAGAGAAATGTGAGTTGAATGGTGTTACTGAATGGGCAGCCATTAAGTCCAACGTTCGTGACACATTGGGTAAGTATCTGTACGAGCGTACACGCCGGCGTCCAATGATATTGCCAATAATCATGGAAGTATAGACTAAAGCCTTGTTATATCTGTTGTAGTGCAGATATAACAAGGCTTTTTATTATCCTGAGAAGTTATAACTGTATGAAATTCATGTCAGCGACAATACTATATATGATATAAAAATGATAGCTCATTAGCTGGAGGGATACTCAAATGATAGTGAATGATAATCCGGTAGTTGCTCCTCCGGGCACTAATCCTGAAGAGCCGCAAATAATTCCGTCTCCGACAGAGGCTCCGAAAAAAAGTAGGCAAGCCAAAAAAGCTGGGCCGGCCGAAAACATCCAAGAATTAGGATCGACTGAAGTACCAACAGCTAAAACTAACACACACGTAATGACCATCATTGGACAAATCGAAGGCCATATGGTGCTACCACCTCAGAATAAAACAACAAAGTACGAACATGTAATGCCTCAACTTGTTGCTATTGAACAATCAAATGAAATTGATGGTTTACTGTTGATTCTAAATACTGTAGGTGGAGATGTTGAAGCAGGCTTGGCGATTGCTGAAATGATTGCTAGTATGTCTAAACCAACAGTCTCAATAGTACTGGGCGGCGGCCACAGTATTGGTGCCCCTATCGCTGTTTCAGCAACTGCTTCGTTCATCGTCGAAAGCGCTACTATGACTATTCATCCGATCAGACTTACAGGGTTGGTAATTGGTGCTCCTAGTTCATTTGACTATCTTGAAAAAATGCAGGAACGTGTAAACAAATTTGTAGTAACCCATTCGAACATTACAGAGAAGAAGTGGAAAGAGCTTTTGTTTAAAACCGGAGAGTTATCTCGGGATATTGGTACTTCTGTAGCCGGAAGAGATGCAGTGAAATATGGCCTTATTGATGAAATAGGTGGTGTATCTCAAGCTCTAAATAAATTACAAGAACTAATTGCCGCACATAAAGAACATAAAGAAGGCAAGGGGTTGAAGCAGTAATGATTCTCTGGACGATTGTCCCAGAAGAAACAATTTTTGCTAGTCAAAACCAGCCAGATATTAATTTTAAAGTAATTGATTATTCGGGGCAGAAGATAGTGGTAGAACAGATATCATACAGCGAATTCCGAATTACTCGCTTACTTACTACAAATCCTTTAGACTATCTTGATAACAAACTTCAACCAGGAAAAATTATTAGGTACATGCCGAATATTGAAACGCTCTCTTAACGAGAGCGTTTTTCTTTCGTAAAATAAAGGATTTTTTAACATTATGTAGAACAAAATACTGTTAGAGGTGGTATGTTTTGCCTAAATGGTTGACCCATTTAACTCCCGAATTGCGGCATGAACTTTTTGGTGTAACAATGGTGACTGGGGGGCTGTTAGCATTAATCAGCCTGCTTGGTTTAAACGTTGGACCACTTGGTTTGTTTGTTGCCAAGATGCTTAAGTACACTTTTGGAATTGGCGCAGTGGTCGTACCGCTAGTGCTTTTAATAATTGGACTAAAGTACATCATAGCAAAAAGTTCAATTACTTACTCCGTGAAGTTTTGGGGGTTATTACTTTTATATTTTATGGCTTTATCAATTTATCATCATATAAAGATTCCTATTGGCCATGAGATAATGCCTGAAAGCTTAGTGGCAGGGGGAGGATTTACTGGTGGTTTGCTGCTTTTCTCATTGCGTAAGCTGTTAGGCGTGCATGGATCAATCATTGTTCTATCAGCATTAATGCTTTGTTCGCTATTAATGGCAACAACTTGGTCTTTGGCTGAGACATTGTTAAGCGCCAAAGATAAAGCTGTAGAAAGTTTGGTTTCAGCTAGAGAAGCGATTGCGGCGTCAGCTGAAACAATGTTTGATGAGCCGGAGGGAACAAAAGCTCAACCGATGTTTTATGACCACCAGCGGGATACCAAACCAGAATTCGCCATACATGCCAGAGAAAATGAGATAATTTCTACGAAAACTGACTATGCTCCGGTAGTTGAACAGTCTGAACAGCAAACGCTTGCTATAGTTAGACCCTCAGATATCGGTATTAATCCTGCCTATGGCTTACCGCCGCTGTCGCTATTAAAGAAGCCTAACCGGCCGCGGCTGACCAAGGTGCCCAAAGAAGTTGCTGATAATGCCAGGATTTTAGAGCAGACTTTAGACAGTTTTAGTGTTAGTGCCAAAGTCATAAATACCTGTCAAGGACCGACAGTAACCCGCTATGAGCTTGAACCGGCTCCGGGAGTAAAGGTTAGTAAGATAGTAAATTTATCAGACGATTTGGCCCTTAAGCTGGCTTCATCCGGAGTTCGTATTGAGGCGCCAATTCCTGGTAAAGCTGCCATTGGTATTGAAGTACCAAATAAAGAGCTATCAGGTGTTGCTTTGCGAGAAGTTTTAGAGGCGGACGAATTCCAGCGCTCTTCAGCCGGTCTGACAGTGGCCTTAGGCAAGGATATTGCGGGCCAACCAATCGTTACTGATTTGGCTAAGATGCCGCATTTGTTGGTTGCTGGAGCTACTGGTTCGGGAAAAAGTGTTTGTATTAACACATTAATAACAAGCGTACTATTTAAAGCCCGCCCTGACGAAGTAAAGTTGGTGCTGATTGACCCCAAAATGGTTGAGTTGTCAAATTATAATGGTATACCTCATTTATTAACGCCTGTAGTAACTGATGCAAAAAAGGCAGCATCGGCTTTAAACTGGGCAGTACAGGAAATGGAACGCCGGTATGAAGTTTTTGCAACTGCTGGGGTGCGGGATATCTCGCGGTATAATGAGCTTCACCCTGAAGGGCTGTTGCCCCTAATATTGATCATTATCGATGAGCTTGCCGACCTAATGATGGTAGCCCCTGTTGATGTCGAGGATGCTATTTGCCGCCTGGCCCAAAAAGCAAGGGCGGCTGGCCTTCACTTAGTGTTAGCAACACAACGTCCTTCTGTTGATGTTATTACTGGAACTATAAAGGCGAATGTGCCTTCACGGATTTCCTTTGCTGTTTCGTCACAAGTTGACTCGCGAACGATCTTGGATATGGCTGGAGCTGAGAAACTTTTAGGAAAGGGAGACATGCTATTTTATCCTGTTGGAGCTTCAAAACCGCTCCGGGTGCAGGGGGCTTTTATCGCTGATACTGAAGTTGAAGCTTTAGTAACTTACATTAAAGAGCAAGCCGAGCCTGAATATACTGAGGGTATCACTACTGTAGAAACCGGGAGCATTAGTAAGGAAGAGCCGGCGCATTTTGAGGATGAGCTTTTGGAAGATGCTGTGCGCATGGTGCTTGAAACAGGACAAGCCTCTGTGTCTATGTTGCAACGCAAATTTCGTATTGGGTATACGCGTGCGGCCAGGCTGATTGATACTATGGAAGAAATGAAAATTGTTGGACCTAATATGGGTAGCAAAGCCCGTGAAATTATTATGACTTCAGAACAAGTATATTTAAGATATTTTAAAAAATAAATTTCTTGCAATGCTTATAGCATTTTGTGGCAGGGTAGAATAGTAGTGGTGATTAATATTGAATAGCGTTATCAGAGTAGAAGATGCAGTAACACTTGATAGTCCAATTTTCATAGATATGCGTTCACCGGAGGAGTATGCCGTAGGACACATTCCCGGCGCAGTGAATATTCCTTTATTTAATGACGATGAGCGAGCTAAGGTTGGAACAATCTATAAACAAATGGGTGCCGAAGAAGCTAAACATCTGGGATTGTCTATTGTTTCAACTAAGCTGCCGGACATAGTCGGACAAGCTCGTCAGCTTCATAAATCAGGTCGAAAGGTCGTGGTGTATTGCTGGCGAGGCGGGATGCGTTCTAAATCAATTGTAAATGTGCTTGAGATGATGGGCATTGCAGCTTCGCAGCTTTTAGGCGGATTTAAAGCTTATCGCCAATATGTCTTAGACAGGCTGAAAACTTTTGAAGTTAAGCCAGTTATAGTAGTTCTTTGTGGTTCAACAGGAACGGGAAAAACAATAATCCTAAACCTGCTGGCTCAGCAAAATATTCCTGTAATTGATTTAGAAAAATTAGCTAACCATCGTGGTTCGGTTTTCGGTCAGATAGGTTTAGGTAAGCCATCAACAGCCCAGAATTTTGATGCTAAACTGTTGATGGAACTCGACATATTAAACGATCAGCCCTATATAGTTGTTGAATGCGAAAGTAAACGCATTGGCAATGTATATTTACCAGACTCTTTATTTAATGCGATGAGACAAGGTAAAAAAATACTATTGTCTACTAATATTGAAATAAGAGTAGATAGACTTATTGAGGAATATCTGGATATATACAGTAATAATCAGGAAGCAATAATAGCTAGTATTGAATCATTGCGTAAACGTATTGGTAATAAAAAAACCGACCAATTATTGGTCGATTTTAATGCTGGTAAAATACGTGATGTTGTTAAGATACTGCTTTTAGATTACTATGACCCGATGTATGGTTATGAAAAGGCAGAGACTACTAATTATGACTCGTGGGTGAAAGCTGATGACGTGGAGCAAGCTACAGATGCAATAATCCAATACTTACAACAGTTTGGGAGGTAGTTGTTTTGCAAACAGTAGGGGAAATCTTACGTGCTGAACGTGTTAAAAAAAGCCTATCAATAAAAGATGTGGAAAGTGCTATAAGCATTAGAGCGCTGTATCTTAACGCTATTGAGGAAGGTAACTATAGCGTTATTCCAGGTGAAGTGTATTTGAAAGGTTTCATCCGTAATTACGCTACTTTTTTGGGGCTTAATCCCCAGCAAGTAATGGAGGTATACCGCCAAAACAAAGGTCAGGCGAGTGAGCTTGCGCCAACTGTGAGTCAGTCAGAGACGATTCAGGTGTCTCCGGCATCAAGTGGTGGTGGCTTGAAAAAATGGCTTATTGCAGCGGTTGTGGCAGCTGGGGTGGTGGCTGGATTAGCATGGTGGTCATCAGGAAGCCAAAAACCTGCTCCTGCTCCACCACCATCGGTAACACAACAGCCAGGACCCGCAACTGGGCAGCAGCCTCCTCAATCAGCTCCACCAACTCAGTCAGTAGCACCGGCAAAATCAGCTGCAAAAGTCAGTGTAACTGCTAAATATAATGCTCAGTGCTGGACTCAGATAATGGCGGACGGCAAAGAGATATATGAAGGCATTCCTAAAAGCGGCGAGTCTTTGACCTGGGAGGCAACAAGCAAACTTACTGCTAAATTTGGCAATGCCAATGCTGTTGATTTAGTATATAATGGGAGCCCTGTGGGGAAAATTGGGGGTAGTGGAGAAGTAGTTGTCAAAACATTTACTATAAACGGTATTACACAATAGGAATGAGGTAAATACATCAATATGACTGATTTTTTGCCAATGACCCGGGAGGATATGGCTAAGCGGGGCTGGGAGCGGTTAGACTTTTTGTTTATCAGTGGCGATGCTTATGTTGATCATCCTAGTTTCGGGCCGGCTATTATCTCGCGATTATTGGAAAAATACGGATATAAAGTTGGGATAATTGCCCAACCTGATTGGCGTTCAACTAACGACTTTAAACGCTTAGGAAAGCCACGATTAGGGGTATTAGTTTCAGCAGGTAACTTGGACTCTATGCTGAATAAATATACTGCGGCTAAAAAATATCGTAGTACTGACAATTATTCGCCCGGGGGCCAGTCTGGACTTAGGCCTGAACGGGCGACAATTGTTTATTGCAACCGCATAAGAGAGTTATGGAAGACTATTCCCCTTGTTATTGGCGGCATTGAAGCCAGTCTAAGGCGTTTTGCTCATTATGATTATTGGTCAGATAGTGTCCGGCGCTCCATATTAATTGATAGCCGAGCAGATCTATTGATTTATGGTATGGGTGAAAAGCAGATAAAAGATTTATCTGCTCAGTTATCTGCTGGGATTAGTGTCGACAATATTCGGGATATAGCCGGAACCTGCTATCGCACAGAAACGTTAGAACATCTTTGGGACTACACTGAAACTCCAAGTTATCAGGATGTAGCTAATAGTAAACAAGATTTTGCCGAGGCATTTAAGACTCAATATTTAGAACAAGATCCTATTCGGGGTAAAACCATAGTTCAGAACCATGGCGAACAGTACGTAGTACAAAATCCGCCTGCCATGCCTCTTTCTACGCAGGAGATGGATGAGATATATGATCTACCGTATCAACGTACCTATCATCCTTCATATATACAGGCTGGTGGCATTCCGGCCATTCAGGAAGTAAAGTTTGGCATTGTGAGTCATCGTGGCTGTTACGGCAGCTGCTCTTTTTGTGCTTTATATGCACATCAAGGCAGGATAATACAAAGCCGGAGCAAAGAATCAATATTGCAGGAAGCCAATCAACTTGTTAAATTGCCTGATTTTAAAGGATACATACATGATGTGGGTGGACCTACAGCTAACTTTCGTCAGCCGGCTTGTGAACATCAAGCAGAGAGAGGAACATGCCGAGGCAAGCAGTGTTTATTTCCGAGCGCGTGCAAAAGTTTAAATACTAACCATAGTGAATATTTAGAATTACTTAGGGCAATTCGAAAAATTCCGGGCATTAAAAAAGTCTTTGTTCGGTCAGGGTTACGCTACGACTATTTGCTGGCTGCTAACGACAGGGAGTTTTTGCGGGAATTATGTGAACACCATGTCAGTGGTCAGCTAAAAGTAGCACCCGAACACGTTTCACCTAAGGTTACTAAATTAATGGGTAAGGCTGGTAAAGATACATATCTAAAATTTAAAAAAGCCTACGAGCAAACTAATAAGGATTTGGGAAAAGAACAATACTTGGTACCATACTTTATGTCCAGTCATCCTGGTGCTGGTCTGAAAGAAGCCGTTGAGTTGGCTGAATTCTTGCGCGATACCGGATATAACCCAGAGCAAGTGCAGGATTTTATCCCAAGTCCTGGCAGTTTGTCAACTTGTATGTATTATACAGGTATAAATCCACTTACAGGGGAAAAGGTATATGTTGCCAAAAGTCCGCATGACAAGCGGCTGCAGCGGGCTTTACTGCAATACCGTGATCCAAAAAACTATGAGCTGGTTCACGAAGCGCTCATAAGCGCAGGTCGTCCAGATTTAATCGGGTATGAACCACGTTGTCTAATCCGGCCGCGGCAGAACAAACAATATGACACCAGTAGCGGCCCTGCTGAAAAGTCAGGAAAACAGCGCCGTTTAACTCCCGCAAGAGGCAAACCAGTAAAAAAGCAGACTAGAAGATCCTAGTCTGCTTTACTTATAAGTCCAAAGGCGCGGCGGCAGTCGTCAGATAAAAGGTACATAGCAATTAGTCCGTGTGGGACTATTGTTATGACGCCCATTGTCATGTTATAGCCAAACATAACGATGAAGCCAATAATTACAAAAACCAGAGAAAGAACCAATTCAAATAAGCGAGCCCAGCGCTTGAGTTTTAACAAACCAACGGCAGGGATGGCATACAGGAGTACTGCAACTACTGAATTTATAGTTGCCGATGGATTATTTTGCACTAATCCATCGTAAACGCCGAAAACGTATCCGATTGCGACAAGCAACAAAAAACCGACAATAAAAAGCAAGCGAAAAGTTAAATCAGGATGAAGAAAAGACCACCATGAGGGTTTTTCTATCATAGTCAACAACTCCTTTCTAGTATTTAATTTTACCATATTACTAAGCTTTTTTGAATAAGTTAGTTTTCTGACAGTTATACTACAGCCGGCAATACCAATATTTATTCCAGCGTTTTGCTGTATTATAAGGATTTGGACTTGCATAAAATAAGAATAAAGGGTATAGTATATATGTTTGCCTTAACTATTTATTTCAGACGACTAAATGCGGAGGTAACTTATGAAACGTTATCTACCATTATTTTTAATATCGTTTTTCTTAATAATATTAGCGCTTACGGGAACCACATACCTTGCAGGCTATGCCGGCAAGGAAAATAGAAATAGTTTGACAACAATTATGGTCTATACTACGCTGCCTATTGAACAGGTATCTGCGTTAGCTCAGGAATACGAAAGGGTAGCGAAAGTCAGGGTAAATATTGCACCTTTTAATGAGAAGGAATTGCTCAATAAGTTAGTAGAAGAATCATCAAAACCGCAAGCTGACCTGATTCTTGCTAACCGCAAAACACTAAAACAAGCCAGAAGTAACGCGCTTCTAATACCCTATCAATCTGAATACACGGACATAATACCAAGTAGATTTCAAGATAATGATGGCTACTGGACTGGTGTTTGGTATGATCCTATAATTTTTGCCTCGAACCAAGATTACCTAAAAAAGGCACTAAAAAAGCCAACAAAGTGGTCTGATTTGCCTTTAGATTCCAAGGTGAAATTTGGTATGACTGACTTTCTCGCAGCCGATGCTGCGGCTAATCTTTTATACACGTTGGTCGCGGCTAATGGCGAGGAGCAGACATTTAGCTTTCTTAAGAAGCTTCACCCGCAAATTGTGCAATATGCAAAATTTTTAGCAACCCCAGCGAGAATGGCTAGTATGGGTGAAGTTGATATTGCAATTGCTGTTCACAGCGAGGCCATGAGGTACGCGAAGGATGGCTTTCCGGTAGAAATAATTTACCCTGAAGACGGTACAGCTTACCTGCTGACTGGCGTGGGCTTGGTACGAGGGGCGGCTTATGCTTCCGAAGCAAAACAGTTTATTGATTGGTTGACTCAGGAGGGGGCACATTTTGCTATGGAGCATCATAAGTTCTATTTTGTGCCGACAAACCCAGAAACCCGCCTGCATAGGGAGTATGCCACTAAAAATATACAGCTAATTGATCATCATGATATGTATTTGCCTGAACAGCAGCGCAAACTATTAGATAAGTGGGTTCAGG
Organism: Sporomusa malonica; assembly: GCF_900176355.1. Lineage (GTDB taxonomy): Bacteria > Bacillota > Negativicutes > Sporomusales > Sporomusaceae > Sporomusa > Sporomusa malonica. Next base: position 116,099 of record NZ_FWXI01000006.1, on the reverse strand, counting down.
CAGTGCGCCTGGGGATACAATAAGGGAGGAAGCCATAATTAATGCTAAAAGCAGGATTTGTCAGTTTAGGATGTGCCAAAAACCTTGTGGATACAGAGGTAATGTTAGGTATTTTGGCAGATAATGATATACAGATTACAGACGACCCGCATGCTGCGGATATTTTAATTGTTAATACCTGCGGTTTTATTGACTCTGCTAAGGAAGAATCAATCGCTACTATTATTCAGATGGCTGATTTTAAACGGGATGGCAAGTGCCGCGGTGTTATTGTAGCAGGTTGCTTAGGGCAGCGTTATCAGCAAGATTTGTTAGACGAGCTGCCGGAAGTATCAGCAATTGTTGGTACTGGTGCATGGCCTCGTATTATGGAAGCAGTTGATGCCGTTCTTGCTGGCGAACGTGTTTTGCTTATTGGTGAAACAGATATCATTTATGACGAAACCATGCGGCGTATCACCACTACTCCATCTTACAGCGCCTATGTAAAGATCGCTGAAGGTTGCAGTAACTGCTGTTCGTATTGTGTAATTCCTCTGGTGCGCGGCAGCTATCGGAGTCGTCCCGTGGAATCAATTGTAAGCGAGGTAAAAAAACTTGCCGAGCAGGGAGTAAAGGAAATAAACCTAATTGCTCAAGATACTACTAGTTACGGGCGTGACCGTTATGGCAAGCCACAATTAGCGTTATTGCTTAAGGAGCTTGTAAAAATTGAAGGTATTGTCTGGATTAGGCTGCTATACTGTTATCCTAAATACTTCAATGATGAGCTTATTGAGCTTATTGCCAACGAGCCAAAGATTTGCAAATACATTGACTTACCACTCCAGCATGCTCATGACGAAATACTGTCGGCTATGAACCGCCGTGATACACGCATAGAGATTGAAAGGTTATTAGGTAAAATTCGTGCCGCTATTCCAGGAGTCGTTATCCGTACCTCTTTCATTGTCGGATTTCCAGGTGAGACAGAGAGCCATTTTGAGTCACTCAAGCAATTTGTGCTTGAGCAAAAATTTGAACGGGTAGGGGTATTTATCTACTCCCAGGAAGAGGATACTCCTGCCGGGAACCTAGAGCAGCAAATACCTGATAGTGTTAAAGATGAACGTTATCATGAATTGATGGCACTGCAGTGCCAGATTTCGGAAGATTTAAATCGCGACATGGAAGGCAAGATGCTGGATGTGTTAATTGAAGGTTATAACCCTGAGCAGCCTGATGTAGCGTTCGGTAGGTCGTACCGGGAAGCGCCTGATGTTGATGGGCGTATTTATGTAGAGGGTGCGGCCAGCTTGCCATTGGGAGAGCTAGTGCCAGCAGAAATTGTACAGGGATTTACTTATGACTTATTGGCTGAAAGAAAGTGATACTGGCCGCATAATAATATAATGCAGGCTTAAAATAGTAGAGACTGCCAAGCTCTGCTATTTTTTGTTAAATAGTTAGTACTAAAAGTTAATTTTTTCGACAAAATCTATTAATTGAAAGGAATTGCTGATTATGCCGCGAATGCATAATGTTAGGAGGGAATGCGATGATTGTAGAATTAGTGAGTACCGGCACTGAACTACTTTTAGGTCAAATTGTAAATACTAATGCACCATTTTTAGCTGCCCAGTTAAATGAACTGGGTTTCAGCGTACTATATCAGACTACTGTTGGCGATAACCGAGAGCGGATGAAAAATGTCTTAAGAACAGCTTTAGCGCGGGCCGACATTGTCATAACAAGCGGGGGGTTAGGCCCTACGCAAGGTGATATTACTAAAGAAGTAACGGCTTCACTGCTAAACAAATCAATGTATTTTCATGAGCCCAGTGCAGAGCGGATACAACGTTATTTTGCTGAACGACGCATATGTATGTCAGATAATAATCTACGGCAGGCCATGATGCCTGAAGGTGCCAAGATTATTGACAATACATGTGGTACAGCGCCAGGAGTAATTGTTGAAGATCAAACATCAGGAAAAATAATCATCAATTTGCCAGGACCTCCGCATGAGTTATCAGCAATGTTTGAAACCTCTATTATGCCATATCTTAAGAATCAATTTGGCATTCAAGGTGCTATTGTATCTAGAGTACTACGTACATATGGCTTGGGAGAGTCGGCTTTAGAAGAAAAAATTAAAAAATATATCCTATCCCAATCGAATCCTACCCTTGCCTTATTAGCTAGGAATGGTGAAATACATGTCCGCATTACCGCAAGAGCAGCTAGCGAAATTGACGCGTTGCAACTGATTACAGAGCTTGAGGGCCAAATTCGTCCGCTAATAAATGAATATATCTTTGGTATTGACGATGAAACCCTGGAGAAGTCTGTGAGCAAGTTGCTCTTGGAGAAAGAGTTGACAATAGCGTTAGCGGAATCTTGTACAGGTGGCCTTGTAACCAGCCGCATTACAGATGTTCCAGGCAGTTCTCGTTATTTAATAGGATCAGTGATCTGCTACAGTAATGAGGTTAAAGTAGCCCATGTTGGCGTTTCGGCGGAAATAATTGCTAGTAACGGTGCTGTAAGTCAAGAGACTGCTGAGAGCATGGCCAAAGGTATTAAAGAAAAATATTGTACCAGTATTGGTATTGGCATTACTGGGATAGCCGGTCCGGATGGAGCAACTGCCGACAAGCCGGTAGGACTTGTCTACATTGCTATTGAGGGTCCAGCAGGAAGAGTCTGTTATCAACATTATTTTAACGGGAATCGCACTGACGTAAAGCACAGGACGGCTTTAGCCGCCCTTAATCACTTACGTCATTATTTGCGTACTATATAGGGGGTTTTTGTATTGAAAGACGCGGTAACTTTATTTGGTGACATATCTTTAAGTAAGAAAACGACAGCAGCAATCACTGAAATGGGGTTTGAAGAACCATCACCCATTCAAAGCCAAACTATTCCGCTGGTATTAGCTGGGAACGATGTTCTAGGTCAGGCTCAAACCGGTACCGGTAAAACAGCGGCATTTGGCATACCTATTATGGAACGGATATCGGAAGCTAAACATATACAGGCGCTTGTACTTACGCCGACTCGGGAACTGGCTATTCAGGTATCTGAGGAATTAGCTAAAATCGGGAAATTCAAACGCATAAAAACACTGCCAATTTATGGTGGGCAAGCAATCGAAAGGCAAATTAGAACACTTAAATTAGGTGTGCAGGTAGTAGTTGGGACTCCTGGCCGTCTACTTGATCATATTCGTAGAAATACCATCAAGCTCGATAATGTTAAGTTATTAGTACTTGATGAAGCTGATGAAATGCTGGACATGGGTTTTGTTGACGATATTGAAACCATTCTTCAACACGTTCCTTCCGAGCGCCAAACACTGCTGTTTTCTGCTACGATGCCCTCGGAAATAATGGCACTAGCGAATAAATATATGAGAGACCGGGTAACGGTAACTATCAGTAAAGAACAGCTTACGGTGCCGCTTATTGATCAGATATATTATGAAACTCGCGATAAACTTGATGGGTTATGCAGGGTGCTTGACTCAGAAACAGTTGGCCGAGTTATTATCTTTTGCCGTACTAAGAAAGGTGTTGACGATTTAGTTGCCTCTTTATCAGCAAGAGGCTATATGTCAGACGGATTGCACGGCGACCTAAGTCAGGCTCAGCGTGATAGAGTTATGAAAAAATTTCGGGATGGCAAGTTAGATATACTTATTGCCACTGATGTTGCCGCCAGAGGACTAGATATTGAACATATTACTCATGTTATAAACTATGATATTCCCCAAGATCCTGAGTCATATGTCCACCGGATTGGCCGCACAGGACGTGCTGGTAAAAAAGGTGTAGCTATGACTTTTATTCAGCCGCGTGAATATAGGCAGCTAAAGCTTATTGAGAAAGAAGTCAAGACTCGCATACTACGGCGTCAGCTTCCATCACCGGCCGATATTCTTGAGCGGCAGACTGAAGTTATTAAAAATCAGCTTACGCAGACGATGACCAGAGGCGGTTTTGATGCATACAGCAGTATTGTAGCTGATTTGGCGACAGATTATGATCCGATTGATCTTGCTGCGGCGGCATTAAAATTATTTCAAGAGGGTTATAAAGAGCAGGAAGTCGTTGAAAAAGCGCAGTTTGGTAACACTGGAGCCGAACCAGGTATGGTACGGTTATTTATCAATGCGGGACGGGCTCAGAGAATTCAGCCACAAGATATTGTTCGAACTATTGCGGAAGAAGCAGACATTCAGGGCAGTATTATTGGAGTAATAAACATTTATGATAAGTTCACTTTTGTTGAAGTTCCTGAAAGTGTTGCAGAACGAGTGATGTCAGTCATGAATAAGAATACGATAAAGGGACATCGCATCAATATTGAACCGGCTAAAGGACGTTAAATAGTATGCAACTATAAGGCTCCAACGATGATGTTATTATTGACAAAACGAACAAATGTTTGTAAAATGGTGGTATAGTTATCGGGGGAGGTCTAAAATACATGGATAAGACAAAAGACTTTGAAAAGAACCGAGAGATGGATAAATTTAAAGCACTTGAGAACGCTATGCGCCAAATAGAGAAAGATTTTGGCAAAGGCGCGATTATGAAGCTTGGCGAAGCTGCCGCAAAAATGAATATTGAGGTTATTCCTACAGGTTCATTACCGATAGATATTGCGCTTGGAGTTGGCGGAGTGCCACGCGGGCGGGTTGTTGAGATATTCGGGCCAGAATCATCGGGTAAAACTACTGTATCTTTACACATTATAGCTGAGGCACAAAAATTGGACGGAATTGCTGCGTTCATTGATGCTGAACATGCTCTTGACCCGCTTTATGCCAAAAAGCTTGGTGTTGATATTGAGAATCTTTTAATTTCTCAGCCTGATAATGGTGAACAGGCCCTTGAGATTGCGGAGGCATTGGTGCGGAGTGCAGCTGTTGATATTATTGTTATTGACTCGGTAGCTGCCTTAGTCCCCAAAAACGAAATTGATGGTGATATGGGGGATTCTCATGTCGGGTTACATGCCCGCTTAATGTCCCAAGCATTGCGTAAATTGACAGGTATTATTAGTAAATCGCGAACTACTGTCATTTTTATCAACCAAATTCGTGAAAAAGTCGGTGTTATGTTTGGTAATCCGGAGACGACTACCGGGGGGCGTGCTCTGAAATTTTATTCATCAATTCGTTTAGATGTTCGCAAATCCGAGACTTTAAAGCAAGGTAATGAAGTTGTTGGTAGCCGTACCAAAGTTAAGGTTGTTAAAAATAAAGTGGCTCCGCCATTTAAACAGGCAGAGTTTGACATAATGTATGGTGAGGGTATTTCTCGTGAAGGTAGTTTAATTGATATTGGCGCTAGCCTTGATATTATAAACAAAAGTGGAGCATGGTTTTCTTATAATGACCAGCGTCTCGGACAAGGCAGAGAAAACGTTAAAGAGTTTTTAAAAGCAAACCGCCAAATGGCCGACGAGATAGACCGTAAAATTCGCGAAACGCTCTTAGCTGGCGATGCCAAACTTGATAACGTACTGCGTGATGACGGAGTAGCTGGTGAGGATGATGATGAGGCTTTTGAAGCCTGATGAATATGATTATAGCTGAAGCTGCTGTTCGGCTTTTAAAGTTCAGAGCTTATAGTCAATATGAGCTTAAACAAAAGCTTTTAAAACAAAACTACGATGAGCTAGCGGTAAATCAAGCTATTGAATATGTTACTGAGCGCGGCTATCTGAATGATGCCGCGCTTTGTAATATGCTGCTAGCAAAGTATGCGGAGATAAATAAATATAGCTCGAAAGAGTCTTTTATAAGGTTAAGACGCAGAGGTCTGCCTGCTGCTTTGATTAAGGCGAAGCTAGCGGACTGGGATGAGGAATTTGAGTATCACGCAGCTCTCAAATTAGCATTAAAACATTTTAGTGGGGATGAGAGTCAAGATATGGGTAAAGTGGTACGCCGTTTGTATGCCAAAGGGTTTAGGTCTGCAACTGTTAGTAAAGTTTTAGAGCGCCTTAGGGACATGGCGCCTTGACACCCCTTTGAAAAACAATTACAATAAAATTATCCAATCGTGAACCCATGTTAAATCGAATTAGGTAAACTTTTAGGAGAGCTTGAGTGCTGTAAAGCAATTGAAAAGCTACTTTTAAATGCCGAGTAAAACTCGGCTTTACCCTTAATACCAGTATTTTGATAAGGAGGTGGAACTTATAGTAGAGATTATTATTACCGCAATTTTAGTCGGACTGTTGAGTGCGGGTGGAGGCTATTGGGTACGTAAGAATATAGCTGAAGCCAAAATCGCTTCTGCTGAGAATGCAGCCAGAAAAATTTTAGAAGATGCTGAGAAAAGTGGCGAATCCAAAAAGAAAGAAGCATTGGTAGAAGCCAAAGAAGAAATCCACAAACAGAGAAGCGAACTTGAACGGGAGATTAAAGAACGCCGTACAGAACTTCAACGCTTAGAACGGCGCTTGGTGCAAAAAGAGGAAAACCTTGACCGAAAAATCGATTCTCTCGAAAAGAAAGAAGAGATTCTTAGCCGCAAAGAAGCTGAGTTGGATAAAAGTCAAGAAAGAATTAATGAACTTTATGCCAAGCAACAAACCGAACTCGAAAGACTGTCAGGTTTGACATCAGAAGATGCCCGCTGCTTACTGCTTGCTAATGTTGAAGAAGAAATTAAACATGAGACAGCAATGCTTATCAAAGATTTAGAGCAACAGGCTAAAGAAGACGCGGATAAGAAAGCCAGAGAAATTATATCGTTAGCTATTCAGCGTTGTGCCGCTGATCATGTTGCAGAAACAACTGTATCTGTGGTTGCTTTGCCTAATGACGAGATGAAGGGTCGGATTATTGGACGGGAAGGCCGCAATATCCGTACACTGGAGACACTTACCGGTATCGATCTGATTATTGATGATACACCTGAGGCAGTTATTTTATCTGGATTTGATCCTGTCCGGCGGGAAGTTGCCAGAATTGCGTTGGAAAAACTTATCGTTGACGGTCGAATTCATCCTGCTCGTATCGAAGAAATGGTTGAAAAGGCACAAAAGGAAGTTGAACAGAAAATTAAGGAAGCAGGCGAACAGGCTACATTTGAAACTGGAGTTCATGGCCTGCATCCAGAACTGATAAAACTTCTCGGACGATTAAAGTTCCGTACTAGCTATGGTCAAAATGTACTCAAGCATTCAATCGAAGTAGCACACTTAGCTGGAGTTATGGCTGCTGAACTTGGTGTAGACGTAATGTTAGCCAAGCGTGCTGGTTTACTTCACGATATTGGAAAGGCTGTAGATCATGAAGTCGAAGGCCCTCATGTAACAATTGGCGCTGACTTGGCCAAGAAATACCGTGAATCGGCTGAGGTTATTAATGCTATTGCTGCTCACCATGGTGATGAAGAGCCTAAGACGATTCAAGCAGTGCTCGTAGCAGCTGCTGATGCAGTATCTGCCGCTCGGCCAGGGGCTCGCAGGGAGACTCTAGAAAGCTATCTTAAGCGATTAACACGATTGGAAGAAATTGCTGAATCATTTGATGGCGTAGAGAAATCTTTTGCGATTCAGGCGGGTCGCGAAATTCGTATTATGGTTAAGCCAGATAAGATTGACGACCTAACAGCCGTTCGTTTGGTGCGGGATATTGTAAAGAAGATTGAAGGCGAACTCGAATATCCTGGTCAGATTAAAGTTACAGTTATTCGCGAAACACGCGCTGTTGATTATGCCAAATAGAAATTAACAAGCTATCTAAAACGGCTCTACCTTTTAAGGTAAAAGCCGTTTTTTAGTTTTTTTCCAATAATTTAAAAGAGGATTTATATCTCTTCTAGAGAATATTTAATCTGAAACTTTGCAGTGATTATATATTTTTACAAACATATTGGACGGTGAAAATAATGTCTGAGCTTTGCCAGAATGACCAACAAGTTTCTGATGGGGCAAACCTGCTTATATCCATGTTAGTGCGTTATCCTGAAATTGGTACAATCAATTTTGATCCTGAGGCAAATTCACTTGCACTTACATTTATGATTTCCGGTATACCTACTGCTAAGGAATTTGAAGTTGCTAAGCAGCTTATTATTAATAGTATTGCAGCCTATCAATTGCTTGAAGGCGTAACCAATGGTCGCATTGATGTTGACCTTAGTTCATATGAGCAAGTGGCTATGTTAACTATTCGCCGGGACGTACATACCATGTCGCGCGGTGAGATTGGCCTTACGATTAAACTGCTGAGAGATAGATTTGCCGATCGGTTAGTTGCTGATCGTAATGACGCTATGTTGGAAGAAGACCTCCTTTTCCAAGAAGAAGTAATCGAAGATATGCTTGAGAATATGCGCAGAAAAGATCATGACGATCATAGTCTTATTGGGATTCGTGAGGACGGGCGTGTTTTTGTGTTTAATAAATAATGAATGGGAACGTGTATTTGTTGTAATAATTAGATTTTTTTGGATATACAAAAAGGAATTTTTTCCCGTACAACGAATATATCTAATTCATAGGACTAATAACGTTTTTTTAATCAAAGGAGGGCACATAAAACATGGATGTCTTGAAAGTATCAGCAAAATCTAATCCCAATTCTGTAGCAGGGGCCTTGGCCGGAGTGCTTAGAGAACGTGGCGGTGCCGAGATTCAGGCAATCGGCGCAGGGGCACTCAACCAGGCTGTAAAAGCAGTTGCAATCGCCAGAGGGTTTGTAGCGCCGCATGGTGTTGACCTAATTTGCATCCCTGCCTTCACTGATATTCTTATTGATGGTGAAGAACGGACTGCTATCAAATTAATTGTTGAACCTCGTTAATAATAGAATCGACTCAAAACCTGTTCGTACTGAACAGGTTTTACTGTTTTAGTAAAGCATTTTATGGCATAATATAATAATGCTTAGAAGATATCAATTCGAGGAGTGGAAAAATGAATATCGAAATAATTAACGGGTCGGTAATCGAATTTTTGTGTGACACTGTAATCGTTAACCTGTTTGAAGGCGTTTTGGTTCCTGACGGTGCGACCGGAGCGGTAGACAAAGCGTTAAATGGTCATATAAGCGAAATCATTCGTGATATGCCCGGATGTGGTAAATATGGAGAAACAACAATTGTACATACATTTGGAGCTCTTGGTGCCAAACGTATTATCCTTCTTGGATTAGGGAAAAAGAGTGAATTTTCACTGGACAAAGCCCGTGCACTTATGGCTGTTGCAATGCGGACAGCCCGAAAAGTGCGTTCTAAAACGGTAGCGACCATTGTACATGGTGCCGGTAGCGCTGGGCTAGATGATAGTCAAGCAGCTCAAGCTATTGTCGAGGGTGCGATAATGGGATTGTATCAGTTTAGATACTATAAATCAGCCAAAGATGAAGTGCCTAATATTGAAGATCTCTTAATAATCGAAAGCGACTCTATAAAGCTTGATGCGATCAATAAGGGTGCTGAGCGTGGCAGAATAGTTGCGGAAAGCGTCAATTATGCTCGTAACTTGATAAATCATCCAGCCCATTATATGACCCCAGCTAAGATGGCTTGGTATGCTGGGGAGATAGCAAAACAGTATGGTTTAGAGATAAACGTGCTGGAAAAAGAAGATTTGGAGCAAAATGGTATGGGTGCTCTCTTGGCGGTAGCCCAAGGTAGTGTTGAACCACCAAAACTCATTGTTTTAAAATATCTGGGAAATCCAACGAGCCAAGAAACTATAGCCTATGTTGGAAAAGGGATTACTTTTGATAGTGGCGGTATATCAATAAAGCCTAGTCAGAATATGGACGAAATGAAGCGAGATATGGCTGGCGGCGGCGCTGTATTAGGGGCAATGATGGCTATTGGACAACTAAAACCTAAGGTTAATATTTTAGCACTAGTGCCATGTACTGAGAACATGCCATCAGGGAGTGCTTTGAGGCCAGGGGATATCATTACTTCCATGAGTGGTAAAACAATTGAGGTATTAAATACCGATGCCGAAGGCCGTTTAATTTTGGCTGATGCTGTCACCTATGCCAAAAGGCTTGGTGCGTCTAAAATTATTGATTTGGCAACATTAACAGGAGCATGCGTCGTTGGCTTGGGCACTGTTTATTCTGGTGTTATTACCAACAACCGTGAATGGTGTCACACAGTTATTAGCGCCGCTCAACAAGCTAATGAGAAAATGTGGGAACTTCCCAACGATGAAGAATATCTTGAACAAATAAAAAGCTCAATAGCAGATCTCAAAAATAGTGGTGGCCGCCCAGCGGGCACGATCACTGCTGGATTGTTTATCGGACAATTTGCCGAAAAAACTCCATGGGTTCATGTTGATATTGCCGGGACATCAGATGCTGATAAAGAGAAGGGATACAATCATAAAGGCGGCACAGGTGCAGGAGTCCGGACGTTAATCCAGCTCGCTACTAATCTTGGTACATTATGATTGCCGATCTACACATTCATACCACTGCATCAGATGGTCGACTATCGCCGCTGGAGGTTTTCCGTCAGGCTCAAGATGCTGGCTTAAGCTATATCGCTATTACTGATCATGATACTGTTGCGGCACACCTAGAGTTACGAAAGGCCGGATGTATTAACAATGCAGTGTCCAAGCTGTCAGTTATTCCAGGAATAGAGTTTAGCACCGATTTGCCGCGGCACGAAGTTCATATTTTAGGCTATTTTATGGATATTGATAATTGTAAACTCAGAGATCAATTAGAAATTATCCTCCAGGACCGATTGCGTCGTTCTCAGACAATGGTTGAGAAGCTTAATCGATTAGGTTATTCAATTGATTACAAAAGAGTGCTGGAGTTTGCCGGTCAGGCTATGGCTATAGGGCGTCCACATGTGGCTAAAGTGCTTGTAGAAAATGGCTATTTTAAAACCGTATCAGAGGCTTTTGATTTGATTTTAGCTAAGAATGGGCCAGCCTATGTTCCACACTATAAATTAACTCCAGAACAAGCTATTAAACTGATAGAACAGGCTGGAGGCATTGCGGTATTGGCTCACCCTGGGCTAATTGGTGATGATAATGTAGTTTTAAATTTGATTAAAGCAGGTATGCATGGGCTGGAGGTTTATCATCCGGAACATGATCAGGCGATGACTAGCAGGTATTTAGCTATTGCCAGTAAATATAATTTAAAAATAACAGGTGGCTCTGACTTTCATGCTATTCCCGGCCGGTACCCTGAGAAACTCGGTGTATTTACTATTTCAGCCGATCTGGTTGATACTTTGTCAATGTAAAAATTACTTTTACTTGACAACACCTGCAAAGGTGTTTATTTTTATGTTATACTCTATTATACTTTTACCAGGAGGCTGCCTATGGACACCTTTGCTTTGGTAGGTCCAAGCGGAACAGGCAAAAGCCATCGGGCGTTAATTGTAGCGCACGAACACAACGTTGATACGATTATTGACGACGGCTTACTAATTAAGGATAGCAAAATTATTGCTGGTCACTCAGCAAAAAAAGAGCCAAGCAAGATTCGAGCTGTCAAACGTGCCATCTTTATGGAACCTGACCATGCTGCTGAAGTCAGAGATGCTATTGTTAGGGTAATGCCTGAACGTATCTTAATATTAGGTACTTCAAATAATATGGTTGATAAAATTGTTGATGTTCTCAATTTACCGCCGATCAGCAAAATAATCCGGATTGAGGATATTGCGACAAAAAACGAAATTTTCAAGGCTAGAGAGAGTAGGTTAAAAGAAGGCAAACATATTATTCCTGTCCCGACAATTGAACTCAAACCTCATTTTTCTGGTTATCTAATTGACCCGCTTGATATTTTTTTTAAAAAGCCTCGCTCTAAGCAGCGGCGTAAACTCGGTGAAAAATCTATTGTCCGGCCAACATTTAGTTATTATGGAAAGCTTCTTATCTCAGACGCTGCCATTGCGGTAATTGTGGACTACGTTGCTACAAGTGATGATGCTATTACTAAGACAGGCCAAATTAATATAAAAAATTCAAATGACAGGGAAAAGGGAATCTCTATATCCCTCGATGTAACAATAAAATACGGCCAATCTATTTGGAGTGTAGTACATGACGCACAATTACGTGTAAAACAAATTGTTGAATATATGACAGGCATGGTGGTTAGAGAAGTAAATATCGCAGTTAAGCGTTTAAGTATTGAATAATAAAAATATAAGGGCGGGAAACGCATGGAAAAAATTCACGGTAAACATATTTTGTTTTCAGGTTATGCTAAGTTGCCTACTGGGATTACTGCCAGCGAAATTTATAAAGTAATTGGCGTAGTTCTTCTCATTGATGAAGATACAGGGAATATCATTGAAGCTGACTGCACGCTAGCAACAGCTGTGGCCCGAAATCATGTATCCTCAATTTTAGTTGGTAGATTGATTACAAATCCTGAAAATTTAGTTAGGATAGTAGATACAACTTATCATGGAAGCGCCAAAAAGGCTATTATTACAGCCATTCGCATAATATACGATAAATATCGTAGCTATAAAGAGGGCTTGGCCCCCAGCGCGATTGATTGATAAGGGGTTTTTTTGTATGTCTGAGCGGTTAAAGTTTTCGGGAGCCGGATTTGTTGTTGGTATTCTAAGTGGTCTCTTAGGTGTTGGTGGCGGTATTTTTCTCGTGCCAATTATGGTGACATACTTTAATATTACTCAGCACATCGCTCAAGCGACCTCGATGGCGGTAGTTATCCCTACTGCATTAGTTAGTAGCGCAATATACGGTTTTCATGGAAACGTTGATGTTGATTTGTCCTTAAATCTGATTGTTGGAAGCATTTGCGGCGCCAGCTTAGGGGCTCGGGTTATGAAGAAAATTCCCGCCATCCGCTTAAAGCAGTTGTTTGGCATATTGCTTATAGTAGTCGGTCTGAAGATGGTGCTGGCATGAATACTATACTTGTTGTTTTTATCATGGGACTTAGTACTGGTATTTTAAGTGGGCTGTTAGGTATCGGCGGTGGTGTGGTGTTGGTACCCATGCTGGTTTTTGTATTAGGAATACTACAGCACACTGCTCAAGGGATATCCATGCTTGTCATAATACCTACAGCCATTGTGAGCATTTGGCACTTCCATAAAGATAAGCTTATTAATTATCAGGCAGCGCTTTATATGGCTGCAGGTGCCGTTACCGGAGCGCTCATCAGCGCTAATTTGGCTCAATATTTGCCAGCAAGCGACCTTAAACGGATTTTCGGCATATTTGTTATTTATTCTGGATATAGAATGATTCTAGGAACGCGTAAAAAATAGTTGCAAAAACAGGGATGAGGATGTCCCTGTTTTTTATTTAACCCAAATAAATGTTGTGATAGTGGACAAAACTTGGTTATAATATAGGCGATAACAAGGAAGGAGTTTCAAACTATGCAGGAACAGGAAAAATATTATTACATAGAAACCTTTGGGTGTCCGATGTATTAAGTTTACATGATAAATAAACCCAGTAAAATAGCCACTCTTTAGGGAGTGGCTATTACGCTTTTATAGATGAATTTGTGTACTTGCCCATTTCTAAGCTGTATTTGTGTTACTCGGCCATCCATAACGGTAATTTCCGAGATAACTTCTTGAACGCATTTTTGAGCTAATTCTCTATCAATGAACGGGAGGGCTTCACGGAGGTTTTCTGCCGAGAATAATCCTTGGTATAAAATGAATTGCCTAGTTAGATCAATATTATTCACGGTAGGTTTATTAGTCATGGAAGCCAGACTTGTAATTTGTTTATCTATCTGGTTTAGTCGCTGAACAAAATTTGACCGTTTAACCAGGTATTCACCCTTAGTCATTGTATCCATGTCGTCGGCAAAATAGTAAGCATCGTCTAATCTCGAAATGGCTTGCTCGGTTCTATGCTTTTGCTGCTTTAATTCAGCTAGCTTATCATCTTCAACTTGAGTAGTTGTTGTTGCGGCTGTTTCTGCTATTGCAGACAATACTTCCGCATGTGCGGTTTGCGAAACATCAATATACATAATATCTTCATGATTAAACGCCAAAAGAAGCTCTCTGTCGATGTTTTTGCGTTTTTGTGAGGCAATCATGTAGGCGCGGATATAACCCAGCACAAACGGCTCTATTTGCAGCCCTGGCATTGCTTTATTAGTGCATGACCGGGACTGCAGACTTTGGGCACACCGGTAGTAAGTAGGTAGGTAATCATATTTATGCGGCCTGGTTGCTAAATTACAAAGATACGGTCTATCGCAATACCCGCATTTGATAAGCCCCGATAACACGTGTATGTGCTTTTTAAAGCGATTGCTGCGCTGTCCTTTAAAGTTGTCGTCCAGCATCAGCTGCACTCGCTCGTATTGCTCGCTGGCTATGAAGGTGGGCACTGCGTTTTCTACTGTAATAACCTCATCATCAGGCTTATACGTTCCCCGGCCGCCAACGCGGTAATTCCAGCGCAACGTGCCGGTATAGATAGGATTGCGCAAAATGTCATTTACGCCTTTAGGATACCAATCCCCGCCACGTTTCGTTTGCTTGCAGTTCTCCTTGAGCCATATGGCTACTTTTGCGGACGAACCAAACTCTTCATACTTATCAAATACCTGTTGGACTAATGTTGCTTCTGCCTGGTTAATTACGACTTGCTTATTCTCATTGTCCCAGTCATAACCTAGGGGGACTCTGGCACCATTCCATTTGCCTTTCTGAGCCCGATCCAGCATGATACTGAAAACTCTTTCTCCTGTAAGTTTCCGCTCTAGCTCAGCAAATACCAGCGTAATTTTTAACATAGCTTCGCCCATAGCTGTTGAAGTATCAAACTGTTCCATTTTTGAGATGAAGGTTACGTTGTAATCCTTTAGTTCTTCCCACATTTCCGTAAAATCTTTGAGGTTGCGGCTAATGCGGTCTAACTTCCAAACAAGTAGGTGAGTAAACTCGCCGGCGCGGATCCGTGTCATCATTTCCTGGAATTTTGGCCTGTCTGTGTTTTTGGCACTGTAACCGGCATCCTCAAATATCTCAAAGTCGGTAACGTTGAGAAGGTAACGACAGTAATTTTCAAGTTCTTGGCGCTGAAAAGGCAGGGAGTCGCGGTCAATTTGGTGATGAGTGGATACCCTGATGTAAATAGCTACTTTTTTATGTACTTCGATTATGGATGGTTGTTTTTTACGTATGTTTTTCATAGCACGGTCTCCTGATTAATTTAAAACTAATACCAGTAATTACCGAAATTACGGTAAATCCATTAACAATACATTGTCATTAGTCTCATATATTATTGATTTCTTTTGCGTTAAAATCGGTCTTTTGCATATCTTTTAAGTAGAAGCCATTAATACAATGCAATTGTTCGGTATCTTGAAATTTTATAACCAATGTCTGTGAAGCTGTATGACCAACAATCGAACACGCCAAATCTTTGTCTGAATAATATCCTTTATAAGCAAATCGGTTACTAGCAATATTTTTCTTAGAGAAATCGAAGATTGATATAAATTTATTATATTCGCCTTCTGACTGAAACTCAGTAAATGTTTCTGGGATAATCATAAAATAAATCCTCCAATAACGTTAAATTCTTTCTTAGGTTTTCATTCCGGATACTAGACGCAGAATGCCAGCTATAAATTCATCCTTTTGGATCTTGCCAGATAATAATTTGTCAGTATGATCATTTATAACATTGTAAATTATATCGTCCATATTTATGTTTATTTTTATTGTGCAGGCAGTGCTTTCTATATTTTCTGCCGATTTTTGTTGTAGTTTTGACATATCGAAAACCTTCAAATCCTGAGCCAGTTTATACATATGTTTGCACGGAAGTCGCCGTATCGAAAAATCACGGCAAGTACAAGATTCTAAAGTAACGTTATATCCATTGATCACTGCAATCTTGCTTTCGGTATTAATTGATTCTAATGAAACTTTGGATGCACTCTTCTGACGCTTTACTTGATCTTCAGTAGTGTGTATCTCAAATCCTTGCTCATCCCAGAAGTCGCGGTCATATTTAAAGGTCTCTACGTCAGACTGCATATCTAAGTAATTAAAGCAATCACAAATCTGTTTTATGTTTAAGTAGCCGCAGGCACTCATAACTATGTTAGCGCATACTAAAGCATCTGATTTCGAGTTATGGTGATCTAAGTCAAGCCCGAGTGAGCCCGCTACCGTTGAAAGCTGATGGTTTTTTAGCTCTGGCCAAGCTCTTCTAGATAACTCAACAGTACATAAAGATTTAAATGATGGAAGTTTTAGGCTATAAGCGGCGGCAGCATTATGCAATACATTAACATCAAAGGGTGCATTATGTGCAACTATTACTTGATTATCTATGCAAGATTTTATATCTTCCCATATCAAGTCAAAAGTAGGAGCATCTTTAACTAATTCAGGCGTGATGCCGTGTATCTTTATGTGTCGATAATCAAAAGAAAGGTTTGGTGGCTGAATTAGCCATTGTTTCTGCTCCGTAATAACACCATCTTTTACTACTATTAATCCGAGTGAGCAAGCACTTGCAGGATCACGATTTGCTGTTTCAAAATCAATTGCGACGAAATTCATGTAAACGCCTCCCGGACACATTAAGTATTCTTGTTTTTACCATAAAATACTTTTCCTTTTTTTAAATGCCTACCATACATACAACCTTTTGCTAGTTTAGTGTCAGGCTGAACACATTTTAAATTATCTGAGCATTGAACATAGCGTGAGCAACACCCGAAAAACTCAGAAACTCCCAAAAAAAATGCTTTATCGTAAATCTCTAGAATTAATGACTGTAAATTAAATATGTCATTGGTAGAACTGATTAGTATTCTTGTCCACGGAGCTTCAGATTTAAGTTGGCTTGTTATTAGAGCTGGATAATCATCTAGGAAAAAATTATAAGGCTCTGCAAGCAGTATATATGTCGCTTTTTTTCCACATTTAATCCTTAATGAGCCAAAATCATAAAATGAAACCAGTGAGTAAGATGTTAAATCTGAAATTTTAATTTCTATTGGTAATTCTCTATTGGTGCTTATAATTTTAGTAATCATTTCATATATGCTTAATGTTGTTAACTCAGGATTCATACTTTTCTATTACCTCCCATCTGTCCGGCTAATCCGTATATTGGATCAACATAAAAAATAAAAACACAGCCTCCAAATCAGTGCTGTGTTTTTTGCTGCGTATTTGTAGTAGTAAATAATAAGGCTCAATATTATTTAACTTTAAGGTGGCGCCACTTTATCTAGGTTTCGACACTGTTATGTTACAATAAACTGTAAACAAATGTCGATCAATATCGCAATTTAATAAATACAACAATAATACGTCGCAGTGTATACAATTTCAAATGCAGGAGAAACCTCAAGTGTTAGCCAATATTACTCTACTTTTGGACTGACTCTTGTAGCAAGCGAGTCAGCCGCCTCTGGGCTGTTCCACCGGAGGGCGGTATTCATACTAAGAGTCGCAATACTATTGAAACAAACAGGAAAATCACAACGCTGGCTTGCAAGAGATACGGGTATAGCTTTGCCAACAATCAACGCCTTAGTGCGCGGAACAAAAACAATGTTGACAATTGATCAAGAGGAAAAACTAGCAAAATCCCTAGGGGTCAGGCCGGAAGAATTGTACAACCAAGGGAGGTAACCATGTGACATGTTTACAGAAAGTCTTGTGCTGAGTTTGGTTGGACGTTTCTGTCCGATTCGCAAAAAATGTTGTTTACTTGGCAATCTTTAGCCCTTTGATTTCCGCCTCTTGATGAGTTGTCCTAGTAGCCAACACATCAAGCATGTTTGCGTGATGATCGAGTTTTGATTCTATTTGTTCGGTTTTACGGTATGTTTTTTCAACTAAATCTAGCAGGGCCTGGTCAGCCTGCTTAAGACTTTTAATTTCACTTAATATTTCCGTTTGTCCGTATTCTAAATTAGACAGTTTTTCAAGCACGATTTTTTTGAAAATCTTCATTAGTAATAGTTATCACCTCGCTTATATATTTTTATATACTTCGCCACGAGGCAGTACGTGCGATACCGAAACGAGTCTAATTTCGTTATCAATGGTATAAATTACGCGGAATTTCCCTACGCGCAGGCGGAAATGTCCTGGTATACCAGTTAGGGGCTTGATGTCTAGTGTAGGCGCCTTGGGATCTTCGGCTAGCCATTCCACATGATCAATAATTCGTTTTATGGTAGGCTTATCTAGTCGTTGCAAGTAGTTTAATGCTTGCTTAGACCAAGATATATTATATGCCGAACAATCGCTTGAGTTCGGCATGAGACACGCATTCTCCGTTTTTAATTTGTTCTGTTCCTTTGTTAATGGCAGCTATATCCTCGTTTGAATAGAATTCGTCGTTTTTGACCAATACGCCTAATCTTCTAGGTCTAGGTGTGTTGGTTCCGTGGGAAGTGCGTGTGTGTTTTCTCGGGGTAGGTTTCATTGGTTGCACCTCACTTTATACATTTTTAATTATTTTTGTGTTTTTGACAAATGTGTTACTTTTTTAGGTAGTTTTTATTTTATGATTATATGTAGAATTATTGGGATTCGATTGGGGGAGTTTACGTGGCAAGTAAGAAAGACAATACCGCAATAAAGGAAAGTCCGGACGATATTGCCAAGGATAGAGAATATGCACGTTTACTAGCAAGATTATGGATTCAAGATATTACTTATCAGAATCAGAAGAAGGAAGGGACTTTACTATTAAATCAAGAGCTTGGCGATGCTCAATAGATAACTTTTGATACTTTTCGTAAAAAAATAAAAAACTTTCTCTCTGTTCGTTTGATGTCATGTTTTTTATACTATTGCGAGTCACTTTTTCTTTTTCGGTTAAATCATCTAAATTGTCCATTTCTTCTAACACAAGTGGTAGCCATTCGGCTACCTCTTTTTTATTGTCGATAGATTCAGGCGCAGTTACCCCAAGGGCTTTATATATTTTTTTAATAGTGCGTTGTGTTGGGCTTTTCCCCTTGCTCAATATTCCGTTGATAGTTGATTGAGAAACACCATTCTTCCCTAATGCGTATTGAGAAATATTGTTATCTTCCATATATTTTTTAAGCCAAACCGCAAAGTCATCCAGCTCAATCGCCCCGCTTTCAATATATCCCTAAAGAGATTGTAGCACAAGAAAATATTTTTTAAAATATAGTCCTTAAGGACTTGACAGTATAGTCCCAAAAGACTATATTATGTATAAGGGTTGCATTAACGGCCAAGTAACTTCAACGGAGGTGAATTTAAATGAATTTAAAAAATATCAGAGAAGCTAAAAATCTTTCTCAATATCGTCTCGCAAAGATTTCCGGAGTTTCTCAAGGCTTGTTATCATCATACGAGCTAAAGAAGAAAAAGCCAGGATTGGACAATCTTATAAAACTAGCCACAGCCCTAGATGTAACCATAGCCGAACTAATAGACGGCTCAGACCAACAAGCGGCAACACTGCCGAAAACAGGGTGAGGGAGGTGAGATGCTTGAAAACTAAACAACGCATAGCGCTTCTTGAAAAAGAAGTGGCTGAACTGAAAGGACTAGTTTCGGTTCAGCCGATTGAAGTAACAATTGAACCTCAAATAACCGCATTGCGTTCATTGAACGAAAAAGATTTAATCAATTTGATTAGATCCGCGCACAACGTGCGCACTAAGGGGAGGGATAAACATGGATGAAGCAACAAGAAAAACCGTTGATGCATTTATTAACGAGTTTGCAAAATTGAACTTAGAAGTGGTTAAAACTGTTCAAAGCAAACTACCGTTGGTTGACCCAATTTTATTAAAGGAGTTAAGAGAGAACGCCCAGATGTTATTAAATTTACGCTCTACATTTTAAAGCAGCTTACTTATTTCTTATCTGATAAATCTTTAATGTTTTGATAAATCAAGTTGAAAATTTTATTTATTTCGGTAACCATGCACTGATTACTCTCTGATAAAGAAGTGACAGATTCGTTATCAATTGGTGGTCTTGCAATGCTTCCGCTTTGTATTAAAGCAACTACAATATCGCGGGTTATTTCTGATGGTGTTGCCATTTATTAACTCCTTTTATCCTGGGCGCAACTACAGTATACCTTACACCGGGCTAGATAGGGGGTGAAACTTTGAAAATTAAGAAGTGCCTCATTATCGAGGGCAGATTAATAAACTATGATAATGATATTTGGATTGGCACTAAAGAAGGGATTTGCACTCCAGGGTATTTTATTGACGATGCTGCAGAAGAAATTGGGCTCAAAGGAGACAAATTTGTACGTCTTACCCTTGAAGAGATTGATGAAGAGAACAGTCGAAGTGGAGTCATAAAGAACTATTCTTCTAAATAGCTTTTAGTCCCACCGGTAAAAGTACAATCAGAGCCTGTACAGCCGCCTGCATCGCGGCAACCAAAACCAATAATTTTTTGTACGCAGAGATAAAAATACTGAATTTAAGATACCAATTCTTAGCGGTTTCGTAAGTACATATGGCTACCGCCACGTTGCCGACAATCGTTACACTTACACCTTTCCCTCATAAAGCAATTGCTGTTTTCGGCAACAATGCGTCTCTGTAAGTAATCGCAGTAAGCATCTAGATTGATTTTTCCATGGCTCTTCTCAAATTGATCTATGTAACGCATTATAAGTTGCTTGGTTTCGCGGTTTAGAGACCGTCCGTTTTTAAAAGCGATATATTCAAGCTTTAGCTTTGAATCTTCATCTATCCGTAGTGGTACGCGCGGCAGGTCAGACGGCACAGTAGGACCTCCTTATGACCGATTTGCTTGAATATACCAATCACGCAAAAGTGGTGCAAAAGTGGCGTCAAAGTAGCGCCAAAGTGGCGTCACCAATTGACGGACGTAAACTTACTAATGCAAATCCGAACAGCAGTCAATCCAAATAAAATTCTGTGAGGTGCTTATCGATGCCAAAACTGAAACAGGCTCCCGCGAAGCCGCTAACAGAGTACGAGAAGCAAAAAATCTATTTGGCAAAGCTTGGGTTAACCCATGATGATGTTCCGCGTGAGTGGGCAAAGCTTATGGAAAAGATGCAATCAGCAGTAGCGGCAACAATAGAGGCTGATAAATATCGAGAATCTGAACTCAATAAAGCGTCCGAACCAGCTACTAAGAAAAAGGCGGGGTGACAACTTGGCAAAGCGTCTTAAAACTTGTGCAACCTGTCATGACAAAATCAAAGCAGGTACTGAATGCAAGATGTTTGATGAAGTAACGCAAAAGGCGGTTGATGTGCATGACCGGCCGACGTGTAAGCGGCCATACCTTAAAGTACAGAAGGGGGCATAGATCATGAAAGTTGAGCAAGTTTCCTGTGTCTTATCCATGGTGACTAACCAACTAGTTGATATGGGAGCATTGCACATCTCTGCAAATGATGAGAGAGCAGTAAAAGTTCAATTCCGTGATAAAGAGTTTAAGGATATTCCAGGCGATATCGTAGTAAGTCGCCGACAATGTGAGCAATACCCATACCAATTAAGCAAGTTCATTATGGGTGTTGAGTTTTTCTGTATAACTAGCGAGGTACCAAATGAAACCATCGACTGACCGCCACCAGATTCAAAGCATTCGCTGGCGCAATGATATTGATAACGAACCAGTAGAGTGGAGTCCTGCCAGGCTGTTGATATTGATAGTCCTATTAATTGTCGCGCTGGCAGTATAAAAAAAATAGCCTACCGGGGTCGGCAGGCGATGAGGGGAGAGTAAGTATCCCGATTACAGTTTCATTGTACCGTGAAAGGGGGTGAAACACCATGCAGAGAGAGGGCAAAACCATATACCAAAGTGCTAGATTTAATACCGATTTAACCGGCGAACGAGCAGCCGAGCTACTACATATCAGCGTAGAATCTCTCCGGGCTTATGAACGATCAGCGACGATACCACCATCAGAAGCAGTTTTGCGGATGATCGAAGTCTATAACACGCCTTGGCTAGCTTACCAACATCTTAAGACTAATGACCCAGTGGGGCGGGAATACCTCCCTGACATCGAGCTAAGAGACTTGCCGTCAAGCGTTTTAGTACTACAAAAAGAAATGGCTGACACTCATTCGGTCAGCCAGGATATGATTGCAGTCGCGTGTGATGGGAGAGTGGACAAGCGCGAAGAAAAGAGTTGGTTTGCAGTTAGAAAAGAATTAACTGAGCTGATCGGCGGGGCGCTATCAGTACTATTTGCTCCTATAAAAGAAAAAACTGCCCATGTGAGAGCAGTTAAGTAAAATATAACGTTACTGCTATTGTACCATGCCTGTGCTTTAGCAGTCAAATAGGAGGGCATGACAATTGAAAAAGTTATTCGTGTTTGCCTTAATAGCGGTGTTTGCCGCGACTATATCCTCAGTTGATGCTGATGCAAGAGGAAAACGAGGCGGGAAATGGAGTAGATACATAGCTCCTTTTACTGCAATATCATCAGTACCGGATACAGAAGTGCAAGCTATCCAGAAGAAACTGGCATCTCTTGGCTTCGATTGCGGGGCGGTTGATGGACTGTATGGCCCTGCAACCATGGACGCTGTTCGTAAGTTCCAAGCAGATAAAGGTCTTGTTGTTGATGGGCTTATTGGTCCTGCAACTATGCAAGCACTTGGATTATAGGAGGGGATTAAAATGGAAACTGCTTTTGATCCTAAAAAGCATGCTCAGCTCATGGCAGAGAATGAAGAGTACCGCAAAGGGTACCAGCATGCCGCTAATTGTATCAGTAGGGTGGCCTCTGTTACTCCGGAAGACCTCAGAAAAATGGCGTTCATCTTTCTTGACTTCGCTCAACTTAATGCAGCTGGCATGGCCTACTGCTATTGGGAGCTTGGAAATACACAGGCTGCGGCATAAATTACTCTGTTATGGCACGTTGTAAAATTTGCGGACGTCTGCTCAAAGATGATGAATCAGTTCAGCGCGGGTACGGTCCAATATGTCAGCACAAACGAGTGATAGGCCAGTATCAGACAGAGCTTAGATTTAATCCGGCAATAGACCGGCAATTGAATATGAAAGAGCAGCACGAGGCTGTTAAACGGTTATTAAAAGATTGAGAGGTGATACCCATTGTATACAGGTGTACTTGAAAAAGATGCTACTCAAAAGCAGATTGGTGATGCCAAGAAAACAGTACAAGTAGTCATAGAAGTTAATGACCATAAATATGTTGAAAGTTTTGATGGGACTAATGGATTGGTTGTGATGGTTGATACTGAAACTGCTAGCCAGGGTAGAGTGTTTGCTGGTGCTCGTTCAATGTTTTTTATTATCGATGCTCTACTTGATGACATGCCGGATGATGTTGTTGTGGCACTTCTTGCTAAGCGAATAGCCAATTCGAAGCCCGGTGACAAATTTTTTTAAGCATTTCCAATGGCAGACTATCCCATTATATGTTATGCGTACCAATTTAATTATATACATGAGGGGGAGAAAAATTTTATGTCAGAAGTAAATCTGAGCCTATCGACCCTGGGCGGGGGAGCTATGGAAGAGCAGTTTCAACAGCTCATACCTGCTCTGTTGTCTCAACTCAAGCACGGCCAAAAGGCGTCCATATCTATCGGCATCGACTTTAAGCGGGTAGATAACACTGACACCATGATTACCACGTCTTATCGGTTAACACCTAAATTCCCTGCGATCAGCAAGGCAAGTATTTGTCAGGTAACCGGTGACAACAGGTTAAAAACCGATGCACCGATTGAAAAGCCTAAGTTAGTAAATCTATTTAATGGAACAGAGGGAGGAAGTAAAAATGAATAACCAAGAACAGCAGATCAACATTACCCCATTGGGTGATACCATTAACATTCGGCATGGTCAAGCCATCCCAATATACCAGTACGATGGTTTCCAGTACACTGCCAATTCTACTGACAGCCTAATTACTCTCGTAAAAAGCAAAGGTGTCCAGGAAAACTGCGTTATTGCTTACGATGAAAAAGGATTTAAAGCTATCTTAAATGATAAGATAATGGATCGCGATCAGGACCGTATAACATATAACTTCAAAAATTCCCTGCAATACAAAGAATGGGAGCGCATCCTGACCAATGGCGTTACTTTCGACCAAAAGAATTTTATTGACTTCCTGCGCCGCCGTGAAGTGGGGGAGATCGTAGATCCTGAGTCCCTTATTGCAGCTATCCAAAACTTTAAATATGTAACTAATATCGCCGGTGACTTCACTTATGACAATAATAATAATTATACCTTTGCAATCAAAGTCGGCGACGCAGAGGGAACCGTCCATCTTCCTCAAATGATCTACGCGAATATCGAAGTCTACAATGAATCTGGGTTTGTCCAATGCATGGAAATTGAACTGGAAGTACGTAGACCAAAGGGTGATGGCGAAAAACCATCATTTGCACTAACCTGCCCGAAGTTACCGCGATACCTCAAAAGTGCAGTTGAATATGAAATAGAAAAAGTAAAAATCGAACTGAAAGATTACCTAATCGTAGCCGGTAATATCTAAAAGATTATGGGCGCTGGCTTTGGCGCTGGCGCTCTATCTTTATTTGGGGGCGGGATGATGTCTAAAAGTAAAATTGAATGGACAGATAAGGTTTGGAATCCGGTTACTGGCTGCAGTAAGATAAGCCCTGGTTGTGACAATTGTTATGCCGAGCGTATGAGCAAACGATTTGCTGAAACATGGGGATTATCGGCGGATAACTATTTTGATGTTAAGTTTCATCCTGATAGATTACTAGATCCAATAAAGTGGAGAAAGCCAAGTAAAATTTTTGTCTGCAGTATGGCCGATTTATTTCACGACAAAGTATTGTTTAAACAGATTGCTGATGTGTTCAAAATCATGGCTGATTGCCCGCAACATACATTCTTACTACTGACCAAGCGACCCGATTCGATGAAAGACTTCTTTGATTACGTAAAGCCAGTTGGTAGAGATTGGCCTTTGCCTAATGTGTGGTTAGGCGTAACAGCCGAGAACCAGGAACAGGCAGATAAGCGGATACCGATACTTTTGCAGATACCGGCTGCTGTAAGGTTTGTGAGTGTGGAGCCGATGTTGGGGCCAGTTGACCTACAATACTATTTTGACGACTATGCTATGAATGAGTTAATACACAGAAGCGTAACACTCGACTGGGTAATCTGTGGCGGCGAGAGTGGACCAAAAGCTCGGCCTATGCATCCTGAATGGGCTCGGAGTTTGCGAGATCAATGCCAGTCTGCGGGTGTTCCTTATTTCTTTAAACAATGGGGTGAGTGGCGCCCGCTTGAAGGTACGGGCGCATGTCATCCTACTCCGGTAAAATTTTGGTTTGACGAATGGGGAAAGTGGACTGATGGTATCAGTGGAATGGGGCAACACGTAGTAAGAATAGGTAAAAAGGCTGCCGGCAGCCTTTTGGATGGCCAGGAATGGAAGCAGTTTCCGGGGGAAGCCGTATGAGTCAAATAGGTGTATCTGTCAACGACATACATTCTGATCTTCGTTGTATTATTCTCCGGCTGCGCGGAGCAAACTGCGAATTATCTGAATTGGACAAAGACCGTATTGAACAAATCATCTGGAGAACTATTGGAGATATCGGTGGTGATACCATGAGCCGGGAACGATTTGAACAGCTGTATATGGCCGGGGTAAGAGGTAAACAATCGGTAGTTAAATATAAGCAAAAGAAAAGGGCGGGATGAGCTATGGCGCCTATTGCTTACCATGATTTTTTATTAAGCAAAATTGCTTTGGCTACAGATGCTGGATTTGAAATATCGCCAGATGAAGTTAATCCGATTGCCAAGCCACATCAACGGGATTCAATTGTATGGGCCATTAAGGGCGGGAAACGAGCATTGTTTCAGTCGTTCGGGTTGGGCAAGTCTCTGCAGCAACTGGAATGGTGCAGACTGGTTATAAAGCATAAAGGCGGGAAGGCTTTAATTGTTTTGCCGCTGGGAGTCAAACAAGAATTCACCAGGGATGCAGTTGAACTGCTTGGTATGGAAAAACCGGAATACTGCCGCAACATGGCCGAAGTATATGCGGCAGCCAGTAGTATCATCATCACCAACTATGAGCGTGTTAGAGACGGCGATATAGATCCGACATACTTTATAGCTGCTAGTCTGGATGAAGCCTCTTGCCTTCGTGGCTATGGAAGTAAAACCTATCAGACATTCCTTGATAAGTTTCAAGGGGTACCTTACAAGTTAGTTTGTACGGCGACACCATCTCCCAACCGGTATAAAGAGCTTATCCATTACGCTGGGTACCTGGAAATCATGGACACCGGCCAGGCTCTGACGCGATTCTTCCAGCGTGATAGCACTAAAGCCAATAACCTCACCTTATATCCACACAAAGAGAATGAATTCTGGTTATGGCTATCAAGTTGGGCATTATTTATTACTAAACCGTCTGATCTTGGCTATGATGATACCGGATATGAATTACCACCAATACAAATCAATTACCATATTGTAGAAGTCAATCAGGATGATGCCGGCTGTGATAAAGATGGACAAGTCAAACTGATCCGCGATGCAGCTCTCTCCCTGGCTGATGCGGCACGAGAAAAGCGCGACAGTATTACGGACCGGGTTGCCAAAATGAAAGAGATTGTTGATGCTAATCCGGATGATAGCTTTATCCTGTGGCATGACCTAGAGTCAGAACGACATGCAATCAAGCAGGCTATGCCTGACGTTGTCGATATCTACGGCAGTCAGGACTATGATGTCAGAGAACAGCGCGTAATTGATTTTTCTAACGGCAAAATAAAGAAATTCGCCACTAAGAAAGAATTGAGCGGCCAGGGTTGCAACTTCCAAAAGCACTGCCATAGAGCTATCTACCTTGGTATTGATTATGAAGCAAACGACTTTTTGCAATCGATTCATCGCATATATCGCTTTCTTCAGACTGAGCAAGTCATCATTGATATTATCTACACTGAGTCGGAGCAACAGATTCTTAAGGTGCTACTTGAAAAATGGAAGCAACATAATTACATGACTGAAAAAATGACCGGAATTATCAAGAAGTATGGGCTTCACAGCACTTCGCTGGCAGATAAAATGGCCAGGAGTATGGGGGTTGAGCGAGTGGAAGTTAAAGGCAAGAATTATACCATTGTTAACAACGATTGCATTATAGAGACTGCACAGATGCCGGAAAACAGCATTGACCTGATCGTAACATCAATCCCTTTTAGCAACCATTATGAGTACACGCCGAGCTATAACGACTTCGGCCATAACCAGGATACCGAACGATTCTTTGAGCAGATGGACTTTCTAGCACCAAACCTTCACCGGATACTAAAACCCGGCCGGGTGTATGCCTGCCATGTAAAAGACCGGGTACTTTTCGGAAATGCCACTGGTACCGGAATGCCGACCATGGAGCCCTTTCACATGCTGACAACCGCACATTACATGAAACACGGCTTTCAATACTTCGGCATGATAACGGTAGTTACTGATGTTGTTCGAGAAAATAACCAGACCTATCGGTTAGGGTGGTCAGAGCAATGCAAAGACGGTACCAAGATGGGCGTAGGCTGCCCTGAATATATTCTTTTGTTCCGTAAGCTGCCGACTGATACCAGCCATGCCTATGCAGATACTCCGGTTCGTAAAACCAAGCAAGAGTACACCCGGGCGCAATGGCAGATCGATGCACACGGTTACTGGCGGTCCAGCGGTAACAGGCTGCTTACTAAAACCGAGTTAGCAACCATACCGGTAGAGAACTTACAAGCCGTATATCGGAAATACTCAAGGGAAAACGTCTACGACTATGCTGAGCACGTAAAGTTAGCCAAGCAACTGGACGAAAACGGCAAGCTGCCGGCGTCCTTTATGGTAGTTGCTCCAGGATCCTGGACAGATGAAGTGTGGGATGATATTAACCGGATGCGGACGCTCAACACTTCCCAAAGCCAGAAACGCAAGCAAATGCATGTATGTCCTTTACAGTTTGATATTGTCGAACGGCTTATAAACAGGTATAGCAATCCCGGTGATGTGGTGTTTGACCCGTTCGGCGGACTAATGACGGTGCCGCTGACAGCTGTAAAGATGGGGCGGCAAGGATATGGCATAGAGCTTAACACGGATTATTTCCGTGATGGACTTGGGTACCTGAAAACAGCGGAAGCGCAACGAGAGGCGCCGACACTATTTGATTTTATTGAGGAAGGTGCATAACCATGTGCCAAGATTATAAAGCCGGCAAGTGTGAAGGCGAAGAGTGCCCATATGATAAATTACAGCGATGCTGCAAGGACTGTCAATCAAACGATGCGTGCAAGATGGCATGTGAATGTGTAATGCTGATTGGGGCGGGGGATTCGGCTCTATCTATGGTGTGAGTGGGGTGATAAGGTGAGGCCAAAGATAATATCTTTATTTCGAGAAATTATAGTTGATAACTTCGCTGGCGGTGGTGGCGCAAGTACTGGAATTAGTTTAGCTATAGGCCGGAGCGTTGACGTAGCCGTCAATCATGATCTTGCGGCAATAGCAATGCACAAGGTTAACCATCCAGATACAGAACACTATTGCGAGTCAGTTTGGGATATTGATCCACTACAGGTAACAGGCGGCCGGCCTGTTGCACTTTGCTGGTTTAGCCCAGACTGTAAACATTTTTCAAAGGCCAAGGGAGGCAAGCCGGTTGAAAAACATATAAGAGGCCTTGCATGGGTAGCGGTAAGGTGGGCGGCTGTAGTAAAGCCCCGGGTAATCATGTTGGAAAACGTGGAAGAGTTTAAGACATGGGGACCACTCATGAAAGATGGCATGCCGGATCCTGATAAAAAGGGAAAGACTTTTCAAGCATTCATTAACGCATTAAAGCGGCAGGGATATCATGTTGACTGGCGAGAGTTAAAGGCTTGTGATTATGGAGCTCCGACAATACGTAAAAGGTTTTTCCTTGTTGCAAGACGCGATGATAGTCCGATTGTATGGCCAAAGCCTACTCACGGAGACCCGAACAGCGTGGAAGTAAAATCCGGCAAACTGAAGCCGTGGCGTACAGCGGCAGAGATAATTGATTGGTCGTTACCGTGCCCGTCCATATTTGAGCGGAAAAGGCCGCTTGCTGAAAACACTATGCGGAGGATTGCCCGAGGGATTCAGAAGTTTGTTATCGATAATTCAGAACCGTTTATTATCAAGGTAAACCATCACGGGGCAGATTTTCGCGGACAGAAAACCAATGAACCATTACAGACCATTACGGCAAAGAATGGCTGGGGAATTGTAACACCTTTTGTAGCACAGATAGGCCAAACTGGTTTTAGTGGTGATCGTAAGCAATACCCGGTAGAGCAACCATTGACCACGGTAACAACCAAGGCAGAGCATTTGCTCGTAGCACCTACCCTAATACAGTATCATGGCGAACAATCGGGCGCAGAAGTAAGAGGCCAAGAGTTACAAAAGCCTTTAATGGTTGTCGATGCTTCACCGAGATATGCACTTGTAGCAAGTTTCCTAGCAAAACATTACGGCGGTAATTACACTGGACCAGGAGCGAGTCTAGATGAACCGTTACCAACAGTGACAGCCGTAGACCATAACGCACTGGTTACAAGTCACTTGGTCAAGATGAAAGGCACTAACATTGGTCAAGAGATTACTGAACCAATCCAAACAATTACTGCTGGTGGGCTACACTTTGGCGAAGTCAGAGCGTTTTTATTAAAGTACTACGGTGCTGGAACTGGTCAGAATCTGACAGAGCCGCTACATACTGTGACTAGCAAAGATACTTTTGGCCTGATAACTATTCACGGCCAGGATTATCAAATAGTAGATATCGGCATGAGGATGCTTGAACCACATGAGTTGTTTGCTGCACAAGGGTTTCCGGCAGAGTACATTATTGACCGTGATTGTAATGGTAAGTATTATCCTAAGTCGGCACAGGTTGCGAGATGCGGTAATGCAGTACCACCTCCATTCGCGGAACATCTTGTTAGGGCGAATTTACCGGAGATTTGTGAAGGTGCGTGGGAGACAAGTCACGCAATGTCACGCTAATGTCACGCCAGATAATTATAAAGAAAGATGCCTGTAGGGCGGTGAGTTCATGAAATGGTTTCGCTTATACTCAGAAATTAAAGATGATCCCAAAATGTTGGCACTCACAGACCATCAATTTAGGATTTGGATAAACCTGTTGGCGATGGCGTCAGATATGCCGCCTGACAGTCGGGGTACTATCCCCAGGTTCCCATTTCGGGGGCTGGCAACATCATTACATACGACAGAAGATCAATTAAAAGAAGCATTAGACCTATTTGCGTCAGAGGAGTTTAATCTAATTCAGCGGCAAGATGATGGGTCTATTTTTGTAACCAAATTCCTTGATCGTCAATATGAAAAAGCGTCTGATACCCCAGATGCCACACGCGAACGCAAAAGAAAACAACGGTCACGCGAACAAAATAACCCTGTCACATCAAGTCACGCCGATGTCACGCCAAGTCACGCCCTATATACAGATACAGATACAGATACAGAGAATATAAAAGATGATGATGATAATAGCGCGGGCGCACGCGAGGTTTTTAGTTTGTACCAAAACGAAGTTGGCATAGTGAGCAGTACAGTAGCCCAGTTTATAGCCGATGCTGTAGATACATATTCTCCCGAATGGGTTAAGGCCGCTATCTGTGAGGCAGTAAAACATAATGCTCGGAACTGGTCGTATATTGATGCTTGCTTAAAAAACTGGAAAGTACACGGCTTTGGAGTAAGAAAGCCGGACAAGCAGTCAACTAAGCAATCGGCAGACTCGGTAAATATTGGACCACCTAACGCTGATCAGGCATGGCTTGAGGTATCTAGCCAAATTGAAGAGTCAAAGCGTGACCCTACCAAGCGCCTAAAGTGGTCTCATAACAAAATTGATAATGCAGTCAAACTAGTTAGCTTGCGCGTTCTACTGGGACAATTCAGCATAGAGGACAAGAAAGATCAGTTTATAAAAGCCTATCAAGGTGGTGGATAGAATGGAAGTCCAAGTCAACCTTCCGGAAAACGTGGATGCTGTAGAGTTAAAGCGATATGTGGCGGCAGTTTATAGCTATGCAAGGCAACTCTTTCCCCATGTCAGCAATGAGCTTATCCAGCGCAACTATAATGAGTTTGCGTATCTGTATGAATCGCATATGACTTGCGCGGCATGTATGTCAATTGAGTTGTGTCCAGAGCTTTTAGACACTGGCGGCTATACCTCGGTAGGTGAGTTTGATCCGGCAGGCAATTTGCGAATAGGGATGGCAGCATGTCAACGCAACAGGGATGGCGTTAAACCAAAGGTCTGGAAGAAACGTTTTTCGGTAGTGTCGGGCGAGAAAGCCGGATAAGAATCTTTAAAAAAATATGGGGCGGGTAGAACTATGAAACCAGTATATATAGCACATCCATTGCGCGGCAATGTCGATAAGAATATCGAAAGCATCACGGCCATATGCGAAGAAATTCATGAACAAGGTGAGGTCATACCGTTTAGCCCAATCCATGCATTTGGCTTTGTCAATCCTGTTGGTGACCAGACATTAGTCATGAAATATTGTCTGATGTTGTTATTAAAAGCTGAAGAACTTTGGGTATACGGAGATTGGCAACAGTCCGAAGGGTGCTGCATTGAGGTTGGGTATGCAAGGAGCGCTGGTATTCCAATCAAATTTATGGGCGGGATGATGTCATGAACAAAGTAATTCTAGTTGGCCGCTTGGCTCAAGATCCGGAAGTAAGGTATACCCAAAGTGGTAAGGCAGTAGCCTCCTTCACGCTGGCTGTTAATCGCTTCGGTGGGCAGGGTCAAAACAGCGCGGACTTTATACCTATTGTTGCGTGGGAAAAACTGGCTGAAGTATGCGGCAATAACTTAACTAAGGGGCAGCGGGTACTCATCGAGGGGCGCTTACAAATTCGGTCATACGAGGCAAACGATGGTCAAAAGCGTAGAATTGCGGAAGTAGTAGCTCAGACCGTTGAATTCCTTGAAAAGAAACAACAGCCTAGTGGCGATAATGAGAATATTGACGTTAATTCATTTGGCAAAGATGTATTCCCTGATGAGGAAATTCCGTTTTGAAAGTCTAAAAACGTCGGCAGTTCGTCGACTCAAACCGGCAGTAACCGCCGGAAACGGGCGGCGGCTAAAGCACGGCAACGAAGTAAGAAACGTTAGAGAAGGGGCGGGGGAAATGGCAGTAAAAACAAGGGTAACGGCTCGTAAGTCTGAGGGTGTTAAATGTGTTGAGGTTGGTGCTGGCGCCGGAATAGTTATAGATCCATCCACCGTTGAAAGAGCGGGGCAGAGCAAGCATGGCAGCTACAAGATTATAAAGCCGAGCAGTGAAGAGTTTGCGCTCATGTGGAATTCAATGCCTAACGCTGATCGGTTACACGATGTAAAATGCCCGTTAAAAAATAAGAAGCCCGGGTATGACTTTGAAAACCTATCAGGACAGCCAAGTCGGCGCAAGAAACTTAAGGAGGTTGGGTAAATGTGCATTATGCCAGGTATCAGTTGTATTTATAAGGCGGCGGGCGGGGAGTGTACTGGCAAGCCTCAACCTATCACGGTACCATGTCTTGGTGTGGTTTGCGATAACGTGAAGCAGCAAAAGGTGGCGGGATAGATGGATCGAGCACAAGAAGCAAAAGTAATACGCGAAGAATGGTTTGCAGACCATATAGCATCATTGGCACAGCATGGTGATTTGCAAGCATTGAACTGGAAACGTCCAAGTTCAATAATGTATGCTTGCCGATATATCTTTGATGGTTCAAAAATGTACATATCTGGTGATATTGGAACGGCTGTATTTGCGCTTACTTGGAAGGCTAATGTTCATTCCTTCAACGACACTTGCAGAAGTTACTTTCACTCAAAATTAAGCGCCCACCGTGGAGAAAAGTATTCTTTCTGCTCGGAAGCTGCCGTTAAACGATTGCGCGAATGGGTTAAAGACTTGAAGGGTGATGGTCGAAAATATGACCATTTAAAAATGCAAGGACTATTCGAAGAGGCGCGACAATGTTCAAGTAAATCTGAATGGGATTATATTCTAAATAATCATGATGACTTTATCAGCGAGTTAGACCAGGACTATAACGAATGGGCAAGGTCGGCTGGCAATGTAATCCCAATTGAGGTACATGCTTATCTTATTGGGTTACAGATGGCCTCGGAGCAGTTGAAAAATCATGATGAAAGGGTGGCGGGGTAGGTGAGTCCTTTTAAAACAGCGTTAATTAATCGGGCTATACAGCAAGAAAGCGATAAATATCCTGTTACTTTACAACGAGTGCCGAAAGAAACTTGGCCAATAAATAGGCCGAGAGGTTTAAAAGAGGTTTGGCGGTCACGAAACTTTTTGGTGCTGGTTTATGATGCTAATGCCGGAATTGAACGGTTAAGTGTGCAGCTTACTCAACTTATCCATGATGATAGATGGCAAGATGGTATTACCTGGGATGAATTACAACAACTAAAGCATGAGTGCGGGCGGGGCGATAAGTTTGCAGTAGAAATTTATCCGGCAGATAGTGATTTGGTAAACGTAGCAAACATGCGGCATTTATGGATATTGCCTGAACCGCCAGAGTATGCATGGAGGTCGGTGTAACTATGTTCGATATTTGCAATAAGCCAGAAGTAAGTGCCAATGATTACGACTGCGAAGAGTGTCTGCGGTGCGATGATAGCGGCAAAGCTCATTGTTGCATGAATGATTGTGGAGACAACTTTTGTGAGAAAGCATGTGCAAAAGTCTGTAAGTTCAAAGAAATGGAACAATGGGACTCTGAGAAGTTGTTTGAAAGTCTGCAAAACTGGATCCTTTCGCATAGTGAGTCGATGCCGTTTAGTTTTGATATTTTGCAGAGTAGGTTTGTGCCAAGTAAGAAGGAGGTTGACATGAATGGCTAAGATCAAGATTTACAAAGTGTGCTCAGATAGCAATTGGTGCGCATTTAAGACCATAGATTCCGCTGTTGCTTTGATTGCCGCAGAAATAGAGGCTGAAGCCGAAGATATGAAGATAGGTGAAGAAACACGGGGTTATTACATTGCGGTTACTGAAATGACTGAGGAAGAGTACGATAACCTTCCGGATTTTAATGGATTCTAACCACCATGATTTCACCTCAAAAAGAATGCGATTACTGCGAACAATATAGCACCCATGGCGGTAAGTGCTATGGTAACCGGAAAAGCTACACAATTCCCTGTCTCGGATTTAAGAAGGATCCTCGCGGCCGTATTGAATTCGCTAGTGGCAGTCGGTTTAAAATCAAAATTAATGAGCCAATACCTGAACTGGGTAAGTGGTCAGATGATTATACTCTACAGGGCAAAGAAACTCCGATCAAAATTACCAAGGTAACACCTTTAAAGTGGATAACAGAACGAATGATTGCTATTGAATGCCGCATTGAGTTTTATTATTACGACAATAGTGAGTATGGCGATCAGGGTGAAAAGCAGATGGCTCAAGTTATACCGATTAGGAGGGATATCTAGATTTTATGGATATAAAAGAAAAATCTTTTATTGAACGGTCATATAACATTACAGCAAACAGAACTGTTGGAATGGCAAGAGTTAAATTTTTAAACAAGAAAGGCACATTTCGGAAAACGCCTCAGTGTGAGGCATGTAAATTTAAGGGCATGGCAGTTGTTGCTCTTGGCGGTTACCGAGAAATAACATGTGACCGGGATATGACTACTTGGCGCAGGTTAAGTGGTAGTACGGATAAATCTTGCAAATTTGCGCAGGTACAGGAGGAACAACTTTGAGCATGTGGGCCACGTGTATAACTTGCAAAAAGTGCGGCCATGAGTTTGAAACCACGAATTACCTCAGAAACAGTGTGTGTCCAAAGTGTGGGTATGAGAATTAGGGAGGTACCAGCGGTGAGCGTGATTGATGATTATAATAGTTTGCTAAAATTGGGCATTAATGAGGTTTTACGCCTGGCTAAACTCGGCGCTGCAAGGCAGTGGGTGAGTGTGGGGACAGCACTGCCGGAGAACAAAGTTGGTAAATACGGAATTACTGAGCCCACTATTGTCCTATGTACGGATGGCAAAGAGTGGTATAAGGCGTACTATGTCAAAAATTACGAAATCAATATTGAGGATATGGGCTATGATGGCGATACTGACATTGATGAAAACGGTGAGGAATACTGGCCAGAAGGCTGGTATGAGTGTTCCAGTGAGAATGAGGATACTGACTGGGCTTTAGGTGCAAAGATAACCCACTGGCAGCCTCTACCACCGCTGCCGGAGGTTAACACACAGGAGGTAATTAACAATGAATAACGGCGATTGGACGTTTAATAACCATGAGGATGGCAATTGGTGCAATGACCATTTTAGCACCAAAGAAGAGGCGATTGCTGCCGGCATAGAGTATGCAAAGGATGAAAGATGGGAACGGTTGTATGTTGGCCAAGTGCAGGAAATACCAGTAGACTCTCCAATTGATGCTGATTCGGTTATTGAAAAAGCCGCAGAAAAAATTGATGATGATTATGGTGGAGATCATGACACTGGAGATAGATTCATGAACAGTTTAGAGTGCGGCGATAGTGAACGCTTGCAAGAGTTGCTTGACGAGGCGTTTTATAAATGGGTAGCGGAGCGCGAAATTAAATGCCCATGCTTGACTATTGAGAAGTGCGAACGAGTACCGCTGCCGGGGACGGAGGGTGTGGAATGAAGAAAGTTCATTTGTGCTTATCTGTTCGTGGTGCTTTAAATCAGACAAAAGCCGAAATGAAACGAATGGCTCCAAGTATCACGGTAGATGGTAAACCGTTAAGAACAGCCGATGAAGTAAGGAATTTTCTCATGGATGAGTTAGCACAAGGGCATGAAATGTTACCATTTGGCGAGTGTGATAATTTTGACTGGAAAACGGGATGCAAAGGGCATGAGGTTTCAGAGACGGAGGCCGATCATGGCGTTTAAAGGTTTGGTTAATATCGTAAAAAGAAAAAAGATTCTGCATTGTGGCATTAAACATAGTCTTGGCGGTGTTGTAAAGATTGCTAGTGCCTGCAACAATACCTGGACTATAGATGATGTGACATATGAAGCTGATTATTCGGAAGTAACATGCAAACGGTGCATTAGGATTTTGGAACAAGCCGATGAAGATGGGAAGGTGAATCGGTGTGGACGCTAAACTTACACCGGAGCAGTCGATAGAGATATTGCGGGATAACACAATTGATTTTTCCCCGAGGTTGCCAGGTATTAAGCCGATATCGATACAACGGGCAAACGAAATTGCTTCCCTGCTCGAATCCCAGTCCCAGGAGGCGGAGTTAGGGAGGGCTGCAGAAAAAGGATACTGTGAAATAATACCTTTTGCACCGTGCAAGGGCAACATTAATTCTAAAGAATGTCACGAAGTCGCTGAAGGGACTCGCGGTTGTGTATTGCAATACTACTGCCGTGAGCTTGCAGCAAGGGCGGGGCATAGATGAAAACTATAGAAAACTGCCGTGTAATCAGACGTGGTAAATGGTTAATGATTGGAACTCCTAAAGTCGAACTGCCAGATAAATGCGAAGGATATTGCACTCAAGAAAGCGACTAACCTTTCTCCAAGTGCCAGCGGTGCAAATATCTGCAGAACTGGGAGAGCTCCGAGAGGGGCGGGGAAAGTAATGTCTAATAATCGCGGCAGAAAAGGACAGCCAAGATGTAGTAATTGCGCTGAATATCTATCAGCGGTCAAAGTAAGTTACTACAGGCGTGGAAAATGTCAATTACGAGCTGACCGAGGGCAGTACAGTGCTGTATGTCATTCTACGGCGGCATGTTCAGAATGGAGAAAGAAGGAGGAGGGGGATAAGTGATTGATTTAAGCAGGTTTGAAATCATAGAAGCCCTTGGAAAAACCGATACAGTGCAATCAGGATCAAAGGTTAAATACACCGGCGCTAGTGATGAGCAAGTAAGATGGGGCGGCAACGATGATCCGCGTGGATTGCTTACAGAGGGAGAAACTTACGAAATTGAATTAATTGAACCTCATACATGGCATACGAAATATTACCTTAAGGAGTTTCCGGGTAAGAAATTCAATTCTGTGAGCTTTATGCCAAAGGAGGATGGCAATAATGAGTAACTTCGCCAAACAACTTGCCCGACTGCGTGAAGCGGCAAACAACCGGCGGAGAGGCATACAACAAGATACAGCCTATGTAGACAGACGGGACTTGCAGGAATTAATTTACCATTTTGACAGAATTGACGCCGAAATAAGGGCGTTGTTACCTAAAAACAGATCAGAAGCAATATTGCTGATTGCCCAAGAGCGGAAACGTCAGATAGAACAAGAAGGATGGACACCGGAGCATGATCAGCAACATACAGCTGGAGAATTAGCGCTTGCTGCCATGATGTATACTTACCCATCGCAATATGGACGCGATGAAGAAACGGTTAAAAATGTATGGCCTTGGCAACGTGAACTATGGAAGCCGTCACCAGATAATCGCATTAAAGAACTAACTAAAGCCGGTGCGCTTATAGCGGCTGAAATCGACAGGCTGCAGCGGAAGGGGGCTGGGGAGTAAGTGCTTAATGCTCGAGAATACCTAGATAAGATAAATCAAATTTGCAAGGATAATGAACCTAAAGGGTGCAGTGAATGTGCACTATCTAAATTTGGATGCGGTATTCCTAAAGAAGATGATGATTTTGATAAAGTAATTGCGTTTGTTGAGCGTTATGAAGAAAACCGTTATCCATTCGGCTATTGCCTGAAATGCAAATATGAATTTAATTCAGAGCTAATCAATGAATATGAAATTAAATATTGCCTGAAATGCGGTGAAAAATTGGATGCAAAGGAGGCTGGCGCGGATGCCTAAATGCGTTGACCATCACAAATGCGAAGAAATGCCTCAGTCTGACTCCTGGGAGATATACAGGGTAGAAAACGAGAATGAAGGAAGGTTTGTGTTTCGGATTGGCAACCTTATTGCTATCCTTATCGATTATTGTCCGTATTGCGGTGAGCGGTTAGAAGGAGTGAGCGCGGGTGAGTGAGTGTAAGCATAAATTTGACCCTCTTCAAAATGGATGGTGGCAATGCATTAAGTGCGAAAAAAAGCTGCTACCGATGGGTGTAATTGATTATTATGCCGAGCGAATTGCCAATACCGTGCAAGACCGCGACAGCCTTCAGGCGCAAATCAGAGTGTTGTGCGGGATACTGAATAGATTGGTTAAATCACTTAGCCCGATTGAAAAACATGCAAAATCCTCTATGGATGCGTGCAGATGCAATGGAAGTCATCAAGAATTTATTCGTGAAGATAGGGAAGATTGGCAAGTATATCAAAAAGCAAAAGAGATCGCAAATCAATCCGCAAGTAATGCCCTCTCCACCACGCCAGATGCCGGGGAGCGGGTGCGGTTATTAATTAAAGCACTCACGGATATATCCGAAGAAAGCGACGATCTAGGGGCCAGAGAGTGCGCCAGTAAGGCGCTGGACAAGTACCGGGGAGGTGCCACCGATGCCGACTGAGCAAAAATGCGGTAAT
Organism: Sporomusa malonica; assembly: GCF_900176355.1. Classification (GTDB taxonomy): domain Bacteria; phylum Bacillota; class Negativicutes; order Sporomusales; family Sporomusaceae; genus Sporomusa; species Sporomusa malonica. The sequence goes on along the minus strand of NZ_FWXI01000006.1, from coordinate 77,515 downwards.
TGCCAGCATTACGGTATCGACACAGAAGAATGCGCTTTGTCTGAAGAATGGGTATTGCCTACCTCGTGGTGCTTACAACATCGTATGGACTGGGACAAGGAGCGGGGAGGTAAGTAAATATGATGGGGTGTAAATGTGCAATAGCGTACGATCCTGACACTAATCGGTACCAATGCTCTGTTTCTGGTGATGACTGTATGTATCTGATACCTAATTCCAGACGGTGTGCCGAAGATTACGGAGAAGGGCCGGACGCTGATCTGCTTGGAGATGGGGAGGACAAGCCATGAAAGCCATAACAATCCTGCAGCCGTGGGCAAGCCTAATTGCCTGCGGCGTTAAGCAGATAGAGACACGGGGATGGGCGACTAAGTATAGGGGCGAGATTGCGATTCATGCGGGGGTAGGTAAACAATTTATGCAATTGGCAAAAGCTGAGCCCCTGTCCTCCGCGCTGAAAGCAAATGGATTTAAATATCTATCGTACATTGATATTGACAAAAAGAAATATTTCTTGCCTTTTGGCGCTATGATTGCCATAGCTGAGATAGTTGACTGCGCTAAGATGGTTGGTTGCACACTTGATAATGTTAATAATGGTCATAAGCTAATCAGCGTAACGCTTGAAAACGGTCATGTTGTCAGTGGTAACGAACTTGAATTTGGCGATTATACTCTCGGCCGCTACGCCTGGATACTAGCCAACGTGCGCCGAATCGAGCCGATACCAGCTAAGGGCATGCAGCGTATTTGGGAGTGGAATGGACCATGAACATCCTGCCGATCAATAAAGAATCTAAACGTCGGCAGAAATGGGCTGAGAAACAGAGGAGGGACAAAGGTGGAAGCGCTAATAATTGTCCTTGTAGTAATGGTATTTGGGCTAATGGCGCTATCGGGATGGCTGCTGGATCAGTTAAAGCAGCAAAAAGGTAATAGATAAAGGGCAGCTAGTCTGTCATAAGGGGTGAGGGTATGGAATTGTATTGGGTGTTAATACTTTGTAGTGTAGCAGCTGGGGTGGGACTACTAACTGGTTGCGTGTGCAGGGTAGCCGGTAAAACAGATCAGCGGGAGGAGTTAAAAGAAAAGCAAATACCTAAAGATATTAAAGTTAATGTAACAGTTGCCACGGATCAATTTAATAAGGCGATAAAAGACGTAATAGAAGCTATCGGACGTTTGTACATGCAGATGCCTAAAAAGAAAAAGAAGTTTCGGTGGGTTAACTATTATAAAGCGAAAGCTATGAGTTTAACGGGGGAGGGGAACCATTTGAAGAAATCTAGCGAGTGTCAATGCTTAACCTGTGCTAACAGTGATAAGAACGAAGTAACCAGGAGTTGCTCAAAAGGCTTGCAGTTTTGTTCCTATGCAGCTTGCGCTAGTTGTAGATGGATATTCGCCAACTGCCGTAGCTATGATGAGTATACCAGCTGCCAAAGGTTTATACCCAAAACCAGCAAGTCAAGGCGAACATGTGGAGAATGTGGATACTCAGACAGTAGTGCTAAATGCCGGATAGGTAAAAAAGCGGGGTAATTAGAAAGGGCGACAACTTTAGTCGCCCTGTTTCCATGTTTAATTATGGGGAGGGGTAAGGAGCATGAATTGTATTAGAGAAGCAGAGAACTACCTACGGTATTACCGAGAATTGCATCAGAGTATTGGACATGCTAACCGAATGATTAGTAAGCTAAAAAGGCAAGGTGCTCCTAATGTTATATCAGCGGTGAATGTAGACGTTACTGGTATTCATGCATCTAAGCCTGTGAACACTCTTAATCAAATGTACCAACTGCAGAAGTGGCAGGAGATGAAAGATCGAACCCAAACAGAGATTGATAAGATTGAAGAAGAATTAAATGGTATCTGTCAAACTCAAGGTTGTGAAATGTATAGGGATGTGTTGTTTATGTGGTATGTTGAACGAAAGGACAAAGATGATATTGCTGTAGCTATTGGATACAGTGAAACTTCTAGGAGTTCGATTTATGACATAAGGAACAAGGCTATAAGGAAATTCTCGGTAGCTCTTTTTGGCATCGAAGCTTTAAAGGCAATATAAAGAACAAAATGGAAACACTTTTTTGACTTTAACTGTGTTAATATGATATCAGGTTATAGGCCGCTCCGAGTGAGCGGCTTTTGTTATTGCCCTAAGGAGGCTGGTAGCATGGAAAAAAACAGTTGTGATTACTATAAAGCTGTTAACCAAGACGATAGAATCAACTGCCCGAACTGCCAGAACTGGGGCGGGGCAAAGTGCGAGATAGAGGATAAAGTAAAAAGAAATGATAAAACTGAAATGGTACATGAGCCATTCCGAAATATTGGCCGGTCAAGCCGTGTTACACGGGTGTTTAAATGATACCGAAGAATGTAAGAGTAAAAAATCCTAAACTACTCAAGCAACTAAAAAAAGAAGTTGGCTGCTGCGAAAAATGCGGTAGCCATTTTAATTTGGAGTCAGCGCATCTTATCTCAAAAGGAGCCAACGGTCCTGATATAAGGGAGAACGTTGCTATACTCTGTGGGCCTGCTCGATACGGGGCGGGGTGTCATGGTGCTGAGCATAGAGGGAAGATATCGAAGTATGAGTTATTTGAGATTGTCGCTAAGCGTGAAGGAATAACGCCGGAAGAGTGTCGGACGAGAGTAAGGAGGGCAATGGGATATGAAGTATGAACAGCGGGGGGAAATGAGCTAAATGGCTGATATACTCGAAATCGTCATACCTGAAAACGCGGGATTACAAGATTACCGATACTTATTATCGTTGACTGAGAATGAAATAACAAAACTAACGCCAATTATAAGCCGTTATAAGGTAGCAAGAGGTAACGCCAAAGCTACTTATGATGATGCTTTGTCAACGGCAAAGGTATTGGCTATGAGTACTCATGGGTTAAAAGCCAATCATCAAACGATGATAAATGCCGTGGCTAATAGTGATGTAGGTGTTAAGGCGCTGAAGCAAGCCTGGTTAGATGCCAAAGCTTTGGAAATTAAGGCAATAGACCGGATAGAGCAAATTAAAGGTATGAGGGACACATTAAAAGCTATGCTGAAAGCGGAGCATGCGAGCTATTGAACGGGAGTGATTTATAATGGCCGGAGTGAACAGACCATACATTAACTGCATTTACAATCTCATTGGTGATTGTGAGCATAAAGATAATCGCAAGAAATTCCTCGGATTAATTAAGTATAAGCCAAAGTGTAAGCCGGATGGATGTAAGTTACAGGTTAAGCATATTGACCTTGAAAGACCGCCAAAAGTCAGGTCAGCGTTTATTAATCATAGACAGTGCTCGTATGCTAGTGCCGGTAAGTCCTCTGCGTCTACACCACAATCAGCACAGCCAGACGATACACTTCTTTATATGGCAACTGGTGCAGCGATTGCCAGTTCGATATCTGACGACAGTTATGGTGGTGGTTCGTCAGGTGGTGGCGGCAGCTCGCGCAGTTGGGAATCGGACTATAATAGTTCCGCGGATTATAGTAGTAATTCTGATTGTGGTAGTTTTAGTTCTGATTAATGATTAGTAACGTCATTCCGGAGGTGGTGAACTTTGTAAATGCCAAGACAACGCAGTCCGCAAAGGGACAAAGCTTTTGAAATATGGAAAAATAGCGGAGGTAAGAAACAGCCTAAAGATATAGCTAGTGAGCTTGGTGTGTCAGATGTTCAGGTTCGCAAGTGGAAAAGTGAAGACAAATGGGACGGTGAAAAGAAAGGTAACGTTACTAAAAAAAAGATAAAGAGCGTACCAAAAAAGAAAAGTAACGTTACTAAACCGAAACCCAGCATTGTACCTAATCAAATGAGTGTAGGAGTAACGGCGGTGTTCAGTGCTCCTGACAATGTTGAGCTTACAGAAAAAGAGGATCTCTTCTGTAAGTTTTTTGTTGTTAATATGAATGCAACTCAAGCGGCTATCAAGGCGGGTTATTCGCCAAACAGCGCAAGAGGTATAGGTTATGAGAATTTGACAAAACAACACATTCGGGCAGAAGTAGAGAGGCTGAAGGCTATTCGCAATCAAGCAATCATGTTATCTGAGGACGATATAGTTGAACGGCAGATGCGGATTGCCTTTGCTGATATGACGGACTTCCTTAGGTTTGGCAGTAGAGAAGTGCTTAAATATGACAAAGAAGGCAACGAATTTACGGAATATGTTAATTATATCGACTTAAATAGATCGACTGACGTTGATGGTGGATTGATTAGCGAAATAAAGCAGGGAGTTAGTGGTATTAGTTTTAAGCTGGAAAGCAGGGACAAAGCTATGAAATGGCTGTCTGATTACTTTGAGATTAACCCTGAACATAAACATCGCAAATGGTATGACAGCGAGAAGCTCAAGCTGAGCAAGGAAGAGTTGACCCACAGGAAAGAGACTGATTCATTGAGGTATTTCTAACATGGCTAAGTATGCAATCATTAAGTCATTTTATGCTTCAACACGCTGGATTAAATTCAGAGCTATGATCATAGCTGAGCGCGGAATGAAGTGTGAGAAGTGTCTTAAGCTTATAACAACAGATAAGGACGCAGAGCTTGACCATATCATTGAGCTAACGCCCGACAATGTACATGATGTTAGTATATCGCTTAATCCTGACAACGTCAGGTTATTGCACCATGACTGTCACGATGCAAGGCATAATCGTTTTGGTAATGTCAAGGGTAAGCAGGTTTATATTGTCTACGGTTGTCCTGGCAGTGGTAAAACAACATACGTCAACCGGAATAGAGAGCGTACAGACATTATTGTCTGTATGGATAATTTGTTTAATGCTATTACTGGATTGCCTTTGCATGATAAGCCTGACCAATTGCTAAGTAATGTCAGGGCCATACACACTGCGTTGCTAGACCAGGTTAAGACAAGGTATGGTAAGTGGTCTACTGCTTGGGTTGTTGGTGGGTATGCTGATAAGTATAAGAGGGAGAAGCTTGCTGAAGAGTTAGGGGCTGAGCTTATCTATTGTGAGTGCAGTAAGGAAGAAGCTATGGCAAGGATTGAAATGGATGATAGACGACGCAATATGATTGCGGAGTATCGAAAGTATGTTGATGAGTGGTTTGGGAGGTATACTTGTTAAATTGTTTTAAAATAAGAAACAATTAGCATCCCCCCCACCTCAAAACGAGGTGGCCTGATACTGGACCGGGGAGGGACCCTTTCTTTCACACACGACTAAAATTTTGGAAATCAGTTCAGGTTTTTTGAAAAATCTCAAACTCGTTTTAGGTCCTTGGAAATGAGGTGATATCTTGTCAAAAGCCGCACAATACCAGACTGAATTAGATAAATGGCAGAAACTATTTGCCGAGACTACGCCGGCCACGCAGGAAGCAGTTTCTGGCCTGATCGAAAAAGTAGCTTATGTGCATTCACTGTGCTGGGAGATAGAGCAGTCAATTAATTCAGCAGGAGCCATAAAAAAGCATCCTCAGCGTCCTGAATTGCAGAAGATTAACCCTCAAGTGAAGGAATACGCCCGGCTGTCTGAGAGTTATGCCGGGATTATTAATAAGCTCAATGCCTTGCGGGTTAAGAATACCATTGAAGAAGATGATGAGCTTGACGAATATGAATAAGCGGTGGTGATTTTGTGGTAAACCGAAAGACTTGGCGAGAGTTTCGTGAGTCAGGATTGCTTTGGTGGATAAACATGATACTCCATACATTTGGATGGGCTATAGTCATCGAAGTCGATGTTGATGGCGAAATAACTGAAGCTTATCCGGCCAGGGTAAAGTTTCGAGGCTTTTCAGAGCAAAACAATTCTGATGGGTATACCGCAGTGTCAAAATATATGAAAGATAATGCGGATATATTGGAAGTTGAAAGCAATGGCTGAGGCGTGGGTTATATGCTCAATATGCAAAAGCTATGATATGGAAATTAACATGTTTAAGTGTAAAGATTGCGGCAGGGTAATCTGTGACAGCTGCCACTTCAGCACCGGACAATGTTGCGAATGCTTTAATGGTGAAAGCGTGTTGGTATAAACCCATGAACACCGATAACAGCTGGCCCCACTCCTGGCTATTAGAATACATCCATAAATGCATGGATGGTGAAATTTTAGTTGGTCGCGAGCTTATTCAGCAACTGGAGATATTGTCAGACCACTTTGAAGACCCGGATATAAAAATTGACTTCAGCGATGCTCATAAGCGAATTAAATTTATAGAGGAAAAATGCAAGCACTCAGAGGCTCCTTTCGCAGGGAAGCCTTTTTTGTTGGCCTTATTCCAAAAAGCCTTTATCGAAGCAATTTATATTTTTAAAATATACGATGCTGAAATAGGGAAATGGATAAGGAAATATCAGGAAGTATTGTTTCTGGTCGCAAGGAAGAACGGAAAAACCCCACTTATTGCCGCATTGTGCCTGGCAGAATTCTTCTGCGGCGACATGGGAACTAAGATCCTGTGTTCCAGCAACGACTATGACCAGGCGGATCTTGCATTCCAAGCGATCGATGCCATGAGGGAGCAGAGCACGGCACTGGAGAAAGTCACGCGCAAAAATATAAAGGGTATTTACTTCGGTAATCCTCGCAAGCCGAAGAAAAAAGGTAAATTCAGTTACGCTAATAAGGGGAATATCCGCAAAATATCGGCGAAGACTGGTGCTAAGGAAGGTAAGAATATCCGGGTTGGCATGTCGGACGAAATCCATGAAATGAAAGATGATTCGGCGGTAATGCCGATCAGGCAGGCGCTGTCAACACAGGATGATCCACTATATTTCGAGCTTACTACCGAAGGGTTCGTAAATGATGGGTATCTTGATAAACGAATCAAGGAAGCCCGTCAGGTATTAGCCGGTGAACTCGAAAGGCCGCGTTGGTTAATATGGCTGTATACTCAGGACTCAGAGACTGAAATATGGCAGGATGAAAAGAATTGGGTAAAGTCGAATCCCGGCCTTGGCATTATTAAAAAATGGAGTTTTCTCCGTGGTATGTTGGACGAAGCCCGCACCAATACGGAAACGCGAGTTTTTGTTATGTCCAAGGATTTTAACTTTAAACAAAACAATGCGGCTGCCTGGCTTATGATTGATGATATCACCAATACCGAAGTGTTTAACTTGGATGAGTTCAAAGGATGTTACGCTATTGGTGCTGTCGATTTGTCTAAATCCGGCGACTTAGCCAGTGCACGGATAATTATGATGAGAAAAGGCAGCAGTAAAAAGTACACTCACCAGAAATATTTTATCCCCGAATCAAAGCTGGCCGACCTTGAAAAGGAAGATGTCGAGAAGTTCAAGGAGTGGGTGCGCCGGGATTTAATCGTCGTATCTCCTGGTAATGAAAACGACTTTAGTCTGATAACACAGTGGTTTGTTGGGTTATACAAAAATTATAATATCCGGGTGTTTAAGACTGGCTATGATAAATGGTCAGCAGTTTATTGGGTAAAAGAAATGGAAAGCTATGGCTTTGATTGTGTCCGGATCGATCAAACGTGGGGCAGCATGTCCGAACCAATGAAGCTTGTTGGTATTGACCTAAAAAGTAAACTGATAAACTATAATGACAATCCGGTGGATAGGTTTTGTCTTGAAAACACAGCTATACTGATGAATTCAAAGGCAGACATCATGCCGGTTAAGATTGAGGGCAAGGACAATAAAAAAATTGACGGTGCCGTAACGATGATTATAGGCTATCGTGTGTACATCGATAACCGGGCAGACTTTTTGCGGCTGGTTGAAGGGCGGTGATTTATATTAAAAAAGTAATTAATTACATTGATGATGCACTGTTGCTGGCGGGTATAGCATTTATATCTGGCGGCATTTTTATGTTGTCGGTGCCATGTGGTTTTATCTCAGTGGGAATTGGCTGTCTTGCCATGGGTTATCTAGTCGCAAAACGGCGAGGTGTTTAAATGTTATTAAGTAGTTTCGTCAACAGAAAAGAGAATAGGCAGTTAATCTATGCTAAGATGCTGGATGGATCCTTTCCGGTATTTAGCCAGTTCGGCAATAACATCTACGCCAGTGACATTGTGCAAAACTGCATTGATTGCATTGCTACAGAGATATCCAAGCTACAGCCGAGGCATATACGGACCGACAGTAATGGGATTCAGACTACGCCTAAGAGCAGTTTAAACAGGCTGTTTAGGTTTTCCCCTAATCCGATTATGACCACCAAGGATTTCTTGGAAAAGGTCATCTGGCAGTTGTATTTTAACTATAACGCTTTTATTTACCCAATGTATGATACTGTTACAGACCAGCGCGGTACTACCAGGGACTATACCGCATTTTATCCCTTAAATCCTACCCGGGTTGAGTTTTTGCAAGATGAGTCAAACGCTCTTTTCATCAAGATGTACTTTTCCGGCGGCAATGATTTTACGCTGCCATATGACAGTGTAATTCACCTGAGAAAAAAGTACAGCGTTAACGATATCATGGGCGGCGGTGCCAACGGGCAGCCGGATAATGGTCCTTTGCTCAAAGTATTGCAAATCAATGACACGATTACTGATGGTCTTGGTAAAGCGATTAAATCAAGTTTATCTATCCGCGGTGTTTTAAAAATCGCGACAATGATGGACGATGAGAAGCAAAAGGCCGAGAGGACGCGCTTTGAAGCGGCAATAAATTCGAGTGAGAGCGGCATATTGCCTATGGACTTAAAAGGCGAGTATGTCCCACTTAATATTGATCCAAAAGTCGTTGACAAAGACACTATGGAGTTTGTTCAAAATAAGATTTTGAACTGGTACGGGGTATCACTCAAGATCATATCAGGTACCTTCAATGATGAAGAGTACCAAGCTTTTTACGAGAAGGTATTGGAGCCTATTATTGTCAGTCTTGGACAGGCGTTCTCCAAAACAATGTTTTCGAAGCGAGAACTTGAAGTAGGAAATGAAATTGTGTTTTATCAGCGAGACATGATGTATTTGAGCACGCCAAATAAACTAAAGCTACTTGAAGTGGCTGGCGCTCAGGGCCTTTTAACGGACGATCAGAAACTTGCTATCTTGGGGTATTCGCCACTTGCTGATGGAACCGGATCACGGCGAACAATTTCACTTAACTACATTTCTGTCGATATTGCCGATGTGTACCAGCTTAAAAAAGCAGGAAGTAAAGACAATACTCAAGGGGGAGGTAATACAGGTGCCTAAAAATCTACCAAACAAAGACGATGTTGTAATTCGCAGTTTCGGCATGCCTGACATTCGGGCTGCCAGTGAAGATGGTGTAGTCGAAGGCCATGCCGCGGTATATGAGCAAAAAACTAATATTGGAAATTGGTTTTATGAAGTCATTGAACGCGGTGCTTTTGATAACTGTGACTTTGATGATGTGTTGTTTACGGCAAATCATGAGCTATGGGATATCCCACTGGCTAGGAGCAGACGAAACAGCAGTAATTCGACTCTACAGTTAACTCTCGACAATCAAGGGTTATTCATCAAAGCAAACCTAGATATCGAAAACAACTCTGAAGCGAAAAGCCTGTATTCCGCGATAAAACGCGAAGACATTACAGGCATGAGCTTCATTTTTTATGTCTCAGAGGAAAGATGGGAAGAACTTGACACCGATATGCCAACTAGGCATATTACTAAAGTCAAAAAAGTACGCGAAGTTAGTGCCGTGAATTTCCCGGCATATGCTGGCGCTACTATAAATGCTCGTAATGACAAACTGGCATTGGACAATGCCAAACTAGCGTTGGACAATGCTAGGTCATCGTTGGAGAACGAAAAAAACGAGCGAGAAGCCCTTAAGTTGAAATTGAAAATTTTAGGAGGAATATAACATGAAAGACAAACTGTTAAAACTGATTAAAACTAAGGAAGAAGCCAGAACCGCCTTGGTTGCAAAGGTCGACACATCTGAGGATATTGGTGAATTACGCAGCCTAAATACTCAGCTAACTGGCTTGAATGCCGAAATCACAGAACTTCGCGGTATGATTGATGCGCTTCCTGGTGAAGATCCGCCGGCAGTAGAACCGAACGCTGAAGAGCGACGCAGCGCCGGCAGCCCGGTTGGGAAAACTCAAATTCTTGCCACTTATGGCGTAGGCGGCGGTGAATCCGAAGACAAAGAAGAACGTGCCGCGCTTCAGCAAAAATATGAAAAGCGCGGTGCTGACCTGAAGGCTAAGAGAGCAGTAACTTTTGACCTTAGCGAACTGCCAGAATTTCGGGCCGTATCTATTGGCGGCGGAACATTGGTTGTACCTAAGAAGTACAGCAATACCTTAAACGAAACGTTTAATGAAGTGTCGTCCCTTATTGACGTGGTTAATGCTATCCCGCTTGATGGTGGCGAGTCCTACGAGAAAGGTTTTGTCGTTGGCTATGGTGAAGGCGACTACACCACGGAAACCGGTGACTATGATGACTCTGACCCGGTATTTGACTATGTATCGATCGGTAAAGCAAAAATTACTGCTTATACCGAAATGTCCGATGAGTCCATGAAACTGCCGAACATCAACTATCAATCTTTGGTGGCCAGAAATGTGACTATTGCTATCAGAAAGAAAATTGCAAGACAAATCATTGCCGGTGCCGGTGGATCAAATGCGATCACCGGTATTTTTAATGCCCCTACCAAAGCTATCCCTACTGCAACAGATATCATTATCGCTGATATTGACGCAGATACTCTTGACAAAATCGTATTCGGGTATGGTGGCGATGAGGATGTTGAAGTTGGCCAGTACTTGATTTTAAACAAGGCCGACCTTGCAGCTTTTGCGTCGATTCGCGGGAATGATGGTAAGAAGCTTTACACCATCAATCTAAACGGTAATGTCGGCACTATTTCCTCCGATGGAAGCTATGCTGTTAAGTTTGTTGTAAACAGCATCTGCCCGGCTGTAACAGCCTCAGGCACTGCCTCCGGCACATACTGCATGGCTTATGGTTCTCCGGCCATCTATGAAATGCCTATCTTCAGTCAATTGACTGTTGAAGAATCCCGTGATTACAAATTCCGGTCCGGGCAGATTGCCTTCCGTGGTTCGGTATGGGTTGGCGGTAATGTTGCAGCCTATAAAGGATTTACCCGAATTAAAAAGGCATAAGGAGGGATTGAATTGAGAATTTATCCTCACAATCCTACTGATCAAAAACTAAAAACTGATGTAAGGGGCGTGGTCGTTGACCGCGCCTTTATGGCTCACTTTCAAGTGCCTGCCACAAAAGCCGTGGCTGCCAGCACAACAGGCGTACATGCTGCCGTAGCTTGTACAACCCCGGCTATTGCCGCTACTTGCGTTGTAAAAGCCGCGTCTGCTGAAACCGACATATTAACAACTACTATCCCGGCGTCGATCGGCGCGGCAGGTAATGCTTTAAGTATTAACCTGACGACTGCTGGCAATGACACGCTGGCCGTAACGAAAGATGATGAAACCGGCGTTATTACCATTGCACTAGCGAACTCTACAGCATCTAAAAATACAGCAACCTTAACGCAAGCTGCAATTCGTGCACTGACAACTGTCGGCGGCGTATCTGTCGCAGCTGTCACGTGTGCGGCAGGAGGTAACTGGAATACCGCTGCTGTTGCAACCGGTGAGACTGCGGCTGTTGCTTTTACTGGTGGTCAAACAGCAGCATCACAAGTGGTTACAACTGCAATTACTAACCCGGCGGTACCGAGAAACATCACTGCAACTGCTGGGGGCGGAACCGCGGGCGATATTAAAGCTATTCAAGTTGTTGTTGCTGGCACTAATTATCTTGACCAAGCAATCACCGAAACGCTACCGGCATTTACTGCTGATACTCCTGGTTCTGTAGTTGGCTCAAAAGCGTTTAAGACTGTGACGTCTATCACGATCCCGGCACATGACGGCACAGGGGCAACTACGGCAATTGGTTGGGGTGATAAGCTCGGTTTGCCGTATAAACTGACGCATAATACTGTATTAGCTGCTTATCTTGATAATGCGCTGGAAAGCACTGCCGCAACTGTTGCTGTATCTGCGACGGCAATTGAAAGCAATACCATTGACTTGAACTCTGCACTTGATAGCAAGATCGTGGACGCATACTTGTTGGTGTAAGAATGAGGCGGCGGCTGATAACCGTCGCCGTTATTTTAGGCGGTGATAAAGGTGGCAATTTTAACAGATCAAGAAGCCGCTGACTTATTGAATTATGAATCTGCTGAAGAAATGCCAGGTAAAGTAACTAGCATATTCCTGCCGGCCGTTAACGAATATTTAAAATCAGCCACTGGCAAAGATTGGGGAACAACAACTGAAACATATACTGCTATTGATCCGGTGGCTAAAATGGCGGCAGGTATTTTACTGGCTAGATGGTTTGAAGGAACTGAAGAAGTTGGTAAGGCTACGGGGCTTGGTATTACCGGATTGATTGCTCAATTGGGTGCCAAGTACCAGCAGGAGTTGCAGGCATGAGTGTAGCGGCTAAGAATAAGAAAATAATCCTACAGGAGCCAATTAAAGTTGAAGATGACAAAGGTGGCAGGGCAGTTACGGGATATAACAGTTATACTGTTTGGGCAGAGTTTTGGAAACCAAAAGTTGTAACTGCAGATTCCACGGGTACGATGCTCAGTGAATTAACTCGTAATATTATTATTTGGCGGCGAAGCGACATAAGAAAAGGTTGGCGGGTGTTGTATGGCTCAAAGATATTTTCGGTCGAGCATGTTTATGACTGGGAGAAAAACGAGACTATGCTTGTATGTAAGGAAGTTGTCAGGTAATGGCCAGAAGTTTTTACGTTAATTTTAAGGTTCCAGAACTAAAGGAAGCGTTAAGCAACATAGGAAAATATGACGTCAAAACTGCAGTTGAGATTGAACAAGCAGTGTCAGAATCAACAAAAGCTATTGGCAAAGGCGCGCGCAGTAGAGTTCCTGTACGTAGTGGTAACTTAAAGAAAAAAATCAGGACTAGCTTTAATGTGAAAAAAGTAGAAGGAACGATTGCTGCAAAGTCATCATATGCGCATTTGCCTGAGTTTGGCGCGGGAACAGCAACGGTAAAACCAGGACCTGGCAAAAAAGCATTGACGATTGGTGGCATGAGTTATGGCCCGTTAATGCCGGGACAAAAACACTTTGCGGCTAGTGCTAAGATCCCAGCGCGAAAAAAACAACCTTATATGCAACCTTCTTATGAAGCGGAAGTACCTACTCTTATCCGAAGAGTTACTCAGGCGGTGAAAAAACAATGATAAGGCGCAGAAACCCAATAAGAGAATTGCAAGCCGCTGTATTCACTATTTTGAGCGAAAACCAAGAATATCATGTTTATGATGGCGTGCCGGATGATGCTGTGTTGCCTTATGATCTTATTAGTGATTACAAATATGAAGTTGTACCAGACAAAACTACGGATATTGTAATAATAAGATTAGAAATAGAAGCTTGGTCTGGTTATGACGGCAAAGATGAAGTTAATAAGATGATTGCCGATGCGACACAAGTATTAACTGCTTGGCCGATAGACCTTTCTGATGATGGGTTTAAGGTTATAGATCAAGATGTTAAAAGCGGAGAAGGTAACAGGCACGGAGATTATTATTACGGCATACTTACGTTAGAAGTAACAATCCAAAACACCGGCCCACCATAAGGCCTATTTTTTATGCCTAAATAAATTATTAGGAGGATTAAAATGCCAGAATTTAAACTGAAAAATTTTGATTTGCAGTTATGTGCTGTAACGCTGCCGGATAACCCTGATACATCTTCGGCAACGGTAGGTAAAGACTATTTGCTATATGTAAATGGCGGTACAGCATCAATACCTGTATGGAAAATAGTTGGTGGACAGCGTAGTTCGAACTTAAACCGTTCTGCTGACAGTGTTGATTTATCCCATAAAACATCCGGCGGATGGAAAACAACCAAGCAAGGCTTAAAAGGCTGGGGCATTGATTTGGATGCTATTATATTGCTTGAGGAAACCGGATACGAAGAAGGTGTGGCGATAATTGAAGCAGGTTATATGCAAGGAAAAGATATAAATATAAAACTTGTGTATCCTAATGGTCTTTATCGAACTGGCTGGACTCAAGTTACTGACTTCCCAGAAGAAGCCCCGCATGACGGCGAAGCATCGCTTAGTGGTACCCTTGAAGGTGTTGGAGCTCTATCCAACTTACTGCCTGATCTCACGCCCATTACTGCAACTATGAGCCTGGCAGCGGCTGCAGATAAAGTATTTACTATCTTGCCAGCAACAACGACTGTTTCCAGTGTTAAAAACGGTTCTACTGCTATCACAGTAACAACTGACTACACATATTCGACTGGTACTCTGACCCTTTTAAGCGGGTACTTGGACGGCTTAACGGCTGGTGCATACACGTTTACTGTTACTACCGGCGACGGGGCCACATTGACTGTTACTGTGACGATTACAGCTTAATTTAAGGCCGTGAGTGGGGGCTTAAACTCACTCAATAATTTTTGTGGGGGAAGTTATGAAAGAAAAAATACCGTTTGACCTATTCGGCACACCTGAAGAATTATGCTTTGACATTGGCGATACGGCGACACTTGAAAAGATGCTGAGAATGCCAATTCAGCAAATCTGGGCCACCCAGTACGCTGGCTATGACTTTGTTTTTGCTGCGTTGCCGCTCTGCCTGAAAAAGCTAAATCCTCATTTATATCGAGACAAGGTGCGTAAATATATGACCGAAGATTACGGCAGAACAATTGACGATATTGCAATACCTCTTATCCATGCTATAGGCATTAGTGGTGCCCTTGGTAAAGAAGGTGTTGACCGGGCGATGGAAAAGTATTATCCCGAACTTTTTAAGCCTACTGAGGACGTAGAAGTAAAAAACGAGTAGGAGACAACGAAAAAAACGTTGTCTCCTCTTTTCATGACTGGCTTAAATGGGCCGAGCCAATCGCGTATGGTCCTTTAAATTTACTGCCCGAGCAATTCGAACGGTTGCAGGTAACTGAGTTTTTGCAGTTATGGGATGGCTATGTTTGGCGACAAGAGCGCGATGAAAACCTGCTTGCATATTTTACAGCTTGCCAGATGTCGGTACATACCAAAAAGCCTGTAAAGTTCGGTGACTTGTTAAAGCCTTTAAGGCAGAAAAAAACCGTTAAACGAGACAAAAAACAAGAAGAAGCGCATTTACGAGAAACGTTCAAAGAACAGTTAAAGTAAAAACCACTCTAGCTGAGCGGCTATTCGCATTGTTTAATCATTACCGACGTATCAATCGTTAATTCATCCAACGCCTTACCTAAAGCCTCTCTATATGCATTATCAAACGACGGTGCCCCCATATAAATTGCCGTACTTGATCCATCTTTAACGATTTGTTTGCTGGTAAGATATTTACCTGTTGCTACATCTAATAATCGAACATCGCATGTAACAGTGGTTCTGAATGACATTGAAAACAGACCAGCGCTAACCCGTGGAGCATCATTGCTGATAATTATAAACAAAGCGTAGTCGCAATTTAATCCTTTGGCGATTTTTTGTATGTCTTCTCTGTTTACAGGTTTTGAAAAATATTGATTTACAATCATTCGATTATCTTCTTTATATGTTCTTAGCTCCATACTTGTAGTGTCAAATGGCAATACATTAAAAGTATTTTTAGGGAAGAAACTCATTGTTTTTTCTGGAACTGTTTTTCTAACCGTTTCGTTATTGACGAAAGTAATAGGCGCCTCCATAAAAATACCTATGGTTGGTTTGTCGCTGGCGGTTGCACTAGCATAAAAAGCTACCAATAAAACAAGTAGCAATAATATTATTTTTCGCATGTAGCACCATCCTTTTTCTACCATTCTATATAGTTTGTCTGAATTTATCAATAAATATTGTGTTGAAAACGGTCAATTTATTGGCTGTTTTTTTTATTTGCGGGTTAGGAGGTGAATAAAATAGCAACAATCGCTGAATTAATGGTAAAAATAGGCGCTAATTCAAGTCAATTCCGCAAGGAGATTGCAGCAAGTCAGCGCCAACTAAGACGAGCATTTGGCTCAGAAGGTATGGCGGCAAGCCAAGCGACGGTAGACGCTACTGGTGCTGCTATGGGTGCTATATCTATAGCCATGGGGGCTGTTGGTGTAAAGGCTGTTAAAATGGCTGCTGATATGGAACAGAACCGCATTGCTTTCGAAACCATGCTAGGTTCTGCGCAAGCAGCTAATGATTTTTTACAGAAACTGCAAGTGTACGCAGAGAAAACACCATTTACTTTTGATGGTCTTGTAACTGGCTCTAAGCGCATGCTGGCAATGGGTTTTACTGTTCAGGAAATATTGCCGTCATTAACCGCTTTTGGTGATGCTGTTGCCGCTGTTGGCGGAAGTACTGAAGTGCTGGACAGAGTAACATTAGCGTTTGCACAAATGAAGGCTAAGCAACGAGTAAGTGCAGAAGAGATGAATCAATTGGCAGAAGCCGGTATCCCGGCATGGGAAATGTTAGCCAAGGCAATTGGAACAGATGTGGCGACCGCAATGGATATGGCTGAAAAGAAAGCCATAAATGGCAACACCGCTATTGCTGGAATGATTGCTCAAATGAGCACTAAATACGGCGGCATGATGCAAAAACAAAGCCAAACCATAACCGGCATAATGTCAAATATCCAAGACAAAGCCAGCGCCACAATGCGAAAAGTTGGTGAAGATATTGTTACGGCATTTGACTTAAAAGGCGTAACAACTAACGCACTAGCAACACTTGAAGAATTTAGCACAAAAGCTAAGTCTATGGGCATTGGCGGGGCAATGGTTGACATGGTTCCTGCTAGTGTGGAGATTGCTATTTCTGGTGTAACTGGCGCACTGATAGCTAGAATGATCCCTGCAATGTACAGTGCAGCTATTGCCAGTACAGCACTTGGTATTTCAATGGGGCCGTTAATGGCTATCGGTGCAGCGTTAGGTATAACATTGGTAACAGTAGCCTATCAGTCATCAAAATCAACAGCGGAAACCCACGCATTAGCCGATGCTATGTTTACCGGGGCAGGCAGTATGGTTGCCGTAAATAGCAATGCTGGTGAACTATCATATGAATTAATTAATGTTGGCAACTCTGCTATTTACGCAGCAAAGGGAATGGCTGAATTAAAAAAGATGGAGTACGCGGTTAATAGCCTTGCTGACTTTCGGCGGTCGGAAGATAGCAATAAATTGCCTGCGTGGAATACAACTGTTACTTCGCCGACAATGCCTGAAATACCATCGGGTGGCGGTGCTGGTGGGGGCAGTGCTAGTGACGCAATGGATGAACTCAAAGAAAAAGCCAAATCAACTACTGAATCCATTGAACGCGAGTGGGTGCAACTCACCAAATCCGAACTAGAACAAACCGATATCTGGCGCGACGAACAACTTGCCACACTCGAAGAATCCAAGGTAGCCAACGAAAACTATTCTCGCGATGTTACCCGTGTTAACGAAATGTACGCTCAAAAACGCATTGAAATAGCCCGCAATGAAGCGTCCGGAATAGCGGCTGCCATGGAGGAAATCAACAATGTTCGTCAAGGCGTAGCTAATTATAGTCGTGGTTCAAGCGTCCTGCAAGATATTGAGAATGAGCGCCAGGCCAGAATTAAGGCAATCAATGATACTACCATGGCGCAGGTTGAAAAAAACACATTAATTGACCAAGTTAACCAGCAAATGTGGGCTAAATACGAGCAATACGAACTATCGGCTAACTCTTTACATGATACACTGCAGGAGATTCGTTATTCTGGTGACTTAGCTCAATTGCAAGCATTCTTGACTGAAGATACTGCAATGCGACTAAATAATTACGAAGCCCAACAGACTATGATGGACACCTACCAGCAAGCGTATCTGCAGGCAAATGCAACGACTTCGCAATTGACGGCTGACATGTACAGTACTGCTCTGACCGGATTAGGAACTGCCTTTTCTGACATTATTACAGGCGCCCAAAGTGCCAGTGATGCGTTTAAGTCTCTTGGTAAGTCAATGCTTAAGGTTGTGGCTGACTTTGTTGCAAAATGGATTGCCGGTAGAATTATGATGGCACTGTTTGGTGAAGCAGCCATGGGAGAGCAAGTATTAGCCAGTGCTCTAGCAGGTAAAGCAGTAGCTTTAGCATGGGCTCCAGCAGCGGCAATGGTTTCGCTGGCTTCATTTGGTGCAAACTCTGCGCCCGCAATGGCGGGTATTGGTGCCACTGTAGGTCTATCTATGGGGTTGGCTGGAATAACAGGTTTTGCCACTGGCGGCCCAATATCCGGCCCAGGCACAGGCACATCAGACAGCATATTAATGTGGGGATCAGACGGCGAGTATATGGTTAACGCGGCTGCCACAAAGTCAATCGGAGTCGACAACCTAAACTACATGAATCAAACTGGTCAAATTCCGGGTTTCGCCGCTGGCGGCCTAGTAACCGGCCCGTCGTTATCCAGCCTATCAAGTAGGTATCAATCTGCCGGCGGGCTTAGTGACCGCATACTTAAAAAAATCGGCCTATCAAATCAACAACCGGCAACCGTCACGCAAAACAATTATGGTGGGATACATACCGAAGTTGACCTAAACGACGTAATGACCGGCCTTGGTAAAATCGTAACGTCAGCCATGAGGGGGTAACATATGAAAATCGTAAAAAACAATAAAACATTCTTACTCCCCGAACTGGCCAGCGTTGACGGTCTTGGTGGTCACACGATCCGTACTGATGACGAAACCAGGGCTTATTCCCATGGTCGAATTGAAACCGGGGACGGTAAGGTTGACAGCAAAACTATCGAAGTTGAAGTCTATATATTTGGGGTAAATCGGCTTGATCACGATCAGCAGTACAATAGTTTACTGGCTGCGTTTAACCAAAAAAAGTATAAACTGTTCGTGCGTGACGACAGATACATGAATATTGAATGTATGTCAAAAGACACTCATGAATGGTTTAAAGGTTTTCAGTTTGTCAGGTCAAAATTAACCGTCACGCTTAAGGCAATTGACCCGTTTTGGTACGACACGGGCAGTATTATTGAGCGCCGAACGATCACCGAGACACCAAAAACATTGATTATTGATAACCCCGGCAATATTGATGTATCGCCTGTAATTACGATTACAGCCACTAATACTTGCCCAAGTATTTTAATTACGAATATCACAGACGAAAACCGGCAGTTTCAGTATGCTGACTTGCAACTAACTGCCGGTTCTACTGTTAAAATTGACTGTCAGAATGGCACAGTCTACAGGGGGACAGCAAACTCGCTGAACGCATTTAACGGGACGTTTCTGAAATTGCTCCCTGGGGAAAACGAAATAACCTATGCAGGCGAAGATTGTGTAATTGACTTTGAATTTACGCGGCGGTGGTTGTAATGAATTTTATATTCGGCAAAAAACTGTTTGGGCGGTATATATTTACTGGACGTGTAGGGGCTGCCAGTGGAGGCACGACAAAGTTTAGTCCGCCGCTGGTAAAAGACTCCTACGCGGTAAAAATATACAACTCTGACGGCAGTAGAATAGCTGAGTACGGCAGCGAAATACAAAACAATCCTATTATTAGCCTGGAATTTGAAATCGCGGATACTGGATGCGGGGCGCTTGAGATTGAATTTGGCAGTTATCAGCCTATTATAAGTTACGGGACCAGGATTGACATCCATTTATTTAACGACGTTGCCCCCTGGTACTCAGGCGAGATTATTGAAAAACCATTACTAGGCAGCACTCAAAAAACGTTTAAGTACTCAGGCCATGGGTATTATAACCAGGTTGAATATTGCCTGGTCAATAAAACATACGAGAATATGGATATTGCCGACATCGTGAAGGATATTGTATCTCGTATTATCGAGCCGCAAAAAGACGTAGTTTATCGGTCGTCAAAAATAATCTCAACTGAATATATTGCCAGCAAGCTAAAATTTACCTATGTTAACTGCAAGGATGCCTTGGAGCAGCTCGCAGAGTTTGCTGGTGATTATGTTTATGGCGTGGATGAGTACCGGGAATTTTACTTTAAGCCTATCTCGGACGAAATTAATGAGCAGGCCCGTTTCTGGGTGGGTAAACATATCAGCGAGTTTGAGCCCTCCGAAACGTTAGACGATGTGTATAACTATATTTTTGTTAAGTCCGGCAGCACAGATGCCGAGTTTTCCGGGCCATATCAAGACGCAGAAAGTCAGAAAAATTATGGAGTCAGACAAACGGTGCTTACCATACCATCAGCGGTTAACCAGGCCGATACAGATCGCTGGGGGCAGAGTCAGTTAAATAAGTCTAAGGCAGCTACTAAAAAGGCTGATATTAAAGGATTATCGGTGCTGTATTACGATTCTGCCGGCGTTTTAAAAGCAAGGAAAATAACAACTGATGGCAAGGCCAGGATAATCAGCGAGGACGGCCAAAACCGGTATGATTTCCCCATTACTAAAGTTAAGTACAAAATATCTTCAAAGGGAATTATTCCTGAGATCGAGCTAGGCGACCACTCCAAAAATCGAATTGATGGATGGTTGCTTAAATTAAACCGCGACATTAAAAACAATGAATACCTGGGGGATGTAACATGAGTGATTATCGTTATGACCCGTTTCAAAACAGCCTACAGGCCGTTAGCGTTACAAATGAAGTACATATAATACCTAATAGCAGCCCGTTTACAATACGGTTGCGAGAGGTGCCATACAAGGCAAATCCATCGACGCTGACAATGCGTGTGATGGATTTTTTAGTTGCCGCCATCACAGACACGCAAAACTATGTTACCGTGACAAATCCGGACAGCCACAGTGCAGACGAAGTGTTGACAGTAGACAGCGAAAAGCTGCAGGTAACAGCCAAGTCCAGCAGCAGCGTCGCAACAACATTGTCGGCCGCAATTACATCGACTACGGCAACGACTTGCACGGTAACAACCGGATCGGAGTTTTTGGTCGGTAACGTAATAAAAATTGATAACGAACAATTATTTGTTACTGCTGTTAGTGGTAGTACGCTGACCGTAAAACGTGGTCATAACGGCACAATAGCAACAACGCATCTTAACGCTGCCGAGATTTACATATTAAATAATTTAACCGTAACGCGCGGTTATGACTCTACTACGGCCACCAGTCACAGCATTGCAACGCCAGTATATATCAACAGCAGTATGTCTGAGGTAGCCACAACGCCAACAGCGGGGCAGTTCTGGCCTGATTATTCAACGTCGGCAGACGGCGACGATAGTTGGAACACCGGAACTATACAGTTTAACTCGGTGGATGCTGGTAAGTTAGTTGCGGTTAGCTATCAAAAAATAGGTACGCTGGTTGACTCGCTACTGCCTGCCGAATATCCTTGGCACCTTAGAGACTTAGGCGATGGATCCGAAGGTGATTTTGTTAGCGCTGGAAATGTTACTTTGTCGGGTGAGCACCATTACCGCAACTTTGTTTTAAATACAAACCATACAATTACAATTGGTGATCCTGGGTTTTTAATAATTAAATGCCAAAATGTTTGTATTGTTAACGGAACGATTAATGGTAATGGAGTAGCGACTAACTTTGACGGTACTGGCGGCGGCGCAGGCGGCACAAGCGCATCAAAATTTAAAAGTGTATTTGTGGCTGCAACAAGCGGTAACACTCCTACATTGCCCATACAAAACGCTATAATTAGTAGCGGCGAAATAGCACTCGGAGGATGTGGAGTTGTAGACGGCGGCTCCGGCGGCTACGGCGGTGGTTATTGCCAGATTAACTCAGAATCTGTATTGTTTAACGGTCAAATAAATTTAAATGGACTAAGCAGCAACGGCGGTGGCGGCGGTGGCGTATGTGTTATTGCAGCAAAAAAATATATCAGTGATGAGGGGGTAGTTAGTGTTAGTGGCGGAATTACTGCCGGTACGAGCGGCGGGGCAGGTTGGTACAGAAAAATAACGCTAGGAGGGTAATTTATGGCTGAATCTATTATGGCTGATATCGAAGTCAACGAAGGCGATACGGCGACAATTGAAATTGATGTAATCCAGGATAATGGCGAACCTATGGATTTAACCGGTTTTACTGGTGTTTGTCAAATCCGCAAAACCGTACAAAGCCCAGATATATTGGCTTCTCCTGTTGTTACAATAACAGATGTTGCAAACGGAAAATTACAGTTTCCACGGCCTCATAATTTACCAATTGATGGAGATTTTCAAAATTATAGTTATTTTGCTTATGAGGTAAAGGTTTTAGATGCACTGGAACGAGGTACGCCGGTAGCAAAAGGCAACTATATTGTGATACCAGGGGTGATTAAATAATGATTACAAAAGTTGGAATACAAGGGCCTCCAGGGGCGTCGGGAATGGTTAATAGAGGTACATACATTGCCGAAACTGCGTATATTGTAAGAGATGTAGTGCAATATCAAGGTTCGTCTTATTATTGCAAAACAAACTCAACAGGACATTTGCCAACTGACGAAACGTATTGGAATTTGCTTGTTAGCAAAGGTGACCAAGGAAATCCTGGCGCGTCAATAGCATTTGCTACCAAAGCGGCTATGGAAGCTGATCTAGCGCATGTTGTCGGCATATGGGCTTGGGTAACATCGGACACTACAACGGCAAACAATGGATTTTATCGCAAAGAAGGCGCATCTGGAACGGGTGGTTGGGTAGGTCCTTATGATATGCCTGTGCCAGATGGCTCCATAACCGAAAAAAAAGTTGTACCAAAAGCGATTAATATTAGTAAGCTTAGCGACGAAGTATATAAATCAATAGTGGGTTTTAAAGCTAGCTACAAAGCAGCATCCGGCCTCAATGCGTATGTTAAGTTTACGTTTGACGCTGACGGATTAGGACTGTTAGCCAGCCAGCTAATGCGTGGTGCTTTTGAAACATACATTTCGGATACAAACCTAACAGCCTGTAGTATAAAAACATATCTAAGTAACTCTCCAACTGTAATAAGCGGGGGAGTTAACTTTTCTTCGCCATCTCAACCCTTAACTTACGACCAGTTTAATTCATACGCCAAAGATGTTACCTATTACAATACAAGTTATCGGTATATCCATGTGTTGGTGCAGTTTACCATGACGGCTAATGTCCTAAGCGAGCTATTTCTCCGCAACGTGACAATGACGGTTGGGACAACTGCTGTACCGATGATATCCTACGGTCTTTACAGCTATGACGCGACCGTATCTTCAAGCACGCTGTTAACTGACAGCAGTTATGTGGGTAGGGCACTGCTGCCACGAAAAGACTTCGAGACAGAGTTTGTTGATCGGTTCAACGCTAACTTAAGCAACAAGACTAAACTCTGGGACCGCTTACATACTAATCACGACAGCGGGACTAAATTATACATTTCCAATCTCTATGACCTGCAAGCTGTGTCAGGGTCGTTGTCTGGGATGGTTGAGATTAAGCATACTTTTGATATGTACAGTGAGAGCGAAAAAATAAACTCACTTGTCGGAGAATTTTTCCTCACCAATAGCACTGCAAATGGTGCGCTTAGCGGATTTACTCAGTTGACGCCTAATGCTACATTCTCTGCGTACGAAGCTGGCGTAGAAAAGCAGATGACAGGTGTGGCTACTGTTACGTGGTCAAACCCCAATAATTACCGCTATTTACAAATTCTTACTGATGTATTAGTTGACGATGTTGTGGACTTTTTTGATATTGCACTAGCTAGCCCAACATTGACAATCGGTGGCCATATCATACAGCCGATATCGCATTTTGTGCCATATTCGGCTAAAACAGGCAGTTATGTTGCGGTGGCTCCATTGGATGGCAGTCTGGTTACTTACGCTGTTTTAAAAACAATTGTTACTGAGAGTAAATGGGCAGGGAAAGTTTTCGTAACATATGGCGATTCCATCACACATTATGATGGTGAGCCGTTTAACGAGAACCATATTGAGGCTGGGCAGATAGCCAAAGGATACCAATCGTACATGCGCGAAAAGTTAGGCTGTGTTGTAGTCAATAGGGGGTCTGGCGGTAAAACTATGCCTGAAATCTATGGGATTATCAATTGTGCCACCGATTTGGCTACGTTTGATGCCGTAACGATAACTTCTGGGGCAAATGACCATTTGCAGGCTGTTGCATTAGGGACTCTTGCAGCGGTAGGCGCAATATTTAACACTAACACATTTTACGGCGCATTACAGGCGGCAGTCGAAAAGGTGCTGACGGTTAAGCCTAGTATGAAAATATATTTGATTACTCCGGTCCCCGGCTTCTTTGATGACACGACAGCTACATACGGGAACCAAAACAAAATTAGTGTTGACTTTGTCAATGCTATTAAAATTGTTGGAGAACTATATGGTTGCCCTGTGCTCGATTGGTATCACACTGTAGGTATTAACCCTCTAAATAAATCAGTTTATTTAGGGGATATTTCCAGTGTGCCGTATGATCTACATCCTACACAAGCATTATTTGCTAGGATGGGAGAAAGCGCAGCATCATTTATGGAAAACAACTAAAGGCGCCTAGATGGTTATTTTTATGGGTAGCACAAATTTGAGGTGAGAATGAGCCAAGAGGCTCTATTTTTATTGGGGGTGGGGAGTTGGATTTTAGTAATTTAGCAATTGACTTTTCAAGGCCATTAGATGCTGTTATGCAAAGCTGGCTGGTTAAATTGGTGCTTAGTGTAGCTTTGACATTAGGTAATTATTTAAGCGGCGCTTCTTGGATTTGGCCATTTGTGCTGTTTTGGAGCCTGGTGCTGATGGACGGAGTCAGTAAGATTCTATCATTATCGGTTCAAACTCTGAAAAATAGCGGTAGTCAAGGCGGTATCGTTGATGGGTATCGTATGGCAGTTAATAAAGGGGTTATATCGTCCCAAATTGCGCGTGAAAAGTTTGTACCAAAAATACTATTTTATTTTATTACGGTCACAGGTGCCAATATTGTTAGCGTTATCGCTAAGTGGGCCATGCCTATACTTGGCGATATTGCTTTTGTACCTGCCGGTTTAGCGTATGTTTATCTATCGTGGGTAGAATGGCAGAGCATTTGCGAAAATGGCCGCGATGCCGGTATTAATTGTATGGGGCCGCTGGCGATTATGGCCAGTAAGAAAAAGAATGAATTGCTTGGAAATACGGACGATGGAGGAAAAGATAATGTTTAAAGACTGTATCGACCCTGGCCACGCAGGTCAGAACATTGACCCAGGAGCTAAAAACCAGGTAACAGGCCTGCAAGAAGCTGACGTAAACTTGGCGGTAAGTAAATTAGTAGCTCACTATCTGGACGCTGCCGGACACCAGGTGACGTTGACAAGGACTGAGCTGGAGCAGCCGGAGACTGATAGCCTGCAGTACCGATGCGATGTATCAAATAATTGGGGAGCAGACGTATTTATTAGCCTGCATTGCAATGCTGCAACGCCTGCAGCCAAAGGATTCGAGGTTTGGACATCGCCGGGCCAGACTCAAGGGGATAGACTAGCAACGTGTATTTACAATCAGATTACCAGGGAGTTTCCCGATCGTGTTGGCCGGACTGATTACTCAGACGGAGATCCAGACAAAGAGAGTAAATTTTACGTGCTCACTCAAACCAATGCTCCTGCTTGCCTGGTCGAAATGGCTTTTATCTCAAATGCGGAGGAAGCGGCTCTGCTGGCTAATTCGACATGGCGGGATAGGATGGCAAGGGCTATTGCCAGGGGGATAACGGATTTCCACAGCCAATAAAAATAGCGCCGTAAACGATCGGCGCTAATAAGGTAAAGGAGAGGATTGGAGTTATGTTTAGTTTAACCAAGCGCCAGGCGGCTATACTGCTTGGCGTTGTTTTATTCGCGGTGGGAGGATACCTTGTTTACCAGTATTTTAACCAACCAGAGCCGGTAACGACTTTATCCCAGGAGCAAGCCGAAACATCGGCAGGGGTAGAGAAGGCAGCAGAAAATGCCCATGTAAAAATGTTACAGGAACAGCTTGATGAAGCCGCCAAACAGATTGCCGAACTTAAAAACAAGCCTCCGGACACAATTGTAAAAACCGTCCCGGTGGAAGTACCTAAAATAATTGAAGTAGAACGTAAAAAATCTGGTGCCGACTTTGCTATTGTGACCGATCCGGCGAATCCTGACAAGCAGGTTGATTTAAAGGAAATAGAAAAGCTGCCAGCTGATACGTCAGTAACACTGAATCAATATAATGTACATGCTTATAAAAAGGTTATTCGAGGCGTGAATGTGTATCCTGATTGGGGCGAAGTGGCCCAGGGTAAGTTTAAGTTGGATGAAGTAACTGTTGATATTAGTCGGAGAATCAGTAAGGATGGTAAGTATATAGGCGTTACTGCTGGATATAACTTTAAATATGACCATGCCAAAACTGGAATTAGGTATTCGTTTTAACCATAGCCACCTACCGGGTTCGTCCCGGGGGAGTGTCTTTTTGTGCAGGAATTATTTCCCTTTTGCCGAACGTTGTATAAAAATGGTAAAAGGGAGATGTTTCTTTTGGATTATAAGTCAATTAGTAGTAATAATTTCTGTCCCTGTATGAGCGGAAAAAAATATAAAAAGTGTTGTGAACCTATAATTGATATTATTAAAGTGTTGCCCGGAGTAAGAATTGACGAGCAGTATGCCTTGAAAGATGTACTTGCTAATTCGGAAACTTTTAGGAGTTTCTATAACTCAGAACGGGATAAAATAAAGAATTTTATTTTTTGGTGTATAGATCCAAATCTCAACGCACAAATGAGGACAGCTAGTATGTCTATGCAGGGAGATCCAGTTGTTTCTATATACATCATAATCATTAAGAAAGCACCAATAGCAGCGGAAGATGCTTTTGACGTTGCGCACGAACTACAACATTTGATATGTGCAGATGAGGGGTACTGCAGTATCGGTTGGTTAGATCAAAAATATAGTAGAAGCAATTTTGCATCTTTAATAGCTAATATTACAAACGACCCAACGGTTAATAGTAGATTGGCGAAGTTTGGATTTGATTTATGGGCGTATTATGACAAGGCCTGTTCATTGCAAAAAGGTTATTTTGGGAAATGTAATGATAATAATATTTCAGATCAAAGGCAATTAATTCCACTATATCTTCAAAAAGCATTAGACTGGGACGTTGCATGTAAAATAAGTAAGAGAAGCAATAATGATTTTTTAAATTGGTTTGATAATCAGTACCCAATATCATCGGCAGAAGCCAGAAAAAAATTAGAAGAGATTAAACAAATGGGATATGATACTCCAGAAAAAAGCCAGTATATATTAAAGAATATTATAAAAAGTCTCGGCTTAGATAATATTTTGCATGTAAGTAACTGAATAAACTATACGAGGTGTTAATATGATGAAAACTGATAAGCATGGGAATTTTCAAGATAGTTATATACCTAAAGAAGAGTTATCTTGTAAATTTTCGATTATATCCGACGGGATACCTGAATATTTTTCGATAGATAAAAAACTGATTGAAGAGTTAGGAGAGCGTCCTCAAGGGGGCGCTTTTCTTTTGCATGATATGTTATGATGAATATTGCCGCTTCATCCTTCGGGGTGGGGCGGCTTTTTTATTGGTACAAAAAAATGTTGTTAATGAGGTATTTACAGAGTATAATTTAGGAAATAATCCCATTAATTAAATGAAAGGTAAAAACATGACAAAAAAACCACAGGGAAAATGTATATTCTGTGGAGGTGATGGTCTTTCTAAGCAGCATGTATGGCCAGAATGGTTAAAAAATGTAATACCACGAGAGACATCGACTCATATTCAGCACCGTATGAAAATAAATTACCTGTCACCAGAATGTATATTAGTTCATCCCAGTTTTGAATTGCATCAAGGTCATGGTGGAGTTAAGAAAATTAGAAATGTTTGTAGGAAATGCAATTCTGGTTGGATGAGTAGTCTTGAAACTAAAGCAAAGCCTATTCTTACTTCATTGATTTTAGGTGAACCCATTACGCTGGATGCTCATTCGCAGCTTGTTATTTCAGCATGGTCTGTAATGTCGAATATAATGAATGAATTTACTGATCAACCGACTGCGGCAATACCTTCTTTTCATCGGCAAATACTTATGGAATCGAAACGTCCTGCAGAAGGATGGAATATTTGGTTAGGATGGTATAAGGGAGTTAATTGGAAACTAAGATGCAGACATCATGGATTTGCTGCGGTACCAGCGTCACAGCTTATTAACAATAATGTCAATAAAATCAAAGGCAATACTCATGTTTCTACGTTTGTACTTGGGGAGCTTATGATTTACTCAATGAGCTCAACATTACCAAACTTTAATATCGAATTTCCAGGTCCGTTAAGTCAGAGTTTGAGACGTATTTGGCCAATCAATCAGGAAAGCATTGTTTGGCCACCATGCCAATTGTTAACTGATTTAGATGTGAATTTTATAGCAGATGCATTTTGTCTCGACCTTATGAAAAACCACTCAAATAGGGTGGTACCATTTACCCCCTCTTTTCACCCTTAGAACATTTGTTCTGAAATATAACCAAATACACATTCTGAGGGGCATATTGTAAACTTTCGTCTGGATCACAGCCGAACACTACAAGAGCAGGCAGCGCTGTTCTATTTATAGGACTCTCCCCTTTTACTAACACTTTTGTACCTGGCGACTTATGTTGCCAGGGTATTTTTTATTTTGCATAACAAAGGTAAGGTTTAGTTAGAAATCCAGTGTTGTAGCAATTGTGGAAAAGTGTTACATGGTTTAATATGAAGATGCTACAAATAAGTGATAAATAACTTAGCCGTCCGCCTTCGGTGGGTGGCCACTAAAGGAATGGCTCAAATGTCAAAAATTAGACTAATCGTCTTAGTTCTTTTGCTTTTCTTATTCAATCGTCCAGTCGAAGCACATCACTACAACCATCTGATTGAGTCCGAGTTGGCTCTGAAGGTATATTCTTTTGACAAAGATATACAAAGCTGGGCTCAAGAACATCGTAATTCAAACAGCGATTGGTTATCAAAACAAGCCAGAGGATTTGGAGAAATGAAGTATACCGGTTCAGTTTTAGGGGTAATGTATTTTACCGCCAAGAATAATGGAAATGAAAAAATGAGAAGGACAGCAGTGATGGGGGTTGAAAGTATGTTAACTGCAAACGTTATAACTGGTACTATAAAATTACTTGCGCATAGAAGCAGGCCTAGAGAATCGGAATCACCGTATAACTGGGGTGGACCGAGCTTGTCAAAGGAACACGTATCATTTCCATCTCAACATGCAGCGACTGCATTTTCAGTGGCAACGGTTATTGCTACTGAATATCACGATAAACCATATGTATCACACATTATGTATGGATTGGCTACTTTGACAGCTCTATCACGAGTAAACGACAATGAGCACTGGGCCTCTGATGTTGCTGTTGGTTCATTGATTGGTTATTATACTGCAAAGCATGTAGTACATTCGAAATGCAGTAAAAATGATAGTTCTAGTGGGGCTAGTGCTCTAATAATGCCAGTAATAAAGAAGTTCTGATAGATCTAAGTTTTAGCTGCTTCATTCTTTGGCGAATGTGTTATAATAAGAAAAACATTTCTACGAAAGGCACTTTATATGAAGAAATGGCCGTATTGGTTGGCTGCAGTCTTAATAATATCATTGATCTACGTACTATCTGACCGAATTATAACTGTAAAAATATCTGTTACCAAAGAATATTGGCGTTTTATTCAAAAATATACTTTTTATCTAGGTTTTGGAGATGGTTTTTTCTCTTATATCATAAGCCCTAGCCCAAGTTTAATTTTGCAGAAACTAGTCCACGTTGTTACCTATTCTAGCTTAGGCTTGGCGATATACTTTGCAACAGGAAAGCAAAAAATAAAGACCTTGTTATATGTTACGGCTTTAGCTGTCTTTGATGAGTTGCACCAATACTATGTTCCCGGAAGAACTGCACGGCTTGGTGATATCATTCTTGATGTGTTTTCTGCGTATACCGTAATTAGTTTAGTTAAGTATTGTTGCGGCAAAAAGGCACTACAGAGTAATGATAATTTCCGATAAGTACTTGCACCTTGGCCGATGGCAACTAAGAAATAATAATGCGTATAATATTCATAGCCGTATTCAGCGAAATACGACTTCTTTCCCTTCATCCAAGCCGTTCACATCCGGGAGCGGCATTTCTCATTTATCCCCTCTTTACACTTACGAACATTTGTTCTATAAGGAGTGGCATTATGCTCTCAGCAAAGCAATCAGCAATCATTAATTTTTTACGCGAATATCCACCTTCTTGCCCGCCTACAGTTAGGGAGATTGGCGCTGCCGTTGGTCTGCGTAGCAGTGCTACAGTACATACCTATCTTACTCGCCTAGAAGCCCAAGGCTTAATTGAGCGCAAGCCAGGCTGTCCAAGATGTATAACGGTGGTTCGTCGTGACTAAACTATTTGTCAGTATCACCGCTAAGCACGATGTAAACGGAGTAATAAAACCAATCACCTTGAACTGGGTCGATGGCCGCAAATTCGAAGTTGACAAAATCCTCGACGTTCGCCAGGCTGCATCACTCAAAGCTGGCGGCCAGGGAATAAGATATACCTGTAAGATTGCTGGCAAGCAGGTATATCTTATTTCATGATGATGGTAAGTGGTTTGTTGAGAAATAACAGGAAAAACCGCCCCGCTGTCTAACGTAACAGTGAGGTGGTTTTGTGTTTAAGAACGCGCATTGGGTTGCCTTGATATCCGTAGTTATTATATTTGCGGCTGTTGATTCGGCTTTATATGTAGTTGGCTTTGGCGGCATGCTCTTGAGCGGTATCGCCAGTGATGATGTTTATGCACAAGTCTGGTCCCTGATCGGCGCTGTGTCCTGGGTTGCGAGTGTTGTTTTGGGCGGGGCTTGTGTTGGTGAGTTGTGGGGGCGGGGCTGGTGTAGGTATAAAAACGAATAAAGCCTCTGGCGTAAATGCCGGGGCTTTACTTGTTCTTATTATATAGAAGGAAGTTTTTCAGATGCATTGTTTGGGATATATATTATCTATCTTGTTTCCTTAATTTGTACAAGCCTGCAATTTAAGCTATAATAAATTTTACAATATAAGCAATTGGAGTTGAACATATAAATGGAATCGAAATCTGTCGAACAAAAACAAGGGCCAAAACTCTTTTATACTGAGACATACGGGTGTCAAATGAACCTTAATGACTCGGAACGTCTGGCTGGTCAACTGCGGACAATTGGTTATGAAGGAACAGAGAACGCTGATCAAGCTGACTTAATTTTGATAAATACCTGTTGTGTCCGGGAAAGTGCAGAAAAGAAAATTCATGGTCGGATTGGTGAGATGAAGCGGCGCAAACTTGTCAATCCCAATATAATTATTGGGGTTGTTGGTTGTATGGCGCAAAAGGACAAAGATAAAATATTAAAGAAATTTCCTCATGTCAATTTAGTAATGGGTACACACAACATTCATCAACTTGTTGAACTTGTTGCACAAATAGAAAAAAGCCGCGAACCTGTATTGGCTGTTTGGGACCAGGCTGAACGCCTGGCGCCTGATGTTCCAACAGTGCGCAAAGGTCAAATATCGGCCTGGGTGCCTATTATGTATGGCTGCAATAACTTTTGTACATATTGTATTGTCCCTTATGTCAGAGGGCGCGAACGGAGTCGGCCTCTTGACGATATAGTAGCTGAGGTTCGACAATTAGGAATAGATGGCTTTAAAGAGATAACACTGCTTGGTCAAAACGTCAACTCCTATGGTAAGGATAGCGAGTCACAGCCTGATTTTGCCGATTTGCTTCAGGCTATTGATAAGATTGATACAATTGCTCGTATTCGTTATATGACATCCCATCCACGGGATATCAACGACAAAGTAATTGAAACGATCAAAAATAGTAAAAAGATTTGTGAACATTTCCACCTGCCTGTTCAGTCAGGTAATGATGAGATACTTGAACGTATGAATCGCGGCTATACTACAGCATATTACCGTCAGCTTGTAGCTAAAATTCGTGAAGCTATTCCGAATGCTAGTCTTACAACTGATTTAATAGTAGGATTTCCGGGAGAGAGTGAAGAACATGTTATAGAAACTTTGGAATTCATAAAAAATATCAGATATGACGCGGCCTACACCTTTTTATATTCACAGAGATCTGGAACTCCGGCGGCTAAATATCCGGACCAAGTGCCGTTGCCAACGAAAAAAGCACGGCTTAATCAACTGATGGATATTCAGAATGAAATTAGCCTCGAAATAAATAAAAAGCTTGTAGGTAATATTTTAGAAGTACTAGTCGAGGGGCCAAGCAAAAACGATGAGAATAAGTTGATGGGGCGAACTCGTACCAATAAAATTGTATTGTGGGAGAAAACCGGAACAGAGAAAATCGGCGAGTTAGTCAATATACAAATTGATACAGCTCAGACTTGGGTTTTAAAAGGTCGCTTGATTTAACTTCTAATGGCAGAGGAGAAATTTACAGCATGGCAATAAGCTACACCCCGATGCTGGAACAATATCGGGAAGTAAAGAGCAGGCATACCAACGAGATACTGTTTTTTCGATTAGGTGATTTCTATGAGATGTTTTTTGAAGACGCTGAAATAGCATCACGTGAAATGGAGATTACATTGACTTCACGTGACGGCGGCCAAAATACTCGAGTGCCAATGTGCGGTGTTCCCTATCATGCCGCTGATAATTATATTGCAAAACTAATCAACAAAGGGTACAAAGTAGCTATTTGCGAGCAAGTTGAAGATCCAAAACAAGCTAAAGGTATTGTAAGGCGGGAAGTTGTCAAGATTATTACTCCAGGTACCATTTTAGCCGAATCTTTGCTGCCTGACAAAGCTAACAATTATCTAGCACTTCTACATGAGGAAGCAGATGAATTATGTTTAGCTGCGGCTGATATTTCGACTGGTGAATGCGTTTGGGCGACATTTTCAGGTAGTTCCAGGGCAAATACAGTTTGTGATCAATTATATCGCCTGCTTCCGGCAGAATTGGTGCTGGCAGGCAAACTCGGTGATCTCCCGACCATAAATAGCTTCTTAGCACAGCGAGTATCTACTTGTACTATTACTACACTATCTAATGCTGACCTTACGTTAGTTTCAGAATTACCGAGTAAGCATTTTGTCCAACAAGAGCTACCTAGTAGTACAGTGGCTCAGGCTGCAGTTGGATATCTGCTATATTATCTTCACTATACCTTAAAGAGTGATCTTTCTCATATAAATAAGCTGGCAAGAGTCAATACGCAGGATTATTTAATTCTAGATGCTTCGACATTGCGCAATCTTGAGATTACCCGTAATATGCGTGACGGTGGTCGCAAAGACACCCTACTGGCAGTACTGGATTTTACCAAAACAGCTATGGGTGGCAGGTTGCTAAAAAAATGGTTGGAATTTCCTCTTTTAAATCCGCTTACTATTTCTAAGCGTCAGGATGCAATTGCCGATTTGCTGGATAAGCGGGCAGTAAGAGAGTCGCTAAAAGAGCTTCTTAACAACATATACGATTTTGAACGTATTCTAACCCGTATTGAGGTAGGTAGTGCTAACGCTCGGGATTTGACAGCGCTTAAAACATCACTGGCTGTGCTGCCTGAGATAAAAATAAGGCTGCAAGAGTGCCATGCTGAACAGTTGGCAGGTATTAGTATCGAGGCCAGAACCCATGTAGATGTAGCCAACATGATTGAAACAGCTATTGCAGATAATCCGCCGTTAGGTGTCCGTGATGGCGGTATTATTAGAACTGGTTATGACTTAGAACTAGATGAGCTTAGGAGCATCGCTAGAGATAGTAAAGAATGGATTCAGGACTTAGAATTGCGTGAACGTGAAACTACAGGAATTAAGTCACTTAAGATAGGTTATAATAAAGTTTTTGGCTACTACATTGAAGTAACTCACGCCAATACTGGTGCAGTACCCCCAAACTATGTCCGTAAGCAGACACTGGTCAATGCTGAACGGTATATTACCCCAGAGCTCAAGGATTTTGAGACCAAAGTCCTTGGTGCTCAAGAAAAAATTATCAATATTGAGTACCAACTATTCGTGGTGATCAGGGATTATATCAAAGAGCGTATCAGTGAAATTCAGCAGACTGCCCGCCAAATAGCCCAGTTGGATGTAATTATTTCGTTGAGCGAAGCTGCAGCACGCTATAATTATATCCGGCCCAATTTGAATCATAGCAGGGAGCTTATCATTAAAGATGGGCGTCACCCAGTAGTTGAGCGTCTCTTAAGTGGCGAGATGTTTGTGCCTAACGATACTGAGCTAAACCACCGCGACAGTGAAATAATGATAATTACCGGTCCTAACATGGCTGGTAAGTCTACTTATATGAGACAAGTAGCGCTTCTTACAATTATGGCTCAAATAGGTAGCTTCATTCCAGCAAGAGAAGCCTCTATCTGTCCTATTGATCGGATTTTTACCAGAGTAGGTGCTAGTGATGATTTGGCAACTGGTCAGAGCACTTTCATGGTTGAGATGACAGAGGCTGCTCAAATCATTAAATTTGCTACAACGAATAGCTTGATTATCTTAGATGAAATAGGGCGTGGTACCAGTACCTTTGATGGTATGAGCATTGCTCGGTCTGTTGTCGAATACATCAAAGATAAGGTTAAAGCTAAAACATTGTTTGCTACCCATTATCATGAACTAACCGAGCTAGCTGAATCTAGTAAGGTAATTAAAAATTATTCAGTTGCTGTAAAAGAACGCGGCAATGATATTGTTTTTTTGCGCCGGATTATACCAGGTGGTGCTGATAAAAGCTATGGTATTCATGTTGCCCAGCTTGCCGGATTACCGAAACGAATTATTGAACGGGCGCAACAAATTTTGCATGAATTGGAACAATGTAAAGCAAATTCTGATCTTATTCCACCAACTACTAAACAGCAAAATAACAAACATACCGCGCTCGCCACAGTATCACTGTTTAGCTCAAGTATTGCCGATGAATTACTCAACATTGATGTTATGACGCTTACCCCGCTGGAGGCGCTCAATACGTTGTATCGTCTGCAAAATAAGGCCAGAGAGGAAAGCGGAATGTTATGAGCCAGCAAGTAATTCATATATTAGACGAGAATACAGCCAACAAAATAGCTGCAGGAGAAGTTGTCGAACGTCCGGCTGCCGTCATTAAGGAGCTTGTTGAGAATTCAATAGACGCTGGCAGTAAAAATATTGAAATTGAAATCATAGATGGTGGAATAAAATTTATTCGTGTCACAGATGATGGAAATGGTATGAGCCGTGAAGATGCGCAACTTGCCGTAAAGCGTCATGCTACTAGTAAAATTCGTACTGCCGAAGATTTAGCAGCAATAAATTCATTGGGATTTCGCGGCGAAGCCTTACCTAGTATTGCCGCAGTATCTAATTTTACATTGACTACCCGTTTGCTAGATGAGCCGATGGCGAGCTATGTAGAAATTCAAGGCGGCATATTTGCCGATGTTCGCGAAGCTGGGGCGGGATGTGGCACTACCATTACGGTATCTGATTTGTTCTTCAATACTCCGGCCCGGCGTAAATTCTTAAAAACACCGTCTGCTGAGAGTGGTCATATAAGCGATATAGTTACAAAGCTGTCAATGTCTCATCCTCAGATCGCTTTTAAATTGATAAGCAATCAACGCATGGTATTATCTACCAGAGGCAGCGGGCGGTTGACTGATGCAATTGCTGATATCTATGGGCATAAGGTTACTCCAGAACTTTTGCCGGTGGAGTATAGCAACGAAGGTATTGAGGTGTCAGGCTACGTGGCTAAGCCAGCATTACTTAAGAGCAGCCGCCAATGGCAGACGTTTATGGTCAATCAGCGGGTGGTAAATAGCAGAATGATGGCCAAAGCATTGGATAATGCATATTTTTCGCTACTACCTAAAAACGGTTATCCATTGGCTGTGCTTGATATCCATATTTCCGTTGAATCAATCGATGTTAATGTCCATCCCCAAAAAAAAGAAGTTAAATTTAGTGATGATCAAAAGATATACAGGGCAGTATATAAAGCAATATCCTCTAGCTTGGCTGCGCCTGGATCGCACACGCAAGCAGCAGCAACTGTGCAGTCTGGGCCGATGGTAAGCCAGGGATTGCCAGGTGGTAGCGAGAGTTACGGCAGCGCCAATGTTCAACCTCGTAACCCTAATATAATTGACTCTAATACGTCCGTAGCCTCCCGGCAGTGGATGCCAGAATTGTGGCGGGAAGAAAGTGTTTCCTTTTCTGATGTTAGAGAGTCGATTAAACAGGAGGAGCAACTTACTGAATGCGCCACTTCCGTTTCCCGGTATACGGATGATCAGCTTTATCCATTAGGGCAGATCGACTCTTGTTATATTGTAGCTCAGGGGCAAGATGGCCTTTATATTATTGACCAACATGCTGCCCACGAGAGAATACTATATGACCGGATGAGCCGCTCAAAAGGACGTGTACCGGTACAACAGCTGTTAGTAGTACAATATCTCGAATTTACGAACGATGATTGTGACATCATTACTGGGAACCAGGATACTTTTTATCAACTGGGGTTTACTCTCGAACAAGTTGGTCCTGATACCATGCGGCTAATAGAGATGCCTGCTGATATTCCCCTGGCTGATGCGGAAGCGGTATTGCGGCAAATCTTAAAATTAATTGCTGAGATGCATCAGCCTACTGCCCAGGAACTACGGCATGCCTATCTCCAAATGGCAGCATGTCGCAGTGCCATTAAAGCAGGTGAGAAACTTAATATGCGGCAAATTCAGGCTCTGATCAGTGAGCTGTATACAACTGATTTGCCATATACTTGTCCACATGGCCGTCCAACTATCGTAAGATTTGGCCCAGATGAGTTGGCAAAAATGTTTAAGCGTACATAGGTGTGATTAATATGGATTTAGTTGTAACAACAGTTCATAAGCCACCATTGAGTGTTATCCAGATGGCGAAAGATATGGCTGCCGAAATGTCTATACCGTTTGTTCCACGTGACCGCCATTCACTGGCAGCTATCAGAGAGCAGTATGAGGTAAATGAGCTTATTGTGGCAACTGCCGATGGCCCAATTGCACACTCAGAAGCCGGTGAGTACTTTTTTCACTTAAGCATGGCCGAACTGCGCATAAAAAACTTAATAAATGGAAAACATGACCATATGGTAACCGCAATGGGGCTTAAAGCCGGTATGTCAGTTCTTGATTGCACATTGGGTCTGGCGACAGATGCCGTTGTTGCCAGTTTTGTAACAGGCGCAAACGGGGCGATTACTGGACTTGAAAGTTCCCCGGTAATTGCTTTGATAACAAGATATGGCCTGCAAAATTTTTCAGTTCAATCTGAAGCTGATATTACAAGCGCGCTGCGCCGAATAACGGTAGACAATGTGGACTATTGCCAATACCTTGAATTCTTGCCAGACAATAGTTTTGACATTATTTACTTTGATCCCATGTTTCGTAATCCTATTAACAAAAGTTCCAGCTTAAAGCCAATTAGGACTTTGGCAGACATGCGCCCGCTTACACTTGAAGCGATTAGGCAAGCTTGCCGGGCAGCCAAGCAAAAAGTTGTAGTAAAAGAAGCTGCAGGTAGCAGTGAGTTTGCGCGACTGGGAATAGTTACAACCGTTGGAGGAAAATACAGCAGTATTAAATACGGTATTATTGATTGTATGCCAGAGAAGATGGCTGGCGGAGGCCCACCATGGAACGGTTAATTGTAATTATTGGACCTACTGCTGTAGGAAAAACCAGAGTTAGCATTGATTTGGCAAAAAAAATTAATACACAGATCATTTCGGGCGATTCCATGTTGGTATACAAGGGGATGGATATAGGTACCGCTAAACCTGACCTAGATGAGCGCAGCGGTATTATGCATCATCTTATTGACATCCTAGATCCGTGTGAAGAGTTTAATGTTGTAGATTTTCAGAATTATGCCCAAAGACTTATCACACAAATTAATAGTAACGGGCTTATCCCAATCTTAGCAGGCGGAACCGGCCTTTATATTCGGGCATTGCTTGAAGGCTATCAGTTCAATCAGGCACCAAGCGACGAAAACCTTCGGCAGAAATTAGCTAGAATGGCAGAACAACATGGCAATCAATACCTACATGATATGTTGGCTCAAGTCCAGCCGCAAACTGCGGTCAGGTTGCATGTTAATGACCTGCGTAGGATAATTAGAGCACTCGAAGTATATCATCTGAGCGGTGAAGCTGTTTCGCAGGATAAAGCGGCACCAAATAGGCTGCTATATGATGCTGTCGTGGTTGGTCTTACTATGGAACGTGCTGCGTTATATGATAGGATTAATAGGCGTGTTGATCTGATGTTGGAACAGGGATTAGTCGATGAGGTATCACGGCTATTGCATAAAGGTGTACCGCCAGACTGTCAGGCCATGCAGGGAATTGGATATAAACAAATAATTGAGCACCTTATCGCAGGAAAGGATTTGTTAACTGCTACAGAGAATGTAAAACAGGCTACTCGTAATTTTGCTAAGCGTCAACTGACTTTTTACCGGAGTATGCCCTATATAGCATGGTATAATATTGATGAGTTCGATAATTATAACAACTTAATGGAAATAATTTACAATAATGTTGCAGGAAAGTTCTGTCTAAGGTAAAATAGGAAAGAGTAGAACATCAATACGGAGGGATTTCATTTGACTAATAAAGTCATTAATCTGCAAGACAGTTTTTTAAATCAAGTACGAAAAGAAAACGTGCCGGTCATTATATATCTGGTTAATGGATTTCAATTACGCGGAGCCGTAAGAGGGTTTGATAATTTTACAGTAATCATCGAAAACGAAGGAAAACAACAGTTGGTTTACAAGCATGCTATCTCAACTGTGACCCCATTTCGCCCACTGTCTGCCGCTAATTTACATGAGAAAAAGGACGAGGCTGCCAAAACTGATAAGTAGAAGTTGGCTTGCAGTACTCCAGGCAAAATGCCTGGGGTACTTTTCATTTTCTTAGAGCGGAGTTATAGGAGTGGTGATTTCTTTATGCTATGTTTATCCTTTAAAAGCTACTCTTGTGTAGTGTTATACTTGCCCCAATAAATACAATGCTCATCATTTACTGATTAAGTAATTTATGAGTATAATCATGCACATCACTCCGTTATATGTTATAACTATGGTAGGTGATGGAAATGAAAATAGCCAGATTATTGGAAATAACCACCCTGCTGCTCAGCCGCGGCACACTGACCGCCAGCAATTTAGCAAAGCGCTTCGGTGTCTCTACCCGGACCATCTATCGGGATGTTGAAGCATTATCTACTGCCGGTGTCCCTATCTATATGAGCAAAGGCAATGGCGGCGGTATTTCGCTCCTGGAAAACTACACGCTGAACAAAACACTGCTGTCCGATCAGGAGAGCGGCAGTATCTTGCTGGCTTTAAAAACGCTCCAAGCTACCCAGTATCCTGAGATCGACAAGATACTGGATAAAATGGAGGCTGTTTTTAAAAATACGCAGGCTAATGACTGGGTGGATATTGACTTTTTCTATTGGGGAAGCCACCCCAATGAGCGAAACAAATTTGACGCCATTAAACATGCCATTGTCAACCGAAAGGTCATCACTTTCGAGTACGTCAATGCGAACGGTGACAGAGGCAGCCGCGCAGTCGAGCCTCTCAAGCTATTTTATAAAGGCAGCTCATGGTATTTGGTTGCCTATTGCCGCAAACGAAACAGTCAACGCCTGTTTCGCATATCACGGATAAAGAACGTCGTGACAACGACTGAGTCCTTCATTCCGAAGCAACTGCCAGACTCAGAAAAAGAAGCCATGGAAAAACCGCCTCCCATGATAACGTTTAAATTAAGGTTTTGCGACAAGGTACTTAACCGGCTTTATGATGATTTTGACGATGCCTATATTGTAAAAAAGGAAGATGGAACGCTAGAAGTGGAGGTCGCCTTTCCTGAGAACGAATGGCTTTATGGCTATCTTCTGTCTTACGGCCACTTTGTCGAGGTGCTGGAGCCGCCCCACATCAGGAATATCCTCATCGAGCGAATGAAGGAAACATTAAAAATGTATGAAGATTCTTCTCATATATGACATACAGTTGTCTTATTCGCTGTGCTATCATCAGATTATGAAAGGAGCTGATAGAAAATGATATGTGTTTGCGGCGCCAGTTGTGATGGGTGCACCTATCATGACAGTGAATGTAATGGGGGATGCGAAGCCCGGCAAGGCCGAGTGTTTTGGACAAAGTATATTAATGCTGATGTATGCCCTGTTTACCAGTGTGTAGCGGATAATGGCTATAAAAATTGCGGTGATTGCGCAAAATTGCCTTGTGAAACCTGGTGTACTCTAAAAGACCCTGAGATGAGTGATGAAGAACATCAAAAATCAATTGACGACAGAGTGGCCAAGCTAAAGACTATACGCATTTAAAGCACGGATACATGATCGTGAAGGAGAGGATGAACAATGTTAGCGATTGAGCTAAGCGAAGAAAAGGCTCAACCAGTAGTGTCAATCAGAACCACCACCAAGTTGGAATTGCTTCCCCAGGTCATTGGCGAAAGCTACATGAAAATTATGTCCTATTTGCAGGAGTTTGGTGAGAAACCAGTATGTGCCCCGTTTACCGCCTACCACAACCTGGATATGCAAAACCTCGACGTTGAGATGGGCTTCCCTATTGCCAGACTGTTGCCGGAAAAAGACGACA
This sequence comes from Sporomusa malonica, assembly GCF_900176355.1. Classification (GTDB taxonomy): domain Bacteria; phylum Bacillota; class Negativicutes; order Sporomusales; family Sporomusaceae; genus Sporomusa; species Sporomusa malonica. Next base: position 36,736 of record NZ_FWXI01000006.1, on the reverse strand, counting down.
TAAAGGCTCGTGAACTTCCTCCAGGTAAGGTAGTTTCCAGTATATACAAAGGCCCCTACAGTGGCATGGAGCAACCCTATAACGAAATGTTCAAATGGATTGAGGAAAACGGTTATACTTCGACGGGTATTTATTTCGAATACTACTTCAATTCCCCGCAGGAAGTTCCTGAGAGCGAACTGCTGACGAAAATTGTCATGCCATTAATCTGATTGACATTGCCCTCCCCGCTGATTTCTAACGGCGACTGGAGATAACATACGGGCGGACAAATAGCGTGAGAAAAACTGACGCATAGCGCAAATACATTACCTAGGCTTGCTCAAGACAGATAAAGAGAATAGATAATCAAGTAAGAGAAGCTAAGAAAGAGATCCTGTAAAATTAAGTATGTGAAGCCTTAGAGACGGTGGAGAAGAGTCTCTAAGGTTCACATACTTTTCTGCAGTTTTTCCCGTATTATCATAAGAACGGGTCTTGTAGGTTCCGAGATTCATCACTATTGCAGCGAGCGCCCGCGCCCATTCTAAGATATTTGTTCAGATATATACAAAAAAAGAGGAGTTTTTGCTATTAAGATATAAACTATTCTACAGTTATAAAGTGTTTTGGGAGTCTTTTAGAGGCAGGCAGGCCTCTCGCCGTATTGACAGTCAGTATACGGCGTTGTTATTTCAGGAAATTACAATAATGGAGTGAGCTCTGATATGGCCGTTGTATCCTCGCCGCCGCATTCACAAAATATCAATCTTACTTTCGAAGAGATATCTGCTGTATTTGAGCAATCCTACGATGGTATACTTGTCCTCGATGGTAATGCGGATGTGGTGTTAGTAAATGACTCTTACTTCCGGATAACAGGCCTTGACAAGAACGACATCGAGTGTAAAAACTTTCGTGAGTTCGCACAAAACAGTCCCTATAAAAAAACAGCTTGCATCGAGGCACTAGACACCAAAAGACCGGTGACCCGAACCCATAACAACCTAATCCCAGGGAAGGTGGTCATGGTTACTGCCAAACCGATTCTGGATGAAACTGGACGCGTGCGCCTGGTGATTGGTAATTGTCGGGACATGTCCGAGATGGTGCAATTGCGGGAACAGCTCGAAAGAGCGCAGGAAATTGAAGAACTATATTATAAGAGTTTAAAAAATCCTAAAGCAACAGGCCTTGTTGCCGTTAGTAGTAGAATAAATGAGATTTTCCATGCTGCACTAAAAGTAAGTTCCGTCGATATTACCGTCTTAATAACCGGGGAATCCGGTGTAGGCAAAGAAGTATTGGCAAGGTATATTCACGAAAACAGTTCCAGAAGGGAGGCTCCTTTTGTTGCCATCAACTGTGGAGCTATTCCAGATACTCTTTTGGAATCAGAATTCTTTGGATATGTTGGTGGTGCATTTACCGGATCATTGAAGCATGGAAAGAAAGGCCTGTTTGAAACTGCTGACGGGGGAACGATCTTCTTAGACGAAATCGGTGATTTGCCATTTAGTCTGCAGGTAAAACTGCTCAGGGCATTGGATGCTGGTGAGATTACCAGGGTAGGAGCCAATTCGCCAACTCCGGTAAATGTAAGGATTGTAGCTGCAACCAATAAAGATTTGGGAAATATGGTGCGTGAAAACAGATTTAGAGAAGATCTTTACTATCGCTTAAATGTTATTCATTTCCACATTCCGCCACTTCGGGAGCGTCCCGAAGATATCCGGCCGCTTTGCATGTACTTTCTGAATGAGTGTAACCGGCGTTACGGACAGAGCAAAAGGCTTAGTTTCGAAGTTCAAAAGGCATTAGAAAGCTACATCTGGCCTGGGAATGTACGCCAGTTAAAGCACATGCTTGAACGGATGGTTGTTCTAAGCGACGGAGAACAACTGGAATTATCATCTATTTCTGATGATGGTGATCTCCTGAGATGTAAGAACCTAACCGATGCGCCGACTGACATGATAATGGTAAATCGGTTTAGCCTGATCCCCCAAGTGGTCGAAGAGGTGGAAAAGCAGATTTTATCTCATGCAATGAGACTTCATTCAAGTAGCCGCCAAATCGCCAAAGCTACGGGGATTGATCAAACAACAGTATTGCGGAAGATCAAGAAGTACGGTCTTGATCAATTATGCCTAGAAAAGTAATGGGTTTGCACAATAATCCGGGAACGTGAACTCAGAAAAATAAACCTTACCAAATAACAATTCGAAAAAGAGAAGGTTCTTGTTGAACAGGAATCTTCTCTTTTTTTGTGAGATTATCTTGTCAAGGACTACTGAGCGATCAAGCTGATTTCATGACGTCTTCGATTATATGTTCTGAGGGAAAATGCCTCAAGTTGGCTGCAATAAATTGAGTGCTAATTGCGAATTCAACGCATTTGTACCTATGAGGCAAGATGCATCGAATGAGGCAGCATTTTATGCCCATACATAGTATTTTTTTATTATTGGTTCGTTATGAAGTCTTACCGCAATCCGGCAAAGAGAAGCAAATCAGGTATACTAGAGGCTGCCTAGCGTGGTGCTACAAAGTCAAAGTTTTATTGGCACAATATTTGCATTGGTAAAAGATATAACAATGGCCAATCTGGCTGGGCGTCTACCTGGGAATGAGAAAAGCCTGGAATTTGGGGCTCTACCTACATATCGAGACAATAGTGAAAGGGGCAATTTATATGGAAAAAGTAATGCATACAATGGATGGTAATGAAGCAGCAGCATATATATCTTATGCTTTCACTGAGGTTGCAACCATTTATCCGATTACACCATCTTCTCCTATGGCGGAGTATGTTGATTTATGGTCGGCAAAGGGAAAGAAGAATTTATTTGGTCAAACAGTCCGGTTAGTTGAAATGCAGTCAGAGGCAGGGGCTATCGGGGCCATGCACGGCTCCTTGGAAGCAGGAACCTTGACAACTTCTTACACAGCATCACAAGGATTGCTTTTAATGATACCGACGATGTATCGGCTGTCCGGACAATTAAAGCCGGGTGTACTTCATGTGAGTGCTCGTACAGTGGGAACTCATGCTTTCTCAATATTTGGCGACCACTCGGATGTTATGGCTTGCAGGCAGACAGGTTTTGCCATGCTGTCTACGGGAAGTGTGCAGGAGGTTATGGATTTATCCGGTGTGGCGCATCTAGCAGCTATTAAGGGCAGAATTCCGTTTTTACACTTCTTTGACGGATTCAGAACTTCACATGAAATTCAAAAAGTAGAATGCTTAGATTATAAAGATCTCAGCAAACTATTGGACGAAGAGGCTTTTGAAGAATTTCGCAAGAGTTCCTTAAACCCTGAAAGACCCGTAATGAGAAGTGCGGTAGAAAATCCTGACGTTTTCTTTCAAGCCAGAGAAGCAGCAAATCCTTTCTATGATAAACTGCCGTTTATTGTAGAAAACTATATGAATGAAATCAATAAACTTACAGGCAGAAATTATAAGTTATTTAATTATTACGGAGCAGAAGACGCGGAATATGTGATTGTTGCCATGGGATCTGTAAGTGGAACAATTCAGGAAACAGTAGATGCTTTAAATAGACAGGGAAAAAAATCAGGCTATCTTCAAGTGCATCTTTACAGACCATTTTCGCTGGAGCACTTTTTTAGAGAGATGCCAGGTACCGTGAAAAAAGTTACTGTTTTGGATCGAACCAAGGAACCGGGTGCATTGGGTGAACCGTTATATCTCGATGTTTGTTCAGCATTTATTGACCAAAGAATAAGACCTCAGATTTTTTCAGGACGGTATGGGTTGTCCTCGAAAGATGTTACTCCGGCCCAAATGGTAGCTGTTTATAATAATATGATGAATGTTGAGCCCAAAAAGTACTTTACTGTAGGTATCAATGATGATGTAACTCATTTATCTCTAACGGTAGGGGAAGAATTAGATCTTGCCGATGAGGGAACAATCAGTTGTAAACTTTGGGGTCTTGGCTCCGACGGTACCGTAGGCGCTAATAAGAACTCCATTAAAATTATCGGGGATCATACAGATAGATATGTTCAAGCCTATTTTGAATACGATACGAAAAAGTCTGGCGGTGTCACGAAATCACACCTGCGTTTTGGGAAAAAACCCATACGTTCAAGCTATTATGTAAAAATGGCAGATTTTGTAGCATGTCATAATCAGTCTTATATCGATAAATATGATATTGTCTCCGATATTAAAAATAACGGCATCTTTTTATTAAACTGTAGCTGGACAGGTAAAGAGCTGGATGAAAACCTCCCGGCAACTGTAAAAAGAGTACTGGCAAAGAAGAATGTTCAATTTTATATCATTGATGCAATTAAAATTGCCAAAGAGATTGGACTGGGAAATCGTTCGAATACCATTCTTCAAGCAGCGTTCTTTAAATTATCTAATGTGATTCCTGTGCCGCAGGCTGTCGAGTATATGAAAGAGGCGATTCTCAAAACCTATGGCAAAAAAGGCGATAAAATTATCGCTATGAATTATGCTGCGGTGGATCAAGGTGTAGATGGTCTACAGAGAGTAGATATTCCTTTATCATGGCTAAATGCAGCAGACGTAGTTGCTGAATTTAATGGGAATGTACCTGATTTTATTAAGAATTTAATGATTCCTATGAATGCCCAAAAGGGCGATGACATTCCTGTTAGCTTATTTGTTGGGATGGAAGACGGTACATTCCCTATGGGAACATCGGCTTTTGACAAAAGAGGTATTGCTGTTGACGTCCCTGAGTGGATTGCGGATAACTGTCTCCAATGCAATCAATGCTCGTACGTATGCCCTCACGCAGCAATAAGACCTTTTCTGATTACAGATGGAGAAACAGCAGCAGCACCACAGGGCTATGAAACGAAAAAAGCAAAAGGACCAGGCTTAGAAATTTATAATTATAGAATGCAGGTAGACGTATTAGACTGCTACGGTTGTGGAAGCTGTGTGCAAGTTTGCCCTGCAAAGGAGAAAGCGCTTGTTATGAAACCTCTGGAAAGCCAAAATGAGGAAATAGCAAACTGGGATTATTCCTTAAAGCTTTCACACAAAGACAATCCTTTGGATAAGTTTAGTGTAAAGGGAAGTCAGTTTGAGCAGCCGCTACTTGAGTTTTCTGGTGCATGCGCAGGCTGTGGAGAAACTCCATATATGAAACTTATGACCCAGCTTTACGGCGATAGAATGTATATAGCCAATGCAACCGGTTGTACCCAGGCCTGGGGTGCGGCAGCACCATGTTTTCCGTACACAGTCAATAAGGATGGATTCGGTCCTGCATGGTCAAATTCCTTATTTGAAAACAATGCGGAATTTAGCTTGGGTATGTGCCTGGCAGTGAAGCAGCAAAGACAAAGACTTGCCATGAAGTTGGAACAACTATTGAAACTTACCAAGGATGAGGTTTTGAAAGAAGCCATTGCTAAATGGCTGGAACATATTGACGATGGTAACGTTACAAAAACTGTAAGCAAAGAGTTACTAGCGGCGTTACAGGCGGTAAGTTTAACTGGTGTGGAACAAGCAGTTAAAGAATATGTATTGAATAATAAAGAACATCTTGTAAAGAAGTCGATGTGGATGTATGGCGGTGACGGATGGGCGTATGATATTGGATACGGTGGATTGGATCATGTGTTGGCATCGGGAGAGGATGTTAATATTTTAGTTGTAGACACAGAAGTATATTCCAATACAGGCGGACAATCTTCAAAAGCGACACCAATTGGCGCGGTTGCACAGTTTGCAGCTTCCGGCAAAAAAATCCAGAAAAAAGATCTTGGGATGCTTGCGATGACTTATGGCTATGTATATGTGGCGCAAGTAGCCATGGGCGCAAATCAGGCTCAATTAATTAAAGCACTAAAAGAAGCGGAAAGCTATAAAGGCCCATCGCTGGTCATTGCCTATGCGCCATGCATTAGTCACGGGCTGACAAAAGGAATGGGGTACGCCCAACTAGAAGCCAAGAATGCGGTGGAAGCAGGTTACTGGCATCTGTACAGATACAATCCCCTGCTTAAAGAAGAGGGTAACAATCCATTTGTGCTGGATTCAAAAGAACCCAAGGCAAGCTTTAAAGATTTCCTGATGGGAGAAGTAAGATACTCATCATTATTGAGAAGTTTCCCTGAAGAGGCAGAAGTATTATTTGCGATGGCAGAAAAAGCAGCCACTGAAAAATATCAAGCTTATAAAAAAATGGCTGAAAAATAGGGTTTCGGGAAAACAATGAGGATGGTAATGCGATGATAAAAAAATTCGAAGAAATTGTAAAGACTGCACAGACGAAAGGGCCTAAAACGATTGCCGTGGCAGTCGCACAAGATTGTGAAGTACTGCTGGCAGTTAACAGCGCCAAGGAATTAGGGATAGCAAACGCTATATTGGTAGGCAATGAAGCGGAAATCCGGCAGATAGCGCAAGAAAATCATATCGATATAGGTAAGTTTAAAATAATTGAAAAAAAAGATAACACTGAGGCATGTAGAACGGCGGTGCAGCTTGTTGCGAATGGTGAAGCACAAGTTGTTATGAAAGGAATGGTAGACACCGCCATAATATTAAAGGCTGTACTTGACAAAGAATTTGGACTTAGGACGGAAAATGTATTATCCCATGTTGCGGTAGCAGATGTGGATGGCTATGACAGATTGTTCTATATTACCGATGCGGCAATGAATATTGAACCGGATTTACAGACAAAAAAACAAATTATTGAAAATGCAGTGCAAGTTGCCAATGCACTAGGCAATGATAATCCCAAAGTGGCTTGTGTTTGTGCGGTTGAAAAAGTCAATTCAAAAATGAGGGCAACCCTAGATGCTGAGGGACTGGTAAAAATGAGCGAAACCGGTGACTTAACAGGATGTATGGTGGCAGGACCACTTGCTCTTGATAATGCAGTATCGGTTGAGGCTGCGAAACATAAGGGGATTACAAATACGGTCGCAGGTAATGCAGAAATACTCTTAATGCCATTTATAGAATCGGGAAATATGTTGTATAAATCAATCGTTTTTTTTGCAAGGGGCAAAATAGCGGGGATTATTGTGGGAGCCAAGGCACCTATTGTTTTGACATCAAGGGCTGATTCCGATATCGCAAAGCTCAACTCAATCGCAATCGGTGTTTTAATGGCAAGTAAATACGAGGAGAAAAAAAGTTGTGAAAGATAAATTTAGAGTATTAGCCATTAACCCAGGATCAACATCAACAAAAGTTACCGTCTATGATAATGAACAGCTACTTTTTGAAAAGGTAGTAAGATATTCGAATGAGGAATTGGCACCATTTGCAAGTGTTATAGAACAATATGAATTTAGAAAAAATGGGATACTCAGATTATTGGCAGAAAACAACATAAATATTGGCACCATGGATACCGTAGTTGGGCGGGGCGGGCTGTTAAAACCTATCGAAGGCGGCACTTATGCGGTTAACGAAGCTATGATCGAAGATTTGCGTCATGCGGAAAGAGGTGAGCACGCATCGAACTTAGGCGGAATTATCGCCAAGGAAATAGCCGATAACCTTAATATTCCTTCTTTCATTGTTGATCCTGTTGTAGTTGATGAACTTGCAAATATTGCGAGAGTATCCGGCCTACCAGACTGCGAGAGAATAAGTATCTTTCATGCATTAAATCAGAAGGCTGTTGCTCGGAGAATTTCAAAAGAATTAGGTAAGTCGTATGATGAAGCTAATTTAATTGTTGCTCATATGGGCGGTGGTATAACGGTAGGTGTTCATCAAGGCGGGAGAGTCATTGATGTCAATGACGGTCTTTATGGTGAAGGTCCATTTACGCCGGAACGAACAGGCGGAATCCCTACAGGGCAATTAATTAAGCTATGTTTTTCAGGAAAATATTCGATGAACGAGGTCAAGAAACTAATTGCCGGCAAGGGAGGCTTAGTGGCCTATTTAGGTACAAATGATGGCAGAGAAGTTGGAAGAATGATCGAAGCAGGTAATGAGAAAGCAAAACTGGTTTATGAAGCGATGGCCTACCAGATTGCAAAAGAGATTGCGGCAGGTTCAGCCGTATTATTCGGAATGGTGGATTCTATCGTTCTAACTGGTGGCCTTGCTTATGATAAGATGCTAGTCAAACTGATTGCAGATCGAGTAAGGTTTATTGCCGATGTAAAAGTTGTACCAGGAGAAAATGAAATGAGCGCTTTGACAGAAGGTGCGATAAGAGTGCTTAGAGGCGAGGAGAAAGCAAAGGAATACAAATAAATATTGAGTTGCTTAATTTAAGTATCCTTTCGAAAAATCACATATATAACCATGAGATAGGTGTTATGTACTTGCGCTCAAAAAGTTTTAGACGAGGCTGGAGCAATAAGGGATATTGGAGGAGAGGAAAGTTATGTTGAACGAGCAAATCATTAAAAAGCTGCGCAGTATAGTTGGCAAAGACGAGGTATTCACATCGAAAGAGGATCTAATCTGCTACTCCTACGATTCGACGTGGATATCTCACTTGCCTGACGCAGTGGTTGCGCCTGCCAACACCAAGGAAATCGCCTTGATCGTAAAACTGGCCAACGAAGAAAAAATACCGATAGTTCCGCGTGGTGGTGGGACAAATCTTTCAGCCGGCTCGGTGCCTGTCGAGGGTGGAATTGTCATCGCCCTGCACCGGATGAACAAGATACTGGAGATCGACACCGATAACCTCACAGCGACGGTCGAGCCGGGCCTGATAACAGCGGCGCTACACAAGGCCGTTGAGAAAGTAGGACTTTTTTATCCGCCCGATCCGTCAAGTATGTTTATGTCCACCCTCGGTGGGAATGTCGCCGAGAATGCTGGCGGGCCACGGGGCGTCAAATATGGTATTACCCGCGATTATGTCCAGGGCCTGGAAGTGGTCACTCCTACGGGAAGCATAGTCCGGTGTGGCGGCAAAACCATCAAAAATGTTAGCGGCTACGATTTGATGCGGCTCTTTACCGGCTCGGAAGGAACGCTGGGCATAATTACGGAAATCACCGTCAGACTCCTGCCATTGCCGGAAGCCAAACGGACTTTGCTGGCCGTGTTTGACAGTCTGGATGATGCGGCCAAAGCTGTATCGGATGTCATTAAAAATCGAATTATTCCAACCTCCCTTGAACTCATGGATAACAATGCCATGAAACTGATTGAGGCCTTCAAACCGGTCGGCTTGCCGTTGGACGCCGATGGCGTCGTTCTGATCGAAGTGGACGGCGGCGCCGATGAAGTCGGCCGACAAATCCAAAAAGTAGAAGAAACTTGCAAAACTTGCGGCGCCCGCGAGGTAAGGGTCGCGCAGGACGCGGATCAGGCGGCTAAATTGTGGGAAGGGCGGCGCTCGGCTTTCGGGGTAATGGCCAAGAGCGCACCTACGGTCATCACTGAAGACGCCACCGTACCTCGCAGTAAAGTGCCCGATATCGTCCGCGCCATCCAGCAGATCGCTGCCAAATACCAGCTCAATATTCCCATTTTGGGTCATACCGGCGACGGGAACATGCACCCGATTATTCTGACCGACGAGCGCAATGTAGAAGAAATGAAACGCGTCGAGTTGGCGATTGACGAAATGTTCCGGGCGGCGTTGGACATGGGCGGTACCCTCAGCGGGGAACACGGAATCGGTATAGTTAAACAGAAATATATGCAATGGGAGTTTGGCGACGATGGTATAGCGCTCATGCGTGCGATCAAAAAGGCGGTCGATCCCAACAATATTTTAAATCCTGGCAAAATGTTCATACGAGGTGAGTAACCATGACACATTCAATCAGCGATTTTCAAGAGGAATCGTTCAAATGCATCCGATGTGGGCTGTGTCAGATGGTGTGTCCGATCTATGCGGAACTTGGTTCTGAACCGGCGGTGGCTCGTGGCAAAGTTAGACTGGTAAAGGAACTGATCGACGGCAACATTACGGTTTCGCCACGCTTTAAAGAAATTATGGATCTATGTCTTAACTGCAAAGCATGTGTAGCCAACTGCCCGCCCGCGGTGCATACTGATAAACTGGTTTTAGCGGCCAGAGCCCACATTGCCGACAAGGTCGGACTGCCCTTCCCGGTCAAAGCGGCGTTGCAGAATTTTCTTCCCAACAATGACATGCAGGGATTTGCGGCAAAAATGGCTTACTTTTATCAAATCTCCGGCATGCAGAAGCTGGTGCGGACCAGCGGCATCCTCAAAGCAGTATCCACGGATATGGCCCATCAGGAGAGCTTGATGCCGAATTTCGCACCCCAGACTTTTCGCAGTATCCTTTTCCAACGGTCGCAGAAAAAGGGCGGCAAAATCCGGGTGGCCTATTTTATCAGTTGCATGACCAACATGGTCAATCCTGCCCTTGGGAAAGCGGTTATTGATGTGCTTGAGCGTCATGGCTGTGAAGTCGTAATCCCAACGGACGTCCAATGCTGCGGTACGCCCCACCTGGCTTACGGCGACAGGGAGATGGCTAAAAAACTGGTGGCTCACAACGTCAAATTGTTGATGGAAACCGGCGCAGAAGTAATCGTAACTGATTGTGCGACCTGCGGCGGTGTTCTGAAAGAATACGGAGAATTGCTGCCTGAAGCCACCGATTTTGCGAAAAAAGTCCGCGACGTATCTGAATTTCTGGTAGATACCATCGGTGTCAAAGCAGGGAACAAACCCACCGAAGCAATCGTGACCTATCACGACTCGTGTCATCTGAACCGCGGCCAGGGAGTCAAAGCGCAACCGCGCGAAATCCTCAAAGCCATACCGGGTCTCGTATTCAAAGAAATGTCGGAATCGGATCGGTGCTGCGGCAGTGCTGGCAGCTTCGGCATGACCCACTACGAATTGTCACAACGCATTCTGGACCGGAAGCTCAACAACGCAGCAACCGTAAACGCCGCCATAATCGCAACCGGGTGCCCGGCGTGCCGAATGCAGATTAATCATGGTATAGCCCGCAGAAATCTGCCGATGACAGTAGAACACCCAATTGAACTATTAGCCAAAACCTTTTAGAAGGAATGCCATTGTGAAACGATTCCAACAAAGGGAAATTTCCTCCGTCATCGTGATCGACTGAAGGAAGTGCAGAGACTAGAGTTCTTTAAAAAATGTAGTTCGAAAAGTGATTGACATATGGCTTTTAGTATACTACACTGAAATTAATAATAGTTAGAAAATTTAATCAACTCATCATACCAGTAATACAGGAGAACTGTGAAAGGGAGATTTAATGGGTACAAATCACCTGCTCCACGACAGAGAAGGCATAGTGCGTGGTAATATTTTTGATGCTACTGTAGCGCGTTTACGAGCATTTATTGATTGCGGAAGTCTGAGTGCAGGAGACAAGTTGCCGTCGGAACGTGAGCTCGGAGAACAGCTTGGTGTTAGTCGATCTGTATTACGGGAGGCACTAAGAGTTGTAGAATCGCAAGGCCTTATAACTATGATTCAGGGCAAAGGTGCATATGTTAGAAAACCTGGAATTCGAACTGTCATTGAACCGGTTCAGCGACTGATAAGGAATGGATCAATCACATTAGCAAACCTAATGCAAGCAAGGGCTATTATTGAGCCAGAGGTTGCAAAAATTGCTAGTCTTAATGTCACTGAGGATCAGATTAGTAGGCTTGAGCAAGATTGCCGCGAGATGATCAAATATTTAGATTTTCCTGAAAGATATCTTCAAGCTGACACAAACTTCCATAGAGGCTTGGCGGAAGCCACTGGCAACCCTGTGCTTATTATTATGATGTGGCCTCTAATTAACTTATTTGCTGGGTTTGTTCCATTGTTTTACGAACGACCTGGGACTCCGCAGAAGGTATTTTCAGCACATGAAGATTTACTTAATGCGCTTAAGTTGCATGATCCAGAGGGAGCCGAAAAATCGATGCAGGCACATTTGGCAGAGGTAACAGAATGGTTCGGAAATCTCGCCGGCGAAAAAATTTTCAATAGTGATGAGGACTATTGATGGAATTTGTAATAAACTAGGAAATTTCACAGGTAGAAAGGTGACGGATTTTTGAACATTGTATCTCTGCAGTAATTATAAATATCTGCGAAGTGTAATAGTTTAAGTGTCGCGTCGTGATATTTAATATATCACAAGTAACTTGTCATACCAGTCATACCAGTTGGCGTTATTCTGGTTTCCCTGAGATAATGTATTCTTTTTCAAGGAGTACCGATATTCATAAAAGTATAACATATTGTATTATGGAAACCACTTGTCATACAGGTAATACAGGTGGTTTGATCAGAGGGCGATCTGATGAATTTACGACAGGAATTTCAATCTAAGTTGTTTTCTGCGGATCAGGCCTAAAGCTTCATCAATATTGTTCATCCGGATTCTTACGAGGAGTTAATCAGAGATACGAGAGATGGTATATGGCGGAAGACCAACAAAATCTCCTAATCTTTATTTCGTGGTACAGGCGAATATTACAATGCTTCAAAAATAGCGTATGCCCCAGATAATATAATTTGCGTTCGGGGAAGCCCTATACAAGTGCTTCCGATAATATAAAAAACTTAAGGAGGAATGGGTTATGCCAAAACCGGTTATTCGAGAGGAAAGGTGTAAAGGGTGCGGGCTGTGTGTAGATGTATGCCCCAAAGACATTATTGTTATGTCTTCGGATTTTAATGCCAAAGGATATCATCCTGTGTCTTGCCCCGATGATTCAGAGTGTGTTGGGTGCACGCTATGTGCGAAGGCCTGTCCAGATGTAGTAATTGAAATTTACGAATAGAATGGGAGTGAAAAAATGTCAGAAAAAGTATTGATGAAAGGTAATGAAGCTATCGGTGAAGCTGCTGTCATCGCCGGTTGCAGGTACTATTTTGGTTATCCTATCACACCGCAGTCAGAACTTATTGAATACATGGCAAAGCGTTTACCGCAAGTTGAAGGTGTATTTTTGCAAGCTGAGAGCGAAGTTGCAGCAATTAATATGGTTTATGGTGCCGCTGGTGCCGGAGCCAGAGTCATGACTTCCTCATCAAGCCCGGGAGTGAGTCTTAAACAAGAAGGAATTTCTTATATTGCGGCCGGTGAATTGCCCTGTGTAATTGTGAACATTATGAGAGGCGGTCCAGGACTAGGCGGCATACAGCCAGGCCAGGCCGATTACTTTCAGGCAACAAAAGGTGGCGGTCATGGTGACTACCACTGTATTGTGGTTGCGCCGAACAGTGTACAAGAAATGGCTGAACTAACAGTGCATGCTTTTAATCTTGCGGATCAATACCGTAATCCGGTAATGATTTTAAGTGATGGTGCTCTCGGCCAAATGATGGAACCAGTTAACTTTCACGATCTCCCTGTAATTCCGGTAGATAAGCCATGGGCTACAACGGGCATGGGTGAGCGGGATAAACCTAATATGATCGATACTCTTCGGCTTAAGGCTGATGAGTTAGAAGAATTAAACAATACGCTGCAAAAAAAGTATGCGTTGCTTCAGGAACGGGAAGTTCGTTGGGAAGAAACCTTTACTGAAGATGCAGATCTTGTGCTTGTGGCTTACGGAATATCGTCGCGTGTTGCATATTCAGCCATGGAAATGGCGAGAGAAAAGGGCTATAAGGTAGGTCTGTTCAGGCCCGTTACGTTGTGGCCTTTCCCGAAAGAAGCTTTGGCGAAGGCTGTAAATAAGGCATCAGATGTTTTAACGATAGAGCTCAGTGCTGGGCAGATGGTTGAGGATGTTAACCTTGCAATCAAGTGTTCCAAGCCGGTTCATTTCTATGGTCGCACTGGCGGCATGATGATGAATCCTCAGGATGTTTACAAGCAAATAGTCAAAATATTTGAAACAAAAGGGGGCAAATAACAATGACGAAAAAGTTGTTTGCTAGACCGCAAGCGTTGACTGATGTGTCGACTCACTACTGCCCAGGTTGTCAGCACGGAATAATTCATCGCTTAGTGGCGGAAGTGATTGATGAACTAGGAATACAGAAAAAAACAATTGGTGTCGTACCTGTTGGCTGCTCAGTACTGGCAGATCAATATTTTGATATAGATTCTCAACAAGCAGCTCATGGTCGTGCTCCTGCAGTTGCCACCGGCATTAAACGTGTACATCCAAAAAATGTAGTTTTCACATACCAGGGAGACGGCGACATTGCTGCGATCGGCATGGCGGAAGTAGTGCATGCAGCCGCGCGTGGCGAAAAGATAACGACAATATTTGTAAATAACGCTATCTATGGCATGACTGGCGGTCAAATGGCACCAACTACGTTGGTAAACCAAGTAACAGCGACATCTCCCTATGGCCGCCAGCTTTCATCAGCCGGGTCGCCAATACGTTTATCCGAGCTGCTGGCAACCTTAGATGGGGCAAAGTATATTGCTCGAGTTTCAGTCAATGACCCGGCTAATATGACTAAGGCAAAAGCAGCGATTAAAGCGGCTTTCGAAGTTCAAATTCGCGGGGAAGGTTTTTCGTTGGTGGAAGTATTGGCTACATGCCCAACAAATTGGGGTAAGTCTCCGGTAGAAGCGAAAAAATGGTTGAAGGAAAATATGCTACCACAATTCCCACTCGGCATCTATAAAAATATTGAGGGGGTGAAATAATGAGGCACGAAATTATTATGTCAGGCTTTGGCGGGCAAGGGGTAATGGTCATGGGCCAACTTCTAACCTATGCGGGAATGCTGGAAAATAAAAATGTGTCATGGATGCCTTCCTATGGTCCTGAAATGCGGGGCGGGACTGCAAATTGTTCCGTCATCATCACAGAGGGGTCTGTGGGTGCGCCAATTGTTACCGAGCCGACGGCGGCTGTAATAATGAACTTGCCATCACTAGATAAGTTTGAAGCAACAATCAAGGCAAATGGGGCTCTGATTATCAATAGTTCGCTTGTTAATAAACAGGTACAACGCGATGATATCAAGGCCTATCTTGTTCCTATTAATGAAATTGCCAATGAGTTGGGTAGTATAAAAATGATCAATATGGTGGCTTTAGGAGCACTATTGGCTGCCACAGATGTCGTAGAGAAAGAATCACTTATGAATGCTTTTGCGAAAAAGTTTGCTTCGAAGCCCGGAATGGTGCCTGCAAATCAAGAAGCTCTTAATAAGGGCTACGATTTCGTGATGCAGATTAAGGCGAATTAGTTAAGTGTTTTTGGTTTAATGAAATTACATAGAGCGGAAGGGGGAGTGTTAGGTTTTCCCAAGGTGCAAATTTTTTAATTAGGAGGGGCCATACTTGAGTAACGTAACCGTGCGGCAGGTAGCTGGTGTCAAGCCAACTAAGGAAAGATGGGTGTTAGTGCTTATTCTACTCTTGACGTTGCTGATCGCTTATTGGGATCGGGTTAATGTTTCTATACTTTTGGCAGATAATTCATTTCTTACTGAAATGGGAATCAAAGGTGATCCGGTCCAGATGGGGTTAATCATGACGCTCTTTCTCATCGCTTACGGTCTAGCTAATGTATTGCTTAGCCCATTAGGAGACTGGATGGGACCGCGGAAAGCAATGTCTCTGTCTATTCTTTTGTGGACAATTTCAGTTGCCATTGGTGGTTTTGCTACGGTTTTTACAACCCTACTAGTATCGCGTGTTATTTTAGGCGTTGGCGAGGGTATGCATTGGCCAATGCAGAGCAGTTTCGTTAAGAATTGGTTTCCGCCAAGTGAACGCGGCAAAGCAAATGCTGTATGGCTCATTGGTCTTATGGGGGGACCGGCTCTAGCGATGCCTTTCTTTAGCTGGGTTCTTTCAATGTGGGGCTGGCGCGGCACATTCTTTTCTTTAGTCCTGCTAGGTATGATACCGCTATTAATTCTATGGTTTTACGTTACTGACCATCCTCGCCAACATAAACGGGTAAATCAGGAAGAGCTTGATTTGATCGAGAGTGGATTGAAAGTTGAAGCAGAACTACAAAAAGGAATTGCAACCGAAACCCTAGTGCAACGGATTAAGAGTTTCGCGACAGACTATCGTTTTTGGCTGCTAACTGTCAACTATTTTTGCGTTGCGTCTATTTGGTGGGGAACAATGGCTTGGTTACCAAGTTATCTCAAGGAAGCACGGGGATTTTCCTGGGCTGCTATGGGGGCGCTTTCTTCATTGCCGTATTTGCTGGGTGGCGTGAGTCTACTGGTTTTTGGTCATCTTGCAGATAAATGGGGTCGGCGGGCACCTTTCATTTGTTTTGGACACGTCGGTGCTGCTCTTGGAATTTATTTTGGCGCCCATGCACCAGATGATCTTACGGCTGCAATACTAATTTCCGGTGGTATCGCATCAATCGCTCTTGCTCTGCCTCAATCTTGGACAATATTACAGCAAATCGTTCCTTCTAAAGCTGTAGGTGCGGCTACTGGTTCGATGAACGGTCTAGCAAATGCCGGATCAGCGTTTGCTCCGGTATTGATTGGCTATTTCATTAGTGTTACAGGGGGATATGTGGGTGGACTAATGTTTCTAGTGGGAGTAGCAATTCTCGGAGCGCTTTGCATGGCAGTGTTATCTCTGAAAAACTACTAAGAGAAGTAGAGTATAGATTAATATTTGAGTTTAGGAGGTACTTTTTATGCCGGAAACAGTATTTGAATTTGGTTATGGAAGTAGCAAGATAAAGGTAGGTCTGTCAGAAGAAAAAATTATTAACAATGTTTTGGGCAAGCCCTGTCCAGCAATTGTAGATGTTCCGGCTGCAGTACGTGAGGCGCTCCGCAATCCAATTGGAACTCCTCCGCTTAAGGAGGTTGTTAAATCTGGTGACAGGGTTGCAGTAGTGGTCAGTGACATTACTCGTGCTTGGGTCAAGTTCGATCAATTTCTTCCGGTTTTACTAGACGAATTGAATGAAGCAGGCATTCCTGATCAGAACATATTCATTATCATCGCTCCTGGTGCTCACCGTTTGAATACGAAAGAAGAGTTTATTGTGCTGTGTGGGGAAAAGGTATGCCAGCGGGTTGCCGTCTATAACCACGAATGCCACAATCAAGATGAACTGGTGTACACCGGCAAGACCAAGAGTGGAGTCGAGTGTTACATTAATAAGAGAGTAGCCGAGGCCGATAAAGTAATTTTGACTGGTGGCATTGTTCACCACCTGATGGCTGGTTTCGGTGGCGGTCGCAAGGCGATATTACCCGGCATCAGCGGGTTTAAGACTATTCAAGGAAATCACCTATTTTGCATGAATAAAGAAGTGGGTAAGGGACTAAACCCGAACTGTATTTCCGGCAAGCTTGACGGAAACGAAATGAATGAAGACATGATTGAGCAAGCTGCTTTGGCAAAGCCGGATTTTTTACTAAATGCCGTGTTTACGCCGGAGAATAAGTTTGCCAAGTTTGTCGCTGGACACTGGTATGAAGCTTGGCTGGCGGGAACAAAAATGGTAGATGAAATATACGGTATTCCCATTAATGCACAGGCTGATTTGGTAGTCTCGTCTGCCGGTGGCTTTCCCAAAGACATTAACCTATACCAGGGTGTAAAGACAATTGACAATGCCTATATGGCTGCAAAACCAGGCGGAGCTGCTATTTGTTTTATGGAACTGCCAGATATTATGGAGCCGGCTGAATTTAGCGATTGGTTTAAATATCCAACAATGCTAGAGCATGAGATGGCTCTGCGGGAGAATTTTACAATTCCCGGATTTTTGGCTTACCGATTATTGGATATAGCTCGCCAATTGTCGTTAATCATTGTTACGAAAAAGGAAAATACCGAATTTATTAGAAAAGCTGGCATGATTCCAGCGGCTACAACAGAAGAAGCACTCGCGATTGCTCAAGAGAAGCTGGGACGTGAAGATTACACTATTACAGTAATGACTACCGCCGCAAATACAGTGCCTGTGCTGAAATAGGCAGTCGAAGTACAAGCGGATGAAAAAAGAACCTGCTTGCTGTTGTGGGGCGGGTGGCTCATTCAGTTTGGCACACTATGATATCAAATTTGTATAGGTGGTGGGATCATATGCAGGATACCGATAGTCCACTGATTCAAGGTGCAAGAATAAAAATATTTCTGGGCGAATTTGGTAGTGGCAAGACCGAACTAGCTGTAAATTATGCATTGCAAATCAAGGGGCTGGGCTTTAAGACGGCAATAGTCGATATTGATCTCGTAAAACCTTACTTTCGTACCCGGGAAAATCGGAGCTTGCTAGAAAAAAATGGAATAGAGGTCGTAGCTCCAGAACAACGCTTGGAAAGTGCAGATCTTCCGGTTCTGCCGCATAACTTGACGAGAGTGCTAAGTCAACCAGATTACCAAGTGGTAATGGATGTAGGGGGAGGGATGGCCGCTACTGTTTTGGGACAATTTAATGAGTTGTTTACCAATAATCCGTACCAGGCGATGCTGGTTGTGAATACTTGTCGTCCTTTTACGAGCACGGCGGCAGCAATCGTGGAGTTATTTCATTGTATTGAACATGCATCAAGACTAAAAATAGCTGGGATCATTAGTAACACTAATCTGGCAGGCGCAACCACTGAGCAACATATTCAAACTGGATTGGCTATTACTGAGGTTGCGGCTGCGCAGTTAGCGTTGCCTATTCATTGTGTTGTAATACCGGAATGGCTGTCGGGCAAGGTAAGCACACACTATCCAATATTTATCCTAAAGCCATATACCCAGTATCCGTGGATTGGTTAGATGCGTCGATGAAAGAGCACTTGTAATTAAGTGGAAGAGTATTCATTAAGTTCGTGTAAAATGGAAAAGGGGGCCCCATATATGAAAAATTTCAGATGGGTTTTAGCGGCATTAATGTTCCTTATAACTTTTATGTCTTATATGGACCGGGTCAATTTATCGGTTGCTACACCTGAAATTATGCGAGAGTTTAATTTCACGAAGATGGATATTGGCTTTTTCCAAACGGTTTTTTTCATGGGGTATGCCGCGATGCAAGTGCCTGGGGGCATACTGGCGGAGTACTTTCGTCATCGGATAGTTGTTGTAGCCGCCGTTACCTGGTGGTCGGTATTTACGGCCCTTACTGCAGCAGCTAGCACATTTTCTCAGTGGGTGATTATTAGGGGGGCGTTTGGGTTAGGGGAAGGTCCTGTTTATCCGGCGCTCAGTACTTTTATCGCCCGGTGGTTTAATCCGGCTGAAAAGGGGAAAGCATCTTCAATTATGCTTAGCGGTGCTTTTGTTGGTCCGGTATTTGGACCCGCGATTACTGTCGCATTGATGCTAGCCTTTGGCTGGCGTTCCGTATTTGTGATCTTTGGTGTGGCAGGTATTTTTATCGCATTAGGATGGCTGATATTTGCGAAGAACTCCCCGAAAGAAAGTCCATATGTGTCGGCGGCGGAATTGCAGTACATTGATGAGGGGCGCAATGCGGCAGTTGAGGATAAGAAAGAGCTTGCTCCGTGGAAAAGTTTTATTACTTCAACACAATTTTGGGCCATAGGGATTCAATATTTTATCGTAGACTATATCATGTATGTATATCTTGCTTGGCTGCCCTTATATCTTATGGAAGCTCAGAATTTTTCGCTGGCAAAAATGGGTATTGCCGCCTCATTTCCATGGGCTGCATTATGTATTGTGACACTCTCGGTAGGCGCATTCAGCGACCGGTTGGTGGCAGCAGGCGCTTCCAAAGCTAAGGCGAGGTCTTACCTGGGGATAACAGGATTAGTATTGTGTTCATTATTCCTCTATTTAGGGGCCATTGCTACTAATCCGACGATGAATGTGTTTTGGCTTACCTTGTCATTAGGCTCTCTTGGCCTGGCGTTCCCTGCAGGTTGGTCAGCGTGTATCGATCTTGGCGGGAAGTTTTCGGGCTCTGTTTCAGGTTGGATGAATTTTTGGGGTAATATTGGTGGCTGCATAGCTCCGCTACTCACAGCATGGATAGCAACTAATTATGGTTGGCAGGCTGCTATAATCGTAACAGCGTTGTCCGCAGTAATTGGGATTATCGCTTGGTTATTTGTTAAACCTGATATTCCACTTCAGCGTAGCGAAGTAATACATACTGGGTCCCAAAGTAAATGCCATTAATATCCGAATATTTTTAGAGCATTAGAAAGATTAAAATAAATTATTTATCGCCTGGCCTCAGAAGTTAAACCTGCTAATATGACGGCAGGTATATACAAATCTGTGGCCAGGCGAGTTGTTAGCAATGGATCGGGAGAGTCAATGGAAAAGTCGAGGGGACGAGGTGGAAATTATGTACGCAGAAACCGTTAACTTTCCTAGAATGGCTAGGGTTAAACAAATCATAGCACAGTCAGCTATTAAGGACATTAGAAGCGCAGTCAGCGAAGAAGTGAAGCGAATTAACGTAGCAGACCTTATCAAGCCTGGGGAGAAAGTCGGTATAACTGTTGGTAGTCGTGGTATAGCTAACTTAAAAGTTATCGTGGAGGTGCTTATTGAGGAGGTGGAACAGGTAGGCGGGGAACCCTTTATTCTACCGGCAATGGGTTCGCATGGCGGAGGAACTGCTGAAGGACAGATAGAAATGCTCAAGTCTTTAGGGATCAGTTCGGAAACAATGAATGTTCCTGTCATTGCCTGTGGTGAAGCCAGTCAGATCGGTACAACCCAGCAAGGAATACCTGTCTATGTTAATAACATAACACTGTCGGAACAACTCGATAAGGTCATTATTTTTAACCGAGTTAAGGAACACACTGAATTTGAGGGAGAGATCGAAAGTGGCATTCACAAGATTTGCGCAATAGGGATCGGCAATCCAAAAGGGGCTTTAACCGTACACCAATATTCGCTTGATTTTGGTTATGAAAAAACCATTACCGAGGTCGGCGCTTATATTATTAACCACTTGCCAGTAGCCTTTGCTTTTGCTACGGTAGAAAACTATTATCACAAAACAGCGCACCTTAAAGCGATGTTGCCTAATGAAATCGCTGATGAAGAAAAAAGGCTGTTAAAGTTGGCAAAGTCGAACCTCGGCAAGATACCTTTCGAGGAGCTAGATGTTCTTATTATTGATGAAATGGGCAAAAACGTAAGTGGTGCCGGTATGGACACCAACGTTATTGGTAGAATTCTGGTATTTGGCCAAAAGGAACCGGAAAAACCTGTCATAAAAAGAATTGTTGTACTAGACACCACTGAAGAAAGCCATGGTATGGCTACTGGTGTCGGTCTGGCAGACTTTACGACCAAGAAACTGGTAGATAAACTGGATTTATGGTCTACTTATTTTAATTGCATTACGGCCCAGGCTCCAGAAAAAGGCAGAATACCCATCTACTTTGCTACGGAGAAAGATAGTATTGGGGCAGCTTTGACTTGTATTGGCATTACTAAGCCTGAAGACGCTAGAGTTGTCCATATTCAAAACACTAATGAAGTTGAGATTATTGAGGTTTCTGAAAGCCTGGTTAAAGAAGTGGTGGATAGATCAAATTTGCAATTACTAGAAGAACTAAAACCAATGCAGTTTGATGAGGTAGGAAACATCATTAGAATTTAACATGAAGAACAACAGTTACACTATTTTAGTAATTAATAGAGCAAAAGGTGAACAGGAGAGGATATTTTTTAATGAACAGTTTGCGCACAAAAGCAGTAGCTGCAATATGCGCTATTTGCTTTTTTACGGTAGCCGTTCTAGTGGGGTATAACTTATATCGTATGAAAATTGAAACACAAAACAACATATCTTTAATGCGCCAAACCATGATGGAACAGTTTGAGCGGACGTTAAAACTGCAGGTTGAGAGTGCAGTAAGTATCATTGAAGCGAGTTATAAAGAACAGCAAAAAGGTATTCTTACTGAGCAAGATGCCAAAAAGAAGGCGGCTGATACTATCCGCGAGATTCGGTATGACAATGGAAATTACCTATGGGTTGATACCTACGAAGGCTTAAACATTGTCTTATTGGGTAATAAGAACTTTGAAGGCAAATCACGCTGGAACTTTAAGGATGCCAAGGACAATCCGGTTGTACAGGATTTGTTTAACGCAGCTAAAGCAAACGGCGGTGGTGGCTTTAGCGACTATTGGTTCCCTAAACCAGGGCAGAATGAGCCTTTGCCTAAGCGCGGCTATATTAAGATGTTTGAGCCTTACCGCTGGACGGTGGGAACTGGGGCTTGGTATGATTCTATTGATGCCGCCATTATCAAGCGTCAGCGCGAGTACGAAGAAGCCATGCAAAATTCTATGATGACTCAGGGAAGTATTGGCGTAGTTTTTCTTTTAATGGCTTGTGGATTAACCTTAATTTTGGTACGGTCTATAATTAATCCTTTGCACCACACACAAACCATCGTTAGCGAAATGGCAACAGGTAATTTAAGGGTAAACATAGATGATCGTGTTTTACAACGCAAGGATGAGATCGGAATTTTGGCAACTGCTTTCAGCAATATGAATACTAATTTAAAACGACTTATCACTCAAGTTGCGCAATCTGCCGAGCAAATAGCCTCCTCCTCCCAACAATTCACAGCTAGCACCGACCAATCCGCAGAAGCTGCTAATCAAATTACCGCCTCCATTGTCAATGTGGCGAAGGGGGCTGAACAGCAGCTTATCGCTGCGGAAAACACGAGCACGGTAGTAGAAGAGATGTCTTTAGCTATTGAGAAAATAACAGCTAGTGCCAACTATGTTGCTTCCCAATCCGCCAAAGCTGCTGATACTGCGCAAGATGGCAGGAAATCTGTCGAGCAAGCAGTTAGTCAAATGGGGCATATTGAACAGACAGTCAATGCCTCTGCTAAAGTAGTAGCCAAGCTGGGAGAACGATCCCATGAAATTGGCCAAATTATCGATACTATCTCCGGCATTGCCGGACAAACAAACCTTTTGGCCCTCAATGCCGCTATTGAAGCAGCCCGAGCCGGAGAACAAGGTAAAGGCTTTGCCGTTGTGGCAGAAGAAGTAAGAAAATTGGCCGAGCAATCGCAAGAAGCCGCTAAACAAATTGGGAAACTAATCACTGAAATTAAGGGAGAAACCGACAAAGCGGTAGCGGCCATGAACGAAGGGAATAGCGAAGTAAAAACTGGAGCCGAAGCGGTCAATGTTGCGGGTCACACATTTACCGCGATTGCAGGCATGGTAACTGATGTATCGGCCCAAGTCCAGGAGATTTCAGTAGCCATCAGGCAAATGGCTGGTGTTAGCCAGCAAATCGTCAGCGAAGTAAAGCAAATCGACAGCTTGAGTAAAAATGCGGCTGGAGAAGCACAAATGGTATCAGCAGCCACAGAGGAACAATCGGCCTCCATGCAAGAGATTGCATCTTCTAGTCAAGCTTTGGCCAAATTGGCTCAGGATCTTCAGCTTACAATTCAGCAATTTCAAGTTTAGAAAACCCTCACACAATTTTAAGCTTAGACTATATCAGGTGTTAGAG
Source organism: Sporomusa malonica (assembly GCF_900176355.1). GTDB lineage: Bacteria > Bacillota > Negativicutes > Sporomusales > Sporomusaceae > Sporomusa > Sporomusa malonica. Next base: position 13,384 of record NZ_FWXI01000006.1, on the reverse strand, counting down.
CAGGTACATCTAGGTAACAATGAATGCACCGAATCTATAGCGGAACAATTGCTTCAAAACGCAACATGTCTATATTAGGCTGCTGAGGATTTAATATACATAAAATATTGATTGAGAATTACTTGGCAAAAAAATGAAACCAGGCAGCGCCTGGTTTCATTTAAATTTTAAGCATCTTGCGCTGTAAGCAAAAAGCAAAAAAGAAAAGTAAAACTCCATCATAGGCTAACAACAGAGGGTTCTCATCGAATAGAGACGTTCAAACTTCTTGATATGTCGCGGTACACGACAAAACTTCCGGGGAGTTTTCCTGACAGAAAAGTAGGTTCATACCTGGAGTACTTTTTCATTTTCACAGTCGAAATGAATCACCATTCGCTGTCTTTTGCGTATAATGTATATCACGAAGACTGCGGTGGGGTGAGAGTATGGCTTACCTGTGGCCTGAAGATCTATTAAGCGCTATTGAATCTGGACAAATGTCTCCGTTAGAAGCGTTTAGGAAGTTACGTGAAATGGAAAACACCTCTGTCAGCCGCGATTCCGCTAGTCTACAATCTAGTGTAGAGCAACGTATTGAAACTATTTTGCGTGAACTGGATAGTCTTATTGGTCTTACTGAAGTCAAGAAATTAGTACGTGAGATCTATGCTTTTATCGAAATTCAAAAACGCCGGGAAAGAGAGCACTTGAACACCGAGCCTATGGTATTGCATATGATTTTTAAAGGCAATCCAGGTACCGGTAAAACAACTGTAGCCAGAATTATGGGCAAAGTATTCCGAGAAATGGGAGTTTTATCACGAGGGCACCTTATCGAAGTGGAACGGGCAGATTTAGTAGGCGAGTATATTGGTCATACTGCCCAGAAAACAAGGGAACAATTAAAAAAGGCATATGGAGGAATACTGTTTATTGATGAGGCGTATTCTTTGGCTAGAGGTGGGGAAAAAGACTTCGGTAAAGAAGCAATTGACTGTATGGTGAAAGCCATGGAAGATCATAAGGATGAACTTATATTAATTTTGGCCGGTTATCAGAAAGAAATGGAAAAATTTCTTCAGACAAATCCTGGCTTGAGATCCCGTTTCCCGATACATATTAATTTTCCTGATTATAATAAACAGGAGCTATTACAAATTGCTGAGCAGCTATGTGCTAAACGTCAGTATCAACTTAATAGTCAGGCCAAGACTGTGCTATTAAGTTTGTTTAACCCTCCTGAAAATAATAGCGATGATAATTTTGGTAATGCTCGTACTGTGAGGAATATTATTGAGAAGGCTATCAGGAGGCAAGCCGTACGCTTAATTCGCAAACATTCTACTACCAGAGAAGAGTTGATGGTTATTGAACCAAGCGATTTATCGGGGGTGGAAAAATGCGGGAATGTGTAATTATCGGGTGTCCTAACTCGGGGAAAACTTTGTTTGCCCTTAATTTTGCCGGATACCTGGGGGCAAAAAACGTTGATGTGACGTTTCGAACCTACGATGGGTTGATGACTTGCCGCCATTTTTCTCTTGAAGAGGCTAAAAGGGAATTGTGTGGAATGGTTTTGCATAAAACACGATCCTTACAGTCGATGGTTCTAAAAATGACTATAGGAAAAACAGCGGTTAATTTTAAACTTACTGACACCTGTGGTGTAAGCGAGCAAATACATGCCGACGAAGGCATACGGAAGGGTATGGCCCAAACTATTGGTTTGTTGCGTTCGGCTGATTTTATTCTTCATATAATTGATCTATCACTCGTTAACAAAGATTATGCAGCTAATAAAGCCAGTATTGATTATGAGTTTTATAACTACGGTATTGCCCGCAATGCTTATATATTGTTAGGTAATAAAATTGACCTTGGTTCAGCTAAAGATAACCTGCCACGACTGACAGCCGCTTTCTCTAAGGCAATCGTTGTTCCTATTTCTGCTTTATATAGCCAAGGATTTAGAGAGGTGAAAGCTTATGTGGCCAGAAATATTTGAATTTCTATCCACGGCAGCAGCGGTGGCGTGTTGTTCGGCTTCAGTAAAATTAGCTGATGATTACTTAGATAAAGAATATGACGCTGTAGCTGGAAAAACTAACTGGGCTGAAGTATTGGGCAGAGGAACCATGCTCTATGCGATGTTTTTACTGGCAATGTCAGCTGGAATTAATACTAGATTAAGTCTTTCCCTGTTTTTGGCTAGCTATATTGTTGGGATGTTTAACAGCATGTATGAAAAATTGCCCAGCCGATTAAATGGATTTCAAGAATCACTAGTGGCTCTGATTATTGGCGTGGTATTCTTTGACTGGAATAGTATGTTGTTTTCACTTAGCTTTGTGGCAGCCGTACAATTATTTGATGATTACTTAGACGCCCAGTATGATCGTTTATCAGGACAACGCAATTTGGCTAACCGGTTTGGAGGGCTAGAATGCTTGATTATGGGTTTAATATGTGCACTGGCAGCCTGGGGAATAAATGAAAATTTGTTTGTCCCTGCAGTGGTTGGGAGTGCAGTGGTTTATATATCCTCACTGAGCTGTGAGAGGGTACGGATGTGATACTATATGTTATTGTAAGCTTGCTGGTTTCATTTCTATTAGGGTATATCCTGGGCAAACACCAAGGGTGGGTAGCAGGTTGCTCCGAAATGGAGGCTGATATGCCGCTAAAGATACGGCAGAAATCACTGGAACAAGGAAAATGTAGTATCTGTGATGAATACTGGACAAAAATGTCGAGCAATGAAAAAAATAACAAGGATTTGGAGACTTTGTAACAAAAATAGTGTAAAGTACTAGTAATAGTTTAAAGTTAGGGGTGTTTGATGATTGCCTGAGATATATGGAGAAACGGACGGCTTAAAAAAAATGATTCTGGATAGTTTGGAACAATTATATGAGTATACGGTTCCTTTTAGCCAGACAATTACCAATGAGCTTGCCCAAGGCATGGCTACTATAACAGAACAGGTAAACCGTGAAATTGCCGTGTATATAAACCGGCGGGGAAGCGTTATTCGTGTCGCTGTAGGGGATACCAAGACAGTATCGCTACCAGAAACCGATGGACGGCGCGCTCTTAACCGGTTGAGCGGTATTCGGTGCATACATACCCATCCTGGCGGGGACAGCCGGTTAAGTAATGTAGACTTGGCATCACTTAAAGAAATGCGTTTTGATATCATGACGGCAATTGGCGTTCGAGATGGCATCCATGAAATTAGTTTTGGCTTTATTTCAGGCCATACAGCTGATAGTTATGATGTAGGAACCGTTGGTCCACTTTCCTTGTCCGAGTTTACGCAGCTTGATTTAGGCTATTTGACTAATCAGATTGAGCGCCAACTAGAAAGCAAAGATATAACTTCTACTATGGCGCAAGTTGAAAAGGCACTATTAGTCGGTGTTGAAAGGCAAGGATTATGGGATGTCAGTGATTCTCTTAGTGAATTAGCACAATTAGCTGAAACGGCAGGGGCTGCAGTTGTAGGCTCCGTTTGGCAGAAACGAAGTCGTCCTGATGCTGCATTTTTTATCGGACGAGGTAAGGTTCAGGAAATTAGCCTTAGTCGCCAAGAACTAGGTGCCAATTTGATTATTTTTGATGACGAGCTTTCTCCCGCTCAGCAACGCAACCTAGAGCAGACGCTGGGGATTAAAGTCATTGACAGGCCGGCGCTAATACTAGATATATTTGCGCAAAGAGCGCGTTCACATGAAGGGAAACTGCAGGTTGAACTAGCTCAGTTAAAATATAATCTTCCCCGCTTGGGCGGGCAAGGACTGGTATTGTCTCGCCTTGGAGGTGGCATTGGTACTAGGGGGCCTGGTGAAACAAAACTCGAAGTTGATCGACGACGAATACGTTCAAGAATTAATGATATCGAACAAGAAATTGAAAATCTAAAAAAACATCGAAATTTGCATCGTGAGCGACGCCAGGCAGCTAGAATACCAACAACCGCTCTGGTGGGTTATACCAATGCCGGCAAGTCTACACTCCTAAATAAACTTACCGATGCGGGGGTGTTGGCAGAGGACAAGCTGTTTGCAACATTGGATCCAACTACTAGGAGAACTAAACTTCCCGGTGGTAGAGAAATTTTATTGACAGACACTGTGGGCTTTATTCAGAAGCTACCCCACCAGTTGATTGCGGCGTTTCGGGGAACACTTGAAGAAGTTATTCAGGCTGATTTGTTATTGCATGTTATTGACGCCAGTCATCCCCAATATGAAAAGCAGAGCCAAGCAGTGTATCAAGTGTTGCGGGAGCTAGGGGCAGACACTAAACCGGTAATAACAGTTTTCAACAAGGTAGACAAAATAGAGAGTCAACATGTCATAGAGCGTATGCTCCGGGAGCCCGGAAGTGTTGCTGTTTCTGCAGTCACAGGGGTAAACTTGGATAACTTGCTTGGTCTGATCGAAGATAGCCTTAAAGCAAAAACAGTAGATGCAATATTAGTTTTACCGTATGACGATAGCGGTGTGCTATCTAAGCTATATGATACTGCCACAGTAAATTCTGTTGATTACAACCCAGATGGTATTTATGTCGCTGTATCTTTACCACCAGAGCTATTTGAACGTTATAAGAAATATGTATCAGGAGATGAATAAATTAGTGAGCCTATTCCCTGAAAGTATTATAATCCTAAAAAATAAAGCCCTTGAACAGGCACGTCCACTTTTTACAGCCATTGATGAAATATCAGAACAGAATACCGCTAGAGTATTAAGGGCTTTTCGGAATCATCAAATTTCTGAATATCTCTTTCGAACAACTACCGGATATGGATATGGCGATAGTGGGCGGGAACGTCTGGAAGCAGTGTGGGCTGAACTCTGTGGAGCTGAAAAGGCTTTAGTGCGAACTCAGTTTGTGTCGGGAACACATGCATTGTCCTGCGTCCTATTTGGATTACTGCGCCCTGGAGATGCATTATTAGCCGTTACCGGAGCACCCTACGACACAATGCAAACCGTCATTGGACATACGGTACACACTCCCGGCTCATTAAAGGAATGCGGGATCAGCTATCAAGAAATATCCATGACTGCAGACGGAATAAATATCGGCGCGATTGCTGGATATATTAGGAACAATACCAAAATCGCACTTATTCAGCGTTCCCGGGGCTATAGCCTGAGAAAGCCGCTAACTATTGAGGAAATCAGGGAGGCATGTGCCGAAATCAAGAAACATAAGCCTGATTGCATATGTTTTGTTGATAACTGTTACGGCGAGTTTGTTGAGGTAGCTGAGCCGACAAGTGTTGGCGCTGATATAATGGCTGGGTCGCTTATTAAAAATCCAGGTGGTGGCTTGGCGCCTTCTGGCGGATATATTGCCGGTAAAGCGGAATTAGTAAATATGGCTGCGTGTCGTCTAACAGCACCGGGGCTAGGGGGAGAACTGGGGGCAACGCTGGCAGATATCCGCTTATTTTACCAGGGGTTGTTTTTAGCGCCTCACGTTGTGAATCAGGCCTTAAAAGGCGCAATATTTGCGGCTGTGTTATTCGATTTATTAGGTTACAAGACTTTACCGCGACCAGATGAATTACGAAGTGATATCATTCAAGCCATTGAATTAGGATCTCCAGACAAGATGATTGCATTTTGCCAGGGCTTACAGCAGTACTCGCCAGTCGATGCGCATGTACGACCTATACCAGGACCGATGCCAGGGTATACTGATCAAGTCATTATGGCAGGAGGAACTTTTATTCAGGGGTCATCAATTGAACTTAGTGCTGACGGTCCATTGCGCTCGCCTTATATTGTCTATTTACAAGGCGGATTAACGTTTGAACATGCTATGTTAGGTATCTTAGGAGCAGCTAGCGCAATCGCTAGACAATAATCCAACATTTCTTTTCATATTTCTTAATCGTGGTTAATTTTGTGACAGGAAAAAACATACGAGCGTCGAATAGAGCAAAAGTATGAAAAAATATGCTTTTTTTGGTGGTTAAGTGTGGAATATGTAATTGCCAGTTTAGTAGCTATCCTTGCCGCAACTCTAATTGTATATAAGCTGGCCAACAGCATATTTGGGCTGAGTTTGCGCTTAAGACCACTATTGTTATGTGCAGCCTGTGCTATGTTTATTAGCTTAGTGTTGCCTAAAATTGTTGTTGGATTTGCTGGATTACCTGGTACGATTGCTGTCTTGGCGGTCTTTGCTATTATATTTGCTTATTTTGTTGCTAAGTATGAAGATGAACCGTCTCCTACGGAGGTTGGCGAAAATGAAAGCGCGTGTTGTTTATTAGTTGCTCAGAGCCAGCCGGATACGATAGTACAAGTCGGAATTACTAGTGAAGTGCCAAATGAAATTCGTAATAGTAATAACGATGAGAAAGAGATTAGCCATATTACAGAGAGTGAAAATGAATATGAGTCTGCTTTATATGAGCCATCGACTTCTAAAGTGGACGACTATTACTCAGTGCAGACCGATATTGTGGTAGGGAATGCTCATGATTATAATAGCGAAGGTACAACCAATATCTCAATAATTGAAGAAACTGAAGAACTGTCCATTAATGAGCAAACAACCCAAATTACGAACAATCTTCCTAAAGAGATTCACGATGATCCAGTGTATCTGAACTTATTTGAACTAGATAATTTGGTCTTGGTTACCGATGCATCGACTTCAGGGGTGGCCGAAAACTGTTCAACGCAGGCCGAGGTGTTGTTAGAGAATACTCACGATCAAAATAGCGAAGGTATAACCAATATCTCAGTGACAGAAGAACTTGAAAGACTGCCAATTAATGAACAAACTGCTGAAAGTACAAATAATCTCCCAGAAGAGATTGGCGAGATCGGATTGAGTTCAGATTTATCGGAACTAGATAATTTGGGTTCGGTTACCAATATTGTTAATGTTCTTGAAGAACCGACATTTGTAGAAGAGCGTGAAATCCCGATTGAAGTTGTCGAAGAACTAGAGATAGTTGACAGTACACTTAGGCAGAACACTAAGTTTGAGGAATTACTGGCAGAAGAAATTGAAGTAGTACAAGATTCCCTTAATGATACAACAGTCCAGGAAGAACTTATGCAAAAACGACCTGATACAACATTTGCGACGTCAGGCGTTACAGTGCAGGAGGATGAAAACTCAATAATGCCCTATAATGAAACAGCAGTGGAAAAAATACTGCCTGAGTCAGACCAACTGGATGATCTAATTGATTTTGCATTTTCAAGTAAAGAACGGCATGATTATGAAGCCGCGCTTACTGCTTTTAAACAGGCTTTAACTTTATATCCGTATAGTGAAGCTGCTCCTTTTTTAGTAGTTGAAGTTGGCAATCTTTTGAAAAATAAGGGTGCCTATGATGAAGCTATTGAAGTATTTTCAGATGGTCGTAATCTTTGTCAAACTAGAGAAGATGAAATGATGGAGCAGGAGTTTATCAGCACTATTGCATATCTTCGTATTATCAAAAATGTTTTATTGCAACATCGCTTAGGCTGTGTTCGTTTTTTAGAAATCCCACAGCATATAGTAAAAGAAATTGATGACGAATTTAAAGAATGGCGCAGTGTAGGCAATAACTAATTAAATAACTAAAATTAATTAATAGAATATGTGGAGGTTATAAAGATGAAAAAGAGTGTAGAAATTGTTGGACAACCAATTATTAGCATTACGGAAGGTGTAGAGTTTGGTAATGTTAAAGAGCTTCTGATTAATGCTGCTAATGGTACAATAGAAGCATTGGTTATTGATGATGCCAAATGGTATTATGGAGCTAAGTTTTTGCCTTTTGAAGCTATTACTGCACTTGGTGAGCATGCAGTTACCATTAATAATAGTGGGGATATTCTGACTATGAAAGATAGGCCAGAATTTGAAAAGTTGCTCGAAGCGGGTATAAAAGTCATCGGGACTAAGGTATTAACTAAAGGTGGCAGATTTCAGGGAAAAATCAATGAATTTATAATTGATAACACTGGAAAAATTAACGTCTGTGAAATGGAGAATGCTGAAGGTGAGGTTTTACATCTCCCTGCAGAACGAATAGTTACATTTGGTAAAGAAGTTTTAATTATTTCCGAGGAGGGAGAGATAATTGCTGAAACTATTGAAATTCCTCCTGTTCAGTCCGAACAAGTTGAAATTTTGCCTGATGTAGATGTGACAACACACCAAGTTGAAGAGCCTGCAGCCGTTGCTCCAGTAGTTGAGATAGAGACAAAAGAAAATGAACAGCAACCTCCTGTTGATGATTCGGCTAAAAAGTTTGATGATAAGCATCGCAAGTTTTTGTTAGGTAAGAAAGCTGCCCGTCGTATTGAGACTGATAATGGTATGCTAATTGTTGAGCAAGGTGGCGAAATCACTGAAGAAGTATTACAGAAAGCCAAGCTTGCCGGTAAATTTGTTGAATTATCAATGAATATTCAGTAATTGGAGGTAAAGTCCCCGCTACTTAGCGGGGTTTACTTAACTACAAAAGTTTGCTTTGTTTATTACAACACTTAACGCAATGAAAGGATTAAGTGTGCTTTGTGCAAACTGTAACATCTAAAAATTCTAGTATAATATTATTTTTAATCATCATTATGATTTTTAGTTCTATAAGTATGATTGCAGCTAACACCACGTTTATGGTAACAGACGGAATTTATCAGGGTGTTACCGTTGGCGATATACATGTTGGTGGCTTATCAGTAACTCAAGCCGAGCAAAAGATCATAGCTGAGTTTAGAGAACGAACGGCAAAAGCACCCATTACAGCAGTATATCAAAATCAAAAATGGACGATTACTGCTCAGGAGATTGAATTAGGTATTGAAGCTGATAAATTGGCTCAACAAGCTTATGATGTTGGCCGCAATGGTAATATTGTTCACCGGTTAAAAGAAAGATATTTGGCAGTTAACAAGGGACATAGTTTACCATTGACAGCTCACTATAATCATGATAGAGTACATGCTATCTTGCTGGATATTACTAGGAGCATTGATCGGCAACCGCAAAATGCTAGGCTGAGACTAACAGGAAACTCTTTTAATGTTGAAATAGTCCCAGAGACAATTGGTCGCAGGGTTGATTTAACCAAGACAATAGCTGGTATCAGTGAAAATCTAAATACAAGCCTTATGTTTACGCTTAACATATCTGTAGAGGAACTTATACCGCCTGTAGTAGCCAGTGATTTTGCGCATATTGACGGACTAATTGCTTCTTATACCACGCAATTTGACTTATGGGATCAAAATCGTACTCAAAATGTTTTGTTAGCGGCAAAGAGTACCAATGGGATCTTGGTTAGAACAGGCGAAGTATTCTCCTTTAATAATATTGTTGGGCTGAGGTTGGCGAAATTTGGATACAAAGAAGCCCCTGGATACATTAATGGCGTTTTAGTTCCTGATTGGGGTGGAGGCGTGTGCCAAGTTAGCAGTACGATATATAATGCTGCCTTGTTAGCTGACCTAAGTATAGAAGAGCGGACAGCTCACTTTCGACCGCCAGGTTATGTACCTATTGGACAAGATGCAACTGTGGCTGATAATCAGCTGGATTTCAGGTTTAAAAATACATTATCGCAGAATATTTATATTACTACTGAAGTTTTTGGTAATCAGCTTATTGTTAATATCTTTGGCAAACGCATGGACAACCTTCCTGAAATTTATGTGGTAGCTACAGATAAAAAAGTTTTTGAGCCTAACACTATTATTAAGCAGGATACTAATTTAGAACTTGGGAAAGAAATTGTCGAAGTTGAAGGTCAAAAGGGTTTTCAAGTATCTACTTATCGTATAAAAAAAGTAGATGGAAAGATTGCCAATAAAGAATTCTTGGCATCAGATGAGTTTAAACCTGTTGACAAAGTAGTACGAGTAGGAACTAAAATTCCCCCGCAGCAATCCAAGAAATAGCACTAATACGATTTTTTTGTAAAGTTAAGAAATAGGTAAAATAGAAGCTCGCAATTTGCGAGCTTCTATTTTACCTATTTCTTATTATTTATCCAGTTACTACTATTGCATGAGACGAAATACACCGATAACTTTACCCAATATTTGAACATTACGGGAATATATAGGTTCCATGGTTGCATTTTCAGGCTGTAACCGAATATAATCTTTTTCTTTAAAAAAACGTTTTACGGTAGCATCTTCTTCGTCAATAAGAGCCACTATGATATCGCCGCTATGAGCTGTATTTTGGCTACGAACTAAAACATAATCACCATCTAAGATTCCCGCATCAATCATGCTATCGCCTTGTACCGTAAGCATAAATACATCGCGGTCTCCAACTAGCTCAGTAGGAAGAGGATAGGTTTCCTCAATATTCTCTACTGCTAATATAGGTTTACCTGCTGTTACTCGTCCAACAAGTGGTACTGGAGTAACTTGTTTTTGGCGCCACGGTGCTTCATCTAAAACATCAATGGCGCGCGGTTTTGTGGGATCGCGGCGAATGAATCCCATTTCTTCAAGTTTTGACAAATAGCTATGTACCGTGGAACTAGAGCTAAGTCCAACCGCTTCACCAATTTCCCGAACCGAAGGCGGATAGCCTTTACTTCGAAGAGTTTCTTTAATGTACTTAAGAATTTGTTTTTGTCTGGTATTAAGCAATATCTCTTTATTAAGACTCATTATGGCACCACCAACCGTATTTGATTATATTAATAGTATAACATTATTAGGATAAAATGCAAACACTCGTTCGAATTTTTTCAATATAAGGGACAAGGTTCATATAAAAATTTATGTCCGATAATATCTATTATGTTAAGTTGAAGCTGAGGGAGGCACAAAAAGCGTGCGCCTATGGAATTAACTGCCAAACGCTACAGAAAACTCGCATAATGACTGCAAAATAAAAACGCATTCATTACGCCAGGTTTCTTCCGCTCTTAGACATAATAGATGTTATACGACGTGCTCTTAAACCCTGCGGGGCTATGGTAACAACGAACTGCGTTGTCGAAGGTTTATGTTTATTTGGTGGTTATCCGCATGGATTGAAATGCTGTGTATGGCGTGGATAAATCAATAATGGTTGAAAACTGATTGGCTAGATATGTTCTTTCTGGCAAAGTGCATTGGATTGAATGTCCTGACCAAATATTAACTGTGAGATGTCGATGTCATCTATAGCAGAGCGTAGTTCTGTTTCGTTTCTCATGCATTGTATTAATCTTATAAAAACAGCTTTACTTTCTATACTTTTCATATTTGCACCTTTTCGCCAGAATTCAGCAAGGCACTCTATAATTTCCTTACTTCCGTAAACACAAATACGTGCTTTAGCATCACACATTAATATTTTACTTTCAAATTCTGCCCAAAATTCTGCGACATTGCTATACTACTTACAGAGCGAATAAAGTCAACATAGGCTTTTGTCTTTAATATCTGCAGTCTTTTGTTTGTTTCAGCCTTTCGCGCATATATATATTGTAAACTAGCACCAATAATAACACCTATTACTGCAACTATAGCGGGTACAAAAATTTTGAAAAAACTATCTATATCCATCTAATCCCTCCTATTACACATTTTCATTTTTTCTATAAATAATCCAAATATCCTGCTAAAAGTGTTTGCTTTGCTAGGAATTGAGATTAGGCTACTATTTATATTTATGTAACCTAAACGACTTTATTAGTGGCATTTTAAGGCTTGTTTATTTTGTTGTTCGTTAGAAACCCTTAGCGATAATGTTAAGCAACCTATAAGGCTTATGGTGAGTTTTGATTTTATCTTGAATTAATACTAATCCCAATTAAAGGTAATATCGCAACTTTGTAGAATTGTAGAATTTAGGAAGAAAAGTTATTCTATGGAGTGTGATTCTATGCTTGCTGGAAAGTTGCCTTATCAATTACTTACTAGTTTATTATTAGTCGCTATTCTCCTACTCCCTTCATCTGTTTTCGCAGTAAAGGAAAGCATTGCAGTTCAAAACGAGCATGTTTTAACTTCTGAACAATGGTTCTATAAAGCTAAGGATTACCTGAGTAAAAATGAATATGATAATGCAATTTTTGCATACAGTAAAGCTATTTCACTAAATCCTCAGTATGTGGAGGCTTATAACAATCGTGGTATTGCTTATCATAACAAAGGACAGTATGATTTAGCTATCGCAGATTATAATAGTGCTATTCAATTAAATCCACAGTCCGCGGAAGTGTATAATGGGCGTGGTAATACATATCAGTTAAGAGGACAACATGATTTAGCTATAGCAGATTA
>NZ_FWXI01000006.1:0-624 GCF_900176355.1 Sporomusa malonica | reverse complement strand
ATGATTTAGCTATAGCAGATTACAATCAAGCTATTCAATTAAATCCGCAATATTCATATGCTTATTATGCACGCGGTTTTGCTCTTGCAAAACTAGGAAGCAATCAAGAAGCAATATCTAATTTTAAATTATTTCTTCAATATGCTACTCCTGGTGATAGTTTTATTGAAACAACAAAACAACTTATTCGAAAACTTGGTGGAACAATCTAATTTTTAATAAAAGTAAGCCTATCCCTCCATCTGACGAGGAAGTATCAAGTAATACTGTTGTTGCTGGCGCATAGTGTCCAGAAATAGACTGTGTTAGTTGTCCAAATGCTGCCGGAAATGCTGACCAACAGTCCCGGCAGCAAATGAAACTGCCAATTAAACTAGTTCTCCCTGAATCACCAGTTTAACCATATGGTCGTCAATAATCCTGCGTCCGTTTTGCGAACCATAGAGTAGGCAATGTGTACATGCCTTGTTGACAAGACGGGCGGCTCCGCTTGAGAAACGGTAAATTTCATCAATAGCCCCATCCGAAAAGATATCCCGATCGGCACCTGCATAAGCCAGGTGCTTTTTCATATACTCCCCAACCTGCGAGCGATCGAAGTGTGGCAGTCTGCACTGAATGTCG
>NZ_FWXI01000004.1 GCF_900176355.1 Sporomusa malonica | reverse complement strand
GTAAAGTATGGTATTACCCGCGACTACGTACTTGGACTGGAAGTTGTTTTGCCAGACGGCAGCGTAGTCGAAGTGGGCAACAAATTTGACAGTGAGATGGCTGGACCTGACTGGGGGATGCTCCTGGTAGGCTCAGAAGGCACGCTGGGCATTGTGACCAAGGCTTATCTGAGACTGGTTGACAAACCAAGCGCCAAACAAACCCTGCTGGCGATCTTTAACAGCCTTGATGACGCAGCCAACACCGTAAGTGACATGATCGCCTCAGGCACCATCCCGACAACCCTGGAAATCATGGATAACCAGACCATCCGCGCCGTGGAGGATTACCTTAACGTAGGGCTGCCGGTGAGTGCCGAAGCCATCCTCTTAATTGAGGTCGATGGCAGTGCCGTGGCCATCGCCAAACAGGCCGAACATGTCATGAAAGTATGTAGAAAATGCGGCGCCACCGAGATCCAGGCAGCCTCAACCCCCGAAGATATCGATAAACTATGGCGCGCCCGCCGGGCCATCTCGCCGGCCTGTGGCAAAATCAACCCCACCAAGATTTCGGAGGATGCCACTGTTCCCCGCAGTCAGATCCCCGAAATGGTTCGCCGCCTGCGCGCGATTGCCAAGAAGTATGACCTAAAGATGGTCATATTTGGTCATGCCGGTGACGGTAACCTTCATCCCAATATTCTAAGCAATAAGCATGACCATGAAGAGATGGAACGGGTAGAACAAGCGGTAGAAGATCTCTTTAAGGCAGCGTTAGAGCTTGGGGGTACTTTGTCCGGTGAACATGGTATTGGTTATATGAAAGCGCCGTTCTTGAAATGGGAAACAGGAGAAACCGGTTTTGCTGTTGGACAGAAGCTCAAAAGCGTTGTTGACCAGCAAGGGGTATTAAACCCTGGGAAGCTTTTTAATGCATAAAAAATCATTAAAAAAATTTTGGTATATATGTGGTATATAATTCCTTTTTAACTGATTATAGGCTAAAATCATAGTAATAAGGATTTTTATCACTAAATATAAACAAAAGGCGGTTATCTAATGAGAAAACCATTATTTATTGGCGCTGCAGTAGCAATCGTAACTCCCTTTACGGACAACGGTGTTGATTATCAGTCATTAGCAGAACTTATTGAGTTTCAAATTAAAAATGGATCAGATGCCATTGTAGTCTGCGGCACCACCGGAGAAGCCTCTACCATGCCAGATGATGAGCATATTGCCGTTATCAAGTTTGCGGTAGAAACCATCAACAAGCGCGTACCGGTAATTGCTGGTACAGGCAGCAATGATACCCGGCATGCCATCGAATTATCAAAAGCGGCCGAAGCAGTCGGGGCTGATGGGCTATTATCGGTTACTCCTTATTATAATAAAGCTACACAAAAAGGCTTATATGAGCACTTTAAGCTGATTGCCAATAGCGTCAAGATACCCATCATTCTGTATAATGTACCTAGCAGAACAAACTTAAATATAAATGTTGAGACGATTAAAGCATTATCAGAAATAGAAAATATTGTTGCCATTAAGGAATGTAACCTCGGGCAAGTTGGTGAAGTAGTTAATCTATGTGGAGACAATTTTGCCGTGTATTCTGGTGATGATAATACCGTCTTACCTGTGCTCTCATTAGGGGGCAAAGGGGTTATTTCTGTGATGGCTAATATCATTCCGCAAGACACCCATGATATGGTTGATAAATTTTTCCAAGGAGACATTAATGGTGCTATCAGGCTTCAGCTTCAAACCCTAAACCTCATAAAAGCACTATTTTGCGAAGTAAACCCGATCCCTGTTAAAGCAGCTGTGAGCCTGCTGGGTTTTAAGGTTGGCCAATGCCGTATGCCGCTAACAGACCTCACTGATAATAACCTGGAAATTCTTCGCGCTGAAATGAAGGCCTACGGCCTGATATAATACTGGGTTACACGTGCCCCTCCTTGCCGCTGAAAGACGGTGAGGAGGGGTTTGTTTGTTTCAGCAAGTATGTGAAAAAAATTTTTACTTATTGTAAAAAAAAGGAGGAATATTAAATTTTTGGAAGAAAATAAGAGAAGGTTGTGTATATACAGGCCGTTTTTAAAATTTGTTGTTCCACGAGAGCGTTCGAGAGAGCAGTGGACAATAGTGTTGTTATTTGTGCATTTAGTGAAATATGCTAATGAGGAGAATGCATTTTGATTCTAAAGTATGGGAGGATATTATGGCTGTTTCTAATGCTTCTTCTCACTTCGGGTTGTATTGAAAAAACGCCAAGTGCAGCAGAAAGTAAGTCTTTGCAAGGCTTTATTGTACACGATAAATTTATAGTTGCGGGCTCGGGAAGTAATATCCCTGTTACTAGAAAATTGGTGGAAGGATATAATGCCAAATCAAAAGTAAAAATTGAATTACCCAGCAGTATTGGCAGCGACGGGGCAATCAACGCGGTTAAATCCGGCAGATTAGAACTAGGTCTAATTTCAAGGCATTTAACCTCGGCAGAACGTGAGCTAGGTCTGAAAGAAGTCCCATACGCGCGCGTTGCAGTTATTTTTGGTGTGCATAGAGATGTTCTTGATACGGAGATCTCCAGCTCGAGCATAATAGATATTGTTAAAGGTTCCAAGGCGACTTGGTCTAACGGCTCAAAAATTTATGTCTTTGTCCGAGAACGGAATGATAGTTCAAACCTTGTTCTATATGACAAAATACCTGGCTTAAAAGACGCTTTATTTGAATCCTATCATCAGCAGCGATGGGGAGTTTTTTATAGAGATAGTGACATGGTCGATGCACTGCAAAAGACAAAAGGTTCTTTTGGTGTGGTAAATACTACAGATTTAGCGGCAAATCATTCTATTAAGGCTTTGGACTTTGATGGTGTAGCGCCTACTCAAAATAATATTCTTAGTGGTGAATACAAACTAGTTAAAGAGCTTTCTTTTGTTTATAAAGATCAGATAAGTAGTCGTAGCGCGGAATTTCTTGAGTTTGTGTTTTCGCCAGAGGGGCAACAGATTCTAGCGAAGTGGGGCGCCGTACCAAGTGGAAGGTGATTGTTATGCCATCTAGACTATGCTTTTCAGATGATTTTGCAAAAAGGATGAAAATAGTATCAATCTTGATTGGATTGGCTGTAAGTCTAACTATGCCGATTGTTTATTTTACAGTCAGCTGGCAGGAGTTTCACTACCAAGCGCTATTGCGCAGTGAGGAACTTGCATATAAGATTAAGCCGACTATTCAGGATAATCCAGACCTATGGTACTATAATGTAGTTAAATTTATGGAATTAGCTGATGAATCTAATGTTCGCCCAGAGCTAGAGTCTATAAATATTTTCGATAGAGAGGGTAACCTCATATTCAAGCAAGTAATAAACGGGGAGGCTGGGATGACCCATCCTTTTCGCAATCCCATTAGGTATAATAATGAAATCTACGGTTTTGTTGAGATTCGGGAAAGCGTTCAACAACTAATCTTGGGAACGGTTAAGATGGCTAGTATTTTTGCCATTCTGGGCACAGCCATAGGTGTTAGCTTATATATGTATTCCGTTAATATCGTGAAGTTAGCTGAGAAAGACGTTTTGAGTGCAGAACAGTCCAAAAGACAAGCGGAAAGCGAGCTAGCACGCCTAGACCGGCTAAGGCTTGTCGGGGAAATGGCGGCTGCTATTGGTCATGAGGTGCGAAACCCTTTGACCACTGTTAGAGGCTACTTGCAGTTTTTTTTAATGAAAAAAGAACTTCTATCCCTCCATTCTAAATTTCAATTATTGATTGACGAGTTGGATCGGGCTAATAGTATTATCACCGAATTTCTTTCCATGGCACATAACAAGGCTATTAAGACGAAAGAATGTAACCTGAATAGTCTGATCGAAGAATTACAGCCATTAATTCAGTCTGAAGCCCTTATACGTGGATTATCAGTAGAGCTTGACCTGAAAAATATACCGAATATATCTGTTGATGCCAAAGAAATAAAACAACTAATATTGAACATTACTCAAAACGGCTTAGAAGCAATGGAATATGGAGGTTGTCTGTTTATTAAAACAGATGTAGAAAAGAGTGAGATCAGATTGCTAATTATTGACCAGGGTGCGGGCATTGGCCCTGATCTACTTCCGAAGATGGGCACACCTTTTTTTACAACAAAAGAAACTGGCACAGGGCTTGGACTAGCAGTATGTTATAGCATTGCTCAACGACATCAGGCTAAAATCGACTTCGAAAGTGGGGGCAGATGTACAACGTGCATAGTTCGTTTCCCCTACAGTCTGCAGAAGTAGTCATTAGAAAATTTATATGACTGGATTGGCAGCGAAAACTCCTGACAAATTCTCTGTGGATTTGGCAGGAGTTTTGATTTTCCTGATAGAAAGTATAACTTTCTCCTGGATAAGGGCAACATCGACTTCCACCTTCGCCAGAGGCTCGGTACAAGCCGTGTTTTCTTTATTTTGTGGTAAAGTGACTAGTAGCTTATATGCTTTTTAAAGGTATTAGACGATATGAAGCCTATATTTCGCAAAGGAGTTTTTCATGAAAAAAAATATCGTAATCTTGGCTACTGGAGGGACAATATCAGGTAATGCTTCATGTGAAACTGACATGCTTACTTATAAGTCTGCCGTTCTTACTGTAGATAGTCTGATCGACAGTATGCCATACATCCAAAACCTTGCTCATGTTACCGGTGAAGAAATTGCTCAGATTGACAGCTGCGACATGAATACCGAGATATGGCTTAAGCTTGCTAATCGTATTAATGAGTTACTGCGGTCAGACAAAATAGATGGTGTAGTTGTGACCCATGGTACAGACACGATGGAGGAAACAGCTTACTTTCTAAACCTTGTAATTAAAAGCGAAAAACCTGTTGTAATAGTTGGTGCCATGCGTCCAGCGAATGCGATAAGTGCAGATGGTCCCATGAACCTTTATAATGCGGTAGCTCTCGCCAGCAGCCAGGAGGCTAGCGGAAGAGGGGTGCTTGTTACCCTGAATGATACAATTAATTGCAGTCGTGAAGTGACTAAAACGAATACTGCATTACAAGACACTTTTAAATCGCCTGACTTAGGTTATCTTGGTTATATCCAGGATGGCAGTTCCCACTTTTACCGTTTCCCAACCCGTAAGCATACTACCCAGACTGAGTTTGATATTACAGGCTTGTCTGAGCTGCCGCAGGTAGAAATCATCTATTCCTATGTTAATAGCGGTCTTACCTTGATTAATTCAGTTGTGATGGCAGGGGTTCAAGGGATAGTTTATGCTGGACTGGGGAACGGCGGCATACCTGAATTCATCAAAGCAGAGCTTGTTAAATGTGCCCGAAATGGGATTGTTATTACTCGTAGTAGTCGCACCGGAAGTGGTATTGTCACTCGTAATGGTGCTGTCGATGATGATGCCTGTGGTTTTGTTTCTGCAGATTCTCTTAATCCGCAGAAAGCTCGAGTCTTACTTATGCTGGCTTTAACCAAGACACAGAATTGTACTGAGATTCAAAGAATGTTTTGGGAATATTAGTATAATAATCCTATAAGAGTAAAACCTCTGTCTTGGGTAGATAATCATCCAAGAAAACGGTTTGCGTCCGCGCTGTGAGTAGTCATGTTTAATACGTGACTACTTTTTGTTATTTTTCGTGTATTAAGTATCCAATTTTATTTTAAAAAGTAACATTTGGATATTTACGCAGGGTTGGGAGTCGTATATGATAAAAAACAACCTACAAACTGCGGACCGTAGTTGTTTAAAAACAGGGAGGATTTTATATGGCTGTAATTTTTGCCGAACGTATGGATTTGATGTGTGCATCGGAGATTCGTGAAATACTAAAAATTACCCAACGGCCTGAGGTTATTTCCTTTGCTGGGGGATTACCGGCACCAGAGCTTTTTCCTGTTGAGGCTATGAAACAAGTAGCTGTCAAGGTGCTCAATGAGGCGGGGCAGGAAGCGCTGCAATATTCTACTACCGAGGGCTTTGAGCGGCTGCGCCAGCAGATTGCCGCCCGCATGAACCGTAAGTTTAATACGAATGTTCAAGAAAATAATGTGTTGATTACCAGTGGGTCACAGCAGGCACTCGATTTCTCCGGGAAGTTATTTCTGAGTGCCGGTGACGTTGTTTTATGCGAAAGCCCGACTTATTTGGCAGCAATTAGTGCCTTTAAGGCTTATCAGCCACGGTTTATTGCCGTACCGACTGATGATCAGGGGATGATCATCGAAGAATTGAAGAAGATTTTAGAAACAACAACTAATGTTAAGCTCATTTATATTGTTCCCGACTTTCAAAACCCTACCGGACGGACCTGGTCATTAACGCGGCGCCAGCAGCTTATGGAGGTTGTAAATGAATACGAACTTCCTGTTATTGAAGATAATCCTTATGGGGAATTAAGGTTTGAGGGTGATTTTTTACCGGCAGTCAAATCAATGGATACAAAAGGTCTGGTCATTTTTGTAAGTACCTTTTCTAAAACCTTTTGCCCGGGGCTGAGAGTAGGCTGGATTGCTGCCGACAGCCGGTTTATTGAAAGGTATGTACTTATTAAACAGGGGGCTGATTTGCATACATCGTCCCTGAGTCAGCGTGAAATCTCTGCCTACATGGATATGTATGACTTTGAAAGCCATATTGCAAATATTATCAAGGTATATCGCAGTCGCCGGGATGCGATGGTAAATGCCATGGAAGAATACTTTGACAGTGCGGTTACCTTTACCCGACCGCAGGGTGGACTATTCACCTGGGTGGAAATGCCCAAACACATCAAAGCGGTTAGCCTTTTAAAGGAGTGCTTGCAGCATCATGTAGCCTTCGTTCCCGGTGATTCTTTCTTTCCCAATGGCGGTGTCGAGAATACCTTTCGCCTGAACTACTCTAATATGCCGGAAGAACGTATTAATGAGGGGATTAGACGTTTGGCTATGGTAATGGCAAAATACAACAACTATAAATAATCTCTAGTATCCATTAAACGGTTAGTGTGGGAGTACAAGAAGTTTTACTGCCTATCCTAAACCAAGTGACATACATGGTAGGTAGTACGAGTAATGTCAGAATCGTTGCGATCAGTAAACCACCGGCAATCGCGATCGCCATTGGTCCCCAGAAGATACTAGAGAATAATGGAATCATACCAAGAATGGCTGCGACGGCAGTCAGCATGATTGGCCTGAATCTAAGTATTGTCGCGTTAATCACAGCATCCCACGGCGATTCTCCCTGCAGAATTTGCTGCTCAATTTGGTCAATTAAAATAACTGAATTACGGATGATGATGCCTGCTAGAGCCAATATCCCTAATACTGCCACAAAACCCACTGGCTGCTGGGTGATCAGCAGGGAAAGACTGACGCCGATGACTCCCAGTGGTGCTGTTAATAAGGTGAGGATCATGCGTGATACACTCTGAAGCTGGATCATGAGTAAGATCATCATAATCAGCATGACTACCGGCACCAGCTTAAGTAGAGAACCCACCGAACGGAAACTGTCTTCAAGCGGGCCGTCGACAGATATCGCATAACCTGGAGGCAGACTATTACGTAACTCCAGTAATTTGTCGTAAACCTGCCGGGTGGCGTCGTTACCAGTAATTTCAGGCTTTACCTCGGCCTGAACAGTAATGGTCGGTTTTAGATTGCGGCGCCAGATTAACCCATCTTCCGCCTCGTAACGAATTTGGGCAATTTGATCTAAGGGGATGTACTTGCCGTTACCGGTATGGATATTCAGGTCTTTGATACTGGACAAATCCTGCCGGCTCTTGGCATCAATACGGAAAAGCATACTGATTTTTTGGTCTTTCTCGCGAAATTCACCTACAGGAATACCAGATACCTGACTTTGTAGACTATTGGCTAACTGCAGGCTGTCAACCCCTAACATCCGGGCTCTTTCCTGGTCAACTTGCAGGTGCATTACTTTGCTTTTTTCATTCCAGTTCAGATTAACATCACGTAATCCAGGGGTGTCTGCCATGGCGGACCGAACTTTTTCGGCAATTTCCCGTACCTTTGCATGCTCATAGCCGGTGACACGGAGCATTACCGGATATGGCTGCGGCGGGCCTGTCTGGATTGTTTTCATATGTACGAGGACATTTTCGAACTGTTGGGAAATCAACGTATCTAACTTTTGCTGAAGCGCAATTCGCGCTGTCGTATCCTTGGTAACAATGACAAACTGGGCATAGTTTTTTGTGGGTAAAACAGGCTCGATTGTTAATACGAAACGAGGCCCACCTTGCCCAATGTAGTAGGTATAGTTTACGATATTGGGGTCATCATTAAGGGCGGCTGCTAATTTTGCTGCCTCCTGTTCAACAGCCTGAAAGGAGGCTCCTTCCGGCAATGTCATTTCTACGATAAGTTCCGGGCGGGTGGAGGGCGGAAAAAAATCTTGCCGAATCAAAGTGAATAAAAACAGTGAGCCGATAAAACAGGCCAGCGTTAATCCCAGCACTATTTTGCGATGAGTAAGACACCAGCTCAATAGTTGCCTAAATAAGCGATAGAAAGTCGTGTCATAAGCAGAATGACCACGCCCTCCTGCCGCTGCATTGACAAGTTTGTATCCCAATAAAGGTGTTACAATGACTGCAACAACCCAGGATATCAGTAGCGCAATGGTTACGACGGTAAAAATACTGTTGGTATACTCGGAAGCAATACTTTTTGAGAAACCCACAGGAATAAATCCGGCACAGGTAATCAAGGTGCCTGTCAGCATGGGAAAGGCGGTAGCCGCATAGGCATAACAGGCTGCATCAAACCGGTTCCAGCCTTGCTCCAACTTTACAATAATCATTTCTACCGCAATGATAGCATCATCAACCAATAAACCCAGGGAGATAATCAATGCCCCCAAGGAAACCTTGTGTAAATCCACACCTGCCAATTTCATACCTGTGAATATTCCGGCGATTACGAGCGGAATACAAAGTGCTACGACAATACCCGAACGAAAACCAAGGCTCAGAAAGCTGATAGCCAGAACGATAAGGATTGCCAGACCCAAGGTTTCTGTAAACTGGCCCACAGAATCTGATACTACCTGTGGTTGATCTAATACCTGGTTAATTTCCAGACCCAGCGGCAATTCCTGGCGTATTTCCTTTACTGCCTGATGTAGGTTTTTCCCGAGGTTAAGAATATTGCCCCCTTTTTCCATGGACAATGCTATGCCGATTGCCGGTTGGCCATTATAAAACATCTGGGGTTCACGGGGTTCGGCATAGCCTCGTTCAATCCTGGCAATATCGCCTAAGCGGAAAGTTCGTCCGTTAGCGCGAATGGGTAGAGAACGAATGCTTTCAATATCTGCAAAAATACCAGTAACACGCAGATAAATATTGTCAGACGCTGTTTCTGCCATTCCTGAGGGACTTATTGCATTCTGGGCTTTAATTGTATTAATAATAAAAACAGGGTCTATGGCCAACTGGGCCAGCTTGGTATTTTCCATCTCGATATAAATTTTTTCCGGCTGAACGCCTATCAGATCCACTTTCTTGATATTTTCTACACCTAACAGGATTCTGCGTATGCGCTCGGCTGTTTTTCTCAACTCTTCATAGCTGTAGCCATCGCCAGTTACTGCATAGATATTGCCAAATACATCGTCAAACCGGTCATTAAAATAAAATCCGGCAACGCCCTCAGGCAAGGTTTGCTTGAGGTCATTGACCATATTGCGTACCTCTAACCAGGTCTGACGAACATCCTTTTCCGGTGTGGATTCTTGTAAATATACATAGATAATGGCTTCGCCTGCTTTTGAATAACTTTTCAGATAATATAGGTTCGGCGTATCTTGCAATTTTTTCTCAATTTTATCAGTAACCTGCTCTTCTACCTGACGGGCGTTAGCTCCTGGCCAGGATACACCGACAATCATTTGACGAATGACAAAGTCAGGATCTTCCATCCTACCAAGGGATTGATAAGAGATAGCGCCCATAACAAAAGTCAAAAACATAAAGAAATAGACGAGTTGCTTATGAGTAAGGGCCCACTCAGTCAAGTTAAAGTTTTTCATAGCGTGGCACCGCTTGTCCGGACTTTTTGTCCTTCCCTCAATTTATGAACCCCTGCTGTTACAATCACATCGTCAGCTGCCAGCCCTTCCATTACATGGACTGAGGTATTGCCAAAGGTGCTGATTTGAACCGGGCGCAGAGATAAAATGCCGTCTTGCACAACCCAAACCATAGGGGTATCGCCGGTCTGATAGATAGCGGATAATGGAACGTCAACCCCGGTTTTTTGTGGTTCAGTACCTGCTACTCTTGCTGTGGCTGTCATCCCTAACTTTATTTCCGCAGGCGGGTTTGCTAGTTGGATGCGCACTTTGTAGGTGCGGGAAACGGCGTCTGCCATTGGTGCTATTTCTCGTACCTTGCCATTAAGCTTAACCTGAGGAAGCGCCCAAAATTCAACCTGAACTTGCTGAACTTTGCGCAATTCCTCAAGACGATTCTCGGGAATACTAATTTCTATTTCCCGTTCACCATCCTGCACGACGGTAACGATGTTTTGACCGGCACTTACTATCTGACCGACTTCGGCTTCAATACTGGCAACAATTCCCGGGCTGTCAGACTGTAAATTGCTGTAGCCTAGCTGATTTACGGTTTGCCTATGCTGTGCTTCAGCTTGCCGTACTAAGGCATTAGCTGTATCATATGCCGTATCATAGCGATCATATTCTGCTTTACTAATGGCCTGCTGTTCATAGAGCTGCCGATAACGCTGTTGATTGTTATTAGCCAGTTTCGCTTGCGACTGGGCTGCAAAAACCTGGGCTCCACTACTTGTAACATTTTGCTGAATATCTTTACTATCTATCTGCATCAGCACATCCCCTGGTCTGACAATACTGCCTAGCTCAATATTTCGTTTGATCACTTTTCCATTGACCTGGAAGGCCAGCTTGCTTTCATACCGCCCCCGCACCTCGCCAGAGTAAGTATAACTCGGCGCTGCTTCAGTCAGTTTGACAACTGTTGTACGTACGTAAGGCACTTCATCCATTATGCTCTGGGATTGCTGATTGGTTGTAACCAGGATACCGGCTAATAACGCAACTACAAAAAATGCTGTGCCAATGCTGGAATAAAGCTTGATTTTTTGATTCTTTAGCAATTTGCATCCTCCTCATGATACAATAGAATATATGGTTATATAATACAATGCCAATCTTGACAGTGTCAAGATTGGCATTGTATTCACACTGAAAGGAGAACATTATGGATAATAAGGACCTAAAGATAGATTTATCCCAAAAGCAACAGTCCCAGTATCACCATGGCAATTTGCGCGCTGCATTGATTCAAACAGCACTGCAAATTCTTGCTGTTGATGGCGTTGACGGTCTGGCTCTTAGGAAAGTGGCAAAGGCAGCCGGAGTATCCCATTCAGCCCCTGCCCACCATTTTAAAGACAAAACCGGGCTTATTGCCTCGGTTGCGGCGAGAGGCTTTCGCATGTTATCAGAGGATCTGCTGGCTGTAGCTCAAAATCACCAGGATTCAAAAGAACAGATCATCCACGGTGTAAGGGCTTATGTACAGTTTGCCCAAAGAGAGGTTGAGCTTTTTCGCTTGATCACCAGTCCTGCTGCTCCAGACTATACTGAATATCCAGAGCTTTATGATGCCGGCATCCACTGTTGGAATGTGTGGGTTCAGGCTGTTGCGGTTTTTATGAAAGACTATAGTGTACAGGGCGATAGTCCAGAATTACTTGCTTTCTGCATTTGGGCTCACGTCCAGGGGATTGCTAGCCTGATTGTCAATCAAGCAGTTATCCCGCCTCATATAATACCCTTAAAAGATGCAATGCTAGATAAATCAATAGAACTCTTAATCAATGGTCTCATAGCTGATATCAAAGGATAGGCAGTTTAGGATAGTCATAGCGTTTGATTATGTACAAGAATAATTTTAATAATTAGAATGTTGATATTGACACGACATGAATAAGGTTATACTATAACAAGTAACAATATATGTGCATATACACGTTAATTTGAGTCCAAGTCATGTCTTGAAATAGGGCAAGCTTCAAAGGCAGGATTTTTATAGTTGCCATAATTTTTTTTGTAAAGTAAGTGTATATGCACGTAAAAATAAGGAGTGGTAGGTAATGGAGAAACAAATTAGAGATTATATTTTGGATTTGGGGGTGGATGATGTTGGTTTTGCCTCAGTTCAGGACTACCAAAGCCCCAAATCATATGAAATTACAAAGTTTTTACCTGATGCAAAATCAATTATTGTGTTGGCGTATAGGGTTTTATCAAGCTGTGAAAGTCCAAGTACAAGTGCTGCTCAGAACGGTTATTTAGATTTGGGCTCATTTGCAAGAAGCTCCAGTTACCAGATTGCCCGTTTTCTAGAGCGTAAATACAATGCTAAAGTGGCTACTTTGCCGATTTCATATCCTTTTGAAATACACAATGACCGAAAGGCAATTGCAGATTTTTCCCAACGCCATGCAGCCGTTGCTGCTGGTCTAGGGTCATTTGGCCGCCATAATCTTGTTATTCATCCCCAGTTTGGTACACGGGTTAACTACACGAGTATTATTACAAATCTTTCGTTGCAGGCTTCTCCAAAATGTGATGATTTCTGTACAAACTGTAATCTTTGTGTTGATAATTGCCCAGCAAGAGCGTTAGATGAAGCGGGAAAAACAGATGTAATGAAATGTTTAGGTCATTCACAGCCTTACGGCATAGTAGCCGATATTACTTTCCAGTTGCAGCGTTTAGGTAGTTCGCCGGAGGAGCAGAAAAAGATGCTTATGGATGAACAATATGCCCGCCTGAAGCAAGCGGCCTATTTAGGAAATCAGTATATGTGTTTCAACTGCCTGAAGACTTGTCCGGTAGGGTTATCTTAAAAGGATAAAAGGTTCCTTCTTCTACCCAGAATTTTGCTAACGCGTAAATTCTGGGTTTTATATTACCATCATTTAAGATTTATAGACTTTTTCTAAACTATTCTAATTGTACAGAATACGTCCATTCTAATGAATAAAGCCGACTATTTGGGCGTAAAACGACTTTTTATTAAAAAATTCGCTTGTTTTTAAAGAATAATCGACAAATGCGCTCATTTTTGCTATTATTAGTGTCGTGAGAAAATTATAGGATGTAAAAAACAATCACTGATGAACATGATCTTTGGATAAGGGTCATTAATCCACTACCTTTTGCTGCTTTAGCCTCGTCCGATCCATATAACAGGATTGGAACGGGTCGAGGTGGCTTATTTTGATAGAAACAGGAGCTTTATAAAATGAAAATTGCCACCCCATATTATCTTATAGATGAGAAAAAATTATTGCGCAACTTACAGATTATTGAGCAAGTGCGTCAGCTTTCTGGGGCTAAATCTGTATTGGCACTAAAATGTTTTTCTACTTGGTCTGTATTCGATTTGATGCGTGAGTACATGGATGGTACTACCTCTAGCTCTCTTTATGAAGCGCGACTGGGGTTTGAAAAGTTTGGTAAGGAGACCCACGCCTATTGTGTGGGTTATTCACAGGAGGATATCCTAGCTGTAGCCGAATTTGCCGACAAAATTATTTTTAACTCGGTTTCCCAGCTTGAGAAATATTATGATATAGCCAAATCAGCCAAACTTGGTTTGCGCGTCAATCCGGGAATTAGCCACTCTCATTTTGATCTGGCCGATCCGGCGCGCAAGCATTCGCGTTTGGGGGTAGTAGACAAGGACATATTGGCAAAACAGATACCCCGCCTTAGTGGCTTGATGTTTCATTATAATTGTGAAAACGATGATTTTGAAATGTTTTCACAGCAGCTTGATGCCATCGGTGACAGCTATGGGGACATGCTCAGAGAGCTACAATGGGTTAGTCTGGGCGGTGGCTTATATTTCACCAAAGAGGGCTATCCAGTAGAAAAATTCAGCAAAAAACTAGCAGACTTTGCCAGTGAATTTAATGTTCAGGTATACTTAGAACCCGGGGAAAGTGCCATTACTGGCTGCGCAGAGCTAGTTACCAGTGTAGTTGATGTAGTGCATAATGAAATGGATATTGCTATTGTTGACGCTTCGGTCGAGGGACATATGCTGGATTTATTGATATACCGTTTGTCAGCCAAAATAGAGGCAGGCGAGATGGGGAATCATAAATATATGGTGGCCGGACGATCCTGTCTGGCAGGCGATGTTTTTGGCACATTTGACTTCAAAGATAAGCTGGAAATCGGCAGTGAAATCAGGTTTGCTGATGCGGCTGGTTATACTATGGTAAAAAAGAATTGGTTTAATGGACTGCAGATGCCGTCCATAGCGGTATGCAGGTTAGACGGTACTGTAGAGGTTGTACGGAAATTTACTTATTCAGATTTCCTGAATAATTTATCATAAAGTAGACTTAGCTTCAGATGGGGTTTTAACCCACCTGAAGGTTAGTCGCCCTTATCCAGGGACTTAGCCGCTCGCCTGTGCCCTTTGGGTATAACTCCCACTTGTAGAAGAGGGAGTCTTAGAGCGGGTTAGTTATCGGATAAAATTTATTAGTAGAGGAGAAAGAAATGAGGAAAAATGTTTTAATTGTAGGTGCTGGTGGCGTGGGTCATGTAGTTGCCCATAAATGTGCGATGAACAACGATGTTTTGGGTGATATCTGTATTGCTTCACGTACCCAGCAAAAGTGCGACGCAATCATTGAAAGCGTACTGCGCAAAAATCACTTGAAAGATTCGTCAAAAAAACTGTATTCACGTGCAGTCAACGCAATGGATGTTCCAGCTTTGGTTGAATTAATCAAAGATACTAAGTCGGAGATTGTTATCAATGTAGGACAGTCCTATATTAACATGTCAGTCTTAGAGGCTTGCATTGAAACTGGTGTGGTGTATATGGATACTGCGATTCATGAAGAGCCAGACAAGGTTTGTGAAAACCCCCCCTGGTATGCCAATTACGAGTGGAAACGCAAAGAGCGTTGTGAAGAAAAAGGGATTACCGCAATTCTCGGTATCGGCTTTGATCCCGGCGTAGTCAACGCCTGGTGTGCATTAGCACAAAAGGACTATTTTGATACAATTGATACAATTGATATCCTAGATGTTAACGCTGGTAGCCATGGTAAATATTTTGCTACCAACTTTGACCCAGAGATTAACTTCCGCGAATTTAGGAAAGTATGGAGTTGGATTGACCGCAAATGGGTGTTGCAAAAGGTACACTCCATAAGAGTGGACTATGATTTCCCAGTAGTGGGTAAATGTCCGGTGTACTTGACAGGACATGATGAGCTGCATTCGCTTTCCAAGAATATAGATGCCAATTCCATTCGTTTTTGGATGGGCTTTGGCGAGCATTATCTGAATGTATTTTCCGTATTGACCAATATTGGTCTTACCTCGGAAAAACCGGTGAAGATTGCTGAAGGTGTGGAGATCGCACCTCTTAAAGTGCTAAAGGCTTTGCTGCCTGATCCGTCTTCGCTGGCTCCTGGTTATGTTGGTAAAACCTGCATTGGTAATTTTATCAGAGGGACCAAAAACAATGAACCGAGGGAGATATTTATCTACAATATTTGCGATCATGCTGAGTGCTACGAAGAAGTGGAGTCGCAGGCCATAAGCTATACGGCTGGTGTACCTGTAGCGGCCGCAGCGATTTTGGTCGCCCGCGGCGAATGGGATGTTAAGCAGATGGTCAATGTAGAAGAGTTAGAGCCCAAGCCTTTTATTGATTTGATAAGCACAATGGGCTTACCGACTGAAGTACTTGAAGCCCCCACAACCTTTGCGGCACCAGTTATTGAATCGTTAGAAACAGTTTGATTATAGATGCGAACCTCCTGTGGGTACCTAGCGGTTATTCACAGGAGGTTTTCTGTTTTCCTTCTCCTAGTTATCAGGGGAAGGCTAAGTGAGTGTTGATATTGACATGGCAGGTTTTGGGGTATATTATAAAGTAGACTTAGCTTCAGATGGGATTTTAACCCCACCTGAAGGTTAGTCGCCCTTATCCAGGGACTTAGCCGCTCGCCTGTGCCCTTTGGGTATAACTCCCACTTGTATACCCTAAAGGGCACAGGAAAGATGGGAGTCTTAGAGCGGGTTAGTCATCGGATAAAAATGATAGTATATGTGCATATACACGTCGGCAATTTGAAATAGTTAGGAAAGGCGATAGATCAATGAAGCAGGTTGTTGGAAATTATCCTAAGAGTCCTAGCCCTTGTCATTGTCTGAATATAAGGCGGGCCTCCCGGGCAGTGACTGAATTCTACGAAAGATTTTTGGAACCAAGCGGAGTTAAATTAACGCAATACTCACTACTCCGGCATCTGGAGCAGGTCGAGCCAGTGACGATCAGCGAGCTGGCCGACATTATGCGCATTGACCGAACTACCTTGAACCGGAATATGAAGCCGCTGATTGAGGCTGGTCTAATTGAGGTTAATGCTGGAAAGGATTCTCGTTCCAGACAGGTAATTCTTACCCCGGCAGGAAGATCTACATTGACGAACGCCACGTCCCTTTGGGATCAAGCACAAGAATCGCTGCAGGACTATTTGGGAGAATTAGAGGTGGAGCAGTTTAATTTTTTAATATCAAAACTGGAAGCATTGGTGCCATAATATTTTTTTTTCAAAATTAGTGTATATACACGAGAAATAGATATCTTGACAAAAGATATCTGTCTTGCTATATTATACCTAACGAAAATAAAAAGTAATTTTATTAGCAATATCACATGCGTGTTTACAATTTCATATAAACTATTATAAATACTATGAAAAGGAAAAGTAACTATTCAGTGACAGCCCAGAGAGCTAGGGGTGGTGGGAGCCTAGCCTGAAGTTGAGTAGTGAAGTTCTCCTTGGAGTTGCCAGCTGAAGATAAGGGCGTTAGTTTTAAAGCCCAGATTGGTAGGTGTGGCCGGAGCTTCCGCCGTTATCAGGGAAGGGGGTATCGGTAAAACTGTGTTTTTACCCGTACTTAATGAGCGGAGTTAATTGGCCGGACAGGCTGAAGACTCTACAAGGGTGGTATCGCGGGAAGCAAAAGCTCTCGTCCCTTATTATAAGGGATGGGAGCTTTATTTTTTTTTGGAGGTGATTAACCATGTTAGGATTGTCAGACCCCTGGATTGCATTAGCGTATATCTTATGTTTGGCCTCAACAGCGCTGTGCATAGGCTATGCAGCTTGGAAAAGCAGAGAATAAGTTGGTAAAAAATAAACAGACAGGAGAGATGATGGTGGACAATACTTTACTCTACACTATGCTGGCAGTGTACCTCGGAATTACGGTGCTGCTTGGTTATCTTGGTTATCGGCATACTAAATCGTCAAAGGATTACATGATTGCTGGGGGAAATGTACATCCGGTATTAATGGCACTGGCATATGGCTCGACATTTATCTCAACCTCGGCGATTGTAGGATTTGGCGGGGCTGCGGGCGTATATGGACTAAGTTTACTCTGGCTTACGGTATTTAATATCTTTGTTGGTATCTTTGTTGCGTTTGTCATTTTTGGTATCAAGACCCGTAAGTTGGCTCACGAACTTCAAGTAAAAACTTTTCCTGAGTTCTTGGGGGCCCGCTTTGATTCACCGTTCATCAGAAAATTCTCGGCAACGATAATTAGTCTGACCATGCCGCTCTATGCAGCTGCAGTCATGATTGGTGGAGCTCGTTATATGGAAGAGGCACTGGGAATGAGTTACACAACAGCACTGGCCGTGTTTTCTCTGATTGTACTCGCTTATGTGTTTTTCGGCGGGCTGCGTGGAGTTATTTATACAGATGCTATGCAGGGGATGATTATGTTTGCTGGAATGGCGGCCTTGATTTTTCTTACTTATTCGGCTCTGGGCGGTGTGACTGTTGCCCATAGCAAACTGGAAGGCATGAGGCAGTTGGTGCCGGCGGCTTTGGCGGCCAAAGGACATCAGGGCTGGACAGCCATGCCAGATTTTGGCTCTGAGCTTTGGTGGTTTGTGGTATCTACCCTGGTCTTAGGGGTCGGCATCGGCGTTTTGGCACAGCCGCAATTAGCTGTGCGGTTTATGACGGTGGCTAGCTCGAAAGACATATATCGTGGTTTGAGTATTGGTTCGGTCTTTATTTTGTTTATGACTGGCGTCGCTTTTACTGTTGGTGCTTTATCCAATGTATACTTTTTCGAACATAGTGGGAAGATTGCGTTGGCTGCTACTGCGGTTGGCGGAGCAGTTCCGAATGTTGATAAAATCATCCCGATGTTTATTACTCAGGCCATGCCTGAGTGGTTAAAGTATATCTTCTTATTTACTTTATTGTCAGCAGCTATGTCGACCTTGAGCGGGCAATTTCACATCATCTCTACGTCGATTTCCTATGATTTGAATACCAACAGCAATAGGAGCGATGCTAAAACGCTTAGGCTAGCCCGAATTGGAACCCTGTTTGGATTTGTGCTTACTATATTACTTTCGCTATTCCTTCCACTCGGGGTAATTGCTGTAGCGACTGCATTGTTTTTTGGCCTGTGTACGTCTGCGTTTTTACCGATGTATGCGGCTGCGTTGTACTGGCCGCGCATCACTCCTGCTGGCGCCATCTGGAGTATGGTGACGGCTACCGTGGTTTATTTTGGGCTGGTTTTGTTTGTACATGAAAAAGAAGCAGCTATATTTGGTGTTTGTAATAAAATATTTGGCGTAAAAACACTGGGAGTGATTCCGTGGACGTACATTGATCCACTGGTCATTGCTTTGCCACTCAGTGCCTTAGTACTTATTACCGTAAGCCTCGTGACTCAGCCGGCCGCAGAACCTGTGACAATACAATAGAGGACAAAGAAAAGCTGCTTGTGGTCAAAAGACAAGCAGCTTTTCTTTATTCACATCTTCAAAGGAAAACTAAAGTTTTCGACGAAGAGATTATATAAGAGTGAGGTGAGAGAGCCTTATGGCTGATAGCAGCATCTATAAAAGCTATAGTCCAGCGATTGTTCCCCGGGATGATGATAATGAGTTGGTATGGATGTTTATTTTTAATTCCAATAAAATACTAATCAAGGGGGAGCCAGAATACCCAGAGATACCTACCAGTGAAGATTTCAAGGGAATAGAACTATCATTTATAAGTAAGCAATATCTCGGGGAATTAGATGGATATGCGTGTTATTGTATGGAAGTCGAAGATTTGGCTGATGCACCTCTGGGCATGTGTTTTAAAGATCTAAGAGCATTACTGGGACTGGTGGCGGAAGATAAATTCCTACTTATGGGTAAAGCTTTTCAAATAGTAAATTGGAATCGAATGAATAAGTTCTGTGGTAGGTGTGGAGCTATGACAGAACCAAAACATAACGAGCTGGCAAAGCTGTGTCCTAGTTGCAATTCTGTGTATTATCCTCGGATTTCACCTGCTGTAATCGTTGCAGTTGTGCGAGATGGAAAAATCCTTTTGGCCCATAATAAAAATTTCAGGCCTAAGTGGTATAGTGTAATTGCCGGGTTTGTAGACCCTGGAGAGACCTTCGAAGATTGTGTAATAAGAGAAGTAATGGAGGAGGTTGGTATACGAGTGAAAAATGTAAAATATTTTGGCAGCCAACCTTGGCCCTTCCCTGATTCGCTGATGGTGGGTTTTATTGCCGAATATGAAAGCGGAGAAATAATTGTTGATGGTGAAGAGATCGATGATGCTAATTGGTATGGGCGCGATAACCTTCCGCCGAGGCCGACTAATGTTACTATTGCAGGACGGTTGATTGAGTCTGTGCTATTCGGGTGAGAGACAAACCAGTTTTATTCATGCTTGTCCAAAGCTTATTAGTATGATAATATTATAGATGTTATCTGAGATGAACGTTAACTTGAATATGTCCAACCTACTTTGATAACTAGGGAATTCAATGCTATGCGGCTGTCGGGCCACCTCATGAGTGGAGGGCAAAAACATACCTCAGGATACCCACCTGCTAGGTGCAGGTTTGGACATATAAAGAAACGACATTTTGGATGTAAAAGGACTTACCATTTTGGTAAGTCCTTTTTTGAAATCATTGCTCTTTTTTAATAACCTACCC
This sequence comes from Sporomusa malonica, assembly GCF_900176355.1. GTDB lineage: Bacteria > Bacillota > Negativicutes > Sporomusales > Sporomusaceae > Sporomusa > Sporomusa malonica. The sequence goes on along the minus strand of NZ_FWXI01000004.1, from coordinate 293,086 downwards.
ATTTCACAACATATACGACCAGCGGTATAGTGACAAGCGCAATCCCAATTAAATCGATAATAAAACCAGACTTGATCATCTTTGTAATAGGGATAAAGCCGCTGCCATACACGATAGCGTTAGGTGGAGTAGAGACCGGTAGCATAAAGCCAAGCGATGACGAAAGGGCAATGGCAACTGCTACCGGCACAGGACTTAGGCCAGCGGAAATGGCCACCGTTATGCCAAGTGGCCCAACCATATTGGTAGCTGCGGTGTGTGAAGTTAGCTCAGACATAAGCAGTGAAAATAAGGAAAATAGGATTACTATCGCGACCTGCGAATTGGCGCCTGTGGCAGTAACGATTATGTCACCCACCCATTTGGATAAGCCGGTGGTATACATCATGGTTCCTAACGACAATCCGCCTCCGAATAGAATTAATGTTCCCCAATCAATGCCTTTTACGGCTTCATTCCAGGTCAAGGTGAATTTTCGTTCAGCCCAATTTGTCGGTAGAATAAATAGCAATAAACCTGCCAGCATTGCGACCACTGCTTCGGAGAAGTACTTGTTATACTTAGCCAGGATGGGATCTCCTGAGCCGTAGATCATAGCAAGGAAACCTGGCAAGACCCAAAGGGTTACAGCTACGGTAAATGCAATTACTGCATTTATTTCGCCGGCTTTCCACGGTCCGAGGCTGTTCCGGCGTTCACGGATCAGCTCTGAGGCACCTTCAATATGATCCACATCGGCAGGAAACATTTTTTTGAGGACAATATAGACTAAGATAAAGTAAGCCACCATGGCAATGGATCCCCAGATCATCCATTGGAAAAAGGAAACCCTCACGCCGCCCATTTGTTCTAACAGGCCAATCATAATGAGGTTAGGTGGGGTACCTACTGGGGTTAGTACACCGCCTACCGAAGATGCGTAACCGGCCATCAACATCAGGCCTGTCGCATATGTATATTTGCTCAGTTCAATTTCTCTACCTGCTGCCGCATGCATGTCTTTGATTGCAAATAGCAACCCCATTGCAATCGGAAACATCATAGCCGTTGTGGCTGTATTGCTTACCCAGCCTGAGCAGAGGGCTGTGACAAGCCCTAAGGCTAATAAAATTCTTGTCGGGCTTGATCCAACCCAACTCATGGATAAAATTGCATAAGCAAAGCGTTTGTCCAAACCATGACTCATCATAGCGGTGGCCAGCATAAAACTGCCCATGAAGAGAAATATTAACGGGTTAGCAAATGGGGCAAATGCCTGGGTAGGGTTTACAATGCCCATGAGTGTGGCAATCACAGGGCCTAACATGGAACTGACCGGAATTGGAACTGGTTCTGTAATCCACCATGTCGCCACAAAGGTTACAATTGCGAGCAAACCGTGTGCTTGCTCTTTGAGACCGGCGATTGGCATGAAGTAAACAAGTAATCCCAGCGCGGGACCAAGGAATAAGCCTAATGTCTTTCGCCTAAAATCAAATTGTTGTTCTTCTAAACTCAGTTTTGATTCTGCCTGCAGCAAGTTTTGTTTCCGGGGTTTAACTGTTTGCATTTCACTCCTCCTTTTCGTTACACTAGATTTGAAGCAGATTACAATATTCGGTGATGCGCGGTCAGAAGTGTAAACATGCTTCTAAATAATAATATACCATATATTGCCTTATATGTAACGGCGTTCCATGATAAAACTAATATTTGCATGAATTCTGTATACCTTGTTATTGATGGAGAAACATAATGTAGCGTACCAGTGTAAAATATAAAGAATATTGTTGACACAGAGTGGATCTTTTTGTAATATAACAGTAATAAATAGTATAAAAGTTATAATGACTATGAACGGAAGAGTAGTTATAGCGCGATAGTAACAGCGAGCTGGGAATGGTGTGAGCCAGTACTATCGTATATAATGAAAATCATCCGTGAGTTGCGGGCTGAATTTTTTAGTAAGCTACGCCGGGTTCTCTTCGGAGAAAATTGCCGCCCGTTACTGCGGCGAGGTATCGAGGTTAAACTCTGTACCTATGAGCGGCTATGGGTGAAATCCATAGTAATTTGGGTGGTATCGCGGATTAACCTCCGTCCCTATGTAAGGGGCAGAGGTTTTTTTATTTTATTTGGCTATTTCGATCATGTAGAATACTTGGTGGAGAGACGAAGGGGGTAACTAGCTTGAAGATGTTGGGAGCCGAGGCGGTTATTGAATGTTTGAGGGCCGAGGGCGTGGAAATGGTATTCGGCTATCCGGGAGGCTGTGTGTTGACGCTGTATGATGCGTTGTATAAAGCTCAGTTTCCCCATGTTTTAACTCGTCATGAGCAAGGGGCCGTTCATGCCGCTGACGGCTATGCACGCGCAACAGGTAAAACCGGGGTTTGTTTTGCAACGTCAGGACCAGGAGCAACCAATCTGATAACCGGGATTGCAACCGCTTATATGGACTCTGTTCCGTTAGTGGCCATTACCGGTCAGGTTGGGGTCGGGGTGATTGGTAAGGATGCTTTTCAGGAAGCTGATGTCTGCGGTATTACCACACCCATTACCAAGCACAACTACCTGGTTAAGAAGGTTCAGGATTTACCCAGAGTCATGAAGGAGGCCTTCTATATTGCCCGTACTGGACGCCCAGGTCCGGTTGTTGTTGATATTTCTCGCGATGTTTTTAATGCTGCTTTTGACTTCGAGTACCCGGAGACTGTGACGCTGCGGGGTTATAGTCCCTTGTTTGATGGTGACCCGGAAAGTGTTGAGCAGGCTGTGCAGGCATTGGAAGCAGCCAAAAATCCGGTAATTTTTATTGGCGGTGGTGTTACTATCTCGGATACATCAGAGGAGTTACGCAAGTTTGCCGATATGACGGGATTTCCTGTATTTTCTAGCCTAATGGGTCTGGGATGTATTCCGTCTGATTCACCTCAGCATTTGGGTATGGTTGGTATGCATGGCACTTTTGCCGCCAATATGGCTACAATCGAGTGCGACCTATTGTTGGGGATTGGCGTTAGGTTTGATGACCGGGTAACAAGCTTGGTCAAAGATTTTGCGCCCAATGCCAAGATCGTACATTTTGATATAGATCCTGCCGAGGTAAATAAGAATGTACGTGCCGATCTGCGGGTAGTTGGTGATCTTCGCTGGTCATTGCCGCTGCTTTGTGAGACGGTCTCTAGGCGTAGTCCAATTGAGTGGCGGAACGGAGTTACTGCATGGAATGAACGGGTACAGGCGTGGAAAAAGGATAAGCCGTTATCCTATAGCCAGTCACCAGGAACCATCATGCCCCAGATGGTTGTTGAGAAAGTGAGCCAGCTTACCCAATCCAATACCATTATTGTCACAGATGTCGGACAACATCAGATGTGGACAGCGCAGTATTATAATTTCCCTAGAGAGCGTTCTTTTTTGACCTCAGGTGGGTTGGGTACTATGGGCTATGGCTTACCGGCAGCGATTGGCGCACAAATGAGTTTGCCGGATAAAACGGTCGTACTCTTGACTGGAGACGGCAGTATTATGATGAATTGTCAGGAAATGGCGACAGTGGCTGATAATGCACTGCCAATAAAGATTATTGTAATAAATAATCAAGTTTTGGGTATGATCAGTCAGTGGCAGCGGATGTTTTACGGGCAGCGTTACTCCCATTCAACAACCCATGGGCGAACAGATTTTGTAAAACTTGCCGAAGCTATGGGCATTACCGGTTTGCGTGTGACCAACCCTGACGAATTGGTTCATACTCTGGAAGAGGCTTTGCAGATACAAGGGCCGGTGCTAGTTGAGGTACTGGTGCCTTCTATCGAGGATGTGTTGCCTATGGTTCCTGCAGGTGGTCGCCTGGATCAAATGATTTTGGGGGGATAATTGATGAAGTATACATTAGCTGTTTTGGTTGAAAATAGACCAGGTGTTTTAACGCACATCTCAGGGCTAATAAGCCGAAGGGCCTTTAACATTGAGAGCATTGCCGCAGGATACACTGAAGAGGCCGAAACCACCCGGATTACAATTAGTGTTTCGGCAGATGACGAGGTCGAGTTAGAGCAGGTAGTCAACCAATTGTCCAAGTTGGTTGATGTTATTAAGATTGTGAACCTCACCCACGTCGAATCTATTGAACGGGAATTAGCCTTGATCAAGGTAAAGGCCAGCAAAACAAACCGCTCTGACTTGGTTAATGTTGTAGAAATCTTTCGGGCAAAAATTATTGATGTAAACCGGGAAACGGTGGCGATTGAGCTAACTGGTGAGGAAAGCAAAATTGATGCCTTTTGCGAGGTGCTGCTGGATTTTGGAATTATCGAGATTGTCAGAACAGGTAAAATCGCACTCTCGCGAGGACCGGTTCCTGCAAAAGAGATGTAGAAGGAAAGGGCTGTGCCGAAACGTAAGTTTCGCCACAGCCCTTAGAACATTAGATGAAAATCAGGGACAGAGTCAGGAGTTAGAACTGAAGTCCTTCGCAAGGGAATGTTAGCCCCCAATCTGAGCGGGCTTTATCCATTAAGCGCATTACAGCAAGGGAATTTTGATGAGTCATTAACATGCTTTCCAGTTTCTTCGATTTCAAGCACGCTTCTGTTTCTCTTATTTGATATTCAAAACCATTAATCTCAAAAGGAGACTCCACAGTGTAACGAGTACCATCCCCTTTTTCTACGGTAAACTCTTGCAGAGCTGAGAAATTTGGCAGTAAGATATGGCCTTTTGTACCAAAGATAACAGCATGTTGCTCAATAACAGTGCCAATTGTTGTAATAAGGTGGGCTGTTGTTTTGTTTTCATACTCGAGCATAATGCTGTTAAATTTATCTGTGCCATATTCGCCAATCATTGCACTTGAGTACAAATGCTTAGGATTATAACCGAGCAGCATGGCTGCAACGCCTAGCGCATAAACCCCGATATCTAACAGGGCTCCACCCGCAAGAGCAGGGTCGAATTTCCTTACATACCTTGCCCCGGTAGGCGCAAACCCATATTGCGCTCGGAAGTGTGTTATTTCACCAATGACACCATCGGTAATGGCTTTATTAAGCTGTTGATACGCAGGGAGGAACTTTGTCCAAAAGGCCTCCATCATAAAAAGCTGCTTCTCTTTGGCCAGTTGGGTAAGTGCGGCAGCCTGAGCCTCGTTGACGGTAAATGATTTTTCACATAGAACATTTTTACCATTTTCTAAACAAAGTTTTGCATTTTCATAGTGAAAAGAATGTGGAGTGGCGATATATATAACATCAATATCAGGATCGCGTACTAGGTCTAGATAATTGCTATAGGTCCGCGGGATGTTGTAAGGCTTAGCAAACTGAGCCGCAGTTTCCGGGCTGCGTGAAGCGACTGCTGTAATGTCCCCACAGTCGGTCAGTTGAGAGATAGTGTCTGCGAATTTTTTAGCGATTGTACCTGTTGAAAGAATACCCCATCTTATCTGTGTCATATTAAAAAGCCTACCTTTCACTAACGTATTTACCTTAACTTACAACAATTACCTGAGCACGTCAACTGAAGCCGGTGGGTGCCAGGATTCTTATTAACGGTGTGGCCGATGAGGTAATAAAAATAAAGAATATTTTGTAGATAACGAAAATAGCAGGAAGATTTAACATAATGTAGAATTAATAGGTAGTTTAAGAATGAAAGTTCTGTTTGTTACGCTGTAATTATTATTATTGTTATAGGTGATAGTGCGTGCATAATTTAAAGCATTCCAAGCAATCTATAATAAACAAAGTTAATATGGATGCGATAGAGGGATTTTGTCGGCAGGTTTATTATTGTGATCCGTATACCTCTATGCATGCAGAACATGTAGCTGAACTTATGGCTGGATTGGCAAGTCAGATGTGTCTGCCATCTGATGAAATTAGTCTCGCTTTTATTGTCGGATTAATTCATGATGTCGGTAAAATAAAAACGCCTAGCGCAATTCTTAACAAGCCAGGCAGGCTTACAGATGAAGAATTTAAAATTATGAAACAGCATTCCGAACACGGTGCCAATATGCTATCTGCTATAGAGGGGGCGGAGGCTGTTGTTCCTATTATGCGTCATCACCATGAACGATACGATGGCAAAGGTTATCCTAAGGGGCTTTGCGGAGAAAGCATACCCTTGTTAAGCAGAATGCTTGCTATATGTGATAGTTTTGATGCAATGACCACCAATCGATGTTACCGGGATCCGGTTCCTTTAGCGGATTGTATAAATGAGATCAAAAAATGCTCGGGGACACAATTCGACCCGGCTATTTGTGTATTATTTATCGAATTCTTACAAGACCGATTTGGCTTTAGTATTGAAGAGTCTGGCTATTAGCTGGGCGTAAATATGTAATTGACAAACCCCTAGCACTCTGCGCTAGGGGTTCCAAGTTCGAGAAGGATGGGATTAAACGTCATGGATGAACAATATCATCTTTCATCTTATGGTTTTAGTAAAGAAATAGCAAAGGCATTAGAAACCTTGGGGTATGAAACGTTTACTGAGGTCCAGGAACAAGTGATACCCTTAGCTCTTGCTGATAAGGATGTCATAGTGAAATCACAGACAGGCAGTGGTAAGACAGCAGCTTTTGCAATCCCTGTTTGTGAAAAAATAGAAGTAGAGCAAAGAAACCCCCAGGTATTAGTTCTTACGCCAACGAGAGAATTAGCGGTACAAGTAAAACAGTACATAGCCAATATAGGGCGGTTTAAGAAAATAAGATGCGCTGCGGTTTTTGGCAGACAGCCTATGGAAGCGCAAAAAAGAGAGCTAAGGCAACGCGTGCATGTTATTGTCGGTACGCCAGGCAGATCATTTGATCATATTGAACGAAAAAATATTAATCTAGAAGACATAAAATATCTAATTATTGATGAAGCCGACAAAATGCTGGATATGGGTTTTCTCGATCAGGTGAAAGCAATCGTTGAAATGTTGCCTGAAAACAGGGTGACTATGGTATTTTCAGCAACTATGCCAGAGCAAATTCAGGAAATATGCAGTAAATATATGAGTAATCCGGTCAAGCTAGCGGTTGAGTCGAAAAATCCTACTACGGAAAAAATCCAGCAGGCTTATTATGAAGTCCAAGAGATTGACAAGTTCAGGCTTGTTAAAAAAATAATTTACACTGAGAGACCTGATAGTTGTATTCTGTTTTGTAATACAAGGGAAAAAGTAGAGTTTCTATTTGAGAAACTAAAGTGTGAGGGGTATTCATGCGGCGGTTTGCATGGCGGCATGGAACAAAGGGATCGCTTACATACAATCCAAGGCTTTAAGCGAGGGGAGTTGCAATTTTTGATTGCTACTGATGTAGCCGCAAGAGGGATTCATGTAGACGATATATCTCTTGTGATCAATTATGACCTGCCCCTGGATAATGAAAGTTATGTTCATCGAATTGGCAGGACTGGACGGGCGGGAAATCAAGGTGCAGCCATTACCCTTGCGACTTCCAATGAGTGTAGAGCATTAGCTGAGATTGAGGAATATATCCAGCATAAGATACCTAAGCAAGAAACTCCGACAATTGCAGAAGTAGAACAAGGCAAGATCATTTTTGCAAGTAATAAGTCTAAGCCTAAATGTAAAAGTGATATAAGTGAAAAGTTCAATCAGGACATTACTAGAATTCGTATTAATGCAGGAAAAAAGGCAAAAATGAGGCCGGGAGATATCCTGGGAGCCATTACTAATATTGCAGGGGTTGGTGCCGATGATACGGGCATTATCGATGTTCAGGAGACTTGTTCTTATGTAGAGATCCTTGGGGGCAAAGGGGACCTGGTAATAGATGCGCTGCAGTCTACCAAGATAAAGGGAAAGATCCATACTATAAAGAAAGTAGGATTTCGCAGCATCTAAACCAGTAAGAAAGATGGTATAAATGTATACAATAAGCCTGCTACGTTGTAAAATAAAGTTATAGCTAGGTTGGTAAAGGAGGAGCTCTAAGTGGATTTACTTACGCTACTACAAGAAAAAAAGAAAAAAGCAAACGAAAACAATAAGTCATTCCCCAAAGCAACTAAGGCGAAAACTACAAATAATAAAATGCCCATGAGGAAAACCGGAAGAGGCAAATAAAAAGATCATAGGATGAGTGGCACGAAAGGACTCCTGAGATAATCAGGAGTCCTTTAAATAATAGGTGGGTGGTTAGCCTGGTGGTTTAGGTGGGGGCAGCCGTGAATCTTTTTTGGGGAGTTGTTTTATTATTGAGTTTAGTTTAGTATATGTCATATATAGTCGTATTCTGGCATAATAGGTACTTCATGGGTCTGTGGCGCTACGAAGTTGAAGCTAGACAAGTTAAATTTATTTGAAGGTAGGGCTAAAACGTGAGTATTAGAGTTATGGTTGTCGATGATTCACCGTTTTCTCGCATGATTTTGGCAGACAGCTTACAGCAGGAAGGCTGTGAGGTTGTTGGTGAGGCAGATTCTATTGAGACCTTGATCGAGACGTATAGTCAATGTAAACCAGATATTGTAACAATGGATATAGCCATGCCTGGGGCTGACGGTTTTGAGTGCAGCAGGGCACTGATTGCGCACGACCCGAAGGCAAAAATAATCATGATTAGCTCAATGAAGGATGAGGAGACTGAAGCTGAAGCTCGCAATTGCGGCGTAGTTGGTTATCTGCAGAAACCTGTCGATGCAGAAGCGTTAAAGAAGGTTATTGAAGGAGTTATGTCTCCGGACGTTTTATATAATAACCTGCAAAGCTGGAGTTTGGATGCTTTTAAAGAAGCTCTGGGGCAGAGCATAACCCGTATGACAAAAGCAACGGCAACCTTCACTGAGGTAGAGTGTTTGGGAAAAAATATATCACAGGGTATCACCGTAGTAATTGGCATAATTGGTCATTACCCGGGGTCACTGATATTAGACATATCGCGGGAAACGGCAGAGAAAATGGCAGAAGTCATTCTCCGGCGGCCAGCGAAGGGCCAAGACGAGGTTGTGGCAATGGCGGCAGAATTTGCCAATGTAGTGGGTGGGATTGCCTGCTCAATGTTGAACAAAAAGGATAAAGCTTTTGGCCTTAGGGTATCCCCTCCCAGTGTGTTCTATGGAGCCCAGACCGAAATCGCCAGCCCTGGTATTCGGCTTCACTGTTTGTACGCAGATAGTGATTTTGGCAGAATATATCTAGGTGTTGGCTTTAAGAAGGGGTCGGTATTGTGGATGTAAATATGATTAATCCTATACTGGATGCTTTTGTCAGTATAGTTCCCCAGCTTGGTTTTCAGACAGTAGAAAAGAAAGGGATCTCTTTAGCTGAGTCCAGCTTAAATTATCAAGGAATACTTATTAATATCGGCGTTGTTGGTCCGCTAAAAGGAGCAATACTCATTGGCATGGACCTCGATTCAGCTAAACTGTTTGCCTCCAAGATGATGATGGGGATGGAAGTGGCTGAATTAGATAGCCTGGCCCAAAGTGCTATTTCTGAAATGGGGAACATGGTTTGCGCCAATGCCTGTACAAACTTTGCTAAGGTAGGCGTTGACGGGTTGGATATATCACCGCCTACTTTACTGATTGGTAATGATGGACAAGTAAGACTGGCGGTGCCTAAAGTCATCGTTGTTAAACTGGCTGTGGATGGCATAATTGTAAATGTTTACGTAGGTTTATATAAATAAGTATCCAAAATTAAACCCAGTAGAGCAATGGTTAACTGCAACCACTGCCCTACTGGGTTTTTGTCCTGTAAGAAAGTATAACTTTCCGTCTGGATAAGGGCAACATTACCCAAAGGGCACAGGCGGCTTTTCCGCTTTCGCTAAGGCTCGGCGCAAGCCGTGTTTTCTTTATTTGGAAAAAGCACTATCAGAATATCTCCAGGCCAACCGGACAATGATCACTGCCCATAATATCAGGGTAAATAATAGAATCTTTAATTGATTCTCTAAGACGGCTGGAAACTACAAAGTAATCGATACGCCAGCCAATATTACGCGCTCTCGCATTCATCATATAAGACCACCAGGTATAGGCATTCTCTTTGTCGGGGTATAAGAAGCGAAAGGTATCGGTGAATCCTAAGGTAAGCAGTGCTGTCATATTGCTTCTTTCCTCATCAGTAAAGCCGGCATTCTTCCGGTTGGATTTTGGGTTTTTAATATCAATTTCCTCGTGAGCCACGTTGAGATCGCCGCACATAATCACAGGCTTGATTTTATCAAGTTGCAGGAGATAGTTTCTAAAGTCGTTTTCCCACTGGAGGCGGTAGTCGAGGCGCATCAGCCCGCGCTGTGAATTTGGGGTATAGACATTTACTAGATAAAATTGGTCAAACTCCAGCGTGATAATTCGGCCTTCCTGATCATGCTCTTCAATATTCATGCCATAGGTAACAGCTAGAGGCTTTACTCGTGTGAAAATAGCAGTACCAGAATAGCCCTTTTTTAGTGCGCTGTTCCAATATTCATCATATCCTGCCAAAACCAGTTCGGATTGGCTTTGCTGCATTTTAGTCTCCTGAACACAGAAGATGTCAGCCTGTACAACGTTAAAAAACTCTTCAAAGCCTTTGCCGAGACAGGCTCTAAGCCCATTTACATTCCATGATATTAGTTTCAAGGCACACCTCTTCTTTCGATGAAGTTAACATTTGAGGTGTATATTCCCTATGGTCTTCTCAATATCCTTCTGGATAGTATGTCCACAGCTATATGTGTTAGCAGGATTTTACAGATTTTTGGATAATAAATATTAGAGGAAATAAGTTACTTCAACAGTTGGGGGAGGGCTTTGAAATGTATGATGTCTGTATTATTGGCGCTGGGGTCGTTGGTATGAATATTGCCAGACAGCTGTCACGGTATAACTTAAAGGTATGTGTACTTGAAAGGCATGACGACGTAAGCTGCGGCTGCTCGAAAGCCAACAGCGGGATTGTCCATGGAGGCTATTCTGATGAGCCGGGAACCTTGAAGGCTGAGCTTTGTGTCAAGGGGAATCAGATGTATGAGCAGTTAGATAAAGAGTTGAATTTTGGTTATAGAAAGACAGGATCATTAGTGTTGGCTTTTAGCGAAGAAGAGCTGGAAACACTTAAAGCACTGGCCAAATACGGCAGGCAAAACGGTGTTCAAGGTTTGAAAGTAATTAATGGCGAGCAGGCACGGGAACTTGAATCGTATTTAAGTAAAGAAGTAACAGCTGCTTTATATTGTGAAAATGCGGGAGTAACCTCGCCTTATGAGTTTGTTCAGGCATTAGCCGAAAATGCTGTTGCTAATGGTGTGGTGCTTAAACTAGAGACAGAAGTTACCCAGATTCAAAAGGTGGACGACAGTTTTAAACTGACTGCCAGTAATGGCAGTGAGACTGTTGCCCGTTTTGTGATTAATGCCGCAGGGATACATAGTGATAGCATCGCACGCATGGTCGGAATTAATGATTACCATATTATCCCACGGAGAGGTCAATATGTTTTGCTGGATAAGGATCAAAACTATCTTGTCAATTCGGTAGTTTTTCAGGTTCCTACCAAACTAGGCAAAGGTATTTTAGTGACAACAACCTATCACGGTAACTTGATGATTGGCCCTAATGCCGAAGAGATTGAGGACAAGGAAGATTTGGGAACAGACGAGAAAACGCTCGAATATATTGTACAGATGGCCCGCAAATCAGTCCCGGGTTTTGATATGCGCAGAGCTCTGAAGTCTTTTGCAGGGAATCGGCCGGTATCAAAATTAAAGGACTGGGTTATCGAAGAAAGTGTTGTCAAAGGGTTTATTAATTTGGTTGGAATTGACTCTCCTGGGCTTACCTCGTCACCGGCCATTGCCTTGAAGGTGGTCGACATTATCCGTAATGCTGGGTTACTGTTAGAGCCTAATCCGTCTTTTGCCGCGTACCGCAAACCGATCATCCAGAAGAAAGATAATACATTTGCAGGCGATATTAACGCAAGCGAACCTGAACGCCATGTTATCTGCCGGTGTGAAAAGGTAACAGAGGCCGAGATCATCGATTGCCTGCACCGGGGTGTCCCGGTAAAATCGATGGCAGCCGTCAGCTTGCGGACGCGCGCCGGCATGGGTAGTTGCCAAGGCGCATTTTGCGGTCCAAGAGTCAAGCAAGTAATCGCCCGGGAGCTTAACATTCCAATTGAAGAAGTAGCAGAACGAGCTGATGGCTCATCAACATTGATTCCGCGAGCCAAACGCATTGCTATGTTGAAAATGTGAATACTGCAGAAGGGAAATAGCTATTTTTCGCGAATATAAATAGTATATAGATTCTCTGGAAGTAGTTTGGAGAAATAGAATGTTTGCTGAAAACACCATATATTTAGTCGGTAATGCTAAGTCGCAGCAGAATAATCCAATTACCCACCATTATGGACAATTCTTTATTGGTTTTGTCGTGGAACGAGAGACTGGTAAGATTGTGACTTGTGGCAGTTCGGCGACAATTTCTACCACGGCTGAATTTATCTGCAGTTTATTTACAGGTAAAAATATGCGGGAAGATTTTGAGGTCATAAAACAGCAAGTCGAGTATCGTTATTTTGGTTCATCTCAGAAAGCCATTCTGGTAGCGTATAAAGATGCCCAAAAGAAGTATTTGCGAATCCTGAATGGACTGCCTGTTGATCTGAGTGAGTAAAACAAATAAAGCTGCTTTGTTTGCAGTACGCCTGCTAGAACTCAAGCCGCGCCGGCGTAAACGTAAGTAAAATCCAGCATGATAAGCCTTTGGAGTCGAAGGCTTTATTGTGCTGGATTTTTATGTTTGAAAGACCTTATTAAGGTTGATTATCAGGCATCGGTTTATTTAACAATAGCGTATAGAGAGGAGTCTGTGCATACAATGAAGATTAAGGCAATCAAAATCGGCAAAGTCAGCATCCCGCTAAAAAAGCCCTTTAAAACAGCTCTCCGGCAGGTAAACTCAGCAGAGGATATTATCATTAAGATGATAGCCGATTCCGGTGAGATTGGCTTTGGTAATGCCCCGCCGACAGCAGTCATTACCGGCGATAGCCAGGATTCAATCATAGCAGCCATCCGGGACACTATTGGACCTAAATTAATCGGGATGGATATTGACAACCTGGAAGGCATTATGACAACAATTGATTCCTCTATGCTGCACAATAGCTCAGCCAAGGCAGCGCTGGACATTGCTGTGTACGATTTATTTGGTAAGCGGCATAGTATCCCGCTTTACAAATTGTTTGGCGGTTACCAGACAATGATTACAACTGATCTGACCATCAGCGTTAATGCGCCTGAAGAAATGGTGCAAGATTCACTGGAGGCGGTGGCTGCAGGTTACACAGCGCTCAAGCTTAAGGTAGGTACTGATGCTGCGCTTGATATTAAGCGGGTGCAAGCCATTCGTACAGCAGTTGGCCCTGATGTGAAAATTCGGCTTGATGCCAATCAGGGCTGGGGCCCAAAGGAAGCAGTCCGAACCATCCGCAAGTTTGAAGATATGGGGCTTGACATAGAACTCATTGAACAACCGGTCAAGGCTCATGATTTCAAAGGGCTCAAATATGTTACCGATCATGTGGAAACAGATATTATGGCCGACGAAGCTGCTTTTGGTGTGTATGAGGTATATCAGCTGCTGGCTATGGAAGCTTGTGATTTAATCAATATCAAATTAATGAAAGCAGGCGGCCTGCATAATGCCATTAAAATTGCGCATTTTGCTGAGACCGTAGGTATTGAGTGTATGATGGGGTGCATGCTGGAAAGTAAGGTTGGAATCACTGCGGCAGCTAGTTTGGCAGCTGGGAAGAGGATTGTGGCTAAATCGGACTTGGATGCCGCCGTGCTGTTGGCCGAAGATCCGGTTGTTGGTGGCGTAAGCTTCACCAAAAACCAGCTCATTATTCCTGACGCGCCAGGTCTGGGGATTACTGATGTACAAGGATGGCAAGAAATTAAATAAGGAAATGTAAGGGGGTGCTTGCGAAAATTATATCTGAGGGTACAGTCTAAAGACACTAAAAAATGGAGGTAAAAGGTACATGGGCATTGTAATTTCTTTATTGGTTACTTTTTGGGTAGGCTATCTGATAGTAAAAAAGTACAAACCACAGCCTGTATTGTTTATGGCTGGTTTAATTCTCATGTTTGCTGCTGTGGCTTTTGGTCTTGGAACGATTTTACCGGCAAAAGCCAGCACAGGATCGGTACTTTTTGATGCATTCGAATTTATTAAACAGACTATGAGTTCCCGGGCGGCAGGCCTTGGTCTTAACATCATGGCTGTTGGCGGTTTTGCCCGCTATATGGATCATATTGGGGCCAGTAAAGCCTTGGTTAAGTTGACGATTAAGCCGCTGTTGGCACTCCGTTCTCCTTATCTCGTCATGGCTGGAGCCTGGGTTTTGGGTATGCTGTTAGGTTTATGCATTAACAGTGCTTCTGGGTTGGCCATGCTGCTTATGGTTACTGTTTTTCCTGTTCTCATCAGTCTTGGCGTCAGCCGTTTGTCTGCTGTTGCCGTCATTGCCACTACGCTTTGCTTAGACTGGAGCCCGAGCGATACTGGCACCATTCTTTCAGCTACAACGGCAGGAATTGATCCTGTTATATATTGGACCAACTACCAGATTCCTATTGCTGCCACTGTAATACCGGTTGTAGCGGTACTTCACTATTTTACGCAAAAATGGTTTGATAAACGGGAAGGCCATGTTGTTCAGGCTACAGAATTAGCGGCAACTGAGACAGATGAAAATATGCCGCCAATGATTTATGCAATACTGCCAGCTCTTCCTTTAGCATTAATTTTGATTTTCAGCAGTCTGTGGATATCCTGGATCAAAATGGATATTATTAAGGCTATGTTTATTGGTGTAGCTATCGGCATGATCTTTGAATATATCCGCTGTCGGGACGGAAAAAAAGTCCTAAACGACATACAATCTTTCTTTGACGGTCTTGGCATGCAAATGGCTAATGTTATTACCCTTATCGTTGCTGGTGAAACCTTTGCAAAAGGCCTCACAACTATTGGGACAATTGATGCCATTATTGCTTCTGCCCAAGCCTCTGGTTTTGGTGCGGCAGGCATGATTCTTGTTATGATTGGCATAATTGCCGTTGCCTCAGTAGTCATGGGATCTGGCAATGCTCCGTTTTTTGCCTTTGCCGCGTTAACTCCAACAGTTGCCGCCAAAATGTCAATTGCACCAGTGGTAATGCTGCTGCCTATGCATTTTGCCGCAAGTGCTGCTCGGGCCATTTCACCGATTACAGCCGTTATTGTAGTTTCTTCAAGTATGGGCGGTGTATCGCCGTTTGATGTGGTTAAACGGACAGCCATTCCCATGATTGGGGCTTTGATCGTGATTGTTGTAGCGAATTTCCTATTCTTCTATCAGTAAGACATAATTTAGAGCAGATTAACTAAAACGAAATATTGTAGAAAAAGTCACCCCGTAGGGAACGTTTTAGGTTTCCCTATGGGGTGACTTTTTCAGTCAGAGAAATGATGCCTGGTCAGATACTTGGCGATGGTTATGTTGGACTAAAGGAACATGGACGTTGCCGGTGTGTGTGTGCTTGTTTGGGCTAACGATTTTGTTTTGCCAATGTTGCACTCATGAGTTCTCGGAAAAAAAATTCAGTATGGCATCAAAATCCTTTGTGCCAACCGCCTGGAGATTTGTCTTTCCATCGTTGATACACCATTCAATATATAATCCGAATTTATATCTGATAATAATTTCGGCCAATTGTTCGGCAGGGAAGTCATTTCTAATGTCACCGGTTGCTTGCCCTTCTGCAATTATTTCCAATAGTATTGACTTTTGAACAGTACTATCACCAACAAAATGTTGATAGTGGGAATCAATCTGCACCTTAAATGAGCTTTTCATTTCCTCAAGGGAAGTGGTACTGGGATAATTAATGAATCTGTTTATTACTTTTCTAAGCTTATCTAAAGGTGGTTCGTTAAGTATTGTCTGATAATAATTCAGTAGTGCTTCCGCTGCCAATTTGTACTTAAGGATCAAAATATCTGATTTCGAATTAAAGTGATGATAAAAGGCACCTTTGGTTACTCCTAGTTGATGGCAGATTTCATTTATAGAAACGTTATCATATCCTTTCTTTTCAAAAAGCAATAAAGCGGTAGTGAAAATTTTATGTTTTTTCTCCATGGATTTCATATTACAGTTCATTGAAGTCTCCTTTGCAATACGCAATGTTCTCTCCCATTATTTTAACATAAAAGGCATAAAAAGGATAAATAAAAGATTATAACCTTAAGCATTGACAGAATAAACAACCAATTAAGACAAGAGAAAATAATCAAAATACAATTGACAAAAAATACCGAGGTATGCTATTCTTTAGATACCGCGGTATTTTTCTTAATATTCTGTGCAAACGATGGATTGCCTAATCAGGATTTGCAGTTTCAATCTATCATTGTGAATTAAGGAAGGAGGTTGCTGTTCTTTTAATATTCAAGGATTGGAATGGGACGGACTTAGAAAGGAGGATTAAAGAACTCTTTCCATATGCTAGGGTAATAAATAATTATAACAGGAGGTAAGTATGAAGAAGACACTTATTTTAGTGCTGATAATTATTTTTACAATGGGTATTTTTGGTGCGGTGTTTGCAGCCGACCCATTTACTGATGTTCCGGCGAAACACTGGGCTTACGATGCAGTAAGCAAGTTATCACAAGCAGGTTTTATAGACGGATATGGTGATCGCACCTATCGCGGTGACAAGGTTATTTCTCGGTATGAAATGGCTATTATCGTAGCCAGAATCATGACCAAAACCGATAAGGCTGATGCCGAGCAGAAAGCCATGATCGAAAAGTTGGCTAAAGAGTTTGCAAGCGAACTGGAAGGCTTGAACGTTCGCGTGAAAGCAGTGGAGAAAAAGACTAACAGTTGGATTGGTGGCGAAACCCGTATCACCTATCGGGCTGATAATCCCGCACAGCCCGGTTATCATCGGCTGAAAGCAGCTGACCAGTTTGATTGGCGTCAGCGCATCAATTTCAATGGAACAATTGGCGCGGGTGTCAACTGGAAAGCCCGCTTAGCCACATCGCCAACCAAATTTGGTAACTCCGAGTATGCTAATGGTTCGGATATGTACCTGGATATTGCCAACCTTACGTTCCAAAATGGTCTTTTGGGCATGGATACCGTTCGGGTTGGCCGCTCGCCGCTAGATGCCTTTGGTAATGGTTTGTTCGGCAAACCGATGGGGGCTGATAATATCAAGGTAACCAAAAAAATAGGTAAGAGTACTGATTTTACAGGCTTCGTCGGTAATATCAAATATCCCGGTTCGCCAGTAGCGCTGTCTAAAGCGATGTCTGACCCTAATACCGTGACTTCGGGGCAATTGGCCTTCAAGTTGGATAAGGCTTGGACTTTGAAGACAGCTGCCTGGTGGTCGGATATTGTTACTGATCAGTCGACTATGAATATTACGTCCGGTTCTTTTACTCAATCAAAGGGTTGGGATGTTTCTGTGGTCGGTAAAGTGGGAAATCTTAATGTGCTTGGTGAATACATAGCCTCTGACCTTAGTAACCCTACCGGTGTAGTGCCACATAACCCCAAAGGCTGGGCGGTACAAATTGGCAATGGTCTTCCTTGGGGCGCATTCTATCCTATCCTGAACATGGTTGATTACAGGAAGCCTGGTACAGACGCCTGGATGGTTTCTTATCGTAGTGTTGATGCAGGAACGCTGCCTACAAATGCAGGCGGATTTGATACTACTTGTACTTCCTATACTAAAAATACAATTGGCAGTGGCTGGGGTGACTATAATCCCTATACGAAGGGTACTGACAACGTAAACGTTCTCTATTTAGCCTATCAGAAAGTCTTAGCTAAGAATATGATCATGAGTATGGATTATCAAAATTTCAAAATTAAAGACATGTCGTTAACTAGCGGATTAAATGGCTCGAAACTTGATCAAACATATGCGTTGAAGTTTGAGTACTTCTATTAAAATATACCGAGGTATATAAAATAATCGTACCTAGGTATAGATTGAATCAGTACGATTGTGTGTCAAAAAACTAATAGAAGCAGCAGTGCGAGCAGATAGACTCGATTTTGTGAAGAGGAGACGTTTTTATGCAAAAAGCAATTTTAGAACCAGCACAAAACATACCTGTAGTAGAAGAAGCTGACGTAATAGTAGTTGGTGGTGGACCTGCAGGGATAGCCGCAGCCGTTACTGCAAGAAGAAGCGGAGCGAAAAAAGTTGTGCTGCTGGAGCGGTATGGCCATCTTGGTGGCATGGCAACCGGCGGGATCGTAGTTTTAATTCCTCATCTAAGTACTGGCTCACAAATTGAGCAGGCCGGGATGAATGTTGAGTGGCTGGAGCGGCTCGCCAAAAAGCCTGGTGGTGTTATTGGCACAAGTAAAGAAGATGTTGGCAGCAGTAAGCCTGAACTAATTAACTTATGGAAAAAATACTTTTCGTTCGTCTGGGCGGACCTAATTTGCTATGGGGCTTATGTTGACCCGGAAATTCTTAAGATTGTGCTAAACGAAATGGTTGAAGAAGCCAACGTGGATGTTTATCTGCATAGTTGGGGATGTAGAGCTTTAGTTAAAGATGACGAAGTGACAGGTGTAGTCTTCGAAAGTAAAGAAGGAAGAAAAGCTGTATTAGGAAAAATAGTAATTGACTGCACTGGTGACGGAGACATTTTTGCATCGGCGGGCGCAGCATTCGATTTAGATCCAAACAAAGATATTAGAAATTGTATGATGGCTCTTGTTTACAGAATAGGAAATGTTGATTTCCAAGCCTTCGCGGAGTACAAATCTGCAAAGCCGGAGGATTGGGCGAAAAAAGTTCAAAAAATTCACGAAATAGCAGGTTTCCGTACATTGCCGTTTCCAACACCCCGAAATGATGTCATGTGGGTAAACAACTGGATACCTGGTAGAGATTGCCTCAAGGTAAAGGATTTGACTGCTGTCGAGTTTGAGGTTAGAAGAACAGCTCTTCCAGTAATTGACTATCTAAAAAAAGAAGTACCAGGTTTCAATGAAAGCAGTTTCCTCCACGATACGGCACCGCAAGTCGGAACGAGGGGCAGTAGAAGACTGAAAGGTGAGTACAAAGTAATTTACGATGACATTAAACAAACCAAGAAACATGACGACGTAATTTCTGTAGTACCGGCCATTGATTTGTCAGTGTCAAAATCTGCTACGCATATACCTTATCGTGCGCTGGTTCCAGAGAAAATAAATAACCTGTTGGTTGCAGGAAGATGCTTCTCTTCGGATGTGGAGGCAAACAACTGGACCAACCTCATCCCTCATTGCATCACTCTGGGGCAAGCAGCCGGAGCCGCCGCCGCGATTGCCTTAGATTCCAATGTACAGCCAAGGAAGGTTGACATTAAGGCACTTCAAAAAACTTTGAGGAGCCAAGGTGTTTATCTGCCGTAAGGTTTGATCTAAAACGGCGTGGTTAAGATTGGTGACTATGTATTGAAACTGTTTTTCGGGTCAATACGTCATTAGTACGCAAAAGGAGGGTGAAACATGAGTACTAATTCAGAGAACCCTTTGCAGCAACCCGCGGCTATTCAACAGAATCCGTGGGAGCGACTGAACGATGGTAAGGCAATATTTGCTTTTGTGTGTGTCTTGCTAAGTTATTCTATCTACTATGTCGATCGGGCTCTGGTAACAAACATCATGCCTCGTATCGCCGGACAACTTGATGGTATGCAGTTGTATTCCTGGGTCTTCACAATTAACATGTTGATTGCGACGTGTATGGCACCGATTTGGGGTAAGTTGTCAGATACCTATGGGCGCAGAAATATATTTATGATCATGCTGGGGAGCATCATGACAGGTCTTATTTTATGCTCATTCAGCACCAGTTTTCCTATGCTTATTGTGGCCAGAGGCATCGTCGGCTTCGGGGCTGGCGGTATTCAGGCGGTTACATTCGCGCTCATCGCCGACTTATTTGCGCCGGCAGACAGGGGTAAGTACAGCGGTTGGACAACTGTGATGGTTGGTTTGGCCGGCAGTTTGATTCCTGTCACAGCCGGCTGGGTCACGGATACGTTTGGTTGGAGAGCAGCCTTTCTCATGCCGGTACCTTTGGCTGTAATTGCACTAGTCCTCGATTACTTTATTGTACCTAATGTGTGCAGCCAGACTAAACCCAAGATAGACTACCTCGGTTCGCTGCTGCTGGCAATGGCAACAGTTCCTCTCTTGCTGGCTTTCTCCTGGGCGGGGTCGCTATACAAGTGGGGAACACCGGTGAATATGAGCTTAATTGCCTTTGCCCTTATCATGTTTGTGGTCTTTTATAAGCATGAGAGCCGGACACCACATGCCCTCATTTCACCGGCTTTGCTAAAAAACAGACCTTTCGTCACGGCTGCCCTGGTGTCTGTTGGCATGGCCTTTTCTCTCTTGGGAGTCATGATTTATGTACCGTTATTCAACCAGGGAGTTCTGGGGCTTAGCACAACCGTCCACGGAGCGATAATGGCACCGAGAGAGATCTGTGGAATTGCGGCAGGCCTGATTGCCGGCTGGTTGATGAGCAAGACCAAGCGTTATAAGTGGCTGCTTATCCTTGGACCTACGTCAAGCGTGATCGTACTGGTACTGCTCAGCTATGTAGAGCCAGGCGTCAGTATCTTATATCTTACGGTGTTATTAGCTGCCCAAATGGCTTTTGGCGGTTTCATGCCTGCGGTTAATCCCATTGCGGCCCTTAACGGCCTCAAACCGGAGGAATCAGGGCAGGCAGCTGGAACGTTATATTATTTTTCAGCATTGGGCCTTGCACTGGCTCCGTCACTACTTGGCTCGGTACTGAACTCAGGCTTTAGTTCGGCCCTCCAGGCCAAGCTTACTCCGGAATTGGTTGCGTCCTTGACAACGGCGCAGAATGCGGCTATCCATAACCCGCGAATTTTGCTAAATCCGGCTGCAATGAAGAGTCTGGAAAGCTCCTTTTCCTCTCTTGGACCTAATGGTGCGGAGGTATTCCGGCAGGTTGTTGACATCGTCAGAGGCAGTATGCACCAGGGTCTTCAGGACCTCTTTCTTGTGGCTGCGGCCATTACCTTCGTATCTGTAATTTGTGCTATTAGCCTTAAAGAATTGCCGATGGCTGAAAGAGCTATCAAGCGCGGTCACTAGTTAGGCGAATAGCTACAGTCTATAATGAGAGGACGGATGTCGTCTGTCCTCTTCTCTTTCACCAGCCCATCTTCTTGGTTTTCTCAAGACTGCTGCAAGGGTGCGGAGTAAGTTGCCGGATTCCTGCGATAGTATATCCGGGTTTATGGTGCAAGTATGGATAGTTTGGGAGAGAAATCTATGAAAAAATTAGAAGCGGCGGTTGCTGCCGCAGAGGCCTATTGTAAAGTAAACGCCTATGATTGTCATGCAGTAGTGACGAATGCTGAAAGCCAAGTCATTCAATTTTTTCCTGCCCGTACCTACCACGTTGACATGAAGATCGGTACAGTGCTTACCAGCGGGGTAGTAGCAGAGTGCCTTGCTAGCCAAAAGAGAGTGTCGCGAGTAATTCCACAAAAATTCTTTGGTGTAAAACTGAAGGTAATTGTCGAACCGATTTTTGAGGATGACGGGACGCTTTCTGGGACTGTAAGTTTAGGAACATCAATGAATATGCAGGACTCACTGCACAATGTTGCTCAGTCAATCGCTGCAACTGCTGAGCAGATGCTTGCAACTGCTGAAGAGTTGGCCGCAAGCGCAGATCGCCTTGCTGTAGAGCTAAATAGGGTAAAAAGCGGTGGTGAAACTGTCTTGGCAGAAATTCGCAGGACAGATGGGATATTGAAATTCGTTAGTGAGGTGGCCGATAATTCTAACCTGCTTGGTTTAAATGCCGCCATAGAGGCCGCTAGAGCAGGGGGGCAGGGTAGGGGGTTTGCCGTGGTAGCCGATGAAATTCGAAAAATGGCAGTTAATAGTTCACAATCGGTGAAAGATATAAAAACAATATTGCAAAAAATACAAAGCGAAACACAATCTGTGGTTGGGACCATTACCGCAATTGCCGAAATGGGCAAACATCAAGCGGACGCCACTGTAGAAATTTCAGACGCTATACAACAATTGACAACAACCGCTGCCGACCTTGAAAAGATGGCGGAAATTTCGTAAACTCGTCGGCGGCTAGATAGGCTGATGACTGGGCGACGAGGAAGTTGTTTGCTATTACCCAAAACGAAGGAGCATCTTAATGGAGAGAATACTGGCAATTAATCCTGGGGCTACATCTACAAAGTTTGCCGTATTTGATGGCGAAAAACAATTGATGAAAAATACACTCGAACATCAAGGTGCGGACCTGATGAACTTTGATCGAGTCTGTGATCAATACCTGTATCGGTTGGATTTAATTTTGGCTGAGTTAACAGCAGCGGCTATTCCGTTAGAAACGTTAAATGCCGTCGTCGCCAGGGGCGGTTTGCTAAAGTCGGTGGCAGGCGGTACTTATGCCGTCAATGAGTTGATGGTAGAAGATTTGAAAAAGGCTGAGCGAGGCGAACATGCCTCAAATCTTGGTCCGGTTATAGCGAATACTCTGGCAAAACAACTCGGCATACCGGCATATATCGTAGACCCTGTGTCTGTCGATGAAATGGAGCCAGTGGCTCGGCTTTCCGGTTTACCAGACCTACCGCGAATCAGTCTATCCCACGCCCTCAATTCTAAGGCTGTAGCCCGCAGTGTGGTTAGTCAAATGGGTAAGAAGTATGATGAGGTTAATTTTGTTGTGGCTCACCTCGGGACAGGTTTTTCGGTATCTCCTCACAAAAATGGTCGAATGATCGACGTCAATAATGCTCAGGAGGAAGGGCCATTTTCTCCTGATCGCTGTGGTGGAGTACCGTCTAGACAGTTAGCGAAACTTTGCTATTCAGGAAAGTACACGGAGAAACAAATGCTTGATAAAATTTCGGGCTCAGGTGGCATGTTTGCTTATATTGGTACGAAAGATGCCAGGCAGGCAGAGGCGGCGGCAGCCGCCGGCGACATGCAGGCTAACCTGGTACTTGACGCCATGGCATATCAGGTGGCGAAGCAAATTGGTGCTATGGCAGCCGTCTTGGCCGGAAAAGTAGACAGAATAATTCTTACCGGCGGAATCGCGCATTCCGAACGTATCGTCAAAGCCATTAGCAACAGGGTCGAGTTTATTGCCCCGGTAGTTGTTGTGCCAGGTGAGGAAGAACTGGAATCATTGGCTGCGGGAGCATTAAGGGTGCTTAGAGGCGAGGAAAAAGCACAAACTTATCAATGATATGGGGGTAACTTTTTATGCTTCGCAACTTTATGGAAGTATTGGATAAAGCTAAGCGGGCTGGCCGGCAGACCATTAGTGTGGCGGCAGCGCAGGATAAGGATGTACTGCATGCAGTCAAAGCCGCCCAGGTTGCCGGCTTGGCTCAGGCTATCCTTGTTGGCGATGCCGACCTTATAAAGCCGTTACTTGGCGAGGTTGGTCTGCCAAGTGATACGCCGATTGTACATGAGCCTGAAGACAGCAAGGCGGCAATGACTGCGGTTTCATTAGTAAAAACGGGTAAGGCCCAGATTTTAATGAAAGGGTTGGTTAATAGCAGCGATTTTCTAAAAGCCGTTGTTAACAAGGAGGTAGGGCTCCGAACAGGACGCTTGCTGAGTCACCTTTCGGTCTATGAAGTTCCCGGCGGAAAAAAACTAATCTTTCTGACCGACAGTGGAATGAACGTTGCTCCTAACCAAGAGGAAAAGAAAGATATTTTAGTTAACGCAATCATGGCGGCAAGCGTGCTGGCAATTGAACGGCCGAAGGTAGCAGTTCTGGCAGCTAGTGAAATCGTTAATCCCAAGATCCAGGCTACCGTTGACGCTAAAGCCTTGGCGGATATGTACAGGCAGGGAGAATTTCCCCCGGCCATAGTCGAGGGGCCAATCGCCATGGATGTGGCGTTAAATGCTGAACACGCCAAACACAAAGGACTAACTAGCGAAGTTGCGGGCGACGTCGATATTTTCATGATTCCAAACATTGAAGCCGGTAATATTCTCAGTAAAGCATTAATCCATTATGCCAATTTCAAAAATGCCGGTGTCGTCATCGGGGCAACCCATCCTGTCGTTATGGTGTCAAGGGCCGATTCAGCTGAAGCAAAGCTCTATTCAATAGCCCTGGCCTGCTTGTTGGCAGGGGCCAAACAATAAACTTGTTTCACAAATTACCCAGTTAAAGCCATTTCTAACCCCATAAAAACTCAATAGACATACGGAGGTTAAATATGAAGAAATTGCTAACCGGCAATGAAGCGGTGGCGCAAGGGGCCTATGAGGCGGGCTTGATTTATGCGGCAGCTTACCCGGGAACCCCTAGCACCGAAATACTCGAAAACATTGCTGAATATAAAAAAGACATTATTGCTGAATGGGCTCCCAATGAGAAGGTTGCTTTGGAAAGTGTGATTGGTGCATCCATTGCAGGAGCGAGGGCGCTGGCGGCTATGAAAATGGTCGGCGTCAATGTTGCGGCTGACCCACTATTCAGCTTTGCTTATTCAGGAGTCAATGGTGGTATGATTCTAGTTAGTGCTGATGATCCTGGGCTGCATTCATCACAAAATGAGCAGGATAATCGACATTATGCCAAATTTGCCAAGATTGCA
The DNA here is from genome assembly GCF_900176355.1 of Sporomusa malonica. GTDB lineage: Bacteria > Bacillota > Negativicutes > Sporomusales > Sporomusaceae > Sporomusa > Sporomusa malonica. Next base: position 268,400 of record NZ_FWXI01000004.1, on the reverse strand, counting down.
ATGGTGGAGCCGAGTGACAGCCAGGAAGCAAAGGATATGGTTAAGGCGGCCTTTGAAATTAGCGAAAAGTATGGTACGCCAGTACTGTTTAGAATGACTACACGGGTATGTCATAGCAAGAGCCTGGTCGAAATCGGCGAACGTAAAGAGATAGATAAAAAGCCTTACGTTAAAAATGTACAAAAATTCGACTTGGTTCCCGCGGTATCCAGAAAACTGCGGATGGAATTAGAAGTACGACTTCAGGAGCTTACTGACTTCTCCAATGAAACAGATCTGAACTATTTCGAGTGGAATGAGAAAAAAGTAGGTATTATTGCTTCTGGCGTTGCTTATCAGTATGCTCAAGAGGTGTTTGGCAATACAGCATCCTACTTAAAACTCGGCTTTACTTATCCGTTGCCGATTAAAAAGATTAAACAGTTTGCTGCTGAGGTAGAAACCCTGTATGTGATTGAAGAACTGGAGCCGTATATTGAGGAGCAACTTAACGCGGCCGGAATCGCATGCGTCGGCAAAGCCAAAATTCCCAAAATGGGCGAATTAAGCCCTGAAGTGATTGCCAAAGCCCTGCTGGGAAAAGAAAAAACGTTAATAGAGTATGACGGTTCCAGTGTTGCTCACAGACCACCGGTACTTTGTGCCGGCTGCCCTCACAGAGGTTTCTTCTATGAACTTGGTAAGAAGAAAAACATTATGATTTCAGGAGATATTGGCTGTTACGGGTTGGGTAATGCCCCTCCATTAAATGCCAAGGACACTTGTATTTGCATGGGCGGTGCTCCGAGCATCGGGCATGGTGCACAAAAAGTGTTTAACAAGGCTGACGAAAAAATGCGGGTTGTGGCTACGGTCGGCGATTCAACCTTTTTTCATACAGGGATGAACAGCCTTGTGAATATAGTATACAACCGTAGTAATACGATTACCTGCATCCTTGACAATCGGATCACTGGCATGACTGGTCATCAAGATCATCCAGGAACAGGCTTTACGCTGCAGGGGATGCCAACCAAAGCGCTCGAAATCGCCGATGTGGTGAAAGCACTTGGTATAGACCACATCAAAACCGTCAATCCATTAAAGCTCGCTGAAGTCCAAGAAGCACTAGACTGGGCACTGGCCCTTGATGAGCCGTCGGTCATCATTACCAGATGGCCCTGCGTTCTTAAGAAACAATCTGTGAGAGATAAATCGGAATTTGGCGAATACCTGGGGACCTGTAAAGTAGATGCCGATGCTTGTATTGGCTGCAAAAAGTGCATCAACACGGGTTGCCCGGCACTACAGTTCAACGATGAAACCAAGAAAGTAAAAATTAACCCGGTACAATGTGTTGGTTGTGAAGTTTGCCTGCAGGTATGTCCTGTTACGGCCATTACGAGAGTAGGTGAATAGCATGGCAGATGTTAAAAATATATTATTGGTAGGCGTAGGTGGCCAAGGTACAATCCTTGTAGGGAAGATTTTATCTACCGGATTAATGGATGCCGGCTATGATGTGAAAATGTCAGAAGTTCACGGCATGGCTCAACGTGGCGGCAGCGTCAGCAACCAAGTTAGGTATGGCCAAAAAGTGCACTCGCCGCTCATGGGCAGGGGAGAAGCTGACATCCTGATTTCTTTTGAAACAATGGAAGCGCTGCGCTGGTTGGAATATTTAAATCCCAAGGGGGTTGCGGTAATAAATGATTACCAGATTCCCTCCGCCCCGATTCTGATGGGGAAAAGAGAATATCCCCAAGGCGTACTGGAAATCATTAAGAGCAAGGTAAAAACCACTGTGATAAAAGCTGGTGAAATTGCCGAGAGTCTGGGAAACGCCAAATCCATGAATATTGTATTATTTGGTGCTTTAGTAAAGGGTATGAATCTAACTAATATTGACTGGGAAGCTGCTATTCGAAAAAATGTGAAAGAAAGTACCGCGGACGTAAATATTAAGGCATTTAAGGCAGGCATGGAAGCGTTAGCCGAATAGCTGCTAGTGTGTATAATAATGTAAATATGAGGGATTCTTATATCTCTGTTGTAACTCTCTTCCCTGGGTGGGATGGAAGTATGCACGCGCTAGCGTGTATGCTTCCGTCTCGCCAGGGAATCGTATTTTAAAGGGGTTGAGATTTCACCGTCATATTGATATAATTCCCTTAATTATACATTATCATGTATAATTAAGGGAGAATAGAACGAAAAGGAGCTGTTTTATGCGATACACTGTAGATACAGCAGTCTTTGCCATTAATTCGAACATTAAGTTTGGCATATTGATAGGCGATAACCTAAAGAACTCGGAGACGACGAAAGATGATGAAGACCGGTTAAGAGCCGCCGAGAGCAAGATGCGTGAAAGAATTCAGGCCGATAATGTGAGAGAACTGCAGAGTGTTTCTTTCTATAGAGAATTCATGACGCAAGCCGGCATTAACCCCAATAAGTTTCCGCCTTCGGTGGAAGCCATGTTCAAGAGGATCGTTAAGGGAGGCCAATTGCCGGTAATTAATGCCCTGGTTGATTTATGCAACGCTGTGTCCATTGAACAAGGTATATCCCTTGGCGCCCATGATTTAGCTGATATCCAGGCAGATCTTGAAGTTCGTCATAGTAAGAGTGGAGATATATTCCTTCCGTTTGGTGCTACGGAATATGAGAAGGTTGATGAAGGCGAACTGATTTTTACCAGCGGAAATGTCGTTCAGACAAGAAAGTGGATTTGGAGACAAAGTGAACTGGGTAAAACAACGATTAACAGTAAAAATATTTTTTTCCAGCTTGTCGGATTTGATGATAAGGAAGACTCTTCTCTTATCAAGGCGATGACCGATATAGAATGCTTAATTGAAAACAGATTTCAAGGAAAATGTAGAAAATATATTGTTGATTGCAATAATACATGTATTAATTTTTAGGCGAGACTGGCAAATCAACTGACTTACTCCTCGCTTTACGAGCATGTTTGAAAACGAAACATGATAATTTGGATTCTATATAGTTAATCAAAACACAGTATGTTTGTGGCAGCATCGGGAAAGATGGCCTCAACCCGTTTAAATGCTTCTGGGCTTGTTATTGTAGCGACAATAGCATAACGGGCCGAAAACTCCTGCTAAATTTTGTTGATTTGGCAGGAGTTTTTCAGTTTATGTAAGTAGAAATCGTGGGCAATTATGTTGCGAAAATAATTCTGCAGAACCGTACCTGTGCAATTCTAATAATTTTCACACTGGTAGAGATAAATGGAAGAACCATATCATTGGTAACGGCGAAAGGTAGAAATGAAGATTGTAATAAAATAATCATAGATCGGATATTGACAGTTGGGAATAATCAGAATATAATCATATACAATAACAAATGATCATAAATGATCATAAATAATCACGGAAGAATCATCGTGTTAAAAAAAAGTGGGGATTTTAAAATGTTATATGAGGAAGAACGCAAGCTTAAGATCGTTGAATATCTACAGGAGCATTTAAGGGCTTCTGTACAAGAACTTGGTAAAATATTTCAAGTCTCGGAATCAACAGTTCGAAGGGATTTGCAGGAGTTAGAGGATGCTAAACTCTTAAAAAGAACCCATGGGGGCGCTGTGTGTCTAGAGAATGTCAATTTTGAACCGACTTTTATAGAAAAAGAAGATAAGTTCCGAAAAGAAAAAGAAAGTATTGCCAGAAAGGCAGCAGAGTTTATTGAGGATGGAGATACCTTAGTAATTGATTCAGGAACTACAACCGCATATTTAGCTAAAGAGATGAAAAAGTTTTCTAACTTAAAGGTTGTAACTAACTCGATTATTTTAGCTCAGGAGCTGCAGGGAAATGAAGGAATAGAGGTTATTATTACCGGTGGAACGCTGCGGCAAAATACCTTGGCGATGGTCGGTCCGATTGCAGAACAAACTCTTAGCAGGCTACGTGTAGACAAGGCGTTCATAGCAACAAACGGACTAGATATGAAAGAAGGGCTGACAACCCCGAATATCGTTGAAGCAGCTACAAAAACCAAGATGATTGATATAGCTAAACAGGTTATTTTATTAGCAGATCATACAAAGATTGGGAAGTTGGCATTTGCTAAGTTTGCTGATGTATCAAGAATTGATACCTGTATCGTTGATGATAAAGTAACACAGAATATGATTAAAGAAATGGAAGAATCAGGAATTAATGTTTATATAGTAACCCCGTAGGAGGAGATTAGTTTGAAACCATATGTAGTTACGGTTACCTTGAATCCTGCAATTGATAAGACCGTGGTTGTTGATAAGCTGGACGTTGGCGGATTGAATCGCGTACAAAGTATGCGAATGGATCCGGGAGGCAAAGGGATTAATGTTGCCAGAGTTTTAAACCAATTTGGCATAGATGTTAATGCTGCAGGGTTGATTGCTGGCTCTCAAGGGCAAAACTTGTTGCAATATCTGGCTCTAGAAGGAATAAATGCCAGTTTTTTGACTGTACCAGGTGAAACACGAACAAATTTGAAAGTGGTTGATAGCTGTTCCAATATTACAACTGAAATCAATGAGGCCGGTTTTGCAGTAGGGAAAGCTGAAATGAATGTTTTTAAGAATCAGCTTTCTGAACTTCTGAATGAAGCGTCCTATTTAGTTTTAAGCGGGAGCTTACCGCCTCAAGTAGCGGGTAGTATTTATCGGGAATTAACGGAAATCGCTAGAAGTAAAGGTGTAAAAACCATACTGGATGCAGATGATGAGGCTCTTTTTGAAGGGATACAGGCAGTGCCTTTTGCAATTAAGCCCAATATACATGAACTGGAAAAATTAGCAGGTCATACATTGACAGGTGATCAGGACATTATTCATGCTGCCCGAGAAATTTTGACAAAAGGAGTTGAGATTATCATTGTTTCCCTGGGGGCTCAAGGTGCCATTGTAATGGACAAAAAGGCAACATATCGAGTAAGGGCTGGCTCTATAGTACCCCGAAGTACAGTTGGGGCAGGGGATTCAATGGTTGCAGTGTTGGTCTATTCTCTGTTAAGTCGGCATTCCTTAGCAGAAACAGCTCAGTGGGTTACTGCCGCAGGAACGGTAACGGCTTCAAAACCGGGCACACAGGTATGTTCCTTGGTAGAAGTCAAACAGTTTTTGAATAATGTGCAAGTCGAAAGAATGTAACTTCAGCAATTACAAAATAAAGGGGGATTTGAGATGAAAAGGATTTTAGCGGTTACAGCTTGTCCGACAGGTATTGCTCATACGTACATGGCTGCTGAGGCTTTGTTGCAAGCGGCCAAAGAAAAAAACGTTGAGATTAAGATTGAAACCCGAGGTGCAGTGGGAATTGAAAATGAATTAACTGCAGGAGACATTTCTGAAGCCCATGTAATTATTATTGCTGCGGCTACAGATGTGGAAGAATCCCGTTTTGCGGGTAAGCCAGTTGTAAAAGTTGCTATTGGGCAAGCCATTAAAGACCCCAAGGGTGTTATTGACGAAGCCTTAAACATGAAGCCTTCTACCCCTGATTTTATTCACCAGGAAGCACAACGCAAAGAAGAAAGAAAAGCTCAAATAACGGGACCATATAAACACCTGATGACTGGTGTGTCATATATGCTGCCCATCGTTGTTGCTGGTGGCTTGCTGATTGCTGTTTCATTCATATTTGGCATCGAAGCCTTCAAACAGCAGGGAACATTGGCGGCGGCACTGATGGATATCGGCGGCGGCGCGGCGTTTGCCCTGATGGTTCCGATCCTTGCTGGCTTTATTGCGTTTTCGATTGCAGAAAAGCCCGGTCTTGCTCCAGGACTCGTTGGTGGGATGCTGGCATCTAAGATTGGAGCAGGCTTTCTGGGGGGGATTATTGCCGGATTCTTGGCAGGTTATGTTGTAAAATGGATGAAAGATAATATTAAGCTGCCGAAAAATTTTGCCGGCTTGGTACCAATATTGATTATACCCTTCTTTGGCAGTGCGATTGTTGGCTTACTAATGATTTATGTGATTGGCAGCCCGGTAAAAGCCATTATGGACGGACTTAGTGGTTGGCTTACCAATCTTGGTACCGGGAATGCAAGTTTGCTGGGCTTGCTTTTAGGGGCAATGATGGCCTTTGATATGGGGGGGCCGGTAAACAAAGCTGCTTATACATTTGCGGTCGGGCTGCTTGGAAGTGGTCTATATGGACCTATCGCTGCTGTTATGGCTGCAGGAATGACACCTCCCCTCGGCTTGTGGTTGGCTACTGTGCTTGCACCGAAAAAGTTTTCCGTTGAAGAAAGAGAGGCTGGCAAGGCAGCGGGAGTTCTTGGCATTTCTTTTATTACAGAAGGGGCCATTCCGTTTGCTGCCTCCGATCCTTTCCGTATCATTCCTTCGATCATGGTCGGCTCTGCAGTTGCCGGTGCATTATCAATGGCGTTAGGGGCTACGTTGAGAGCGCCACACGGCGGAATTTTTGTACTCCTGATTCCAAATGCGGTGGGCAATTTGGCCATGTATGTACTTTCTATACTGGCTGGAACAGTAGTGACGGCATTACTAATCAGTGTAGTAAAAAAGAATAAAATATCTGCTTAAAGGTGAATAAATATAAAGAAAACACGGCTTGCGCTGAGCCTTTGGCGAAAGCGGAAGCCGATGTTACCCTTATCCAGGCGGAAAGTTATACTTTCTAACAGGAGAACAACGCAAGAAGTGATTTTCAAATAGCAGGAGGTGTAATGTTGTGGAGATTTTAAACATTCTTAAAGATGAAACTGTTTTTTTGGAGCTAGATGCGTCAAGCCGGGATGAATGCTTGAGGGTAATGATTGATGGCATGGAAAAGGCTGGCTTCGTGAGCGATAAGGATGCCTACTTGGCTACAGTAAATGAACGAGAGCAAAAAGGGTCAACAGGTATTGGTTTTGGAGTGGCAATTCCTCACGGTAAATCCAGTGGTGTTGCTTCTGCCGGTTTGGCATTTGCTCGATTGGCACAGCCTGTTGAGTGGAATTCCTTAGATGGAAATCCAGTGCAAATTGTATTCCTCATTGGTGTGCCGGAAAAAGATGCCGGCAACGAGCATATGAAAATATTGATTGCTTTATCCAGGAAACTAATCCATGAGGATTTTCGGAAAAAGTTATTGATGATAAATTCATCGGCAGAACTTTATGAAGTTCTGCAATCCTTATAGGAGGCGCAGTATGATGATTTTGGAAGGAATTCTGCAAAATAAGACTGGTTTTCATATTCGCCCAGCTCAATTATTTATGGAAAAGGCGATCGAATTTAAAGCCAACGTTGCGGTTAGAAATGAAGATGGCATGGAGACCGATGGCAAAAGTATTTTGGGGTTAATGACTATGGGCTTTGAATATGGGTCAAAAATTATAATTGAGACCAACGGTGAAGATGAGGAAATGGCGGCAAATGCGTTGCTTGATCTGGTTAACAGTAAATTTGGCGAGGAATAATTTTTGAAAGGTGAAAATCTATGGCTGAAATCAGATTATCTGGCATTGGGGTCTCAGAAGGAATTCGGATTGGGAAAGTAATCCGATATGATCATAGTTTTCATAATCAGCAATTTGGGAATGTTTCGGTAGAGGATGTTGCCAGAGAAATAAAACGGCTAGCAGATGCGAAAGCAATATGCGTTCAAGAAATTAATCAACTTATTGAGCAGGCACAGCAGACGGTTGGTGCTGAAAAAGCAGGTGTTATCCAGGCTCAGAAAAGCTTTTTGCTAGATCCTAGTTTTTGCCCTGAAATGGAAAAACTAATTAGTAAAAAAATGTTTTCAGCCGAAAAAGCAGCTGATCAAATTGTGAAAAAAGTAATGTCAATTTTTGAAAATATGCCAAATGAATATATGCGGGAACGGGCTGCTGACGTAAGAGACGTTGGCAACCGGTTGTTGGCAGCTTTAACTGGTGCCAAAGGCATAAACCTGGGAGATATTCGTGAAGCGGTTATCCTGATTGCAGAAGATCTTGCACCTACCGATACCGTACAGCTTAATAAAAAGTATATACACGCTTTTGTTACGCAAAAAGGCGGTAAAACTTCACACACGGCCATCTTTTCCAAGACTTTGGGCATTCCTGCTGTTATTGGAATTGGTGTGGGGCTTGATCAAATTCAAGACGGTGAAACCATTATCGTTGACGGTACGAGTGGTATTTGTATTGTTAATCCTGAGGAAGATACGATTCGTATTTATTCGGAGAAAATGGCTAAAGAAGTTAACGACGAAAGTGCGTTAGAGGCCTATGCATCCAAGGAAGCTGTTACCAAGGACGGATATCGAGTTGAGATTGGGGCTAATATTGGTACGGCAACAGATGCTCTATATGCTGTGGAACAAGGAGCCGAAGGCATAGGCTTGCTAAGAACCGAGCTTATATATATGTCAGAAGACAGCTTGCCGGACGAAGCAAGGCAATTCAAAGTGTACCGGGATATTGTCGAGGTTATGGGTGATAAGCCGGTAATCATTCGTACTTTAGACATTGGTGGTGACAAAGAACTTTCTTATTTGAAGATCCCTAAAGAAATGAACCCGTTTTTGGGGTATAGAGCCATACGGCTTTGTCTTGATCAGAAGCCACTTTTTGTAACACAATTACGGGCAATTTTGCGGGCTAGCGCCTATGGTAAGGTAAAAGTAATGTTCCCAATGATATCTTGTCTTGAGGAATGGAGAATTGCCAAAGGCATAGTAGAAGAAGTCAAAGAACAGCTTAGAGCGGAAGGAAATTCTTTTGATGAGGGAATCGAAGTAGGTATTATGGTAGAGGTACCGTCTGTTGCCATTTTGGCAAAGCAATTTGCTATAGAGGTCGATTTCTTTAGTATAGGTACGAATGATCTTGTTCAATACACGTTGGCCGTTGATCGAATGAATGAGAAAATTGATTATTTATACGACCATTTTAATCCAGCCATCATCAGTCTTCTCCAAAATGTTGTGACTGCTGCTCATGCTGAAGGGAAATTCGTAGGGATGTGCGGCGGTATGGCCGGGGATCCTAAGGCAGTGCCCTTGCTGTTGGCCTTGGGATTAGATGAATTAAGTATGTCGGCGACAGCGATTAGAAAAGTTAAACATACAATTAACCAGATTGAATTGGAAAAGTGCAGAAGGTTGCTGGAAGATGTCTTGCAAATGAATACTGCCCAAGACATTCGTTTGAAGATGGAATCTTTTTGCAGTGAAAACGGAATTTGATTCAATGATAATTGGCTATTTCTGGTAATGTGATCCGGCGATACCTTACATAAGGTATTGCCGGATTTTCTTGTCCTGTTAGAAAGTATAACTTTCCGTCTGGATAAGGGCAACATCGGCTTCCGCTTTCGCTAAGGCTCGGCGCAAGCCGTGTTTTCTTTATCCCCAGCCTGGGAACCTACTTTTATTTATATATGGCAGAGAAGGAAAACTACATATTCAAAAGTAAATGTCATGTAACTTTGCAATAAAGAGCATAATGATTATGGCACACGCTATTGCTGATAAATAACTAAATGCGCCAAGCATTTTAGTCTTGTCTCTGGAATGTGTGGTATGGTATTATTTTGAGCAAATACATTAAATCATAAATGAAAGGGGCTCCCCCTATGAATTCGATGATCAATAATCGCGTCTCTATTATCGGTGTGCCACTGGATCTCGGAGCCGATCGCCGGGGAGTCGATATGGGGCCGAGCGCTATTCGCTATGCCAAGGTGCGGGAAAAACTACAGGAACTTGGTTACGAGGTGGACGATAGGGGCGATATTTTGCCTACCAGGCCGGATTCCTGCTATGTGGATGGAACGAAACTGAAATATTTGGATGAGATTGAAAGGGTTAACACTGAGCTATGCCATATGGTAGCAGAAGAAATTGGCAAAGGATGTTTTCCTCTGATTCTGGGAGGAGATCACAGCATCGCTATCGGAACCATGTCTGGTGTATTGCAGCATAAAAAGAAGCTGGGAGTGCTCTGGTTTGATGCACATGGCGACATTAATACGGCTGAAACCTCGCCCACAGGTAATATTCATGGCATGCCGGTAGCGGTAAGCTTTGGGATTGGCCACGAACGGCTGACAGGAGTCGGAGGGCGGGGTGTAAAACTTGACCCGGCAAATTTTGTTATGATTGGTATCAGGGATTTGGATCCTGGGGAAAAGGTGCTCCTGAAAGAACTAGGGGTTACCGTATACACCATGCATGAGATTGACATCATGGGCATGGCCAAGGTCATGGAAGAGGCTATCGCTCTTGTATCAGATGGTACAGATGGCGTTCACGTCAGTTTTGATATGGATGTCATGGACCCTTTACATGCGCCTGGGGTTGGAACCCCTGTCTTTGGTGGACTGACATATCGTGAAAGTCATCTAGCCATGGAACTTATCTCAACCGCCAATATTGTTACAAGTGCAGAATTTGTGGAAGTCAACACCGTGCTTGATAAAAGGAATCAGACGGCTAGAGTTGCGGTGGCCCTTATCGGGTCGTTATTAGGTGAAAGAGTTTTGTAGCTGTATGTGAATCAGTGGGTGACTCAAGAGGATAGGTCTGGTGAGTCAGTTGAATGGTAAAATGAACAAAAAACAAGTTATTTGACGCGTTAATTAAGTCATATGACAACCTGAATGATAAAAATACAAACAATTGACATCTCCGAGAAAACAATGGTACAATGTATACAAAGCATAACAATAATGGTAATGATGGAGATAGTAGTCTGAGTGTACGTTTGCAGAGAGTCGGCATTTGGTGAAAGCCGATAACAAGCATTTGGAGGAAAATCACTCCAGAACTGCATTTCTGAAATTTGAGTAAGAGATGCCGGATTAGCCGCGTTAATCGGCTTAGGTTTGATTGAACCGAAGAGTGGCATTGCTATGCAAATAAGGTGGTATCGCGGGTATTTTACTCGTCCTTGATTAGAAATCAAGGACGAGTTTTTATTTTCATTTTAGGGAGGATCTTATGTCTGAATTAAACAAAAGTATTTTTAAATTGCCGAACTCATCAATATCGCTTGAGGATGTTTATTTTGCTGAACAGCAATTGCGTCCTGTTTTACACAAGACAGAGCTGATTGCAAGCCCTGTTTTCAGTAATGAATCAGGAAATCAAGTATTTATCAAGCCGGAAAACCTACAAGTAACAGGTGCATTTAAAATCCGCGGGGCCTACTATAAGATTAGCAAGCTAAGTGAGATGGAGAAGGGAAGAGGGGTTGTTGCCTCTTCAGCCGGTAATCATGCTCAGGGAATAGGCTATGCGTCTAAGCTGCTTGGTGCCAAGTCCACCTTGGTCATGCCAGCCACTACACCGATTATAAAGGTTGAAGCCACCAGAAACTATGGTGCTCACGTTGTTTTGCATGGCGACACCTATGATGATGCCTATAAGAAGGCAAGAGAAATGGAAGAAGAAAACGATTATGTGTTCATTCATCCCTTTGATGATCTGGATGTAATCGTTGGTCAGGGAACATTGGCATTGGAAATTCTTAAGGAGTTTAATGATGTTGATGAAATATTGGTTCCGGTTGGGGGCGGCGGCTTAATCAGCGGACTGGCGTTTGCCGCAAAGATGCTAAAGACAAGTATAAGAATTATCGGGGTGGAGCCTGAGGGCGCATCTTGTATGAAACAGTCGCTGGAAAAGAACCGGATCAGCACGCTGGAAAAGGTAGACACCATGGCAGATGGCGCTGCTGTCAAAAAACCAGGTATCTTAACCTTTGAATTTATCAAACAGTTTGTGGATGATATAGTCACAGTTTCTGATTTCGATATCATTGATGCAATATTACTATTGATGGAAAAACATAAAATGGTTGCTGAGGGTGCAGGGGTACTGTCACTGGCTGGGCTCAAAAAGCTGCAGTCAAAAGACAAGAACATAGTATGTCTGCTTAGTGGCGGTAATATTGATATATCCACTATTTCGGCGATCATAAACAGAGCGCTGGTCGCCAGAGGCAGGCTGTTCTGCTTTACTGTCACTCTGCCAGACAAACCTGGCGAACTGCTGCGTGTTGCTCAAATTCTGGCAGATGTGCATGCCAATGTCATTAAGCTGGACCATAATCATTCTAAGGTCTTGGATCGGTTTAAGCAGGCCCAGCTGGAGGTCACTGTGGAGACAAATGGGCATAGTCATGTTCAGGAAATAGAAACAGCCTTCAGAATGAAGGGGATGGAAATAAGTAAAGTTTATTAGAGCTTGAATACCAGAAGTTGAGCACTGAGGAGGTTGCTGCAGGGGTTTGCCTGGCTTGCCATGTAAAACCGCGCACGGAATGGCAGTCAATAAGTATTATATGGATAGCATGTATATCGAGCCGTGTCACATTTAAAATCTTGAGATTGAATCGGGCGGAGACTTAGTGAGTTGTCTTCGGAAATTCCTAGGAAAGGCAAGAATTACAGAGATAACCTGAGAGATAGATAGGCAATGTGTGCTATTGCCTATCTAATGACTGGGCGTGGCTTGCATTACGATAATTGGCGCTTTCTTTTTATTAATTCTGGGAGTATAGTTAAATAATAAGAATAATAGGCCGAGTTCCATATACGGAAGCGGAGGAACCACTTTTTGGGGTTAATTCTGTCTTAGCAGAAGGGATGTCTTATCTCTTGCCATCCTACCCGTCAGCTAACTTCGTAGGCCAAAGCAAGGGGTCGTAAGACCTGTAGGGTCTTTTTTGTTTTTCCTAAGCCGGCAAGGGTGCTGGCGGGAGGTTTGGGAGGTACGGAATGCTCCAGAAAAAAGCCGTTTTGGAAGCGGCCATCAGTGACGCGTTTATAAAACTCCACCGTAGCCTGGTAGGACGGGGGCCTGTTGAAACCCGGACTTATATTATTGAAGATATGGTACTCATCCGGTTCAAGGGAGTACTCACGGTAGAGGAAACCCATCTGGCCAAGACTGATAAAGGACGGCAGGTGGTAAAAGAAATGCGCCAGATACTGAGAGAAACATTTAGTGATGACGCTGAAGACTTGGTTGCAAAGCTTACAGAATGTAAGGTTGTTAGCAGCCATAGCGACATTAGCACCAAAACCGGAGAACGAGTGGAAATATATATTCTGGCAGACAACCTTGAAAAAAAACTCAGGTGTTTGGAAAAAAAGAGCGGATAATACTATAAGTAGATTCTGCAACAGTTTTTCTTATCTGAGATAAAAAATATCAACCATAGATGCTGGAGGACAGGACACAAGGCGTAGGCTTGGTGTTGGGTAGGCCGGTACGAAGGTATGAGGCAAGGATTTTTTTCTTATGCCTGTAGTTTTGTACCGGCTATTTATTTTGTGAAAATTTAGGTTTTGAGTAATCTAACGAGTCTAATCATTACTCTTATGATAAAGAGGGGAAATTATGATCGGCGAGAAAATTCGTACTTTGCGTGAGCGGTGCGGCATGACCCAGGAACAACTGGCAGAGTCTATCGGCGTATCAACTGGCGCTATTGAACATTATGAGGCCAATCGCTGGCGGCCTGGGCATGGGCTTATTATTAGAATGGCAGAGCTGCTTAAGGTGACAGTGCCGGAGCTGGTAGGAGATTGTATGGCTGTGCAGGATGAGGATGGTACTACTGTCTACATCCAAAACCGTGGCTGTGGACGCTTCTGCGCCGTGGGAAGGACAAAATGAAGATTTTGTTAGAATGTGTAAATTTTAGCAGGACATAGTCTAAGATGCATAGAAAGTACCCATAACTTACTTATCAGGTAGGTTATAGGTGCTTTTTTCTTTTTGGCTGGAGCAGTATAACTGAGGAGGAACATAGAGTGATCGATAAAACAATTAATATTCGAAAATTTACTGTGGCACCTGATATCATTTATTCTCTTATTAAAGCCCAGGCTGGAACACTGGCAAAAAGCGTCGGTGAATGTATTATGAATAGCGTTGATGCCGGTGCAACAGCAATAAATATTGTTGCAACACAAGAAAAGCTCATCATCAGTGACAACGGACGTGGTTTTAGAACACGGGAAGAAATTGAGCAATGCTTTGAGGTATTTGGCTTTGATCACCAAGGCGTTGACAGGACGTTTGGCCAGTTCGGTATTGGCCGGGCGCAGCTCTGGAATTTCTGCTCTACAGTATGGACAACGAATAGCTTCCGGATGGATGTTGATATAAAGAATAAAGGCCTAGATTATGAATTGATTGATGGTCTTCCACAGCAGGTGGGACTTGTAATTGAAGGTAGGTTTTATGAACCGCTAAGTGCTAACGATCTATTTACGTTTGAGCGGGAATGCAAGGAACTTGTCAAATATGTACCTATTCCTGTCATGCTCAACGGAAAGCGCATCAGCAAAGATTCAGCCAAGGAGAAGTGGACTCACGACACTCCTGATGCTTGGATCAAGATACGTGAGACAGGAGATCTCTTTGTCTACAATCTTGGTTTTTTCGTAAGACGCTTTCCTGCGTATCAGATTGGCTGCGGTGGGATTGTTGTTACCAAGCCTGGGGTGAGACTCTCGCTTAATATGGCGCGTAATGACATTCTTATCAGCGAGTGTGAGGTCTGGAAGCAGATTAAGCCTTTTTTGCAGCACGAGGCGGCAGGAAAAAGTCAGCGGGAACGGATGACAACTGCCAAGAGAAATAATATGATTCATCTGTTTCTTGCTGGCGAGCTTGATACTCATACAGTTAAGAATGCCAAGCTTATACAAGATGTTTTAGGTAAATATCATGTCCTCAGTGATATTGCTCCAGCATTGCTGTGGGGCCACAAACCGATATCTGTGGCTGAACCGGGAAACACACTGGCTGAGTATATCCACCGTTCGAAGCGTGGTTTTATCGTTACACCGTCTGTATTAGAGCGTTTTGGCGCTGAAAGTGTAAGGGAGTTTGCGGAACAGATAAAAAGAGGGATGTCTGGTATCTATCCCTGGTATAAAGAAGCCATACCCGCGACTTTTGAAAGCTTCAAGGATATCTGCACTGAGCTTTCCGAATTACGCATGCCAGTGCCGCCTGACGAATGGACCAAGGAAGAGCAGGCAACCATCGCCACTCTAAATCATGTTTCTCGGAATATTCTCAGTGTAATAGACAGCGACAGCAATAGTGGAGGACTGCTTACTCCAAGGCGTATCGACCTGGGTGTGTCTGATACTGCAAAAGCTTGGACCGATGGGAAAAATTATATTACTTTTGACCGCAAGACGATTTCCCTTGCGCAAAAGGGGATTGGCGGCTGGCAGATTATTCTTAACGTACTAATACAGGAATATCTTCATGCTAACTCGCAAGACGGGAAATCCAGTCAAGATGACACCTTCTATCAGCGCTATCATGGCGCAACTGTACATGGATTGGAGAATCATATTGAGCTTTTAGAGAATGCGTTTATAGTATATGTGAACATCTGCCGCAAAAAAGGGGTTACAATAAACCGAAGGACAATTGCAGGGTTTGATTTGCTTGATGGCGTATTAGTTGATTCAGTTGGATAACGCCCAGTTATAGGGAGGGCTGGCTTCTTGGAAATTCGACAATTAAAGACTTTTATCACTATCGTAAAACTGGGTAGTTTTTCACAGACAGCACAGTTTTTGGGCTACACGCAGTCTACTGTCACTACTCATATTCAACTGTTGGAAAAAGAGCTGGACACCGCTCTTTTCGAACGGTTTGGGCATCAGCTAATGCTGACAACTGACGGCGAAAGGCTGTATGATTATGCTGAACAAATTGCTAAACTAGCTGATGATGCAAAAAATGAATTCGACAATTTTCAAGTGCCCCGAGGGCCGATTGTCATTGGTATGCCTGAATCATTATGCGTATATTATCTAACCGATGTATTGAAAGAGTATTCCTCACTGTATCCTGATGTAGGATTGAAGCTGCAGCTTGGTATTGCCAGCGAGTTTCGCACTTTATTACGGAAAAACATGATGGATCTTGCTTTTTGTCTGGAAAAAAACATTCGGGACGCCGATTTGGTGGGACAGTTACTTTGGCCTGAGCCCATCGTCATGGTAGCTTCGCCTAAGCACACGCTCGCTAAACAGAAACAGGTAAAGGTGAAAGATTTGCAGGGACAGACCTTTGTTTTTACTGATTCAGGCAGCAATTACCGGATGGCATTGGAAGAAATATTAATAAAAGCCGATGTCCAGGCAAGAACAGTATTGGAAATAGGCCAAATTCAAACCATTAAGCAGTTTGTCATCAGTAATTTAGGTATAGCTATACTGCCATTGGTGGTGGTTAAAGAAGAAATTGAAGCCGGATTATTGACTGCCTTGCGGTGGCAGGGGGCTGATCTTAAGACAAACGCCTACTTGGTGTATCACAAGGATAAATGGCATTCTCATGCAATAAGGGCTTTTATCAAATTGGTTCAGGAAAGATTACTTAAGCGGGTTGACCCGGAATGAATATGTTACAGGATATCAAATTAATGATTGCCGGTGAATATGGATTGGTAGTCGAACTGGGAGCGGTCATTTCGCCAGAAGTTAATGCGCTTGTGCTGCAACTTACCCGGCTGCTTACTGACAACAACCGCCAAGGCATACTGGAGATTGTACCAACATACCGGTCAGTAGCGGTGTATTTTGACCCGTTAACCCTTACCCGGGAGGAATTGACCAAGCTGATTCGTCAATTCCTTGGGCAGCTTAAGCCGATGGAAACAGAGTGTGTACCAGCCCGTGTTGTTTATGTGCCTGTTTGTTATGGTGGAGTATTAGGGCCAGACTTGGAGTTTGTGGCTAAGTACATCGGTTTGCCAGTTCGTGAGGTAATCGCAGCCCATACTGCAAAACCGTACCTGGTATACATGCTTGGATTTACACCTGGATTTCCTTATCTGGGAGGTCTGCCGGAACAGCTTGTCGTACCACGGCAGGAAACCCCACGCAATCAGGTGCCGGCTGGTTCGGTAGGCATTGGCGGTAACCAAACTGGTTTTTACCCGATTGAGAGTCCAGGTGAGTGGTGGCTAATTGGGCGGACTCCCCTAAAAGCATTTGATCCCAACCGCAGCAATCCGTTTCTTGTTGCTGCCGGTGATTATGTACAATTTGTAGATATTGGAATTGATGAATACTTTACAATCCGCCGGGAAGTGGCGGCAGGCCTCTATACACTCCAAGTTGGTCACTTAGGACAAGGGGGTGAAGGTCACTGATAACTACTCTTCAGCAGGGCTATTTTACTACAATTCAAGATGAAGGGCGGTGGGGGTATCAGGCGTACGGCATGCCTATTGCCGGCGCGATGGATAGATATGCCTACCGAATAGCCAATATACTTGCAGGTAATCAAGAGACTGCCGCGGTCATTGAGATGACGGACTCTGGTGCAGCCTTCAAATTTGACCAAGAACAGTTTGTAGCCGTTTGTGGCGCCGATATGCAGGGGAAGCTCAATGGCAAGCTTATCAGTAACTGGTCGTCTTTTTTTGTTCCCAAACAGGGGGAACTTAGGTTTGATGCTGCGATAAGCGGCTGTCGTACCTATTTGGCTATTCGGGGCGGGATTGAAGTGCCGCCGGTGCTGGGCAGCCGGTCAACATATACGCGGGCGAAAATCGGAGGGTATGAAGGAAGGGCCTTACGCCAGGGGGATGTCTTGTATGTTGGTCAGGACAGTGCTGCCCCCACTGGACCGAGAAGGCTGCAAAGCCAATATATGCCGCAGTATACCCCTGAAGTTAACTTGCGGGTACTTCTTGGTCCGCAGGACAATATGTTTACAGGCAATGCAATCCAAACATTTTTTAATAGTGCCTATACGATTGCCGGTCAAGCTGACCGGGCAGGCTATCCGCTGAAAGGACCCAAGATTCTACCTCTGGGGAAAGAGGCCGATATTGTTTCAGATGCCGTGGGTTTGGGCGCTATTCAAATCGCTTCAAACGGGAGACCGTTTATTGTGACTGCCGATCATCATACTACCCGTGGTTTTGCAAAAATCGGCTATGTAATCCGCGTCGATTTGTCCAAGTTGGCACAAGCGAAGCCTGGTGACAAAATCCGATTTACAGCTGTTGCTGAGCAGGACGCTATCAAAGCTTTGCAATATGAGCAACAAACCTACAACATGATTGCCGCGCACTCAAAATAGGGCAGTTCAAGAAAATTGAACTGCCCTATTTAATTTTTCAATTTTACGCACGCGGTTTACGGTGGTATGATAAAAAACAAGTAAATCAGTAATAATGTAAAGAAGCAAGGGCGCTTCAAACAAATAAATGTTTGTTTGGTGTGTCCTTTTTGTTTTGTATTATATATGAAAGAAAAAGGAGTGAATGAGCATGTACCGGGTTGATTTGAATTGCGATCTGGGAGAAAGTTTTGGCGCCTACAAAATTGGAGTAGACGAAGATATATTGCCATTTGTTACTTCAGCCAATATTGCCTGCGGTTTTCACGCCGGCGATCCGACAGTTATGCGCAAAACGGTTGACCTTGCTCTTAAAAATGGTGTTGCTATCGGGGCGCATCCGGGACTTCCTGATTTGAATGGTTTTGGCCGCCGCGATATGGTGATTTCGCCGCAGGAAGCGTATGACCTGGTTATTTATCAGATTGGCGCGCTAGCCGGGTTTGTCAAAGCGCAAGGTGGCACAATGCAGCATGTAAAGCCGCACGGTGCTCTGTATAATATGGCGGCTAAGAATAAGGGATTGGCTGAAGCCATCGCTGAAGCCATGTATAAAATTGACCCTACGCTAATCTTGTTTGGCCTTTCAGGTGGTGAGCTAGTCAAGGCGGGAGAAAAAATCGGCATTAAAACTGCGCACGAAGTATTTGCTGACCGAACCTACCAACCGGATGGATCATTGACGCCGCGTAGTCAGCCAGACGCGCTGATCGCCGGGCATGAAAAGGCGGTGGCTCAGGTAGTTCGTATGGTCAGAGAAGGCAAAGTAACATCACAGCAGGGAACCGATATTGCGATTCAGGCAGATACTGTCTGCATCCACGGCGACGGCCCTGAGGCATTGGCGTTTGCCCGGCACATCCGGGAAGTCCTTGAAAGGGCAGGCATTTGTGTTCAGTCTATAGGCAAGTAAATCGATAAATGTAGGACAAAATAGTTTTGTATAACGGGGTGATGAATTTGAATCAAACCATGGCTGATTGTCAATCAGCCGCCGTCCTGGTGCCTTTTGGCGAAACGGCCATTATGGTTGAATTCGGGAAAGGCATTCATCCAGAGCTGCACCGGAAGGTAAAAGCGTTAAATGACTATCTTGATCAATATCCCTTTGCGGGAATGGTGGAATATGTTGCAGCGTTTGCCAGTGTTACCGTCTTTTATGATCCTATAAAACTCACTTGTGAAGCAGCGGCTTCACTGCTGCAGGAGATTGTGAATACGCTGGAGCAGCAAGAGGAGGTTAAGCCCAGAATTGTGGAAATTCCCGTCTGTTACGGCGGAGAGTTTGGGCCTGATCTGGAGTTTGTGGCACAGCATAATGGCCGTACGGTAAATGAGGTTATTGAGATTCATGCAGGCGGTCAATATCTTGTTTACATGCTTGGCTTTGCCCCGGGTTTTCCTTATCTGGGAGGCATGTCCGAACGCATTGCCGCCCCGCGCCGTACTTCACCGCGTCCGGCCATCCCGGCAGGAACGGTAGGCATTGCTGGCATGCAGACAGGGGTATATCCCATCACGACGCCAGGTGGTTGGCAGCTTATCGGTCGTACGCCGCTAGACCTGTTTTGTCCCAATGACAACCCGCCAACCCTGCTGCAGTCAGGCGATATGATAAAATTTCGGCCAATTCTTCTAGAAGAATATTGGAAGCTGAAGGGGGCAGGCCAATGAGCATAACAGTTCTTCGCCCCGGGTTGCTCACTACCATTCAGGATTTGGGGAGATATGGCTATCAAAAATACGGGGTCATAGTCAGTGGTGCCATGGATTCCTACTCGCTTAGAGCAGCAAATCTGCTGGTCGGAAATGCTGAGGGGGAGGCAGTGCTAGAAATTACGCTGATAGGTCCTACCCTCAAGCTAGAAGCAGACACCCTGATGTCAATAACCGGTGGGGACTTGTCGCCCACAGTCGATGATAAGCCTGTTCCATTATGGCGGCCGGTATACATACAGAAAGGTAGTGTGCTTAAATTTGGTCGCTGTAAGTCAGGGTGTCGCGCCTATTTATCGGTGGCGGGGGGCTATGGTATCAGTGAAGTGATGGGCAGCAAAAGCACCTATCTGCGGGCTGGTATCGGCGGTTTTCAAGGGCGCCCACTACAGTCTGGTGATGTGCTGGAAACTAACCCACCGCAGGCAGCTTCACTTCAGGTTATCCGGCATCTGACCAAGCAGGCGGACTGCGGCCCGGTTATCTCGACCTCGTGGTATGCAGGTCAAGCACACATTCTGCCAGACACTGAGCCAGTTGTGAGGGTTTTGCGTGGCGGGCAGTTTGACAAGTTTACCGATGAGAGTAAAGCCAAGCTTTGGGATAGCGTATTTCAGGTTACATCACAGTCAGATAGAATGGGGTACCGGTTATCAGGTGCCGCGCTTATGTTAGAAAAACCGTTGGAAATGGTTTCGGAAGCAGTAGCTTTGGGAACCATCCAAGTGCCGCCTGATGGCAATCCCATTGTATTGATGGCCGACCGGCAAACAACAGGGGGATATCCCAAGATTGGACAGGTAGCTCTGGTGGATATTTCTAAGGTTGCCCAGATTAAGCCGGGAGGCAAAGTCAGGTTTGAGGAAATTACTGTTTCCGAGGCCGGGAAGCTACACCTTGAACGAGAACAAAGTATAAAAAAGTTGCAAACAGCCATTGGTTTGAAGCTAAAATAGCCTGTGAGGAGTGAAACAATGCTAAAAGTTGAAGAGATACTGGAAATAATTAAAGCGGTTAATCAGTCAGATATTAACCGCTTTGAGCTAGAACAAGAGGCGACAAGGCTGGTGATTGTAAAGGGCGGTAGCCAGATCCAACTAGCTCAGGCAGAACAGACAGCTGTAGCCGACAGTCTCTGTCAGGGATCTGCTCAAACGACGGTCGCGGCTGTCGAGTATAAGCTGCATACGCTGCCAGCACCTATGATTGGCACTTTCTATGCCGCCCCCGAACCAGGGGCCGAACCTTTCGTCAAGGTGGGGCAGCAAGTACAGACAGGCACCATTGTCTGTGTGCTGGAAGCCATGAAGTTATTTAACGAAATTGAAGCCGGTATCGACGGGGAGATTGCAGAGGTTTTGGTCAAAGACGGACAATTTGTCGAATACGGCCAGCCGCTGTTTGTAATAAAACCCTTATAGATTTTATTCTCGAATTCCTTGCACGTTCTGAGATCTCCGTTCGGGCAGCAGGCGATGAATAAAGAGCAATAATTAAGGAGGAATGTAAAAATGGAACTGGATAAAAACATAACAAACCTAGATAATAAGAAACCTGTAGCAGTAAAGTCGAACTGGAGTTTATTATTAGGTGCGGCCTTTCTGATGGCAACTTCTGCCATTGGCCCTGGATTCTTAACTCAGACCACTGTATTTACTCAAAAGTTGGCGGCAAGCTTTGGGTTTGGTATTTTAGTGTCAATCATTTTGGATATTGGTGCTCAGATGAACGTCTGGAGAATTATTGCCGTCTCCGAGAAACGAGGGCAAGATATTGCCAATATGGTTTTCCCTGGACTGGGTTACTTTGTGGCTTTTCTGATTGTGCTGGGCGGTCTTGCTTTCAATATCGGCAATATTGCGGGAGCTGGACTAGGATTTAACGTTTTATTTGGCGTATCACCGGTAAACGGTGCCATAGTGAGCGCAGTTATTGCCATAGCGATATTTCTCGTTAAAGAAGCGGGGAAAGCAATGGATCGATTTACCCAGATTGCTGGTTTCGGTATGATTGGTCTTACCCTATATGTTGCCATTTCTTCTGCACCGCCTATAGGCCAAGCGGTTGTGAAAAGCTTTATCCCTGATGAGATCGATATGATGGCTATTGTTACCTTGGTTGGCGGTACAGTGGGCGGATATATCACATTTGCTGGCGGACATCGTCTGTTGGATGCAGGGATCCGCGGTATTAATGCTTTGCCGGAAGTAACGAAAAGCTCTGTTTCCGGTATTTTGGTTACAGCAGTTATGCGGGTGATATTATTTTTAGCCGCACTTGGTGTTGTAGCCCAAGGACTGGCTATTGATCCGGCTAACCCGCCTGCGTCGGTATTTAAGCTGGCATCTGGCGATATCGGCTATAAACTGTTTGGCATTGTTATGTGGGCAGCGGCTATTACCTCTGTTATTGGCGCCGCGTATACATCGGTATCTTTCATTCGGTCATTCAGTACAACGATAGACAAGAACAATAAATGGGTAATTATTGGTTTCATTATTGTTTCAACAGCGATATTTGCTTTGGTAGGCAGACCGGTTAAGGTATTAATCCTGGTTGGGGCCCTCAACGGTTTGATTTTACCTATTACACTGGGTACTATTTTGGTTGCTGCTTACAAGAAAAATATTGTTGGAAACTACAAGCATCCGTTATGGATGACGATATTTGGCGGTGTGGTTGTTGTAGTGATGACATATATGGGTGGATATACTCTTATCAATGAGATTCCGAAACTGTTCAAATAGCATAATTTTGACAGCAAAAGGGGGGTAGAAAAATGAGAGATTTTGCAACTATGAGTCCCGCTGCAGTTCGGTCGATGATTCGTCAGGGTAAATGGGCAAAGCCAACAGCGGGAATGGCTAACGGCTTTACACAAGCGAACCTGGCAATTTTGAAAAAAGAGCTTGCTTTTGAGTTTCTTCTATTTTGTCAACGCAATCCCAAGCCTTGCCCGGTGCTTGATGTAACCGAGCCTGGTTCACCTATTCCGCGACTGGTAGCTCCCGGAGCAGATTTAAGAACAGACATCCCGAAGTATAGGATATATCGGCATGGTGAATTAGCTGAAGAAGTAACCGATATCGTCAAATACTGGGAAGAGGATATGGTGGCTTTTCTGCTTGGGTGCAGTTTTACGTTTGAATATCCGTTAATGAATAATGGCATTCCGATCCGCCATATTGAGGAAAATTGTAATGTGGCTATGTATAAGACCCAGATTCCATGCATAAAAGCAGGCCGGTTCGAAGGTCCCTTGGTTGTCAGTATGCGTCCGATTTCGGAAAAGGATGTCATTCGGGCTGTACAGGTAACATCACGTTTTCCGTCTGTACATGGGGCACCGGTACATATTGGTAATCCAGAGAGTATCGGTATTAAAAATATTCATCAGCCTGATTTTGGTGACAGCGTTACGATCAAAGATGGAGAGATTCCTGTTTTCTGGGCATGCGGCGTTACTCCACAAGCCGTGGCTATGCAAGTTAAACCGGAGATTATGATTACACATGCTCCGGGACATATGTTTGTCACCGATGTGAGGGATGAACAATTTGGTGTTTTATAAAATTTAAAAATAATTATGGCTGACGACAAGTATAAGAGAGATACAGTATGATCTCCCGCAAGGAATATGAAGAATACGAGGGGATAATGATGTTTAAAAAAGTACTGATTGCTAACAGAGGAGAAATTGCTGTTAGAATTATCAGAGCTTGCCGTGAGATGGGAATAGCAACAGTTGCTGTCTATTCGGAAGTAGACCGGCAAGCCTTACATGTAAAAATGGCTGATGAAGCTTACTGTATCGGGCCTGTCGTTGCCAAGAACAGTTATTTGAATATACCCAGTTTAATGAGTGTAGCTGCCTTTACTCGAGCAGATGCCATTCACCCCGGTTATGGTTTTCTTGCTGAAAATGCTGATTTTGTTGAAATCTGTGCCGGCTATGGTATTACATTTATCGGTCCTGATGCTGACGCGATAAGGGCAATGGGAGCTAAAGCTGTTGCGCGTGAAACCATGAGACAAGCGGGTGTTCCTACTCTTCCTGGGACAGAGGGGCTCATTGAAGATATGGAGATGGCTGTCAGCGTAGCCGAAAGCATCGGTTATCCGGTGATTGTTAAGGCAACAGCCGGCGGTGGCGGTAAAGGAATGAGAGTGGCCAAAGATGAAGAAGAATTAAAAAAAGCCATTCGTCAAGCGCAAAAGGAAGCCGAGAATGCGTTTGGTAATTCCGGAGTTTATTTGGAAAAGTATTTAGACGATCCCAGACATGTTGAAATCCAGATTGTTGCTGATAAACAAGGCAATGTAGTATACCTTGGTGAACGGGATTGTTCGATTCAACGTCGTCATCAGAAGCTTGTAGAAGAAGCTCCCTCGCCTGCACTTGATCCAGTATTACGGCAGCAAATGGGCTATGCCGCAGTTTTGGCAGCGAAGGCGGTGAATTATCATAGTGCTGGAACGGTGGAGTTTCTATTGGATAAGCATGGTCGGTTTTATTTTATGGAGATGAACACCCGTATTCAAGTAGAGCATCCAGTAACAGAGTTGGTCACAGGCATTGATTTGATCAAAGAACAAATCAATGTGGCTGCTGGCGGTCTGATCTCTGTCAGCCAGGAAGATGTACAGATTAACGGCTGGGCCCTTGAATGCCGGATTAATGCTGAAAACCCGGACAACAATTTTATGCCATCGCCAGGGGTAGTCAAAAGGTATCTGCCTCCAGGCGGCTTTGGCGTACGAGTTGACAGTGCCGCTTTTCCCGGTTGTGAAATTTCCCCCTTCTATGATTCCATGGTGGCAAAAGTTATTGTATGGGGTAAAACCCGGCAGGAAGCTATTGAGAGAATGAAACGGGCATTAGCCGAGTTTGTTATTGAAGGGGTTTATACAACGATTTCGTTTCACCAAAAGCTGTTAGAGCATGAGGTGTTTTTAAGCGGGGACTTTAATACCAGCTTTTTGGAAAGGCACAACGATACTTTTAACAAAGGGTGAACAATGTACTCTTAAGGGTATTTACAAACCTACCCATAAATTGTAGAATATTGTCATATAGGAATCGTTGATGAACCACAAGCAAAGAAGCTTTCGACATTCAGTGTGCCGGAGGCTTCTTATTTTAGTTGAATGGCAGGTGATGGGGCCGTATTGTCAGCTTATGAAATGTAGTTGCATATAATATGTGGGGGGAAAACATGAAATTAAAGATTAAACTGACACTGCTTTTTTCGTTGCTAACAGTAATGACTCTCTTAGTGTCAGCTATTTCCGGCTATATGTTCACTAAGGGACAGGTTTCAGCTGGAATCCAGGAAGAAATGAAGGCAAACGTTAATTCTCATGTTAACAAACTCGATGGCTGGCTGATCAGTAAAGCTAGAATGCTGGAGATCACAGTTGGTACCATCCAGAGCACAGTCGGTGACGGTGAAATAACAGTTCCTATGTTAGCAGGCTATAAGACTGTAGACAAAGAGTTATCTGACATGTATTTTGGTTCGGTTGCCGGGAAAATGGTAGACGGAAGCGGCTGGACACCACCTGCTGATTATGATCCTCGTATCCGTGGATGGTACAAGCTGGCAACAGAGCAGGGCAAGCTTACCTTTACCGAGCCATATTTGGATATGGTAACCAAGGAGATGGCCGTATCAGTGGCTATGCCGCTAAAAAGCTCATCAGGCCAAGTCCGCGGCATTATTAGTGAAGATATATTGTTGAAGACACTTGTTGATAATGTAAAAGACATTAATCTGCATGGAGAAGGCTACGCCTTTTTACTTGATGCTAAGGGAATCATGCTGGCCCATCCTGACCCTGAATTAGTGTCTAAAAATATTCTTGAGGCAGATAAACTGAAAGAGATGTCTGCTGCCTTCAAAGATATGCTTGGCAAAGAACAAGGCTTTACTACATATCGATTTAACGGTAAAGAATTTCTCATGGTTTATCAAAAAGTACCTTCAACAAACTGGACATTAGCTATAAATGTTCCGGAAGAAGTCATTTACAAACCGCTGGCCAATTTAAAATGGCTATTTGGTCTTATTACTTTTACCTGTGTTCTTATAGTGACTGGTATTACTTTTATCATAGCGAAACGGATAACCAGGCCAATTGAAATCCTTGCCAGCCAAGTCAACAAGGTTGCCTCAGGTGATCTTACTATACAGGCAATGGCTGAGGGGAAAGATGAAATTGCTGACCTTGCTGATGGTTTTAACAAAATGATCCAAAGCCTGCGCACCTTGATTTTAAGCGTTCATACAAATGCCGAACAGGTGGCAGCTTCATCAGAAGAATTGACTGCCAGTTCGCATGAATCGGCTCAAGCCTCCAATCAAGTGGCAGGTTCAGTCTCGGATATCGCGCAGGGAGCACATCAGCAGCAAAGTGTTGTCGAAGAAACGGCTGCTATGGTAGCAAAGATGTCAGTAAGTATTAAACAAGCGGCTATTGATGCTGAGCAAACGGTAACTAAATCAGCTCAAGCAGCTGATAAAGCTAAAGAAAGCGGTGTCTCTATCGGTAAGGCTGTTAATCAGATGGCACTTATTGAACAAACCGTGAACAACTCAGCCAAGGTAGTTGCCAACTTAGGGGAGCGGTCAAAAGAGATCGGGCAGATTGTAGACACGATATCTGGAATTGCCGGCCAGACAAATCTGTTGGCGCTAAATGCTGCCATCGAAGCAGCTCGTGCGGGTGAGCAAGGCAGAGGATTTGCTGTTGTCGCCGAGGAAGTACGCAAGCTGGCCGAACAGTCACAGGAGGCAGCCAAACAAATTGCTGATCTTATTGGTGAAATCCAGGGTGATACCGATAAGGCCGTTAGTGCTATGGATCATGGAACTCGCGAGGTAAGTGTAGGGGCTGCGGTAGTGAATGAGGCTGGCAGCGCCTTCCGGGAGATTGCAGAGCTAGTAATGCAAGTATCAGCTCAAGTAACTAAGATTTCCTCTGCCATGGTGCAGGTGGATAATGGTAATCAGCAGCTTGTATCTTCTGTGAAAACGATTGATGATCTGAGCAAAAAGGCAGCGGTGGAGGCTGAGACTGTATCGGCGGCCACTGAAGAGCAATCAGCCTCAATAGAAGAAATTGCGTCTGCCAGTCAGAACCTTGCTACTATGGCACAGGAGCTCCAAGAAACTGTTAACCAATTTCGCATTTAACGAAGGAAGAATTGGCCTCCCATGCTCTTACCTAAACCAGCAGGTATTGCGAATGAAAAGTCGAAGCACTATGGTATAGGCCAAAATGGATCTTGGGAGGAGTCTTTTCGTTGAATTGGCGTAAAAATCTTTGGACATTAGCTTTTGCTGTTATGCTGTCAGGCTCAAGTTATACAATGGTTATCCCGTTTTTGCCTCTGTACCTTCTGGATATCGGGGCAAGTCCGGAAACTGTAAACATGTGGTCAGGGCTTGTATTTTCAATTACATTTTTGGTTGCAGCAGTCATGGCTCCCTACTGGGGGCGGTGCGCAGACAAGAGTGGCCGGCGCCGCATGGTGATGCGGGCCGGCTTTAGTCTGGCGGTAGTATACTTTTTAGGGGCATTTGTCAGAAATCCGGTCGATTTGTTGATTGTAAGACTGCTGCAAGGGTTTGCCAACGGTTTTGTTCCGGCTGCTATGGCCATTGTCGCCACGTCTACACCAAAAGAGAAAATGGGTTTTAGTCTGGGGTTTATGCAAACCACTTTACTCATTGGCGGGATTTTAGGACCATTGCTTGGAGGGACACTTTCGCATGTTTTTGGCATGCGTTTATCTTTTGTAGTGGCAGCTGGAGTCATTTTTCTTGGTACCATTACAGTAGGTTTGCTAGTGAAGGAACCTGAAACCTGCTCTGCGGCCCCTCAAGGTAGCATGTTAGATGATATGAAAGTGGCGTTAAAAAATCGAAAACTAGTCCAGATGTTACTGCTACTATTTTCGGTACAGGCCGTGAGTATGATTTTGCAGCCGCTCATTACACTATATGTAGCCCAATTACAAGGAAGTTTCGAAGGCGTAGCCTTGACAGCAGGGGTAGTGTATAGTTTAGCAGGCCTTGCGGGGGCGATTGCTGCCCCTTTATGGGGCCGAATGGGACAGCGTCAAGGCTTCTTTAAAATAATGGTTATCGCTTTTCTGGGAGCAGGGGTATTTAATCTGGGGCAGTTTTTAGCAAACGATATTTATCAATTTAGTTTGCTGCAATTTCTCTATGGATTGTTTATTGTGGGTGTATTTCCAGCCATTAATACCATTGCCGTATCATGTACCGATGCAGGCTCCCAAGGTCGTGTTTTTGGCCTGGCAACAACGGCCAATCAACTCGGTTCGATGGTGGGACCGCTGATTGGCGGAGTGATCGGTTCTTGGATCGGGATAAAACCAGTGTTTCTTTTTACGGGCAGTGTACTGCTGTTGTTAGGAGTCATGGTCTTATTTACTACTATGTCTAGGACTTGCCGCGCTGAGCAGCAGCCTCAAGCCTGAAAACATTAAAATACTACTGAAGGGCGTTGAGAATATTATTCTCAGCTGCCCTTTGAACTGTTAGTTATAGCTCAGACTTGATGATTCGCCTTACCAGTGGTGAGAACATAGTTAGGAACAATACTAGAGCCGAATCCAGGAGATATCTTGGGTGGAGTATGACCCGAATACCTAAGAGCAAGGAGGGTATTGGAATATGTAATAGTAATCTAAACCAAGTTGTAGTCTTCTTGCTCAGCAGGAGCATTGCAGCTAGTTTACTAAGCGTTCGGAGCATCAAGCTCAACTCCTTTCGTGGCTGTGTTGCGGGATTAAACTATTAATCAATATTCGTTGTTTTATAATAATATCCTGTTAATAGCAAAGTGGTAACTTTAGGTTAAACATACGTCAAGCCCCTCCAACATAAGATTAACGGAAATCTCATGTTGGAGGGGCTTGCTATGGTAAAAGTCTTTTTGGGACTAAGTATGCTGCTAGGCGGTATCTTTGTTATGCGCTATGGATTGAAAAAAGCGCTATGGCACCGCTTGCATGCAGCCTTAGAAAAATTGACTAAGACTCCTTGGCGTGGTCTGGTGCTGGGTACGGCAGCCGCCGCATTGTTTCAAAGCAGTACAACTGTATGCCTAATTACTATTGGTCTGGTGAGCGCTGACTATATGTCATTTCGTCAGGCTTTGGGCATAATTTTGGGAGCCAACATCGGTACGTGCTCTACGTTGCAATTGCTAAACTTAGCTGTTCCTTTAGAATATATCCTTCCATTGTTAGCACTCTCAATGATGCTGAGTATCTTCCGGAGATTACGGTTTGTTGGTTTGGCTTTTTCCGGGCTGTTAAGTATGTTCGCCGGCTTGGATTTATTAGTAGAAGGCATCTCCGGTTTATCCCGGCTGGAGGCAATGTCTGAGTATCTAATTATGGCTAAATCTCAGCCTATTTATGGCATTTGGGGCGGTATTATTGCGACCATACTATTTCAATCCAGCAGCGCTGCTACCGCGCTGCTAATGCTGCTCGCTGATCTGGGGCTGGTTGATATAAATACAGCCGCCTATGTGATCTACGGCAATAATATTGGTTCATGCGTATCTTCGATCGTTTTTAGTGCTGCCGCGCCGATTGCCGCCAGGCGGGTAGCCCTGTCTCATATAGTACTGAATGTTTTAGGAGTTATGCTTTTTTTTTCGATAACTCCTGTTCTTATTGCTTCTGCTGAGATTTTAACACAGGACTTTAGTGGGCAAGTGGCGGCTATTCACACCTTGTTTAACCTGTTTTCTTCTTTATTGATGTTGCCGTTATTTAATCAATTTGCTACCCTGATTTGCTTGTTGATACCTGAAAGGAGATAGCTGGAGACGTAAGTCCTTATGTTTGATGGATCTGAGGGTTTGCTTTGCTATTAGTGGTTTTATTCTGAAAAATCTATCTATAAAAAATGGTGCAAAAAGCGTAAATACCCTATACAAAAATTCTACTAAATGTGGTAACATGTAAGCGGAGTAGAACAGCCTGCCCAGATAGCTGGTATTCAATGAAACCAGACTAGGCGGTATAGACGCTCTGAAAATATCGACTTATATCCTAATGGGAATAAGAACGGAGGTAATGAGTAATGGGAAAAACAGAAACTTTACGAGGTACAAGTAAGTTTGGTGTACGGCAGATTGCCATTATCGGAATGCTGTCAGCCATCTCGATCACACTAGGGCTTTCAGGCTTTGGCTTTATTCCGCTGCCTACAGCCAAAGCAACAATTATGCAAATTCCGGTCATTATTGGAGCTGTTCTGGAGGGGCCGGTTGTTGGGGCCATGATCGGCCTGATTTTTGGCTTATTTAGTATTATACAGAATTTAACCACACCTAATATTCTTTCTTTTGCCTTTATTAACCCGCTGGTATCAGTATTACCGCGCGTGCTTATCGGTATCACTGCTTATTATGCATACAAGTGGACCTGGAGTAAACATGATGGAATCCGAATTGGTGTAGGGGCTATCGTTGGTTCGCTCACCAACACATTTGGCGTGCTAACTATGATTTATCTTTTGTACGCAGCCCAGTTCGCCGAAGCACGGGGGATTGGATTTGATGCGGCAGCCAAAGTGATTTATGGCATAGCCTTAGTGAATGGACTGCCGGAGGCACTGATTGCGACCGCCATAAGTGTTCCGGTTGTTATGGCTATTAAACGGCGTTATAAGAACTAGCTAATATTTTAAAAGCCTGAGACTTTCGCGAATCGAAAAGTCTCAGGCTTTTTTACTTGCTTATTTCACAGCTAGAAAAATCTCTATTGAACCGTTACCCACAGTTCGGTTGCTCTATCAGTTTCAGTTCCATTTGGAATAACTAAAAGTTTACCTTTACCCGCTTTTTTTGCTACAAAGACTAACTGACCGCTTGTCTGATCGCCTTCTTGCTGCATGATATCGCCAAAAAAGTTATCATTAGCGGAGGTAAAGCGAGTGTTTTTTGCGAGACCAGGAGCTGGAACAAGGATTAGTTTTTGTCCTACTTTCATTACCAGATTGTTGTTCGAAAGCTCTACCGGGCCAGTATCGCCGTAATTATACGTGACTTTGACCTCTTGAGCGTCAGTGGTTTGCTTTGACGGGGATGTAGGTGTGGGCTGGCCTTGGGGCTCAACGGGATTCATGTTTGCGCAGCCACCGAATAATAAGCTGCATAGCAGCAATAATAGAATCGCAGCTTGTATAAGTTTGGTATTGTATATGGTTTTCATCAGAACCCCTCCTAATGTTTTGTTACCATTATTATGAGGAGTTTATCATTATTTATCCTGTTACTAACTGATGCTGTTTACAAGTATTCCTGCAAATTGGGTAGACTATCGGATAGAATATGGAGGTGGTAGCCCTGTTATTGAATTGGATGATGATGAAAATGATGGATCCTATGGCTGATGAGGCTATGGCTAAAATGCTTACTGAAGACTATCCTGATAACCCGTTTTTGATGGTGACAGTGGCCGAGAAGTTGTCACCACGCGCTATCATGGAAGCAGCTATGCGGGCCGAACTGGGTAAAGAATTGACTAGGCCATTAGGCAGCCCGATAGTGTTGTCACCATGGGAGAAAATACTGCTTAATCCTAAGCAGCTATTTCAATTACCTTACCCAGACTATACACAAGTTGATACAAAAACAGTGATTGGTCCTACTGCTAAGCGGCCCCTGCAGCTAGATATCCCTATCATGATTACCGGTATGTCTTACGGCGGATCGCTCAGTCTGCTTATGAAGATGGCCTTGGCCAAGGGGGCCGCTATGGCCGGAACCTCTACAAATACCGGCGAGTCGGCTGTGACAAATGAAGAGCGTGATGCGGCCAAATATCTGATAGGACAGTATCACCGGGGTGGACAACTGAGTGGACAGGAACAGCTTAGCCGGCTGGATGCGATTGAAATTCAGTTAGGTCAGGGGGCTTGGGGCGGGGCTGTTGACGAACCAATGCCTGCGAATAAAATTGGCCGTCACTTAAGGCAAGCCTGGCATTTGGAGGAAGGGCAGGGAAACACGGTCTACGCCCGGATGCCTGGCAAACAAACACCCCAGGATTATATAAACATGGTCAATAATATGAAAGCTCAGTATGATGTGCCGGTAGGTGTAAAAATAGCAGGAACAGATTATATCGAGTATGAACTTGCTGTCATTGCCCAAACACAGGCCGACTATATTGTCGTTGACGGCTCAGAAGGCGGCACGGCGTCATCAAATCCAACATTACAAGATAATGTGGGTTTGCCGACCTTCCATACACTTGTCAGAACTATAGACTGGCTGAAAGAAAACAATCTCCGAGACCGGTTCAGTGTTATTATTGCAGGCGGACTGACGACACCGGGGCATTTTCTCAAGGCCTTGGCGCTGGGTGCTGACGCCGTGTATATTGGCACCATTGCGCTGATGGCAGCAATGCAAACTCAGGTAGCCAAAACATTGCCGCAAGCACCACCCTCCCAGATGGCGCTATATACCGGAAAAATGACTGACAAACTTGATGTTGACAAAGCCGCCAGGCATTTGGCTAATTTTCTAACTTCCTGTACTGTCGAAATGCAGCTTGCCACCCAGGCAGTTGGCAAGCAAGCATTAAAGGATTTGGAACGCGGCGACTTAGTCTCTATTGATAGAGACCTATCCGAGTTTGCTAATATCCGTTACGCTGGTAGCCATAGGCAGTCTCAAGGGGATGCTATCAGACAGGAATCCCGCGATCAGTCCCGTAATCAGTCACCAGAGATGCAGCTTCACTAGCCCTTGCGCGTATAATTTGCCAAAGATTTTTTCCTGACAGGTATTTTTTCCTTCTGCCGTAATAGCTTTATAGTATTACTCTAAAGTTAGGCAGGAGGGATATATGTGGGAATTCCGCAAATTATGTCGGTGGGGACGGCAGTACCGCCTTATTGCCTGCGGCAAGAGGATATTAAAGCTTATGTCGCCTCGCTATTTCGCGACAATCTCCATAATCTTGATCGGTTAATGCCGGTATTTGAGAATAGCTTAATCACAGCAAGACATCTGTCTAAACCGCTTGAATGGTATGCTGAGCCGCATACATTTGCTGAAGCTAACAGAGTTTATGAACAAGTTGCTTTTGAACTTGCTGCAGAGGCCTCAACCCAGGCCGTTGAGCGGGCTGGTGTAGAGTTGGCAGATATCGGAATGATTATGCTTGTTTCGTCAACTGGAATAGCAACTCCCACCTTGGATACCAGGCTTATCCAGCAATTAGGCTTGTCCCCTCATACCTCCCGGCTGCCGATCTGGGGGCTGGGCTGCGCCGGTGGAGTGACGGGAGTTGCCAGGGCGGCTCAGCTTGCCGGTTCGCTTCAAGGAGCGGCTGTTTTGTTAGTTGCTGTTGAACTATGTAGTTTAACATTTCAGCGCGGAGATTATACGAAAGCCAATCTTATCGGTACCAGCTTGTTTGCTGATGGGGCGGCAGCGGCTGTTATCGCAGTTGACGGTGGTGGGCCGAGCATTATTGACAGCTATAGCACTCTATTTCCTGACACTGAGGATATAATGGGCTGGGATGTAGTAGAGGGAGGACTGAAAGTGCGGTTTTCGCGGGATATACCAAATATTGTTCGACGGTATTTACCAGAACTAGTAGGCAGAATGTGTGACCGGCATGGGATTGGGCTTGAGGCTGTTGAGCATTATGTTGTGCATCCCGGGGGCGCTAAAGTACTTAGCGCTTATGCCGATAGCCTTGATCTTCCACAAGCGAAGCTGGATCACGCTTATAATGTACTAGCGGCTTACGGCAATATGTCGAGTGCCTCGGTATTGTTTGTTTTAGAAAGGTTTCTGGCATCAGCTAAGCCCTCTAACTATTATGGACTGATGTTGGCTTTGGGGCCAGGCTTCAGTGCCGAACAGGTATTATTTAGATGGTAGCGTGGCCAATTGCTGCTATGGCTATTCTGATTACCTTTCAGCGACTGACTGAACTAATGTTGGCTCAAAGTAATCGCCGCTGGGCGCTGGCCTGTGGTGCACAGGAATATGGGGCAGAGCATTACTGCCTCTTTTTTATTCTCCATCTTGGTTGGCTAGTCGGCTGGGTTTTCGAAGGCCGAGTGGCAGGCGGCTTGGCCTCCTTCTGGCCAGGGTGGCTGGGGCTATTTATTTGTGCGCAACTACTTAGGTACTGGTGTATTACCAGTCTGGGGCGCTGTTGGAATACTCGTATTTTAATAATTCCCGGCCAAAAGATTGTTCAGAGTGGACCATATCGATTGATGAAGCACCCTAATTATCTGGCAGTAGCCATAGAATTGCTGGCAGTTCCGTTAATTTTTGGGGCAGTAAAAACGGCAGCTATTGCTACTCTATGCAATGCTGCCTTGCTTCTCTTAATTCGCATTCCAGCAGAAGGAAGAGCATTGAAACTTTTGTGCGGCCAGGATGTGGACAGGCAGTAGGCGATATAAGTGGTATGCTTGGTTACGAAAAAACCCCGGTAGCTGCAGTAGCAGTAGCTATCCGGGGTTAATTATCCTAGCCTCTTCATTATAAAGTACATAGGCATTCTTTTTAGCCTTAGCCTGGTACATAGCCTTATCGGCCTTTTTTAGTAGTTCGGCGGCAGTAGTACCCTGCTGGGGGTAAAAGGCAACTCCGATGCTGGCTGTTGGATGGAAGGTTATATCCTGTATCTCAGTTGGTATAAAAACTACTTCCAGCAGTTTATCGAGTATAGGTGAAATATCTTTAGCTGTGACTTCTTTAAAAAACAGAGCAAACTCGTCTCCGCCAAACCGTGCGCCGAAGGAAATCTTATCATCTAACAGGGGCTTGATACGAGCCCCGATAACGGCAAGAAGTTCATCGCCAATAGCGTGACCGTAGACATCATTAACCTGTTTAAAACCGTCAATATCAAAGAAAATCACTGCGCCATTAGTGGCGTTTGAACTGACAGCAGCCAGTTCTTTGGTTAGTACAGATTGAAAAGCATATCTGTTGGCTAACCCTGTCAGGTTATCCTCGTAAGCCAATTGTTTAATTCTAAGGTTTTTCTCTGCTAATAATGCATTTTTTTCGGCTAGCTCAGACACCTGTTTTCGGAGCTGATTTTCCGTTAAGATAATTTTTCGGAATGTGAAAAAAACAATAAAAAGAAAACTAATTATGGCTACAATGGAGAACCCTAATATATTTTGCTGTGAACTTTGCGCAGTGACTGCTATATTCGCTGTTTTTTGCGAAACATCATTCTGGTGAAAGTCGACAATCATTTTCATACCAGTATTTACGCGTTCAAGATAAATCAAACTGAGCGTCATAGCTTCTTGGGCGCTAGAGATATCATTGTTACTTGTAGCATCCATAGTTTTTAAAACTAGCTGTTTATACCCGAGCCAGTTTTTTTGAACATAATTAGATAAAACTATTTCATCCTCGTCGCCATCAAAGGCAAGAAGCTGATCATCCTCAATCTGCTGGATTTGCTCAAGCAATTGGTTGGTAATATACATTTTTTTCTCGTGGGTATCGGCCAGTGTGAATTTCCATAGTAGTAATGGTACTTTGTTGATTTTAGTTTGCGTATCAACAACTTTGCGTGACTGCAATATATGATGGTTTTGCACTATTTCAATGTTTCTCTCAATAGTTGACAATTCAGCAGTAAAAAAATGCTGAGAATAAAGAATGATACTAATGACACTGCAAAATAGTAGAAGGAGAATACATTTGCTGGATCTCAAGTAACAAAACCTCCTTGCAGCCTTTTTGATTAATGCCTCTTTCGTTACTACATAACCATATCCCTGCAAACAAAAATGTGAAGTGGATAATGGGGGCAATATTTGATGAAATAAAGGAAAAACAATTTGCCATAACGAATCAGAGCCATAACTCTCCTTAGGGGAGGGGTTATGGCTCTTCTATTTGCGAAGTTAGAGGATAGGGGGATGTTTAACAATATGGACAATGTTAAACTAGTAGATTTAACAGCAGATAGATTGGAAGAAACGCTGGAAGTTTTCAGAATCGGCGGTTGGGAAGAAAATAGTATGTTCTATGTGAGAGCCGAAATGAAAGCATTCCTGAACGGTGATATTGAAGGATATATTCGGGCAAGATTTATTGTGGCAATAGTCGATGACTGCGTTATTGGAGCAGCCGCGTGGGCCCCGTCAATGTGCGGATTTGCGGTGTACGAACTATCCTGGGCCACTGTACTACCTGAATGGAGGCACCGTGGTATTAATGTGCGAATGCTGCAGGAACGCATTCGACAAATAAGAGTGCATCACGGTACTGAAGCATTTAACGTCCTTGTTTGCACATGGGAAAATCCTATGTACGCCAAAGCTGGTTTTTTGCCAATGCAGCCTAATAGCAGGCATTCTAAAAAGAATAACGATAAATGCCTGTTGCTCGCTCAATTTGGATCTGCTGCTCAATAGGATGATTAGCGTTGAAATCGTTAAGCTGCAGGTGTAAAATTAATACAAACATTGGTAAGTAGCGTGGGAGTTGATATTTTTGAAAATTTACAATCTCGGCATTTTGATTGAACCAAAAGAAAACTGCGATGAGATTGATATAATGAATGAAATTCATCAGCAGATTGAAAAGGATGGACAGGAGCTAATTCTCTGCCCGGTTAGAGGAAATGTGACGCATCAAGTTGTTATCAAAGCCGATATATCTTTGTTCCCAGCTTGTTTGACTGCAGGAACCAAAAGACTGGCTTTGGGGATATCGTTGCCGACGAAGAAGGATTTAGGTAGACGTTGGTTTCTCAAACGCTTAGAAGGAGAAAATAAGAGTAGCTATCTGCTGATAGCTACTACTGATGTGGCGGTTATTCATATTGAGGTGACCTGAGACTTGTTGGCGATGGATCAAAGAAAGTTGACTTGGCCATTAGAAAACGATTTTATCCGGGCCAGTGATTCAACCCGATAGCCGGCATCGGTTAATTTCTGGGCACCAGGCTGGAAAGACTTCTCGATCACAATGCCTATGCCTACTACTTTGGCATTAGCCTGTTCGACAATATTGGCTAAGCCAGCAGCCGCTTCGCCATTGGCTAAAAAGTCATCAATAATGAGAACGCTGTCGCCTTCTTGCAAAAATTGCCTTGATACAATGATATCATTGCTTTCGCCCTTGGTATAAGAATAAACCTTAGCGATGTATACATCGTCGC
The DNA here is from genome assembly GCF_900176355.1 of Sporomusa malonica. Classification (GTDB taxonomy): domain Bacteria; phylum Bacillota; class Negativicutes; order Sporomusales; family Sporomusaceae; genus Sporomusa; species Sporomusa malonica. The sequence goes on along the minus strand of NZ_FWXI01000004.1, from coordinate 231,341 downwards.
TTGTTACCTTGGGTTTTGTCTTCCGTGCAAAGATGACCGGCACGTGAAGAATCAGCCCTGTCATAACCGAAGCGGCAATGCCGGAAGATTCGATTGTCAATATCTTCGTAATATGTTCACCTTTAAACCGGTTTACAAATTCTTCACCAATTTTCATCATAAGCTCGGGGTCGATCTGCTGGTTTAAAAAAGAGTCGACTTTTAGTAAAGAATTATTCAAGATCAGACCGTCTGTCTGAATCCTTTGTTTTAATAAATCCATGATAGCCTCCTGTGTTATTTGGGCATGGCCAGAAAAGCAAAAGAAGCCCTAACGGGGAAACTCCGCTTGTAGAATTTGAGCGAAACTTCCCTGTCAGGGCTTTTACCCTTCGGGGTAGCAAAGAGACGTAGACAGGCAATTTACGGTTGCCGGTAGAGACTTCTGGGCCATATCCCCAAAATTATACGATTAATATTTACTTGGTCTACCAGAATTTATAACACAATTCTGTTGACATAAGAACGACTAAGGCTTCTGCCGGCGTCCTGAAGGACTTGGCACAAGCCAAGTCTTTTCTTATCCTGTAAGAAAGTATAACTTTCCGTCTGGATAAGGGCAACATCAGCTTCCGTTTTCGCTAAGGCTCGGCGCAAGCCGTGTTTTCTTTAAGGTTTATTGTAGCAGTCTTTTTACGGGGTTGTCAATAAATATAAGCAAAATTCGACAAGAAGGTAAGACCTGAGTTTTCCCCTTATCCGATGACTAACCCGCTCTAAGACTCCCTCTTCTAGAAGTGGGAGTTAAGAGCGGATAAGTCCCTGGATAAGGGCGACTAACCTTCAGGTGGGGTTAAAACCCCATCTGAAGCTAAGTCTACTTTATAGTTCTCCGCAATTAGATTATTCGAGAGGTGTTTAATTTGCCAGAAATGAATGAACAAGACATATTTCCTGCGAAAGAAACTCATAAGTTGGTCTTAAACTATCAAGTAATATTATTCGACTTAGATGGAACGCTGACAGACCCCAAAATTGGCATTACAAAATCCGTACAGTATGCTCTGGCAAAATTCAATATTAACGAGCCGGATTTAGACAAGTTAATCCCGTTTATTGGTCCGCCGCTCGTAGAATCCTTTCAAGAATTTTATTCGCTGAGCAGAACGGAAGCCGATGTGGCGGTTACGTATTACCGGGAGTATTTCACTCAGTCCGGTATGTATGAGAATGCTGTTTATCCTGGAATCAAGGAAATGCTCGCAAAACTAGTAGATGCCGGTAAGAAATTAATAATCGCAACATCCAAACCTACTATATTCTCTGAAAAGATCCTAGAGTATTTTGGTATGACATCGTTCTTTAAGGTTATCGTGGGTAGTAACCTTGATGGATCACGCATCCACAAAACTGAGATTATTGATTATATACTGTCAGATATTCCACATATTGCAAGGGAGAGCATTGTAATGGTTGGCGATAGAAAACATGATATTATTGGGGCGCAGAATAATGGCATTGATTCTATTGCTGTGAGTTATGGCTATGGGGGCCTGGAAGAGCTTCAACAAGCAGGCCCTACTTTTATTATTTCGTCGGTTAATGATTTGGAACAATTATTCACACGCAAATAATAGGTGAAGCTTGACTCGGCATGTTAAAAACTGCTTCGCATTGAAAAAGACATTTGGCAGAAACTATAATTAATAGTTTTGGGAAGGAGGCGAATTTGAGTGAACCACAAAGTGCATCACAAACACAGTAAATCTCTTAAACGTAGACTCAAACGCATGGCGGCAGCTGCGGCAGTTGCTGGTGCAGCGTTTGTATCATCTGCATTCATGCCGGGCTTACCGGCTACTGCTCATGCTTCGGCTCTTCCTGATAATGTTATCCAACCAGAAACTACCGTTCAGCAGATGGTAAAAACCTCGAAAGGTACCTTTAATCTTCAGACAGACAGCAGAACTCCTCTTAAGAAGCTGGCCAGAGCACAGGCCAAGGCTGCAGCTCAGCAGGCTCAGCAAGTTAACAATCAAGCTATGGCAGACAAAAGGGCAGCCAATAAGCAAATAACGAAAAAGGTCCAGGCTACTCCAGTAACTGCTAAAGCAGCAACAAATGCCCCTGATAATTTCCAAAAGGTATTAGATGTCAGGGCCACTGCTTATGCACCTGGCCCGCATGATAACGGCCCATGGGGTGACAAAACCCATATCGGCACGACCGTTCGCCCTGGTATCATTGCGGTAGACCCTAATATTATCCCTCTGGGTTCGCGTGTATATGTTGAGTATCCTGATGGCACTGGTCAGTATGCGGTAGCAGAAGATACGGGCGGGGCCATCAAAGGCAACCGTATTGATGTTGCTTTAAGCTCAGTCGGTCAGGCCTATGATTTTGGCATTAAGAACGCAAAGGTATATGTATTAGGACCGAAAGCGTAGGAACATTTCTCGGTTCCTCAAGTTTTTGATAATAGTAAAACCTGCAGACCCGCATAAAGGTTTGTAGGTTTTTTTCTGTTATAGCCAAAATGATGCACCGGTTATAATGTTTGTAATGTACGAAAAAGGGTAGTACCAAGGATGTACCAATGAAGGAAAATTCTAACAATGACTTTGGAGGCAGTACATAAGAGTGGCGTGTACTTGCAGGGGGAACAAACAGTAAAAAAAATACTAACAATCAGTGAAAGTTATCACTGATTGTCTTGAAAAGTATAAACCTATGTAATATAATGTAGAACTATAGCGGACGAGATTATAAAAATACTATAAAAGTATCTTGGTAGTATACTTTTATGCGTGCGTTTAAGGTCGTGTAGCAACATGACCAAAAAGAGGGGGAAAATTTTTATAATGAGTAAGAGAAGTGTAAGACTGGCAGCTGTAGTCACGGTAATGATGTTTATGACCGGTATGTTGGCCGGTTGCGGTGGTCTGGCCTCAAATGACATTAAAATTGGTATCCTTAATGAAATGACTGGCGGTAACGCAACTTTTGGCACCTCGTCAGCAAACGGAGCCAAGATGGCTATCAAGGAAGCAAATGCTAAAGGCGGCTTACTTGGCAAGCAGATTCAAGCCGTTATTGCCGATAATAAAAGTGAACCGTCAGAATCGGCCAATGCCATGACAAAGTTGGCAACACAAGACAAGGTTGTGGCTGTAACTGGTATGTTTGCCAGCTCTAATGCTATTGCGGCATCGAGTGTGGCTGAATCAACCAAAATACCTTTCCTTGCTGTAGGTGCGACAAATCCCAAGGTTACAGTTGATGAGAAGAGCGGTAAGGTAAAAGACTATTCTTTCCGTGTATGCTTTATTGACCCGTTCCAAGGCACCGTCGGTGCAAACTTTGTACTCAATACTTTAAAGGTTAAAAAAGCAGCTATCCTGGTTGATAGCAGCAGCGATTACAGTAAAGGGTTATCAGCCTTCTTTAAAGATGGGTTCACTAAAGGCGGCGGCAGCATTCTGGCGGAAGAAGCTTACTTACAGAAAGACCAGGATTTTAAAACCATCTTAACCAAAATAAAAGCGTTAAATGCCGAGGTTATTTATGTACCAGGCTATTATGAAGAAGTAGGCAAGATCGTAAAGCAAGCCCGTGAATTAGGCATTACCGTCCCTGTTGTCGGTGGTGATGGCTGGGATTCGCCTAAATTAGTAGAAATAGGCACTGCAGCAGCTTTGAATAATACTTATTTTACTAATCACTACTCAGTGGATGATACCAGTGCGGCCTCCAAGACCTTTGTCGATGCTTATAAGAAAGAGTATGGACAAGCACCTGATGCCATGGCTGTACTTGCTTATGATGCCGCCAATGTACTCATTGATGCCATCAAACGCGCTAACAGCACAGAACCTGCGAAAATTCGCGAGGCTCTGGCTGCAACCAAGGATTACCCGACTGTAACAGGATCAACCACCTTGAATGCCACCCATGACGCTGTGAAAAATGCAGTCATTATTGAAATGAAAGATGGAAAGCAAGTATATAAGGCTACTGTTAAGCCGTAGGATAGAAAGCCTGCAGTTCTTTAATGGACTGCAGGCTTTTTTAGTCTACCAGAATTTATAATGCAATTCTGTTGACATAAGAACGACTAAGGCTTCTGCCGGCGTCCTGAGGGACTTGGCACAAGCCAAGTCTTTTCTTATCTCAATTGTCTTGACGCAAAGGGAGCTCCTTTGTTATAATGACCACAGTTACATACGATGAACGGTTAAGGTGCCTCCCAAAACCTGGGGGGAGAATAGGGAAGTCGGAGTATGGGAGATTCCATACATACGCGCGGGCCCACCACTGTACCGGGAAGACCTTACATATGTCACTCGCAAGGGGAAGGCGTAAGAGTTGATGAACCGGGAGCCAGGAGACCTGCCTTACACCGCTAAACCATCCTTCATGGAAAAGAAGGCTTTTTTGGGATTACCCAAAAGAGCCTTTTGTTTTTTCTCTGTCATAATTGTATTTAAGATGCGGGGGGTTATTATGAGTTTGCTACAAGAAACATTACTGAGAATTACGGCTCCGGACACTGCTCTGATGCAGCAGGTACAGGATAGACTGGATGGGCAGCTAAGGCCGGCCGGCAGTCTTGGACGCTTGGAACAAATGGTGCGGCAGTACGCAGGGATAATCGGCCAGTTGCAGCCTGAGGCGCCTCGCACCTGCATGGTTGTAGCCTCGGCAGATCACGGGGTTGCCAAGCAAGGGATAAGCGCATACCCAGTAGAAACCACCATCCATATGACGGCCAATTATCTAATATCAAAAGGCGGCAGTGCGAATGCTTTTGCTAATTTCTGTGGGGCCGATATGGTGGTGGTTGATATGGGAGTAGCTGGTGACTTATCGCATGTCCCAGGGCTGTGGCACCGGAAAATAGCCTATGGCACTCAGGATTTTACCCAAGGCCCGGCTATGACACGGGAGCAGGCCGTGCAGGCAATAGAAACAGGTATTGAAATTGTCAATGACCGGGTACGGCAGGGGTATACCTGCTTTAGCCTTGGGGAGATGGGGATTGGCAATACGACAGCCAGTGCAACCATTGTCGGGGCGTTTACTGGTTTGTCACCCGAACAGGTTACCGGACGGGGTACAGGGATTTCTGACAGCCGGATGCAGGTGAAAATTGATATTGTTCGCCGCGCGCTGGAATTAAATAAGCCTGATGCCAGGGACGGACTTGATGTTCTGGCTAAGGTGGGAGGGTTTGAAATCGGGGCATTGGCAGGTGTTGTTCTGGGATGTGCAGCCAACCGGTGTGCCGTTGTGATTGACGGGCTCAATACCACGGCAGCAGCTTTAATTGCCAACGCCATTCACCCCTTGAGCAAAGAGTATATGTTTGCTTCTCATCTGTCAGGTGAACCAGCTCACATTATTGCGCTGCGGTATCTTAATCTGGAAGCCTGTCTAGATATGGGGGTACGCCTAGGTGAAGCCATTGGGGCCTCAGTAGTTGTTGATATGCTCGAAGTATCCAGCAAGCTGCTAAATAACATGGGGAGGCAAGGCTAATGTTTAAAGAGACAATTGCGGCAATCAAGCCATTAGATACAGAAGCCATGGAGAGGTGTCAGCTAAGGGTTGACAATTTGACAAAACCATTAAACAGTCTATATTCCTTTGAACATATTGCTTGTCAGCTGGCAGGCGTCACCGGCAACCCCCGCCCCGGTAGTCTGGAAAAAGCTATTATTATTATGGCTGCAGATAACGGGGTAGCTGCTGAAACTAGCTATGAGCAGCAGGTGACAACAGCTCAGCGGGTGATTGGCTTCTGCCAGGGCAGTGCGGCCATTAACGTATTTGCTGAGCATGTTCATGCTAGGCCGGTTTTAGTAGATATCGGCGTTGCCTCAGACCTGCCGGTGCTCTCGGCGATCCGGCATGAAAAACTAGCTTATGGTACAAACAATAGTAGTCAGGGCCCAGCCATGACACGGGAACAGGCTGTCCAGGCCATTGAGGTGGGCACAAGGCTGGCCCGCGAAGAAGTTGCCAAAGGTGTACAGATCATAGGCTTAGGTGAGATAGGGATGGCAGGTATTATTCCAGCTCTTGCTGTTACCGCTTGTTACAGTGAGCAACCGTTGGCCGGATTATCCCAGCAAGAAGCAGCGCTTATTAAGAAAATATTAGAAGTCAACAGTCCTGACAAAACCCATCCCCTTGATGTATTGACAAAAGTGGGCAGTTTAGCCATAGCTGGGTTAGTAGGTGTCATATTAGGGGCGGCAGCTGGTCGGGCGGCGGTGGTCTTAGATGGCCTTGCCACTAGCGCGGCGGCACTGATTGCCATTAACCTGGCACCTGGGGTTAAGGACTATTTGATTGGTTCACATTTTGCTGCAGAGCCGGCCCACCAGGCTGCTCTCAATATTATTGGTATACCTGCATATCTAAAGCTTGAGATTAATCTAGGTGAGGGAACAGGTGCTGCTCTTGGAATGTCGCTCATTAATGCTGCGTTACACATGTTAAATGATATGAAAACCTTTGGCGAGGCCGAAGTCGCTGTGGCGCAAGACGGGCCAGGTGCATTAAAGCAAAGCAAGGATGTTAGAGATTAGGCTAACGATGGCAAACGCATATGGTTTTTGGGTACTATGGATTGGTACAGTAGCCTCCTTGTTGTTTAAATCTGTCCTGCTTATAGGGGTTGTGAACTATACCGAATTTTTTAAAGCCGCTTTCTGGGATGTTTGCTCTGTTGTCCCCACATATACTGTCTATCTGGCTTTTTTAGTCATTCTCTTGTCGACCTGCTTTTTGCTGCCGCGCCGCTGTCGTCTATGGTTTTTGCTTGCAGTCAACTGCGGGCTTTCTTTTATATTTCTCTTTGATTTATGGCATTTCAGAGCTTTCGGTACTTTTCTATCAGTCCATGTGGTAAGTCAGGCTGCCAACCTCCAAAACCTTGGCAGCAGCGTACTGTCGATGAGCCGGGAAGAGGATGTCCTGCTGTTTTTGGATATCCCTCTCTTATTGGTTGGTGCCTTATTTGGCCATAAACGCCACTGGCAGACCGCTCAGAGCAAACGGCTATATTGGCTCTTGACAGGTGCTGGTGCAATCTATCTGCTTTATGCCCATTATGTGTTTGATATCTCAGCAGAGCGCGGGCAAAAGCAGTTCCTGTTTGCCATGTGTTGGGCTCCCAGCCAGACTGTTACCGGGTTATCGCCTTTGGGATATCATGCTTTTGATGTCTATAACTATCTTGCGGAATGTCGGACGCTGGTGCTGAGTAATCAAGAAAAAGAGGGGATCGAAGCCTGGTACAGTCAGAAAAGGGAAGTGCTGCCAGCTAATGAGTATAAAGGGCTATTTAAAGGGAAAAACCTTATCTTTATCCAGGTTGAATCCCTAGAGAGCTTTTATTTGAAAAACTTATTAAACGGTCAGGAGATTACACCTAACCTTAATAAGCTGCTCAGTAACAGCCTCTATTTCTCTAATTTTTATGAACAGGTCAGCAATGGCACCACCGCTGATGCTGAGTTTATGGCGAATACTTCCATCTATCCCTTGCGCCGGGGAACTGAGTATTTTCGCTATCCCAATAATACATACAATTCGCTGCCCAAGCTGCTCGCCAAGCGAGGCTATTCAACGTTGGCCATTCACCCTGACAACAAAGCGTACTGGAACTGGCAGTACAACATGGAGTCAATTGGCTATGACCTATGTCTGGATTCTTCAAACTTTGTTATGGATGAACAAATCGGGTTAGGGCTAAGTGACGGCTCTTTTTTTCGTCAGACATTGCCGATTATCCGAGAGCAAAAGCCGCCATTTTTGACGTTTATGATTACCCTGACAAACCATAGTACCTATGAACTTCCCGATAAATATAAGGAGCTTGTACTAGACGAAAAATTTGCAGGAACAATGCTGGGGAAAAGCTTTCACACGGTGCATTACACCGACCAACAAATAGGAAAATTGCTGACCAACCTGGATGAAAGCAAATTATTGGATAATACTGTTGTTATTATTTATGGCGATCATACTGGTGTACATAAACTATATCCCCACCAGATAAATAGTATTATACCTGCTGAAGACTGGTGGCTTGATAATCATCGACAAATCCCCCTGATTATTTTCCAGAAGGGGCTAGTCGGACAGGAAATAAAAATCAGAGGTGGTCATATCGATATATTACCGACAGTGGCCTATCTGATGGGGGTCGACGAAGAGGCATATGGTCATACTGCTATGGGGCGAAATCTGCTCAATACTGGCAAAGATTTCGCTGTGCTGGCTGACGGACAGTTTGTTGGTTATGCGGCAAGCGAGCAGGAAAAGGAGCAGGCCGTTCAAGGCTGGGAGCTGGCAGACAAAATTATTAGCAGCAGTTATTTTGGTACACGAGACTGAGGGGAGCTTGCTTCACCCTGAATTTCTGGCAGCTATGCATGCAAGAAGAACAGCAGGTGGTATTTTGTGAAAATTGTATTGATGTTTGCATGAGTGATCCGTTCCGGATTGTAACGTGGAACACGTTATAATCATCAGGAACGGATTTGTTTTTTTTAAATATTTCCATGATATAGTATTATTTTTCATGATGTGGAATGAAACGTGGCAGGTATTTTAAAAATCTTGTCAAATTATTAGTTTCTGTTGTCATCTGTCTTGATCATTAAACGCAGATGTTTTAAATCAGGACTAACAGGCTCCAATTCTGGCAGGGGATATAATCCCAGAAAGCAATGTGAAAAAAACACAAAAAAATCTAAATTTTTTCGTATTTTTAATATATATTAGTCATGCTAGTATGGTAGTGTGTGATTGTGGAGACGAAGGAGGCTGCCGGAAAGTTGCTGATTATAGAGCAAAACCCTCACGAGTCAATTCGCGAGTATGTATACAGGTTTTTGAAGTTAAATATTATAGATCTCAACCTTCCGCCAGGGCAAAGTATTTCGGAACAAGATGTGGCAACTCAATTAAGGGTCAGCCGCACTCCGGTAAGAGAAGCTTTTATCAAGCTGTCACAGGAGAATCTATTAGATATTATTCCACAAAAGGGAACCTATGTTTCCTTAATTGACACAGATCAAGTCGAAGAGTCTAAGTTTGCTAGGGAAACGCTGGAAAAAGAGGTTATTCAGCAGGCTTGTGCTGATTTTCCCAGTGAGGAATTATTTCAACTACAATCTTGCTTAGCACTCCAAGAGTTATGTATCAGCGAAAAAAACTATCATCGCTTTTTTGAACTTGATGAAAATATGCATAGCATTATTTTCAAGGGGTGCAAGAAGGCTCGCATCTGGAATATGCTGCAGCTGATGAATGCACACTACAATCGGGTTCGCATACTGAATCTTAAAGGAAAGGAATTTGAATGGGATCAGCTGCTTGAACAGCACCGCGAGCTTGTTAAAGCTATTCGGGAAAAAGACGTAGCCTTGGGCAAAAGGACAATTGATTTGCACCTAAATAAAGTAGTTGTTGATTTGGAGCACTTAAGAAAAGAACAGGGACATTATTTTTTGACGACTAAACAGCAAGTATTTACTGTGACTAACAAGTAGGAGGATGTTATTATGCTAATGTCTTTTCGATGGTATGGTAATAAGCTGGATAAAATTCCGCTCAAGTATATCAGACAAATTCCAGGTATGAAAAATGTGGTCAGTGCCATATACCATATCCCTGTGGGCGAAGTGTGGCCTTATGAGGATATCCTGGAGATTAAAAATCAGATTGAAGCAGCCGGTCTCACGTTTAAGACTGTTGAAAGCGTAAACGTTCATGAGGATATCAAACTTGGCCTGGCGACCCGTGACCGTTATATCGAAAATTACTGTATTACATTAAAGAATCTGGCTAAAGCAGGTGTCGATGTAGTCTGCTACAACTTTATGCCGGTCTTTGACTGGACGCGGACCGAATTGGCGAAAGAGCTGCCTGATGGTTCTACTGCTCTTTTTTATGACGAGAATATTATCCGCAACCTAGAACCTTCAAAGATGGTTGAGGAAATGGAAAAAGGATCTAATGGTTTTGAACTTCCAGGCTGGGAGAAAAGCCGTTTAGCCTCCCTTAAACAGTCATTTGAGTTATATAGAGATATCGATGAAGAAAAATTGTTTGCAAACCTCAAATATTTCCTGGAAGGCATTATTCCCACTGCCGAAGAGTGTGGCATTAAAATGGCCATTCATCCGGATGATCCCCCCTGGTCTGTGTTTGGTCTGCCGCGAATTGTAACCTGCAAGGAAAACCTTGAACGAATTGTCAAGCTTGTTGACAGCCCGTCTAATGGTCTTGCGCTGTGCAGTGGTTCGCTGGGAGCAAATCCGAATAATAACATTCCAGAGATTTTTGGTCACTTTGCTCAAATAGGTCGTCTCCATTTTGCCCATGTGCGCAACATTAAGATTTATGAGCCAGGTGTGTTCAGTGAAGTTGCGCATAAAGACGATACTTCCTCGCTTGATATGTACGCTATTATGAAAGCGCTCCATGATGCAGGTTTTACCGGTCCGCTGCGTCCTGACCACGGTAGGATGGTGTGGGGTGAGGAAGGCATGCCAGGTTACGGTCTCTACGACAGGGCGATGGGTGCTGTATACCTATATGGCTTGTGGGATGCGATCGACAGGTGTTCCAAAGGTTCCTTTTCCGCTAAATGATGATTAAGGAGGCAAAGACTTGGAATCTCTAAAAAAAGTTGCTTTAAAAATTGACACGCTATTTGAAACTTGCGCAATATTTGCTTTGCTTGGTGTTATTATCGTCATGGCTGTTCAGGTATTGACTCGCAAACTGTTTAACTTTGTTTTTTTCTGGTCAGAAGAAGCCATTCTGTTGTGTCTGGTATGGTTTGCTTTTATGGGTATTGCCATTGGCTTCCGCGAGGGTGTGCATATGGGCGTCGAAGCGTTGACTGACCGCATGTCTCCTAGGGTTAACTTCTGGCTTGACAAGTGGATTGAGATAATGGGACTTCTCTACGGCTTATACTTTGTTGTCTACGGCTGGGAGTTTACTGTACTCATGTTTGACTCCACCCTGCCGGCCACCAAATTGCCTAACAGCATTGTGTATCTGGTTATGCCAGTAAGCGGCCTTATGGTTTGCGCTTATTCGCTCTTGCACCTTGCCGGCATTGATACCAAGCGCCACACAGGTTCTGATCTTGAGATTGGCGGAGACATGGAGGGCAAAGCGTAATGGACGTAAATGATATTGCAGTATGGCTGCTGGGAATTAGCTTTATTGGAACCGTACTTCTTAAACTGCCTGTAGCCCAGGCGTTATTTGCCTCATCTTTGTTAACCATGATATTTCTTGATGTTCCCCTTCCTACTATTGGGCAGCAAATGATTAACGGTGTTAGCACCTTCTCCTTGTTAGCTATTCCGTTTTTTATTCTTACCGGCCAAATCATGGGTGAAGGCGGCTTGGCTCAGCGACTGGTCAATTTCGCCAGTCTGTTGGTAGGCAGGATTCGTGGTGGTCTTGCGTTGGTAAACTGTATTGCCTGCATGTTTTTTGGCAATATTTCTGGCTCAGCCGGTGCTGACGCTGCTTCTGTCGGTTCAGTTATGATCCCGGCCATGAAGAAAAAAGGCTATGATGCCGACTATGCGGTTGGTCTTACCATTTCTTCAGCCATCCAAGGTGTTGTTGTACCGCCTAGCCATAACTTAGTATTGTACTCTATCGTTGCTGGTGGTATTTCTATTAAGAGTTTGTTTCTTGGCGGTATTGTTCCCGGTTTTATTTTACTTGGTTCACTTATGACTGTAGCTTATTTAATGGCCAAGCAACGTAATTACCCAATCAGTGATCCAGTTGACAGAAAAGATATACCTCGTATTGTATTTGACGGACTGTTATCTATTTCACCGGCCTTCATTATCCTTGGTGGTATTATTTCTGGGGTGTTTACTGCCACTGAATCAGGGGCTTTGGCGGTTGTCTATTCCTTTATTCTGGCTTTCGGCTTTTACCGTGATGTACCGGTAACACGTATGTGGAGTGTGCTTAAACGTACTTTGCGTACGGTATTGATGGTGTACTTCCTAATTGCCGCATCGGCTGCCTTTGGCTATGTAATGGCCTACCTCAGCATACCTGATATGATTACCTCTTGGTTTTTGAGTATATCAGACAATAAATATGTTATCTTAATGCTTATGAACATCTTGCTCATAATTTTGGGCGGGCCGATGGATATGGCACCGATGATTCTGATTTTGACACCTGTCCTGCTGCCAGTAGCGGTAGCGTTTGGCATGGATCCGGTTCACTTTGGTCTTATGCTGGTATTTAATGCCGGAATAGGATTATTGACGCCTCCGGTTGGAACAGTATTGTTTATCGGCTGCGCTATCGGCGGCGTCAGTATATCCCAAGGTACGAAAGCCATGATGCCATTCTTCTATGCTATGCTGGTAGTTCTGGTCCTAATCACCTATGTTCCGCAAACTGTTCTATGGCTGCCATCTCTCTTTAAATAGAGTCTAATTAGGGTTTGCAAACGGATGGCAGAGGGGGCGATTTGTACAGAAACTGTCACGCTTTATAGGTATCCGTACTAATATTAAGGGGGAGAACAATGAAAAGTAAAAAATGGTTAGCAGCATGTTTAGCAGTTGTATTAGGGGCAGGCGTTGTAGTCTCAGGCTGCGGCGGTGCTAAAAAAGACGCACCTGCAGGTGACGCTCAGAAACCTAAGTACACTTTCCGTTTGGCAGAAGCCCATCCATCCGATTATCCGACGACTCTTGGTGACAAAAAATTTGCCGAGCTGGTAAATGAAAGAAGTAAAGGTCGCATTCAAATAAAAGTATTTGATTCTGCTCAGCTTGGTGATGAGAAGTCAGTTGTTCAGCAGATTCAAATGGGTTCTCTTGAATTCACCCGGGTAAGTACTGGTAACCTGGCCGAGTTTAATAAGGCATTTGGTGTTTATTCCCTGCCGTATATCTTTAATGATGATGCCCATGTATGGAGATACCTTGACAGCGAATCAGGTAAGCAAATGTTAGCCAGCCTTGATAAATCCAAGATGGTGGGACTTGCCTACTATAGCTCAGGCTCACGCAGCTTTTACACCAAAAACCCTGTTAAGTCGCCTGATGATTTAAAGGGTATGAAAATCCGTGTTATTCAAAACGCTATCAACATCGACCTGATGAAAGCCTTTGGTGCTAGTGCAACTCCGATGGCCTATGGTGAAGTATTCAGCGCCCTGCAGACAGGGGTTATCGACGGTGCTGAGAACAATGCTCCCAGCTACCTGACTGCCAGCCACAATCAGGCTGTAAAAAACTATGTTTTGGATAGCCATCAAAGAGTTCCTGAAGTGTTGATGATGAGCAAGCTTGCTTGGGACAAACTGTCTGAAGAAGATCGCGCGCTTATCAAACAAGCAGCTCAAGATTCTGTCCCATATCAAAAAGAACAATGGAACAAGTTTGAAAAAGACGCTATGGATAAGCTTATTAAGAGCGGCGTAGTTGTTACTGAAGTTAAAGACGTTAAACCTTGGCAGAATGCTGCCAAGCCAGTTATTGATAAATACGGCGTTGACTTCAAAGCCGAACTGGAAGCTATCCAAAAATTAGCTAAATAGTAGAGTGTAAAAAAGTATATGTGCGGCGGCTGTTCATCCAAATGATGAACAGCCGTTTGCTTACTAATTTGTGGTAATTGGCAGGTATGGTATAGTTGTCCTGTGCTAATAATTTTAGCAGTAGTATTTGGCTTTTCAAACAGGTAACAAGAGAAGAAGGGAGTCAACTAATGTTACATTTAAACAAAGATAGTATCAAAAATACCGCCATGTGGGAACAGGCAGGTATCGAAAGTATGAAATTTAATTATGATCAAATGACAGCTATGACACAGGCAAACCCAACATGGGTACACTTTGGGGCTGGCAATATCTTCAGAGGTTTTATCGCCATGCTGCAGCAAACATTGCTAAACTCTGGCAAAGCCGATACCGGCATTGTGGTTGTTGAAACCTATGATTATGAAATCATAGAAAAAATTTATGCGCCTTATGATAATCTAGGATTATTGGCTATTATGAATACAGATGGCAGCTTAGAAAAAAAGATCATCGGAAGTATTAGCGAAAGTCTAGTAGGCGATCCTGCTAGAAAAACTGACTGGCAGAGGCTGAAAACCATATTTGCTAACCCCTCATTACAACTAGCCAGTTTTACGATAACCGAAAAAGGTTATAGCCTAAAGAATGCCGTCGGCGATTACTCAGCCGATGTCCAAGACGATATGGAAAACGGGCCGGAAAACCCGAAAAGTGTCATGGCCAGGATTACCTCCTTAGCATATACACGCTATCAAAATGGAGAATTGCCGATTGCTTTTGTAAGTATGGATAATTGTTCCCATAATGGTGATATCCTTCATAGCTCAGTTGCGGCAATTGCTGAAACCTGGAGTCAAAGGGGCTTAGTCGCAAAGGATTTTGTACAATATATAAATAACCCTGCCAAGGTATCATTCCCTTGGAGCATGATTGACAAAATTACCCCCAGACCTGCCGAGAGTGTTAAGCAAGGCTTGAATGAAAGCGGTTTTGCCAGCACCGAGATTCTGTGTACAGCTAAGAATACCTTTATTGCACCTTTTGTTAATGCTGAGAAATCCGAATATCTGGTCATCGAAGATAAATTCCCGAATGGCCGGATGCCGCTTGAACAAGCTGGGGTAATCTTTACCGACCGGCAGACTGTGGATCGGGTAGAAAAGATGAAGGTATGTACTTGCTTGAATCCTTTACATACCTCACTGGCTGTTTTTGGCTGTTTGCTTGGCTATACGTTGATTGCAGACGAGATGAAAGATACCGAATTAAAAAGGCTGGTAGAAAAAGTAGGTTACGAAGAAGGCATGCCAGTTGTTGTCAATCCGCAAATTATTGATCCCAAGGCTTTTATCAAAGAAGTAATTGAAGTAAGGTTCCCCAATCCGAATATTCCTGATACACCACAGAGAATTGCCACAGATACATCCCAAAAAGTCGGCATACGGTTTGGCGAAACCATTAAGGCCTATGGCGAAAGAACAGATTTGGATGTTAAAAGTCTTACTTATATCCCCCTTGTTATTGCGGGCTGGTGCAGATATCTGATGGGTGTCGATGATCAGGGCAAGGAGATGAATTTAAGTTCAGATCCGTTATTGAGTACCCTGAAATCTCATGTTGCAGGAATTAAATTTGGGGACAGTGAATCTGTACAAGATCACTTGAAACCAATACTATCTAATAAAGATCTGTTTGGCTCAGATCTTTACAGTGTCGGCTTAGGAGAAAAGATTGAAGCCTATTTTAGCGAAATGATAGCTGGAGCCGGTGCGGTAAGAGCTGCCTTGCAGAAGTATTTATCTTAATAAAAACAAAGCTCAAGCAGTGGTTTGATGCCTGCTGCTTGAGTTTTACTATTTGAATGGAGCAATAACATGGAGATCAGACAATTGGAGTATTTTATTGAGGTTGCACGTCAGAAAAGTTTCAGTAAAGCGGCTGAAACGCTGCACGTGTCGCAGCCTTCTATTAGTAAGGCCATCAAAGAGCTGGAAAATCAGCTCGGCTCAGTATTGTTTTACCGGAATCCTAAATATGTTGAACTGACAGATGCTGGCGATGCAATCCTTGAACAGGCTCAACAGGTTATTTCCTCTTTTCAAAATATCAATGCACAGCTAAGAGGAATTACCCAGATGCAGACAGGAAAAATCCATATAGGGTTGCCTCCTATCACTGGCGTGAGTGATTTTGCCCAACTGTTGGGAAGATTTAAAAACGAATATCCCAATATCCAAATTAACTTGTATGAATATGGTTCCAAGAAAATAGAAATGGGAATTCAAGATGGTACGCTGGATATGGGGATAATCTATGTACCCTGCGAAGCAGAACAGCTTTATGAGGCAATCTCTTTTGTCCAGGATCCGCTCAAGATTGTTATGCACCCGCAGCACCCGCTAGCTAGCAAATCTATTGTTACCTATCAGGAACTTAGAAATGAGCATTTCGTTTTGTATAGCAGTGATTATATCCTGCATGACAAAATTATTGAACGATGTAAAGAGGCTGGTTTTTCACCCCATATTATCTTTGAAACATCACAGCGAGAGCTGATGACTCAGATTGTTGCCGCTCGTCTTGGTGTTGCTTTACTTCCAAGCAAAGTCTGCCAGGAACTGAATGCTGGCACCTTTACTACGCTGCCTATGGCTGATCCCCAGGTTTTTTTAAGATTAGCTATGGTTTGGAAAAGCAGGCGGTATTTATCACATGCGGCCAGAGCACTCATCGATTTTGTAAAAAAGCAGCTTTGATTTATCCTAATAATTTGAAAATTACTAAGTTTAATAAAGGATTAAGCAATAAAGCGTGGAATATATAAAAATATAGCGAAAATACCATTAATTTCCAGGAGGAGCTCGGATGAAAAACCATGATAAAAACGATTTATCTGCAGAATCAAGAGAGCTTCGGCACCGAATAAGTCTGTTAGAGAGGGAAAACGCGCACATAAAGAATGCATTATTGGAAAGTGAGGAGAAACTAAGTACCCTAATCTCTGCCGCTCCGGACCTGCTTTGCTTCAAAGATCAGTATGGCAGATGGCTGGAGGCCAATGAGTTTACGCTTAATCTATTTGGCTTAGACCAGTATCAATACAAAGGCAAGTCTGATTTGGAGTTAATGGAGATTTGCAGTAATTACCCCGATGCGTTAGACTACTGTGCCTGTACTGACAAGCAAGCGTGGTTAGCCGGCAACCCGATTAAAGTGGAATTGGATATCAGTACAAAGAACGGTTATACAATTACCTTTGACATTATAAAAGCGCCTATTTATTATCCTGATGGATCTCCTAAGGGGATTGTCGTTATGGGCAGAGATGTTACTACTCGTAAACAGATGGAAGAAGCTTTACGGCAGCGGCAAAAAGAGTTTAGAACCTTAGCCGAGAACTCTCCTGATGTCATTATCCGTTTAGACAAGAATCTGACCTACCTGTATGTTAGTCCGTCAGTCACCCGTTATACAAAGATTGACCCTAGAATGTTTATCGGAAAAAGTATGGGTAAGATAGCCCCCAGTAAAGAATATATAACCACTTTCCAAGAATGGAAACGAGAAGTTTTAGCCGTAATAAATACAGGTAAACCATCGACAATCGAATCTGAGATGAAGCTTTGGTGGCGTAGAGGTGAGCTAGTCGCTTATCATGCCCGCTTTATTCCTGAGTTCTCCGAAAGTGGTTTAGTAGAGTCGGTGCTTTGCATTATACAAGATGTTACTGAGAAAAGACTATTGGAAAAAGAGTTTGCCCGGCTGGATAGGCTCAATGTAGTTGGAGAAATGGCCGCTAGTATCGGCCACGAAGTAAGGAATCCAATGACTACTGTTCGCGGATTCCTGCAGATGCTTAGCAAAAAGAGTGGCTGTGTTCAATATAACGATTATTTTACTATCATGATTGCAGAATTGGACAGGGCTAATTCGATCATATCGGAATTTCTGGCACTTGCCAAAAATAAAGCAATAAATCGCGAGCTTTACAATATTAATGAAATTATAAATTCTATGATGCCTTTGCTAGAAGCTGATGGTCTAATGGCCAATAAATATATAAAAACAAGCCTGGGTGAAATTCCAGATATACTTGTTGATCACAAAGAAATCCGCCAATTGATTCTTAACCTTGTAAGAAATGGACTAGAAGCAATGGAAGCTGGCGGAACGCTAACAATTAGAACCTATTTAGAGGGTAATGATATTATTTTAGCTGTTGAGGACGAAGGGAGCGGAATTGAGCCTGAAGTAATGGATAAAGTAGGAACGCCATTCTTTTCCACCAAGGAACAGGGGACCGGATTGGGGCTGGCCGTATGTTATAGTATTGCTAATCGCCATGATGCGATGCTTAGATATGATACCAGTTTAAAAGGTACAATCTTTTTTGTCATTTTTCAAGACCGCAATGGTACAGCCAAAGAGGCGATAAGCTGAAGGGGCATGCCAAAATAAAATCCTGCGGGAGTTATAGTCTGAACCCATAGGTTGGGACTATAACTCCCGCAGGATTTTTATTTGAGAAAACAAGCCACTGGAGATATAAAAAGGTCGAGGCTGCTAGCTTTGAAGGGTCATCCAGAATCTTTTCTCTCAGTAGTGTTGCCAAGTAGCAGAAAAAACACGTTTTCGAAGCCTTTCTCAAAACGCAGAGATCTAAGTATGCCGTGCTGCTCAGAGAATCGGCTGTCAATGATGATTATATCAGGCATTAGGGATTTAGCTCTTTTTATGCAGTCGTCACTATCATCGGTACTAAAGACGATATAGCCGCTTGCCGCCAGTGATTGGGTTAGATGTTGAAGAAGGGTCTGGTCGTCATCGACAACTAAGATGTTTTTTCGATGACTTTCAAGAGATAATAGGGATTTGATCTCGCTCAGTAATACTTCGATATTGACTGGTTTGGTCAGATAACGGTCAACACCAATTGAGTAACCGCGCTGCTGGTCTTCAATAATCGAAAGCATAACAATCGGGATATGCATGGTATCCGGGTTATTTTTTAGTATAGCCGCAACGTCAAATCCACTCATTTTTGGCATCATGACATCTAAGATAATAAGGTCTGGTGTGGTTCTGTCAGTACGGAGCGTATGGTAAATGCGTTCTAGAGCCTGCAAGCCGTCACTGGCTTCTTGTACTGTATAGTCTGAAGCTTCCAGTTCCTGACGAAGGAGGGTGCGGATGTTGGCCTCATCGTCTATGACCAGGATGTTTTTAGCGCTTTCATCACCTCTTTTGCTGTCTCGTGTGTGGCATTTGACCTGGTACAGTAATAGATCTCGATTAATACTGCTTAATTCTCTATTTGCCTGTGGCGAGACTGGGAGCGTGAAACAAAAGCTGCTTCCTTGGTCAGGTTGGCTTTCTACCCATATCCTGCCACTGTGATGTTCAATAATTTGCCGGCAGATAGGCAGTCCCAGGCCTGTGCCTCTAGGTTTCTCGGTAAGAGTGTCACCAATTTGTTTGAACTTTTCAAACACTGTCTGCTGATCTTCCTTGGCGATACCGATGCCAGGATCGCTAACTGTAACTAATACCCCGTCTGCCGTCTTTACGGCGCGGCAAGTAATAGAGCCTTCGGCTGTAAATTTGACTGCATTGGAGATGAGATTGATGAGCACTTGAATCAATCTATCCCGGTCAGCAGGCACAGGGGGGAGGTCTGATTGGATCTCGGTAATAATCGTAAGCCCTTTTTGGGAGACAAGAAATTCAGTGGAATTAACTGCTCTAGTAATGATATCTTTTATAGCTTGCGGTTCTATTTTCCAATTAACCTTGCCTGCCTCCATCTTAGCTAAATCAAGCACATCGTTGATTAAATCGGTCAGGCGTTCGCCTTCTGCGACAATAATATTAATATTGCCGTTGATTTGTTGCATAGCTTTAGTTACTTTTAGGTCATCGGTAGTGATTTGCGGCAAGATCACAGTTTCTAATTTTTTTTGGATAATCCGGGCGAATCCGAGAACAGAGGTTAATGGGGTTCTTAGCTCATGAGATACCGTAGATAGAAAAGAAGACTTCATTTCATCCAACTGTTTTAATTCTGCGTACGCCTGTTTCAATTCAAATGTCCGTTCGCTAACCAAATCCTCGAGGTTTTGGTTGTGGAGTCTAAGTTTTTGCCTCATTTGCTCAAATGTCTTAGACAGGTAGCCAATCTCATCTTTGGAATGGGCAGTAATTTCAGTGTCCAAATCGCCAACAGCCAGGCGGTTTGCTGCACTAACAAGTAGTTTGACTGGTCGAATTAAGGAACTGGTTAGCAACCAGATTACAGCAAGTATAACGAACCAGCCAAGTAGAAAGGATTTTGTTACACTGCGTATAGCATCTCCGGTAATTTTGTCGACAAAACTCTTATCGGCTCCTACATACCATATACCAATAATCTTGCCTGTTTCATCCCGGAGAGGCCGATAAGCTGCCTGATATTTAACGCCTACTACGTCAGCCTCGCCGAGGAATTCCTGTCCTTCACCAAGCACAATTTGAGATACTTCAGCAGAAACTTTTGTACCAATTACCCTTTTTTCCGCCCTCATTATGTTGGTGGCAACTCGGGTATCTCCCTGAAAGATAGAACAGGTGTCTCCTGTTTGCTGCCCTACTTCATCTACAAACACAAAATCCTCATTAATGAGGGTAGCGCCTTTATATAGTTTGCCATCACGAATTGCCCAAGGACCAGGATAGCGGCTGTGGAGCAGAGCTTCAGTCAAATTCAAATCGCCACGCACTTTCTCCATGGCAACTAATTCGGCTTCCTGGCGGATTTGCTCAGTGGTCCATAGTATCGTCATACATAGGCCTAAGACGACTGCGAGACTAATTGAAATAATAAACCGCCAGCGGATGGAATAGATTCCGAAGGAGTGACTGTTTGTCACGCCCAACCCTCCCTAGATTTTTAGGATTTGTGCTGCCTTTGCCAGAACAGCATCTGGATCAAATGGTTTAAAAATGTATTCATCAGCTCCGGCCTGCAGGCCTTTTTGACGGTCTGTCTCCTGACCTTTGGCAGTCAAAAGTATCAGATAGCAGTCGGTCTGTTGTTTGATTTGTCTACAAGCGTCATAACCATTTAGTTTAGGCATCATAATATCAAGAAAAATAAGTTCTGGTGATTCTTTTAAGGCGAGAGCCAAACCCTCTTCTCCGTCTTTGGCAAATAATAATTGAACTCCTGAATCATCAAGGTCTTCCAGCGTTTGTTCCAGCAGCGCCCGGATATGAGGCTCGTCATCGACGATGAGTATCTTTTTGGTCGTCACAGTTTTTTCGCTCCTTCCATTCAGGATTAATATTATTAATATCTTGCCACCAGTGGGTGTCGGTGTTTAGAATGCTTGAAAGGACATCGACGATCAGGGGATCCAGATAACCAGCCTCAGCCTCACCGCGTAAAATGTCCAGCGCCTTGTCGGTAGTAACCGGTGACCGATAGGGACGGTCTGACGCCGTGAGTGCTTCAAATACATCAGCTACACAGAGTATTTTAGATTCTAACAGTATTTCTCCCGCAGACAAGCCGTTGGGGTAACCATTTCCATTCAAACGTTCATGGTGCTGGTAGGCAATATCGGGGATCTGGTGTAAATGAGAGGGAAAAGGTATTTGTTTTAATATTCGGTAACTTTTTTCTGCATGGGTTTGTATTTTTTCAAACTCCTGCTGCATCAAATTACCCCTTGATACGCAGAGCGCTTCTGCTTCTTCCGGTAATAAGAAGGGTTGGGGCAGCTTCTCCAGATCAATATAAGTCCGCTGAGTCAGTTCTTGTACCAGACGACATTCGGTAGCTGACAGGCTATGGGCCTCGTTTATACCTCTTATGAAAGACAGTTCCTCAGACATGTTTTGCCCAGTAGTCACTGTGATAAAATCAAACCTGGTCTTGATGGCCAGCAGCCGGTCCGGGGACAGTCTAGCCCGTTTAGTCAAGATTGCTTCAGGCACGCCGATCTTACCAATATCATGAAGAAGGGCGGCATATTCCATCTCCTGTAGTTTGATGAGCGGCGCTTTTTTAGGGCGCCCTTCTTTTTGCGCAGTATCATATAGTTGGTTTAATTTTTTTGCGATAGCTAAAGAAATATTGGCAACCCTGCTGGAGTGGCCAGCAGTACAAGTATCCCGTTCATCGATGGTAGCACCGGCCACAAGGATAATGGAATAGGCCATATCCTCTATTTCATGGAACAGTCGAGCTGTCTCAAAGGCTGTTGCTACCTGAGAGGCAATGACCTCAGTAAGTTTCAAGTCTTCTGATGAAAAGCAGTCTGAGTCTGATTTATGGCTTAAATTAATAACACCTAGAATGTGATTATCCAGCTTTAAGGGAACACATAAAAGTGGTTCTGGGCAGTCTGTAACTACTGCCAAACGAGGATCCAGGCAGGCATCATCCACTATTTCTGATTTGCCACTGGTGAGTACAATCTCTGCTAGTTGATAGGCTGCATTAGTCAGAGCACCAGCACAAGAAGCTACTCCATAGCTGGCAGTAACCCCTAGTTTGCCTGTTTTCGGGCAAGTTAGCATTAAGGAGCCAGCCTGCGCTTTAATAAAGATTCGAACCTCTGATAGTATAATTTCTGCTAGCTTATTTTGGTCAAGACATGAGCCGATTTTTTCCCCAAACTGATATAACAAAGCAAGCTCGCGATAACGCGTCAGGCTGTCATGGGTGATACATCGCTGTTCCCATTGCTTCTGAGCAAGCTGAGAAAGCAGTTTGCCCCCGAAATCAGCTAACACAGCTTGCAGCCCAGCAACCCCTTGGTGGCAGCCCGCAGGCAGACTGGTTCTTACTGTGCCAACTAGTTGATTATCCACTACGATCGGGCTTTGGGCGGTTGGCTTAGTTGCTGTCTCCGGCCCGGATAAAAAGAATACATTTTCGTCCAAATCAAAAACGCCTAAGATAATATCGGGGAAAACAGGAGATATAGATGCGAACAGTGTTTGCACAAAAGTCCTATCAAGCAACCGGCTGAGCCGGGTTGTTGTCAGAGATGAATTCATCAAGGCCCGCCCTTTCACCCCAAGTCATATTTGCTCAAAAATGTACAAGTAAGTACTACTTCCATGGAAATATTTAAATTACCTGCAGCATTTGTCTAACTTTTGGAAAAAAATACTACAAAAAATGGCACTTGGAAATAGCTATATATGTCAAAAGAAAGGGCTTAGTCCTTTTATTAAATCCACAAGCTAAGAGTGTATAAGTCCAAACATAGAAGGATAATGAAGGTAATTGTCGAATAATAGCTGTGGTTCGAGAACCTATTCTTTTTTGAGGAGGTTGTTTTTCTTATGGAATTGAATCTGCTAGACCTTCAAAAATTATTGCAGAACTTCGGTGTGTTAATCAGTTTTTCGGGTCGTTTTACTCAGGCAATTATCGAAGAGTTGGGCGATGCGGTGAAAAAAAATTTAGAAACAGAAGCTACATCGCAGAATGATACATATAATGTCTTTTCTGTGTTTATTGAACAGACACAGAATATTAAGAACTATGGTGCCCAAAAGAGCGGATCTGCTATGGGGGACCGGATAGCCAGCTCTGGTATTGTCGCAATCGGTAAATCAGAGGCTGGCTACTTCGTTTCCTCAGGAAATCTTGTTGAAAATAAGGATATTGCTTTGCTTACGCCAAGGTTGGATGAAGTTGCGACTTTGGATAAGGCAGGATTAAAGAAATTATATAAGGAGCAAATGAAGAAAGATGTTCCACCAGGCAGTACCGGAGCTGGTCTTGGCTTTATTGATATGGCGCGACGCGCTAGCCGGCCATTGAACTACTCAATGGTGAGATTAGATGAACACGTATCATTTTTTACATTGAAGGTCTACGTTTAGGAGGATTGGCATGAAAGGTTTATATGTTGAAAAGACGAAGTCAACACCTGAGATTCAATTTGAGCCCGAAAAGTTTAAACTGCGTATTGAGGGGCAGTCTTATCCCGAAAATGCCTTTAAGTTTTATGAACCAATCTTTGCATGGATAGATGATTACTTACAGCAACTAGAGGCAGAAGTGGTGTTAGAGATATATTTTCACATGCCTTATATCAATACAAGCAGCTCTAAATGTGTGATGATGCTGCTGGAAAAGCTAGAAGACGCATATCAGGCAGGGAAAAAGGTAGCAATCCGCTGGTATTATGACGTGGAGAATGAAACGGCATTAGAATGTGCGGAAGAATTCAGAGAGGATCTAACAATACCTTTTGAGATAAGTTCTGTGGAGGAAGTAAAATGAGTAGGATGAACAACGACTTGGAACCGCAGGTTCCACCTCCTGATCGAACAGGCATTATCCACGACAGAGGAACGATCAAGGTCGTTGTTTTTGCATGCTTTATTATTGTACTGGCAGTAGTGCTCACCGGAGGCATAAGCTATTTTATAACCCGAAATGCTGTAGTGGACAAGCTGAAATCCCGGGATCTCGTATATATTATCGAATCTATATCCGCTAAAATTGACGGTCGCGTTGAACGGGCGAAAGAAACGTCCTTGATCTTGGCAAAAGATCAAGCGATAATTCAATGGATCGCTAGCGCAGAAAAGGATGAGAAATTAGGAGAATATTCCAAAGCAAAGATAAATGAAATTGCTCAAAATTACGACTATGCCAATTCATTTATAGTCAGTGCTATAACCAAGAACTATTGGGCAGAAGGGTCAAAAATAATCAAAGTCATGTCTAAAACAGACCCCAATGCGAGCTGGTTCTATGAGGCACTTAAATCTCGCAAGGCTGTTGATTTGAAGATAGACTACGATAGCGGCAGACGAGACACGTTTGTCTTCCTTAATGCTTTGGTTGGTGATGTAGAGCATCCTATCGCGGTAACCGGTGTGGGGCTCAGTCTCAAAGACATTGCCCAAGAATTCCAGCGGTACAAATTCGGCGAAAAGAGCAATTTGTGGCTAGTAGATAGTAAAGGAAAAATCCATTTGTCAGATGATTTCAGTCACAATGGCAGATATCTCAATGATTTTGTTCCAAGTAGCGTAGTTTCTCAGGTTATTCAGGACAAGGATGACATTTCCTCCAAGCCACAAATCATTGAATACATAGATGCACATGGAGAAACGGTAGATTTGGCCTATCAATCGACAAAATCGACAGACTGGAAAGTCGTGTTCCAAATCCCTCGTAGCGAAAGCATCGCTATCCTTGGTAATATCAAACTTAATACTGCAATTGCCAGCCTAGTAGCACTGCTATTGATGATATTTGTCTTTTATACTGTGTCTCGCCGAATCGCCGATCCCTTAAAACGTGCGCTGCTGCTTACTCAAGAAATGGAAAAACAGGTAAATGAACGTACCCGGGAGTTGGCTGAGAAGAATCAACGAATTATTGATAGTATTGATTATGCAAAAAGGCTTCAGGAATCAATCCTGCCGACGGCAGAGGAGTTGCGGACCATTCTCGGTGACTATTTTATCCTTTGGAAACCTAGGGATATAGTTGGCGGCGATTTTTATTGGGTACGGCGGATTGATGACGACAGAAGCCTGGTTGCGCTGGCAGACTGTACTGGTCATGGCGTCCCAGGCGCCTTCATGACCATGGCCGTGAACTCCATCCTTAATCATATTGTTGATCAAAATCATACAGATCCTGCCGACATCTTGGCAGAATTAAACCGCCGGATGAAGGCGACCCTGCATCGGAACGACCAGTGCCGGATGGTCGACGATGGCTTGGATATTGCTATCTGCTGTATCGAAAAAAACGAGAGATTGACCTTCGCCGGTGCTAAAATCCCGCTTTATATCAAGCGCGGGGATCAGATCCATGTGATTAAGGGGGATAAAAGGAGCATTGGCTACCGCCGTTCAAGCAACGATTTGGAGTTTACCAACCACAGTTGGGAGATTGAAGCGCAGGATAGGTTCTATCTGACAACTGACGGTTATATTGACCAAAATGGTGGGGTTAAGGATTATCCATTAGGCAGGAAAAAGCTGATTCAGGCTATCATCGAGCAGGATGCCAAGCCACTGCCTGAGCAACAAGAAGCCTTTGAAGCGGTGTTAAGCAATTACATGGGAAATGAGTCGCAGCGGGATGACATTACGATAGTGGGATTCTCACTATGACTACAGAAAGGTGGTTTGGTCATGGGCAGAATTAATGAAGAAAGCTTGTTTGAAGCTGAGCAAGAAGCGTTGCAGATAGCCATGGCTGACGTTGCTAATGACCAATACTCTGGCAATGAACTTTTGCCACGCTATAAATCCCTGGTCACCCATTACCAACGGTTGCTGAAAACTACCAAAAAGATTTTTTACATCAGTGACAGCCAAGGCCAGGTCTTGCAACGGCACCAACACGAGATTCAGAACTTGTTGGATAACGCGAATCAAGGTTTTTTGACTTTTGGTCAGGACCTAAAAGTAGACCGGCAATACAGTGCTGAGTGCACAAAGATTTTTGGCAGAAAACTTGCTGGCATTCCAATCGTCGAGCTCCTGGGTCAAGGGAGCAACGTTTCCCAGGAGACATTAGCGGAAATATTGGATCGTACTTTCTCCTGTCCCGAAGACCTCAGACAGCTGGAGTTGCAACAGGTTCCCCACATTTTTCGAATTGGTAATAAAGACATTCGCGTAGAGTGTAAGCTGATATCGCAACCGGATAATGGCGTCGAGCGCACTCTAGTTATGATGATTTTGACAGACATAACCGAGCGGCTGAGAGCAGAAGAACAGATTCGTTTCCTCAGTTATCATGATAAACTAACAGCGCTCCATAATCGTGCCCATGTTGAGGCAGTACTGCCAGAGCTGGAGAAACCGGAATCTTTACCCCTGAGTATTATAATGGCTGATGTGAACGGACTAAAACTGGTCAATGATGTGTTTGGTCATCAACAGGGGGACTTGCTATTAGTCGCACTGGCTAAGGCACTGAAAAAATCATGCCGGCAGACAGATATTATCGCCCGATGGGGAGGCGATGAATTTCTTATTTTACTTCCAAAGACTGACAAGGATGACTGCTTAAAGGTCTGTGAGCGAATTCAAAATAGTTGTAATGAGACGGTAGACTGTGCCATTCCGCTCAGTGTAGCAGTTGGAACGGCAACAAAAGACGCAGGGGTTGCTCACCACGCGGAACTGTTTAGTGTTGCAGAAAATAGGATGTATAATGACAAACTGATAAAAAGTAGGAAAGTACGAAAAAATATTACCGCTAGCTTGGCAGGTATGCTCCAGAACCGCTGCTTTGAGAACAATGGTCATGGCGAAAGAGTGAAACAATTAGCTGTTAATTTTAGTGCCTTTCTCGGCCTTGACCTGGAGGGGCCTGAATTACAACCATTGAATCAGCTTGTTGCGCTTCATGATATTGGTAAGGTTGCTATCCCCACGGAGATATTAGGAAAAGCAGGACCATTGACACCAAGCGAATGGGAGATTGTGAAAAGTCATAGTGAGATAGGTTATCGAATGGCGCAGTCTATCGGTGAGCCGGCTGTGGCAGATATCATCCTTGCGCTCCACGAGCGATGGGATGGTGAAGGATATCCTTGCAGACTCAAAGGAGAGCAAATTCCTTTCTTGGCTCGTATTTTTTCTCTGGTAGATGTTTATGACGTTGTTACTCATGAACGCCCATACAAGGCAGCGATGGATAGAAAAGCGGCTTTAAGAGAAATTGAGTCTGGAATGGGTTCTCAGTTTGATCCAGCGCTGTCCAAGAGTTTTATCGAGTTTATGACCAGGAAGCATTAAAACGTAAAAGCATTTTCCGCTATAAAGCTGGCAATAGAGTCAAAAATTTGCAAATTGGCTAATGGTTGTAATATAATAGAATAACTAGTTAGTGATCGGCGTTAAGTTTAATCATATTGTGCGGATGATAATGTAACGTTGAGTAAAAACTAGGACCTAACGGGGTCCTAGTTTCTAATTTTATCCGATGACTAAGCCGCTCTAAGATTCCCTCTTCTATGAAGTGGGAATTAAGAGCGGCTAAGTCATCGGAAGTTAAGGCTTAGTGAATAAAAATTTTTATGGAGGTTCCTGTTGAACAAGAACGACAAACTTTTAATTATACCACTCGGGGGTCTTGGTGAGATCGGGAAGAATATGACGGTGTTTCGCTACGGTGATGACATTGTTATCCTGGATTCAGGGCTGGCCTTTCCCGAGGAGGACATGCTGGGTATTGATTTAGTCATACCTGATATGAGCTATCTTATTGATAACAAGGATAAAATCAGGGCAGTTGTTTTAACCCATGGCCATGAGGATCATATTGGTTCCTTGTTTTATCTGCTGCGCCAGGTCGATGTACCTGTGTACGGTTCCCGGCTTACCTTAGGTTTAGTGGAGGGGCGGCTTAAGGAATATGATGTATCAGCCCATAATCTCACTCCGGTTGCTCCCGGAGATTCTATCACCCTTGGGCAATTTGAGGTCGGTTTTATCCGGGTTAACCATTCGATTGCCGATGCTTTGGGTATTTATCTAAAAACTCCAGTGGGAACGGTTGTTCATACTGGGGACTTCAAAATAGATCAGACCCCTGTTGATGGTAAAATGATCGACATTCACAAATTTGCCGAGCTCGGGAATCAGGGGGTACTGGTCTTGATGTCTGACAGTACCAACGCCGAGCGTCCGGGCTACACTAAGTCAGAACGAACCGTGAGTGTGGCGATAGATGAGCATTTTCGTGTGGCTAAGGGGCGAATTATTTTAACAACCTTTGCCTCTAATGTACCTAGACTGCAGCAAGCCATTACTTCGGCCTGCAAATATGGGCGCAAAGTGGCGCTGCTTGGCCGAAGTATGGTAACGGTGATAACCAAGGCTCAGGAACTGGGTTACATGACGATACCAGATGGAATCCTGATCGGTGTTGATGAAATCAGCCGTTATCCTGACAACCAGATGGTCATTCTGACGACAGGCAGCCAGGGCGAACCCATGGCTGCGCTCAGCCGGTTAGCATCAAGAAATCATCGTAGTTTAGAATTGGCTCATGGTGATACTGTGCTGATCGCGGCAAGTCCGATTCCTGGCAATGAACGGTCAATTGGCCGAACGATTGACGCCTTACTCAGGGCAGGCATACATGTCGTTTATGAAAAAACGTCAGGAATCCATGTTTCAGGTCATGCCAGCCAGGAAGAGCTTAAGCTGATCTTAAACCTGGTCCGGCCTAAATTCCTCATCCCGGTTCATGGTGAGCACCGGATGCTTAAATACCATGGAAAACTGGCAAATGAACTAGGGATACCTAAAGAAAACGTCTTTATTGGTGAGAATGGCCATGTTTTTGAATTTACTGCAGAGACCGGACGTATGGCCGGTAAAGTAACTGCTGGGAAAATATTTGTGGACGGCTTAGGTGTCGGTGATGTTGGCAATATAGTTATCCGGGATCGGCGTCAACTATCTCAAGATGGCGTATTGATTGTTGTTGTTACCCTCGACAAAAGCCGGGGCTGCGTTCTAGACGGCCCGGATATTGTTTCCCGGGGATTTGTCTATGTACGGGATTCAGAAGCCCTAATTGACGAGTCACGTAAAATAGTAAAAGGCGTTTTAGAGCGGTTTGAAAATCAGCCAATCACCCAATGGGCGCCACTAAAGGCAGGCATTCGTGAAGCTTTGGCTAAGTATCTATTTGCTAAAACCGGACGCAGGCCCATGATTTTACCAATTATCATGGATTTATAAACCGCGAATTAAGTACCAAAAGACCTACAAGCAATTTTTTGCTTGTAGGTCTTTTTTATGCGAACCACCAACCTGTTAAGCATCTGCAGTCTGTGTTGCTTTTTTGAAGAAAGCCACAGTACCTTGCAGGATTTACTATGGCGTGTTAGAAAATGATAGTAAAATAAAGTGTTTAGGGAGGTTGTTCGGATGTCGGCCAAGACGGTAAAAGTTTTGCAGCTCATTGATCATGATTTTGAAGACCTGGAATTGTGGTATCCTGTCCTCAGATTGCGCGAAGCCGGTGTAGAAGTGCACTTAGCAGGTGAAAAGTCACAGGAAACCTATATAGGCAAATACGGCGTGCCTGCAATAGCTGACTGCAGCTTTTTACAGGCAGTTTCCACCGATTATGATGCCTTGCTGGTGCCAGGCGGTTGGGCGCCTGACAAGTTGAGGCGTTATCCTGCAATCTTAAAGCTTGTGCAGGAGTTTAATGCCAGTGAGAAGCCTATTGGTCAGATCTGCCATGCAGGTTGGGTACTTATTTCAGCTAAGATTTTAACAGGCAGGAAGGTTACAAGTACCCCTGGTATTCGCGACGACATGGAAAATTCGGGCGCGATTTGGTTGGATGAGCCAGCTGTTATCGACGGACATATTGTTTCAAGCCGTCGGCCGCCTGATTTACCACAATATATGCAGGCCTTTTTAAAGGTTCTGTTAGGGAAATAATAAAGTAGACTTAGCTTCAGATGGGGTTTAACCCCACCTGGAGGTTAGTCGCCCAACTTCCAGTGAAGCCTCCTAAACTCCCACTTGTTGAAGTGGGAGTCTTAGAGCGGGTTAGTCATCGGATAATATTGAATAACAGAATGGACCTCCGGCCTTAGTAAAAGGTTGGAGGTCCATTTTTATTCAAACGTAAAATTCTGAAAATAAAAAAATTTAATTTATAGGTAGGAATTAGAGGGAGCAATGTAGAATGTGAACAATGGGATTAATTAACAACAATGACACATTGTTACATAGATGGATGGTATTGCTGTCTAACTTGGAGTCGGAAAGTAAAATGCAATGCGGGAATATAGATCTTGTGCTTATTTAAGTATGGAGTAAATTGCATTTTAATTACTCTTAAAGCGTACGGAGTTTAAATTTATCAGAGTTTTTTTGTTTTCCGATTCTAGGTTTTACATTAACAAGTCGCCGGTTACTTTACGGTGACTAATGGAAACAGAATCAAAAAAACTGGGGGGTGTTTGTCAGAATAAGTTCGTGAAATAACGTTGTTGTTTGGATTAAACGATCTGAAAACACAAAAAAAGAGGGGGATATATTTTTATGGCTTGGAATCCTACCGAATTGAAGGACTGGCAGATAGCAGAGTTAGCAGAAGCAGCGGGAGCTATCCCTAGTACCGAAAAGTACATGGAAATGATGGGGCTGCAAAAGGACGAAATAATTCCCTATGGCAAGACTCCGAAAGTTGATTTCCTGAAGGTTATGGACCGCCTGAAAGATAAGCCAGATGGCAAGTTTATTGAAGTAACTGCTATCACTCCCACCCCGCTAGGTGAAGGTAAATCAACTACCTCCATCGGCATTATGGAAGGTTTGGGTAAACGTGGAGTAAACGTTGGTGGCGCTCTGCGTCAGCCTTCCGGCGGACCGACTATGAACGTAAAAGGTACTGCTGCTGGCGGCGGTAATGCACTTTTAATTCCAATGACTGAATTTTCCCTCGGTTTAACAGGGGATATCAATGATATTATGAACGCTCATAACCTGGCTATGGTTGCTATGAACGCTAGAATGCAACACGAAGCCAACTACACTGATGCCGAGTTAGCCAAGAGAGGCCTAAAAAGACTCGATATCGACCCCAAGAATATTGAAATGGGCTGGGTCTTAGACTTTGCTGCTCAGGGCCTGAGAAACATCATTATGGGTATTGGCGGCAAGAAGGACGGCTTCATGATGCAGTCCAAGTTTGGTATTGCTGTTGGCTCTGAGTTGATGGCTATCCTGGCTGTAGCCAAGGATTTAGAAGATATGCGCGAGCGTTTCAAACATGTTATAGTTGGCTATAACAGACAGGGTGAGCCGGTTACCACTGGCGACCTGGAAGTTGACGGCGCTATGGCCGCCTGGATGCGTAACACAATCAATCCTACACTTTGTGCTACTGTTGAAGGTCAGCCCTGTTTCGTTCATGCTGGTCCGTTTGCCAATATCGCCATTGGGCAGTCGTCCATTATTGCCGACCGCGTTGGCTTAAAGTGCTTCGATTACCATGTTACCGAGTCTGGTTTTGCTGCCGATATCGGTTTCGAGAAATTCTGGAATGTCAAAGCTCGCTTAAGCGGCATGACACCAAACGTCTCTATCCTGGTTGCTACTGTTCGCGCCTTGAAGATGCATGGTGGCGGACCTACCGTTGTTCCAGGCCGTCCGTTGCCTGATGAGTATACCAAGGAAAACCTGGGACTGCTCGAAAAGGGCTGCGAGAACATGGTACACTTGATCAACGTGATCAAGAAATCTGGCATCAAGCCAGTTGTTTGTATCAATGCGTTCTACACTGACACCCCTGCAGAGCATGCCCTTGTTAAGAGAATTGCTGAACAGGCAGGCGCTCGCGCCGCTGTATCCGAGCATTGGCTCAAGGGTGGCGATGGCGCTCTGGATCTGGCAGATGCCGTTATGGACGCTTGCAAAGAAGAAGTCAAACTACAGTTCCTGTATCCGCTGGAAATGCCGCTTAGACAGCGTGTTGAGAAGATTGCCACAGAAGTCTACGGCGCCGACGGCGTTGATTGGGCTCCACTAGCTGAGGAGAAAGCCAAGCGGTTTGAGGCTGATCCTAAGTATGCAGACTTCTCCACTATGATGGTTAAATCCCACTTGTCCCTGTCGCATGAGCCGACTTGGAAGGGTGTACCTAAGGGCTGGAGATTGCCAATCAGAGACGTACTTGTCTACGGTGGCGCCAGGTTCCTCTGCCCGATGGCTGGTGCTATCAGCTTGATGCCTGGAACTAGCTCTGATCCTGCTTATCGCAGAATCGACGTCGACGTTCATACTGGTAAAGTTAGCGGTTTATTCTAATAGAATAGTTAAAACAAAAGCCCTGGAAATCAGGGCTTTTGTTTTGCAAAGGAATGGTCTAACCCCGCTTAATGTGGGGTTGGGCCATTCCTTTGCAAAACAGGAGGGTCTATTGAGTCTGGGAAAAAGCTATGATATTATTGTTTGTGAAGTGGAAAATATTTCCCAGGAAAAAGGAGTTATATGCTGCTCATCCATCTTCTACAAGTGGGAGTTTAGGAGGCTGCCCTGGAAGTTGGGCGACTTAGCTTCAGGTAGGGTTAAAACCCCACCTGAAGCTAAGTCTACTTTATAAATTGTATGTAAAACCTGAACTAATAGGGTGTAACCAAATAGGGAGGAAATCATGCTAGGAAAATGGTTATCCGGGCTTATGCGTGTTGATTTACCTCAACCTCGCCCCGCGGCAGCAGCGGTTGAGCTTTTAGCTGTGTTTAAAACGTATGTAACAGGAGCCGGTGAATTTGCGGCGCTAAAAGGGATAGACCTGCAGGTTGGGGCTGGTGAGTTTGTTGCGGTAGTAGGTAAATCAGGCAGCGGCAAATCTACATTGATTAATATGATTACAGGTATTGACCGACCTACCGGCGGCGAAGTATGGGTTGCCGGAACGCCGGTACACACCTTGACCGAAAACCAGATTGCCGTTTGGCGTGGGCGAACAGTAGGGGTCGTTTTTCAATTTTTTCAGTTACTGCCCACATTAACTGTTCTGGAAAATGTTATGCTGCCAATGGATTTTTGCAATATGTATGATCGGTTGGAAAGACCTGAGCGAGCGCTCAAACTGCTGGATCTGGTGGGCGTTAGTGAACAGGCGTTTAAGCTGCCGGCCAATTTGTCTGGTGGGCAGCAGCAGCGGGTGGCTATTGCCCGGTCTTTGGCAAATGACCCGCCGCTCTTGGTCGCTGACGAACCGACAGGTAATCTTGATAGCAAAACAGCCACAGTTGTGATTGATTTGTTTAAAGAGCTGGCCGCCCAGGGAAAAACAATTCTGATGGTAACACATGACAACGATTTGGCTGCCCGGAGCGGACGGATCGTGACAGTCTATGACGGGCAAATAATGACAGCTGCGGCTGAGGGTGGCAGCAATGCTTGACTATGCGCTTGTTTCGCCGCGCTGGCGCAAGGTGTTGGCCGATTTATGGGGGAACAAGCTCCGGACGTTACTTGTTGTGCTATCAATCACAGTAGGGGTATTTTCGGTAGGGATGGTCTATAGTTCTTATCTGATGTTTGAAAGAGATTTGGCTTTAAGCTGGAAGACGGCAGCGCCGGCTAGTGCCAGTGTGTACGCTGATCCGTTTGACGAGGAGCTGGTGGACAGTATTCGTAGTCTGCGCGGTGTGAAAGAGGCCGAGGGACGGCGTAATGTTGACCTCAGGGTGCACACTGCCAATGGCGAATGGCGGCAAATGTTTTTGACAGCTATCCCCGACTATAACGAACAAAAAGTGAACCTTGTTAGAAGTCAAAGTGGTGTCTGGCCGCCTGGTGATGGTGACGTTTTGCTGGAACGGTCTTCGGTGGCGGAGCTTGGGGTGACGACCGGCGGCAGCATTCAGGTGGAAACATCTGCCGGACGCAAGCGAACGCTTAAGGTGACCGGAACAGTATACGATTCCAGTCAGATTCCCAGCCTATTTAGCGGCCGTTCATACGGCTATATCAATATGGATACCTTGGAGAAACTGGATGAAGAGCGGCGGCTTGACCAAGTGAATTTTGTCGTTGAGCCCTGGGTATTACAAGGTAAGGAGACGGCGCCGATTGAAGCGGTAGGCCGCCGGGCCTGGAGTAAGCTGGAACAGGGGGATACGACAGTGTTCTGGCTGCAGGTAAATAAACCGGGTGAGCATCCGCTCCAGGGTATCATCAATGCACTCATTATGCTGTTAACAGTCCTGGGTGTGCTGTCACTGCTGCTAGGTACCTTTCTGTTAGTCAATACAGTATCAGCCATACTAGCGCAGCAGGTTCGCCAGGTCGGCATCATGAAGGCTATTGGCGCACGGCGTAACCAGATTTTGCGTATGTATCTGATTTTGGTAGGTGCATATGGTGTGTTAGCCCTTGCTGTTGCTGCCCCGCTTGGGGCGCTGGCAGCCAGTGCTGTGACAGGGTTTATGGCTCAGGTATTTAACTTTGACTCTGGCGGTTTAGAACTGCCGCCAAAAGTAATTATGTTAGAGGCGGCAGCAGCCATTGTTGTGCCTATTCTTGCGGCCATCTGGCCTGTATGGCGCGGTACAGGAATAACCGTCCGTGAGGCAGTTAGTGATTATGGCCTTGGCAGTGTGGCGGCCAAAGGCCGGCTGGACACCTGGATAGACAAGCTGCTTGACAAGTTAAAACGTCTGCCACGGTCGGTCCTGCTTTCCCTGAGAAATACCTTTCGCCGCAAATGGCGTCTGGCTCTAACCCTGTTGACCCTAACGGTGGCAGGAACGGTATTTATGGCCGTCTTTTCCATTAGGGCATCATTGTATTCTACCTTGGATGATGCATTAGACTATTTTCGTTATGATGTGTCTGTCGGGTTTACTGAAAATTACCGGGCAACAAGAATTGAGCACGAGGTTCTTAAGGTGCCTGGTGTCAAGGCCGCTGAGTCGTGGGGATTTTCATCAGGACGGATACTTAGGGATGAGCGAAAACTATCAGAAGATGATGCCAGTAAAAATGTATTTATTTTGGCACCGCCGGTAGGCACTACGATGATTCAGCCTAAGATTATTGAAGGACGCTGGCTGGTGAGCGGGGATGAGAGTGCACTGGTCGTTAATACCGAGGCATTAAAGGATAGCCCCCAGCTCAAGGTAGGCAGCCCGGCAGTTATTAAAGTTGGTTCCCGCAAGCTAGTGTTTACCGTAGTTGGTATCGCAAAAAGCACATTGACAGGGCCGATTGTTTATGCCCCTTATCCCTGGTTTACCGGAGCCATCCAGGAAGCGGGCGGAGCCAGGTCTGTCCAGATTGTTGCGCAGTCGACCGACCCCCAGGACCAAAGTAATTTAGGCCGAAAGCTTGAAGAGCACTTGAAGAAAAACAACCTGCGCGTTCAGAATGTTGATATTACCTGGGAACAAAAACAGCGCATCAGGTCACAGTTTGATATTTTGACCATCTTTTTATTGCTAATGGCGGTATTATTGGCTGTTGTCGGCGCTCTGGGCCTCATGGGCACGATGGGAATCAATGTGCTGGAACGTACACGCGAGATTGGGATAATGCGAGCCATTGGTGCGTCAGGTGTGGCTATAGGCAAGGTTTTTGTTGTAGAGGCATTATGTATTGGTGTCTTAAGTTGGTTGTTAGGGGCTATTTTAGCGCTGCCGGTAGCAGCTCTGCTTAGCTATCAGGTAGGGGTGCTGTTCTTACAGAGCCCGCTGGCATTTTCATTTAGTTTTCTGGGGGTAGGGATTTGGCTGGCGCTTTCGACTCTATTGTCAGTATTGGCTAGTTTACTGCCCGCATGGAATGCTGCCCGGCTGAGTGTGCGAGAGGTATTAAGTTATGAGTAAACTCGCGATGGTCTTACATCGGAGTTATCAGATAATGTGGTTTTAGAGCGCCTGTTTTATATGAGGAATAGCGCGAGCGCTATTCCTCATCAATTACTAATGATTATTTAAATATTAGAAATTTTTTAAAAAAACAGCCAATAAATAGCAGGAATTTTGCAGTAAACCTAGAAGTATACTTGTGTAGACATGTAGGCAGCCGCGCAAATGCCGATGTGACATGATCAAATTATTAAGGCGAGGAATTGGGGTGATTTTTAAGGGTAGTCGTAATTGGGTTAGCCTACAGAATTGTCCGCTTTCGGTATGGGTTATATGGCAAGCTACGATGCAGGGTTATGGTTGCGGGCGATTAATGGCTTGTGGGAGCCGGGGATAATAATTACGGCAATTCTTTAGAAATGCCGCAGATGCTTAAGAAATTTTATCCGATGACTAACCCGCTCTAAGACTCCCATCTTCTACAAGTGGGAGTTAAGAGCGGCTAAGTCCCTGGATAAGGGCGACTAACCTTCAGATGGGGTTAAAACCCCACCTGAAGCTAAGTCTACTTTATAAAGAAAGAGAGTGATGTCAAATGTCCACAGACATGAAAGAACTTTATGAACAAAGGCTAGGCAGATACCAGGCTGCTATGGCGTTGGAGCCGGTGGATCGAATCCCAATTGCCATTGGCAGTAATAACTTTGCTGAGTCTTACACCGCCAGCAACCAAGAAGTCATTTATGACCCACAAAAATGGCTTCAGAGTGAGATGGATTTCATTCGCGATTATCCCGAGTTTGATATCTTACGAAATAACCGATTTTGGGCTCCGATTTATGATGTTCTTGGTGTTAAAACGTATAAATTTCCCGGACGCGATCTAGCTCCCCATGTTGCTATCCAATTTTCCGAAGCGGAGTATATGCTAGCTGATGAATATGACGCCTTAATTGCTAATCCAGGGCAGTTTATGATGGAAAATTTTTTGCCAAGAGTATTCAGTGAAATGGACAAAGGTTCAACTCGTTCCCATTTTGCCTTCCTCAAAGCCGGGATGGCACAGGGCATGTTTGCTGAGATTATGCGCAATAGATCTATACAATTACAAAACCAGTGCGGTATGCCTCAACCCATGACCGGAGCTTTTCTCGCTCCCTTTGACCTGCTTGGCGACGTTTTGCGCGGTCTAACCGGAATTCTTCGCGATATCCGCCGTCAGCCAGACAAAGTACTGGAGGCATGCGATATATTGGCACCTATTATGGCTCGACATGCGTTGGCGACTGCCGATCCGCTGCGCCGGTATCCAATATTTGTGCCTACCCATAAGCCAACGTTTATGTCACCAAAACAGTTTGACACCTTCTACTGGCCTTCTTTCAAGAGAACAATGGAAATGATTATTGCCGCCGGGTATAAAATTAGGCTGTATATGGAAGGGGATTGGGGCAGGCATTGGCATCATATGCTGGAACTGCCGAAAGGTTCGGTAGTTTGCGATATTGATGACCAAGGCGATATTTTCAAGGCAAAAGAAGATATTGGTCATCACATGTGCATCGTTGGCGGCATTCCTAGCCAGATGTTTATTCTTGGTACTCCGGAGGAGATTGATGCCAGAGTTAAGGTATTGTGTGAAAAGCTTGGTGCAGGTGGCGGCTATATGATGGGTGGAGGATGCTATCTGCCGGTAAATTCCAAACCTGAGAACGTACGGGCCATGGTTGATGCAGTCATGAAATATGGCTGGTATGACAAGAATCTCAAACCAAAACCACTGCCGCCATTACCTGTCAGCAGCGAAATAGCCGGACTGGGCCCGCAGCAGGTGCTTACTCCCTGGGAGGTTAAGAAGGCTGATTTGGGCGGTGTTACCGGTGACGAAGCACTGATCCGTAAACCGTGGGAAACTATCGAGGGTATGGCTTTCAACTGGTTATGGAGTTGGGCATTCTAATTAGGCCAGGTAACATTGAGTACTGGTGGGAAGGGCTGGTCTAAGCAGTTCTTAGACCACCCTCAAATTAAAGGAGGGAATTGTAATGGTTAGCCAAGTTCAGAAGGAAGAATACAGCCAGTATCGCTGGGTAATAATGGCTCTAATGTTTGCCAGTTTTGTGCTTACCTTTCTGGCGCGTTTTGCCTGGCCGCCGTTAATCCCGGTAGTTGTGCCGGTGCTGAACATGAACATGTCGCAGGCAGGCGCTTATATGACGGCGTTTTACATTGGATATGTTATAACTCAGATACCTGCCGGCATATTAGCCGACCGCTTTGGTGTTCGTACTATTTTAGGGGTAAGCTTGGTCATTGAGGGAATATCTACATGGGCAATGGGGACAGTAACTTCTTTTGATATGGGCTTTACCTTGCGAGTTGTGACAGGTTTAGGCGCCGGGGCCATTATGTCCAGTTGTGCCCGGGCGCTGATGGAATGGTTTCCAGCCAAGGAACGGGGAACTGCCTTTGGTTTGCTGCTGGCAGCACCATCGGGTGGCTTGTTACTGGCCAACTATGTTGTACCTGCTTTAAACAACGCCTTCAATTGGCAGGGCGCATTCCAGGGAATCGGTATTGCAACAATATTACTCGGAGTTTTAATTTACTTTATGGTGAAGACGTCAGACGAGCCTAAGGGAGAAAAAACCTTTTTTGGCGGCTTCAAGGTATTTTTTACAAACCGCAATATCGTGCTTGTTGCTATTGCCGGTTTTTGTTTGATGTGGATGGAACTTGGTTTGGCCACCTGGGCTAATGCCTATATAAAGAAATTGGGATTCTCGGTAAAAGAAGCGGGAATGGTACTAATCTGGTACAGTCTGGGCGGTCTGATTGCACCGGCAATATCAGGCTGGGTATCTGATAAAATCGGTAACCGTAAGAATATCCTCATCGCCGCTTATGCCGTAAGTATTCCGCTTACTGTATATTTTGGCTCGCTGACAACTCTATCTATGTTAAATATCGTAGGTTTTGTGTATGGTTTTTGCTCCTATTTTTCTAATCCGCATTTAAGTATTATGATCTCAGAGTATGCAGGAAAAGAATGGGCAGCAACAGCTAATGGGATCGCCAATTTTATCTTCCAGCTTGCGTCCATGATTGGGCCGCTGGTATTCGGGGGCGTTATTGATCTTAGCGGTAGCTTTAGCACTGTTTGGTATATGATGGCGGCCGGGCCGCTAGTGGGAATACTGGTACTTTTCTCCATACGCCCACCTTCTGCGGAATAAGTTTTATCCGATGACTAACCCGCTCTAAGACTCCCAGCTTCTACAAGTGGGAGTTATACCCAAAGGGCACAGGCGAGCGGCTAAGTCCCTGGATAAGGGCGACTTAGCTTCAGGTGGGGTTAAAACCCCATCTGAAGCTAAGTCTACTTTATGTGATATAGTTTTACTATCCGCCCCGGGCCAGCTCGGGGCTCTTTCCTTTTATGAGGAAGGAAAGAGTAGTGGTCATGTAGAAGTAAATTGCAACAATAGACAGCTGTGATAAGGTGGATTCTAGTATATATGGAAAGAATTAATAAAAATTCATTTACCCCTCCCTTTTATCAATTGGCAACTATCCTGGAAAATAAAATACTGTCAGGACAGTTAAAAGCTGGTGAGTCGCTGGCATCAGAAAACGAGCTTAGCCGGGAATATGAGCTTAGCCGTACCACTGTCCGCAAATGTCTGAGCCTGCTTGCCGAGCGCGGGCTTATTAGTACGCATCAGGGAAAAGGGACATTTGTTTCAAGACCGTCATTGGATCGAGCTGAATTTTTAATGGAAGAATTCCATACTCACTTGACGAATATGGGCAAAGAGCCCGGATACCGGCTGGTTCATGTACAGTTTCTCAAAGAACTCCCTGAATTTGCTGTGAGGCTAGGTATGAAGGCTAATCAGGGTATATTGTATTACTGCAGGCTGCTTATGGCTGACAATGAACCTATTGCCGTTGAACATAAATATATGCAATACATCAAGGGGCGCCCTATTTTAGAGAACGAGTTTCAATATAAGGCTTTTTCTGAGGTTATTATGATTCACACCGATATTTTACCAGTGAGAAGTCAAGCTATTCTCACCGCCGAAATTGCCGGTGAATTTGATGCCAAATTACTTAATGCAGCGCAAGGGGCGCCTGTACTAAAATTGCAGCAGGCATTGTATGCCGGCGATAACAAACCTATTGGGGTTGGGATTTTCTACTATCGGGGTGACCGGTATTCACTTGTTTCGGATATTCATCCGCTAAGGGGGGAACGGTGATGGTGTTAGACCTTCTGGCAAACGCTATCAGTGAACTTGATGAACCATTGACGCTCGAATTGGTTAGAAAAAGTCTGGATTCTGGCATATCGCCACTGGATATTGTTGAGGAATGCCGGGCCGGCCTGGTGGCTGTTGGTGAAAGGTACTCCAGGGGGGAATATTTTCTCGGCGATTTAATTCTATCTTCAGAGATATTTTCAGAAATTATGGACATCCTGGGGCCGGTTCTTGAAACTACTGAAAAAAGGCCGATTATCGGCAAAATTGTTTTTGGTACGATTGAGGGTGATATTCATGATGTCGGTAAAAACTTGGTAGGATCTTTGTTACGCTGTTACGGTTTTGAAGTATATGACCTCGGGGTTGATGTGCCGCCAGATAAGTTTATTCTTGCTTTGACCGAAACAGGTGCCCGGGTACTTTGTCTATGTAGTTTGCTTACTCCAGGCATTGAGCCTCTAAAGCGAACCATTCAATTGGTTCGACTAATTGAGCGTAATAACAAAATAAAAATTCTTATTGGCGGGTTAGTTAATGAAAGGGTGAGAGAATATACTGGTGCCGATGCCTGGGTCGATGATGCTAGGCGGGGAGTGGAATTATGTCTAGAATGGAGTCGGGAATTAGCTAAAAAATAGGCGCTAGCACAGCTATGCCAACACTATGTTTTTGAAGCGAGGAGAGGAAAGTTCATGAAAACAAAGGGCTGGCTGTTTGTTTTGACAGCCATTATTGGTGTGGTACTGCTCGCTGGCGGGTGGTGGGTTTATAACGGACGCCAGGGAGAAAAAAAGGATATAGCGCCTGTTAAGGCAGATAACAGGGTATTGTCAGAGGGTATTATCTTCCCAGTGCGTTATTCGCAGATGGTTATGCCGGTAGATGGAATGATTGGTGAGGTTTTAGTCCGGGAAGGCGATACGGTGAAAGCCGGTCAGCCGTTAATCAGGCTGGTGAGACAGGATTACCAGGCGAGGGTTGGCAGTACCAGCGCTGATGTCAGCCGCGCTGCCGCTGCTGTGGAACAGGCGAGAATCAATCTGGCAGATGCCGCTCGTGAGTTAGAACGGCAAAAACGCCTGGAAACAGCTGGCGCTGCCTCCAGGCAGCAATATGATCAGGCTAAAACGCTCGCAGATAGAAATCAGGCAGCGTTAGCACAGGCTCAGGCCGAACTCAAGACCCAGAAAGCCCGGTTAGTCGAGTCTGAAGGGCTACTTGACAAGACCGAACTCAAAGCGGCCATTAGCGGTACAGTGGCATTCTTAGATGTCAAAGTCGGCGAGCATGCAAGTATTGGCACAGTGTTGGTAAGAATCGCTGATCAAAGCGAATGGGAAATTCGCAGCGATGATTTGACTGAACTCACGATTGCCAAGGTAAAGAAAGGTGATCAGGTAGCTGTAACCTTTGATGGCATACCTGAACTAGAGATAGCAGGCAAGGTAAAATCAATCAGAGCCTATGGAGAAAAGAAACGGGGCGACATTACGTACACCGTCACGATCGCGCCTGAGCGTTGGGACGAGCGGCTGCGCTGGAATATGACAGCCCAGCTTGCCATTACACCGACAAGCTTGTAGCATGATAAAGTAGACTTAGCTTCAGATGGGGTTTTAACCCCACCTGAAGGTTAGTCGCCCTTATCCAGGGACTTAGCCGCTCTTAACTCCCACTTGTAGAAGAGGGAGTCTTAGAGCGGGTTGGTCATCGGATAAAATTATGATCAAACGTTCCGTGAATCGGAAAAAATGGCCTCAACCATTGCACAATGTAATGGTTGGGCCATTTTTTCACCTTTCGGACACATAGAGGTGTGAGGATTGCAGGTTTATATAGTTACTTGGCAAGAGCTGATTGCTTATGATAACCTTTGTCACCATAAGGCTGCAGATCATTTAACCATTTTTCTTCTAATGTCGATACAGTTTTGCGCCAATCATCCTGCGCTACTTTCTCAGTATTGACTGTTTCAAGGATATCAAAGGTAAAAGCGTCGGCACCATACAAATCCCAGTCTGCCTGTAACTCTTTGTTGCGATGGCTTTTCAGGTTTAACTGAAAACGCTGACTATTAAAGAATGCGGGTAAGTTCATACTGCCGCAGATGAAGACTTTTCCGTTAACCTGATTTTTTATTTGATAAACACCCATAGGACGTGGGGTTTGTTTATAGGCTAATTTTAGTTCTTTACGTTTATCCAAATTGTCCAACTCCTTTTTTAGGGTTTAATCCAGTATGAACTGCCATCTTGGGTTCGGTCCATGAAGCCATGTTCAATTAGATGGCGGCGCAGTAGCACATAATCATTGTAGAAGGGTTTCAAAATAGCATTTACCTCTTTCTCGGTATAGGTTGTGGTTGGTTCGAAATACTTAACAAGATGTCTGAGGATGGCCACTCGCTTTTTTTCCTTAAGGGGAAAGGCGTCAAGTGGGCCATCAAGCCCTTGGGGAAAGCTGGCAGCCAATATTTTTTCATTTTCTTGCTCCGTAATAGCAAACCGGTCATCAATATTCTTAGAACTGCGTGGAATGTTAATAAAAGTATTCTTTTTGGGGACTTGCTCTCCCAGTAGTTCCATGATGGCTAAAAATACCTTGGCCTGTTTTTGCTTTTCTCTTAGGGTGAAGCGGTGATTACGGATGGTTGAGGTGCTGCCGGTTCCAAGCTCCTTTGCCACTTCGTTATCACTGTGTCCTTGGTAAAAAAGCTCGAGAATGGTTTTCTGGTGATCGGTCAGACCAGTTAATTTTTTATCAAGGCTGAGAAGGAAATGAAAGGCTGAATGGTGGCATTGTTCAATATGCACTTCTACATATTTTTTTGCTTCATAGAGCTTAGTATCATGGGGGTAAATGATGCCGTTAGTAAAGGTTTTACCGCAAATGAGGCAGGTAAACTCATCGCTATCCTGTTGGTAGGTGTAACCTTGCTTAATTTCCTGCAGTGTTGCCTGCCAAAATAGTTCAGATATATCATTCATATAAACACCTCGTTATATTGTTTGCTGGCTACGTAGATATTATAAGCGAACATCTAATTAAAATCAAGACGTTATGATGAAATGTTTATAATTAACATAGACGATATGTTGTTTTGTCTTGCGCAAGATAAAAGTAATGACTTATAGAAACCTCCAATTGAGCTAAAGGTTGTTTTTCCCTTTTCAAAAGTTTTTCTAAAATTAGTGGTTCATAATACAAACATAGCTTCTGCTAAGAAATACAAAATTGGAGGATGTTAAATATGATGAACACAAATAAAAAATGGCTGCTTGCAGTAGGGGTTGCTGCGATGATTACTGTGAATGGAATAGCCATGGCGGCTGTTACTCCAGCACAACAAGACACACCTAACGGGAAAAAACATGCGTTTGTCGGTAAAGGTGATTTTAAGGACAAAGGATTTAAGGAAGGTTTTAGTGAGCTGATTGAATTGCTGAAGATCGATGAACAAACCTTAAAAGCTGAACTGAAGGCTGGAAAAACCTTGAATGCCATTGCTGGCGAGCATGGTGTATCTGAACAAGTTTTGAAAGACTTTGCAATTAAGCAAATGACCCAGCATGTTGAAGAAGGCGTAAAGGCTGGCCGCATTTCTGCCGAACAGGCAGAAAAAATGAAAGACAATATGGCAGAGCGTGTGTCACAGATGATTAATGGTAAAGGCCCGATGGGTCAAGGGCATGGGCGGATGGCTGGGCACGCCCCGTTTGGAGACTCAAAACTCTTAGAGTTATTAAAGGTTGACGCAGAAACCCTGAAAAATGAGCTTAAAGCTGATAAAACGTTAGTTGCTATTGCCGGGGAACATGGTGTTTCCGAACAAGCACTTAAGGATTTTCTTGTTGAGCAAATGACCCAGCGAATTGACGAAGGTGTGAATGCAGGACGCATTTCTGCCGAAAAGGCTGAAAAAATGAAAGCCGATATGGTAGATCGCGTGTCGCAGATGATTAATGGCCAAGGCCCAATGCATAAAGGCCATGGCCCTATGCATGGACATCAAAAGAGTGATAACTCTTAATTAACAAGCAAAATACAAGAAGCACTTGCGGTTGCAAGTGCTTCTTGTATTTTATGGTAATCAGCATTTTCAAAAAGAAAACTAAAAATCTTAAGATATAATCCAAGAATAAGTTAAACGGATAACAAATAGCTAAAGGGGAATGAATCATGAAAAGACTAATACAGCATCTACTAAATAGCATTCTAAGCCTTGTCACAACATTCTTAATCATGGCCTCGCCTATAGCGGCAGTGGTTTATGCGTCAGAACCCGCAGAGTCAATTGAAAGTTTTAGTTTAAGCGAGCCAACACTGGTAGCTTACGCGGAAC
Organism: Sporomusa malonica; assembly: GCF_900176355.1. GTDB lineage: Bacteria > Bacillota > Negativicutes > Sporomusales > Sporomusaceae > Sporomusa > Sporomusa malonica. The sequence continues at coordinate 186,815 of NZ_FWXI01000004.1, read as the reverse complement.
CAGCAAAAAACGATTCCAAGATGTTTGATATCTATGAAGAGAATGACGAATTGTTGATTCTTACTTTTTCCGCAAAATAACTATGAAAAGCCAGGTTGCCAGTCAATTCCGGATGAAAGGCTGTTGCCAGCATATTGTTTTGTTCAACTGCCACAATCTTATCATCGACGGTAGCTAGCACGTTTACGCCAGGCCCCGCACTTTCGACATAAGGCGCTCTAATAAACACCAGGGGAATCATTGCGGAAGATACGCTGGGGATCAGCAGGTTAGTGGTAAAACTATTTAGCTGGCTGCCGTAGGCGTTTCTCTGTACGGAAATATCCATAAGGCCAAGGTGACAGCTTTTTTCGCCGACGATATTTTTTGCAAGCAGAATCATACCGGCACAGGTTCCCCATACTGGCATACCTGATTGTATTTTATCTGTTAGAACTTGAGTGAGCTCAAACTGGCGCAGTAGCTTGCCCATAGCGGTAGATTCGCCGCCCGGCAGGATGAGACCATCAATGCTCTCAAAATCTGCAGCTTTTTTTACAATCACTCCGGTGACATCTGGGAGTGCATTGAGGCAGTCAAGATGCTCTTGTACCGCCCCCTGCAGCGCTAACACACCAATTGTCAGCATATTACCACCCTCTGGCAGCCAGTCGCTCAGACGGGTCAATCTTATCAATCTCAATACCTACCATTGGTTCGCCTAAGTTCTCGGAGATTCTCGACAGTAGTTCAGGATCATTATAGTGGGTAGTGGCTTCAACAATGGCTTTGGCACGCTTAGCCGGATCGCCTGATTTGAAAATGCCTGAGCCGACAAAAACGCCGTCGCAGCCAAGCTGCATCATCAAGGCAGCGTCAGCCGGGGTGGCAATGCCGCCTGCAGCAAAGTTAACGACAGGTAATTTGCCGTGTTCCCATATGTATTGGATCAAGTCAAAGGGTGCACCCATTTCTTTAGCGAGGCTCATGAGTTCTTCCGGCGGTGCTGCTTTAACCCGCCGCATATCGGCCGACATTGTCCGCATATGCCGTACAGCTTCGACGACATTACCTGTGCCGGCTTCTCCTTTGGTACGGATCATGGCCGCTCCTTCGCCAATTCGGCGTAAGGCTTCGCCCAGGTTTCTGGCGCCGCAGACAAAGGGGATTTTGAAATCGCGCTTATTGATATGGTATAAATCATCGGCAGGGGTTAAGACTTCGCTTTCATCAATATAGTCAATACCGATGGCTTCCAGGATTTGTGCCTCAACAAAATGACCGATCCGCGCCTTGGCCATAACGGGAATAGTAACAGCCGCTTGGATTTCCCGAATCATTTTGGGGTCAGACATCCGGGATACCCCGCCTTCACGACGAATGTCAGCAGGTACCCTCTCTAAAGCCATAACCGCAACAGCACCGGCTGCTTCGGCGATTTTTGCCTGCTCTGCATTGGTGACGTCCATAATGACGCCGCCTTTTAACATTTGGGCCAGGTTTTTGTTAAGTTCATACCGTTGTTGCATAATTGATTTCCTCCTATTTGCGTAAAAAATGATTTGCTGAATTTATTGTACCGATACAATTTTTCTGTATCGGTAATTAATTTTTGTAATTATAGCAATATGAGAAATGGAATTCAATATGTAAAGGGATTTTTATTGTTTTGTATCGATACAATTAATATGTGATGTGAATAAAAATTGTTCGATAGCCGAATAAAGAATGATTAACTATTATTAATATGATTAATTTTTGCAAAAATAATCATCTGTTTTACGTGAAAGTGGAAATGGAAAAACCCTAAAGCTTACAGCTTCTAGGGTTTTTCCATTCAATTATTTAGACTCTGGGCTTCTTTAGCCCATGCCAATACCTAGACGTTGAACTTGCCCACAGCTTGAGATAACGGGTCTGTCCAAGGTATGGTGTTTTCAACATAGGACTTAAAGTGTTTCGCTGCAGGCGACATATAGCCGTTTTTTCGCCAAACCATGTGAATTCCTACTAAACAAAGAGGGTTACGGACGCGAATAAGTGAAACTTTTTTTAGATCAAGTCCTGGTATGAACGGAATGAGTGAAACGCCAAGCTTAGCTCCGACAAGACCAGCAGCCGTCCTGTCTTCAAAAGCTTCGAAAGACATTGTTGGATGAAACCCAGCATCATGGCAAAGTTTCTCAATTACATCGCGTAATGCAATTTCAGGTTTATAAAGCACAAAGGGATCATTAGCTACCTCGCACAAATCAACTTGCTCTGCGCCGGCTAGCCTATGGTCTTTATGAACAATTAAAAATAGTTCTTGGTTCATAATGGGGAAAGAGCTTAAATTTTCAATTGGTTCTTGCGGCGAGCAAAAGCCAATGTCGATTTCCGCAGACTCTAGCTGGCTCAGAATGATCTTTGTTGTATCTTGGGTTAGCTGGAATTTTACTCCTGGTGCTTGTTGTTGAAATGCGCCAATCAAATCAGGTATAAAACTTGATCCAAGTGGCTGAATGAACGAAAGTAAGATGGTTCCATGAAAGGGATCAACCAAATTGTTAATTTCCTGCTTTGCTTCGGCTATTTCCGACAAAGCCCGGTTCGCATGCTTTAGGAAGATCTCCCCATATCGGTTTAAGACTACACCACGACTCTTGCGTTCAAACAATGAAACCCCTAGCTCTTCTTCGAGCCGGGAGATTGACCGGCTCAGTGCAGATTGTGAAAGAACTAATTCATCAGCAGCCTTTGAAAAGTTACATATATTAGCCAGTGTCTGAAAATATTTAAGTTGATGCCAATCCATGTATGATTACCTCTACTAAATTATTTGGTATTACAATTATGCATCAAAGTCATACCAAAGACAATTAGGTGTGCATAGATTCTCAGGGTATAATGGTTAAGTTACTTAAAAACTATATCTGGAGTGATTAAGGTGCACAACGAAAAATTATGGACTAAGGATTTCATTAGCATAACAATCATCAACTTTTTCATTTTTCTCGTCTTTTATATATTACTTACAGTACTCCCATTGTACCTGGTAGGCACATTTCATGCAGGTACCGATAAAGTTGGATTGGTGATTGCATTTTTCTTAGTAGCCGCTATACTAATTCGGCCTTTTGCTGGGCAGTGGGTTAGCAAAGGTTCGCAGAAAAAGATTTTCATATATTCGGCTATTGCGTTTTTATTAGCTACAATGCTCTATCCCTTTGCAACGAATCTGATGGTGCTACTCATTCTACGTGTTTTTCATGGGTTGACTTTTGGGATTATCACAACGGCAATGGGAACGATCTGCGCTGAACTCATTCCGTCCTCAAGACGTGGAGAAGGGTTAAGCTATTTCTCAATGGCTATGAGCCTGGCTATGGTGTTCGGTCCATTCATTGGGATTACTCTTGTAAATATGAATGCTTATAATGCCGCTTTCATCATTTGCATGATTAGTTCAGCCGTGGCTATCGTTCTTGCCCCGCCTATGAGAATTCCTGAAAGAACAAAAGAATCAGATATTCTGTTAGAAAAAGGTGATATTTCGTGGAATGACTTATTTGATAAAAATGCTGCGCCGTTCGCCTTTGCCACATTTATTTTAGCGTGTGCATATTCAGGTATTTCGGTCTTTTTACCGTTATATGCTAAAGATTTAGGGTTAGTAGAAACAGCCAGCTACTTCTTCATTGTTCTGGCCGTATTTATTTTGATTTCCCGCCCATTTACAGGACGCTGGTTTGATCAACGGGGTGCAAAAGTTATTATTTATCCTTGCTTGATTCTTTTTACGGTCGGAATGTTTTTGCTAAGCCAAGTTCACTCGAATGCCATGTTCTTGGTAGCTGCAGCTATTATTGGTATCGGTTATGGTTCGGTAACGCCTATATTTCAAACACAAATTATTAACTCGGTAGAGCCGCATCGGGTAGGATTTGCTACTTCTTTATTCTTTAACTCATTGGATGCGGGAATGTCACTTGGTGCGTATGTTTTAGGGATTGTAGCCGGTGTTGCTGGCTATCACAGTATTTATTTAGTTGGAGCAGTGTTTATTGTCTTCGCAGTACTTCAATATTTCGTGCTAACACAAAAGAAAGAAGTTCTGTCAATCCAGTCTAATCCTTCTCTCGTGAATGAGCGTTAGTCTGCCGTGTGGTACACATCTCTTCGGTCTGGGATGGATAATTTTCCTATGCTGTCATAATTTTGTCGCATTTCCAGATTATGATTAGAGTAGTAAATGTGGGGGGAATATAGGAGGGAATGTTATGAACGGTTTGGCTAAAAAAGCGATTATTTATTCAATGGTCGGGATAATGCAAGTAGGCATATTTGCTACTGCAGCCGAGGCATCCGCATTATATAATAATGGTTCAGGGCAAATAGTAGAGTTAAGATCTGATCGTCATGACCGTGATCATGACCGTCGGCGCCACAATGATGAACGGCGGCGGCAGCACGACGAAAGACGCCGCATAGAAAATGAGCGGCATGAAAGAGAAATGAAGCGGCGCCCTCATGAGAGTCGGCGAGAATGGCATGAGCGGCAAGCGCGTGAAAGAGACCGGCATGATCGTGAAATGCGTGAGATTGCAGCTCTGATAATTGGAATCTTAATTGGCTCGTCAAACGATTAGAGCAGCTGCTCAGAAGTCGCTCATCCTACGGGGTGAGCGACTTCTTTATGGCTTTGCACAAAACAATTTATCTGGTAGAATGATTGTACCGATACAATTTTATTGTATCGGTAATAAATTTTTGTAATTAAGCAAGTCAGAAAGGGTAATCAAGATGAGTCGTGATTTTTTTGATTTTGTATCGGTACAATTAGAAAAAGAAAATAAAAAATCATTATATATTCAGTTGTATGATCAATTACGGGAGTTAATAGTAACTGGTAAATTGAGCTATGGCTATCTGTTGCCGCCTGTACGGAAACTGGCTGCTTTTTTTGGGGTTAATCCCAGTACCGTCGTGGGAGCTTATAAGCTGCTGGAACAGAACGGCTATATTTTTTCCCGTGCCGGCAGCGGCAGTTATGTTGCCGAAATAACCGGGAGACCGGATGAAGAGTGTCCGGCTGTCCCAGATGTCCACGAGGCTGAGGTCATTCCCTATAGACCGGTTAAGTTACATAAAAATTGCATCGATTTTGCTACCGTTATGCCGCCGCCTGATTTATTGCCGATAGATGACTTCAAAAATATATTGATTGAGGTACTGGACAGAGACAAGGGCAACGCCTTCAGCTATCAGGATAGTCAAGGGTTTGGGCCGTTACGGGAAGCTATTTCCGCATATCTCAAAGAGCAGGGGATTAAAGCTCAGGCAGATAATGTCCAGATTATATCAGGTGCCCAGCAGGGGATTGATATTGTTGCCAAATCCCTGCTGAATTTTGGCGATTATGTGTTTACAGAGAATCCCACATATCCTGGAGCAATCGCTGCTTTCCGCTCGCGGGGGGCTAAGATTGTTGAGATAAACATGGAGGACGATGGAATTGACATTCAGGACTTAGAAGCAAAAATAAAATGTTTTCGTCCCAAACTCATCTATGTAATGGCTAATATTCAAAATCCCACAGGCTACTCCTACTCACTGATCAAAAGAAACAGGCTCATCGGTCTTGCCAGGCGGTATAATGCCGTCATTCTCGAAGACGATTACATAAGCGAGCTCGATTTTTCTGATATGCCGCTGGCTCCGTTAAAAGCGCTTGACCGTGACCATAGGGTAATCTATCTAAAAAGTTTTTCTAAGATTTTTATGCCTGGCCTTAGGCTGGCTTTTTTACTAATGCCACCACAAATGGTAGCTCAAGTATTAACTGTGAAACATCATTCTGATATTTCTACCTCCGGACTAACCCAGCGGGCTTTTGATTTGTATTTGCGCAAAGGCATTTGGCAAAAGCATATTGCTGCCGTCCAGCGCATCTATTTGGAGCGCTATCAGATAACCCAGGCTACTATCGAACAGTTTTTGCCTTCGTCTGTAACCTGCCACCGGCCCCGGGGAGGGCTTACTTACTGGCTAGCTTTGCCTGAAGGGGTATCGGCGAAAAAGGTTGCCCAAGCTGCCGAGAAGCAGGGGGTACTGTTAACGCCTGGAACAGCCTTTTTTCCGCGTCATGCGCCTGACCGCTTTATTCGTCTTAGTTTTGCTGTGGTCTGTTCAGAAGAAATACTGCATGGAGTAAAAATATTAGGTGAGATTATTTCGAGGAATCTATCAAATAGGTGAGACGCGGTAACAGTCCTGGTAACGCGAAATATTACAAGGACTCTTCAGTGATAAATCCCTAGTTTTGCAAGGTTACAATTCAGAATAACATGGCTTTGCCAAACACATTACTATAAAGAAAACACGGCTTGCGCCGAGCCTTAGCGAAAGTGGAAGCCGATGTTGCCCTTATCCAGACGGAAAGTTATACTTTCTAACAGGATAAAGAAAACACGGCTTGCGCCGAGCCTTAGCGAAAGCGGAAGCCGATGTGCCCTTATCCAGACGGAAAGTTATACTTTCTAACAGGATAAAAAAGGAGGTGCAATATGGAGGAAGGAATTTGTGATGTTTGTAAGCAAAAGAAATCTTGTTATGTGCAAAAAAGTGAGTATGTTGATAAAAGTGGCGTTAAACATCATATCAAAGAACTTTTATGTCCAGACTGTTTATCAGTGAATGATGTTGATTAAGCTGGCCAAAAAGACTCGCGAAGGACTGTGCCTGCCGCGAGTTTTTTTTGACTCAATATAATTCCAGAAAACGTTATTGACGTGCTAGTTAAAATATGTTTAGAATCAGATAGAACAATTAATTATATTAATAAGAGAAAGGCCGCAAACTTGTCGGGAGAGGATAAGCCTGCGCTGTTAAACCTAATATGAATTATGTAGCAATCGATTTTGAAACAGCCAATAGCAGCCGTGCGAGCGCCTGCAGTTTGGCTGCTATTACGGTGGAAAATGGGAAGATTGTGCGCTCTGCGTATTCGCTTATTCAGCCGCCTGTACTTAAATTTGATTATTGGAATACTAAGATTCACGGAATAACCGTCGACGATGTTGTCGACAAACCGACCTTTGCCGAATTATGGGATAGAATAAGGCCCCATCTGGAAGAAAAAATCGTGATTGCCCATAATGCGTCTTTTGATATCAGTGTTTTGCGCAGTATGCTGAATGAGTACGGACTCCCGCATCCTGCCTTTCGTTATGCTTGCACAGTTGATATTGCCAGACGCGTTTGGACAGATCTGGACAACTACAAACTGCCAACATTGGCTAAGCGTTTTTCGATCGACTTCGAGCATCACAATGCATTGCATGACGCGCGTACCTGTGCAATGATTGCACTTTTAGCCAGGGCAGACACCAAGGCAAGTAGCTTTTTGCATTTAACTGATATGATGGAGATTGCTGTTCGAGAATTTTAAAATCGAGAGTAGGTGAGCAAGGTGAGAAAACCACAAACCTTTTTACAGATTTTCTTTCTTGTGATTGTCTTATTATTAACTTCTTCATCAGTGCTTTTCTCCTCAATAGCCCATGGCGCTACCGCCATCCCTGATCATGTTACTTTAACCTGGGCAGATGATCCGCGGACGACCCAGACCATCACCTGGAGAACAGGGGTTACTACTGTGGGCGGGCAGGTGGAATATGCAGAGGTAGCAAATACGCACTCTTTCCTTAATAATGCCAGGGTTGCCGCTGCTGGCATCGCAGGATTAAAAACTAACCTAGGCGATATGGCCATTCATTCAGTTACATTAACAGGTCTCAAATCAGGCACTCGTTATGTTTATCGGGTGGGAGGTCCAGGTTGTTGGAGTGAACCACGAATTTTTACTACAGCGTCTGCCGCCATTTCTGGATTTAAGTTCCTTGTATTTGGGGATTCCCAGAGTATTAACTATGATGTTTGGAAGTCTACGATAAGAAATGCCTACCAGGCGCATCCTGAGGCAGCATTTTTTGCTAATGTTGGGGACCTAGTTGATGTGGGGCAGGATTATAATGAATGGAATAATTGGTTTTCGGCTGCGCGCGGGGTTATTGATACCATTCCGGCTATGCCGATCACTGGTAATCATGAGACATATACGTTAGAACGGCAGTTTTCCATGCCGGTATTTTTTACTGCCCAATTTAACTTGCCGCCTAATGGCCCTGAGAGACTCAAAGGGCAGGTATACTCGTTTGACTACGGTGATGCGCATTTTGTTATGTTGGACAGTCAGGCGGGAGAACAAGCCAAGTTTGTACCTGGCATGCTGAGCGAACAGAGAATATGGCTTGAAAAAGATCTAAGAATGACTAATAAAAAATGGAAGATAGCCTTTATCCACCGGCCTCTTTATAATAATAAAAATACTGAGGCTAACGAAAATATCGAGAGGGTATTTAGGCCGCTTTTTGACCAATACCATGTTGATGTAGTATTTACAGGCCATGACCATGTCTACTCCCGTACCTATCCCCTCCGCGATGGTGTTAGGACCGACACTTCTGAGAAGGGAACAGTCTATGTAGCTTCCGGCCGTAGTGGTACAAAAACGTACAGAAATACAATATCTAAAGATTGGAATGAATTTTTTTACAGTCCAGTGGATGAACCTAATTACATCACAGTAGAGGTGATGGGGGACGTTCTTACTGTCAAATCATTTAAACAAAGTGGCACATTAATTGATGCTTGGGTGATCAGGAAAGCAACTAAATAAAAGCAAAAAAAAACATCCTGGCCAATTTAGCCCAGGATGTTTTTGCCGACCGTCTTATTTGGCATTGAACATTTCATCTAAGAAATGAGTGGCCTGTTCATGGGGAATGTCTTTTACCAATACCACTTCGCTGATAAGAATCTGCCGGACATTATCAAGCATGTTCTTGTCAGCCATTCCCAATTTCCGCTTATTTTTGATTCTGAGCAAATCCCGTATGACCTCAATCTCATCATAGATGTCGCCGGTTTTCATCTTGCTCATGTTCAGTCGCTGTCTTTGTGTGTCATTCATTACTAACTCAGTCTCGCCGTTATCATGGAAAGTACTCAGTACATCATCAAGCTTGTCAGGATCTACGACTGGTCTCATACCCAGCTTCTCCGTTTTATCAAAAGGGAGCATTACCTGCATGTTTCTGTGAGGTATGTTCACAACATAATAAAGCTGTGTTTGACCGAAGATTTCTTTTTCTTCGATCTTTTCAATAATACCTCCACCATGCATCGGGTAAAAAATCTTATCGCCAATTTGAAACATGAAGTCACCCCCTAGTAACGATGTAACTAAGTATACCACAATAATCAGAGAATATCAACTCGAAAACAATTATTATATCATTGGGGTTTGAGTCCGTCAATATATTATTATACATAATCTAGAGAGTAGCCTTAAGCGGAGGACTGGGGGCGAGATTCAGTTTACTGGGCGAAATGAGCTTGTAATAAAGTTAATGAAGGCTCGTGCGGCATTTGATAGGTATCTGCTGTGATTCCAGGCCAGAACAATCTCAAAGTAAATTGGATTCGTAAGGGGGCGGCTTTGGACAGTATCATGCTTCCGGGTAATTGCATCAAAGAGAAAAGCAATGCCTGCTCCCTGTTCAACAAGACCGATGATGGTTTCGATCTGGCTGGAGACAAAGACGATCTGCGGTGTAAACTGATGCTTAGCACACTCTGTTGTAATGATTTGCCTGATATAGGTATCTTCTTTTAACAAGATAAATGGCTGATCGCTGAGCTGGTTGAACGGGATGTTTTGAAGGCTGCTGAAAGGATGGTCTGGAGGCAAGCAGACATGGATTTGACCTGAGGTAATAGGGAGCAAGTCTAATTCGGCCGTAGTGGTAGATTTAGTGATAATCCCTATATCGAGTTTGCCTTGTTCGACTAACTTTTGGATGGTTAAAGAACCGCCTTCAATGGCGCTAAGCTCAAGCAGCGGGAATTGTCGGTGAAACTGGGAAAAAATATGAGGGAAAAGAAAGGCCCCAATCATCGGTGGAATTCCAATCTTAATCGAACCCTTTTGCAACAGTCGCAGGTCGTTCATTTCTGTTACTGAGTCATCAAGGCGAGTGAGGATTTCGTTAACTCGCTGGATAAATATAAGTCCCTCGGAAGTCAATTGGATTTGTCGTTGGCTGCGGTCAAAAAGCAAGACGCCAAGCTCTTCTTCTAATTTTTGAATTGCAATTGACACTGATGGTTGAGCAACACGCAGTTGTTCGGCTGCTTTTGAGATGCTTTTTAAGCGGCTAGCCATTTGAAAGTATTCTAATTGCCGTAGATCCATAAGATAAGCTCCTTGCGATAGTCTATAATTATAGTAACATATTTTAGTGAAGTTGCTTAGAAAAAAATATATATAAAAAATATTGAGAAAAATTAGAAATCATGAAAGAATTCAAAGGGAAATGGAGAATACAATTTAACATAGACAAGTAGGCAACCATACAAAAAACCTATATGATAAAATTTGAGTTTTTCTATTAAACAATAATGCGACCCCGTTCTTTCGGGGTCGCCTCTGTTGATTATTTACAAAATTTGTACTGTTAAGAAGGGAAGATTGTCGCAGCGTAGAAAACATTACATATAAAAGATGCTATCATAAGGTGGATGCAAAAAAAATTCATGGACAGAATTAATAAGAATTCATTTACACCTCCCTTCTATCAGTTGGCAACCATCCTAGAGAAAAGGATATTATCAGGGGAGTTGAAAGCTGGCGAGCCGCTGCCGTCAGAAAACGATCTTGGACGTGAATATGAACTCAGCCGGACGACTGTCCGTAAGTGTTTAAGTTTGCTTGCCGAGCGCGGCCTTATCAGTGCACAGCAGGGCCGGGGGACTTTTGTATCAAGGCCTTCTTTGGACCGTGCTGAATTTTCAATGAATGAGTTCAATGTACATGTAGCGCAAATGGGGAAAGAGCCAGGATACCGGCTGATCCATGTGCGTTTTCGCAAGGAACTCCCGGAATTTGCTATAAAGTTAGGCATGGTGGCCAGTCAGGGCATTTTATATTATTGCCGGCTGCTTATGGCAGATGATGAACCGGTCGCGGTTGAGCACAAATATATGGCATATATCAAGGGACGGCCTATTCTAGAAAATGAGTTTCAGTATAAAGCTTTTTCCGAAATCATTACCATCCATACAGATATTCTGCCAGTGCGAAGTCAGGCCATTCTCAGTGCTGAAAGCGCCAGTGAATTTGATGCCAATTTACTTACTGTAGCGCTGGGGTCGCCTGTCCTAAAGCTGCAACAGGCTCTGTATGACAGCGATAACAGACCTATCGGCATTGGGGTATTTTATTATCGCGGCGATCGGTATTCGCTAGTTTCAGATATTCAACCGTTGAAGGGAGAGCGATGAAAGTGTTAGCACTTCTGGCAAATGCCATTAGCGAGCTTGATGAGCCGCTGGCGCTCGAATTGGTCAAAAATGGTCTGGAATCTGGTATTTCTCCGCTGGATATTGTCGAGGAATGCCGCTCCGGTTTGGTAGCTGTGGGCGATAGATACTCTCGGGGAGAATACTTTTTAGGTGATTTAATCCTTTCATCAGAGATTTTTTCCCAAATAATGGATATTTTGGGGCCGGTAGTTGAACCAAACGAAAAAAAACCATTCATTGGCAAGATTGTTTTTGGTACTATCGAAGGCGATATTCATGATATTGGCAAAAATTTAGTAGGTTCATTGCTGAGATGCTATGGCTTTGAAGTATACGATCTGGGGGTGGATGTGCCACCAGATCGGTTCATGTTGGCTTTGACTGAGTCAGGTGCCCCAATACTATGCCTGTGCACCTTGCTGTCTCCCGGTTTTGAAGCGTTAAAACGGACAATTCAATTGGTACGGCTGATTGAACGCAACTCAAAAATTAAAATTCTCATCGGCGGATTAGTCAACGAAAAGGTGAGAGAGTATACTGGGGCAGACGCCTGGGTAGATGATGCACGGCAGGGAGTGGAAATATGCCTGGACTGGAGCAGAGAGTTAACACAAAAGTAGTTATCGATTATCAACCTATTGGCAAACGGGTGTATGCAAATATTGGACAAACTGTCTTAGAAGCGGCTCAAGGCTTAGAACTATTTGAACATGGCATTAGTACGCCCTGTGGCGGCAAAGGACTGTGCGCCCGGTGCTTGGTAAGGCTGGTAACAGGCGAGTTAGCACCAGTGTCGCCGACCGAAAAAAATATGCTTACACCAGAACGCCTTGAACAGGGATACCGCTTAGCTTGTCAGGCTAAAATTGACGGCCCCTGCAAGATAGAGATTCCGGTAACATCCCTGATTGGCCGTCAGCAGTTACAAGTAGCAGGCTGCTTGCAGGCTGTAGAGGTTGATTATGGGCTAAAGCGGTATATTATTTCAGGTTTGGTAAGGACAAGTATTCATTACCCCTATTCACTGTGGCAACAGATGGAGCAAATCTTTAAAGATAGGTATGACCTGACTGGACTCAAGGTTGGTTTGAATTTGTTACGTAGTGTGAATCCGGCTGCCGTTGCCGGGGAGCTGGCGGTTACTGTTCATGATAACCAAATTGTGGACGTAGCTGACTTAGATACCAATTATGAGCCATTAGGCTTAGCTGTTGACTTAGGCACAACCAAAATTGCAGCTTTTCTTATTAGGCTGGATACCGGAGAAACTGTGGCTGCGGAAGGAGTTTTGAATCCGCAGATTGCTTATGGCGAAGATTTGATGAGTAGGTTAGCGTTTGCAATGGAGAGTGAAGAGAATGCCCGGCAGATGATCAGTGCCGCTGCTGACGGCATTAATGAGTTGGCGCAGCGCCTGACTGCCTCGATGAGTGTAGGTGTTGAACAGATCAGTCAGGCTGTCATTGTTGCAAATACGGCCATGCATCATTTATTGTTAGGCCTGCCAATAAAGCAGCTGGCTTTCTCCCCCTATGTCCCGGCGGCGACTCTTCCTATTGAGACGGTAGCAGAGGTGATTGGTCTGAAATTAGGGGAGCAGGCACGGGTTTATATGACGCCCCCAATCGGCGGTTTTGTCGGTGGCGACCATGTTGCAATGATTCAGTCCAGTAGAGTTGATGAAGCGCAAGGAATAACACTAGGTATTGATATCGGAACAAATACCGAGGTTGTTCTGGCTGTTAACGAGAGAATGATTTCCTCCTGCTCTTGTGCATCAGGGCCAGCCTTTGAAGGCGCTCATGTTTATCAGGGAATGCGGGCAGTAAATGGAGCCATTAGCGAGGTAAGGCTTTCAAATAATGGCGAAGAAGTGAACTGGCAGACAATCGGCGGGCAGAAGCCGATCGGGTTGTGCGGCTCAGGTATTATTGACGCGATTGCCGAGTTAAACAGGGCAGGTATCATTGCAGTGAATGGCAGGCTTGACCCTAATCACCCGCGGGTAAGAACCGAGGCGGGGAAAGTGCCTGAGTTTCTCCTTGTGACGCGTGAAGACAGCGGCTGTAATAGTGATATCGTCATTACCCAGAAAGATATTGGCGAGATACAATTAGCCAAGGCGGCTATTGCCAGCGGGATTAGCACATTATTGAGCGCCTGCGGCGTTAAAGTGGAAGAGATTGAAAACGTAATTATCGCTGGTGCTTTTGGCTCTTTTTTGCGACTTGAGAGTGCTATTGCCGTGGGCATGCTGCCAAACCTTCCGCTTGAACGGTTCGCTCAGGTTGGCAATGCTGCCGGCGCTGGGGCATGTATGAGTCTGGTATCTGAGCAGGAACGCCGCCGGGCTGAACGTTTGGCGACTACTATTAAGCACTTGGATTTGGCGGTGCAGCCGGAATTTAAACGGGAGTTTGCCAAGGCATTAAAATTTCCGCGAGTCAGTTAGGGTGTTGGAGGCATTATGGATCACATTACAAGGGTTGAATCTGCTATTAAACGTCAGCCAGTTGACCGGACACCCTGTGCAGAGTTGGTTATTACCGATGATCTTGTGCAGACCATGTTTGGCCAAGAGGCTGCTCAGTTTGAACACCGTTTAGAATTCATTGAGACCATGGGCTTGGATGCGGTATGTTTGCATCCAAGCTATGATTCACGACTTGAAGGTATTCCCTGTGTTCAGGATGTGGTTTTTTGCGATTTGAAAAAGTGGGTTAACACAGATTTATTCACATTTGCCGTACTGGATGGCCCCGTGGGGTGGGGCGGCAGGTTGCTGGGTTTTGAACAGTTGATGAGGAAACTAGTCCGCGGTCATGATGACTTCTTGAGCTTAATGACTGCAGTTGAGCAAATGAATATGTCTCTTATGAACAGGCTAGCCGGTAACGGCGTAAATGGTATCCTTATCGCTGACGATATTGCATTTAACCAGGGAGTTATTGCTCGTCCCGCAATTATGCGCCAATTATTGTTTCCTTCACTGGTTCGTCAGGTTGAACATGCCAAGCAGTTAGGTCTACCGGTTTTCTTTCACTCTGATGGTAATCTGGAGTTGGTACTTGAGGACATCGCGGCAGCAGGCTTTGACGGCTTACAATGCATTGAATCGTTAGCGAGGATGGACATTGGGGCAATAAAAGAACAGTACGGTCATAAGCTATGTCTGTGGGGCAACCTGGATCCTGCCGAATTAATTGAGCCGCGTAGCCTGAGTGAACTTGAGTATACTGTGAATCAGATTATTACTGCGGCTGGCAACGATAGCGGGTTGATTTTTGGCACAAGTAGTGGTCTTTTTGAAAAAATGCGATTGGAAAGCATAAAGGCTGTTTATGAATTTGCCAGGAAATGCAATAGAATGAGTTGTTAGTTACTGAAAAATGGTCTTGAACTTTATAACATGAGTTCAAGACCATTAGTTTTGTGTGAAAACAATAAAAAATCTAAATATTAAAAAAGGATAATATAAGTGGTGCAGCGTATATAAATACGTAGTTGTCTACACGTCTACTCTTTGCAAGAGAAAGAAGAATGATATCGAGGAAAGGTTGAATGATTATATTTAGAAAATGGGGGGCAGATATGCAAAATAATGCTACAGCTTCAAGATACAGGTGGATTATCTTACTACTTTGTGTTTCCTGTTTTTTATTCAGTTTCATTACCCGGTTCACTTGGCCGCCGTTAATCTCGGTGATAGTTCCTGATTTAGGTATGAATATGGGGCAGGCTGGAGCCTTTATGAGTGCATTTTATCTTGGCTATGTTTTGACGCAAATACCTGCCGGACTATTAGCTGACAGATTTGGTGTGCGGATTATTCTTTCAGTATGTTTAATTATCGAAGGGGTAGCTACATCATCGTTTTCGTTAATTGATAATTATGAACTTGGCTTTAACCTGCGAGTCTTAGCAGGTTTAGGCTCGGGAGCCGTTTTTTCCTCTTGTTCACGTGCCTTAGTTGAATGGTTTCCGGCTAAAGAGCAGGGACTTGCTTTCGGTATACTGACAGCCGCCCCATCCAGCGGAATTTTGATAACTAACATACTTGTACCCTATTTAAACACAATGTTTGGTTGGCGAGGAGCTTTTCAGTCGGTAGGTTTGCTTACCATAATTGCTGGTGTTCTTGTATTTTTTCTTATGAGATTCAAGGATCAGCCTGATGAGAAGAGCGAAAACATTACAGCTGGTTTGAAATACATATTGGACAATAAGAACTTCAAGCTTATTTCTGCTGCTGGCTTTTTCCTGATGTGGTTACAACTGGGGACTGCTACCTGGGCTAATGTGTACATTAAGGGGCTTGGTTTTTCGGTAAGTGAGGCTGGGCGGGTTATGGCATATTACGGTTTAGGGGGAGCAATAGCGCCGCTTATCTCAGGTGTTGTCTCTGATATGCTGGGATGCCGGAAATGGCTGGTTATTACTGCATTTATCCTTGTTGTGCCGCTTACAATATTGTTTGGTTACCAAACTAGTTTGGCCATGCTCTGTGTCGTAGGCTTTGCCTCTGGTTTCAGCTCCTACCTGGCAAATCCTCAGTTAACTGTGTTAATATCTCAGACTGCAGGAATCAAAAGGGCGGCGACGGCCAATGGAGTAGCAAACTGTTTATTTCAAATGGCCTCGCTGCTCAGTCCGTGGTTTATCGGAAAAGTAATTGATCTCACTGGTAATTTTAGCTTTGTCTGGTGGATATTGGCGGCAGGCCCGGTAATGGCCACTTTTTTCATGCTGCGTGTTTATGAAGAGAGTATCCAAGGAATCAAAAAATCAGGGGTTGCTCTTGAGACTGACTGTAGTTTAAAAAGATAGCAGGATGGTTTGCCGTCAAACTGCTGCTAATTGTACTTTTAAGCGTAATTTGTTTTTCCTCATTCCAAACAATGAAGGCGAGGATTACTGAGATCCAGGTGAGCAATAATCGGCAGCTATGCAGGAGATTGAAGCATCCAGTCAAGCACTAGCAAAAATGGCGGAAGACCTCTGCGTAAAAGAACTGTCAGAATCCCGCTTGGGAATTCTGACAGTTTTTTATGGTTACAGCGATACTTCAGTTTTAATGAGCTTACGCCCAGCAATATGTATGTTCATGATGTCAATAACCCGTCCCTTCGAGAACTATTTTTCTTGTTGTTGTCCACTACCAGGAGAGGAATTAAATATAATATGGAGAATTATGGTAGAAGGAGTGGGCTCTTTAAGATTTGGCAAGAGGAAGGTAGCTTGGAGAGGTGGGTGTGTGTGTGTGGCGAAAGTACGTAAATTAATTACAAGCAACGATTGGAGTATCAGTAGCAGGGAAATGCAAGATATTTTAAATTCGACCCATGATGCCGTCGTAGCTGTTAATAAAAATGGGATAATCATACTATTCAACACGGCGGCTGAGCGGCTGTTGGGGGTCGCGGCGTGGGAGGCGTACGGCGAATATGCGCGGGATATTATTCCTGGCTCGCGTCTACACAACGTGCTTGAAACAGGGCAGCCCGAGCTTAACCAAAGGCAGGAGACTGGTGATGCCTGTATCCTTACCAACCGTGTTCCGGTTAGGGACGAAGAAAACCGGATTGTTGGTGCGGTGGCTGTGTTCCGAGATATGACCGAAGTCCATCAGTTAGCCGAGGAAATGACTTGCATCAAAGAAATGAAAAAGTTATTGGAAGCCATCATCAACACGTCCCAAGATGTCATTTCAGTTGTGGACGACCAAGGGAAGATTATACTGGTCAACCCAGCCTATACGCGGCTAATTGGGATGCGGAAGGAAGATGTCATGGGTAAACCGCCTACTGTCGACATCCGCCAAGGGGAAAGTGTTCATTTGCGGGTCATGCAATCGATGGAGGCGGTGCGGGGAGTACCGCTAAAAGTGGGCCCTGACAATCGTGAGGTCATTATTAACGCGGCACCGCTAATTGTTGATGGCCGGTTGCGCGGCAGTGTGGCAATGGCGCATGATATTTCGGAATTAAAATTTCTCTCAGAGGAACTTGCCAGTGTAGAAGCGCTTATAGGTCGCGGGCAGGCACGCTATACGTTTGACGATATTGTGGCCCAGGGTCCAGCGATGCAGGCGGCAGTGGAGTATGCCTGCCGGGCTGCGCTTACGCCTGCCACAGTGTTGCTGACGGGGGAGAGCGGGACGGGCAAAGAGTTGTTTGCCCATGCCATCCATAGTGCCAGCCAGCGAAGATACCGAAGGTTTGTCCGGGTAAATTGCGCTGCGATCCCAGAAACGCTGCTGGAAAGTGAGTTGTTTGGCTATGAGGCTGGGGCTTTCAGCGGGGCACTTAAAAGTGGCAAGAAAGGCCTTTTTGAAGAGGCTGATGGTGGTACGCTGTTTCTTGACGAAATTGGTGAGATTCCACCGCCTATTCAGGTAAAATTGCTGCGTGTACTGCAGGAACGGGAGATTATGAGGGTCGGCAGCGTCAGAGCGTTTGATCTTGATTTGAGAATTATCGCCGCTACCAATAAAAACCTGGAGGATGAGATCAAAAAGGGTAGTTTTCGCAAAGACCTTTATTACCGGCTTAATGTTTTTCCGATAAACATTCCGCCGTTGCGTCAGCGTATCGGGGATCTGCCGGAGTTAGCCAGGCACCTGTTGACCAAACTAAACTGGGAGTACGGACGTTGCGTTCAGGGGATCACGGATGACGCAGCAGCCCTATTAGCTGAATACGGCTGGCCAGGTAACGTGCGGGAGCTGGAGAATGTTTTAGGCCGCGCCCTGATTAATATGCATTTTAATGAATATACGATTATGGTGTCCCATCTGCCGCCTCTTACAGCCTTGACCAGGTTAAACGCCGAGCGTAAAGCAACAGAAACAACTGTTTTGCCCTGCTGTACGCTGGCGGAAACGATGGAGCAGGCGGAGCGGCGGGCTATCACCGGCGTTCTTACTATGTATGGCGGAAACCGTGCTGAAACCGCTCGCCACCTTAATGTTTCTTTACGTACCCTGTATTATAAGCTGGAGAAACACGGGATAACTGGCAGCCCTCCGTTTGTATAATGCAAAACAGTTCACTGCAGGATTTTGCAATTCATGCAAAATCTTGCAGTGATTTTCTTTGCTTGGACGGTCATCGCTGGTTTTGTCAGGCGTTCTTAAACTGGCATATTTCTTGCGATTAGAATATTACCAGATTGAACACTAATTTTTACAAGGGGGATTTATAAATGGGAATTTTTAAAAAGATGGAGCAGCATGGGTACGAACAACTGGTTTTTTGCCACGATCCGGCCTCCGGCTTAAAAGCCATTATCTGTATTCATGACACCACTCTTGGTCCTGCGCTGGGCGGTACCCGGATGTGGCAGTACGAGTGCGAAGAAGATGCAATTACGGACGTAGTGCGTCTGGCCAGGGGTATGAGCTATAAAAACGCAGCCGCCGGGCTCAATATAGGGGGCGGCAAAGCTGTTATCATCGGCAATTCCAAGACAGATAAAAGTGAAGCACTTTTCCGGGCATTCGGCCGCTTCGTCCAGAGTCTGAATGGACGGTACATCACCTCTGAAGATGTCGGAACTGCCGTAGAAGATATGGACTATATCCACATGGAAACCTCCCATGTGGTTGGCCGTGGCGTGGCCGATCCCTCGCCGGTTACTGCTTATGGTACCTGGAAAGGCATGAAAGCTTGCGCCGCGGAGGTTTGGGGAACCGGTTCGCTCCAAGGAAAAACAGTGGCTGTGCAAGGGCTGGGGCATGTAGGTTATACCCTTTGCAAGCATCTTCATGAGGAAGGGGCTAACCTCGTTGTAACAGATATCAGCGAGGAAAATATCAGCCGTATCGTCGCTGAATTTGGTGCCAGGGCAGTCAGACCCCATGAAATCTACGGAGCTGACTGCGATATCTTTGCTCCCTGTGCCTTGGGCGCCGTAATCAATGATGAAACATTGCCTAGGCTAAAGTGCCGGATTATCGCCGGTGCTGCCAACAATCAATTGAAGGAAATGCGGCATGGCGATATTCTGCAGGACAAAGGCATTCTCTATGCTCCTGATTTCATTATCAATGCCGGCGGTGTCATCAACGTGGCTGATGAGCTGCAGCAAGGCGGCTATAACCATGACCGGGCCCTAAAAAAAGTAGATGGCATTTATAATAATATTGAACAGGTCATTGCTATCTCCAAACGGGAGGGGATTCCGACCTATAAAGCTGCCGATATTCTGGCCGAAACGCGAATTGCTCTGATTGGCAAGGTGAAAAAAACTCTATTACCGTAATTTTTACCACCCCCTCCCGCACCGGGATAGTTGTTAAGAGTACCAGAAGTATGGTTGTTGCTACACGGTGGGGAGGGGATTGTTGTGTAAGTAAAGGGTGAAAAATAGAAAAATTTATCTGAATCTTCTGACCGGAATGGGAGGTAAAGAGATGAGTTTGTTTCGTAAGAAAAATATTGCGGAATTGATCCGAGGGACTGAAAGAAATGGTTTGAGGAAGACTCTCGGCGCGACAGACTTGGTTTTGTTAGGAATCGGATGCATCATTGGTACCGGAATTTTTGTTCTTACCGGTGTTGCTGCCGCAAACTATGCAGGGCCGGGGATTATGCTGTCGTTTGTATTATCAGGCCTTGCCTGCGCTTTTGCCGCCTTAGCCTATTCAGAACTGGCATCTATGGTGCCGGTAACTGGTAGTGCCTACACGTTTGCTTATGTCTCAATGGGCGAAGTGGTTGCTTTTGCGGTAGGTTGGGCGTTGATTTGTGAATATACGATCGGGTCAGCGGCGGTAGCAGCCGGTTGGTCAGGCTATATGGTCGGGTTACTCAAATCGGCGGGCATTGTCTTGCCTGCGGCGTGGACGGCAGTCCCTGCTGATGGCGGTATCCTGAATGTCCCTGCAATTTTAATCACTGCCATCCTCACTTATTTATTGATGCTTGGTACCAGAGAAAGTGCTGCTCTGAACAGAATCCTGGTATTTATTAAACTGGCATGTATTGCTTTTTTCCTGTTTGTTGCTACTCCTCATATCGATCCGTTAAACTGGCAGCCGTTCCTTCCTTATGGCTGGGGTGGGGTGGCTACCGGTGCTGCGATCGTATTCTTTGCCTATATCGGATTTGATACTGTATCCACCGCTGCAGAAGAATGTAAAAATCCCAACCGGGATATTCCGATCGGGATTGTCGGGTCACTGGTTATCTGTACCGTGCTTTATATTGCCGTCGCAGCTGTTCTGACAGGTGTTGTGCCTTACTCAAGCCTGAACAACAGTGAGCCGGTAGCCTATGCACTTCGCGCCATTGGCATGAATTTCGGCAGCGCTCTCGTGGCATTAGGCGCCATTTGCGGCATTACCACCGTACTTTTGGTCTTTATGTATGGTCAGACCCGAGTATTTTTGGCGATGGCCCGTGACGGGATGATTCCGCAAAGCCTGGTGAAGATCCACCCCAAATATGGCACCCCTCATATCATTACAATGATTGCCGGCGCTGTAGTGAGCGTGCTGAGTGGTTTACTGCCGATCAACATCATTGCTGAACTATGCAATATGGGAACACTTTGTGCTTTTATTTTAGTTTCGGTGGGCGTCTGGGTGCTTCGCAGGACCCATCCCGACATGCCCAGGCCGTTCCGCTGCCCCGCCGTCGGGGTGGTTGTGCCGCTGGCTGTGTTGTTGTGCAGCTACCTGATTGCCAATCTGCCGGTGGAAACTCTGACCTTCTTCGGGATTTGGTATGTAATCGGTATGGTTGTGTATTTTACCTATAGCCGCAGACATAGTACCCTGGCCCCAAAATCTGCCGACGGTTCGCAATCTAAGGGAATGTAACAAAAGGGTAAACTCAGGACGCAGGTTATCTAACTGTTTCTGCCTTTTGATCTTTATTGATTGTGGGAGACCAGAAAATATATTATGAGCAGGGGAAGAAGGTTGCAAGCAAAGCACTTCTGAATATAGTCACTAAGATATAACAATAAAACGGTCTGAATCTCTGGCGTGAAGAGATTCAGACCGTTTTTATTTGGTTTTAATTACCTGGAGGATACTTTTCTCTTAATGATTTCACGGCCAGCAATATGCATATTCATGCCGAGTTGTTCAGGCGTGAGACCGAGGGCCAGTCCAACTAACTGAGACAGATGCAGGACAGGCATTTCTTGTTGGCAGCCTACTGCTGCCTGACCTTCCGGCTGATTCATGTCAAGTGACATTTGGCACAGCGGGCAGGGGGTTACGATGCAGTCAGCACCGGCTTTTACCGCACTTTGGTTGGTTTCGCCGGTGATGCGGATCATATCCTCTTCGGCAGTATAGGTGGCATGGAAGCCGCAGCATTTGAGTTTTGCATCAAAATCAGCAGGCTGCGCGCCGAGAGCGCAGATAAGACTTTCAAGAGACTGAGGATTTGCATGGTCTTCAAAATCCATGAGAGCAGGTGGACGGAGAATATGGCAGCCATAATATCCAGCCACTGTTAGACCTGCCAATGGGCGTTTCACCATGCCTTTCAGTTTATCAAGACCATAGTCACTAAGGAGAACCCAGAGTAAGTGGGTAATATCGCTGGTACCCTTATAGCTTAGTCCGGCAGCACTAAGGATGCCATTGACTTTTTCTTTTTGTCCGTTGTCCAGTTTAGCCTTAGCTTTGCGCAGCATCAGGGTGCAGGTGTTGCATACTGTTAAGAGCGGCAGGCCCATCTGTTCAGCTAGTGCGATGTTGCGGGCATTAATGGCAGTTGCGGCCAAATCATCCACATCTTGCACATGAGAAGCACCGCAGCACGTCCAGCCAGGAATCTCGAGCAGCTCAATCCCGAGCGCTTTGGCGACAGCAATAGTGGCTATATAGTTTTCTTTGGCAGCTCCCTCAAGAACACAGCCAGGGAAAAATGCGTATTTCATTATTTCTCACTCTCCCTTACTGCTTTGAGGATAGCTTTAATCTGGTCATGACCTTTGACCTTGCCAGGGAAATGGAAAGGATTGAGCTTGCCCCGGCGAAGGAGACGGAGCGCAAACGGAAACTTGGCCATTGAGCCGAGCATACCAATGCTTCTTACCGATAGTTTTGTTTCATTGAGGCGGCCGGTGTCTTTGATGTCTTGCAGGAAAGCCAAAGCATGGCGGGCACCCGGATTATCGGTATAGCCGAGCTTAATCGACAGTTGGCGTAGACGGGCAATGTCTTCGCCAGGGGCTAAGCCTTTGGGGCATTTAGTGCTGCATTCGACACAATGGAGGCATTTCCAGAGGCCTTTATCAATGACAGCCTTGATGCGTTCAGTGGATGACTTATCCCTGGTGTCGGCAACAAATTTCCATACTTTGGAGTAGGTGAAGGGTTCAAGGAAATCCTTGTCATTGGCGCTAAGTTTGGAACACTCAGAGGCGCAAGCACCACACAGAATACAGCCAGCCTGGACGTTAATTTTCTTAAAGTCAGCGGCGTCTTGACGGCAGCCTTCCTTGGCAGTGAATTCGTCTTTGGGCTTAAGCCAGGGGCTGGAGGTCATTAAACGCTCAGCCTTTGGCTCCCAGTCAACGACAAGGTCACGAATGACTTTGAAGTTTTTGATCGGTTCAATGGTAAGGGTATCGCCGAAGCGGTCTAAAATTCCATCAAGCGGCGTTTCACAGGCCAGGAAAGCCTGGCCGTTGACACGCACGGCACAGGCGCCGCATACTGCCGCACGGCAGGCTGCAGTGAAAGCCAGTGTGGGGTCCATTGTTTCTTTAATTGTGATTAGGCCCCAGAGAATAGTCTTGCCTGGCTGATGGGGGAAGGTACATTCTTGTACGAAGCTTTTTGCTCCGTCAAATCGCTCAATTTTATATGTTATCTGGCGCATCAATATTTCCTTTCTGCCGGCGGGTATTTGGTTATGACGACTGGCCGGTAAGATATATTGTACGCCTGGCCTTCCCTGGACACGATGGTGTGTTTCAGGAAATCGGCG
The DNA here is from genome assembly GCF_900176355.1 of Sporomusa malonica. Lineage (GTDB taxonomy): Bacteria > Bacillota > Negativicutes > Sporomusales > Sporomusaceae > Sporomusa > Sporomusa malonica. The sequence goes on along the minus strand of NZ_FWXI01000004.1, from coordinate 163,473 downwards.
TCATCACGGTTAGGAAAATCTGCCCGGCAGTGACTGCCGCGGCTTTCTTTCCGGTTAAGGGCTCCGAGAACAACAGTTTTAGCCACAGTGAGCATACTGCCAAGTTCAATGTAGTTGACGAAGGCTGTATTGTAAATCTTGTTTTGGTCAGGTACTTCGATAGCCTGATATTCTGTCATCAGACGATCCACTACCTTCAGCGCTTCTTCCATTTCGGCACCTGTACGGAATACGCCGACATTGTTCCACATAATCTCGGCCAGGCGGTCACGGATGGCCGAGGTAGAAATACCGGTGTTGCGGGTGGTGACAGCATCGAACTTGGCTTCCCAGGCTTGTGCTGCCTGGTTAACAGGGCTCTGATTGACAGCCGGGCGCTTTCTGGCGCATTCAGACGCGCCTTGACCGGCAAATTTGCCAAAAGCCACGATATCAGCCAGTGAGTTGCCGCCAAGGCGGTTAGCGCCATGGACTGAGATACAGGCGGCCTCACCGGCGGCGAAGATACCCTCAACAGCTGTTGCACAGGTACGGTAGTCGATTACGTCAATGCCGCCCATGGAGTAGTGACAGCTTGGGCGGATAGGGATAGGCTGTTCAATGGGATCAACTTGTTCGAAGGTGATGGCCAGATCGCGAATCTGGGGCAGGCGTTCCAGGATTTTTTCGCGTCCTAAATGGCGCAAATCCAGTTGAACGTAGGCGCTCAGACCCTCGCCAAAGCCGCGTCCCTCCTTTATTTCAGTCTCAATGGCTTGCGAGACAAGGTCGCGGGTAGCAAGTTCCATTTTCTCCGGCGCATAGCGGGACATGAAGCGTTCGCCTTTATTGTTCAGGAGGTAACCGCCTTCACCACGGGAGGCTTCTGACATCAAAATGCCAGTGCCGGCGAGGCCGGTAGGGTGAAATTGAACAAATTCAGGGTCTTTGATGGGGACGCCAGCATCAAAGCAAGCGCCAATACCGTCACCAGTTGAGGTAAACGGGTTGGTAGTGCGGAGCCAGTACATGCGGCCAGCGCCGCCTGTAGCTACAACAATGGCTTTTGCTGCAATGGGAACAAAACGCCCACCCTTTAAGTCATAGGCAACAACACCGCATAGCTTGCCTTCCTCTGTGACGATTTGCAGCAGATACCATTCAGACAGCACCTTTACGCCATGCTTCAGGCACTGTTCATAAAGTGTGTGCAAAATGACATGACCGGTCACATCTGCCGAGAAGCAGGTCCGGGGTGAGGAGGCACCGCCGAAGTTGCGCTGCGCTATCCGGCCTTGTGTGTCACGGGAGAAAGGAACGCCGAAGTAGTCAAGTTCCCGGATTGCATCAGGCATGTTACTGATAAAATGCTCAATGGCATCCTGGTCGCCCAGATAGTCGCTGCCTTTTACTGTGTCGAAAATATGTTTTTCGATTGAGTCATTAGGATCGGCATTCTGCAGCGAACCGTTGATGCCGCCCTGAGCACAGCCTGTGGCCGAGCGGGTAGGGAACATTTTAGTCATCAGACCAACTGAGAGGCCTTGCTGACGACCGGCTTCCAGGGCGGCCCGCATTCCCGAGCCGCCGCTGCCGATAACGAGTACGTCAAAGTTAAGCATTATTCACCTCAAGGATATATATTAATCTTGGCGGTAAGTCTTTTGACCTACATGATAGAAGTTACGACCTGTGCTATCAATTGCTACGATGGCGGGAAAATCTACTACTTCCATACGAGCTAGCGCTTCGGGGCCAAGATCGCCGTAAGCAACTACTTCATAAGATTTAATTGTTTTTGATATAAGAGCTGCTGCACCACCTGTGGTAACAAGGTAAGCAACGCCATTTTTCTTCATGCTGTCTACAACAGCGTCAGACCGGTAGCCTTTTCCGATCATGCCTTTGAGGCCTTTGTCCAGTAGACGTGGCGCATAGGCGTCCATCCGGCCGCTGGTGGTGGGGCCGGCAGAGCCAATCGGTTCACCCGGCTTAGCTGGCGAGGGGCCAACATAGTAGACCATTTGTCCGGTGAAATCCACAGGCAGCTCTTCGCCCCGGTCAAGGGCCTCAACCATGCATTTATGAGCCGCATCGCGTGCAGCGTAGATTACACCGGTGATAAGGACACTATCCCCAGCGTTTAAGTTTTTAATTGTTTCGTCGGTAAGTGGTGTAGTAATACGAATTTGTTCGGCCATGTTCTCGTCTCCCTTACAGTACTACTTCTGCATGCCTGGTAGCATGACAGTTAATGTTTACGGCTACAGGCAGGCTTGCAATGTGGGTAGGATACCACTCAATGTTTACGGCCAAGGCTGTAACGCGGCCACCAAGACCTTGAGGTCCAATACCTGTTTTGTTAATAAGCTCCAATAGTTCGCCTTCAAGTTTGGCATAGTCAGGATGGTCATTCTGCTTGGTTATCGGACGAATCAGGGCTTTCTTGGCAAGATATGCTGACTTTTCCATAGTACCGCCGATGCCTACACCTACTACCATAGGTGGACATGGGTTTGAGCCAGCATTTTCAATTGTTTCGACAATAAATTTCTTTACTCCTGCCACACCATCGGCTGGTACAAGCATTTTAAGGGCGCTCTTGTTTTCGCTGCCAGCCCCTTTGGGAGCAAGGACAATTTTAATTTGGTCGCCTGGAACGTTTTCAATATGGATAATGGCAGGGGTATTGTCGCCGGTATTCTTACGGTTGAACAGCGGCTCGGCAACAGCCGACTTGCGTAAATATCCCTCGGTATAGCCTTTGGCTACACCGGCATTAATTGCTGTCTCCAATGTACTGCCCTCGATGCTGACATCTTGCCCTAATTCAACAAAGATTACAGCAAGCCCGGTATCTTGGCACATAGGCTTGGCTTCATCTCTGGCAATACAGGCGTTTTTAATAATCTGGTCAAAGATTTCCTTGCCTAGTGGCGACTCTTCTTTCTCTTTACCTTCGATTAAGGCGTTGAAAACATCCTCAGATAAATAATAATTGGCGTCAATCGCCAATTTGGCAACTGCATCAGTGATTTGCTGTGCTTGGATTGTACGCATGACAATATCTCCTCTCCACTATTAGGACATCAATATAAAGTAGACTTAGCTTCAGATAAATGAATTCGGTATTACCAAAGGCCGAGGACTTTCCACCACATGGACCCTAAGCCCACCCAAATAACCAGGTTGATAATAGATACCATAAAACCAAGCCGCCACCAAGTACCTTGGTCGACATAACCGGCACCGAAGTAGATGGGAGATGGACCGGCGGCATAGTGAGTAAGCGACATACAGAGGTTGGACATAAAGGCTAGTGCTAGGGCCACCAAATAAGGGGGCGCACCGGCAGCAACGGCTACCGCAATAAAGGCAGGATACATGGCCGTGATATGTGCAGTCAGGCTGGCGAAAGCGTAGTGCGCATACAGGTAAACGACAGTAAGGACAATAAAGGCCTGCAGCCAGGGGATACCAACAATGCTGGCTGCCATGGTTTTGGCAAACCAGGGAATGAAGCCAAGCTTGGAGAGATAATCGGCCAGGCCGACAAGGGCACCCATCCAGATAAGGGTATCCCAAGCTCCTTTTTCATCAAGAACATCTTTCCACTCAAGCACCTGGGTGGCTAGCATGACAACAACGGCTAAGAGGGCGACAACAGTGGCATCAATCTTGGTGTACTGGGAAGTACTCCAGAGAATAAGCGCGCCGACAAATACCAGGGCGACAATTTTCTCGCCCCAGGACATTGGACCCATATTTTGAAGCTCTTTTGCCGCCAGAGCTTTAGCCTCTGGTGTCTTCTTAATCTCGGGGGGGTAGAACTTGTACAGGAAGTACGGAACTACGAGAATGGAGATTAGACCCGGGACGACAGAAGCTAAAGCCCACTGACCCCAGCTAAGCTGGATATTCAGAGTTTTGGCGGCAAGCAGGGCAATTAAGGGGTTACCGGCCATCGAGGTCATGAACATGGCCGAAGTGATGGCATTGCCTTGGTAGGTTGTCTGCATGAGATAACTGCCGACTTTGCGAGCCGTTGGACCAGGTTCAGAGCCAAAGGCTGTGCAGAGACTGCGGACAATGGGGAAAAGAATGCCGCCAGCGCGCGCTGTGTTTGACGGGGTGGCTGGGCTGATAATCAGGTCGCTTAGTACAAGCGTATAACCTAATTTCAGCGTGCTGTCGCCAATTGCTTTTATAAGTATAAAGGCAATGCGGCGTCCAAGACCGGTTTTAATAAACCCTTTGGCAAACAAAAAGGCGGCAACAATGAGCCAGATAGTAGTGTTAGCGAATCCACTAATGGCTTCGGCCGGTTTGAGAACGCCGACAAGTGCTGTAAACGTTACACTAGCAAGCGCTACGGCACCAATCGGGAGCGGCTGGAGAATGAATCCGAAGATAGTGGCAACAAAAATGGCCATCAAATGCCAGGCTTCCGGCTTGAGCCCTTGCGGCACCGGCAAGAACCAGAGGACAGCGCCCAAGACCACAACGGCTAGGGCTTTCATGAGTTTACTGTTCATACAAAAACAATTCCTCCTGATAATGTATTTTTCGATGATTTTGATAACAGTCTAGTTATACTTTAGCACTGGTACATAAGTAATCAAAATATTAATAATCTATGGTACAATAGGTAGTAACTATTGGGATGGGAGGATATACCGTGGAACTGCGCCAACTTGAATATTTTCAAGCCGTCAGCCGATTGCAAAATTTCACAAGAGCTGCCGAAGAACTGCACGTAGCTCAGCCATCAATTACTAACTCCATACAAAAGCTGGAGGAGGAGTTGGGGGTCCTCCTGTTTGACCGCAGCCAGAAAAAAGTCAGCCTAACTGCAGAAGGAAAGGCTTTTTATGCCAGAATAGAAAAAATTCTGTTTGACATTCGCCAGTCTATTCATGAAATGGAGGACTTCCGCAAATTAAACAAAGGCACAATTAAGTTTGCGGCACCGCCGATGATTGGGGCCTATCTATTCCCCGATATTTTTAATCTTTTTAAGACTGCTTATCCAAATTTGGATTTAGTAGTGTATGAAGAAGGGTCTCTGGCTGCGCGGGCGATGTTGGAAAGGGAAGAATTAGATTTAGGCATGATTATACTTCCTGAGTGTGCAACCATGCTAAATACTGTACCAATTACCCAAGAAGAGATTATGCTCTGTTTGTCGCCTAAACACCATTTAAGTACCGCCAAGGTGGTTGATTTTAACCAATTACAAGAAGAGCCCTTTGTTCTGCTAAAGGAAGAATTCTTTCATCGGCAGCTGGTGCTTGACGAATGTGCCCGCCACGGCTTTGCCCCCCATATTGTGTTTTCGTCCAATCAGATTGAAACGATTAAGGCTATGGTGGCCAGCAATGTAGGTGTTTCCTTTCTCATGAACATGGTAGTTCGCAACCATCCTAACCTGGTTGGCGTATCACTTGCTGAGCCGCTGTCAATCACGATTGGTCTAGCCTGGAAAAAGGGCAAATATCTATCAAAGGCGGCTCAAGCCTTTAGCGATTTTATTGTTTCTTATGCAAAGTCTCCCAGCTTCCGGGGGAAGGGAACTAAGAGCGAATAGAGTTACATTATAGCAGATAGCTGTTGTCTTCTTCTCCACTTTTCGCATATATATGTTATAGGATGCGAAAGGGGGGGAATCATGACACATATAGAACCATGGGATCGGCCCAATTATTGCACGGCGGGGTCTAGTACCGGCCCTAAATCGATTGTTGTACAGCAGGTGCTGGGTGCACGGGAGGTTCAAAAATCGATTGATATTCATGTGGTCGTTCCGCCGCGAAAACCAGGTATTGAGCAAATTGTAGATGTTTTTGTTAAAAAGCTGCACATTACCAGCGTGGATGTTATTCCCAATAAAGTAATTGTCAGAGGCGAATTTGAGGTTAAGGCTTTATATGTTGCCTGCCGGCCAAGGCAGCCTGTGCATGCTGTTGAAGTATGGCCTATCCGGTTTACTGCTTTTGCTGATATCAGAGGGGCGCGGCGGGGTATGGAGGCTGACGCCAGTGTTATGGTCGAGTTTGTGGATTATGATTGTGATGAACATACTCGCGCTCACTGGCATAAGAAAAAAGGCCATGATTACGATGACTACGATGATGATTGTGACGACGATTATGATGATTACGACTGCGATTGCGATTACGATGACGACGATTATGATGATGACTGTGATCATAAACATAAGCCGCCTAAAAAACATAAGTGCAAGCCTAAATGCGAACCTGAATGTGAGCATCATTGTAAACCACATAAAAAACCGCGCCGCTGCACCCGGAAATTTGACGTGTCAGTGGTATTGAGGATTACTGCGAAAGTAATGACAGACCGGGAAGTCATGTTATATCACCAGGGGCTACCGGTTAAACCAAAAGGGTAGTAAATATCCTGCAAAGAGTGAATGTTGATCGTCTAAAGGCCCAAGCTTTTAGACGATCTCTCTTATTTATTTGAAGCAAAGAGCTGTAACAAACAGTTCCATTGCAAAGTGTATATGGAATTGTTATCCAAAAATGGTATACTTTATATAGGTACTTCGAAAGCGAGGGAGTGTTGAATAACATGATATTTAAACAGGTAAATCCACATGCTTGCCGTACGTACTTTATCGGTAATGAGGAAAACAAAACTGCCATTCTCGTAGATCCTGTCATCGATCATTTTACCGATTACCTTGACTTATTAAAGGAGGAAGGTTTTACACTTACCCATGTTATTGATACCCATATTCATGCAGACCATATTTCTGCTGGGTCATCCCTAAGGGATGCAACTGGATGTGAATATGTGATGTACGAGACTTCGCCACCTAAGTGTGTCAGTATTCGTGTCAAAGATGGTGATGTTCTACAGCTTAATACATTTGAGATTAAGGTGCTGCACACTCCTGGACACACCAAAGATTCTATCAGTCTTATTGTGAATGATAAACTCTTGACAGGCGATTTTCTTTTCCTTGATGATGCTGGAGCCGGAAGAGATGATCTTCCAGGCGGTGATCCGGGTGACCATTGGGAGAGCTTACAAAAGTTGGATGAGCTTCCCGATAATCTAATGATCTATCCTGCCCATGAATATAGAAACCGGCAGCCGTCTACGCTTGGACAGCAGCGTCAAAGTAATCCTCATCTACAAAAACGGAGTAAAGAAGAGTTTGTAAAATATCTTGAAGATCTCCGTCTTGGCCCTGCAGACTGGATGAAAGATGTTCTGCAGGCAAATTACGCATGTGCTAAGGACCCGAATGCGGCCTGGATTCCCATCGATACCCCTGCCTGTGAAATCAAGGGAACCATGGAAAAGGGTGTAAACGAGCTGGAGGTTGAATACATAGGCGCCAAAACACTAAATAGCTGGCTGCAAACAAATGAACGAGAGTTGCTGCTTATTGATGTACGGGAAAAACGTGAGCTCGCTGGCCTGTTAGGGCAGATTGAGGGGATTACCCACATTCCAATAGGTCAGTTGACAGGGAAACTTAAAGACCTAGAGGCGTATAAGCAGAAAGATATAGTGGTGGTTTGTCACTCTGGTGCCAGAGCTACTACCGGCGCTCAGATCCTGAAAAAGGCAGGTTTTGAAAAGGTAGTTGTCCTTGAAGGTGGTATGGCTTCATGGAAAGCCGGGCATGGTGAATAACTGAAACAAGCCAAAACGGCAGGATTCTTATCCTGCCGTTTTGGGAATGTTGCCAGATGGCTAATTTTTTTCAAGCTAGGTTATTGATACGGCAATATAGGCTGCCGCAACCATAATGATCTCTAGGAAGACAATAGGACGAAGTGTCTTTAAGTAATCAGCCTTAAAGTAATCCAGTGTTACCAATAAACAGAGGTGCGTAGGAGACAGCATATGCCCTGCCGTACCCATGACAAAACAAAGCATCGCCAAATTAAGATCATTGGGAGACAAAACGGCAATGAAGGGAAAGGTGATGGCCACAAAACCCTGTGATGTACCTAATAAGAGGCCCGATACAAAGGCAATAGCTCCAATAACAACTGCGTTTGATACATCCATGCTGTTAAGGAGTACGGCAATATCCTTTATTAAACCACTTGGCCGCAGGATATTTTGGAAAAACAGAATACCAACAATGCCCCATAAGAGTTTGCGGTCAAAGGCGTGAATGAGCATGGCGCGGATATCGCTTACATTCTGTCTCAGGATAAATACCATAGTTGCAACAACTATTGCCATGGAAACAGAGGCGGGAAGTTTGAAAAAGACAACAAGTGAAAAGTTTGCCAGGATGGGGCCTGTAGCTAGTGCAATGTGATGATAGCCGCCCACAGTGGTATCTGGATTATCGTCACTAGGAATGGCGTTTTGTTTTTTAAGCGGTGAAATAAAAAGCAGCCAGCCGATAAGAATGGAGAGCACTGTAACCCAAGACATATGAGCAATCAGGGCACTGAGTGGGATGTCTGACAGCTGACTGGCCAGCAGCATACCGGTAAAAATTGGGTTGGTACACTCCCAGACATGACGGAACCAATAGTTGATGGCTGTCTTGCTTTCAGCTGCCAGGATAAAGGGTTTACTGGCGTTCTCCACCAATGGTGCGGAAAATATAGCCCCGCCTAGGGAGGGTAAAAAACCAAGAAAAGCAGGCATCAGCGGCAGTAAGATTCGTTCGCTGCGGAGCAGCTTGCGGGCAGCCGCCATCAAGCCGTCAATAGTCCCGCTGGTGCGAAGCTGGTATTCAAGGCACATAACAAAATATAAAGCCAACAGGATCTCCCAGGTGCTATAGCTAGTAATGGTGGTGATCACAGCAGTGCGCAAATACTGCAAATTAAGACCTGTGAGAAGAAATAATGTGGCTGAGCCAGCAAACATTGCGTTACCCATTTTCACTTTGCGGTTGAGCAGAAAAACAATAACGGCAAGTGTGATAAGTATTTTGAGTACAGCTAGCATGTGCTACAACTCCATTCGTAAAGGGTAGGACTTGAGGCTCGGCGCAAGCCGTGTTTTCTTTATAATCATACCTGCTTATTCGAAGGAATACCATACCTAAAAATAGCTATTTTTGGTATTCTAACTTGTGTTGAGGAGAAGCGTGGTTATAATATATAGTTAGTAGCTCGAACAAACACAGATGATCTTTGTTTGTAAACGAAAGGACGGTGAACCATGAATTACTTACTAGCGCCGTTAACGGCTGGGGCGTATGTTATCGCTGTTGAAGATGCCCACACCTGGGATGTAACATCATATACCAACCTATATGTATTACAGCGGAACGGGCAAACAATCTTAATTGATGCAGGGCTTAAGGCATATCAGCCAGCCATTATTGAAGCGTTGTCAACAATCGGTATAGAGCCTGATATGGTTACCCATGTACTCTTAACTCATGGCCATCATGATCACGCCGAAGGGTCAGACCTGTTTAAGAATGCCAGGAAATTTGTACATAGTGCTGACTGGCCGATGCTGGCAGTGCCGCTCTGCGAACAGTTTACGCGATATACACCGCTTGCGGACAAGTCAAAACTGGTGGCAGAGGGGTTGAACGAGCTGGAAATCATGCTTGTCAACACGCATTCACCTGGCTCTGTCGCCATCTTTGACCACATATCAAAAGCCTTGTTTGTTGGTGATTTTTTCTGCTACTTTGGCGAAGCTCTGCCAGGAGGCGAGCTTGTAGACTACTGTGAATACTGTCGACAAGGATCTTGCCAGTATGTGGCAGGCCAAGCAGAAGACGGCAGTGCAGAGTTTGGTAAGTTTATCGAGGGGCTAAGCAGGCTGATTCCTTTTCAGTCTGAGTTCTTTTGTACCGGACACGGTATTGTGCTCCGAGATGATATTCAGACTTTTGTAAAATCTATGTGGCTAAGCGGAACGCAAAGCCAGCAAGAATAGATTAAAATTAAAAAGGAGAGAAGCAATATGGATTTTAAATTTGCTCATAATAACATCAACGTACTAAACCTGGAAAAAAGTATGGCTTTCTACAACGAGGCACTTAAGCTCACAGAAACCCGGCGCATTGAAAAGCCGAACTTCACTATTGTTTACCTGGGTGATGGCCAGACACCGCATAAACTAGAGCTTACCTGGATTAAAGACCGGAAAGAAGCCTATAAGCTGGGGGAAAACGAGTTTCACCTAGCCTTTACCACCAGTGATTTTGAAAAGGCGTACCAGCATCACAAGGCCATGGGCTGTATTTGTTACGAAAATAAAGAGATGGGGATTTATTTTATCTCAGATCCTGACGGCTATTGGCTGGAGGTTCTCCCTGAGCGGTTTTAGGATAGGATAATACAAATTAGAAAATATAAAAGCCGGAACCCTCGATGAGATAAGGGCTCCGGCTTTGCTTTGCTAAGAGACTTTACTTATTTTGATTTATTGTCTTTCAATGACAGCGCAATTTTAGCGTTTAATTCAATCAATTGTTGAACAGCATCAGGCTTGAATCCATTGGATTGAGCAGTTTCGATTACTTTTAGCCATGAGCTGTCGAGCGGTGCATGGTAGTCGCCGGTAGTCTCATGAAATTTGGCTGTTCTTGAAGATGAAGCTTCTTTGTCAAATGTATGGCCAACAAGCCAGTCAATACTTATTTGGAAGTAAGCTGCAATGCGGCACAGGGTTGCTATATCCGGTTCGCGGCGGTTAACTTCCCAGGAAGCCAAGGTTGAGCGTTCTACTTTTAGGATTGCTGCCAATTCCTCTTGTGTCAATTTATTTCTTAGTAGTTTGATTTTTTCTCCAAGGCTTTCCATAGAATAACACTCCTCACCTTACTGCTTACAATAACGCGATTATGCCCCAGATTCAATTGTTGTGTCTATAAGACATTTTACGGAAGGAAAATTGGAAACAATTGGCGAATAAAGTGTCTCAAAGACACTATTGAGAAAAGGGTCTATAGACAAGGGGGCGTTTTCGGTGAATAGTATTTGTCAAAAGTCAAGGGATAACAAGTCCGCAAAGACTTCCCGCCGGGAGTTAATTGACCGAATTGCTATGGGTGTAGCGCACGAAATTAGAAATCCACTGACTGTCATTAAAGGATATTTGCAGTTGCAAGAAAGAAAATCAGCATACTGTACAGGTGAGTCGTTGGGTATTATCTATCAGGAATTACACCGGATTGAAGCATTAGCGACCAACATTATAGCATTAGCCCAAAACAAAGCCATTAAAAAGTCTCCGGTAAATCTTAATGGCCTGCTTAAAAAGATTTATCCGGTTATTCAAAGTGCTGCGCTCAAAAACGGTATTGTGACTGAACTGTTGCTGGGCGATAACTTGCCTATGCTGGACTTAAATGCAGAGGAGATAGAGCAACTGGTAGTGAATCTGGCTTGTAACGGTATAGAAGCTATGCAGGCTAATGGTAGATTAACCATCGGTGCCGTTCGCAAGTCAAGCAGAGTAATTTTATATATTCAAGATGAAGGCAGCGGCATTCCACCGGAGCAGCTAGAACAAATTTTTGACCCGTTTTATACTACAAAGGAATGCAATACAGGCCTGGGACTTGCTGTGAGCCGCAGTATTGTTGAAAGGCATCACGGCAAAATTAAAATAGTTTCAACTTTGGGGGCAGGAAGTGTATTCAAAATTTTGTTCCCGATTTTAGAGCGGGGACAACATAGTGGCCGCAGATAGAACGAAAAACAGCCTCAGTCCGATGGAATGTTCGAACTAAGGCTGCTTAAACTATTTTTATTGTGCTGCCTGCTTCAGAGTGCAGTTCAACGGGTGGACATACCCCGGTGAAGCAGGTCGCTTTTTATACAAACCAGGTCGAATCAGGTAGAGTTTTAACAATAAACGGCAGCTTAATCTGTGCGATTGTTACACCAGGCTTAAGCCTCTGCTGGTAGAGGTGTTCCTGCCAGCCTTGTTTCATTAGGCGCAGCGTAGGCAGATTAAGCAGTTGCTGGTTACGAAATAGCGAATAACCGAAGTGCTTTTTTTTCATAGCCTCATCAAACTCTGTGATGAGTTGTTCAACAGGGAAATCCACAGTATGGGTCTCCGGTTCAGCTAGGAAAACATACTGCCTGCTTGTTTGGTCAGGGGACATTTGGCACTGGCGTAAGGGTAGGCCCATGGAGGCGGCTATTTCCCGGATACACTGATTGAGGTCAGAGCCTGGGATTTTTTCATCCGCAATATTGGCAATTTCAGTGCTTTTGCTGACAAATTCAATATTGGGGGTATTGCCGGTAAAACCGCCTACTTTAATAAGATCTTGCATGTTGTAGCGGTACAGTCCGGAATAGGTTGTGACGATCAATTCATAGATTTCGCCGTCTTTTAGCTCATGGGCCAAGAGCGGCTCACCGCCTGTGACTGGCAAAAACTCGAAGAAGGCGATGAAGGGCGCCAGGGGAGCACAGGGCTCGTTCGGTTTTAACGGGATATTTATTTTAACCTCGCTGGAGCCATAGCCCACATCCAAATAGGTAACCTTAGGGCCGAGAAGGGGACGAACATCGTCAACATAAGTACCTACAGTGCTTGCCAGCCAGAAGGTGGCGATCATAAGGTGCGGCCAATAGTCTTTGGGAAGAAACGCGCCTCCCTCAGCTTCGAGGATTTGACGGAGTTCGGCAGCCCTTTCCGGTGCAGGATTCAGCTTTTCTTCCAGCAGCTTACGGATATCAGGCGAGATTGGCAGACGCTGGCTGATAGTGCCGGCAGCAATATCGTCAATTAACTCTTGGGCGTGTTTTTGAGCATATTCGGCCAGTACCCGCATGCGCCCGGCATTGTTGCCGACAATGGCCATCATATCTTTATGTAATAGGGCAAACCGCATAATGAGATAATCGACGCTCTCGCTATCAGTAATATCCATGATTTCCGGCGGATAAGCATCAAGTGCTGCCAGGGTAGCATCAGCTTGGGAGCGGGTTATTCCTGAAGCAAAGCCCACCGGAATGCCAGCAGGGGTTACTGAATTGGCAGCAGCGTTAGATAAGGCCAGGAAATGCCCCAATTTTGTTAAGTTAGGAAATAGAGAAAAGGTCACTAAACGCCGGACTGCCGATATGGCTTTTTTGGCTGCAGCTCCAGCGGTACTTTCGGGAATCATTTTTGGTTTATTGGAGGAAGTACCAGAGCTGGTAATAAAGTATTCTGCTTTGCCAGGGAAGAGGATGTTTTCCTCGCCATTGGCCAAGCGCTCGGCGTAGGCCTCATAGTCAGGCCAACTGGAAATGGGGACATGGTTACGGAAATCCTCGATGGATTTGATGGCAGCGAAGTTATGATTTTTGCCGAATTCAGTATTCTGACAGCGGTTGACCATCTCTAATAACACAGTCTGCTGGCTCTCAGGGCAAGAGCTAAACAGTGAACGGACTACTCCAGGTAGTACGGTTTTGGGCAGACTAAGCAGTACTTGAGGCAGTGGTATTGTCTGGGATTCAGCCAGCACCTGCTGAATCCGCCACCGGGCTGCCGGGCGGGATGCCAACTGTGCGGCAATACTGCGTAAAATCATCCCCGGAATATTCATCCCGGTTGCGGCTTCTAGACCTTGGAAACCGGGAAGTGAGTTAGCCTCACCGACGATAAAGCCGTTAGGGCCAAAGAGCAGATCAATGCCGCCGATGTTGAGTCCGAGGGTTTGGGCCACCAGTTCGGCCAGATTCTTGATTTCGTCAGTAAGGGGGTGGGTGCTACCGTGCCCGCCGCCAGATATATTAGATTTAAAACCATCACCAGCGTTTTGACGCATGAAGCAGCCTAAGGCCTTGCCGCCACAAACAAATACCCGCAGGTCTCTGCCCTTGGTGGTAGCAATATACTCTTGAATAAGCACCTCATCCCTAAAACCGCCAGCTTCATAAAGTTCAACTAAGTTTTTGAGCTCACCCAGCGTATTGATCAGCAGAACGCCTTTTCCTTTGCTGCCGCGCAGCACTTTAACCACTAGTGGTAAGCCAAATTCACGTTCAATGGTCTTTAAGTCACTGCCAGGACGCAGTAAGGCTGTTTTAGCGACCGGAATTCCTTTTTGCAACAAAATTTGCGATGTTACTAGCTTGTCACCTGATTTTAGCAAAGCATCGGCAGTATTGATACATAGCACGCCTAAAGCGTCAAGCTGACGCAGGACGGCCAGGTTATAATAGTCTACTTCAGCAAGAAAGGCGGCCAAAGCAAACTCAGGCAGCTGTTTCTTCACACCCTTTACATAGACTGCGCCGCTATTTGTGTTATCCAGTATCAAGTCAATGTCTTTAGGATAAACCAGTTCAATGGTCACGTTGGCTTTGGCTGCCTCATCAGCTGCCCGTTTAATCTCGTGTATTTCGGTATTGTCATGTAATATCCAGCCGTACATGGTATACCTCCTGTAGTTAATAGATGCTTAGATATTGATCTTCGATATAGTCGCGCAATTTCAGGGCTAGCAGGTCATAGAGTTTGACATTGGCAAACTGAAAGCGCTGATGAAAGAGATTAGTATACATTAGCTGCCACTGGCCTTGCTTATTCAGCTGTAAGCCGCTGAAGAAGAATTTGTTTGCTTTTAGCATATTGTCTAAGTCGGCAGGCTGTGGTTTATCGGCAGGGATATTAAGAAGGCAGGTCAGATAGCCGTCCTGCTGCAGTTGAAAGGTTTCTTTTTTCAAGATAGCCGAAAAGTCTTGCCCGAATTCGTCAATATAGATTTCGGCAAACTGAGCTTTTTCATTGGGTGAAACCGTCAGTGTTGTTGGCGTGGCCGGTAGAGTGTTTTCCTCAGCGCACTGTACCGTAGTAGTAAGCGGCGTATTGGCAAAAAGCTCACCGATCATCTCTTTATGTGACAGTGGTGCATAGATTTCGAGCAGCTTGTTCTGTTGATTGGCGGTGAGTATGGCAAAAACCAAGCTTTCCCGATTCCCCTGGTGTTCTTCGATGCCGATGAATTTGGCATGACCATATACTGACAGACGCAGGCCCAGGGGGGCAAATCTGAGGGCAGACATTAGCTGTTGGGAGTAGGTGTGAGTGGTGACTGTTCTGGCATAAAAGAGGGTGTCGTTAAAGGAATTGCCGCCAAAGAGTTTTTTCGATTCTTTCACTAAGAGCAGCATCCCCATACTGGAACGATACTCGGGGTCAATCATGACACCGCCAATTTCGGCAACATGCGGTGAATCGAAAAAGGCGGCTGTGTTGCCAACAATATTGCCTTGCTCATTCTCGGCCACTAGGGCAACAACGCGTTCCTCCTCAAGGGCTTGTTTTAGGCTGTGATCATCATAAAAGTAGCTTTTGGCGTAGGAATAACGGTAGGTGCGATAAACTAGGTTAATTAGGCTGGGGACATGATCCGCGGTAGCGCGGTATACGCGCAGCTTCTGGTTTGCAGGCGAGGCTGCATCGCTTGCTGGGTTAGGTTGTTCACCAGCGAGTATTGGATGAAAATCGACAAGGCGCTTGGTAAAGACGATCAGCCACCCGTCACTGCCGCAGTTAACAAACTGGCAGTTATCTGTAACCTTTTGGACAAGGCTAAGACCTAGGCCGGCAATGGTCGATTCAATGTCGTCTACAGTAAAATCCGGTGTTGACCGGGCGTTAAGCGGCGTGCCATGGTTGCTAAAGCTAAATGTAACGCCGTCCGTTTCAGCCATGCATTTCAAATGAAAAACAGCGTCTTTTTCTGAAGCGGGAAATGCCTCCATAATGTAGGCAAAGATTTCTTCAGCAGCCAGACGTAGCGCAAAAGCCTCTTTTTCGTTTGCGCCAAACGCTTGTCCAGTTTCAGTTACAAAACTGGTGATTAGGTTGAGAAATTCCGATTTATAGGGCAGTGCCAGGGAAACTTCCGGACTGCAGCTAATATCCATAACATATCCTCCATTATGTAACGGCTAAGCAGGATTTTGCCTGTATATGTGCAATAAGAATGGAATGGGCAAAGATGAGTAGAACCTTGAGGTGTGCTATGCAGGATTTTACTAAAGGAAATGAGACAAAACAGATTATTACGTTTACCATTCCGATGTTTATTGGTAGTTTTTTTCAGCAGGTCTATAGTTTGATTGATAGCGTGATTGTCGGCAAATATATCGGGGCCCATGCTCTTGCTGCTGTGGGAACAAGTATGCCAATCATCTTTTTTGTAGTGGTAGTCATGAATGGGTTTGCCTCTGGTATGGCCATTGTTGTTACCCAGCTTTTCGGTGCCAAGCGTATAGTGGAATTGCGCAATACCGTATTTTCTACTTTCTTGGCGCTTATTGCGATGTGCCTTGTCCTATCAGCAGGTGGAGTAGCTGCGGCAAAACCAATACTAACACAACTGCTCAGAGTTCCTGAAACAATTATTGGAGATGCGACAGTCTTTTTGCAGATTTATTTTGGCGGTCTAGTATTTGTTTTTCTTTATAATGCGGTGTCTTTTCTCTTGCGCTCGGTGGGAGACTCCAGGACGCCAGTGTATTTCTTAATCATATCTTCGCTGATTAATGTTGCGTTGGCAGTGCTCTTTGTCAAAGAATGGGGTTTGGGTGTTGCCGGAGCAGCATGGTCAACCTTTATTGCCCAAGGTGTGGCAAGCCTGATGATGATTGTCTATACCTACATAAAGGTGCCTGTCTACCGGATCCAGCTAAGTGAGGTTACCTTTGACAGAATACTGTTATCTATGGCTCTAGCGCAGGGTGTCCCTAACGCCCTCCAGCAAGGATTTCTTGGTATGGGTGGTTTGGCGTTGCAGGGCCTTGTTAACAGCTTTGGCGAGGTTACGATCGCTGCTGTCAGCGTGGCTTTCCGGGTCGAACAGATAGTTAGCCAGATTTCACTAAATCTTAGCCGGGCCATGGGTATTTTTACCGGGCAGAATATAGGCGCAGGCAACATTGACAGGGTAGAAAGAGGGGTAAAGCGTATCCTAATGATGGGGAGCATCCTCGGTGTGCTTTGCAGCGGCCTGGTTATTGTTTTCGGCGAAAGCATTATTGGTATATTCCTCAGTTCAGATACCACTAATATGGCGATGGCAGAGCAAGTTATGCTGCAAGGACAGCAATACCTTGCGGTAACCGGATTCTTCTTTGCCTTTGTGTTTGTTACCAATATTCTTGCGGGTGTCCTCAGAGGCAGTGGTGATGTTATGTTTAGCACTGTTGGTACGCTTGTTATTTTTGTGCTGCGTATTGCGGCCGCCTACATGATGGCTGTGATACCGCAGATTGGTTATCAATGCATCTGGTGGTCGCAGCCGTTCATGTGGGTTCCCGGCACTATCGGCCTCTGGTTGCGCTATAGAAGCGGCATATGGCAGACAAAATCAATTGTCTCCAGACTGGGAAAAGAGAGTTCATAACTTTTTCGCTAGTTGTTTTCTAGTGCTTCTTCCAAAAGTTGAACAATGTCGGCGACTTTGCTGATTTTTGGAATAGCTTCTTCATCCAGCTCAAAGTCAAACGTATCTTCGAAAATTGACACAAGGCTGACAAGGTCGAGAGAACTTAGGCCCAAATCCTTGACCAGGGCCGAATCCATAGTGACTGATTTGGGATCAATTCGCTTATAGGTGGCGATAATATCCCGTACTTGTTCAAACATGTTAATTACCCCCTTTTTTTACTGTAAACCGCTTGATTTTTTTGGTAGTGGTTTTCTCAAACTCAGTATCGCGCAGAATAAAATCGCTTACTTGCTTATATATGGGCAATTTTCGGTTGATTGCTTCAATATCAGCAGTCAGCTTTTGCTTAAATGCGTCTTCAGTCATACTTATTCGGACGTCTTGGTCTGGATAAATTTCGGCTAAGAGAGCCAGTTCATCCCCAGTGGCTGTTTCTTTGGCGTAAACTACTAGTTCCTTGATATAGGAGATAGCTTGAAAATATCCTTCAATTTCTTCAGGAGAAACATTTTTCCCGTTCTTTAAGACAATCAGGTTCTTTATTCTGCCGCTAATATACAGGAAATTGTCACTGTCCAAGTGCCCTAAATCACCTGTTCTAAACCAATCACCAGTGAAGGTTTCGGCAGTAGCTGCTTGATTATTATAGTAGCCAAGCATGACATTAGGGCCCTTAACCAGTATTTCCCCGTCGCCTTTTTCGTCTGGGTCATCAATCCTAACCTGGCAGCAGGAGGCGATTCTGCCCACAGAATCAGCTTTGACCTGCCGGTCGATGTTGGTGGCAACAAGCGGTGAGCATTCGGTTATGCCATAGCCTTGGATTAGTTTAATTCCGAAAGCATTAAACTCTTTAACCAGCGTGGGGGGCGAGTAGGCTCCGCCATAAAAGATAACAGCAAGCCGTCCGCCAAAGGCAGCAAGTACTTCGGCAAATAGCTTGCGTCTTACATCAATTCCCAGTTTCAGCAGCAAGTTGCTTAGTGTAAGCAGCAAGGCTAACGTCCTGGCTTTTCCTTTGCGTTCGGCCTCAAACCAGATTTGCTTAAGCATAGTTTCGAGGACTAGCGGCACAGCCACAAGCATTGTTGGTTGAAAGAGACGGAAGTTCTTGGACAGGTTTTTCAGGCTGTCATTGATGCAAATGGTCACGCCGAACAGCATGGAGCAAAGTATGCCCATGCCAAACTCAAAGGTATGATGAATGGGTAAAATAGAGAGGGCAATGTGGTTGCTGTCAAGCTGGATTGCAGCAGCTCCAGCTAGTGTGCTGCTCATAATGTTTCTATGGCTGAGCATAACGCCTTTGCTGGTACCGGTTGTTCCAGAGGTAAACAGGATGGCCGCCATCGTATCAGGGCCAATGAGGGCAGGCTTACTGCTGGAGATGTTACCCCAGTATCTTTTGATGTTTTGCCAAAAGGACAAGATATTGCCGTCATCATCTCGATGGTGCATAGCGATGAAATACTTGATTCCAGGAACCTGGCTGGCGATTTCGCTGATATGTTTTTCCAGATGCTTATCAAAAAATAAACACATGGCCTGACTTCTGGCCAACAAGTCACAGATTCCGTCAAGTGGCAATTCCTTATCGATAGGTACAATGACACTACCAGCGTTTACAGAGCCTAAATACGTCACAATCCACTCGTAGCTTGTTGCACCGACAACGGCGATGTGTTTGCCATCAGCGTCTAGGTGGCGCATCATGTCGCCAAAAGACATTGTGTCTCGATGTAGATCTTGGTATGAATAGCTAATGACAGCTTTACCATCTTTTAATTTAAAGGCTGTCTTATCACCGTACTTGCTGGCGCAGTAACTAACTAAATCTTGTAAGGTTGCTAGCTCTGGGACATCATAAAAAGGCGATTGACTCATAGTTGACTTCCTCGCAAATTATATAAATCTAATGGGTTCATTGTATCATACTGGAAATATTTTCATCAACATGAAAAAAATGAGAAATGGTGTCAATTTAAAGAAAAAATAAAAACCGGAACCCTCGATGATTAGGGTACCGGCTTTGCTTTTGCTAGGACTAATATGTCTCGACAAACACCTCGAAGTGTCCTTGTGGATGAACGCAGGCAGGGCAGAGTTCAGGAGCGCTGTCGCCTGTGTGAATATAACCACAGTTATTACATTTCCACTCAACTGTAGTGTTTTTTTGGTATACAGTATTGTTCACGAGATTATCATGCAGCTTTCTGTATCTGGCTTCGTGGTGTTTTTCTACCTCGGCAATTTTTCTGAAGGCAGTAGCAACCGCTGGGAAACCTTCCTGGTCAGCAACATCGGCAAAGTGCGGATATAGCTCAGCCCATTCTTCGTTTTCGCCCTTCGCTGCCGCTAAGAGGTTGGCTTTGGTGTCGCCCCAAGCTACAGGATAGTCAGCGTGAATATTGACCATTTCTCCTTGTAAGTCCTCCAGCAGAAATTTAAAGAAACGTTTAGCATGTTCTTTCTCGTTGTCAGCTGTTTCGGTGAACAGGTTGGAGATTTGCACATAACCTTCTTTTTTTGCTGTGGAAGCATAATAGGTGTAACGGGTTCTAGCCTGTGATTCACCGGCAAATGCTTTCATCAAGTTTTCGGCAGTTTTAGTTCCTTTTAAAGATTTCATACGAGTCGCTCCCTCTCTTATAAAAATTTTTGAATTAGCAAATTGGCCGGAATATATTTTTCCGGCAACTGTTTCCAATCTAATAATTACTACAAAAACCAAGAAAATCCTGCTTGATTTTTTAAACTTGTCCAAGAAAACCGTAGTTGTCTAATTGAGAGTTGGTCTGTCAATGTAAAAATTGGCAGGTCTTTTTTATGTCAGGACGAATGTATTATCTATGTGAGGTGGTATCTTTGAAACTTATTGCTATTGACTTGGATGGTACTTTGTTAGGTCGTCAGGACCAAATTAGCCGGAAAAATGCAACAGCCATTAAACGCGCCCAGGCACTGGGGGTAGAAGTAGCTATTGCCACTGGGAGAACATATCGTGAGGCTGTTGACTTTTGTCGGCAGGCAGGTATTACAGCTCATGTAATTAGTTCAAACGGAGCGTTAGTTCACTCTCAGGCAGGTCGCAAGCTATTAGCGGTAACGATTGATAAACAAACAACAGCGCATATTGTTAGCTGGCTCGAAGAGAACCGGTATTACTATGAAGTGTCAGCTGAAGGGGCTATTTGGAGCCCGGAGTATGGACGGCAGTGGCTAGAGCAGGAAATACAACAGTTTGAGCAGAGCAATCCCCTGCAGGATTTATCCCAGCTTCGGTCTGAAGCCGGAAAAATTTACCGATCCATCAAGCTGGTTGACCGGTATCAACAGATATTGGAAAAGAATGATAGCTACTATAAGGTGTATGTCTTTGCTGCAAATGCCATGCGGGTAAAGGCTGGCTATGCCAAGTTCGGCGATAGTGAGGATTTGACTGTGGTTTCCTCAATGGATCATAATTTTGAACTTATGAATCGGGCGGCCAGCAAAGGAAATGGTTTGAAAACCCTGGCCGAGACGCTGGGGATTTCGGTGGACAGGGCTGTGGCTATCGGGGACAGCTATAATGATGTGTCAATGTTTGAAGCAGCAGGGTTTAGTGTGGCCATGGGCAATGCTCGGGCTGATATCAAAAAAAATTGCAACATGGTAACAGACACAAATGAAAACCATGGTGTGGCTAATGCGGTAGAACACCTGATGCAGTTGTATTATGGCTGAGGTATAGGCCCTTTTGGCAGTGGAATTTTACGAATAAATAAAATATTATAAAATTAATATTGATTTGGCAGAAATTGGTGTTATAATGAATGTAGTGGTATATACAACATGACAACATGTAAACATAACAACTGCAATGGAGTGACGTGCATGAAAAAAATAGATAAAGATTCACCAATACCATTATATTATCAGTTAAAAGATATCATCTGCGAGATGATTGAAGATGACGAATTACAGCCTGATGACCCCATCCCTTCTGAGCGAGAGTTGTGCGAGCAGCATGACATCAGCCGGATGACAGTCAACAAGGCGATTACCAGTCTGGTAACCGAAGGTATACTGTATCGAGAGCAGGGGAAAGGCACGTTCGTTGCCAAGGGCAAGGAAAAGCATTCGCTATCCAGCCTGCTCGGTTTTACCGAAGAAATGCAGCAGCGAGGTCTGGACGTATTTACTAAGCAGATTTCCTTCCGTAAAAAAATGGCCACTAAGTGGCTGCAACAGGAGCTGGCTTTAGACAAAGACCAGGAGGTATTTGAAATCATCCGGTTACGCTATGTGTCTGGCCAACCGTTCGCGCTCGAAACCGCCTATCTTCCCGTTTTCTTGTGCAAACAGCTGACCGCCGAAAAGCTTGAAGGTAAATCACTCTATGAGGTGCTAAACCGGGAATTCGGTATACAGATGGACTATGCCTATCAGACAATAGAACCTGTAGCTGTCAATGATTATGAAAGTGAACTGCTGGAAGTTAAGCAGGGGGCCTTGGCGCTTTTGTTTTCTCGCCGGACTTATCTCAAAAGTAATGTCCCGATGGAGGTCACTAAGGCCATTTACCGGGGCGATAGATACAAGTTTGAAATCACCTTGCGTCGGTAGTGGCATGCGGAATAACCCGTGTGACAAATAGAACTACAACAGGAGGTACATAGGTAATGGATGGTTGGTTTGGAAAACTCCAAAAGATCGGCAAGGCACTCATGCTGCCTGTTGCCGTACTGCCAGCAGCAGCCCTGCTCCTCAGGTTTGGTGCTAACGATGTCCTCAATATCCCGTTTGTCATGAAGGCTGGGGCGGCGGTTTTTGACAATCTGGCGCTGCTATTTGCTATCGGTATTGCAGTAGGTATCGCTCATGACAACAATGGTGCTGCCGGTTTGGCCGGTAGTGTAGGTTACCTTGTTCTTACTAATGGAGTAAAAGCCATTGACCCTAGACTCAATATGAGTGTACTAGCCGGTATTATTAGTGGTTTGTTAGCAGGGTATCTTTATAATCGGTTCTATAATATCAAATTACCCGAGTTTCTTGGCTTTTTTGGGGGGCGCCGCTTTATCCCCATTGTGACGGCAGGTTCAGCTATTGTATTGGCCGGCGTCTTCGGGGTTATCTGGGCGCCGCTGCAGAATATGATTCATGCCATCGGCGAGTGGATTATCGGTGCTGGAGCAGTAGGTGCGTTTATTTTCGGGGTATGTAACCGGTTACTTATTCCCTTTGGCCTTCATCATATTCTTAATAGCTTTATTTGGTTTGTCTTTGGCAATTATACCGATAAGGCCGGTAAAGTGGTAACAGGCGATCTTAACCGCTTTTTTGCCGGCGACCCGACAGCTGGCAACTTTATGGCCGGGTTCTACCTGATATTCATGTTTGCCTTGCCAGCAGTGGCGTTTGCCATTTACCGCTGTGCTAAACCACAAAATCGTAAGGGTATTGGTGGTGTGTTGTTCTCGGTGGCGTTTACCGCTTTTCTAACAGGGATTACCGAGCCAATTGAATTCATGTTTATGTTTCTGGCACCCATGCTGTATTTCTTCCATGCCATCCTCACAGGCGTGGCTATGGCAGTCTGCTATTCGTTTGGCATTTTACACGGCTTCGGCTTTTCGGCTGGTTTAATTGACTATTTGCTTAACTGGAAACTAGCGACAAGTCCGGGCATGATTATTCCTGTGGGCTTGGTGTTTGCCGGCGTCTATTATGGTGTCTTCTCTTGGGCCATCCAAAAGTATGATATCATGACTCCAGGACGGTACGACGAGAGTGAAGAGGCTGTTTTGCAAAACGCCGATCTTGGCACATTCCCAGCAGTGCTGCTTGCTAAGTTAGGCGGTAGTGCCAATGTCGAAAGTCTGGATTCCTGCATCACCCGTTTGCGGTTGACGGTGAAAAATGCTGATATCATTCAGGAAACCGAACTCAAAGCATTAGGCGTCAGTGGCATGATTCGCAAAGGCAACAGCCTGCAGGTTATAGTTGGCACCAAAGCCGAGATCATTGCTGACGAAATCAAGAAACTACTTGCCTCGAATAAAAATATCAATATGTAGTTGAAAATTCGGGAGCTGACCGGCTCCCCATTTTCAACTTCTTTGGGGGAATACAGGTATAATGCGGCAGTCGATTCCAGCAATAAAAGAGATAGACGAGATGTCGACAATCGAGCTGATAGAATTGTTTAACAGCGAGGATAAAAAGGTTGCAATAGCAGTAGAGGCCAGCATCGGCTCTATTGTCAAGGCGGTTGAGGCGGTTGCAGAGGCGCTTGCTGCAGGCGGACGGATGATCTATATCGGTTCAGGCACTGCAGGGAAGATTGGCGTCATGGACGCGTCCGAATGTCCGCCGACCTTTGGCGTGGCTGATGATTTAATATCAGCGGTCATCTCGGGGGGCGCACCGGCTGTTGCTGGCTGGTGTGAAGATACAGAAGACAATGAAAGCATGGCTGTGCGGGATATCGCGGCTAAAGGGGTATCGGCACAGGATGTTGTCGTCGGTATTAGCGCCAGCGGCAGCACGCCCTATGTATTGGCAGCTGTAAAATTTGCAAGAGAACAGAGGGCCAAGACAATTGGTGTCTGTTGCTTTCCCCAGGGTGAGCTCGCTGCTGTAGTTGATATACCCATAATAGTGGATGTTGGCCCTGAAGTTATTCAGGGTTCGACAAGGCTTAAGGCTGGCACGGCGCAGAAGATGGTGATTAATATGTTTTCCTCGTGTGCCATGATTAAGCTGGGAAAAACCTACGGCAGTCTAATGGTGAATGTCAAGCCAATAAACGCCAAACTGAAACAGAGAGTGCTTGACATTATCCAAGACGCGGCTGGGTGTAGTGCCGAGTCGGCGCGGCAGGCGCTGGCACAAACAGACGGGAACACAAAAGCAGCTATCTTGATGCTGCTTACCGGACTGGAGCCTGCTGAAGCCATAGAGCTTATCGAGAAACATAAGGGCTATTTAAAAAAAGCGATAAAGGACGATCAGCTTGAAAGCCATTTATAATGCAAAAATCATCACAACGCTAGGCGTGCTTGAAAAGCACGCAGTGGTTTATTCTGATAAAATTATTGCTGTTGTTCCCGACACGGCGCTTGCCGCCTACACGCTGACAGACAGGATGAATGCTGGCGGGCATTATCTAGCCCCGGGTTTCATAGATTTGCACATTCACGGCTGTGCCGGAGCCGACACCATGGATGAAGCGGGAAATACTCTTGAAGTTATGAGTCAAAATCTGCCGCAGACTGGTGTGACAGCCTTTTTGCCAACAACCATGACGATGAAGTTCGAGCTTGTGACAGCGGCGCTTGAACGAGTCAGAGCCAAAATGGGACATTGCCCTGGCGCTGAGATTTTAGGTTGCCATTTTGAAGGGCCGTTTATCAATGCCGACTACAAAGGGGCGCAGGATGCACAATATATCACAACTCCGAGTTTTACGAAGATTGCAGATTTTGCCGATGTCATAAAAATCGCCACAATTGCACCAGAACTGCCAGGCAGTCTTGCTTTTATTCGTGAGGCGGTAGAGAACAACATTGTTGTGTCTATTGGTCATAGTGCCGCAACCTACGAGCAGGCGTTAGCGGCTATTGCCGCCGGAACATCTCATGTAACCCATATGTTTAATGCGATAGCAAGCTCCAATCACCGCCGTCCGGGGGTACTTGGGGCCATCCTTGACAGTGGTGTCACGTGCGAATTGATTGCCGATAATATCCATGTTCATCCTGCCAGTCAGCGTTTGCTTTACCGGCTGACAGGTGGTGAGCGGCTGATCTTAATTACCGACGCCATGCGGGCCTGCCTCATGCCTGATGGGTACTACGAATTAGGCGGGCAGCTGGTCAATGTAGCTGACAGCACAGCCCAGCTAGATAATGGTGTTATTGCCGGTAGTGTGCTGACGCTTGACAAAGCTGTGGCCAACTTTAGGAAGACGTCTGGGTTAGCGCTGCATGAGGTTGTCAATATGGTGACAATAAATCCTGCCCGCAAACTAAGGCTTGAAAATTGTAAAGGCAGTATTGTGCCAGGGAACCAGGCTGATATGGTCATTTTTGACGAAGCTATTACCATACTTGAGACCATTATAAAAGGTAGGACTGTTTACCGGAGGTGGACGCATGCGGATTGTGATTGCCAGAGGGTATGAGGATATGAGTATGCGGGCTGCCATGATTGTCGCCGGGCAGGTATGTCTTAAACCTGACAGTGTGCTGGGTCTGGCAACTGGCAGTACACCCTTGCTGATGTATAATAAACTGGTTGAGATGCACCACAAGGCCGGACTGGACTTTTCTAATGTCATTTCGTTCAACCTTGATGAATACCTGGGGTTGGCTAAAGAAGATCAAAACAGCTATCACTGGTATATGTACCACAATTTTTTTAATCATATTAATATTGCCAGTGGCAACATTCACATCCCAAACGGCATGACGCAGGATATTGACCAGGAATGCCGCCGTTATGACCGGGAGATTCGGCAATGTGGCGGGATTGACTTGCAGATTCTGGGGATTGGCACAAATGGCCATATCGGATTTAATGAGCCTGACATAAAATTTGAGGCGACAACTCACAAGGTAAAGTTAGACCAGGAAACAGTTAGTGCTAATGCCCGGTTTTTTGCTGATATTAGTGAAGTGCCGCGCTTTGCTATCAGCATGGGTATTAAGACCATTATGCATGCCAAAAAGATACTTCTTTTGGCCAATGGCGAGAGCAAAGCAGATGCTATATACCGGGCAATGTATCAGGGGATTACACCGGAAACACCAGCATCTATTCTGCAGTTGCATCAAGATGTTACCGTCATTGTCGAGGAAAGTGCTTCAAAATATATCAGGGAGACGATTGCATGAGCATTGCCAGAATCCTGGATTTACGGCCTGAGGAATTAGTTAAGGTGACAGCTAGAGACCTGCTGGCGGCAATTAGGGCAGCCGAGGGGCGGACAATTCTTGCTGAGGTTATTTGCCCGGTAATGCCCATTCTTTACGATGTCGGTAACGCCGAACTTGTGGCAGCGATGGGCGCTGATATTATTTTACTTAACCTTTATAATGCACAGCAACCGGCTGTGTTCGGGCTCTCGCCGGTGACAGGGCAGAGCGTTATTGACGCAGTCAAAGGTCTGATAGGACGCCCGGTAGGGGTTAACCTAGAAGCTGTTGACTGGGACAGTGATGTGCAGGGAGAACGGGTTAAGGTAGAGCGAGGCAGGCTGGCTACACCGGAGAATGCCCGGCTGGCCTATGAACAGGGTGCCTGTATGATAACAGTGACTGGCAATCCTGGGACAGGGGTAACTAACAGCCAGATTAAACAAGCGGTAACACAGATTCGCGCTGAGTTAGGTGAGAACATTATTATTACCGCAGGTAAAATGCATGCAGCCGGAGTCGGCGGCGGGGCGGGAGACATTTTTTTGAGTCAAGCCGAAGTGGGCGGCTTTCTGTCAGCAGGGGCAGACATTATCCTGATACCAGCACCTGGAACAATACCTGGAATAACGGTAGATAGTGCCAGGGAGGTGGCTGCCTATGTGCACGGTCATGGTGGACTTGTTATGACCGCAGTGGGCACATCACAAGAAGGCGCAGATACGCAGACCATCAGGACAATTGCCCTCAACGCCAAAATGGCTGGTGCTGACATCCATCATATTGGCGACTCTGGCTATATGGGGATAGCCGTACCAGAAAATATTATGAACTACTCGATTGCCGTGCGCGGGCGTAGGCATACTTTCCGGCGTATGGCCATGCGGGTATAGCTTACTAGTGGGTGGGAAAAGCATGTTTAATTTATTTAAAAGCAAAAAGACAGTTGTAACCTTATACTCTCCGGTAAAAGGGCGACTCATGGATATTACACAAGTGCCAGACCCGGTTTTTGCCGGACGCATGATGGGAGATGGCCTAGGGGTTGAGCCGGCAGAGGGCGTGATAAATGCCCCGTGCAGCGGCGAAATACTGCTTGTTCCCAAAACCCTGCATGCTGTGGCACTCAAGACCGGTGAAGGGCTGGAAGTATTAATTCATGTAGGCTTGGATACGGTAGAGTTAGGTGGTCAAGGCTTTATAGCTCATGTACAGCCTGGAGACAGAGTGACTCGCGGCGATAAGCTGCTGACGTTTAACCAGGACTATATACAGAGTCAGGGCAAGTCGCTGATAACGCCTATTGTTATCACCAACATGGCCGAGAAAGTCGCAGGTATCAGTAAGTTTTTGGATAAAGCTGACGGCATCATAATGGAAGTGGAAGTCCGGAGGTAATAGTGAGCCTGCTTCACTTTACTAGTAAAGCGATAAGAATAGGTGCCAGCACTGATGTGAACACTCCGGCCATACCCATGGCTACTCCTGCCATTGAGCCTTGTTGTTCACCCTCCATGAAAGCCATAGCGACACCCTGACCATGTGAGACTGTGCCCATGGCTAATCCGCGGGCAACAGGGTTTTTCATTTTGAACCAGGTAAGTAGTGTCAAGCCCATAATAGACCCGAAGGTGCCTGTGGCTACAACAAAAGCGGCTGCTAAAGCCGGATCGCCGCCTGCAATTCGGGCCACTTCGACTGCAAAAGGGATGGTTGAGGATTTAGGAATAATCGAAAGAATGACTTCCCTTGGTAATCCGCCAGCTTGGGTAATAAGTAAAACTGTGACCATAGATACAATTGTTCCGATACCAACACCGATAAATATGGCTGCCCAATATTGTTTTAGCAAATGCCGATTTCGGTAAAGCGGCACAGCCAGGGCGACAGTAGCAGGTCCAAGTAAAAAGGACGCAAGCGCTTGAACCGGGGCATAGGCTTCATAGGGTATTTTACAGAGTAGCAATACAGCAATAATGAAGGAGGTACTTAGAAGAACTACATTTACTAGCGGATTATTATATCTAAAATATAAATATCGGCTGAGTACATAGGCGCCCACTGTAATTAATATAAGAAAAACAGTCATTAATGGTTGCATTCTTTGTCCCCCTTATGCAGGGCCTGTGTAAGAACACCTACTGCGAATAGGGGAAAAACCGCACCTGCAACCAGCGCTAATGCCAAGATAATTCCATACTCATAAAATACTGCGCCCCAGTTCATTAGGCCTACGGCGATGGGTATAAAGAGGAACAGCATATGTTTAAGTAAAAAATCGGCAGCATCTTGGATATAGTGAAGTTTTATGACACCAAATAACAATAGTACAAATAGCAGCATCATCCCGAATACATTCCCCGGAATTGGCAATCCGGAAACCAAGCTGATTTGGTTTCCCAGCCAGTAAACCATCCACAGAAGTACGCCTTGTCCAAGCATTTGTAACCCTTTCACTGTCTCTTACCTCCAAATTACGGCATATTCAACTAGGTGCACTGCTTTAAATAGATCAGCTACTGTAAGCTGCCTCCAGGTTACATATTAAATGTTACAAAAACAGCCCGATCCTGGTTTTCAGGGATCGGGCTGTTTTCTTATAGTAAAAAACTATCCCTGCAGCAGTGGGACAGTATTGGCTGCATGCGGCATAACGGTGATTGTGTAGTCTTTGCGGCCCAGCTTTTGCTCAGCAATAGCCATAGCTTCTTCAATGGTGGTGGCTGCAATCAAGCCCGCTTTTTCGATGAAATCCTTGTTTTCAGGGAGTGTAACAATAATGAAGGGGACTTTGCTAGCCATAATACCGGTTTTAAGGGCGATGAAGCCAGGGACGGTAAAGGCTTTGCGCAGGGCTACTTCTCTATCGTAGAGGGTTTCATAATTGAACCAGCCGCTGAAATCAGGCGGCTCCATAATATCACGGCATTCTAATAAGACGATGATAACCCCGTCTTCTTTGGCTGCCATATACGCATTATCGGTGGTCTTTGAGCCCTGATAGAGGTTTATATCTTTGGGAAAGCCGCCAGCCGAGGCAATAACCAAATCGGCCTTGGCGCTAATGGGTACGCCGAAAATTTCTTCCACTGTTTTTGTGCCTTCAAGCCAGGCGGTGTGCCAGTGACCAGCCACAAACCGGGCAAATTTGCCTTCAGGGGTGAAAACGGCGTTTAAGAGGAAGGCAGGCTTTAACATCTCTGCCATTTCAGTCATATCCTCATGCATGTTATTGCCTTCCAGCTTGCCGGAGATGCAGCTTGAGCTGATGCCCTGGCCGACAACATCATGCAGGCAGAAGCTATGGTTGCCCTGAATCGATGAGTAACCTGCAATACCTGGGATAATGGCTTTGCGTCCGCCTCCGAAGCCTGCCATAAGGTGGTAAACAATACCGCCTGTCATAATGACTTTATCGGCGTTGACAACATGCTTGTTAAGATACACTTCAACTCCGCGTGAAGTCTTGCCAACATGGGTAAAATCTTCACTGGCTGGGGCGTAACTTTGCACGATTTGGACACGGTTAACAACTTCTTGGCCGTAGACCAGCACATTTTCTTTGTCAGTATGATGACGGTGAGCGCCTAGGCTGACGACCAGCTTGATATTGCTGTCAGGTACGCCTGCGGCATTGAGCTCATTTAAGAGTGTTGGCAGGAATTGATCATATTTTATCCACTGCCGGGTAATATCGCTAGCAATAATGGCAACCGTATCACCGGCTTTAACTACTTCTTTTAAAGGTGGCGAGTCGATCGGATTGTTTAACACCGCTTTTACCGCTGCAGGAACATCAGTGATGGCGTCTGCGTGTTTACCTTCGACAACATGAATCACCTGTTCTTCTGGCAGCGAGATGTTGACCTCGCTGTCACCAAGACCTAAAGCAAATTCTTTTAGCATGTTTCATCCCTCCAGGTAACCATATACTAGATTGAAGTGACTATTTCCTGCAAAAGCTAGGTGAAATTTCCAGATTAATATTTTTGCAGAGAAAGTACTGTCATGCACAGACACCCAAGTGCAGCAATGCCGACCAAGAACATCAGGCCGCCTACATAGCTGCCAGTCAGGCTGATGAAAAAACCGATTAAGACAGGGGCAAACGCTGAACCGCCATTACTTAGGCCATTCATCATACCAGCGCCGGCACCAATGGCTTTACCAGGTACAATGCGTTGAAGAATAGCCCAGGATGAAGGAAGTCCAATGGCAATAGAGGCAATGCCGACCGAAATCAGCAGGGCTGCTGTCATGTTATCTGTGGCTGTTGCCCCAAAGTAAATCCCCAAGGCTGAGCCAAGGTGCGCAATTGCGATAAAAGGAGCACGTCGTCCGTACTTATCAGCCAAATGGCCGAAGAATAGAATGCTAATAGTTCCGAGAATGTAAGGCAGCGAGGACAAAGCGCCCATCTGGGCCCAGGAAAAGCCGCGGGCTGCTTTGAGATAAGAAGGCAGCCAAGCCATGGTACCCCACCAGACGCACGCTATACAGAAATAGTTAATTGTCAGCAGCCAAAAACGATAGTTGAGGGCAAAGGATTTTATGCGCTCGCCGAGGCTTTCTGTCTTGATTTTTGCTTCCTCTTCGGCCTCGATTTTTAATGCACTTTCAATGTGCTCCAGTTCAGCCGCGTTAACCCGCTTATGCTGCCTGGGATGATCGGTTACATAAAACCAGAGTAACAGTAAGGGAATAAGGCCCAGGGCACCAAGGACAAAGAAGCTGGGCCGCCAGCCCCAGGTGGAAACAATCCAGGTAAAGAAGGGCATTGCCAGGGCAGGACCACCCATAAGACCAATCAGCCAGACACCGTTAGCTTTGCCACGTTCGTTAGGCGGGAACCAATTCTTGACAAAGGTGCTCTGCATTGGCCAGTGCATGCCTTCGCCAATACCTAAGATGACTCTGGCCACAAGCATGGTGCCAAAGGTCGCGGCCCAGCCGCCGATGACAACCGAGATTGTCCACAGCAGTATGGAAATCGACATAGCTTTACGGGGGCCGATATAGTCACCAAGCGGGCTTAAGACCACGTTGGCTACGCCATAAGCAATTAAGAATAAGGTCATTAAGAGGCCCATTTGAACCGGTTGGCCTTTGATACCCATGTCGGTAAGAAAAGTAGGGTCAGCAAGCAAAACAGACACATTTACCCTGTCAAGGTAAGCTACAAGCAAGGTTAAGAGCAAGATTGCCACTAGCACTACCCGCTGTCTTGTCGGCTGCACAGGCTCTGCAGGTACACTAGAGGCTGTTCGCGGTGTTTCCATGTGCATTTCCTCCTATAATGTTTATTGTACACAGATATGAGTACTTGGTAATCATTATAGAGATTGTTTCATATACCGTCAATAGGTGAGATTAATTTGGACAACAGGCATTTTAAAGGAGAATGATGTATGTTTTAATGCTGAAAAATAGGCAATAATGTTTTTGGGGTGAAGACATGGCTGCTCGCTCCTCTGGCTTGACTATTGCTGTTAGCTACATATAACAATGCCTGATGGGAAAATTAGAATATAAAGTAAAGGTGACAGGAGTAGTTATAACAGTGAAAATACTCAGCGATATTCTAAAACAGGCAGCAGCATCTGAAAAACAATCAAATGGAAAATTACGGGTGGTTGATACGGTAGCCTCATTTTGGCAGAACGTTTATAAAAATAATATGAAGGCTAAGATCTTTGATGCCTCAGCGCTGTTGGAGTCTTTTTCAAAAGCATCTCCCCCGATGAATTCTTTTGCGCGTGATGTGGAGTTTGGAAATTTATCTCCTTTGGCGCAATCGATATGGGTTGAAGTCGCCGACTCAAAACTGCCTGCTCATTTGGGGGTAGCGCTGTCATATACCGAAAAGACGGCGCAATCAGCCGAGCAGGCCAAACAGTATGGCATAAATAGCCCGTTTACTTGGGTCTGTCAGGCTCGTTCCTTTATAAAGAGAAGATACCAGCAAACGCTGCCGCTTAAGTGGGAATGGGTGGAATACATTGACGATAAAGGAAGGACTGTCAGCAGCCTGCTGCAACCTGCTGTGATTCCCCAATACATGGATAAGGCACTTGCTGTTGAGTTGAAAAGCGTAGAGTTTATTCACCACCATTTGTGCGCCTTTATTGCAAATCTGGGGTTTTACGCAATTGATCAAATTAATGGTGGACGGGTTAGTGTAAGCTCACATGCTGGCACGCAGTATAGTTATCATGTTTTAGAGACTAAGACAAATGTGTTACATTCTGGGTTTAACTGGACGAAGTACGTAGATTGATGTAATATAATTACAGATAAAGAGTCGAGGCCAGGCTATTGTCTGGCTTTTTAGTTTGAGGTGCCAAGTGAGAAAAACCGGTTCATTGCAGGAGAAAGCGCGGCAATTCTTTATAATTTTTTCGCCGATATTTGTTACCCAAATTTCACTGATGGCGACAGGCTTTTTTGATACAGTGATGTCAGGCCAAGTGAGCCACTACGATTTAGCCGGAGTTGCTATTGGGGCAAATCTGTGGATGCCTATTTTCACGGGCATTGGTGGAGTTCTTGCCGGCATGACGCCCATTCTTGCCCAGCTTAATGGGGCCGGGCGGAAAAAGGATATGCCGTTCTTGGTAATACAAAGTATATATATATCTATGGCGCTGGCCCTCATTGTTATTGGCGGAGGTTCAGTAGTGCTTGCCCCAATACTAAACCTCATGACCCTGGAACCAGCTGTCCATGACATTGCCTATCAGTTTTTGATTGCACTGGCAATAGGGATTTTACCCTTGTTTGTCTCTGGAGTTTTGCGGAATTTTATTGATGCGCTGGGCTATACGCGAATAACCATGCTGATCACGCTTTGTGCAGTACCGATTAATATTGCGCTAAACTATCTGCTGATTCTTGGAAATTTGGGTTTTCCCCGTCTTGGTGGGGTGGGAGCCGGGTATGCCTCTGCTATAACCTACTGGTGTCTTGCCCTGATCAGCATAGGAGTTATTCATTATTTAAAGCCTTTTAAGGATTATAAAGTGTTTGGCTGTTTTGCTTCAATTTCGCTTAGAACCTGGCGGGAACTGCTTATTGTTGGTTTGCCAATTGGCCTGTCAATATTTTGCGAAGTCAGCATCTTTGGTGTCGTTGCCTTGCTGATGGCTGAATATGGAACTGCTGTTATAGCCGCCCATCAGGCAGCTATCAATTTTGCCGGTTTAGTCTATATGGTGCCGCTCAGCATCGGGATGACATTGACAATTGTCATTGGTTTCGAGGTCGGTGCGCGCCGGTATAGTGATGCCAGGCAATATAGTAAGCTTGGTATTGCGCTTGCGATTGTGATTGCGGTCTTTTTTGCGATCGGCTTATCTGTGTTTAACAGTCAAATTGCCGGTCTTTATACCCAAGAGGCAGATGTATTGGAACTCATCCAAAACTTCCTGGTATATGCTGTCTTTTTCCAGCTGTCTGATGCTATTGCTGCTCCTATTCAAGGGGCGCTGCGGGGGTATAAGGATGTTAAGGTGACTTTTCTCATGGCAGTCCTGTCCTATTGGGTTATTGGTATGCCAATAGGCTATTTCCTTGCTAAGTTTACTGAACTACAGGCATATGGCTATTGGGTAGGCTTTATCGCAGGCTTGGCTGTAGGGGCGGGAGTGCTGCTCACCAGACTGATTCGGCTACAGCAAAGGCATAAGCGATGAAGGCTTTGTAAAGTTTTTGCGCTATTCTTAGTTGGTAATAATTTAAAAAGGGAGTTTATGTACAATGAGTGCTTTGAAATCAAACATGCTTTTATTATTAGCGGCAGCCATATGGGGAGTTGCCTTTGTGGCTCAGCGGGTGGGAATGGAACATGTAGGACCTTTTACGTTTAATGGGGTAAGATTCGCGCTAGGTAGTCTTTCGTTACTGCCGCTTATCTTTTACTACCGGAACAAGCCGCAGCAAGTGACCAGTAATCCTCCGCGCTGTGTAATATGGGCCGGTTTTTTGGCTGGGTTAATCCTGTTTACCGCAGCGTCTCTACAACAAATTGGACTTATTTATACCACTGCGGGTAAGGCGGCATTTATTACCTGCCTTTATATTGTACTTGTACCTATCTTGGGGATATTCTTAAAGCAATATGTCAGCATGATCACTTGGCTGAGCTCGGTGCTGGCTGTTATTGGTTTGTACTTGTTATGTGTAAAAGAAAGTTTTACTATATCTTACGGTGATTTGCTGCAGTTAGTAGGAGCTTTTTTTTGGGCTGTTCATATTTTGCTTATCGACTATTTTGCCAGTAGAGTGGATGTATTGAAGTTGTCTTTTTTTCAATTTGTCACTTGTGCGATACTCAGCATAACTACAGCTTTTCTGTTTGAAACCATAACTACCGAGGGGATTACCCAGGCACTGATCCCTATTTTGTATGGGGGGATCTGCTCGGTGGGGATTGCTTATACCCTGCAGGTAGTTGGTCAGAAATATTCGCCGCCTTCTCATGCTGCTATTATTCTTAGTATGGAAACCGTTTTTGCTACTATTGGCGGCTTTTTGATCCTTGATGAACGCTTAGGCCTTCAAGAATTAATAGGGAGTGCCCTGATGCTCTCAGGCATGCTGTTAACCCAGCTGCAGAGTATGCAGTCAACGGTTGCGGTGGAGACGGCAGAAGAGTCAAACACGGGGAGTATTCATTAGGTATTGTCGATGATGGCAAAAAGGAGGGCGTTATGCACGAGAATATTATAGAGACACAGGAGCGTGTTAAATTTCGGGACCGGACATACTTAATTGCTAATATAATGATGTTTGTGACAATTGTATTCTGGGGAATTTCTTTCATAAGCATTAAAATAGCTGTAGAAGAGGTGCCGCCGGTTACCATGGCACTGCTTCGGTTTGTTATTGCCTCGGTGATGTTGTGGGTTTTGCTCAAAAAAATTGAACCTGACACAAAAATTGAGAAGGCTGATATCCCCAAAATGATATTGGCAGGGTGCTTGGGTATTACGCTATATTTCTATTTTGAAAATATTGGCGTAAAGTTGACAACGGCCGTCAATGCCTCGCTGATTGTCACAATCGTTCCGATTATTGCCATAGCCCTGGATGTAGTGTTTTTTGGGGCGCCAGTATCACCCTATAAACTGGCGGGAATAGTTATTGCTGTCGGCGGTACTTACCTCTCAGTAACAGCAAATGGTGAGCTTGATTTTAACTCTGCCAATTTTATCGGAAATCTGCTTGTTGTTGGAGCCATGCTGGCCTGGGTGTTTTATACGCTTGTTAATAAGTCGTTGCAAAATAAATACTCGGGGCTCTATATGACTACTTATCAAACGATTATAGGAACGGTTTTTTTATTGCCGCTGTCATTGACCGAATATAGTGAGTGGCAGGTATTTTCGTTGACAGCCTTGTGGCACATCTTATTTTTAGCGATTTTCTGTTCAGTCATTTGCTACTTATTATATATGTACGCGCTGAAGCATTTGGATGTTGCCATTACAACCCTGTATCTTAACCTAGTTCCTGTTGTTGGGGTGATGGGAGGCTATTTCATCTTAGGTGAAAGCGTGTTGCCGATTCAGCTTGTTGGCGGGTTGTTAACACTGCTGGCCATAGTAATTATAAATTTTGAGCGGCCACGGCAGGTGGCTCAAGATTTATAAAAAATGGCTTGGATTTCACATATGTATTGTAAAGGAGTATTTACATGATTAATGCTAAACGCCTTGAAGAAAATTTTCGCAAATTAGCAATGATTGGTGCGCAGGCTGATGGCGGCATAACGCGTCTGGCCTTTAGTGATGAGGACTGGGAAGCACATGCCATTATCCTTGAACTAATGGAGCAGGCAGGGCTGGATGTCCGGGTTGATGCTTTCGGTAACCTTATCGGACGGCGTGAAGGGTTTGACCCTAATGCGCCTGCGGTCATGGTAGGGTCGCATATTGATAGTGTGCCCTGCGGCGGCAATTTTGACGGCGTGGCTGGAGTATTGGCTGCTATCGAAGTCATACAGTGCTTAATGGCAAACAGGATAAAAACCTATCATCCAATTGAGGTAGTAGTGTTTATGGCCGAAGAATCCAGCCGTTTTGGTATGGCAACTCTGGGGAGTAAAGCGTTTTGCGGCAAACTCTCGCCTGAACAATTGGAACAATATACGGACAAGCAAGGAATGACACTGGCCGAGGCCATGCGTCAGCGAGGTCTTGCTCCGGAAAAAATCGGCTTAGCGCAGTACCCTTATCCTATTAAAGTATTTCTTGAACTACATATTGAGCAGGGTAAGGTTCTGGAAACTATGGGAAAGCAAATTGGAATAGTCACTGGTATTGCAGCGCCAACCCGGCTGCGGGTAGTGGTGAGCGGGCAGGCCGATCATTCGGGTGCAACGCCTATGAATATGCGTCAGGATGCGCTGACAGCAGCTGCTGAGATTATTTTGCAAGTGGAGCAGCTGGCAGGCCGGGAAGGTCATAACGGTACGGTGGGTACAACCGGAATTATCAAGGCTGAGCCAGGAGTAATGAATGTTATTCCTGGGCGTGTCGAACTAGGTATTGATATTCGCGGCATTTCCGAAACCAGCAAACAGCAGGTAGTGCAGTCATTATTTAAGGAAATTGCTGAAATACAAAACCGGCGCGGTGTCCAAACAGAAATAACTATACTGGCTGACGAAAAGCCTGTGGAGATTTCCCGGGAAATAGTCGAATTTCTACATGATATAGCGAAGCAGCAAAAATCTTCCTGTATGCTGCTGCCCAGCGGAGCAGGGCATGACGCCATGCATATGGCGGCTATTGCCCCAACAGGCATGATCTTTGTACCTTGCAAAGGCGGAATTAGTCATAATCCGGCAGAGTGGGCAAGTATTGAGGATATTGCTGCCGGAACGGGGTTACTATTTGAAGCAGTTGTCAAGCTGGCAGCAGAGTAGTTCAACTGGAATGCGTCGTAATACGGAGCAACGTCAGGTCCTGGTTGCAGGGCTTGGTCGTTGCTTTTTTATTGCTGAAGGCAATTTGCTGCAGTTGCTTGTGGTACAGAAAGATGTAGTATTTTACAAAAAAGTTTACATAATTTGATATAATTAGTTGATTTGGAGGGGTAAAAGCTATAGAATATAGTTGGAATCGGAATTTTCTGTTATATAAAAATATGGATTTTGGATGGAGGTATTGTATGGATAGTATACGTACAAAGGTGGTAGCCATCAGCTGCGCGATTATCTTTTTTGTAGCAGCAGTCTTGGTAGGTTACAACTTATACCGTATGAAACAGGATGCGCAATCGGACATAGCTATAATGCGCCAAACAATGATGGCGCAGTTTGAACGGACACTAAAGCTTCAGGTAGAGGGTGCAGTTAGTATTATTGAATCTATTTATAAAGAACAGCAGAAAGGTGTACTAACTGAGCAAGAAGCAAAAAAGAAAGCGGCTGACATTGTTCGCGAGATTCGTTATGATAACGGCAATTATTTGTGGATTGATACCTACGAAGGTTTTAACATAGTTTTGTTAGGTAATAAAAATTATGAAGGCAAAGTACGCTGGGAGTTTAAAGACCTAAAGGGTAACCCGGTCATACAAGATCTTTTTAATGCAGCTAAAAATAATGGCGGTGGGGGCTTTAGTAATTATTGGTTCCCTAAACCAGGACAATCTGAGCCTTTACCTAAACGAGGCTATGTTAAGATGTTTGAACCTTATAGATGGACGATTGGTACAGGGGCTTGGTTTGATTCTATTGATGCAGCAGTATTGGAACGTCAGCGTGAGTATGAAAACGCTATGGCCCAAGCAATGATGATGCAGGGGATTATCGGGCTCGTTTCGCTATTATTAGCTTGTGGTTTTGCTTTTGTGGCGGTACGTTCCTTAATTAATCCATTGCTTCATACCCAAAAAGCGGTTGTTGAGATGTCAACAGGTAATTTGACTGTCAGCATAGATGGTAATGTACTTGGCCGTAAGGACGAAATAGGTCATTTGGCAACAGCTATCAGTGACATGAATGGTAGTTTAAGTAAAATTATTACCCATGTCTCTCAATCGGCAGACCAGATCGCAGCTGCATCGCAGCAATTTACTGCAAGTGCCGATCAGTCTGCTCAGGCAGCTTACCAAGTGGCGGCATCCATTACCGATGTAGCAAAAGGGGCTGAGGAGCAACTGGCTGCAGCAGATGACACCACAGGCGTGGTTGCGGAAATGTCGTTAAGTATCAAGCATATGGCAGCTAATGCTGGTAAAGTAGCTTCCCGGACAGCTGAGGCCGCAGTCAAAGCACGAGACGGGAGGCAATCTGTAGACAAAGCCGTCAGCCAAATGTCGCAGATTGAACAAACGGTAAATAGCTCGGCACAGGTAGTGGCAAGACTGGGAGAACGCTCTAATGAGATCGGGCAGATCGTGGATACGATCTCCGGCATTGCTGGGCAGACAAATCTTTTGGCACTAAATGCTGCTATCGAGGCTGCTCGAGCTGGGGAACAGGGAAAAGGCTTTGCTGTAGTGGCTGAAGAGGTAAGAAAGCTGGCTGAACAATCTCAGGAAGCTGCTAAACAGATTGCGAACCTTATCACTGAGATTCGAGGAGATACAGATAAAGCCGTGATAGCAATGAACGACGGGACTCGGGAAGTAAAGATGGGAGCCAGTGTAGTTCAGGTTGCAGGGCAGGCCTTCCAGGAGATTGCAAACACGATAGCGGAAGTGTCAACACAAGTACAGGAGATTTCCACTGAGATTGAGCAAGTGGAGGGTGTTAGTCGGCAAATTGTCAACTCGGTAAAGAAAATTGACGATTTGAGTAAAGCTGTTGCGGGAGAAGCCCAGACGGTATCGGCGGCAACTGAAGAGCAGTCAGCTTCAATGGAAGAAATTGCTTCTTCCAGTCAGGCGTTAGCCAAGCTGGCTCAAGACCTCCAGGGGGCAGTAGGTAAATTCCGGGTTTAGCTAGAGAACAATTAGAATAAGCCAGGCAAATGCCTGGCTTATTCTAATTGAGACATATTTAACTCAATTTACCTGTCGCCAGCAGGAAAAAAAAAAATTGCACCGAATAAAAACATTTTGGAGATTTATCTGAGGCATTATATGTCATTACAATGCAGCAGTTTCGAAGGGAGAAATAGATGAAACCAGTAATTCCGCGCGTTGCCGCCGTTCATGATATTTCCTGTGTTGGTCGCTGTTCTTTAACAGTTATTATGCCCATATTATCCAATATGGGCATTCAAGTGTGTCCGCTGCCTACGGCTGTGCTTAGCACCCATCTAGGTGGGTTTAAAGATGTTGCTTTCTGCGACTTTACCGAGCGTATGCCCGACTTTTATCGTCATTGGAAACAGGAAGGCATCACGTTTGACTGTATTTACAGCGGTTTTTTGGCATCAGAGCAGCAAATTGATACAGTATCCCAATTTATTGATGAGTTTTCGGATAATAGTCCGTTAGTATTGGTTGACCCGGTAATGGGGGATGAAGGTAAACTTTATTCTGTGTATACGTCGACAATGCAGGAACATATGAAACGGCTTGTTGGTAAAGCGGATATCATAACACCAAATTTTACTGAGGCCTGCTTCTTGTTAGGCGAACGGTATGAGGAACAAGTTGCTGAGCCGGATAGTCTGAAGGATTGGCTTGTCAGGTTGGCCGATTTCGGGCCGTCAATTGTCATCATGACTGGAATTCCTTTGGTTAATCAACAAATTATGAATATTGGCTATGAGCGTGGCAGCGGCTGTTTCTGGGAAGTGGTCAGCGAACATATTCCGGCACGATATCCAGGGACAGGTGATGTTTTTGCTAGTGTCTTGGCTGGTGCATTACTCTACAAGCACGGTTTGCCATTCGCTATGCAGCTGGCAGCCGATTTTGTTGCAACAGCCATAAAAACCACCTTTGCGGCAGCAACTCCTACTAGGGAAGGCGTACTGTTAGAAAGTGCGTTGCCCTGGCTGGGGCAGGAGTGGGCTAGGTGTCGCAGGGAATCTTAGAATTGAGGGGGAGTCGAATGATGAATGAAAAACGTAAATTCAGTGTAAGAGATATCGTGTTTATCGGGGTGTTGGCTGCCATGTGCGCTATTGCTACTTCTTTCAAAATTCCATTTGGTGTTGGGGCGATGGTGCACCTGGGCACAGCATTTCTGTTTACTGTCGGTATTTGTTTTGGTGGTATATATGCTGGTTTGGCTGCTGCCATTGGATCTGCTTTTTATGATCTTATTATGGGTTTTTCGCCATACACCTTATGGTCTTTTGTTATCAAAGGAACAGCTGGACTCATTGTCGGCACAGTTGCCAAAGGTTTATGGCCTACTCCTGTATTGAACGAAGTTGGAAACGGCTGGGTTTGGCGGGCTGTTTTGGGGTGCGTGCTGGCAGCAGCCTGGACGTTAAGTGGTTATATTGTTGCCTGGTGGCAGGTAACCGGCAGTCTGGCAACTGCATTTGCTAATATGCCAAGCTCACTTATGACCTCTGGTGTAGGTCTGGTGGTTGCTATGATTTTGTCGCCTAAGCTGCGTAAGAGTGTTAATCGCTAAAGTAAGAAATTGGTTTGAAGCTTGATAAAGCAGGTCAAGCCAATTTTTTTTACATTTTCTCTTGTATATTTTAGTTAATTTGGCATATAATGAAAATGAGCATATGCCCAAATGGAAGGTGGATAGCAATGCCAAGGCGACGTTGTTGCGGTATAGTGGATGATGTGCCGCTTTGTCGAAAATTTTCTCCCCAGATGCAGGGCGGCGGGGAACCGGTAGTTGTCCAGTTAGAAGAGCTGGAAGCCATTCGTCTGAAAGATCAAAAAGGCTGGGAACAGGCTACTTGCGCATCTGTTATGGGATTGTCAAGACCCACGTTTCAGAGGATTTTGCAATCTGCCAGAAATAAAGTCGCTATGGCGCTGGTAGAAGGGCGGGCTATTATTATCGATGGAGGGAATTATGTTATGAAAAACAGAGTTTTTGAGTGTGCCGAATGTCACCATGTCTGGGAGGAAGCTCCTTGTACTGAGGGCGGAAAACATGGATATGAGCTTGCGTGTCCGAAATGCGCCAGCATGAAAAAGCTGAAGCTGGACAACGGGGTAAAACATGCTTGTGGTGGCGGGCACCATGAACATGGACATGGTGGCGGTTGCTGCGGCGGGCATTAAAAGTTAAACTTCCGGGAAAAACTAAATCTCGGAGGTGATCAAATGGCTACTAACGATAAACCCATTCATGGAATGTGTGTTGATAAAACAAGCTGCCGCCATGAAGTCATACTGGACAAAGACGGTAAAATGACACTAGGCGGTAACGAACAGTCTGAGTCACAGCCGACAGAGCATCTAACTAAAGATTTTATCTGTAAGCAATACGACCAGAGTCAAAAAGAATTCAGGAAATAGTGGTACGTGACAAAGCAAAAACAATCAGGGCTGACCATATGCCGGTCTAGCCCTGATTGTTTTTGCTCCTGTTCCAAGAACTGGACAAATTTGTGTGCTTACACTACAATTAATTTTGAGGCATCTAAAATAATAAGTAGGAGAGTAATTATATGAGTGAAAATAAGTTACCGTATGTTCAACTGGATGAGAAAACAACTCGCCGAGTGTTAACTTATGGCGAGGGGCTCATGTTAGTCGAGTTTGTTTTTCAGAAAGGCGGTGTAGGCCAGCCCCACAGTCATGCTGAACATGAACAAGTCGGATACATTGCACAAGGCAGCTTTGAACTCATCATTGGTGATGAAAAGAGAATCATAAAGAAAGGTGACACCTATTATGCGCCCCGTAATATGGTACATGGTGTCGTAGCTTTAGAAGATAATTCTATCATTATTGATACATTTACACCGATACGGGCTGATTTTCTTTAATAATCTAGTGGTAAAAGCGCTATTTGAAAATGACAAATAGCGCTTTTGTTTATTAAAATTACTCTACGGCATAGTTATTAAATAAAGGATTACCGGCATTTGGTTTTGAATTTACTAATAGAGGAATTGAGATCTTAAGTTGTCGCTGGAAGGGGTTGCAATTATGTCCGGGAATTTCACAGCAGAGAACTTGCTATGCGAAAAATTGAATTTAGTTCTGGAAGCTGTGCCCTGCGGGATTGGCATCTTAGACGAAAATGGATATATTGTCTATGTAAACTCAACATATTTAGCTATTGTAAATCAGCCGATAATGCGAGTTGAGTCTGGCTGGTATTCTGGACGCATGAGGAGTGAATCACTGGAACAGAAGATGATCCGGAAAATAAAGTCTGGCAAGGCTTTAGAAAAATTCATCTGATATCAATCCAGCGGTTACATTAGCCAAAACAATGATAGGTATGTATCAGCCTGCTCAAGCTATGCTCACTATGCTATGCCAAGTTGTCGGGGCATTTGTGGGAGCATGTTTGGTTTGGCTGCATTTTTGGCCTCACTGGGCGGAAACAGAGGATAGCGGGTTGATATTAGCGGTGTTTTCTACTGGACCAGCAATTCGCCATAATGTAGCCAACCTGCTCTCAGAAGTGCTGGGGACGGTTATGCTGATTATACCTGAGTTATGCCTGGATTCCTGTAATAGGCCCGCTCATAGGGGCGATGCTTTCCTATGTACTTGCTAAGGCGATTGGCATAATTTGAGTCGTTGAGTGAGTTGGATTTATGCGAAACTTGCGTGATGAGAGTTATAAAAACAAAAGGATAATAAAGAGAATACTATATGTTAAGAATAAAGGATGCTAAAGGAATTGTAAGAATGAAAGGAGTTATAATGAATAACAAACTGCTTGAAAAATATGCCCAGCTTGTAGTTAAAACCGGAGTAAACATTCAAAAGGATCAAACTCTGGTCATTACCTCGCCCATTGAATGCGCTCCCTTTGCCAGGATAATCGCAGAGGTGGCTTACCAGAGTGGTGCCAGAGATGTTGTCATGAACTGGAAAGACGAGTTATCCTCAAAAACCAGGTTTTTGCAAGCACCTGATGAAATTTTCGACGAGTTCCCAGAATGGCAGAAGGAGTTCTATTTATCCTATGTGCGTAAAGGCGCCGCCTTTATCAGCATTGCTGCGTCTGATCCTGAGCTATTAAAAGAGGTAAATCCAGACAGAGTAGTACGAGTGCAAAAGGCGAGCAACACCGCACTCAAAGAATACCGTGAGCGCATCATGAGTAACAAAAATGCATGGTGCATTGTATCTATTCCAACCCGCTCCTGGGCCAAGAAGGTATTTCCTGAGGTATCGGAGGAGGACGCTGTTGAAAAACTGTGGGCAGCCATCCTGCAAGCCGTCAGGGTGGATACAAATGATCCGGTTGCCGCTTGGCAGGAACATAGCAAGGCTTTGAAGCAAAATATGAATTATTTAAACACACACAAATTTAAAATGCTTCATTATAGAAACTCACTGGGAACAGATTTGAAAGTTGAACTGCCTGAAGGTCATATCTGGCTTGGTGGGCCGGAACATACAACCGAGGGGGTTCAATTTGTTGCCAACATGCCGACTGAAGAGGTGTTTAGTCTGCCGAAGAAAACCGGCATTAATGGTACGGTAGTCAGCTCTAAGCCGTTAAACTATAATGGTACCCTCATTGACAACTTCTCCCTGACTTTTAAAGATGGGCGGATTGTTGATTTCAAGGCCGATCAAGGCTATGAGATTCTCAAAAAACTTGTGGAAACAGATGAGGGTTCACATTATCTCGGTGAGGTAGCACTTGTACCGCATAATTCACCGATATCTAATTCCAATATCCTGTTTTATAATACGCTG
The DNA here is from genome assembly GCF_900176355.1 of Sporomusa malonica. Lineage (GTDB taxonomy): Bacteria > Bacillota > Negativicutes > Sporomusales > Sporomusaceae > Sporomusa > Sporomusa malonica. The sequence continues at coordinate 119,436 of NZ_FWXI01000004.1, read as the reverse complement.
TTTGATGAAAACGCCTCCTGTCATTTTGCTATTGGCAAAGCGTACCCGATATGTATTGAAAAAGGCGTAAATATGAATACGGAAGAGTTGGAAAAGGCCGGAGTCAATGATTCGATTGTGCATGTTGATTTTATGATTGGCACAGCTGATCTTGAAATCACAGGCACTACCGTAGGCGGCGAGCTTCTGCCTGTATTTAAGAACGGCAATTTCAGTTTTAGTTGAGAAAAGAAGCAAAAGAACTGCCCTGCTTCTCCAGAATGTGATTCATCCGTGAATAGAAAAGGCGAGATTGCTTCACGTACGTTCGCAATGACGAAAGGTTAAACCCCAGTCATTGCGAGCATAGTGTGGCAATCTCGCCTTCAATGCTCTTATCCTAGCATATTGCTTATTTTTTATTTGAGTAGTTAGTCTGCAATACGAATACTAAAACTTGTAAGTAATTCCGTATGACATACCTTTTGCGGTATAGTCAAAATCTGAAAAAGGGAAGACTGAAGAAAAATCGATTCCTTTATATTTTGTATATTGGTATGCTATATTTAATTCTAAGTTTTTAACAAATTCGTAAGCTATACCTACTTGATAATGAGTAATTTTATTTCCGGTTGCAACTTCGCCATAAGCATTGGTATTTTTGCCAATTTCAGAAAAGCCAACTAGTCCTACTTGATAGCCAGAAGTTTGTTCAGCATTTATTGTTTGTGTTATGGGACCAATGCTGATGTTTAGTGATGGTTTTGCATGAGTATAACCAACAAAGCCTGCCACATTTTTGTTAAGCTTATAAAAAACATTAATTTGTTGTGCTACAAGCTCAATATTTATAGGGGAACCAGGATCAGTAACTTTGGAATCAGCTGTCCCGTTTCGGTATTGAACTGCCCAATTATTTCCTAGGCCAACTGTTAATCCAAAATCAACATTGCTATTTTTCCCGGACAAGTTACCGAAAGGAGAATCAGCTTTTACGTCTAGATTAGGTTTGAAATTAATATCAACGGCTGTCTTTCCTTGTGAATAATCCATTAATGGACTAGCAGCACATACTGTGGACAGTGCAAATAGAAATACAAAAACTAGAACTGATTTTTTCATTGTCTAACCTCCTAAATTGAATTTTAATCTAATTCCATTATTAACCATATAGAGAGTTTTGACAAGCTATAAAGAATATAAAAAACGAATTATCCTACCAGGATATTTTTATTTTATGTTTCTGATAAATGTTGCACTGCCAGAAACTAAGAAATCCACTGAGATATTATTCTCAGTGGATTTCTTATTATTCTTTTTTTATTTCTTAAAACCACCTGGGCCTGATTTATAACGTGGTTTGCCGCTAGGTGCGCCTTTCCTGTTATCCTGTGGCTTGCGTTTGTTGCCGAAGGACCTGGTGCGCATTGGGGCTTCTTCGGTAATCTTGATTGGGGTGTTGTCAGGCTCTTTGGTTAGAAGCTTAAGTGCGGCTGACAGCAGGGAAACAGAATCTGTTTCAGCAAGAAGTTCTTCAGCACGTCCCCGATAGTGTTCAAGGTTTCCTTCTTCAATCTGATTAAGCAGTTTTTCGACTGCTAAGCGTTGCTGGCCTTCGATGGCCTCGTTTACGGTAGGAACAGTCATACGCACAATTTTGCGCTTGGTAACTCGTTCAATTGACCGTAGCTGCTCAAGCTCGCGGGGGATGACAAAGGTGGTAGCCAATCCGGTTTGTCCGGCCCGGCCGGTGCGGCCCACGCGATGTACATAGCTCTCAGGGTCTTGCGGGATATCAAAATTATACACATGGGTGACGCCGCTGACATCAAGGCCTCTGGCCGCAACATCTGTGGCCACCAGGATATCAATGATGCCTTCTCTGAATTGGCGGAGGACAGCGTCCCGCTTGGCTTGAGTGAGGTCACCGTGAATGCCTTCTGACGAGTAGCCGCGTTTCTTTAACGCCTCTGTTAGCTCATCTACCCGACGCTTAGTTCGGCCAAAAACAATTGCCAGTTCGGGGGACTGGATATCAAGGAGACGGCAAAGAACGTCAAATTTTTGCCTGTCATGCATCTCGTAATAATGCTGCTCAATGAGTGGAACAGTAACTTCTTTAGATTTGGTACTGATGAGGGCTGGGTCTTTTAAGAACTTCTGCGCGAGGTTTTGAATCTGCCTAGGCATAGTAGCAGAAAAGAGTAACGTCTGGCGCGATTCTGGTGTGGTGCTCAAAATCTTCTCAATATCCTCGACGAAGCCCATGTTAAGCATTTCATCTGCTTCATCCAAAACCACCATTTTGATGTCGTTAAGCCTAATGGTGCGACGATCCATATGATCCATCAGGCGACCTGGTGTCGCAACAATAATATGTGGTTTTCTTTGTAAGCCCCGTATCTGACGTTGAATATCTTGACCGCCGTAAATAGGGAGGGAGCGAATGTTCGAAAATTGACCTAGTTTATTTAGCTCTTCAGCAACCTGAATAGCTAGTTCACGAGTCGGGGTCAGTACAATTCCCTGAATAGCACCTATGTTGCTTGTAAGGTTTTGTAATAAGGGAATGCCAAATGCGGCTGTCTTGCCGGTGCCTGTTTGTGCCTGTCCGACCAAATCTCTGCCTGAAAGCAAGGTGGGAATAGCCTGTTCTTGTATTGGTGTTGGTTCTTCAAAGCCCATATCACTAAGAGCCCGAATTATCAAATCACTAATTCCTAGCTCTTTGAATTTTTCCATTATAAAGGTAGCCTCCTTAGTTAATTCATGTTTTTAAATAGTATCGCCAATGGACAACGTGTTGTATACGTTGAACCGCGATGATAAAATGGGAAGGTAAGAACTATACTGGCGAATGATTGGGAGCTAAACATGGAAATAAGAATAATCAAGCCAGAGCAAACGTGGGAATTGCGCCAAACGGTGATGTGGCCTGATAAGGAAATTGCCTATGTAAAACTGCCAGACGACCCTATGGGAATCCATTATGGCCTTTTTGAGAATGGCCAGCTTATCTCAGTAGTATCTGCATTTGCCTATGAGCAGGAGATTCAGTTTCGTAAATTTGCTACAGTAAGCAATAAGCAGGGGCTGGGGTATGGTACTCAACTGCTCCAGTTTGTCATTGATGCGGCTAAGGCGAGTGGAGCCAAAGCCATTTGGTGCAATGCCAGAAAAAGTAAAACGGCTTTTTACCGTAAAATTGGCTTTGAGGAAAGGCCAATACAATTTAAGCGGGATGGCATTGACTATGTTGTAATGAGTAAAAATCTGACCAGTAAGTAGAGAACGACAGCCAGACTGTTTATTATATCACTATCTATAAAATTTGTATAGTACAAATTTCCATTTTTGGTCGATTTAAAATAAAGAGAGTGATGGTATGATTATTCAGAGATTACAGCAGCAGATTGCGTTTATTGTCGAAGTCGATAAGATTAAACAGATTTACCGGAGAAATTATGTTATCGGCGGAGAGAGGCATGAGACAGATGCTGAGCATTCTTGGCATTTGGCGATGATGGCTATTCTGCTTGCCGAGCATGTGGCAGACTACCCCTTGGATGTGCTAAAGGTTATTAAGATGGTACTTATTCATGATATTGTTGAAATCGATGCCGGTGACACGTATTGTTATGATCAGAAGGGCGGGCTGGACAAAGAGGTGCGGGAACAGGCAGCAGCAGACCGGCTATTTCGACTGCTGCCAGAGGATCAGGCTCAGGAATTGTGGAGTCTGTGGGATGAGTTTGAACAACGAGTCAGTCTTGAGGCCAGATTTGCCAATGCGCTTGACAGGTTGCAGCCGCTGCTGCTGCATTATAACACGGAGGGCAAATCGTGGCAGCTTAATGGCATAACCAGTGATCAAGTGATTGATCGCAACAAACTGACTAAGGAGATATCAGTCGAGTTGGGGCGGCTTGTTGAGGAAATTATCGAGGACTCGATACGTAAAGGCTACCTGAAAACCCCGCAGGAGAAGGCGTTGTTTGAAGCATAGTGCAAAGTTTGTATTAAGTTTTCTGGTTTGCCACTTTTTATTCATGATTGTTAGAGGTGATGCTTGTGCCAAAACTGGAATACCGGATGCTAAATGAATCAGAAGGGTATCCGATACTCTACTATTACGACAGTATGGATCGGACTGAGATAGCGATCCGTCTGGCCTGTGATTATTTTGTTAAAGATGGTGTGACCTACGAAAAAACCTCTGGCGCTATTGAAGCTGGTTGTTATGTTATTTATGTAAAAAAGGCTGAAGAGCAAGATAACAGTCTGCCACAGTTACCCAACCCCAGTGGAAAGCTGCGGTTGGAGCTGCGGCAGTATGTTCAGAATAGCAGTTACTTTCCAGAAGTCGCTGTCTTCGAGCTGAAAGACAACTTGGATGCACTTCTTTATTTGCAAAGTGACTTTCTCTATTGGTTGGGGCAGGAGTGGCAGAAAACTTCAGCCGAGATTGACGAAGACCGCAAAGTATACATCTTTTATGCCACGACTGTGTGTTAAGGAGGAGTAAACTTGGGATCAAAAGACGAAAAAGTGATGGGGCTTTTCTTGGCCGCTGTTTTAACTTTTACTCCCGGATGTATGTTCGGCGACAACACTCATACCCATATAGACCGTAACCGGGACGGGTATTGCGATGTTGACGGGCAGTCGATGACAAGCTCATCAAATTCTTCAGGCACCAGATACTTTGGCAGTCATAGCGGAAGTACAGCTTCTACAGCAGATACCTCTTCCGGCCATATGTCGTCAGCTTCAACGCCAAAAGGCGGAATCGGTAGCCATAGTATCGGCAGTGGAGGATAGCCGCTGTGGATTACAGGACAAAACGGGAGGCATTATTCAATAGCATAAGGCAGGAAGATGTTTTTACATGGGATTATATGTACGGGCAAGAGTATGCTTTAGCTGCTACATGTCAATTGTCCAGTAGTGAATTTGCGGAAATTACTTATGCTGCCGGGCAATTGGGCAGTATCTTTGCCAAAACGGTAAAGATGCTCCAGCAGGGCAGTGACGCACTGCTGGCAGAACTGGGTATTCCGGCTAAAACCTTTGGTGCTGCGCGCGTTCCTGTCTTACCGGATTGGCCAACAACTATCGGAAGGTTTGATTTTGCTAGGACGCCTAAGGGGCTAAAAATGCTGGAATTCAATAGTGATACTCCAGGCGGGATTGTTGAAGCATATTATTTAAATCGCAAGGTATGCGAGTATTACAATTATAAAGACGTGAACGCTGGATTGACCAGGCATATTGCTGAAGCTTTTGGTGCAGTTGTGGCTGAGTACAGAGCGCAGGGTTATGCTACTGGAAATATTGCGTTTAGCGCTCTTGACTGGCATGATGAAGATGCTGGAACAGCCCGTTTTCTTATGAATCATTCCGGCTTGACAGCCTGCTTTGTGCCGCTTAAGGATCTGAGGATTTATCAAGATCGGTTGTGGCGACTGGCAGATGGGGAATTAAAGCCTATTGACATATTGTACCGGTTGCATCCGCTTGGCATAATGTCTGAGGAAACCGATCAGGATGGTTATTCGAGCGGGGAACATTTATTGAGTTTGGTGTCCAGGCGAAAACTAGCGATTATTAACCAGCCGGGGGCGCTGTTAGCTCAGACCAAGGCCTTGCAGGCGCTTATTTGGTTGCTCTATGAAAATAATGAGTATTTTACTTCTCACGAACATAAAATTATTGCTGCTTATATGTTACCGACCTATTTGGAGAATGGTTTTTTAGGCAAAAACGCTTACGTAGTTAAGCCGGTATTAGGACGAGAAGGCGGAGGGATCACAATGTATGATGCCAATGGCGCACTAACAGACAAAGATAGTAGTGACTGCTATTGGGGTCAAACAATGATCTACCAGCAATACGCCGAGCTAGAGCAAATTACTATTGAAACCTTGCAGGGGTACTACCAGGGGTCACTATTATGGGGGGCATTTCTCGTCGGCGGCAAGGCTTCGGCTGTCAATGCGCGAGTTGGAGGACGTATTACCGATGATTTATCCTATTTTTTACCTATCCGGCTTGCAGAATAATATCATAAGGGGGAGAGATAATGGGCGGTCAATGGGAAAATATTACTAATTTCTTGTTATACCTGGGAGTGGCGCTGCCGCTGCTAGGCCTGGGTATATTGGCTTTTATGGTAATTACTCCTTATAAGGAATTTCAGCTTATCGGTGAAGGTGATGATATTCATGAGCCGGCTAGAGTGGCTTCGGCGCAGGCTGCAGCCGTTACTTTAGGCGGCAAGATTCTAGGGTTATCGTTAGTTTTGGCTTCGGCTATTTTCCATTCTGTTAACCTCGTGGATTTGGCTATTTGGGGACTAGTCGGAATCGTGTTTCAAATTATAATTTTTTATCTTTATGAACTGGTTACGCCGTTTAAGGTTGTTAATGAGATCCCAAGAGGAAATATAGCGGTCGGAATCTTGTCGGCTTTTTTAAGTATATCTACAGGAGTATTGATGGCAGCGTTGATAAGTTATTAACTACTCAATCAAGACCTGGCTCTTCCGAAGAGTCGGGTTTTTTTTTGCTCTCAATTAGAGGGATTGAGTTGTTAGCAGGGTTGGTAGAAAGCACCAAACATGGGCGATTAGTGTAAAAATAGAAAATTCATGCAATAAATGAAGCAAATAAGCAGGAGATTGACAGAATTTAGCGAATATGCTGGACTATGTGATTTAATGAACATGGATCATCCTGTAAGGATAAAGTACGTATTGGGGGCGCGTTATGTCGGAAATACTAATGACTATTGAAGAAAAATGTGCGGGTTGTAATAAATGTATAGCTAAATGTCCGGTTAATGCCAATATCGCTTATGCTGTTGATGGGCTAAATAAGGTAAAAGTTGATCAAAGCAAATGCATTCACTGTGGTGAATGTATCGACGTATGTGATCATCAGGCCAGAGATTACTCAGATGATACGGAAAGGTTTTTTTCTGACCTAAAGCAGGGGGCAAAGATCTCGGTAGTAGCTGCGCCAGCTGTACGGTTCAGCTTTGAGTACCGGAAGTTGTTTAGTTATTTAAAATCGGCTGGGGTGAACGTAATTTATGACGTATCATTCGGTGCTGATATTACTACTTGGGCTTATCTAAAGGCGATTAAAGAATACCGCCTCGACTCTGTTATTGCTCAGCCGTGTCCGGCCATTGTCAACTATGTTGAAAAGTATAGGCCAGAACTCATTCCCAGACTTGCCCCGATTCACAGCCCCATGATGTGTACAGCGGTGTATCTCAAAAAATACGCTAAGGTCAAAGACCGGATTGCTTTTCTATCGCCCTGTATAGGCAAGATTGATGAGATCAATGAAACTACTACTCAGGGGTTAATTGAGTATAATGTGACTTACGCGAAATTGAGAAAATACCTTGAGGATAACCATATCGTACTGTCACAGTATCAAGATACCGATTTTGACGGCGATGCCTGTGGTATAGGCCTTACCTTCAGCCGTCCTGGCGGATTAAGAGAAAATGTTGAACATCATACTGGGGGAAATAGCGTATGGATACGGCAAGTCGAAGGGCCTGGGCATGCCTACCACTATCTTGAGGAATATGCTGAAAGAATGAAGGCTGGAAAAAAACTCCCCTTGCTAGTTGATATTCTAAACTGTACATATGGGTGCAACATTGGCACAGGAACAACGAAAGATGTTTCTATTGATGATATTGATTATGTGATGAACGGCTTAAAAGCCGATAAGGTTAAAGAGCAGAGTAAGAAAAGATTCTATAAAAAGGCCTATGCACTCTTTGAAAGGTTTGACAAGGAGTTAAAGCTAAGTGATTTTTCCCGTAAATATCAGGATGAATCCAGCACTGTCAAAACGCCGGAAGCAACTGAAACAATTCTTGGTCAGATATTCACTAAACTCCATAAGACAACAGAGGAATCACAGAACATAAATTGTTACGCCTGTGGCTTCGGCAACTGCCGGAATTTTGCCCAAGCAGTAGTTAACGGGGTTAACCATCTGGAAAACTGCATTGACTACAACCGCCACGAACTATCACTGGAACACCAGGCCACAATGAGTAAAACCCAAGAGCTTGAAAAAATGATGGCAGAAGTTCATAAGCTGAGTGAGGAGCGGGTTTTGGCTGCTAACCAACTCCAAGCGCGGGTAAGGGATATAACAGGAGCGATTCAGGAAGTTTCCCTTGGCAGCAGCGAGAACGCTAAAAGCATTGAAAACATCAATTTGGAGGTACTGGCTCTCTTGCAAACGGCCAACGAATTGCGGGATAGCGTTCGTGAAGTAGAGAATAAGATGAGAAGCTTTGTTCAGGCCTCTGACGAGATTGTTGGAATAGCTGGTCAAACAAACTTGTTATCACTGAATGCCACTATTGAAGCAGCTCGTGCCGGTGAGCATGGCAAGGGATTTGCGGTGGTCGCGAATGAAGTTCGAAACCTTGCGGATAAATCCAAAGACATAGTCGCTTCGACCAAAACAAGTGAAGTCGCTATATTAAAACAAATCGAGGCTATCTTAGGGATATCGAATATTTTGGAAACCAAGATGGATGTAGTAAGCTCTGAAATAACCAGTATATCGGCTACGATTGAAGAGGTAACAGCAAAATGTCAGGAGATTGCTGCTACTGCTGATAGCTTGGCAAATCATCGAAATTCGTAAATGTAAAAAGCTTGGTAAAAAGATAATAGCCTGATAACAGTGTGAGCTGTTGTCAGGCTATTATCTTTCTAACCGGAACAGTTGCTGATAGATTTGATAAATACCTCTACCAGGTGGGGGTCGAACTGTTTGCCACTAAAGTTTTTAATCTCGGCTTTAGCTTCTTCATAGGTAAGCGCTTTGCGGTAGGGTCGATTGTTGGTCATAGCGTCATAGGAATCAGCTATGGCGATAATCCGGCATTCTAGGGGGATTTCCGTGCCTTTAAGCCCGCGGGGATAGCCGTTTCCATCCCACCATTCATGGTGGGAGAGGATGTATTCGGCAATATGGGACAATTCTGGGACCGATAAGGCAATCCGGTGACCAATTTCGCAGTGGCGCTTCATGTCAGTAAATTCCTGCGGTGTGAGCCGGCCTTTTTTAAACAGGATGCGGTCAGGAATGCCAACCTTGCCAATATCATGAAACTGGGCGATGAGACGAAGCTGAGCGACTTCGCGGTCAGTCATGCCAATAGCGGTACCTAATTCTGATGCAATATCCTGCATTCTGTCGGCATGGCCTTCTGTAATATAATCTCTTGCTTCAAGCGCTTTTAACAAACCCTGTACAATCGAACTGCGCACGCTATAGCCGTGATGTAGTTTTTCCCGGTACATCGCATCATCGGCACTTTTTAATAGAGATGCAATGGTGTCGGTGGGGGATTGTTTTATCGCATAGCCAGTAGAAATGCTCAGCAGATGCTGTGGATTGGCTTGGTTGAAGGTAGCGACAGCAGCTTGGATTTTTAAACAAATGTCCTCAGCACAATTGGCGCCAGTGCGTCGGGCGGCAATAGCAAATTCATCGCCCCCAACCCTGGCAACCAGACTACCCTCGGGCGACGCCGCCTTAAGCACCTGGGCGGCGGCCAGCAGTACAGCATCACCAACATGATGGCCCAGGCTGTCATTGATAAGCTTAAGGCCATCAACATCGCAGACAAGCAGGCAGTAGGCAGCACCGGCTGTTTCCCATAGTTTTAACTCTTCTTCAAACTTGGCCCGGTTGTACAGGCCTGTGACATAATCATGGGTACTGATAAACCTGAGTTCATCTTCAATGCGTATTCGCTCAGCAATCTCCTTTTGTGAGGCTGTATATAGTTTTGCATTGTCTAGAGCGATTGAGGCTAATTCAGCAAAACGGCTTAGTAGTTCTTTCTCAACAATACCAAGGTGTTTATCCTCATCAATAGTTGTCATGCCGATTACGCCAACAACGCCTGACGATGACAGCAGTGGAATACCTAAGGCTGACGTTATCCTGTCAGCGATAAAACTATTGGAGCGGTTTGGCCACTCTTGATAATTAGTTACAAGCAGAGGGTGGCCAGAGTACCAAACAGTTCCAGAGATACCTTCGTTAGGCTGAAAGGTTCTGCCGACTTGTGTCTCATATATGCCAGAGCCAATTGTGATTTCAGGAAGGCCGGTGGCAGGATTGAGCAGGCTGATATAAGCATTAGCTGTCTTTGCCAGAGCACAGGCTTTCTGCACGATTATTTCAAGCAGCTCAGTAATGTCAAGGCGGTTAATTAATGCCAAGGTGGTTTCATGCAGTGACGACAAATAGGCGTTCTGCAGCCGCAATTTTGCTTCAGTTTTTTTCTGTTCTGTTATATCACGCCATACTGTTACGATACATTCCTCGCCATCAATGCTGATAACCTCAGCTGACAGGGATTCCATTCGCAACTCCCCGGATTTGATACGGGCAAGAGCTTCATAACAATATATCTCTCGGTTAGTCTTAAGGATGTTGATGAAGTCGACTCTGGCAGCAGGGTTTACCCAAAGTCGGAGTTCTTTCACAGTCTTGCCAATCGCTTCCTCACGCGTATAGCCGGTGAATTTGGTAAAAGCGTCATTTACATCAAGAAAAGTGCCGTCAGACATGCGGGTAATGCCAATCATGTCGGCGGTGTGGCGAAAAGCGGTAGATAATTTCTGCTCGGAAAGCTTGGAGACTCTGCGCTGCAACTCATTTTCCTTTTTTAGTAACGCATTTTCAGCACGCAGTTTCCGAAGGACCTTTTGTTCAAGTAAACGGGTACGGCTGGTAGTAGTAGCTTTACTGATGACGTTCAAGGTAAAACCACCTTAAATTATAATCATTTTACATATTTCGACAATATATATAATTAATCCTTTAAAATTGTTATGCCAATTAACTGAAAAATTGACTTAAAGCTGGTAAGCAATCTTTTCTAAGGCATTTTTCAGCTATGTCTCAATCAGGAATGGATTTTGATATTTTTGGTACGTATGGCAAATAATACATTAAATAGTATTACCGGAGAATTGCTGCCATGAATAATGCATCTAATAATTTTATTACAAAGATATACAACTTAGCTAAGCGGGTGGTTGTGTACCAGCCGCCAAAACAGCCAACTAGGTTTGTTTTGAAAGAGACAGAGAACGATAATGTCCCAGGTTCTCCCTTGCAGGAGGCCGGGGTTAGCGAATCTCTGGCAGAGCTTACGAAGCTTATCAGTTACGCCCGCCGCTTAACGGGAGCCATGGAAAAGACTATCCGGACAATAAAGTCAGCTCAGGTGGAGCAAGCTGTCCCGGTATTGCAAAGGCTATGCCTGTCGCTGGAGAAACAGCAGTCGGAAGCTAATCCGTTGCTGCTTGCTTATAATGGGGCTGAAGGCGATCCGGCCAAACTGCCAGTCAGTGCCAGTCTGGAGGAAAACGAAAAGACAATAGGAAGAATATATCGGCTGCCTTATAATACCGACCTTGTTATTCATAAGTTTGTTATAACTGTTGAACCACCAATGCAATCAATGCTCATCTATATGGACGGTCTGTGTGATAGTAAGACGGTGAATAACCTGATATTGAAGCCACTCATGCTTTTTTGCCGTTCAGGGGCTGGGCTGAAGGACAGCCAAGTGCTTAACAGTCTGATAACTCAATATTTACCTAGTAGTAAAACCAAAGCGGCAGCAAGTTTTGCCGATGTGCAAGATGCGGTAAATACCGGAGATGTGGCACTTTTCATTGAAGGTGAATCGGCTGCAATTCTTATTGAGGTTAAAGGGTGGGAGCATCGTAGTGTGGGGCGGCCGGTATTTGAACAGACAATCCGCGGTTCGCAAACAGGGTTTGGCGAAGTTCTGGGGGTAAATACTGCTTTAGTCAGGTCGCTGTTCAACTGCAGTGATTTGGTTACAGAAAAACTATCTGTGGGAATAAAGAGTAAAACAGCTTGTGTGATCATGTATCTGGAGTCGGTGGCCAGCCCTAGCCTGGTGAGTGAGATTAAAAGACGGATCAACGGGGTTGAGACTGATTATGTTACTGATATAGGTATCTTAGAGCAGTTTATTGCCGATCATCCCAACCTGCCGTTTCCAACTTCACTAAATACTGAACGGCCTGACAGGGTAGCTGCCGGTCTTAACGAAGGGCGGGTAGCCATATTTCTGGACAGCAGCCCGTTTGCCTTGGTTGCACCGGTATCTTTGTTCTCGCTGCTGCATTCGTCGGAAGACTTTTCTTTACTAAATCCTTATACCAGTCTGATACGCCTGATCCGGTGGACGGGGGTGACTTTAACCTTATTTCTTCCGGCACTTTTCTTGGCGATTAGTACGTTTCACCAGGAAGCCATCCCGACAGAGATGTTATTGTCAATAATATCTGCCCGCCAACAGGTGCCGTTTCCGACAATCATCGAAATGCTGATACTGGGGGTGGCGTTTGAGCTTATTCGGGAAGGCGGCCTGCGGATTCCTGGTTTCCTGGGACCAACTATTGGTATTGTCGGCGGGATAATTCTCGGGCAGGCTGCCGTATCGGCAAAAATTGTAAGTCCGATCATGGTCATTGTTGTTGCTGCCACTGGGGTTGCTTCTTATACAATTCCGGACTTCAGGCTGGGGGCTGCCGTTCGTTTATGCAGCTTGGTGCTTATGCTGTTTTCGGCAGTCATGGGGATTGTCGGCATAGCCACCGGGATATTGATTTTGTCGGCAATTTTATGCAATATGAAATCCTATGGCATGCCTTATATCAGCCCGGTGGCGCCAAGGAGTGCTGGTGGTCTGGACGTCATAATCAGAGGACCGGTTTATCGCCAGGAACTGCGGCCTGATGCCCTCAATCCGAAAAAACGCCGGCAGCAACCAGGCATCAGCCGCGTGTGGCGAATGAAAAAAAACAGTGGAGGAGAATCTAAATGAGCTATCAGGGGGGGAACATGGGGGTTGCAGCTGGGATTGGGCTTGTATTTGCCGTAACAATTCCCCGGGTATTTTTGTCCTCGTTAGCCAATGCATTGATGGAGGATGCCCAGATTGCCTGGCTTACCACCGCTATCAGTAGTGGCGCCACCTTGCTAATGATGAGCTTGCTCCTCTATGTACTAGGTCGGACAGGGGGAGATTTGATCGGGGGAACACGGCGGCTGTTGGGCAATATGGCGGCCTGGCTGGTGGCGCTGCTATATATCGCGATATTTTTGACCAATGCGGTATTATTATTGAGGGAGTTTGCTGAAAACACCCTGCTGACTGCGTTACCCTATGCCGAGTTTTCGGTAGTGACCATCTGGTATGCGTTTTGGGTGGCAGTCTTCATCTATTTTGGCATTGAGGTTGTAGGCAGGGTATCGTATATTGTGCTGCCTTTTTTAGTCACAGCCATGTTGTTAATTATTTTTTTACTTATCCCATTTTATAACATATCTCAGCTCGCTCCTTGGCAGGGGAATGGGCTGACGCTTGCTGTTTATCACGGCTTACTCATAGCAGGGCTTAATGTTAGTGCAGCGGTCGTGGCAGTATATGCCCGCGAATTTCAGAACGCAAGGACGGCCGCGCAAGCTCTGGTTTTTGGTTTAGGCGGCGGAGCAGTGATGAAATTCGTCTATGTCCAGGGATATCTAATGGCTTTTGGCGTATATGTAGGGCAAGAAAAAATTCTCCCGTTTTTCGAGATGTCGCGGCTTGTATATTTGAATCGTTATCTGCAACGCATTGAGGCTCTGCTTATATCCCTATGGGTCATTATCAGCATCCTGGCGATTGCAATAAGTCTATATACCGCAATTTATCTGATTGCCCGAATACTTAATCTGCCGTCTGTCCAGCCAATCATCCCGCTTGTAGCCGCCATGGCCGCTAATATAGCCATGCTGCCGCCAGACATAGTGACAGCACTTGGTTATGATAAGATGTATCTTTATATCAGTAGTGCTGGCGTATATGTTGTTCCGGCGGTGTTATTTCTGGCATTTTGGTTTAAGCGAAAAGGGGTGCAAAAGTGTATCGTCGCTTAACTGTAATTTTTCTGTTGTTAATCAGTGTCTTGATATGCGGGGGCTGCAATGGGGCGCGAGAACCGGATGATCAAGGGTATACTGTGGCTATTGGTGTGGATAAGTCAGCAAAGAAAGGTATGATCGACGTTACTTATGTTGGGGCTATCCCGGTAACCGTTGGCGGTGAGGGTGGTGGGGGCGACAAATCCAAAATATCCACAGAAGTGACGTTCACCGTGCCTTCTTTGGCAGAAGCAAGAAATCTGCTTAACTCACTGACGTTTTTTATCCCTACCCTGACTCACGTAAAAGTGTTGGTGATAGGAGAAGAGCTGGCCCGGCAGGGAATTGGGGATGTCATAGGCCCGCTGACAAGGTTCAGAGAGTTCCGCGGTTCTAATTATATTGTTGTGGCAAAAGGACAAGCCCGGGATTTCTTTAAAAAGAACAAGCCGGGTATTCCAGGCACTGCATCCCGTTATTATGAATCAATGATGGAATCAAGTTCAGAGACAAGTTACTTTTTGAATACGACACTGCATGAGTTCTACCAGAGACTGAAAGAGCCAGAGGGGGCTGGTTATACAACCATGGTAGCTGTTAACCCGCAAACCATGGAAAATCTAGTCGCAAGGTCAAAAACGCCAGGTGAAAAGACGGAAGAGTATTATGCCGGTGATTTGCCGCGCGCAGGCAGTAATCCGGTTGAATTTTTAGGGGCGGCCATGTTCAGGGGCGATAAAATGGTGGGGATGTTGACAACTGGTGAGACACGCTTGTTGGCCATGCTGACTGGAAAATATAATCGGAGCTATGTAACAGTTGAAGACCCGCTAGCCCCCAAGCATGGGATTAATATCAACATCCGGCAGGGTGAAAAACCGGATTATAAGACACAAATTGTTGATGGTAGACCTGTTGCACAGGTTACTGTGCATCTGGAGGGTGAGATTACCAGTATACCCAGTGGAATCAATTATGAGAAAGCTGAGTATAAAGAGCTGCTGGAAGAACAGATCGCCCAGATAATAAAGCAGGAAATGACTGATTTAGTGGCACGCACTCAGGAGGAGGGCGCAGATATTGTCGGATTCGGTTACCGTTTCCGCAATAAATTTCAAACGATGCCAGAGTGGGTGGCGTATGCCTGGACGGACAAGTTTCCGCAGGCAGAGATCACTGTCGAGGTTGAGTGTAAACTCCGGCGTACCGGCTTAATGTGGCGGTCAGTGCCCAAACAATAAAGATAAAAGGTGATGCCGATGATGGAGTATATATTAGCTATGTTTACATTCATAGCAGCAATCCACGCATATACCTACGGCCGGTGGCTAAACGCCAATAAAAACAAAACTGGGGCTGCAGGTGTTATCGTTTTGGCTGTCGGCGGGATTGCTTTATCGTTGTACAATGTATTTGGAGTAAAATAAGATTTTAAAAGAAAAAGCGAGATTGCTTCGGTAGTGAAGCAATCTCGCTTTTTGCCCTGTTAGAAAGTATAACTTTCCGCCTGGATAAGGGCAACATCGACTTCCGCTTTCGCCAGAGGCTCGGCGCAAGCCGTGTTTTCTTTAATCCAGCTATTGTCTTTGTTTAACAAACCGCCTGATGCGATTCAGGGCCTCTGAAAGATTGCTGATGGAAGAGGCGTAAGAGCAGCGGATAAAGCCTTCGCCACTTTCACCAAAGGCATCGCCAGGGACGACTGCCACCTTTTCGGCTTTCAGCAGTTCTTCTGCAAACTGCATGGAGGTCAGGCCGGTTTTTTTAATTGACGGGAAGATATAAAAAGCACCTTTGGGTTCAAAGCAGGTTAAGCCCATACTGCGCATACCCTCGAGCATCAGCTGGCGGCGGCAGTTATATTCGGCCACCATCTTTTCCATCTTATCTTTGCCATGCCGGAGTGCCTCAAGCGCACCCAATTGGGCGGTAATGGGAGCACAAAGCATGGTATACTGGTGGATTTTATTCATGGCAGCAATAAAGTCAGGATTGGACAGTGCATAGCCGATACGCCAGCCGGTCATGGCATAGGCTTTGGAAAAACCGTTTAACAGGATGGTGCGGTCACGCATATCAGGCAAACTGGCAAAACAGGTATGGGTGCCATGGTAAGTTAAGTCAGCATAAATCTCGTCAGAGATTACAATAAGGTCATGTTTCTTGGCAAACTGAGCAATAGACTCCAGTTCTTTTTTCGGCATAATAGCACCTGTCGGGTTATTGGGATAGCCGATTAAGAGTGCCTTGGTGCGGGGACTTACCAGCTTTTCCAATTGCTCCACTGTGACGCGGAACTCATGCTCAATGGCTGTTGGCACAGGCACAGGCGTACCGCCTGCCAGCATCACGCAGGCCTTGTATGATACATAACAGGGCTCAGGAATAAGCACCTCGTCTCCAGGGCTTAAAAGGGCGCGTATGGCTAGGTCAAGTGCTTCACTGACACCAACAGTGACTAAGGCTTCTGTGCGTGGGTCATAGATTACGTTATAGTTGCTCGCAATCGTCCGGGCAATTTCTTCTCTGAGTTCTAAGAGACCATAATTTGAGGTGTAGGCGGTGTAGCCTTTGTGCAGACCGTGAACACAGCTTTCCCGGATATGCCAAGGGGTAATAAAGTCAGGCTCACCAACACCAAGCGAGATGACGCCTTTCATTTCAGCGGCAATGTCGAAGAAGCGTCTGATGCCTGAGGGGGGGACAGCTTTAACAGTAGGGGATATGCGGTCAGCCCAAGTCATGGCGACACCACCAGCCGGTGGTCTTCCTCGCGGTCATTAATGATGACACCGGCATATTTATACCGTTTTAACATGAAATGGGTGGTTGTGCTGATTACGCCGTCAATGGTTGACAGTTTGGTAGAAACAAACTGTGATACTTCTTTGAGGGTTTGGCCTTCCACCATGACGCTTAAATCATAAGCGCCTGACATGAGATACAGGCTGACAACCTCAGGAAAGCGGCAAATGCGCTCAGCAATAGCATCAAAACCAACTTCGCGCTGGGGCGTGATTCTAACATCAATCATGGCCGTTACTCGGTCTTCGCCAGCTTCTTCCCAGTTAATAATCGGCTGGTATTTAACAATAACCTTTTCATCCTCAAGGCGTTTGATCTGAGAGGCAACCTCTTCCTTGGAGGTTTTGAGCATAGCAGCGAGGTATTCAATGGGTTGAGTACAATCTTTCTCTAATAGTTCCAACAGCTCTTTCATAAGTAATATCCTCCCTAAGTTTGTAATGAAAAATAAAAAATCCCGTCCTTAAAAAGGACGAGATTATAATTCCCGCGGTACCACCTAGCTTAGCCATAAAGGCTCACTTTGCCTGTTAACGCCAGGTAACGGTAAAAGCTTACTTGATTTCAGCCTACAGCTCAAGGGTGGCTTTCCCAAACCATCTTCCGCCGGTTTTCACCCTAGCCGGCTCTCTGGGGGTAAGATAGCGTTGGTACTGTCCCTGTCATCACAATACTCATGTTAATTTGTAAACATAGTAACACAAAAGAGAGCCCAAGGCAAGTCATACGAATCAGTTTTTCTAGATTTCTTTGCTCATATCCTTGATTAGCTTTTTTATCTCTACCTTTTGTGTCAATAAGCCGTTTTGCACTAGAAATTCCTGTGTTTTTTCCAAATCTTTGATATCACTGTCGGTGATGGCAGGATTAAAATCATACCAGCCATACATTTTTTGGACATCTTCTACTGAGATACCTGTCTCGGCGGCAGCAATACGGTATACCTCTTCTGGATGGTCTTTCATATAGGCTAAGCTTTGCTGGTGAACCTTCATATAACGCTTAACAGTGTCCTGGTTTTCTTGCAGAAACTTACCCTCTACGGCGATGACAATGGTAGCGTCCAAGAGGCCCTCGCCAGTGGCAATCACCCGGCCGCCGGCTTCTATGGCTTTGGGTACAGCCGGTCCGGCAACAAGAGCTGCATCGGCATCGCCAGACATCATGGCTGTAACACCTTGGGGAATGCCCATGTTGACAAACTTGACAGCATCACCAGCCAGACCCTGCTGTTTGAGCGAAGCCAGGAGAAGTTGGTGGAGTATGGTGCCTTTAGGACCGGCCACTGTTCGGCCGTTGAGGTCAGCCACTGTTTTGATGGCCGGATTTTTGGCCATGATGACAAAGGCTTTGGGGGCTCGGCTATACATCCCAATGATTTTAATATCAAGCCCATTGGCTGCTGCCAAAATGGCTGAGGTACCACCCAGAGCATTGCAAAAGTTCAGTGAACCTGACGCTAACGCAGCTGTCATCTTAGGCCCTTCGGTTATTTCAGGAAAGGCAACCTTAGTATTGTCTTTAGCAAATTCTTTTTCGAAAAGCTCAAGTTTTTTCTCGACAATGGAGGGCACATTGAGCGGCAGTTTGACATAGGAGATATTTACAGTATCCAGCTTTTTAACCACCGGCTGGCTCGGTTGGCTGGTGCCGCAGCCGGTAATTGTCATGATAAAGACGGTTATCAGCAGTATTGAAGTTAGTTTTTTCATTGTAACACCCCTTTTTTAGGCTATTTAACAGATCAAAGACAGATCATCTGTCCATTATTGCCTGTAGTACTTGGGTTCTGATTTCATAAAACTCTTTGGAAGCTGTATCACGGGGATAGGTAAGCGGTACTGAAAAATCCCGGAGAATACGTCCTCCCTCCATGACAATAACCTGCTGGCCCAAGAGGACAGCCTCGTCAACATCATGGGTAACAAACAGAATTGTCTTCTTGGCAAGTAGAAAAATGTTGACCAGCTCTTTTTGGAGGCTGGCTCTGGTAAATGCGTCCAAAGCACCGAGGGGCTCGTCCATCAAGATGATGTCAGGATTGTAGCAGAGGGCGCGGCCAAGTGCTGTCCGCTGAGCCATACCTCCGGAGATTTGGGCAGGATATGCTTTTCTGAAGTCTTCCAGATGAAGCATTTTCAAATAATGCTGCACTGTCTGCTGTACCTGATCATGGTCCTGCTCTTGCAGCAGAGCAAAGGCCATATTATTCTCTACCGTAAGCCAGGGCATGAGCCGCGGTTCTTGAAATACCAGTCCGATTTTGGCATTTGGCGGGTTAAAACCCATTGTACCGCAGCTTTTTGGCTCCAGGCCTGCGATAAGCCTAAGCAGGGTTGTTTTGCCGCAGCCACTGCGCCCAACTATGGTGACAAACCGGCCTGTTTCTACAGTCAGGCTGATATCAGATACTGCCGGTACCTGCTTATTTTCAATGATATAGGTTTTACCTACGCCGCTAAGCGTTAAAGCCATCATAAGTCTGCCATCCCTTTTGCCCAGGGCATGCCATAGTGGGTTAGTTTCAAAAACAGATAATCAATAATATAACCGATGGTACCAATGGTAAAGATGCCAATAATAACGATGTCTGAGCGTGAGATTTGCTCGGCGTCAAGAATCATATAGCCGATACCAGCTGATGCTGCGACAAGTTCGGCGCCAATCAGTGCCCGCCAGCTGTACCCAAGCCCTAGGCGCATGCCAATAATAATGAAAGGTAAAGTGGCAGGCAAAATGATTTTGAGAAATTTGTCGCTGGCGCTCAAGCCAAAAGCGTCACCTACTTCAAGCAGTTTTTTGTCACACTGGCGAATACCATTTAAGGTATTTAAGAATACCGGGAAGAACGAGGCAAGGATAATGACAGCAAGCTTTGAGGCTTCGCCAATGCCAAACCAGAGAATAAGCATAGGGATGCAGGCCAAGGGCGGAATATGCCGGATAAATTCGACCGGTGGATTGATGTAAGGCTCAAACTTCCGGTTCATGCCCAGCAGAACGGCAAGTGGAAAAGCCAATAGGAAAGAAAAAGTAAATCCGGAAATCACCCGGTAAAAACTGATGGAGAGGTGCTGAAAGAGTGTGCCTTTATCCAGCAGTGTGAGCGCTGTAGCAAATACCTGCTCAGGCGGCGGAATAATGTAGAAACTGACAAGCTTGAGCTTAGATACTATCAGCCAAAGCAGCATAACGCTAGCAGGAATGAGGAGGCCTTTGATGAGGTTCATGAGTACATATAGCTCCTTTTCGGGGATATTGGATAAATTCGACATTCCTGCATAGATATTCCTGCAAAAGGAGCAGAACAATCTACAAACCACTCTTCTGATATTTATTTGGCAGACAGCAGGATTCCACAGAATTCTACTAGAATAAAATTCATTTGGATCAATCAGTATTGGTTTTAGGTAAGTCAGAAAGGAGGTGGCGTAGGTGGGGCGTGGCGACATCGAAGGAGCCCTGTTGGTTTTGTTTTTTTTCGCTATTGCTGTGGCTACGCCGCTTGCTAGTTTCCTTATTAGCAAACAAAATAGCAGTGTATTTTTTTCTATCAGCTGGCTGGCCTTATGTGCTGGTACCAGTTTATTCGCCCAAATGGGAATCAAGAGTGTTTTTGTTGAGGCAACACTTTTTTGGGACTATATCACCCTGGTTTTTACATATCTTTTGCCAGCAGCGCTGTATAGCTTGATTGACCAGAGTTTAAGCCAGGGCAGCCATAAATGGCTGGCTCGCATGTCAAGGCTGCATATTGTTTATGTAGTAGCGGCACTAGTCGGGGTGGCGGCCAATATAGTAACTGCTGCAACGGCTGTCAATGTTTTCGGCAGTATAACAGCCATTACTGGCCTCTTTGTCTTTGGCGTTGTTGTTAAAAAGGCGATACAAGGGAATCTCTCTGCAAGGATAATTGCTGTAGGATTAAGCCTGCTAGCCGTTTCTATAGACGCCTCACTGCTTGCTAAAGAGGTGGGTATTGCTTGGCCTGTACACTATACCCCGCACTGGGGGCTTGGCATAATCATTTTAACTTTTTTGCTGATGCTGCGGCTGCAATTATTAGCAGAGATTTTGAGCAACCGAAAAATATTGGCAAGGACTTGGCGAAGTGTAAGCAGTACAGGTTGTCCTGTAGAGCTGCGCGGCCATAAGTCTTCGAATGGTCAGGCTGAGCAGGCTTTGCCTTCAGAGCAGCTGAAACAGGCAGTGACAGGTAGTAATTATCAGTCCGAACAGGCAATCGTCACTGAAGACAAAATTACTTGTTTTGCGCATGAGATAAATTCGCCGCTGGGGACAGGTATTATGACTGCGTCCTATCTTAGTCAAGAAGTGGAAGACTTAGCCCTGTTATTTAAAGAAGGTGCAATAAAGAAGTCAGATCTGGAAAGACATCTTAACTTATACAGTGAATCAGCCGATATTATACTTGCCAACCTTCAGAGTGCTGCCGAAATAGTTAAAGATTTCCGCAAGTCAGCAGCTGGGCAGCAGGCACAGCAGAGACAGACTTTTAGCATAAAAGCGCAGGTTAAACAGGTGCTGCTGGCATTAAAGCCCAGGCTCACACAGGCTGGGCATCAAATTCAGTTGAATTGTGGTGCCGACCTAAGAATCAGCGGTTTTCCTAATCTCCTCTCCCAGGTCATTGCCAACCTGGTACTGAACTCACTATTCCATGGCTATGACCAGGGCGAACAGGGGAGCATTGTTTTGAATATATTTAAAGAAGATAATATGGTGGTATTTGAGTATTCAGATGACGGTAAAGGTATGAATGAGGATACGCTTGCGCATATCTTCGAGCCACATTTTACGACTAATCGCGAGCACGGCAGTACTGGACTCGGGCTTAGTATTGTAAAAGAGATAATCACGGCAAAGTGTGGCGGAACGATTGTGTGCCATAGTACTGAAGGCAAGGGTGTTATTTTTACAATAAGGCTTCCAATAGGAGAGTTGAGTTAATGAATAATGAAACAGATAAACTGATTTTTGGTGCAGACAATGATGACAGCCTGCTGGTATTTTCCCCTGAACATGAGGCAGGCGGCAGCAATACATGGAAAGTAATGATTGTGGATGATGATCGGAGTATTCACCAGGTTACCAAGCACATCTTAAAGGATTTTACGTTTGAGGGAAAACCATTACGATTTTTCAGCGCGTATTCGCCAGACGAAGCCATAGAATTGGTGCGGCGTAACCCTGATGTGGCTGTAATGTTGTTAGATGTTGTAATGGACGGGGATAAAGCCGGTCTGAAGGTGGCCAGATTTATCCGGGAAGTACTGAATAACCGCTTGGTACGGATTATTTTAAGAACAGGTCAACCGCAGGAAGCGCCAGAGGAAACGGTTATTCGCGATTATGATATTAACGATTATAAGGAAAAGACCGAGCTTACGGCCCGGAAATTAACAACTACCATGATTGCATCACTCAGATCCTATCGTGATATTGTCAGCCTGGATAATAACAAGAAGGGCTTGGAAAAAACGTTGGAATCTGCGGCGGCGTTACTTGAGGCTCAGTCCTTAAAGCGCTTGGCATCTTGTATCCTCACCCAACTGCTGTCTATCTTAAGTATAAACCCCCACCATAATGCGGAAACTATTTCCGGTCTGGTGGCAGTCAAAGAAGCGAATGGTGAATTTTATATACTGGACGGCACTGAGAAATACTGTGGTATGGTGGGGTGTCCGGCTAGGCAAATGGCTGCAGGCGATCTTGAGGAAATCATTGATAAAGCGCGTCAGAGCAAAAAAGGCATCCATTTTGACCATTGCTTTATTCAATACTTTCATGGCAAAAATCAGCATGAGACCTTTATTTATTTGGAAGGATTAAACAGTTTAACAGACTGGGAAAAAAACCTGATTAACATCTTTGGCATGACTGTGGCGGCTACTTTTGATAACAGCTTCCTCGCCCAAGAAATTGAGGATACGCAGAAAGAAATTATTTTTACATTAGGAGAGTTTTCTGAGGCTCGTTCTAAAGAGACCGGAAATCATGTGCGGCGGGTTGCTGAGTATTCTAAACTCCTTGCTTTGAAATATGGCTTGCCGGAAGATGAGGCCGAGCTGATCAAACTGGCATCACCTATGCATGATGTCGGCAAACTGGGTATTACCGATACCATCCTCAACAAGCCTGGTAAACTGGCACCAGAGGAGTTTGAGGTGATCAAGGCACATGGTGTATTAGGCTATGAAATACTACGGAGCTCCAACCGCAAGATTATGAAGGCTGCTGCTATTATTGCCTTGCAGCATCATGAGAAATATGATGGCACAGGCTATCCTGACGGCCTTAAAGGCGAGGATATCCATATTTACGGTAGAATAACGGCTATTGCTGACGTGTTTGATGCGTTAGGCAGTAATCGGGTCTACAAAGCAGCCTGGCCGCTAGACAAAATCCTCGAATACTTCGCCAGTGAAAAGGGGATACATTTTGACCCTAAGCTTGTTGATATATTCATGGAAAACCTTGAAGAATTTTTGCATATTAGGGATACTTTTAAGGATATGTAATACGGGAATGGGATTGCCACGCTGCACTCGCATGACTTGAGGGTTACTCTCAGGTTGTCATTCGAGCGTTAGCGTGGCAATCTCGTTTTTTGCATTGACACATAGTTTTGTTTGGCGGTAAACTACAATGTGTAGTAATGTTTACTGGGAGGAGAACTATTTATGGCTGATTCGCAGCAAAAGCGGGAGGGTTTTTCATCTGGGTTGGCAGTGTTTTTTGCCACATTAGGCAGTGCTGTCGGTCTGGGAAATATCTGGAAGTTTCCCTATCTTACTGGGCAATTTGGCGGCGGGGCGTTTCTGTTGGTCTATTTTATTTGTATTGTGCTTGTCGGTCTGCCGGTAATGCTAAGTGAGTTTTACCTGGGGCGAAGCACTCGAAGAAATGCTGTTGGGGCTTTTGAAAAGCTCAAGCCGCACAGCGCTTGGCGTTATACTGGTGTTATGGCTGTGTTTGGCGTTTATTTAATCATGTTCTTTTACAGCTGTGTTGCCGGCTGGGTCTATTTGTATCTGTTTAAAGCCGTCGCAGGAGACTTTGCCGGGATTACCGCCGCGGCTGCCAAGGCTCAGTTCGGCAGTGTTGTTGTGGGGCCGCTAAGTCCGATTATTTGGCAAGTTATTGTTATGGCTACTGTTTCCTCAATTCTTATTATGGGGGTTAAGCAGGGCATTGAACGTATTACAAAAACCCTTATGCCGCTATTCTTTATACTCATTGTGCTCTGTGACATCCGGGCTTTGACGCTGCCTGGCGCAGGGGCGGGAATCGACTTTTTATTCAATGTTGATTTTAGCAAGATTACGCCACCTGTCATTCTGACGGCGCTGGGCCTTTCGTTTTTTAAGCTGTCGCTGGGGATGGGCACAATGGTAACTTATAGCAGCTATTTTACTCACGATAACAATTTGTTTGGTACAGCCGTTAAAGTCGCTTTCTCAGACACCTTGGTCTCGATGCTGGCAGGTTTGGCTATCTTTCCAGCAGTGTTTTCGTTCGGTATGGAGCCAGGAGCTGGTCCTGGTCTTCTATTTATGACAATTCCACTCGTTTTTTCGCAAATGCCGCTAGGCAGTGTCCTATTAGTAGCCTTCTTCTTTTTGGCGTCCATTGCCGCTACTACGGCAATGTTATCGCTGGTAGAGGTGCCTGTCGCCTATTTTGTTGAGGAAAAGGGTTATGGACGGAAAAAGGCGGTAGCTATTAATGCAGTCGTTATTTTGGCGTTTGGCGCATTAGCCGCTTTGTCTGCTGACAGTTCGGCTCTGCTGGGTAAATATACGTTATTTGACAAAGGATTTTTTGACCTCTTTGATTATATCTCTTCAAACATCTTAATGCCGGTAGGTGGTCTACTAGTAGCTCTATTTGTTGGTTATATTGTTAAAAAATCCGAACTGCGCGAGGAAGTAACCAATGGCGGTGCAATTGCGGCAGGGCTGTTTGATCTGTTTTACTTTATTGTCCGCTATATCACGCCTGCGCTGCTATTCCTGGTTTTCCTAAACTCCATTGGTGTGGTAAAATTGTAAAGAGAGACTTAGCTTCAGCTGGGTTTCAACCCGGCTGAAGTTTAGTCGACCTAATCCAGGGACTTAGTCGCTCTTAATTCCTGTGGAGTTTTAGAGCGACTTGGTCATCGGATAAATACCGCTGGATGCACAACGGGGACGGTTTCTGACTTAATAGCAAGTCAAGAACCGTCCCCTATTAATAGGAGGCGACTAGATTGGTTAATCTTCAATATCTATACGAGTGGTTTCAAGGCTATGTCCAGGCATATTATACGGAAGATAAATTTATCATGGACAGAGTGTTGCTCAAAGAAGGGCACAGCAAAAGGGTAGCGGCCAGTTCGGTAAGTCTTGCCGGTTATTTAGCGCTGGATGCCAGGCAAAAGTCAATTGCTGAGGTTATCGGCCTGCTCCACGACATCTCGCGGTTCCGCCAAGTTACTGAGTACCGTACTTTTGTTGATGCCGACTCCTTTGATCATGGTGACGCAGGCGCAGCCGAACTTACCCAAAACAGCATCCTGCAGGAATTTACTGCAGCTGAGCAGGCCATGATTGGTTTTGCCATTATCAATCATAATAAGATGCTTATTCCGCCTGCCTGCCCGGAAACAGAGCTTTTCGCAAAAATCATCCGCGATGCCGACAAACTGGATATCTTCCGGGTTCTGCCGCCGATACAGGCTGATCATGACTATTCTCCCAAACTGATTGGACAGCTAAAACAAGGCGGCGTGTTAGCCTACATTGATGTTAAGACACTGGCTGACAAGCGGCTGATCAGGCTGAGTTGGTTTTATGACATCTACTTTGACTGGACGCTAAAGCAACTGGTAGACGAAGGCTATCTGGAACGCCAGTTGGCCGCGTTGCCGGATAATGAGGACTGCAGTGTGATTAAGGCAACCCTGAAAGCGTATATTGCCAAAAGGCTGGCAGGTACCGCCATCATTTAAGCAGCGGTGTAAGCCGCCCCTGGTGCAGGATATGCAGATAATACATGGCCCGGGACAAGGCGACGTAGAGCAGCTTGGCATCATAAAAATCGCTGGTGAATTTCTTGTCTGAGGCATTCCAGATAATGACGCCGTCAAACTCCAGCCCTTTAGCGAGGATGATGGGGGCAACGGTAATGCCCCCGTGATAGCTTAATGCGCTGGCGGTGATGACATTGAGGTTAGTGAGGTGGGGGGCTGCTGACTGCAGGCCTTCATAAAGTTTCTGGCTGTCGGCTTCGAGTTTGGTCAGTATGCCGATCGATTTGCAGCCTAGTTTTTGAAATTCTTCAATCGTTTCTATGGTACGGGTTAGTGCTGTCATGGCTGAGGGCGCCTGCTCAATGACAGGCTTGCGGCCAATCTCGTAGACCGGGATGGCTTTAGACCGGCCGGAGGGGATAACCTTGTTGAACAGGTCGACAATCTCTTTGGCTGAGCGGTAGCTAAAGTTGACTTCATAGTAACGGCATTTGGCTTCGTCAAATACATCTTTGAGTAACGCCTGCCAGCTGGTAAGTCCCCGGTCGGTATGGATGGCCTGCGACATGTCGCCCATAATGGTGAAGGACGTGTTGCGGGACAGGCGGGAGAGGACAATGTATTCTAAGAGGTTGATGTCCTGCCCTTCGTCAACCGCAATGTGGTCAAATTTTTCGACATGGGTAAGGCCGTCTAAGAGCAGCTTGAGATAGCATAGCGGCGCTAAGTCGTCCCGCTCGACAAGACCAGCCGCAAGGGTTGTCTGTGTATGGGCTGAAAGCAGCTCGACATCTACGCCGTAGGGTTTGACTTTGCGCCAGGACTGTTTGTCTTGGATGAGCTCAGCATAACCGTCCAGCAGTCCAAGGAACGGCCATTTGGCAAAATGCTGTTCAATAAATTTATCACCTTCGGCAGCATAACGGGCTGCCGTTTTTTCATCAGCCCGCGCTTCACCCCGTTTAACTCTTGCTTCATAAACCTCGACAAAGTTTCTTACCCGGAATCTGATGTATTTTTGCAGTGACCGCAGCCGCTCATTATAGGGAACACTGGCGCCTTCTACTACTTTTTCCAGCTGTTGCTCCCGGTTGATGATAAGTTGGCCCTCAAACAGGCTGATTTCTTTTAGTTTTAGGCAGAATTTCTCCAGGCGCTTGTCTAAGAAGATTTCCATGACCTTTATAAACTCCGGCGTGCCTTTCCACCTGGCTACCGTGGCGAGCGGCTCAGAATCGGCGATTGCCTGACTGATGTCAGGTTCAATTTGCATAATGGCAGCAGCCAGGTCGGGGAAAGTCGTTTGCTTAACATCTTGGGCGTCAATTTCAGGCAACAGGTCAGAGATATAGTCGAGAAAGATCTTATTGGGCGCAACAATAACCAGCTTTGCCGGGTTGAGTTTTTCGTTGTATAGGAGGTAAGATAGGCGGTGCAGCCCGATGGTGCTTTTACCTGATCCGGCCACCCCTTGGATGATGGTGACTTGGTTTAACGGTTCACGGATAATCTGATTTTGCTCTGAGCGAATGGAAGTGACGATATCCTTCAAACGATCGCCAGCACCCTTTAACAGGCGCTCCAGAAGAAACGGGTCAGCAATGAGCGATTCTTGCTGGCGGGACATAAGTTTGCTCAAAATATTGTCTTCAGACATGGAGATAAGCTGTCCATCCTCAATCTTGTATTGTCGCTTGAGCTTGACATCTCCAGTGTAGGTGTAGCGGTCAAGTACCTCGTAGCTGGCACGCCCGTCCTGGGCTTCATAGAAAATGGTTGAGACAGGGTCACGCCAGTCAAAAACCAAGATATCCTTGACACTTTCAATATCAAGTTTAGCTACTTTTGTCCGGCCAATATAATATTGATCGAATTCTTCGGCACCGTCTTCGCGAAAGTCCACCCGGCCAAAATAGGGGTTATCCAGTGCTTTAGCAATATCGGACGCCTTTATGGCATGGTCGCTTTTCATTAGCGAGTGAACATAGGCACTCACCTCGTCCTTTTTAGACAGTGACTGGTTAATTCTGTGTACACGGTCGTCCATATCATTCTCTAAATCTTTAATAATCTGTTTCATGGCTTCTATAGTATCGGCCAAATGCTGCTGTTCAGCAGGAAAATCAGGATGGTTGCTCATATATTTTACCTCACGTTATCTTAACATTATCTGCAAGTCTGCTAGAATATTATAGGACTATGTTATTATGGTTGGCAAGCTATGTTGTAATTCTTGCTAAGTATTGGCGAGTGGGAGTACTATAAGAGTTTGATGCAATTATTTGCCTGACTGAGTGCATACAGGTTAGTAATCCTTAAAAATGTATACTGAATAGATACATATAATCATAAAGAACATTACTGTAGTACAAAAAGAAAATTACCTTTGAAATAGTATTGTATATTCAGGATGACATGCTATAATATAATATAATTTCATACTAAAATATGGCGAAGAAGCCAGCGACACCAGGGGTTTGACCCATTGGTGCTGCTGGCTTTTTATTTTTACCGAGAAGGGGTGGCGTAATGGAATTATCAATTCATTCATTAGCAACTGGTATCGACACAGTTTGGGTCCTCTTATGCGCAGCGCTGGTGTTTCTGATGGAGGGCGGCTTTGCGGCCCTTGAGGCCGGCTTTGTCCGTAGTAAAAACGCATTAAACATTATTATGAAAGTTCTTATGGACTGTACTGTTGGTATTTTGGGGTACTTTGCCCTTGGTTTTGCCTTAATGTATGGCATTGACAAGGCCGGTATTATTGGCTGGTCCGGTTTTTTCTTAAAAGGGGATATGGAGTATTTAGGATTAAAAATACCTGTATACGCGTATTGGCTGTTTCAGGCAGCATTTGCTATCGCTATGGCGACCATTGTGTCAGGTGCTGTGGCTGAGCGGATGAAGTTTATGCCATACTTAGTGTTTTCGCTGGTAGCTACGGCAGCCATTTATCCGATTGCGGGACATTGGGTTTGGAGCAGCGGCGGCTGGCTGTACAAGCTTGGGATGCTGGACTTCGCCGGCTCAGCGGTGGTACATTCCTTAGGCGGCTGGGCTTCTCTGGCTGCGGTACTGGTGCTAGGACCAAGAACAGGTAAGTTTGGTAAAGACGGCTCAATACATGTACTGCCTGGGCACAATTTGCCGTTGGCGGCGTTGGGGGCTTTCTTACTGTGGTTTGGCTGGTTTGGTTTCAATCCCGGCAGTACGTTGTCCGGGCTTGATATGAACATTGCCCGCATTGCAGTAAACACAAACCTGTCAGCTGCTGCCGGTGGCACAATCGCTGCAATCTATACAGCAGTTAAATGGGGCAAAGCCGATCCCAGTATGGCGATCAATGGTGCATTAGGTGGACTTGTCGCAATTACGGCTGGCTGTGCTTTTGTGGAGCCGATCAGTGCCATTGTTATGGGCGGGATTGCGGGTATGTTAGTAGTATTTGCCGTACCGTTTTTTGACCGTCTCAGGGCCGATGACCCTGTTGGTGCAATTGCCGTGCACGGGGTATGTGGCACGTTCGGCACCATTGCTGTCGGGGTATTTGCCGAAAATGGCGGCTTGCTCTATGGCGGTGGTTTTGGTCTACTGGGAGTTCAAACTCTTGGTGTAGTTGCTGTATCAGTGTGGGGCTTTGCGGCCACGTATGCCTTGTTTGCTTTCTTAAAAGCGACTATCGGTATACGGGTCTCAGTGGAAGAGGAGATTGAAGGCTTGGATATGAGTGAACATGGTATCACAGCATATAATGACCTTGAGTGCAACCCGCTCGCAGCCATTAGTCCTGTGCCCAGTATTGGGACATTACCAGTGGCCAAGCACCGGCTTGCCGAGTGAGACGTTAGCTAAAGCCCCCTATCGTAGCTGCTTTTATGCTACGATAGGGGGCTTTTCATTTTATCTGGAGCTCTGCTCGGGGTTAATCCAGCCAAGAGTCTTTTTAAATGGATGTTGCTGATTAGATTGCTTTGCGGTAACACGCCAGGCTGTAATAGCCAATAATATTCCCAGTAGGGCAGAGGTCAGATCGACACCAGCAGTCATCCAGTCATTGCGGGCAATGGCTGCTGGTAAGCCAACATCAGTTGTTAGTGCATTAATCACCGGCAAGCCAATACAAAGACCTGCAGCAATACGAAGCTGCTCGCTCCAGGCTTGTAGTGGCGAACGGTAAAACGCATGAAACAACGTAAGAAGCCAGGCAATGAAAAAAAACGTTATTTCGGCAGAGGCCCTGTCATTAAATCCTAGCGGCAGTAACCGATTGGCCCACAAATACGCGGCGCAGGCAATGGTAATGCCGGCAACAGCCGTAATATTTAGCGCTTCTATGGCACGATACATATATTGGGTTAACTCGGTGCTTCGGCTATAACGGTTACGGCGTTTGACCGTGAAGAATACCAATCCGGTGGCAATCATAACACAACTGACTAGTCCAGCCCCGAAATATAGCCAGGATAGGGGATAACCGCCAAATCTGGCTATATGTAAACCAACCAGTGACCGGTAGATCTGAACATATTTGTTCCAGGTTGTCTGACTGCCAAGCAATTCACCGGTAACGCCATCAAAAGTGGCCCGGGAGCTGATGGCGACAATGCTATCATCAATTTTCCGGAAAAAGGTGACGACCGACTGCCGGTCACCGGGATTATTTACCCGGATAAATGAAATACTGCCTTCTCCCAGTTCTTTTTCAGCCAGCGGCAAGAGCTGGGTCAGTGGTACCAATTCTCCCGGCAGATTGGCGCGGGGGCGGTCAAAGTTCTTGGCGGCAACAGCATAAGGGCCGTTCCAGGAGCTGCCGTACAGTACCTGGGGTACGACCGGCAGCAGCATAAAGAAGGTTATCGTTAGGCCGGTATAGGTAATCAAAAGGACAAAAGGCAGGGTAAACACTCCGGTCATGGTATGGACGTTAAGCCAGGTTCGTCGCCAGCGCAGGAGGAAAAAATCTTTAATGACCTGTGTGCGAATAGCAATGCCGGACACTAGTGCTGCCAGCATTACCACTGAGGCTAAGCTGACCAGCCATAAGCCAGCCTTGCCGCTATGTAATTCAAAATGAAAGTGGGCAAAGAAATGCCCACCTTCGGTGTCGCGTACTTTAAGAACAGCCCCGGTCTGAGGATCAAGATGTCGTTCCAGCGTTGCTTTGCCTTTTTTCCAGCCAATCTCCAGATCGGGTTTGCGGTTTTGTGGTAGGGCAATTGTCCAGGTATCGGCCTGGGGCGCAAGTTGACGCAACTTCAGTTCAGCTGAGGACAGCGCTTGGATAGGCTGGACCTGGTTGCTCCTCAGGCTGGGCTGCATCCAATGTGTCAATTCAGGTTCAAATACTGATAGTGTACCAGTCAAAAAGATGGCGAACAACAGCCAGCCAAAAACTAGTCCGGCCCAGGTATGCAGCTCACTCATCGACTGAGTAAACGTTTGGGTTATTTTTGATTTCGTCATTATGGTTTTTCTCCTTTAGCTCGCCCAGGCTGCAGTTAGGGCCAAGACACCGCAAAACAGTGTGGCGGCAGCCAAATCCCGCCAGGCACGTTGGGCGGTAGGGGCAGCGAAGATCCACAGCAGCACTGCCGGATAAATGAGGGCGGGAAACAGTGCGCTGAAAAACAACACATCGGGCTTGGGCCAGGGCAGCAGTAATGCCAAAGCTGCCAGAGCGCTGGCGGTCAGCACATAGCCGCCGAAAACGGCGGCAAGAATGCGCAATATTGTCTGTACTGTTTTATTAGTATTGGAGGCAAGCTCCTTCAGCCAGCAGATAGAATCAAGTATAGTCGTATTCATGCCTGATACCTTCTTATAGCTGCATTGTTGCCGATAGTTTAACAGTACGGGGAGTGCCTAAAGTCACATAGCCACTACTGTTAAAAGATCCTGCCCAGTAGTTTTTGTTAAATACATTTTCTACGCTGGCGCGGAAAGTGACCGGAGTTTTATCGATAGTTGTTTTATAACTTGCGCCAAGATCATAGCGGATCCAGCTAGGTATGCTAAGCGTATTTGTATTATTGATGTATTGGGAGCTGGTATGTATTGCCCGGAGAGAAAGAGTTAAATCAGGGTTCCAGGGAGTATCCCATTCTACGCCGATATTCATCTGCCATTTGGGTAAGCCGGACGGTGTATTTCCATCAGTTGTGCCATTGGCAGTCCGGACTAACTCGCCCTGCATATAAGAAATGCCACCCAAAAGCCGTACGTTTTCCGCTATTTTGCCGAAGGTACTCCATTCAATGCCGCGGTTTTCCTGTTCGCCGTCATAGGCCACTTTGTATAGAGAACTGGTTGAATAAATATTAATTTTAGAGGGATTCGTAATTTGATAAAGCGACAGGGTGTTGGCAAAATCACCGCTGTCCCATTTAACGCCAACTTCCTTTTGCTTGGTTTTATACGGTGCTAATACCTCACCGGCATTTTGCGCACCTGCTCCGACTACTTCGCCAGGGCTAAGTCCTTCAATATAGTTAGAATAAAGCGCAACCGAATTGCCCCATGGTTTAACAACAAGGCCAACTACCGGTGTGTTCGCGTTTGAATCATACTCTGATGTTACAGCACCTGTGCTCACATTAAAACCTTTCGTATTCACTTTTTGATGGCGCATACCTAAGGTTAACTGAACTTTTTCCTCATTCCAGGATAGCGTATCGGCGATAAAAAGACTGGAAAACTCTTTTTCACTGTTTTTCTTTGGTTTGGCTGGTGACGGCATCGTTATAGCAAAAATAGTTGGATGATAAATATTGGTGATATTTGAAGTTGGACTGGAATTTATGCCATTGCCAGACTCAGAATTCACCAAGCTTGACCCTAAAACAATTTGATGGTTGATTGAACCGGTTTGATATTTACCGCGCAATCCCACCTCAGACGAGACGGCCTCAGTCCACCAGTATTGGTTATGCTGGTAAATTTCAGCAGTGCCATCAGCCTGGATATTGCGGGCATGATTGCCTGATAGAAAACCTGTCGTGTTGCTTGTAAGTTTACCAATCCCCGCGTAAGCAGTCAGTTTGTTGTTAAGGTCGTATTCGCTTTTAAACAGGAGGCCATTATTCCGCGAGTTTCCATAAGTGCCTTTGACTAAATTGGTAGACCCATCAGGGGCATCAATAACGCCTTTGGATAAGTCATACATAACCGTTGAACCATTGTCATAATTTTCCTGTGATCCATAAGCATCCAGCGAAACGCGCCATTTATCCTGGCGGTAGTCCAGTCCCAAAGCGCCTAACAGTCTTTTCTTTGACTGCCCGTCGGTTTCGGTATCACCGTCTTTATAAACGCCATTAAATCGAACGCCAAATTCTTTATTTTTACCAAAGCGGCGTCCAATATCAATATGTCCGCCTAATTGCGATGAGGAAGTATAGTCGGTGGTAAAGGTGGTGATGTCTTCTTCCCCTGCCCGTTTAGGCACAAGATTAATCGTTCCGCCAACAGACAGATTCACACCGCCATTTAGGAAAGAAGCAGGGCCCTTAAACACTTCCACTCCTTCCAGAAATTCCACAGGCGTATGACTGCGCGGCGCTAAACCTGACATGCCGTTAAAATTAACATCTTCAGCAAGCAGCGAGAGACCGCGGATACTGAAATTTTCTTGCATATGCCCGCTGGAAGTGGTAAAGCGGACAGAAGGATCATTTAACAACACATCGTGCAGTGTGCTTGCCTGCCGGTCTTCAATAGTCTGCGCAGTATAACGGGTAAGATTAAATGGTGTATCCATAAAATCCTTATTGCCCAGTATACCAAGGCTGCCGCCACGGGCCACCTGTCCCCCAGCATAGGCCGGGGAAAGGGATTTGTTGCGGTCTGCAGTTACCTCGACTCCTTCTAAGGTAAATTCGCGCCGGGCAGAATTTGGCTCACTGGCAGCAGTCTGTTCTGTGGCGGCCTGCTCCTTGGCGGGAACTGCTTCAGGTGTATCCTCCGCATAGGAAACTGTCGGAATATTCCAGAGCAGACTGCTGCCAATCAGAGCGTAAAGCAGGCTTTTTCTGGTCAGGGATATATTTTTTTTCATACTGTTCGACTCCTTTATACATGACTGTCAGATATGGTAACAGTATATGTTGATTAAATTACCAAGAAGTTAAATAAGAATCATCGCTTGTGCTGGTCAATGCAGGCGGAAGGACACAGGCAAGGTGGTAGTGCAAGCCACCGTCCGGCCGCTAGTGCGGTCTTTTGCTGGCACAAACCGCCATTTTCCCACAGCTGTAATCGCCGCGTCATCCAGTACTGAATGGCCGGTCGAACGGGCCACGGCAATTTCGCCAGGCCGACCGTTGGTCAGAATCTCGATTCTCAGTACCACTGTTCCTTCCAGACCGGCTTGCCGGGCCGCCGCAGGATAGACTGGATCGACTTTGGCCAGGATGCCTGGTGCGGAGATAGCACTGCGGGTACTGCCGCCTGCTGTCGGAACCGCAGGCGGAATGCCAGAACTGGCCGACTGGTTTGGTGTTGGGGTGGCAGCCTGAGTTTCGGCCTTAGTCATAGTCAACTCGTTGGTCGTGACCACCGGCTCAGGTTCGGTAACCGGAGTTTCTGGCTGGGGCGGTAGGATTGGCGATATTTCAGTCGGAGCCGGTTTGGGCGCATCTAGCGGTGGGGGTGGTTCTGCCACAGCCGTACTGTTTCCGCTATGTTCGGCCGGATCACTTACCAGGTCCATCTCAAGCAGTACTTCTGTGGGCACCGGTAAGGGGGATGCTAAGCCAGCTATTAGATGACCTGCCGCTATTACGAGGAACACATGCAGACAGAGAGATATTGCCATGGCTTTACGCCAGTGATAGGCATAGGTCATGGTTGCTACCTCGCTTTCTCCACCGCCACTGCCACCCGGTGAGCGCCAGCCTGTTTCAACTGATCAAGGACGGCCACTACCTGACTGTAGGCTGTTTGCTTGTCACCGCGCAAGACAAACACGGGGTCTGACTGCTTGCCAATTTCCAGATGCACCCGCTTGGCTAAGAGCGTCAGAGGAATCTCTTCCTGGTTAAACATGACGCTGCCGTTTTCCAGCACAGTAACATTGATACTGCTGGGTTTATCCTGCTGGGCGGTGGCTGCTTGGGGCAGGTTAACCGGGATGGTATGCTGCTCGACCATATAGAGGGTGCTCATCATAAAGAACACCAGGAGAAAGAAGATAATGTCAATCATCGGGATAATCATCAGCTGAGGCTGGTGTTCCACGCGGAGACTACGCAATTTCATGGGATTCTCTCCGGCTGATTTTTTTTATCAGAACATAACTGACCACCAAGGCCGCAGTTTGCTCAATATCAGTAACCAGGTGGTTGACCCGGCGGGAGAAATAACTGTGAATGACCAGGGCCAACGTAGCGACACTGAGGCCGGTAGCCGTAGCTACCAGGGCTTCGCCGACACCTCCAGTGATTGCCAGCGGCTGTCCGGACTGGACGTTGAACACGCTAAAGGAATTGATCATACCGATGACGGTGCCGAGGAGTCCAAGTAACGGGGCGAGGGTGACAACCATGCTTAGGTCGTCGAGATGCTCGCGCAGGCGCGCACAAGTCAGGGTGGCACCGCTTTCCAGGGCGCTCTCGACCTGACTGCCCCGCTGGAAGGCTAAGAGACCGGACAAGGCGACTTTGGCAATCGCCGCCGGAGATTGCTCGCAGAATTGGGTAGCTTCGCTGAAACGTTGTTTCTCTAGGAGCGGCTGCAGTTTATTGTAGAAAGACTGGCTATCTGTTGAGATATTGCGGTAATAGAGAAATCGTTCAACAGCTATGGCCACGACGAATAGTGAGCTGATGACTAAGAGGTACATGACCGGGCCGCCTTTGTGAAACAGATTGATCGTTTGCATTAGTAGTTCCATGGTTCTCTCCTTTATAGATTAATTTTTATTCAACGAAGCCCAGCACCTGTAGCCATCTGGTCACAGGTGTAGATAGGGGGTAAAATTCAGCTATGTGCGTTCAGGATATCATTGAAATTGATTATCAATATCATAATCAATAATTACTCACTAGGATACCAAACAAAAAAACAGGAGTAAATGGACATATTTCCAAATTTGCATGGATTTTTTTCCATAGTCTCCGCAGAGTGTAAACGGGCTGTCAAACAAATATAGATAGAAGAGGTACCTTGGTGGAATTTATTGACAAAATCATAGCGGCATCGTATAATGATAATCATTATCATTATACGATGCCGCTATGATTTTAAGTCATGCAGATAAATGCGAGACATGAAATAGGTTGACAGATTACCGCCAAAGATAGGTTGAGTGTGTTTTTTAAAACCCTAATATCTGATAAGGAAGGTATAAAAATGCAGGTGGATATCAATGAAATGGCACGATATTTTTCTAATATAAATGTCAGTATAGTCAATGTAATCAGGGGAGTGGTGCCGCCTGGCGGAAAGTGCTTCGGTGTTTTTACTCCGCCGTTCTCCGGCTTAATTTTTCCGCTGCGGGGGCGGGCGAGAATGTCTTTTGACGGCGTGCCTTATGTGATGGATCCTGGCAAAGTTTTTAATAGCGGGCCGAATATGGCTTTGGATAAAGAGGTTTTGGGACAGTCTGAATGGGATTTTATGGTCATACATTATCGGGTTGATGACAGTGAAAAAGGAGCGTTTTCCTATGGGTTATCCCATTACCAACTTGACCCAGGGCACAGTACGCGCATCAATAATATGCTGCACCGGCTGTACCAGCTTTGTGCAATGCCGGGCAGCCTACCGGCGCTACGGGCAAAATCTCTGTTTTTCAGTATTCTGGATGAGATTTTGACCTGTTGCGGAAAGCCGCGGAACGAAAGTGACCGGGAACTGATAGGGCAGGCCAGAGAGTATATGGAGAGTCATTACATGGAAACGCTCACTGTACCCAAAATGGCAGGACAGTATGGTTTAAGCAGTAAGCAGTTCGCTTATTTGTTTCAAAAGTATGCGGGCATGGGTCCGACTGAATATTTAATTGAGTACAGGGTGCGGCGCGCTAAGGAATTGCTATGTACCACAGCTGCCACCGTAGCAGAAATCTCAACTTGCGTAGGCTATTCTGATCCCTACTATTTCAGTAAACTGTTTAAGAAACGTACAGGATTCTGCCCCAGTATGCTGCAAAGTCATTTTGGGGAAAACATAAAGTAAAACGAGTACTTTTAGGTGCTCGTTTTTTATTGCTAAAATTTATATGGGTATCAAACAACAATTGACAAAAATTGTTGTTTGATATACTATTGGTTTGAAAATCAAATATAATTACATATCAAACTATTCGAGAGTCAAAGGAGAAATGCTCATGAACCATTTGGATGACTTAACTCACGAGTTATTTACTTTTTTTAATGGGTTTTCTTCATGGGAAAACTCGGTGATAAAAACGAGCGACTTGACAGTTTCAGAAGCTCATGCCATCGAAGTACTGGGTAACTATGGCCAAATGAATATGAAAAGTCTCGCTCAACACCTTGGCGTAACTACCGGTACAACTACAGTTACAGTTGATCGATTGGAAAAGAAACAATATGCCACACGGGAGTCAGTTAAGGAGGATCGGCGCGTCCACTTAATTACTTTAACTGAAAAAGGACGACAGGCTTTTTCCGAACATCACCAGTATCATTATAATCTAACAGAGCAAATACTCTCAGTTCTGTCCAATGAAGAAAACGAACAGTTACTTACAATACTAAAAAAAATTAATAGAGAGGCTTTTTAAAATGGATAATGAAGAACTGTGTATTCAAAAAAATATGGTAAGCAGCAAAGCATCAGTAGAAGTAGCCGAGCACAATCATGAACATGGTGAAGGCGGTCATTTAAAAGACTATATAGTAATCATCACAACATCCTTTTTACTCATAGGCTATTGGTTTGAGTGGCTGCCGACGGTTTTCGGGGTTGATACTGCACTGCTTGCAGCGATAATTGGTGGTGTGCCAATAATCAAACAAGCGGTTGTTGCTATCTATAAGCGCGGGGATACCAAAGTAGGGCTATTGGTAAGTATAGCAATCGTTGCTTCGATCGCCGTTGGTGAATATTTTGCCGCAGCCGAGGTTGCGCTTATCATGACTATCGGAGAAATGCTGGAGCACATTACCTTAGAAAAATCCAATACTGCATTAAAAAAACTGGCTGAATTAACACCTTTAAAAGCTCGCATTTTGGAGGGGGGAACTGAGTGGGAAATAGCAGCAGAGCTAGTAAAAACAGGGGATAGGCTGTTGGTAAAACCAGGAGAAAAAATTCCGGTAGACGGTGTGGTTGCCTTCGGGTATGCGACAGTTGATCAGGCTACGATAACAGGTGAGTCTATTCCAGTTGAATGCCGTAACGGAGATAGCGTTTTCGGTGGCACTATCGTAACTATGGGGAGTATTGAATTCGTAGCAACAAAGGTTGGCCAGGATACGGCTTTAGGTCATATTATTAAAATGGTTAAAGAGGCTCAAGCAAGTAAGGCGCCAAGTGCCCGGATTATTGATCGCTGGGCAAATTGGTTTGTACCATTAAGCTTAACAATTGCGGTATTAGTCTACCTAGTGACAGGCGACATTGTCAGGGGGGTAACTATCTTAATTGTCTTCTGTCCTTGTGCTATGTTATTGAGTACTCCCACCGCTGTGGCTGCTGCTATTGGGGCTGCTGCGCGCCGCGGTATTTTGATCAAAGGGGGCGAGATACTAGAACGAGTAGGTTCGTTAGATACTGTCCTCTTTGATAAAACAGGAACAATTACGTTAGGGAAACCGTCCTTAAAAGATATTCGCTGCTACCAAGGGTGGCAAAGAAATGAGTTATTAGCAATTGCCGCCGGGATAGAAAAACGCTCAGAGCATCACTTGGCCAAAGCAATTATTGCAGCCGCAGAAAAGGACAGTATTTCCTTTATCGAGCCGACATATTGGGAACCCGTCATTGGGCAAGGTATAGTAGCCGAAAAAGACGGTGCTGTTTTCTTACTGGGGAATAAATTATTACTGAAAAATAAGCAGGTAGTTCTTACACAAGAACAACAAGATTATTGTTTAGAGAACCAAAAAGCAGGAGCAACGGTAGTCTTTATTGCAACCAATAGTGTGGTTGTAGGGATTATCTCCATACAAGATCCTATACGTGAAGGCTCTAGGGAAACAATTGAAGCACTATCTCGTGGCAATATCAAGAAGATAGTGTTGTTGACCGGCGATGCCGCAGCGGTTGGCAATGCCGTTGGCCAGCAAGTTAATATTCCAAATGTCCATGGTGACCTATTACCTGGAGATAAGGTGAAATATGTTGACACCTATCAACAATCTGGTTGTAAGGTCGCAATGATCGGGGATGGTATAAACGATGCTCCGGCGTTAGCCAAGGCAGATATCGGTATAGCTATGGGGTACTCGGGGACCGATATCGCTGTTGAGGCAGCAGATATTGTTCTATTGTCTGATGACTTGAAAAAGATACCTGAGACAATACAGAAGAGTCGAAAGGCCATCCGCACTATTTGGCAAAATATTGTGGTTGCAAATGCAATTAATCTTGCCGCGATTGTTTTTGCAGCCTGGGGTTTATTAGGGCCTGTTGCAGCAGCGATTGTGCATAATGTAGGGGCAATTATCGTCGTATTGAATTCTGCACGTTTATTGAGAAATAACTAATTTGGATGTATAACCCTAGTCAATGTAATTTGGCTAGGGTTATTTTTTAAAAAATATCCTCTTAACCTGTGCGGATATTGTAAGTAATTGACTTTTGGTGAAGGAATTATATGTTAAATAATAGAACCAATACTTTGGAAGAGGTATATAAGTGTTTGCTGAGCAGATTTGCAGGTAATACCATTATTTTTACAGCGTAGATGGATGCTCTTTACGATAGAGAACAAGGAGGAAACGACCGAGCGTATCGGTTGCTGACAAGATTAGTATGCTTCCAGTAATCCAAATGCAAAATAGCGAAGATAATCTAAGTAATGATGCTTTTTTTGATCTCGCCGATACATTGATGTCAACCTTAAATCCAGGCCAAATTGTTGCTGTAAAAGCGGCAGTGGCTGCCAAAGACTCATTTTTTCTCCAGGGATCACCGGAGGTAGATAAAACAACGCTTATGGCTGAGCTTTGCTACCAACATGCTAAACATGGCCTCAAGACATTGATTATATCCCAATCTAATCAGACTGTAGATAATGTACTAAGCTGCGTGGCAAAACATCCAAAAATCAGAGCCTTATATAAAAGCAGTGCCGATAGGATAGATGACAAGGTGCTGTCTTTAAACGAAGATAAAGTAGTGGACACTTGGCTAAATCAAATAACTTCTCTGTGTCAACAAGATGTGCTCGATATGCGCCAAGAGCAGGAACAAGCTGAAAGAATGCGATTAGAGCTAGCCCGGCTCGCTAAGCGGCAAGCTGAGATTCAAAAAGAATATGCCGAAACCGCAGACGGTATCACCCGCTATAATGAACAGCGACAGGAGCTAACTAAAATTGAGGATGAACTTCAGCGAGAGTGTGGGGCGCTAGTACTCTTATCAGACCAGGCTGCTCTGGCAAAGCAAAGTGAAAAACTTCAAGACGCTGTAGCTGCCCAAGTGTCTGAACTACAGCGTCTTAACGAGGAAAAACAGAACCTGGTAAAATGCTTGTCGCTACTAACTGAGCGCAAACCGGATTCATATGTATTGCTAAACAGTAACCGAGAGAACCAAATTATTGCTGTAGAACAGTACCGGCAATATCTTATTGAGTTTGCGGCTGTCGCTCAGAAAGCCTATCGCCAGAAGAACACATCAGAAGATTCTTTTTTTAATCAAGATATTAGTCTGTTGCTGGACAGGATCAATACTATTAAGCAACGGCAATATGATCTGGTATCTATAGAAGAAGATACAATAAATGAACTGCAGCAAATCTCTCAGGTGCTCATTGATACGGCCAGGGAGTATGGTTGGTCGACAAGTCTTCTTAGGTCAGAAACACAGGATGTGGTGGTTAACTGTCAGAGTATCAGCCGCTTGCGCGACAGAGCCAATGAACTATTATGGGCTTCACCGCCAATCATATTGGCTAGACTTGGTTTTTGCACAGAGTGGAAAAAAACGTTGTTTGATTTAATAATAAAAGCCAAGGCGATGGTGCAGCTGGTGAATTCGCCAGGTACCCTCCTCGAACAGACAACTACTGAAATTGAGAACATTTTATTGGAATGCCATTATCTGACCCAGCGGATTTACGAGGCTTGCTACAAGCATCTCTTGACTTGTGGACATTGGCTGGATCGATCCTATAACCATGTTCAAGCAGGTCTGGTGGATTTAACAAGACAACTGCAAAGCACCAATAAAGTCTGTAAACGTTTGGCTGAATTGAAAAATTTGATAGAACAGTCACATGATAAGATGGAGGCATTAGCCGGCGAGGAAACGACGATTTTCCATAAGATAGCAGCAGTAACCATGAAATTGGACAACAGGGAGAGCTGCTTTGATGAGGTCATGGTCAGAGTCTCGCTAGCAACAGAATGGATAAGCCGGATAAATAAAGTTACGGCTGCGGAAAAGAGCTGCTTAATCCCAATTTATATAGAGCAGGTTAACGTGATCGGTATGACCTTTTTAGAATCAGCTTCCCAATCCTTTGCTCAATACCATCCCGAATGTGATGTGATTATTAGTGATGTGGTAAGTGGAGCATCCCCGCCAGATATATTCTTACATGTTCTTAAGGGGAGAAAGGTGATTATGATAGGCTAAATCGATGGTAGGAGGGAAGACGTGGATTGGGTTACAGAAAAGAACTCCTCGGAAATTGATGATATCGCCCAGGACTTAGCCTCTAGTCAAGCCGGACTGATAGTATTGGAGACTCGGGAGTGGATATTACCTGTTGCCGTTATAACAGTCGAAGTTACCCTTGACGGATACAGATGTCCTACCATTATTGAAGAGTTTATCATGAAATGTATTGCCAGCGGGGTAAGCGACCTTAAAAGTCAACAAGGAATTGGCGACCTATTAAGATTGGATGAGGTTTTTGTTGAAAGACACCTGCAAGAGTTACTCCTATGCCGTTTGCTCGTCGAAAGTGAGGTCGGTGGAAAAATCATTTATGAATTGACCAATGAAGGCTGGGACGCATACCAAACAGGCCTGATGGCTGCTACTCATAATGAAATAGTTATAGTTACCTTAAATGCACAATATGAGCTGATTGATACCTACCGGGACATCACTGATAAGCCAGTCTGCGTCATGAAAGATTTGCCAATTTTTCGTTATTTTAACCAGCAGGAAGAAAAAGCAATGCGGAGTGCTTCTCCAGTGCTGGATGAAGAAGCATTCCGCATTGCCCAGAGGCAGATCGAGGAATTATATGCAGGTGATTTGGTCAATTCAGTTACTGAAATTCGTGAATCTCAGCTTGAACAAGATGTAAGCCGGCATTTTGGTGAGATCTGGGTGTATGATGCTGTTAATAATCAAGTGTTTTGCCAAGTTTGGGATTTTGGGCAGAAAAGAATTTGCGAAAAACTAACTTTTGCCCTTAACTCGCTTGAGAACGAGCATCGGCTTGCGCAGGTGCAAAAGATTTTTAACAAAGATGTCTGCATTTCCCCTAAGCAACCTAGAATTCTGGAGACATTGTACGGTCCCGCTATTCGCAAAGCCTTCTTGCAAGCATTTAATGATGTTCAAGAGAGAATACTGATTATTTCACCTTGCATTTCTGCAATCGCTGCCGACGATGAGGTCTTGGCACGTTTTCGTGATGTCGTTAGGAGAAAAGGGGTCATTTATATTGGCTGGGGGGGTGCCCAGACAAGTACTAACGAGAATCGCCTAGCTGCACCAGTCCTAATGGAGAAACTCCAAAGTATTGTTGATGCCGAGGGGGCGCCAGGAGTTTTTCTCTTTAATATTGGCAACCTCGCTAATAAAGAGCTTCTGGTAGACCGGCAGTATCACATGCTGGATTCGCTGCATTGGCTGTCATACCGTGGCGAACATATAGTTCGTAACAGGGCGGTAGACAGGATAGTTGATAAAAATTATGTAGTAGAGAAAAGTGGTTGCTTACAAGGGCTGTTCTTGAAACAATTAGAGGCGCAGTTGATTGAAGGCTTTTTATCTAACCAATTAAAATGTATTTCCTGGTTTTATGCGCTTCTAGGGCTGAATGAGCATAGCTATATACGCGAGGCCCTGGCTGAAGAAGCCTTGGAAAAAGTAATAGCCACTCATTCCAGTCGCATACTACTCAACATCCTAGCGGTATATGTTAGAGCTGGCGAATATGAACTTGGGTTTACCCGTTTATTGAATTGCCTGGTATGTCAAGAGAGCAACGCCGAACTAGTAAGGTGGCTGGAGAAGCTATATATCCGTAATCCTCAGGCATGTAGTAAAATAACTACTATTTGTAAAGAGTTGTTTAAATGACAGTGGAAAACGAGAGGATCAAATTAGCATGATACAGGCAGTAATTTTGATAGTTGGAGCATTTATCGCTTATACGGTTGGTATTTGGAGTGAAAAGATTCAGGGGCAGCTGAAATGGTGGCATGTGCTTCTATTTTGGTGCGGGCTTGTTTTCGATGTTTTAGGAACCATAGTAATGGCGATATTGTACAGAGAAACTGCCAGTAGTACCTTGCAGGGTCTGACTAGTTTTTTTGCAACTCATAACGACTTTCATAGTCTTACTGGATTATTTGCGCTTGTTGTGATGTTGCTGCATGCTGGTTGGGCTACTATTGTTGTATGTAATAAAAAAATAGAATGGGTAAAGAAGTTTCAACGATATAGCTTAACTGTTTGGGTCATCTGGCTAATACCATTTATAAGTGGTATGCTCTTTCATATACGTTAATACAAGTGGACAGGTTTAATGTTTCGGCGAGACATCAAACCTGTCCACTTATATTAGCTTACGGCAGATATCCAATGATGAATACGATGCAAGAATCTTATTGGCATGCATATTGCATATGTAGTAAAACAAATAGGAAAGGGAGGCGAATTGTATCTGTAAGCCTGTAATTGGAATTTTGGCTAATATGCTTATCACCGACGGCGGTTTTTTCCCAGGGATGGAAAGAATGTATATCAATCAAGAATATGTACGGGCTCTTAGCTTGGCTGGGGCAGTTCCGCTGTTATTGCCGGTCATTGAGGATGAAGAGGATGCCATTCGGGAACAAATAGAAAGGGTCGACGGGGTACTCTTATCTGGCGGTCATGATGTCAATCCGCTTACATACGGCGAAGAACCTCAGCGGCAATTAGGTTTTATTTTTCCTGAAGTAGATGAGCATCAAGTAGCAGCGGCACGTATAGCCGCAAGTTTGCAAAAGCCTATGTTTGGTATTTGCCGGGGTATGCAGATTATGAATGTAGCCTTCGGCGGTACATTATACCAAGACTTATCCCAAGTTTCAGAGCAGCATCTCAAACATTTTCAACAATCAAAAATGTATGTACCCGGACACACCGTGGAGATCAGCGAGGGATCGAGATTACACCAGGTTTTCGGTCAAGAAACTATCCTAACCAATAGCTTCCATCATCAGGCGGTAAAGGACATTGCCCCTGGCTTTGTCGTCAATGCCAGGGCTAAGGATGGCGTGATTGAGGGAATGGAGAGATCAGATGGCGTATTTACGCTGGC
Organism: Sporomusa malonica; assembly: GCF_900176355.1. Classification (GTDB taxonomy): domain Bacteria; phylum Bacillota; class Negativicutes; order Sporomusales; family Sporomusaceae; genus Sporomusa; species Sporomusa malonica. Next base: position 74,921 of record NZ_FWXI01000004.1, on the reverse strand, counting down.
TGTTCAGTGGCATCCGGAAATGATGGTGGACAAAAATGCTGATATGCTTAATCTTATTCGGGCATTTGTAAGAGCAGTAGCAACAAAGCAGCGGGGTCAATAAGCTGACAACAGAAAGCTTAAAAGAGGGGTCTGGTAATGGCAGAATTATTAATCAGAAATGGCAGTATATATGCGCCCGAATTTCTGGGAGAAAAGGATATTTTAATAATTGGCAATAAAGTTATTAAAATAGCGACTGCAATTGACGTTGGCAGCCTGCTCAGGTGTTTGCCGGATGTCGAAGTAATCGATGCTAAGGGGAAGGTAGTCGTACCAGGATTTATTGATCAGCATGTACATCTTATTGGTGGTGGAGGCGAGACTGGGTTTGCCAGCCGTACTCCGGAGATTGCCCTGTCTAGCATTATTAAGGCTGGGGTTACCACGGTTGTTGGCCTGTTAGGCACTGATGGATTTGCCAGAAGTGTCGAAGCCTTGTTTGCCAAAGCCATGGGACTGGAAACCGAAGGTATTACCACGCTTATCTACACTGGCTCTTATAAGACGCCAAGTGTTACCATAACAGGCAGTATAGCAAGAGACATCATGTTTGTTGATAAAGTCATTGGTGTAAAAATGGCATTAGCCGACCACCGGTCGTCAAATTTTACGTTCGAAGAGCTGACTAGGTTAGCTGCCGACGCCCGAGTGGCAGGTATGCTAAGCGGTAAGCCTGGCCTCGTACATATACATATGGGTGAGGGAAAAGAAGGGCTAAATATGGTTATGGAAGCTGTGCGAACAACTGAAATACCAGTCACCCAGTTTATTCCTACCCATGTAACGCGCAGCAAAGAACTTTTTATGCAGGCTAAAGAATTTGCCAAGCGGGGTGGCCGAATTGATATAACATCCTATGGGGAATTGACGCCGGCAGATGAAATTAAGCCTAGCCGGGCAATTATGGAATGTCTCAGGGAGGGAGTTCCGGTAGGTAATGTTGCTGTAAGTTCTGATGGGAATGGCAGTGTGCCTAAGTACGATAGTCAGGGTAATATTATTGGAATGGGTGTAGGAAGAATAGAGGCTTCGCAATTGGTGTTAAAAAACCTGGTTATAGAAGAAGGGCTGGGTCTGGAAACGGCTTTACGGTTTTTTACCTCAAATGTAGCCAGCATTTTGGGGATTTGTCCGGAGAAAGGGTATATAAAGGAGGGCAGTGATGCTGATATAGTTATCATGGATCGGGAATTTAATATTGATATGGTATTGGCCAAGGGGAGAAAGATGATGACATCGGGAGAAGTAATGATAAAAGGGACTTATGAAACTTGTTAGGGCAACCTAAAAAACAACCTTAAGCCTTAATAGGTTCACCTAAAACGTCGATGCTTGATAGAAGGTATGGAGAAAATAATAATTTTTTCTGCAACATGTCTTTATAGGTTGAATTTTAGAGGGATTTGTGTAGTTAATATGGAAGAATGTTCATATACAGTCTCCTCTACGTATTTAAATGTTACATTAATTGTGCTTTTTGTAAAAATGTGATTTAGTTGGCACAGTTTTTGCTTAATATTACTTTGACTAGATGCGTCTGTACGAAGCAAGTTATGTAAGTAGTAGTTTAAAGGAGGTTGCAATGGAATGAAGCCATCAAGAATGATTAGTCTGTTATTGATAGGAATGTTAGCTTTCACTATGTTGTTGGCCGGTTGCTCTAAATCTAACCAAGCTGCTGGGGATAAAAAGCCGAGTGAACTGGTTATAGCACAAGATGCCAATCCGACCACTATGGACCCGCATGATACTCAAGACACCTTGGCTTACGGGATTCAGAAGACCATGTACGAAGGTTTACTTGGTTTTGATAAGGACATGAAGGTTATCCCTGTGCTGGCCGAGGCAATGCCTGAACTGGCCAAGGATGCCAAGAGTATTACCTTCAAACTGAAAAAAGGTGTCAAATTCCAAGATGGAACTGATTTTAATGCTGAAGCTGTTAAAGCTAACATTGACCGCTTAAAAGATCCTGCTAACAAGTTGAAGCGGGCCTCTCTCTATACAGCGATCGATCATGTGGAGATTATCGATCCGTATACTGTCAAGATTGTGCTTAATAAGCCGTTTGCCCCTATTCTCCAAGCCTTTGCACATCCGGCTGGTCTGATGATTTCTCCGAAAGCTATTAAAGAGTATGGCAAGGATCTGAATCGTCATCCGGTTGGCACCGGCCCGTTCCAGTTTGTTGAGTGGAAAGATGGACAATATGTAATCGTCAAAAAGTTCGACGCTTACTGGGATAAAGCCAATGCCGCCAAGGTTGACAAAATCACCTTTAAGCCTGTGACTGAATCAGCCTCAAGGGTAGCTATGCTGAAAACAGGTGAAGCTCAATTTATCTATCCGCTGCCTTCAGAGCAAGTGGAGGCCATCAAAGGTGACAGCAATATTGTTGTTGACCAAGCTCAATCCATCATTGAACGTTATGTTGTGTTTAACGTAACCAAAAAGCCGTTTGATGATAAGCGTATCCGTCAGGCACTTAACTATGCTGTAGATAAAGATGCTTTGGCCAAAGTCGTGTATAAAGGGTTTGCGTCAGCACCTGAATCAGCGTTTGCGCCTAAAGTATGGGGCTTCCAAAAGCAACAAATGTATGCTTATGATGTAGAAAAAGCCAAAAAGCTGCTGGCTGAGGCCGGAGTGCCCAATGGCTTTGAGGTTACTCTCTGGACACCAAATGATACCGTCCGGGCCAAGCTTGCCGAGTTTGTTCAGCAGCAGTGGCAGGCGATTGGGGTAAAAGCAACAATTCAGCAAATGGATTTTGTTACGCTGACCAATCAACTGTCGGTTAAGCCGGAAGAAAGCAAGCTGCAGGTGGCAATTAGTGGCTGGTCTCCGTCAACTGGTGAAGCCGACTGGGGTATCCGTCCGTTGTTAACAAAAAATATGTTCCCGACTGCTGGCTTTAATGTTGGTTTTTATGCCAACGATCAACTAGAGAAGTTTGTTACCACTGGTCTGGAATCTGGTGATGAAAAAGAACGTTTAAATGCCTATGGCGAGGCACAGAAGACTATTGTTGAAGATGCGCCGTGGGTGTTCTTAACTGTACAGGACAATTTGGCCGGTAAACGGAAGAATCTCTCCGGCGTTTATGTACTACCAGATGCCGCGCTTGACGTGAGGGGCGCAGCGTTCCAATAATCCGGGAATTCGGGACTGGTCCAAGGGATGACCTTGGGCCAGTTTTTTTATCCTGTTAGAAAGTATAACTTTCCGTCTGGATAAGGGCAACATCGGCTTCCGCTTTCGCCAAAGGCTCGGCGCAAACCGTGTTTTCTTTATCCTGTTATGGTAAGGAGGAAGAGTTACGTGCTGATCTATATTGTTCGACGCCTAGCCGCGATGATCCCCATTTTGTTGATAGTAGCAGTGGTCATCTTTCTGTTTTTGCATATGATTCCGGGCGACCCGGCGCGGATTGTTGCCGGTCCCGAAGCGTCAGCACAAGATGTTGAGAATACTCGTATTGTTCTTGGTCTCGATCGGCCGATTTACGAGCAATTCTGGGAATTCTTATCAGGTGCCCTGCAGGGGGACTTGGGATATTCTTTCCGGACGCGTGAGCCTGTCATGGATATGATTTCCGACAGGATTATGCCAACTCTGGAACTTAGCTTTGTCAGTATGGTGTGGGCTATTGGCGCAGGCATGCTTTTTGGGGTGTTTGCGGCCACCAAGCGGGGAAAATGGCAGGACCAGCTTACCATGTTTGGTGCAACTACCGGTATTTCAATGCCTTCTTTTTGGCTGGGCTTAATGCTGATTGAGTTATTTGCGGTGCAGCTAGGGTGGCTGCCCACAGGGGGGAACCAATCGGCTGAGCATTATATCCTGCCTGCTATTACCTTGGGTTCACAGGTGGCTGCCATTATTGCCCGGTTTACCCGTTCCAGCCTGCTGGAGACATTGGGCGAAGATTATGTGCGCACTGCAAGAGCCAAAGGTGCCAGGGAAATGCGGGTTGTATGGCTGCATGCCCTGCGTAACGCGCTCTTGCCTGTCGTAACTATGACTGGCATGCAGTTTGGCTTTCTGCTTGGCGGCTCGGTGGTGGTAGAATCAGTATTTTCCTGGCCTGGAATGGGAAATATGCTGATTACGTCAGTCAGCATGCGGGATTATCCGGTTATTCAGGCAGAGATGCTGTTATTTGCTATACAATTTATGTTGATTAATCTGTTGGTGGACGTGCTCTACGCTGTCATAAATCCGCAGATCCGGCTAGATAGCTAAAGAGGAAGGAGAGGGAAAATCATGTCGCAATCTGTTACTCCTGTAAGCGCTGCCCCGGGTGTGACCATTCCGGTCGCAGCCGATTCACCTGCCCGTCAATTTATGCGCCGTTTTTCCCGTCAGAAGTTGGGTGTTGCCGCTTTTGTCGTTCTGGTGGGACTGTTTCTATTGACTTTTATTGGGCCGGTGATTTCGCCTTATGATCCTATCAAACCAGACTATAACACTTTATTACAGCCGCCGTCAGCCGGGCATTGGCTGGGTACGGATGAGTTCGGTAGAGATATATTGAGCCGGGTTATCTACGGAACCCGCATTTCCATTGCGGTAAGTCTAAGCTCGGTTGTAATAGGCTCAGTAATCGGTACTTTCGTTGGTCTTACGGCTGGTTATTATGGCGGGAACTATGATTCGCTGGTCATGCGAACCTGTGATGTTATGTTTGCATTTCCCGGTATCTTGCAGGCCATTGCCATTATCGCCATCTTGGGACCAGGACTGCATAACGTAGTGGTAGCGGTGGCGATATATACAGTGCCACAGTTTATCCGGATTATCCGCGGCAGCACACTTGCGCTAAAAAATATGATGTATATTGAAGCCGCAAGGTCTGTTGGTATTCCGGACCGGTTGATTATCTGGAAGCATATCTTCCCAGGTACATTTTCTATTGCGCTAGTGTATTTTACCATGCGAATTGGTACGGCAATTTTGATTGCTGCGTCATTATCTTTTTTGGGATTAGGCGCGCAGCCGCCGCTAGCTGAGTGGGGTGCCATGCTTAGTTCAGGCCGGGAGTATTTGATGTCAGCACCTCATGTAGCGCTTTTTCCAGGTTTGGCGATTTTGATCACGTGTTTGGCATTTAACCTATTCGGTGATGGTCTGAGAGATGCCTTAGATCGTAAGATTGTGGACTGAGGGGGAAGAGGATGACGACGCAGAAAAAATTATTAGAAGTTAATGATCTTTGCATAGCATTTCGCAGTCAGGACTCAGTCGTCACGGCAGTAACCGGCGTCTCATTTTCCTTACATGAAGGGGAAACTCTGGGCATTGTGGGAGAATCAGGTTGTGGCAAGTCGGTTACTTCGCTATCGATCATGAGGCTTTTGCCGCTGGAAACTTCACATATTGATGGCCGAATCCAGTTTGACGGACAAGATCTGCTTAAGCTGCCAATTGATGAAATGCAGGACATTCGCGGTAATCGGATTTCAATGGTTTTTCAGGAACCAATGACCTCGCTAAACCCGGTATATACAATTGGGAAACAAATTGATGAGGCGATATTGCTGCATCGTAAGATGAGTGCCAAAGAGGCGCGAGCTTTAACCCTGGAAGTGTTAAAGCAGGTTGGTATTCCCCGCAGCGAAGCCATTGCCAAAGAATACCCCCATCAATTGTCGGGGGGCATGAGGCAGCGGGTTATGATTGCTATGGCCTTGGCTTGCCGTCCCAAACTAATGATAGCCGATGAGCCTACTACGGCGCTGGATGTAACCATTCAGGCTCAAATCCTTGATTTGATGCGGCAGCTGCGGCAAGAAACGGGCGCGTCAATCATGCTGATTACCCATGATCTGGGTGTTGTAGCCGAGATGTGTGAGCGGGTGCTGGTCATGTATGCCGGACAGATTGTCGAAGAGGCTGATGTAGTTAGTTTGTTTCAGGAACCCAAACATCCATATACCGTGGGGCTTATGCAGTCTATTCCGCAACTGACTAAAAAGGTGTCGCGGCTAGTGCCAATCCCCGGTCAAGTGCCGCCGCTTACTAAGATGCCGCCAGGCTGCCGGTTTGCTCCGCGCTGCCAGCATGTTATGGATGTATGTATGACGGAAAATCCGCAATTACAGAAAGTGGCAGACGGTCATAGCTGTCGTTGCTGGTTGTATGGGAAAGGGGGCGGATTGGATGGAGCAAGCGACATTACTAGAGGTTAAAAACTTAAAAAAGTATTTCGAAATCCGCGGCGGCCTGTTGCAGCGAGTTACCGGTTATGTAAAAGCCGTTGATGACGTCTCTTTTGCTGTCCAGCGGGGTGAAACGCTTGGTATTGTCGGTGAATCAGGGTGCGGCAAATCGACGACAGGAAGAACCATTTTGCGGCTTTTAGAGCCAACCGCCGGCCAGGTGATGTTTGATAAGATCGATCTGGCTAAATTAAGCAGGGAAGAGATGCGGCGAAAACGGAAGGATATTCAGATGGTCTTTCAAGACCCGTACGCCTCTTTAAACCCCCGGATGGCAGTAGCCGATATTATTGGTGAAGCCCTGCCGGCCCATGGTGTGACTGACGGAGCGGAAATCAGGCGTAGAGTCAATGAGACTCTGGAACTGTGCGGGTTGACAGCTGAACAGGGGCAGCGCTATCCGCATGAGTTTTCCGGTGGACAAAGGCAGCGGGTTGGCATCGCCCGTGCACTTATTTTGAGGCCAAAACTAATTATTGCCGACGAACCGGTTTCTGCCCTTGATGTATCCATTCAAGCACAAATCATCAATTTGCTGCAGGACTTGCAAGTGCAGTTTGGGTTGACATATGTTTTTATTTCGCATGATCTTTCTGTTGTTCGCCACATTAGCAATCGGGTTGGCGTTATGTACTTAGGAAGATTAGTGGAGATTGGTTTTGCGGAAGAGTTATACGAAAATCCGCGTCACCCATATACCCAGGCGCTGCTATCTTCGATACCGCGCACCGACCCGCTCGCTAAACGGGAACGCGTCATTTTGCAAGGGGATGTACCTTCACCGGCAAATCCGCCGCCAGGATGCGCTTTTGCCCCTCGTTGCCCAAAAGCAATGGAGGTGTGTAAGACAGTAAGGCCGGAAATGACTGAGCTGAGCAAAAGCTACCAGGTGGCTTGCCACCTTTTTCGAACAGAGTAAATAGCAGGGTTAATGAAAAGGCGGCTTAGGTAGCCGCCTTCTTAGTCACATATTATAAAAAAATGTTCAAAAACAGGATTTTAGGCACATAGTGGAAAAATATAAACAACAAGCAGTATGTGTAAAAGCGGGGGGAGTCTAGTCAATGGAGCGAAATACAATTACATTTATTACGTTGAATGACCATACTCTCCAGGCAATTATTGATAATTGCTATGAGCTTGGTATGATGGAAGAGTTTAATGTTGAAGGACGAACCATCAGTCAGCTTGCTTATCTGCCAATTGCCGACCGTTCGTTGATTATCGTGTCAGGTGAAATTATTATTCCTGCCATTAAACCATACCTTCATGAAAATTGCAAAATCATTGTTGCCCAGCGAACCATTAACTATACTAACATCCGTGAGATGCTGGAAATACCGCGCGGAATGAAGGTCTTGCTTGTTAATGATGGCAGGGAGCGTGCGCTTGATACGATTGCGCGCATCAAAGAGTTAGGGATCGAACTGGATTTCCATCCGTTTTATCCTGGTCAGACGACTTACCCCCAGGAGATTACTATTGCTGTTACGCCTGGTGAAGCCAAACTTGTGCCGCCAACAATTCATAAAGTAATTGATATAGGCTCCAGGGTGATTGATTTTGCAACATGGATTGAAATATTTGACCATTTTAAATACGGAATTCTGGACTTGCGCCGCTTAATATCGCGGTACGTTCATTCTGTTGTTTATATAACAAAAGAGCTTAGTGATGAGATTCAAAAAGCCAATCTTCTACGTAATCATTTGGGAGCCATTGTTGACCGGATTGAAGATGGAGTGCTCGCTATTGATGAAGAGGACAAAATTCGTATTACCAACCAAAAGGCATTAGAAATTCTGCACTTGCAAGGCCGCAAAATCATTCATCAACAAGCCGAAATCAGCATACCTGCTCATTTTTATCAGATTATCTGCCAATTGCCTTACGAAAAAGAAGAAGTCATGAATTGGGAAAGTCAAACATTCTTCTTCCGAAAAACAAATATTTTAATTGATGGGCGTAACTTTGGTTATTTAATACTTTTTCGCCGGGCATCGGAAATCAACAAACTGGAACATGATTATCGCCGCAAACAGTCAAGCAAAGGACTTGTTGCGAAATATACTTTTAGCGATCTTACAGGCATCAGTGCAGCTTTTACCAAGTTTACCGGCATTGCCCGAAACATGGCGAGAAGCAGTTCAACCATCCTGCTGTTAGGCGAAACAGGGACAGGCAAAGAGTTGTTAGCTCAGGCGATACATAATGCCTCGGCCCGTAGATGGGAGCCGTTTGTAGGGGTGAATTTTGCCGCAATCTCGGAATCGTTACTTGAGAGTGAATTGTTTGGTTATGAAGAAGGGGCGTTTACCGGCGCAAAAAAAGGCGGGCATATTGGGCTATTTGAGCAAGCCCATAAGGGGACTATTTTTCTGGATGAAATCGGAGATGCTTCAGCCGTTATCCAAAATAGATTATTACGAGTGCTGCAAGAAAGAGAGATTATGAAGGTAGGCGGCAATCGGGTAATCCCTGTTGATATTCGCGTTGTTGCAGCGACCAACCGCAATTTAGATGACATGGTGCAGGCAGGGCTATTCCGTGCAGATCTATATTATCGCTTAAATGTTCTCCCTGTTTATATCCCGGCATTGCGTGACCGTAAGGACGATATTCCTTTGCTGGTCCAGGAATTTATCAAGAAAATATGTAATGAACTTAAACGGCCCAATTTCCGGTTTTCCCGGGAAGCTATGGATAATATGCTGGATTATCGTTGGCCGGGAAATATCCGGGAGCTGGAAAATATCATACAATACCTAGCTCATGTTGTTGAAGATATTGTGGTGCCTGAGCATCTGGTTTTTAATCGGCAAGATAAGGTTTATCAGGAGATACCAGGATCCAAGGGACTTGAGTTGGAAGCTGTCTACCAATCCTATGTAGGCAAGGGCTTTATCCAGGAGGTTAAGCTTATCCTGCAGACTATACAGCAAGCAAAGTCAGCTGTTGGCAGGAATTATGTTATTGGTCAGTTAAAGACAGTAGGCTGGGATATGACTGAACAGAAGCTGCGTTATCGTATGCAACTATTGAAGCAAGATAAGCTGCTTGAAGTGGGACGTGGACGGCAAGGCAGCACGCTAACCCCAAAAGGGGCGGAATTTTTAAGCTATATAAAATGAATATAACCCCAGGGAGGAGTTAATAGGATGGATGACAGAGTAAAGAAATTGGCACAAAACCTTATTAAATACTCAGTAAGACTGCAAAAAGGAGAGAAACTACTGATTGAGGTTACCGACAGCGGGCACGAGCTTGCCAAGGCATTGATGGTTGAGGCGTATCAGACCGGCGGCGCACCGTTTCTTACCGTTAAGAATAGTGCTCTGCAGCGGGCACTGCTGCTTGACTGTGACCAGGAACAATTAAGCCTGATTGCAGGTTGGGAAGCAGACCGGATGAAAAGCATGGATGCATACATCGCTATTAGGGCTTATGATAATGTAAGTGAGCTGTCTGACCTGCCGCCTGCTAAGGCGCAGCTGTATCAGCAGCTTTGGTGGAAAGCTGTGCATACTGATATCAGAATTGCCAAAACCAAATGGTGCGTATTAAGGTATCCCGGGCCGTCAATGGCGCAAATGGCTGGTATGAGTACTGAAGCTTTTGCCGACTTTTATTTTAAAGTCAGTAACCTGGATTACTCCAGATTGGCAAAGGCGGAAGAACCACTTGTCAAACTGGTGGAACAAACCGAACGGGTGCGTATTATTGGGCCGGGGACTGATTTGGCTTTTGCTATTAATGGTATTCCGGTTATGAAGTCCTGTGGCCTCAGAAATATCCCAGATGGTGAAGTATTTACAGCGCCGGTTAAAGAATCGGTTAATGGCGTAATAACCTATAACTGTCCTACCATTTGCCAGGGTACTGCCTTTGATAATGTACGCTTCCGGTTTGAAGGTGGTAAGATTATTGAGGCTACTGCCAACAATTCAGAAAAGTTAAACCAGATTCTTGATACTGATGAAGGCGCCCGGTATATTGGTGAATTTGCTTTAGGCTTGAACCCCTATATCCATCAGCCCATGCGGGATATATTGTTTGACGAAAAAATTTGTGGCAGCTTCCATCTTACCCCCGGTAATGCATATGATACGGCATTTAACGGCAACCGGTCGGCAATTCACTGGGATTTGGTCTCAATTCAGACGCCGGCTTATGGTGGTGGTGAAATCTGGTTTGACGATCGGATAGTGCGTAAGGACGGCAGATTTGTTCTGCCAGAATTGGCCGAACTTAATCCGGAAAGCTGGGTATAGATAGCAATAAGTGCGAAATATTGCCAGAGGACGGTGAGCTCTAATGAAAATGCCAGTGTTGTTTGTCGGGCACGGGTCTCCAATAAACATCATCGAAGACAACAGTTATACACGTAGTCTTGCCGAACTAGGAAAGGATCTTCCCAGGCCAGAAGCTATTCTGGTTGTTTCAGCACATTGGCAGACCAGGGGAACCTATATTACAAGCTCTCAGGCGCCCAAAACCATCTATGACTTTTATGGATTTCCTGACGAATTATATGAGATAACCTATAATGCTCCTGGCGCGCCAGAAAAAGCAGCTTTAGTGCAAGAAACTACAAACAAGGAAATTCGCGGCGACTCTGATAGAGGAATTGATCATGCGGCGTGGGCGTTTTTGAAACATATGTATCCCAAGGCCGATTTTCCCGTCATGGAAATGAGCTTAGATGTGATGAAAGCGCCTCGCGATCATTATGAACTGGGAAAAAAACTTGCACCTTTGCGCAATCAAGGAATTCTTATTATTGGAAGTGGCAACATTGTGCATAACCTGTCAAGGATAAATTTTTCGCGGTTATATGGTGATAACTATTCTTGGGCTGTGGCGTTTGATAAGCAAATTGCCGAGGCCCTAGTAAATCGTGACCATTCAAGCTTGATTGAATATGATAAGCTTACTTATGCAACTGCAGCTGTTCCGACCAATGAACACTATTTGCCAATGCTTTATGCAGCAGCACTACAAGAAGAACGGGATATCTTACGGTTTACCTGCACAGACATGCAAAATGGATCAATATCTATGCGCAGTTTTGTTATTGAGGATTAGAGCGGGATAGTGTGCAGCACTTGTGCTGTACACGAAAAGACCAGGTAACCGTTAAAGTACGGGTACCTGGTCTTTCTCGGGATAAGGGGACAGGAACGGGTCCCGCATTGAAATTTATAAGCTATCTAAAGGTTTTGAGGCCAGGATAATCATAACTTGGCTTCTCTTTATCTTAGCTTCTAGATTTGCTTTGATATTATCGGCAATAGCCTGTGCCTTGCCTACAGTTAGGGTACTTTCAAACTCAAGCAGGATATCGATAAAAATATCTCCGCCGGCACGACGCGAACGTATCCCATGAAGGAAACTGTATTGATCAAAATAGGTGGCCAGTTCCTTAATAATTAAGATCTGTAATTCTTCCTCAAGCGTACGATCCAGTAAGTCATAAACCGATTTAGAAACTATGCTGTAAGCAGAAAATAAAATGAATCCTAATAGAATTAAGGACGCTAACGGATCAATATACTGTGCCCAGGAATAATTCGCTAAAATAATATTACTTCCTAATGATACAATAACACATGTGTTTGCAAACATCTTGAAGCGGAACAGCCGCCACTGCGATTCTGCTATCGGTGAAGGACTGCTCTTAGAAATCCGCTTGTATTTTAAGAACATCCAATAATTTAAAGCGAAAGCCCCGGTCGCAAGTATGATAGCAATTGTAACTGCCCCGATATTTAGCTGTACCGGAGTATTCATTCGCGCCATAACCTGGTACAAAATGACACTAAACGAAATCATCATTGCTCCAGCTACTGCCATGCTTGTCATGCTTTCCAGCTTGCCATATCCATAGTTATATCTAAAAAGTTCTCCTTTGGCAGTTTTGCGAATGGTCAACCACGCTAACAATACAGATAAAGTTTCGCTACCAGATCGAATTAAATCGGCAAACAATATAATGGAGTTAGCCTTAGTCGCTACGATTAAGCTAGGAACAAGTGAGACTACTCCAATAATTAGACTAGTAAGAACGGCTCTTTCTTTGCTGGATTTTTCTTTTATGCTCATAAAAAGTTCTCCCTTACCCTTAAAAATGCTGTTGTTAATTTAATCTGCATCGGCATGTGACGTGAAGTTTTCAATTGCATAAATAATTTCTTGCTTCATTTGAGCAACAGCCTCTTCGCCTGCGTTAAGAATAGTCGGGAGCGCATTTACATCCCACGGATGAATACTTTTGTTAAACCGTACTGTAATATTAATAATTTCATGGTGATGGAGTGAAATTGCAAGTGGAGTTTCCAACCTGGCACTGATTTTTCCTATATTATTGAACATTAAACCAAAACACTCATTGAACCCTCGCGGATAAGTTTGCAGCTCTGTTTGTATACGTATGGCAATGATAACATCCATCTGGCGCTTTACAGCTTCCAAGATGGGCAATGAAGATGTAAATTCACCGTCAGCCAGCCACCGTCCATCTATGCAGATTAATGGAAAAAACGGATACTCAGCCCCAGAAGCATAGACCGCGTCGGCAACAAGCCCGCTGGAGAGCACAACAGCCTCGCTTTTGAGTAAGTCAGTTGTTTGTAACACTGTAGGTATCTTAAGGTCTTCTAAGCGCCGCTCACCAAAGACCTTCCGATACATTGCTTGAATCTTTTTGGGCTTAATAATGCCGCGTGAAACATCGAAGTGTCCAAAGGGTAACCTGCCAATTGCTAGCAAAGCGCGATAATCAATATCAAATAATCTTTTATCCAAAAATTCAGCAAACATTTTACGCATGTCAGCGGTTGAATAATCACATCCCCGCAATGCGCACATGATGCCGCCACCACTGCAGCCCACCAACAAATCGGGTGTAACCCCGATGCTATCTAAAAACTCAAACAGTGCCACTCCGGCTAAAGCTTTCGTTCCCCCGCTCCCCATAACTACTCCGACTCGCGGGCGCCGTTTTTCTAAAGTACCGTCTGCCATTATGTCTCCCCTGCCTTACCTAAGATTAAATTTGCCTCATCTAAAATCAGAAATACACTATAACGTAAAATGTATTCTTAAAAGAATTTGCGCAAAAAGGACACTCTCCGGATACCATGTTCGCATAACACATAACTTATAATAATTGATAGGATTGCTACATTTAGATATTTGAGGCTTAGTGGCATTGACCAGTTAATTGTCAAATAACCTAATGCTACGACAAATAGTTCATGAACAAAATAAAATGCGAAGGAATTGGCAACTAATTTGTCCCAGAGATTACTGGTAAAATTTAAATATTTTTCAAAGAAACCTAATAAAGCAAATACCAAACACAAGCAACAAAAAGCATGTATAAATCCATTAGCTAGTTTAACCCACAACGTAGTCGATACCGGATAAGTTACCTTAAACAAAAGGAACACTACCACACACATAATGGCTGGGAATAACCATGTTTTTAACCTGGGCCTGTACCCTTGAGCTGTAAACCACAGGTTTTGATATGCATATAAACCCAAAGCAAAATAGCACACATACAGTACAAAACGAGTGGGTTGAACCAATACTATGGAGAAAATATATTCCCAAGTATGATCTGGGGAAATAATACTAACAACAAAAAAACCTAAACTAGTTATAATTCCAAAAACAATAAATAGAAGAGCAGATGGTTGCTTTATTTTTGCAGACTGTTGTTGGAATAATGGCCTTTTCCACAAGAATAACAACGATAATCCGAAAAATACTAGCGCTAAAGCACCCAGAAACCAGAAATGTCCTTGGCTAACAGATCCTCCCAAAAAGCTCAAATGTAGATAAGTTTGCAAATCCATGTCTGCATTATCACGGCTCAAATATCGAAAATATTTTATTACTGGCTGCAGAAAAATGACACCAAATATCCAGGGAATTATTAATCGGCGAGTTTTATCAATCCAAAAAGAACTAAAGCTCTTGCGCCGTAAAGATGGTAAAGCAAAATATCCTGCAGCAAGAAACATGATAGGCATCATATATACGTCATTTATTGCTACAAATATGTCAAAGATTATATTTTTCTGGGCACTTATTACATACCAGTCATTTGGTGCGTGTATCATATAAGGTATTGCCGAATGAAACAAAACTACTATAATGATAATCGTTGCCCGTAAGTTATCCAAAAAATAAATACGATTTAGCCCTGTCTTTGGTGGATTAGTAGGAGTAATCACTACAGATGTATTCATGATTTCGTTCCTCCTTAGACCAATTATTACTCTTTTTTACTATTATTCTATAAAAAGGGATAGATTCCTACAAAATCCAATATTAAAATGGGTTTTCTGTCCTGTAAGAAAGTATAACTTTCCGTCTGGATAAGGGCAACATCGGCTTCCGCTTTCGCCAAAGGCTCGGCGCAAGCCGTGTTTTCTTTATAGTCGGCTTGGGTAAGCATTAACTGTCCGTTGCAAGAGGGGCCATCCAGGGTTCTGCCAACTAGTTTTCTGATTATAGTAGTGGTATTATAGAGGGTAAATACGATAATATTAGTAGAGCTAGGGCATCATAATGTGGACTAGTATTTTACTAAAATAAAGTTGCTTTAGGGGGATGACTTGGATGACAAAGGCTGTTATGGTTTCAGGTACTAATCTAGAAGAATTATTGAATGCTATTACACATGGCGTGGGAGCATTTTTTGCACTAATCGGGCTTGGCATTCTCACGGCAGCAGCCTATATCAACGGTGGTGCTTGGCATCTACTAAGCTTTAGTATCTATGGTATTTCTTTGGTGCTGTTGTACTTGTCGTCAACACTTTATCACAGTTTTTCTAATGAAAGAACAAAATATATTCTGAAGATCGTTGATCACGCGGCTATTTATGTACTTATAGCTGGTAACTATACACCGTTTACGCTAATCCCACTGCATGGCACAATGGGGTGGACGATATTCAGCGTAATATGGGGACTAGCGATAATTGGGATTGTTTTTAAAATATTTTTTGTAAAACGTTTCAAGATTTTATCAACCTTAACCTATCTTTTAATGGGATGGTTTTCGGTAGTGATGATCAAACCGTTATTAGTTGCATTACCTATTGAGGGGATATATTGGCTAGTGGCTGGTGGGCTTTTTTATACTGTGGGTGCCATATTTTATTTAGCACATAGAATTCCATACAATCATGCTATTTGGCATTTATTTGTGCTTGCTGGCAGTATCGCCCATTATGTTGTTGTCTTAAAATATGTTTTGCCTATTCCGGTGATGGCTTAAGCAATTTCAGTAAGTAAATTAAAATTGAAATGAAATAAAAATTGAACCTCAGTCAATGTTGACTGAGGTTCAATTTTATCGGAAACAGATTCACTGTTTCTCAGGTCAAATCATCATTTTTCGTGTAAATAAATTAGCTAGGGGCACTAGAAAGAGATAAAATGCATAGATTATGAAACCTGCATCTGCAGATAATGCGGCTGCAGGAACGGCTCCTGCAATATTCCACGGGATTAGAGCAGATATTAAAATTACCGTATTCTCCATGTCAAGCGCCAACTGGTAGTTGTTGAGGGGTCTTTTTTCATAGATTTTGTGTGCAAATTGATGTGTAAGCATTACTGCCAGGGTTTGGTTGCAACTAAAAGAGGCTGTGGTTATGCTTGATAGTATTACCGAGGGGAAGACATTTATCTTTTCGCTAAGTGTTGCAAAAAGGTTCTCAATTTCATTCAGCAAACCAGTGCCTTGAAAAATGCCGGAATAAGTAGAAGAAATCAATACAATAAGAGAAACCTTCAGCATAGAGTATAGTCCGCCACCTTGTATTATATCTGCAAAAAAGCCGCTTTTATCCATGGTGTACCCTGTGGCGATATATTGCAGCATTTGAAAAAAAGATATGTGTTGAACAAAGAGACCAATCAGTATACCGGAAAAAATGCTTATACTCATTGATAGCTTTACATCAACCCTAAAGGCTGCAAGAATGAGTATAATGACAGCAGGAAACAATACAATAATGCCTATATCAAAAGAATGCAATATCTCAGAGCCTATTTGATTATCATAAAAAGTCAGCGGGTTCAAATGAGACAAATAAATATAGCCTATGATTGATAGTACAAACGGTATGACTGATGTTTTCAGCATATTTTTTATATTTATATAAAGATTAGTGTTAGTTAAGGCGGCTACAAGATTGGCACTTGAGGACATGGGCGAGCATCTATCACCAAAATAAGCCCCTGCAATAATTGCACCTGCGGCCATGTTGATATCTACATGGCCGCTTTTTGCCAATACTATGAGCACGATCCCGATCGTTCCTACTGTGCCGAAGGAGGTTCCAAGCAGGAAGGATACTAGGCAACACAATAAAAAGGCGGATAGTATGAAGTACTTTGCACTCATAAAGGCGATTCCATAATATACTATGAAGGAAATTGTTCCGCAGGCTCTCCAGACAGCGGTTATTGCACCAATCAGTACAAAAATTTTAATCACAATAAAGGATTTTTTTGAGCCGTTAAGCATCATTCTAAGCAAATTGGGCAGCGTATAGCCTCTACGCAGGGATGCCAAAGTAAAGCCAATAAGCCCTAAAAGCAGAGGGTAAAGAATAGAAGTTTCATTATAAATGCTAAAGAGCAGAGAAGTAAAAAAAAGAAGAAATACCATTACTGTATCCAAAAAATCATCTCTTTCATGTTAGTGCAAACTATTATAGGCTTAAATCATAGTATCATTATAACAGAGCCAAACTGGGTATGGCGTATGAAACGATAATTTAAGCGATTTGAGGCTCATCTTTATGTACCGTAAATGTATTAATTTCTCGTATTCTCCGGTAAAGCTCTTTTTCTGCTTCAGAAAGGTCTTTAGGAATATCGATGCGGATTTTTAAATATAAGTCGCCAGATCCCTGCTTTTGGGGCAGGCCTTTGTTTTTCAAACGCAGTCTTTGCCCGGCGTGAGTACCAGGCGCAACTTTGAGCTGAACTAGGCCATGGGGTGTAGAGACGCTAATTTTGTCCCCCAATACGGCTTGCTCAGGGCGGAGCGTGAGATCGGTTTCCAGATCGCTGTCGTTTATTTGCCAGGCAGCGGTGGGAACGACCCGGATATGCAGAAACAGATCGCCTGCAGGACCATTGTTGTAGCCTTTACCACCTAGCCCTTTCAGGCGCAGTGCTGCCCCGGGATAAAGGCCTGCAGGTACTTTTACTTTGACAGTTTTGGTGTCTTCTGTGACACCTGTACCGCTGCAGGACTGGCAGACACCTCGTTGGTTGAAACGCTGTCCTTCACAGGCGATACAGACGCTGGGCGTCGACAAGTATAAATCTTTTTCCACCCCGTGGATGAGTTCATCTACAGATAAGCTAAGCTCAGTATCTACATCTTCACCTTTATAATTAGCTTTTCGCGTCCGACCGCCGCCATACTGGCTATGATTGAAATCTTGGCCGAAAATACTTGAGAAGAAATTGCTGAAACCAAATCCGTTGAGATCAGCATCGGTAACCCCCTGATAGGTATAGTTGTGGCTGCTATCGGTGTAGGATGGGTCAAAATGGCTTTCATCGCCCATCTTCCAATTCATTCCTAACTGATCGTATTTGGCACGTTTTTCAGGGTCACCCAATACTTCATAAGCTTCGTTGATGAGTTTGAACTTTTCTTCTGCTGTGGTCTTGGCGTCACCTTGATGAAGGTCGGGGTGATGCTGACGGGCCAGTTTGCGATAGGCTTGTTTTATTTCTTTTTCAGAAGCGGTTTTGGAAATCCCGAGTGTTTCGTAATAATCGATATATTTCATAGAAACATCACCCCTTTTTAAATTATGTACTGAGCCAAGACTTCCGCCTTTATAGGCGGAGAATCAGATGGAGTAGACTCCCCTCTGATTCTCCAATGTTTCAACTATGCTGAAACGAGTTTACTCATACTCAACGTCGATTATATCATCAGGTTGGTTAGTTTGCTTGGTGGAATTATTGCTGTGATTTTGTCCAGCATCGTCGGGTTTCCACTGGATGGCCTGGTTATAGGCTTGCTCTAGTTCACTTTTTAGCTGGTGCAGCTTAGTCATCTCAATGGTGTCTTCGGCGGTTTGCTTGACTGCATCCAGTGCAGCAGTCAGGCGTCCGCTAATATGGGCGGGCAGGGAATCTCCCTTTTCTGTTACGAAGTTGCGGGCCTGATAGGCCAGAGAATCTAGTTCGTTTTGTAATTCCACATAGTGCCGGCGATTTTTATCTTCCTCCGAATAGCGCTTCGCATCGGCCACCATGCGGTCGATATCCGACTTATCCAGGTTGCTGGAACCGCTGATCGTGATGGATTGCTCCTTGGCGGTAGCTTTGTCCTTGGCGCTGACGGTGAGAATACCATTGGCGTCAATGTCGAAAGTGACTTCGATCTGCGGCATACCACGTGGTGCTGTTGGGATACCAGTCAATTTGAAGCGACCCAGGGTACGGTTGTCGGCTGACATTTCCCGTTCGCCTTGGAGAACATGAATGTCTACTTCAGCCTGATTATCATCAGCAGTGCTGAAAATTTGACTGCGGCGGGCTGGAATGGTTGTGTTGCGCTCAATAATTTTAGTCATAACACCGCCCAAGGTTTCGATTCCAAGGGATAGTGGTGTAACATCCAGGAGTACTATGTCTTTGAGGTCACCGCTCAAAACAGCACCCTGGATAGCGGCACCTACAGCTACGACCTCATCTGGATTGACACTTTGGTTAGGGTCTTTGCCGGTTAGCTGTTTGACTAAGCGCTGAACTGCCAGGATACGGGTAGAACCGCCTACCAGGATGACTTCATCGATGTCCTTGGCGCTCAGTTTAGCATCAGCCAGAGCTTTTTCCACCGGAATGCGGCAACGTTCGACCAGGCTGTGTGTGATCTCATCAAATTTTGAGCGGGTAAGTTTGTTGTCCAAATGCTTGGGGCCGCTGGCATCGGCTATGATGAAGGGCAGGTTGACGGTTGTTTCCGTGACGGCTGACAACTCAATTTTAGCTTTTTCGGCTGCCTCGGTAAGGCGCTGCAGTGCTTGTTTATCTTTAAGAAGATCAATTCCGTTATCTTTCTTGAATTCGGCTACCAGCCAATCGACGACAGCTTTGTCAAAGTCATCGCCGCCCAAATTGGTATCACCGTTGGTGGCTTTCACCTCAAACACGCCGTCAGCAACGTCAAGAATGGACACGTCAAACGTTCCGCCGCCTAAGTCAAATACCACGATGGTTTCGTTCTTTTTCTTATCCAGACCATATGCCAGTGCGGCAGCGGTAGGTTCATTGATGATTCTCAGAACATTGAGACCGGCGACACGGCCCGCATCTTTGGTAGCTTGACGCTGGGCATCATTAAAGTAGGCAGGAACGGTGATGACTGCATCGGTAATTTTTTCTCCTAGATACTTGCTGGCATCATCAACCAGCTTGCGGAGTACTTGAGCCGAGATTTCTTCAGGTGCATATTGCTTATCATCAACAAGGAAATTTACTGTGTCATCAGATCCTTGGACTACTTTGTAGGGAACCGATTTCATTTCACCAGCGACTTCTTTGAAGCGGCGACCAATGAATCGTTTTACTGAGTAAAAAGTTTTTTCCGGATTTAAGACAGACTGACGTTTGGCTAGTTGGCCGACAAGACGCTCGTTATCGCGAAATGCGACGACTGAAGGGGTAGTTCGGCCGCCTTCAACATTGGCAATGACCTCTGGACGTTCTCCTTCCAATAAAGCAATACACGAATTAGTGGTACCTAAATCAATGCCCACTACTTTTCCCATAACAAACGCCTCCTTTTATTTATAAGTAAGTAATATCCGTAAGGAATATCCGTAAGGAATTATTTGTTTACAAGTTAATATTAGCAGAAAATAGTTATCAATGAAAAAACAAGAAAAGCTTAAAAATGGCCATTTATAAGCAAATTAGCTATTTTAATGATAAAATAGTTAGAATTTGCAGGCAGGCTAATTATTTTGACCTTTATTGACTTTTGAAAATAAAAACGCAGCTCCCAAGCATTCTTACTTGCGAGCTGCGTTTTCTTTCCCCTAACCTTTATTCACTAAACGCCTTTAATCTGATTCAATACTTCAGCTATATCCGGTAGTTCAGGAATTGGATAAGTTTTGACCCAAAGAACTCTTCCGTCCTCACCAATAAGAACATTTGCCCGTTCTGAGAATCCTTCCTGCTCGCGAAACAGGCCATATTTATTGGCAATTTCGCCGTGCGGCCAAAAGTCAGCCAACAACTGTACTTGAGCAATACCTAATTCTTTTGCCCATGCATTTTTGCACGGATAAGAATCAACACTTAGTCCAAGCGGAATAGTGTTATAACTCTCGAATTCCGCCAAATTGGCTTCCAACGATTGCATCTGTTCGGCGCAAACCCGCGTCCATGCAAGGGGGTGCCACGAGAGTAGCACTTTTTTACCTTTGTAGTCTGTCAGGCGAATGTCCTGCCCTCGGTTGTCTTTTAAAATAAAATCAGGTGCGAAATCTCCAACACTAATTCGGTTCATAGTAATCGCCTCCACTCATGTCTTAGGTAATTTTACCCATTATATAAAGTTATAAATTATCATCGGAAAATCCTTCTTGTAAAAAAATATATATTCGAACTGGAAGCATATCCGGTTTCTATAAATAGCAATAGCTGTTCATTTCTGATTTTTCTTTTGTGTTACAGTTAATGAGGGTTTTCAAAGTTATTAATAAATTAACGAAAAGTAAATTTGGCATCTTCATGACTTTACGAGAAATCGAGAAATATGTAGCGAAACGAGGAGGATATTATAATGAACAGACGTGTTGTTATTACGGGGATGGGAGCCGTTACTTCTTTAGGATTGGGGGCAGAGGAACTGTGGCATTCAATAAAAAATGGAAAGTCCGGTATTTCCCGAGTGGAAAGGATTGATGTGACGGATTTCCCTACCCAGGTCGCGGCAGAGATTAAAAATTTTGACCCAAATCAATTTATTGAGAAAAAAGAAGCTAAGCGAATGGATCGATTTGCCCAGTATGCTGTGGCGGCAACTCGAATGGCATTTGAAAACTCACGTATTAGTGATGGTACAATAGACTTGCAGCGGACCGGTATAATAATTGGCTCAGGCATAGGTGGACTGGAAACCTTGGAGAATCAGCATCGTGTGTTATTGGAGAAGGGGGCAGATAGAGTCAGTCCCTTCATGGTGCCGATGATGCTGCCCAATATGGCAGCTGGAATGATCGCTATTAAGTATGGGATTAAGGGATTTACTGAGTGTGTTGTTACTGCCTGCGCTTCATCGACAAACGCAGTTGGCGATGCTTATAAGATAATTCAAAGGAATGATGCTGACGTTATGCTTGCCGGCGGGGCAGAAGCGCCAATTACAAGATTGGCCTTGGCTGGTTTCTGTGCAAGTAAAACAATGACCACAAATCTGGATGCTGATACTGCTTGCAGACCATTTGATTCTAAACGGGATGGATTTGTTATGGGTGAAGGTGCGGGGGTACTCGTACTAGAAGAACTTAATCATGCTTTAAACAGGGGAGCGGATATTGTTGCAGAAGTTGTTGGCTATGGTTGTACCAATGATGCATATCATATAACAGCACCTAGCCCCGGTGGAGAAGGGGCTGCGCAGTGTATGAAATTAGCCTTAAGTGATGCCAATCTGAATCCTACTGATATTCAATATATTAACGCTCATGGAACTTCGACTGAGCTAAATGATAGAACTGAAACTGCTGCAATTAAATCTGTTTTTGGGGAATATGCTTATCAGTTGGCTGTTAGTTCCTCAAAATCAATGACAGGTCACTTGTTGGGAGCTGCCGGAGTAGTCGAGTCAATAATTACTGCGTATGCAATAAAAGAGGGTTTCTTACCGCCAACAATTAATTATAAAAATCCGGATACTGAATGTGATTTAGATTACATTCCAAACTATGGAAAAGCCAAAAAAATTACTCATGCATTGAGCAATTCCTTTGGCTTTGGCGGGCATAATGCAACACTGATTCTAAAAGCTTACTGTTAATTTATTGATCTAGAGTAAAACTAAGTTTCGGAGAGTTAGGGGGGGCGGCAGCTGGTGGATTTAAAAGAAATTATCACAGTGTGCATCCATTATATTGAGGATAATCTTCATAAGAAGATCACATTGGACGACATAGCTACGTTTTGTGGGATGTCAAAATATCACTTGCATAGGATGTTTAAATCATTGACGGGAGAGCCCCTGATGGAATATGTCCAATCCCGAAAGCTCTCCTCCAGTATCTTTGATCTGAAGGATACGAATAAAAGAATCATCGATATTGCGATGGATTACGGTTTTGATTATGAACAGTCTTATATTAGAGCCTTCCGGAAAAAATTTGAATTTACACCTTTAAAGGTGAGATCTGAACCGATGTCGCTTGTTATTCAAGAAAAGTTAAATCTAGATGACATTATGTCAGTTAACAATTCTGTGATATACAAACCCTCATTTATATTTAAACAAAAGTTTTCCTTAGTGGGAGTAAAGCATAAGATCATGAGTAAGTCTGGCGATAAGGTTGCTAACTCTTACGGTAGGAATTTCTTTTATAATCAGAAACAGCGGATTGTTAATACTATTGATCCACAAGAATACTTCGGATATACGGACTGGAGTGAAAATGATAATGGCTGTATCTATTACATGCCATCTCTTCAAGTACATGATCTGACTCATATACCTGAAGGTATGGAGGGGATTTCAATACCTGCTCATAAGTATGTAGTTTTTCGTTTCGTCGGTTTTTTTCGTCCAGATGATATTAATGGGAGACAGGTAGGGCGGCTGCTCGTCCATATGTATTCGAAATGGATTTTCAAGTCAGGTTATAGATTTGCGGATACGTTTAGATTCGAATATATAGACACCAAGTTATCAAAGGATGATTATTGCGAGCTTGATATATATCAGCCCATTGTAGATGCATAAAAAGGTAAATATCCCATGGTAATAAATGTAGAGCCATAATTCGCGATATGCGAATTATGGCTCTAGTTGATAAAAGGATGGTAAAGAGGTTACGATAAATCCTTCAGATCCGTAATAAAGGCCACTACTGCCTCCTCTTTTGTAGCCCAAGAGGTGACAAGACGAATAACAGAACTATCGGAGTCGATTTTCGTCCAGATATAGAATAAATACTTTACCTGAAGTTTCTCAATAAGCCAGTTTGGTAAGATCGGGAATATTTGATTGGTAGGGGAATGGGTTAGAAATTTATAGCCTGCATTACTTATTTCGTTCTTCAACAAATCAGCCATCTTATTAGCGTGTTTCGCTAGATCGAAGTACAGACCGTCTTCGAATAGTTCTTGAAACTGTATGCCAAGAAGCCGGCCTTTGGCCATTAATGCCCCTTTCTGCTTCATATGAAAACGGAAATCGTCTTTGAGAGAATCATGGCAGATTACAAGCGCTTCCCCCAGTAGTGCACCGTTCTTGGTTCCGCCGATGTAGAAGGCATCTACCAGTATACCTAAATCAGACATTTGCAGGTCATTCTCCGCAGAGCATAACGCCGAACCTAATCGCGCGCCGTCAACGTATAAATATAGGTTATTTATTTTGCAGAGCTGGCTTATCTGTTCCAGTTCGTTCTTTGTATAAATCGAGCCGATTTCTGTTGGATTTGAAATGTAAACAAGTCTCGGTTTCACCATATGCTCGTCTGTATGCGCATCAAGTACAGCTTTGATATGGGTAGTGTTAATTTTTCCGTCGCTTACCTCAATAGAGATGACTTTGTGCCCTGTGGCCTCGATAGCTCCGGTTTCGTGAACTAGAATATGTCCGGTACTAGGCGCAATGACTGCTTCATGTGGCCTTAAAAAGGCTGAAAGTGCGGTAAGATTCGTTTGAGTACCGCCAGAGAACAGGTGAATATCGATATCGTAACGTTCTATTTTTTGTTTCAAAAGCGCAATGGCTTTTTTTGTATAACAATCCTCCCCATAGCCTTCGGTTTGTTCAAGGTTAGATTTCGTTAAAGCGCTCAATATTCTTGGATGCGCTCCCTCACTGTAGTCATTCTTGAAACTATACACTGTTTTAAATCCCCCTCTTACTATTTGCCTCTTGGTGTTTGTTGGCTGACTTAGAAATTGTGAGTAAGAATGATATTCAACCGGTGCTGAGGCCCATCCTTTCGCAAGATAAAGAAACAGATGGAACAATGCATTATCAATCTACTCATTGGTGAGACTAATATCTGAATGTTTATTACGTTGGGTCACAGGTGAGCAGATGAAAAAATTTGCAGGTTTTGAAGAGACATACGCCTTACAGTCAGCTGCTGACGTAGCAGGTCGTGATTTTTGGTTTCAGAGCGTGGTTTTTACTTATCAATGGTGGCTGTTAGTGGCCCTAACCATTATTCCCTTCATTATCTGGTGGAAGATCGTTGATCGTCGAAGATTTTTTGAAATCACAACCTATGGACTGCTGATAGCACTTTTTGCCGGCTTACTAGATGCTATCGGCGTAGAAACTGATGCTTGGGAATATAAATATGACCTGCTTCCGCTGCTGGATGTCTTCATCGTATATGATATATCAGTATTACCTGTTAGTTATATGGTTATATATCAGTATTGCCACACGTGGCAGTCATTTGCTATTGCTCATGTCATAGTTTCACTTGTCTTTGCTTATGTTTCGGAACCCCTTCTTGTTTACTTAAAAATATACCAACTTATTAATTGGCAACACACATACTCTATTCCTGGATATTTTCTCCTTGCAGTATTTATCCGCTGGGTGATGAGCAAATTTATTAAGAAAAGCCAGTCGTTTTGAGGCAAGAAGGGAGAACGATTACGAGATGAGCGAAAATTCTTGCCAAATTAAGTTGCCTTTAATTGTAATTATGTTAAAATATTGGTAATAACCTATATGTGTATTTTTATGTCATATCGTGGCGACTGAAAAGGGGTGAATATGATGATCAAGCTTCCTGAACTTAGTACAAATTCATTCTGGAGTAGTCAGTACAAACCTTCTATAACAAGTATCATAAATTCATCAGATCCAAAGTTTAGCCAACTGGATAATAGTTTTAGATCGTTAAAACTATTAACTCGCATGTCTGTGCAAAATTTGCAGAGCCAACAGCAGCAGTATCGCCAGAATGTTGTTGACTTTACTAGTAGTGTAAGTAGTGTAAATAGCAGTGCTAAAACACTGGCAACACCTAACTTCTTTGAGCGGAAGTATGTGTCAGCCAGTTCTGATGCAGTGACTGGTGAGGCGAAGACTGGGGCCAAGACCGCCCAGTATAGTGTTAGTATTAGTCAGGTGGCTACAACCCAGCGTAATGAGGGAACTAGCTTAGCCGGTAGTGCTTATGGTGGAGTAGCGACCGGTATCTCAACGTTAGGTATTCAGGTAGGTAGTGGTTCAGAGCGTCAATTCTCGGTCAATGTCCTATCGACCGATACAAATAAACAAGTATTAAACAAGTTTGCCAGTGCCATTAATAACAGTGAGACTGGAATTAAGGCTGAGGTCAAAACTAAGAATAACTTTCAGTATTTGAGTCTGGAATCAAAAGAGACAGGTGGGACGAATAGTTTTACAATTCGAGATATTAGTGGCAGTGCTGGCGCGGCTTTGCAACTTGGCAATAAGGTGCAAAGTGCAGCAGATGCTCAGTATACAGTCAATGGCACAGCTTATCAGTCTTCTACCAATAAAGTATCATTAGATAGTGGTAACGTGTCGTTAAATTTAAATAAAATTACTACTGGAGTTATTAAGGTAGAGATTGATCAGGATGACAGTAAAATTGTGAACGAAGCTAAGGCATTGGTGACTAGTTACAATAGCTTACATGACATTCTTAGTAATAGTGATACTATCACACAAAAGGGAAGCAAGGCACTAAATAGCGTAGAATCTCTAGTAGGTAAGACAAGGGCGGGGGAATTTGCTGCTATCGGGATTTCGTTGGAGAAAAATACTGGAGACTTAAAGATAGATGAGAAAAAGCTGTCGGCAGCTTTGGCTTCCAATTCAGAGAGCGTGAAGAATCTCTTTGCTGGCGGGGGGGGATTGGGTAAAACTATAGAACGTGTTACTAAAGAATTATCCAGTAATCCCGTGAACAATTATCTAAAGTCACCTAGTACGATGGATGCATTGAACTATACTGCCCAAATTACTGGGAACAGTTGGATGATGCAACAAAATAATCTATTCCAAGGTCTATTTGTGAATATGATGGCCTAACTTTTGAGGTCGGAATGTACTGAATGGGGCAGGGGGACAGGCTTAGCGTTTATAGGAAACGCTAAGCCTGTCCCCTATTTTGGTGCTTTGTTTTCAGGTTAAGGGCGAAAAAATGCAGAGGTTTCACCAAAAGTCTGTCGAAGAAATTTGCCAACAGCCTGTCCAATCAAGGCTTTTCCCTTGCTATCTGGATGTAAACCATCGGTAGCAAATTGAGCAGGCATAACACCCTCACCACTCATAAATATTGGCGTAATATCTACATGGTAGGGTTGGTCCTTTATCCATTCGTTTACTTTATGCCACTCACTCTGCCACTCTGAGCTTGTATCCTCGTTAAAAGCGCGTTTTATAAGTGCAGGATTTACTGGAGTAAGTGTCAGAAAAACGGGGATGATCTTATTTTCCTGGCATTTTTCCCTAATTTGTCGTAAGTTATTAATTACGTCTGACGCCGGAGTTCCAGCACGAATATCGTTAATTCCCCCCATAATCACAAGTATTTGTGGATGAAAAGGCAATACGTCATAGTCAAACCGCGCATAGATAGTATTGGTTGTGTCACCACTCCGTCCTAAATTTTTCATGGGAATACCGACATAACTTGTCCAGTCGTAAACCGGATCACTCGGAGGATTAGAAATCGCACCACCACCATGAGTAACGCTGTCACCCAATGCAGCCACAATATTACCTTCTCCCTGAACTGTAAAAGGCTGCGCCTCTGACCATTTTCCCAACTGCTGCCCTTTGGCATCCAGAGCAACGACCCGCCACCAATATATGCCTGGTTCTGTAAAAGCGTCGATGTCATAACAGTCAAATGACGAGGCCCCTTTTATTACATAACTCTTTTTAAGGTTGTTAGACTGGAGCTCTCTAGAAAAAATTTGAACCTCATAAGCAGCTGCATTCAAAACTGGAATCCAAGAATAGGTAGGATATAGAGGAAGTCTAGCCAAAGTATCTAAATGAGCGGTAATAAATGGTGATACTGGGTCAACTTCACCGTCCACCAATTTCATCGGATCAGTAAACGGGGAAATCGGCTCTCGGTCCAAATTCAACGCCCTCACTTGCCACCAAACTGCCTCTCTTTTAGGAAAAAGCGAGATGTCTAACTCAACTCCGGGAGTATATATTTCATTGTAAAGAGTGTTATTTTCAAGGTTGATCTCATCTTTCATACCCTCATGTTGGTTCCTAAACACAAGCTGGTATGCTACTGCATCCGGGATAGCTTCCCATACTAAGCGAATTTTTTTTCCATTCAAATCTCCTGACTGAGCTTGAGAAGTACAGGGGAAGGAAATGGATGATTGAAAAAATGGGAATAACAGAACCAAACAAAACAAGATACTCATGGTTCTGAGTACAAAAGAAGTCCTACGCTTTCTTCGGTTATTAGCCTGGCGTGACAGGCGATTACGATCTGAACGTGTCATTTTGGATTACCTACCTTGCATTGATTGTGGTCTGGGATGTATTAAAGTCATATCATTCTTCTATTGGCTTCTCAGGTCCACGGAGTTGGTACTGGTAAAAATTCAAGTCAAGCCATTTGCCAAATTTATATCCAGCTTTCCGAATAATACCAGACTCGCTAAAGCCTAATTTTTCGTGCATTAACTTACTACCATCATTGCTAGCGTCAATTCCGGCGACCAACGTAGCATAGCCGTTTGCGTTAGCAATCTCTATGAGCTTTTGCAATAGGGCGGTACCAATATGTTTTCCTCTATGGTTTTTGTGGACGTAGACTGAATGTTCTATTGTATACTTATATGCAGGCCAAGCTCTAAAAGGTCCAAATGTTGCGAACCCGACGACTAGATTGTTTTCTTCAAACACCAAGACAGGAAATCCGTCGCTAACCTTTTTTTCATACCATGAGCTTCTATCCTCGAGGGTATGAGGCTTGTAATGATAGACTGCCGTCGTGTTAAGTATTGCGTCATTATAAATATCCAGAATAGCAATTAAATCGCCATGCTCTGCATAACGAATCATAGGCACACCTCCATATAGGTTGTTTATCTTTAATTTCGACAGGAACTTTGGCGCTTCCTGCACGAATACGGGGGCTACATTGGCGGTTTTCTATTTACTTTTCCATTTATTTCTAGGTATTATATAATTCAATCGACAGATACTATGAGTGTAAAGGGTCTGTAATGGTCGAGCCAAGATTGGTGTCGGATATCTTCTGGTGTTCGGCATCAGTCGGCCAAAGATTGGCGTCGGGTCGAAAGGCTCGGCGTTAGTCGGCGGGAAGACTGGCATGGGTCTTGAAAGGCTGTACGGTAGCCCAACTGTTGCCGTGTGGTCCCAAGGGATCTATGTTGGTCGAGCTAAGACTGCTATGGGTTGTGAATCATACGGGTCGTTTGCAGTCGAGAGATTGCAGGCGGTTCAGTAGCTATCTGTGGTAGTCGAGCAAAGGTTTGCATCGGTTGTGTAATGCTTGTGGGTAGGCGAAAGTCTGCGTATAGGTATGTAATGATCGGTGTAGGCTGTAGCGTAGATTGTTGCAGGCTCTTTACTCTAACGAATTTTTTAATCCACTCAACAATTGAGTGGATTTTGAATTTCATAAGAAGTCCCCAATCGACAAATATTAGATTGTCGGCAAAGTGCATTTCAATGTGAGGGATCCATGGACAATACAGCTTTAAATTTGGCACGAATCCAGTTTGGGATCACGCTGACATATCATTTTTGGTTTGTTGCCCTTACCCTTGGACTTTCTATCCTAATCGCATTAATAGAAGCTCATTACGTCCGAACTGGAGACAAAAGCAGTAAGGTAATGGCAAAATTCTGGGGCAAGCTGTTTTTGGTTAACTATGCTGTTGGGATAGCGACTGGTCTGGTTAACGAGTTTCAGTTCGGGATGAATTGGTCGGAGTTGTCAAAATTCGTAGGAAGTATGTTCGGGTCTTCATTAGCGTTTGAAGCCTTAACTGCTTTTTTCGTGGAATCTGTTGCGATCGGAATATGGGTGTATGGTTGGGATAAGATTTCTAAACGTGCTCATCTTGCCGCTATCTGCCTTATAGCGGTAGCCAGCAATTATTCAGCGTTCTGGATTTTGTCAGCCAATTCTTTCATGCAACATCCTGTGGGCTATATAATTAATAATGGGCGGGTGGAGCTAAACGACTTAGCTGCGTTAATCACAAATCGATATCTTTTTTACCAGTATTTCCATAGCATTCTATCTGGTTTGGTGGTAGCCGGGTATTTTGTTATGGCTGTTAGCGCCTATTACCTTCTCCGTAAGAATCATCTAAGCAGATTCAAGCGCTCTTTCAAATTAGGGCTAGTGTGCGCAATGATAGCCACGAGCCTCGTGGTTTTTACTGGGCATTTTTACAATCAGTATCTCGCCAACATTCAACCGATGAAAATGGCAGCATCGGAGGCCTTGTGGGAAACAGCCACTCCAGCCCCTTTTGTTGTCTTCGCCATCATTGATGAGGATAAGCGAAGGAATATGTATCAATTGGCACTACCATCAGGACTCTCCGTGTTGGCTTATAATAGTCTTAATACTCCTGTGAAAGGAATCAATAACTTACAAGCTGAGTATGAAGGTCAATATGGCCCAGGGTATTATATACCCCCAGTGACAATATTGTTTTGGAGTTTTCGGGCCATGGTAAGTATCGGTTTTTTTCTGGTTCTGCTGGCTTCATTAAATTGTTGGTATTGGCGAAAAAAGCAAATTGAAGATTGTCCAACCTTATTAAAAGTTACTATGTGGAGCCTGCCGTTACCCTATTTGGCAATCACTTTGGGCTGGACAATGACGGAAATGGGCAGACAGCCTTGGATTGTGTATGGCCTATTGCTAACTGAGAAAGGTGTTTCAAAAATTGTTCCCGCGGCGAGTGTATGGGTCTCTTTGATTACGTTTTCAACGGTCTATGCCTGTATTGCCTTGGCTGCTGTTTATGTTGCTCGCAAAATAATCCTTGAGGGCCCTGACAACTAGGTTAAGCAAGATTCTGATAGGGGTAATAATGGACTTAAACACGATATGTTTTCTAATGTTTGGCTTTCTATTCATTGGTTATTTGGTGTTAGAAGGTTTTGATTATGGCGTTGGTATGATTCTCCCCTTCCTCGGGAAATCAGATACAGAGCGTCAGGCAATTATTAATACGCTGGCCCCAGTATGGGAAGGAAACGAGGTATGGTTAATAGCCGCCGGTGCAGTGTTATTTGCTGGTTTTCCTCAGGTCTACGCCACGCTGTTCAGCGGGTTATACCTTGCGCTGCTCTTAATAGTATCTTCGCTTATTTTTCGGGGAGTTGCTTTTGAGTTTCGCAATAAGGATATCAACCATAATTGGCGGAAATTTTGGGAATGGGCAATTTTCTTTGGTGGAGTTATACCTGCATTGCTCTGGGGAATTGCCGTTACCAACCTTTTAACCGGGTTGCCGATAAACGGCGAAATGCAATATAGCGGCACTTTTTGGGATTTGTTAAATCCATATACGTTGTTCGGTGGATTGGCTTTTGTTTTTGCGTTCTTATTGCATGGAGCGGTTTATCTCACGCTAAGATTGGATCAACAGTTAATTCTACGGACAAGAAAGATGGGGCTTATCACAGGCAAATACGCGATGTATATAGTTGTAGTCTTCGCTATTCTAACATTTGTATATACGGATTTGACATCGAAACCAATAGCAAGCGGGATATTGGTAGCATCTGTGTTGACATTGATCCTTTGTTATCGTTGCCTAAGGGATAGGGAATATACTAAGAGTTTTGTTTGCAGTACTGTTGCTATTTTTTCTATGATTGCCGCTATGTTTGTCGGACTGTTTCCCAGGTTTATTGTTTCCAGTTTAGATCCGAATTGGAGTCTTACTATTTACAACTCCGCTTCAAACCCTTTGACCTTAAAGATCATGACAGTGACTATGGCAATAGTTTTGCCTGTTGTGCTTGTGTTCGAAGGTTGGAAATACTATATCTTTAGGCAGAGGATATGTGTAACTGAAATAGGCTTCAAGTCACGGATAAAACTATGGGAGCAATTACATGATAAATTAGAAGAGCTAAATAAATATTATCGCATTACTACCATCGTTCTAGAAAAAGCAAAAAGTACCGTAGAAAGAGGAGGCAGCATACAATTAGATGAAATGAAACACGGTAGTGTGACTAGGCAAATCTTTGAATTTAAGGCTTTAATACAGCGTGGTCGTCAGCTAATGTACATTATTGCCGAGAAGATAAAAATCTTAAGGAAATCTTGAAATCATTTATTATCAATTTAGCTAATCTAGTTAAGACGGCCAATTATTATTGACAAGAATGCTAAGATAGGATAAAATCAATTCGATGATTATCGAATTTTGATATAGTTAACAGCGGAGATGTAAAACATGGATACAAAAAAAATGGCAA
Source organism: Sporomusa malonica (assembly GCF_900176355.1). Taxonomy (GTDB): domain Bacteria; phylum Bacillota; class Negativicutes; order Sporomusales; family Sporomusaceae; genus Sporomusa; species Sporomusa malonica. The sequence goes on along the minus strand of NZ_FWXI01000004.1, from coordinate 42,915 downwards.
AGATATTTAAAGCTCTTTCAAATCCCAATCGGTTAGAATTATATTTAAAGATTGCCGAGGCGCATGAAGCTAGTTTTGAAACTGGCGGAGAATGTTCTGTCGCAGACATTATGAGTTGCCTAAGCATCGGTGCCCCAACCATTTCGCATCATATAAAAGAATTGGCGAACGCAGATTTGATTGCCACTGAAAAAAGGGGAAAATTTTTAATCTGCAGGGTAAATGAAAAATTGGTTACTGAAGTCAGTAAGCTGCTAACGCTGCAGCAATCGCCTGAATAGACCTTTTTTTCTTCTACATTTCGACAATTATTAAACTATAATAGCGTCGTTGTAATGATATTTTAAGGAGAAATACAAATGAAAACCTTTTATTTTACGGCCACAGGCAATAGTTTGTATGTTGCAAAAAGAATTGGCGGAGAACTACACTCGATTCCTCAGCTGCTGAGGGAAGAGAAGAGTGAATTTGAAGATGAAGTAATTGGGTTTGTATTTCCCTGTTATGGATTTGGAATCCCAAGGATCGTAACCGACTTTATCCAAAAGTCGAAATTTAAGGCTAAATACTTCTTTGCAATCATGACTTATGGTAATAAGGCAGCATCCGGGTTAAAAAACATAGAGGAAATTGGGAGCAAAACTGGTATTCAATTCAACTATACAAATGAAATACTAATGATTGATAACTATCTACCTTTATTTAAGGTAGAAGACCAGCTAAAAAAAGAGAGCTCGAAACAAATTGAAGAAAGACTGGACCAAATAGTAGGTAATATCAAAAGCAGACAAGAAAAGCTGATAAGAAAAGGACTTCTTTCGGATATGTTCTCTAAGCCTATCCATAATTTCTCAGCTAAATATCATCAAGATGATGGGGATAAGCGGTTTATTATTCAGGACAAATGTAACAGTTGTAAAGTATGTGAGCAGGTTTGTCCTGTCAGTAATATTAAAGTTGGAATAAAACCAAAGTTTCTGCATAAATGTGAATGTTGTTTTGCATGTATACATCATTGCCCTCAAAATGCCATACACTTGAAAGCAGAGAGAAGCTCAGCTAGATTCATTAACCAGAATGTAAAACTAAAGGAAATCATTAATGCAAATAATTAGAGCAATTTCTAGGTGCGGGATAGAGAGTAGAGGGATAATGTATGAAAAGCAAGTTTATTAATCAAATTCCTACGCCGATGGGTATGGACGTAAAGAAGCTAGCTACCACGCTAAAAGACTTTGTAAAAGGAAATCCCCAAGGAAGGCCAGATAGGTCTATTCCAGTGGAGCCTTTAGATACTAGCAGCTTGCTAGGTAAGGAACAAACAAGGATTATATGGTTTGGTCACTCTACTGTACTACTAGAAATGGAAGGAAAAAGAGTATTATTAGACCCGACGTTTGCTAGAACTCCTTCCCCCTTTCCTCTTTTTGGCGGTAAACGTTATAGCGAAACACTACCGATAGAGCTAGAGGACTTGCCGCCCATTGATATTGTTCTTTTATCTCACGATCATTATGACCATTTGGATTATGGTTCAATTACCAAGCTAAAGGCCAAAGTCAGTCAGTTCTATGTTCCCCTTGGCGTTGGGAGTCATTTAGCGAGATGGGGTATTGCAAAAGAGAAGATAAAAGAACATGATTGGTGGAATGAATCGGAAATTGGGGGACTACGACTAGTCGCTGCACCAGCCAGACATTTTTCCGGTAGAGGTCTATTCGATCGTAACACAACCCTGTGGTGTTCATGGGTAATTGAAGGAAAGCATTCAAAGGTATATTTTAGTGGTGATAGCGGCTATGGTCCTCATTTCAAAGAAATAGGAGAAAAGTACGGACCTTTTGATTTGACGTTAATGGAGTGTGGTCAATATAATGAGCGGTGGTCTACGATTCATATGATGCCGGAAGAAACAGTACAGGCTCATCTTGATGTAAAAGGTAATCTTCTAATCCCCATACATTGGGCTGCCTTTTCTTTGGCGTTGCATGACTGGACAGAGCCTATTGAACGAATAACCAAAAGGGCAAAAGAAGGCAACACACCTGTTTCTACGCCGAAAATAGGGGAAGCTGTTGTCGCTGGTGCTGCTGAGTACCCCAAATCTATTTGGTGGAAATAAACGATCACTAAGGCGGTTTTGGACATCCGAAAATTTTAATGGCGAGGTGTGATGATTTTGTTGTACAGAAAGTTTGGTAAGACAAATGAAATGGTCTCAGTTTTAGGATTTGGCTGCATGAGGCTGCCGATTATTGCCAATGATCCAACAAATATTGATGAGGACAAAGCAATTAACATGATTCGGTATGCCATTGATTCAGGCGTAAATTATGTGGATACTGCTTACCCCTATCACGGCACCGGTTTTACTCAAGGCGGAGCAAGCGAACCTTTTGTTGCTAAAGCCTTAAGGGATGGTTATAGAAAGCGAATCATGCTAGCGACCAAGCTCCCCAGTTGGCTGATCAAAACTAGAACCGATATGGAAAAATACTTAAATGAACAATTAGAACGCCTTGAGACAGATGTGATTGATTTTTACCTAGTACATTCATTAAATAAAGGCGTTTGGCCTGTATTAAAAGAAGCTGGCATTAGCGAATTTTTAGATCAAGCGATTAAAGATGGAAGAATCAAATACGCTGGATTTTCTTTTCATGATGAGAGCGGGCTCTTTAAGGAAATTGTAGATTATTATGACTGGTCATTTTGCCAAATTCAATATAATTATTTGGACGAAGATTATCAGGCAGGCAAGGAAGGCCTGGAGTATGCTGCCAAAAAAGGTTTGGGTATTGCGATTATGGAGCCTCTACGCGGCGGTAATATTGTCAATCTGCCCACGGCAGCAAATACTTTACTTGATCAAGCTGAGGTAAAGCGAACTCCGGCGGAATTGGCTTTACGATGGGTATGGAATCATCCGGAAGTATCTGTTGTATTAAGCGGTATGACTACTATGGAGCAGGCGACGGAAAACATAAAAGTGGCCCAAGAGGCACAGGCTAATTCACTAACGGCAAACGAAGTAGGAATTGTTGAAGAAATAAAAAACCTTTTTAAAGAAAGAATAAAAGTGAATTGTACAGCATGTGCGTACTGCATGCCTTGTCCTGCAGGAATTAATATTCCGTTTTGCTTTTCAACATATAATGACTATTGGGTTTTTGACGGCACTCCCTCAGCAAAGCAACGGTATGAGATTTTAACTAAGTTTGCAGCTCCAGCGTCCAAGTGTGTAGAATGTGGCAAATGCGAAGAGCATTGTCCGCAAGGCATTGCAATTCGTGAAGAATTAAAGAATGTTAATGAATTATTTGAATGAGAACAACTATTTGGCAAAATACAACTAAGTCCTGTAAATAGCTAATGCCGCCAACATTGTCGTTGGCGGCATTAGCTATTTACTTCCATATCCAAAAGCCATGTTTTGTTCGCTTAACTTCTTCAGGGTGGTTTTTGAGAATCTTTAAATATTCACGCCTGTTTATGTGCGTCATAGACACCCTCCTTTTTGAGTCTCTATGACAGCATGTGTCTGTTTTAATTAAAATATACTCCGGCAAAAGTTGCACTTTGTTTGTTAGAAGCTTCGGATTGTTATCTTTTGCAGGAGTTTAGTAGTTAAATGGCAAATATTACAATATTTACAATTCTAATTGAAGAATTCTTTATCCTAGGCGAAAGCTATGTTCCCTCTTTCAAAGTCTGTTAGAAGATCTAGTAGTTCGTATATTTTTAAACCATAATCGGAGGATGATTTATGCGTATTGAACTGCCTAAAGAAACTGCCTTGCTCATAATTGACGTACAAAAAGCCATAGATCAGCCAGAATGGTCTAAGTATGGAAAGCGGAATAATCTTAACGCTGAAACTAATATGTCATTAATCTTAAGTAAATGGCGACAGTCAGGGCGCACGATAATTCACGTAAAGCACGAATCAAAGGAACCTAATTCAACGTATCGGCCGGGTTTTGTTGGATGTGAGTTTAAAGAATGTGTCACACCAATAGAAGGTGAACTAATAATTATTAAGCATGCCCATAGTGCATTTATAGGAACAAACTTAGAGGCAATACTTAATGAGCAAAAAATTTCATGCTTGGTGATTTTTGGAGTAATAACCAACAACTCGGTGGAGACCACTGTCAGAATGGCTGGAAACTTAGGATTTAATACATATCTAGTAGAAGATGCAACATTTACGTTTGCTAAGCCGGATTATCGTGGCCATATTTATAGTGCCGAAGAGGTGCATGCGATGTCATTGGCCAATATGAATAATGAATATTGTAAAATTATTACTGCGAGTGAACTGGAAAAGGTATTATGAGATAAAAAAAGCAATAATCTACAATACGTTATCCCTAAAGATAAAGATAATATAATTAAAATTCCAATTTAAAAATGGAAAGGGGTAATGTATAGTGACTACTGGTATTTTAGAAGCGATTCAAGAAGAAATGGTTTTTGGTACCTCTGATGAGATAAAAGTGAGGGACTTAACATGGTATGATCATCCTACATTTTTAGGGGTTTCATTAAAACATCTCATCACGGCAAAAAATACCGACGGAAAATTTAGTAGCCATTTGGTACGCGTGAATAGTGGATGTGAAATTGGTAAACACATTCATGAGGGTAAATGGGAATTGCACGAGGTAATAAAAGGTCATGGGAGATGTATTATTGAAAGCAAAGAGGTCAATTATCGTGCTGGTGTCGCTGCAGTAATTCCTCCTGACATTCCCCATATCGTAAAAGCTGGAGAAGAAGATCTCTACATTTTGGCAAAGTTTATTCCAGCATTAGTATAATGGTTTTCAATAATATTAAAGTCGATCGCTAATCGTCGGTCGGCTTTAATACTGTGTAAAGGTGGAAAGAATGCCAATGAAACAACTGTCTGGAAGAATTCATTTCTATGATTTCAGGAAAACTTTTGGACTAGAGCTTATACGTGGAAGACATGTTAGGCATAATTTCTCTCGCCATACTCACAGGACTTTATGCATCGGGGTAGTGGAACTAGGAGTTCGCTTTATTTTATGCCGTGGAGAACGGTATGAAGTAATACCTGGTCAGGTATTTGTCATACCCCCGGATGAGGCGCATTCCTGTGGATCAGGAGGAGAACCACATACATATCATCTGTTTCTGATTACGTCAGATCTACTGAACATGATACTACCAAAAAATGAAAAGGATAGTTATATAATTAAGAACTTAGTTTTCGATGATAGAAGGCAGTTTGCGCAATTGCTAAACCTTTATACTGTATTAACGAGTACCGAGACGAGCTTTTGCAAACAATCCGCATTAATCTCTACGATAGGTGAAGTAGTTGAATATTGCGCGGATATTGCCGAAGATTTAAGGATAAGTAATAATCAGTATGACAGCGTTAAGCGTGCTCAAAATTTCATTGAAACCCATTATGAAGATAGCTTTTCGCTAGGTGATATTGCAAGATCTGCCTATCTTAGTCCCTATTATCTGATTCGTGTTTTTAACCAAGTAATTGGGATTCCCCCACATATATATCAGCAGCAAGTTCGTATACGACATGCTAAGGGAATGTTAGCCCATGGTATTTCGATAAGCGAAGTAGCATTTAAAACTGGTTTTTCAGATCAGAGTCATTTTTCAAATACATTTAAAAAATTAGTTGGTATAACGCCGGGGGAATTTATAAAGTCTATTTAAAAGCTTGATCGACTGTTTCAATAAAAGCATGTAACGCAGGTGAAAGCCACTTGCTTTTGTGATAGATAAGCTGCGTCATATATTGTGGAAGCGGCAGATGGTTTGTCGCTGCAGCCAGCTGGTTATTTTGAAGTTCTTTTTCAACAGTAAAACGAGGGAGTAGTGAAATACCTAAGCCCAGCATAACCAACTGCTTAATAGATTCAATACTATTTACTTCCATGCTAGCGCGAGGAGTGATATAGGAATCATCAAGAATTCGCTCAAGCGTTGCCCGATAGCTGCAACCTGGTTCGGTCAAAATAAGGCATGTTTCACTCAGCGCTTGGGGTGAAATTATCTGTTTAGCAAAAGGATGATCCGGGGCGGTAATAAAAACCATTGGTTCAAGTGACAAGGTTTTCACTATAAAGTCAGGATCTTCCACTTTACGGTTAATTATTAGGGCAATATCCAGCTCGTTGTTACGAATACAGTCGCGAATTTTACTGCAATTCTCAAACTTTAGAACGAGTTCTACGTTAGCGTAATCATGACGATAAGTCTGTAATAAAGTTGGAATCTTATAAGTGCTGAGTGACTCACTTGTTCCGAGGATTATTGTTCCATGAGGCGTATTTGCGGGTTTGACTGCTTCTTTCGCCTCATCAGTAAGTTTAATGATTTTTTCCGCATAAGTTTTAAAAGTTCTGCCTTCAGAAGTTAGATTGATTTTATGTCCCAGACGGTCGAAGAGTTTAATACCCAGGTAACCTTCCAGGTTTTTTATCTGCGTAGTTACAGTAGATTGCGTATACCCGAGATGAGTGGCAGCTTGAATAAAGCTGCCCATTTTTGCAATGCTGAGGAAGGTTCTTAACTGGCGTAAATCCATGATTATTCTCCTTGCAAATTCGAAAAAATTGAATGTTTCATTTGAAATATTCAATTTTACGCTAATGTAATCTATATGATACTATGAAATCATAAATATTTCCAGAAATTAAGGGAAGGTGGGAAACGGCTGTGAAAAAAGTATTGCTTTTACTGGCTAACGGCTTTGAAGCTTATGAAGCCAGTGTTTTTACAGATGTATTAGGATGGAACGAATATGAAGGAGATGGAACTACTCAAATAGTGACTTGTGGAATGCACAAGCAGCTAAAGAGCACTTGGGGATTTACCGTCATTCCCGAGATACAAGTAAATACTGTGGACGTATCGAATTATGTTGCCTTAGCGATTCCCGGTGGATTTGAGGAGGCTGGTTTCTATCAAGATGCCTATCACGAGGAATTTCTCTCCTTGATTCGTCAGTTTGATGAAGCCGGAAAATATATAGCGACAATCTGTGTAGGGGCGTTGCCTGTAGGTAAGAGTGGAGTTCTCACAAGGCGAAAGGGGACTACCTATCATCTTAATAATCAGTTACGGCAAAAGCAATTGGCTTCGTATGGAGTAGACATAGTGAATCAACCAGTAGTTGTTGATGGAAATATTATTACTTCTTCTTGCCCAGCCACGGCGTTGGATGTAGCTTTCATTTTACTTGAGCGGCTAACATCAGTAGAAAACTGCCAGCGTGTAAAGTCCCTTATGGGATTCCAAGACATTGAATGACTCAGGCTGGCAAAAACGCAATACCCCCTATAAGTAGGATTTTTTAAGGTTGAAATAGAGTAAATGCTGGAGGGATAAGCATGGCGCAACAATTGAATGTAGGTATTCTATTGTTTAATGAAGTGGAGGTACTGGATTTTGCAGGGCCGTTTGAAGTATTCTCTATAACGACATCACTCAGTAAACTGGATAGGCCTTTTGCCGTACATATTATTTCGCAAACAGGAGAAATGGTGAGTGCCCGAAATGGTTTAATGGTAAAACCTAGCTATAGTATTGCTGATGCGCCTGCATTGGATATATTAATTATTCCAGGCGGGTATGGTGCTGAGGAAATAGAAATACATAATGAAATAATCATTGATTGGATAAGAAAACAATCAACTAAAGTAAAACTGCTCGCATCGGTTTGCACAGGTGCTTTTCTTCTGGCAAAAGCAGGACTGCTTGATGGTAAAAAAGCGACTACACACTGGATGGATATTGAACGACTAGCAAGGGAGTATCCTCAAATTGATATTCAGCAGGGGCAAAAATATGTAGATGAAGGATCAATCATTACTGCCGCTGGAATTTCTGCTGGTCTTGATATGTCATTTCACATCATAAAAAAACTTTTGGGTCCTGAGATTGCCAGAGCTACGGCCAAACGTATGGAGTACGATATAGTGATCGCTGAGTAAAACTGCTATTCAGAGTACGTGCCTCAAGTAAATTGCCTATCAAATTGATAATATGAACTATTTTATCGCCATGTAGTTGACATTTCAACTACATGGCGATAAAATTTAAGTAGTTGAAATATCAACTACTTAAATAATGCGTAAAATATTGAGCAGGATTAAAAAGAGTTAAAATCATACAGAGAAGAGCTCTAATAAGTTAGGGGAAAGGTCAACAAGGAGGCGTACAAAAATGAAAAAAATTAGTATACGGGAATTTTCTCAGGAGTATCAAAATGATGTTATTGATTTAATTCTCAATATTCAACGAAATGAGTTTGATATTCCTATAAGCAGAGAAGATCAACCAGATTTAGGTGATATCCCCAACTTTTATCAATCAGGCTGTGGGAATTTTTGGATAGCACTTTATAATAACCAGGTTGTTGGAACAAGTGCACTGATAGATATTGGAAATCATCAAGGGGCTTTAAGAAAAATGTTTGTGAAAGCTGATTATAGAGGGAGAAGCTATAATACAGCAGATTTGTTGCTATCAGAATTAATGTCATGGGCCAGTGAGCATAACATGCATGAAATTTACCTGGGAACCACCGAAAAATTCTTAGCTGCACATCGCTTTTATGAGAAAAATCGGTTTGCTCTAATATCTAGTGAGTTATTACCAAATACATTTCCAATTATGAAAGTGGATACAAGATTTTATAAGATTACGCTTAAACAGCAATCAGTGTGATTATTTACCCCAACAACTATAGAGACTTTCAAGTGATTTGGTATAATTTTTCCCTGGCAAGCCGGTAATGAATTGGCAATCCGGACTTTTGCAGGCATGCTCACCACTGCAATATTTCGTAAGTAGTTCGCTGGTCTGCTCCTTTCCTTGATCGGAGAGGGTATATGCTGAAATTTGCTGAGCTACTTCTTTATTTGTAAACGAGCAATGGATAATTCTATTAATTGTAATTGTTTCTCGCATTCTCAATTTCCTCCCAAAACTTCGGTATATTCTAAGAATATACCGAATAATCGTGTTGAGAGATAGACAAATTATGTTAAAAGATTATTAATTTTTCGTTACCATGCACTTAAATTTAATATTGAGAAATGTAATTTGATCGTTTAGCCGGAGAAGTAGCTATCCAGCTTTTTGATGTATTCGGACTTGGTCATTAGAGGGCGATAGGACTTTATGATGGAGTTTGCTTCTTGCGCATTGTTTGTGAGCAGATCGATGACTGTCATTGCCATGAGTTTTGCAGGTAGGACGCAGGCTGCAAAGTAGTCTACAGCTTTGAAATCCCGTGTGTGCAGCGCACCTGCTACCCCGCCAATATAAGGGTGAATGGTTGGCATGAGGTGGGACACATCCCCCATGTCGGTGGAGGCGCCGAAGTGCCCGGAATATTTAACATTCTCTTTTGATACCATTTGCAAGGCGTTGGCGATAAACAGGTTATTGAAGGATTCGGGGCAATTTAGTGGCAGGTAGCCGGGCAGGGTTTTAATAACTGTCTGTGCTCCAATGGCATCGCCACCAGCTCGGAATGCCCGATCTACCTTAAGGTGCGTAGCGTCGATGGCGTTCATGGTTTTAGCTCTTACGTATGTTTCCAGCCGTACATCGGCTGGTACGCTGTTTACCAGGTCACCGCCCTTGGTGATGATAGGGTGTACGCGCACAATATCACCGTCCCGGAAAGTCTCCCGCAGGGCGTGAACCCCCATGAGGCCAAGCATGGCAGCATTGAGCGCATTAATGCCTTGGTCTGGGGCTTCGGCCGCGTGTGCTTCTTTGCCAATATACTGAATGGTTTTGCCGATAAAACCATTGCTTGATTCACCCATTACTACTGTAGGCTCAGGTGATTCCTTAGCAGAGTGAATCATCATTGCCATATTAATATCATCAAAGGCGCCGCGATAGATCAGCTCTTGCTTGCCGCCGAGGTAATGGATTTTTCCTTCTTCGCGAAGTTTCATCCTATAGGCAATCTCGACATATTCTTCGGCAGGCACGGCCATAAAGGCTACGTTTCCCGTAAGGTGCGGGCTGATACCGCTCAGTTTCAGGCCCAGTGCCGCACCCAGCATAGCACCAAGCTGGAGATGGTGCCCGCAGGCATGCGCTGCCCCGGTTGTTGGGTCGGCAGAGGGGCTATCGGGACATAACACTGCATCCAATTCCCCTACTATGGCAACAGTAGGACCGTTGCTCTTTTCCTTTAAGGTCGCTTTTACACCTGTGATGGCTAATCCGTCCTGGTATTGTAAGCCAATTTCATCAAAGAAATCCTTCACTGATTGAGAAGTGACATATTCTTTGTAGCCCAACTCCGGATGCTGTGCAACCGTTTGTGCTAGACTGATGATTTTTTCACTATGTTCGTCAATAATTTTGCATACTGCACTTTTTAAATCCATTGTTTGCATAAATAACTCCTAATTTGTTTTTTATCTATTTTACCATAGGTTACCTATAATATGGTATAATGTGTGTTATATTTCACTAACAAAGGAGGAGTTACAATCTTGGCTATCTTAAAGAACTGGAAAATTCATATTGTGGCACTCATTATTGTCGTGGTTTGTGAGTGGATTGGTACGAAAAAGGTGCCGCTGGGCCCAGGGGTACTATTATTCCTGCCAATGCTGTATGCAATGATTATTGGTGGTATTCTGAGTGTTCCTCGTTTGAAGTTAATTAAAGTCGAGGAAATGAACCTGGCTTCGACTATTTTAAGCATAACCACACTTATGCTTGTTACTAAACTTGGAACGGTAATCGGCCCGCAGGTTGTAAAGGTCGTACAATCTGGACTTGCTTTATCGTTGCAGGAGCTGGGACATTTCCTGGGGACCGTTATCCTTGGTCTGCCAATTGCGATCGCACTGGGAATGGGGCGTGAAGCTATTGGCGCAACATTTTCCATTGACCGAGAACCTAATATTGCCATTATCGGGGAAAAATATGGGATAAGCTCTCCTGAAGGGCGCGGGGTAATGTCTGTTTACATATGTGGTACGTTATTCGGCGCAGTATGGCTGGGATTATTAGCAGGCTATCTTGCTGCTTTAAAAGTATTCCACCCGTATGCATTAGCCATGGGAGCCGGAGTTGGTTCAGGCAGCATGATGGCGGCAGCCTCTGGTGCGATTAAATCTGTTTTCCCTGATAAGGCCAATGAGATTTTAATGTATGCCGGGGCCTCAAATCTTTTAACGACCATTATCGGCATCTATTTTTCACTCTTTATATCCCTGCCGCTTACCGAGAAACTTTATGGTGTACTTAAGCCTATTATCGGGCGAAAAGACAGTACGAAGGAGGTAAGCCAATAATGAGTATCCGAGACATGTTCATTGCCTTTACCTTGATGGGGATTATGACAATAGCAGGTAATACTATTGGTTATAAGATGCCGGTCGGAGAGGCTGCTATTGGTTATATAATCATGCTGGTAATTACGTTGCTGGGTGCTGGGCTTACCCGTGTGATACCCCTTAAGCTGCCGATGGTGTTTTGGGTATCCATAGTGGCGCTTGTTGCTACAGCCCCAATTTCGCCAATTGCCGCGACGATTACTTCATATACCTCTAAGGTTGATTTTCTTGCTATTTGTACGCCAATTCTAGCTTATGCTGGTTTATCTATCGGCAAGGATATAGAGGCCTTCAAGCAGATGTCTTGGCGAATTATTGTGGTGGCATTGGCTGTTTATACAGGTACGTTCTTGTTTGCCACTCTCATTGCGGAGATTGTGTTGCGTTTTGAGGGCATAATTTAAAGTCATATTATATGGTCTGATTTCTAAATGAAAACCAGCCGCAACCTTGTGCAAGGGCGGCTGGTTTTTGCTGCATCTGGCCATAGGCTGCATGGTCCAAGTGAACAAAAAATGTTAAAGTCTATATCAACTCTAATTTGGCCATCTTACGGTACATAGTAGTGCGACCTATTCCTAGTTTTCGGGCTGCAGCAGCGATATTTCCATTAGTATCTTTTAATGTCTGAATAATCCGTTTTCTCTCGAGGGCGGCAGTTTGCAGCGATATTTCATTTTCAAGACTAGCGCTTGATCTTTGAAACTTAGTTTTGTATTCATTAGGTAGGTCTTCTATGGTTAACGTTGATGCTCCTGTCGATAAGGCTATCATATTCTCGATACAGTTTTCTAACTGTCGTACATTGCCTGGCCATTGATTATTAACTAAATGGTGAAATAACTCTGGGCTGATATCCATTCTTGGCAATCCGAATTTATTACAGAATTTTTCGATAAAATAGGGTACTAGATCCCAAATATCCTCAATTCGTTCTCTAAGTGGGGGGATTTCTATAAAAATGACTTTTAGACGATAATATAAATCTAACCGAAATTTTCCTTGATCTACCATCCGGCGTAAATCCTGATTAGTTGCAGCAATAACACGGGCATCCATTACCCGGCACTTATCATCACCAATACGATAGAATTCTTTTTGTTGAAGGACTCTTAACAGTGACGCCTGAACGTGAAACGGCATATCACCGATTTCATCTAAAAATATTGTCCCAGCACTCGCTAGCTCAAATTTCCCCGGCTGTCCACCCCTCTTTGCCCCCGTAAATGCGCCGTCAGCATAACCAAAGAGTTCGCTTTCTACCAGGTTGTTGGGAATTGCCGCACAGTTTAATGTTATAAAAGACTTTTCCTTTCGAATACTGGAGTTATGGATAGTCCTAGCGACAATTTCCTTGCCTGTACCACTTTCCCCTTGGATGAGAACGGTTGAGTCTGTCCGAGCTGCGCGCGTAGCGATATCAAGGATAGAATGAGTTTTTGGGCTGCGTCCATGCCATTGATTGTTTTCACATTCTACTATGTGATTAAACGAAATCGGTACATAGAAATTTTGTGGTTCTGTCTTCCTTAAACCGTCGTTATCAACATGTACTGAGCCACGCAGCAAGATTTTACCTAAAACATCTAGATCTCCCTTGGCAAGATTAAATCTTGCTTTCATTTCAGCGATTTGGAGGCTTTGTTCAATCATAGTTGCTCCAATGGTCGTTAACTCCATTAAATGTTTATGCTTAGCACCGGCCTCGCCAGAGATGTTAAGTACTCCCATTAAGTTTCCGTCACTGGAGCTAATAGGAGAAGCCCAACAATCTAAAAAGCTAACAGGCAGCGAATAGTGCGTCCAGCCAGGAATCGCTAAAGGAGTTTGCTCGATGAGTACAGTACCTATCCCATTTGTACCCTTTAAATTTTCCCGCCAGTTAACGCCGGGGGATAAAAATATTTTTTCAGTTTTGTTAACAAATGAGGGATCTCCAAGGGTTTCCAGAATGTATCCTTCATTGTTACTGAGCATGATTTGATAATTACTTCTACGCAATAAACTTAATATATGCTGCAGGATTGGCTTAGCGGCATTAATTAGTGTTTCATTTCTTTCTAATAACTCTTTCAGTCTGCTCGATTGCAAAATATCATCTTGAAAGATCTGTTCATGATTGATATTTAGTCCCCGGCATCTTTTCCAAGATTGGAAGATAGGCGGCGGGACTTTATCTATTACTCTGGTATCATTTCCATGAATAAAACTGTTTAATAGGCTAGCCATAATTCACCTCCAGCAAAAAGTACACGATACGTGTATCACTAATGGTACATTAGTCCAAGCAAACCGCTCCTTGCTTGGTACATATTTCCATATAGATTTATAATATTCCTTTTTTGAATACTGCTTATTTTTGAGTTTGTTGATGAATAAGCCATCTACGTAGTATTATTTTTAAAATCTAATTTTGGCACAATGCTTGCATTATTAATAGTCCAGTAAATCAAAATGGGCTTAGCCCTAAGGAGGTTTTATATTTATGGCTATTGGTGAGCAAGTCTATGGTTATTTTATTCCTACCGTGAGCCTAATGGGCGTAGGAGCACACAAGCAGATTCCAGCACAAGTGAAAACTCTTGGCGGTACAAGTGTATTCCTAGTTACGGATGCTTACCTAGGCCGCCCTGGTGGGATGGCCGATGATATTAAGGCAATGCTGGAAGCGGATGGTATTAAGGTTGCAGTTTTTGCAGGAGCAGAACCCAATCCTACTGACAAAAACGTTCATGATGGTTTAACGGAATACCAGGAAAGCGGATGTGATACCATATTAACCCTGGGCGGTGGCAGTGCCCACGATTGTGGTAAGGGAATTGGCTTATTGGCTACCAATGGAGGAAACATTCGTGACTTTGAAGGTCTTGATAAATCTAAGAAGCCGATGCCGCCGTTTATCGCCGTAAACACCACCGCCGGTACTGCTTCTGAGATGACTCGATTTGCTGTTATTACCAATACTTCTAACCATGTAAAAATGGCTATTGCTGACTGGCATACTACTCCAAATGTTGCGATTAATGATCCTTTACTGATGGTTGGTATGCCGCCAGCTCTTACTGCTGCTACCGGCATGGATGCATTAACTCATGCCGTTGAAGCGTATGTTTCCATTGCCGCTACACCAGTTACTGATTCGGCGGCTCTAATGGCCATTAAACTTATAGCTACTAATTTACGAAATGCAGTAGCCAATGGGCAGAATATGGAAGCCCGTGACAAAATGGCTTATGCTGAATATTTAGCTGGAATGGCATTTAACAACGCGGGTTTGGGATATGTGCATGCTATGGCTCACCAACTAGGCGGTTTATACAACCTGCCGCACGGTGTGTGCAATGCTATTTTACTGCCTCATGTTGAAATATTTAATATTATTGCTTGTCCAGAGCGTTTTGTTGATATTGCCGTAGCAATGGGGGAAAATATACAAGGTTTGTCTGTCCGTGATGCTGCTGATAAAGCTATAGCGGCTATTAAAAAATTATCCGCTGATATTGGTATACCTTCCGGCCTTACTCAATTAAAGGTTAACGAAAAAGATTTCGAGGTTATGGCCGGTAACGCAATGAAAGATATTTGCAGCCTATTTAATCCACGTACTGCTACTCTTGATGATATAATTGGTATCTATAAGGCAGCTATGTAAAACAGTGGTTGAATGATGTAACTGGATTTATATCGATTCATGCTAAAATGATTGATTGCTATTAATGTATCCCCGCAAGGTTTGAAAAACCGCAGACGCTTCGTCTACGGTTTTTTAATGTGTGAAACCGCGGATGTTAACAATCGGTTAAAGTACTGTTAAGTCATTTGAATTGTAAGGGAAAAAATGCTAAAGTGAAATTACAAATTGAGGAATTAGATTAGGGTTGTAGGTGTGACAATTTTAGAATCGGCAAACTTATCGAAAGGTAAGGACGCAAAGCTATGGGTCTAAGGGCAAAAAGCCTATGATTGCCAGGTTGCCGTTTGGTACTAACAGCCAAACGCCTCATAAACCAGCTATGGGGCTGGTTTTATTATTTCTAAAACATATCCATGCCTAATTCTTTAGTTACTAGGAGGGTCAACAAGCCTATGAAAAAAAATATTATTATTTTACTCATGCTCGTTAGTGGTATTCCGTTACTGGTATCAACCTTCATTTCCCATTCTCTGTTTGCTAAACCGCTGGAGGCTGATTATTATGCGATTAATGCCAGCAAAGTTGAAGTTTTTAAAACGGAGACTCAATCCTACATTAATAGGCACATGGAGATTATTAAAGCGGTTTCCCGCACCGCTGCTGTAAAGAACTTGGATTTGCCAGCTACTAAACAACTACTTGCCGACTTTAAAAAGACCTATTCTAATATTGATATGGTTGTTTCTAATACAAAGGGTAGTCAAATTGTTAGAGGCGATGATGCCAAATTGGTCAACGTATCTAGTCGGTTTTTTTATCAGGAAGCGATGAAAGGCACAGACGAGGTTATTTCCGAAGTCCTCATCAGTTCGAGAGATGGGCAGCCAGTTGTGGTATTAGCTACACCTATACGTGCAGACAATGGAACCGTTATCGGGGTATTACAAGCAAATCTGTATCTTAACATCTTTAAAGACTTTGTCGTTAACCGCTCAACTAATGGAGTTACCGCGTACATATTGGATCAAGACGGAAAAATAATCGTTCACCCTACTGCCCAGGTAGCAGGAGAACGTACAGATATGAGTAAGCTATCCTTTATCCAAAACGCGCTGAAGGGTCAAAGCGGTTCTGAAGAAATCGCAGGGGAAAATGGTGTTCGCAAACTAGCCAGTTATGTATATGATCCCAAAACACGCTGGATTATTTGTATGGAAAAGAATTATGAAGAGTATGATGCAGTCAGCAAAGGGATGCTGCTCACCAATCTAATGGTTTTGGTTATCACGATAATAGTGGTCATTTTTGTCAGTATAGTTGTCTCCAACCGAATAACCAAACCCATCACTCAATTAGTAAGTGCGACAGAAACCCTGAAAAACGGTAATCTCAATATAAAAATAACAAATCAGAGTAATGATGAAATCGGTAAATTGGCACAAAACTTCGATGCAATGGTTAATGGGCTAAAAGCCTTGCTCAAGAACGTGTCAGTTTCCACCCAAGTAGTTTCGGCAGCAGCTCAGCAGCTAACCGCGAGTGCCGAACAATCGGCTGCTACTGCTGAACAAGTGACAACCGCAATTACCGACATCTCAGAAAGCGCTGAAAAACAAGTAACTACTGCCAATGATACCACCGGGATTGTGACTCAGATCGTTGCCGACATTCAGCAAATTGTTTCCGACTCTAGTACTGTTGTTGCGGTATCAGTGGAGACTGCCCAGTTGGCTGCAAATGGCGGAAAATCGATAGAAAATGCCGTTGCTCAAATGCAAAGTATCGAAACCAGTGTTGAAAATTCGGCGGCAGTGGTGACGAAACTGGGAGAGCGTTCCACCGAAATTGGTCAAATTATTGATACTATCTCCGGTATTGCCAGCCAAACTAATTTGTTGGCCTTAAATGCAGCAATAGAAGCAGCTCGTGCTGGCGAACAAGGACGCGGTTTTGCCGTAGTGGCCGATGAAGTGCGAAAGCTGGCCGAACAGTCAGGAAATGCTACTAAACAAATTGCCTTCCTCATTGGTGAAATACAGGCAGATACCAATAAAGCGGTTGTGGCCATGAACCAGGGCAATGACGAGGTCAAACGGGGAACCAATATAGTTAGTGAGGCTGGACAGACATTTGCTGAGATTATTGCCATGACTAATCAGGTATCAGACCAAATTCGAGTTATTTCATCCTCTATAGAGCATATGGCATTGAATAGCGAAAAAATCGTGGCTGCGATCAAAGATATTGATAATATGAGTAAAAACAACGCCAATCAGACTATGCAGGTATCAGCAGCCACCCAAGAGCAAGTTGCATCTATAGACGAGATAAGAAAGGCCAGCCAATCATTAGTGGAAACAGCGGATGAGCTACAAAATGCGATTAATAAATTCTCCTTATAACATTTTTTTCAGAGAGTAAACTTGTCGAAAGAAGGTCGTATAATTTCCAGGTTGCGGGTCGGTATTAACTAAGAAACCCGGTAGTGAGTAGGAAACAATTAATCAGAATGGAGCGATGAGTATGTCAAATGTAGGAATGCGTATTTTTCTTAATATTAATCGACCGCCCAAAGTTCTAATTGATGGTTTTGCAGGGATACCGGTAGCGAATATAGCAGACAGCATGAATCGCATGTCATGCATGAATGCAAAACTTCGCCCAGTTAACGACGTGCCTTTACTTGGACCGGCTTTTACCGTTAAGTCACGTCCTGGTGATAATCTTTTGCTTCACAAAGCAATTGATATTGCGCAACCTGGCGATATTGTAGTAGTAGATGCCCAAGGTGACTTAACTAACTCCATTATGGGAGAATTGATGGCTTTATGGGCAAAGAAACGAGGTATCGGCGGTTTTATTATCGACGGTGCTATCCGTGATCTTGGAGCATTAAAAAAAATGGGGATGCCTATCTATGCGGCAGGAGTTACCCCAGCCGGACCTTATAAAGACGGACCAGGGGAAATCAATGTTCCCATCGCTTGTGGCGGAGTCGTGGTTCATCCCGGAGATATAGTGGTCGGCGACGAGGATGGTATTGTAGTCTTAAGCCCGCGAGATGCCGAAAGTTTGTTGGAAAAAGCGAAAGCTAAATCTCAAGCTGAGAGTAAAATAGTGGAAGATATAGCGAACGTGGCGTGGGATCGAACGTGGATTGACCCAGCTCTTGCAGAACGGGGAGTCGAAATTATAAATGAGAGACGGTTTTCCTCACGGGCTGATGTTAATGTGCCTGTGAGAATTATACCCAAAGACTCAGAGCAGCATAGTGATGCCATTGCGATGAAGAGTCAAGGGGGATTGTAATTTGAATACTGATACAAAGATGATCAAGGCGGATTGTTTGCGCGACTATTGCTGCCAACTATTCAAACAGGTCGGTGTGCCAGAGGCTGAAGCTTATATCAATGCCGATAGTTTAGTGGATGCCGATTTGAAGGGTATCGACTCACATGGGGTAAGCCGTATGGCGATATACCTAAAAAGACTGCGTTTGAGAATCGTTAATCCAGCCGTTCAATTAAAAGTAATAACGGAAAGCCAGGGGACTGCCGTGTATGATGCTTGTAATAGTATGGGTGCTGCAGCTGCCTGCAAAGTGATGGAAGCAGCCATTGATAAAGCTCGTAAAACTGGTGTTTCCTTTATCACTGTGTGCAACTCTAACCACTATTCGGCAGCTGCTTACTTTGCTGAGATGGCGTTAGAGCATGATATGATTGGTTTTACTGCCAGTAATGGTCCGGCTCGTATTGCCCCTTGGGGTGGTACTGAGCCATTGTTTGGTACGAGCCCCTTTGCTTACGCCATTCCGGCAGGTAAAGAGCTCCCGATTATTGCCGATATGGCAAGCAGTGTAGTCGCTAGAGGCAAAATTATTATGGCTGCAAAAAAAGAGCAGCAAATACCTTTAGGATGGGCACGGAATAAGTTTGGAGAAGATACCACCAATGCCCAAGATGCCTTGGAAGGATCAGTATTACCTTTTGGCGGGCCGAAAGGATACGCAATTGCAACGATGATTGAAGTGCTAACCGGTATATTAGCAGGCTCCTGCTTTACAACTGCAATTAAAGATCTATATGCGGATTTTGATAATCCGACTTGTACGAGTCACTATTTTGGCGCCATTAGCCTTGAAGCTTTTGGGCCGGTACAGGAATTTAAAGATACCATGGACCAATTTATCGTAAGTGTAAAAAATAACCCCAAAGCTAAAGGCGTCGAGGAAATCCTTCTCCCCGGTGAAAGGGGATTGAATATGAAGAAGATGAGGCTGCAAGAGGGAATTCCTCTGCCACGAATTACTTTAGACAGTTTGAAATATGAAGGCGAGGTATGCGGCATACCCTATGACCTTGAATAAGATTTACTGATGGCAAGTCTCCAAGCCGGCTAGTAATGTCAGTACGGTGAAAAAGCACGTATTGGGGGGAATGATTGTGAAATTGGAGTTTGCTGCTGTTAACGAATGGTTAGGGAAGAAGATGTTTTTGCTGGTCTTGGTGGCGCTTGTGATGGGGTGTTTACTGAGAGTGCCAGATAGCCCGCTTGTTCGCGTTCTTCTTGTTGCATTGTTTGCCTACATGACTTTTGTTACTTCGCTGGGTACCGGCTTCAAGAGCTTTATTCAGGTGCTTGGAAGACCATGGGTTCCACTATGGGCTTTGATACTTATCCATCTTGTGACTCCGTTAATAGCCTACTCATTGGGGAACTTATTTTTCGCGAACATGCCCGAAACGAAACTAGGGTTGCTGATAGGTGCCGCCATTCCCGTGGGCGTCACATCTGTAATCTGGACAGCTCTTACTCAGGGTAATATACCCATTTGTCTCGTAGCTGTTACGCTTGATACGCTTATCGTTCCGGTGCTTTTGCCACTTTACTATAAACTGATAGTGGATCAGTCGATCATTATCAATTATGCATCCTTGCTTATCCAGCTTATTTTGATGGTGACGATTCCGAGCATAGCAGGAATGTTATTTTATGATTGGACTGGCGGCAAAGCAGCCGGTTTTTCTAGAGGCATCGGGGGAGTGAGTTCTAAAGTAGCCTTGTTTATTGTAATACTCTTAAACGCATCACTCGTAGCCCCAAACGTTAGCTGGTCAGTAGAAATAGTACAAATGATGGCCGTTGTGTTGCTGATGGTAGCAGCCGGCTACGTGCTGGGATATGTTGGTTCGTTATGTATACCTAACAGCTCACGTGATATTATGCTGGCGATGATCTATAGTGTCGGTATGCGCAATATTAGTTGCGGGCTTGTCATAGCAATTACTTACTTCCCGCCGGCGGTAGCAATCCCCATTACCTTGTGTATGCTATTCCAACAGCCGATTGCGGCGGTGATTCCTAATCTTTTTAAATACTTTGATGAAAGAAAGTTAAGATTTGAAGAGAGACGGCAACGCCATCAAAGAACTATTTATAATTCTTAGTCGATTGTATTATCCCTTAGATACCAAAGATTCACAGGATATTATCATCCAGGTAGTGGATTTTAGTTGACATTTCAACTAAAAAACCATATATTATAATTAGTTGAAATTGAAACTAATTATAATATATGGGGGAATAATTATTAGCAAATTAAAAAATAAGGTTCTCCGGGAAGTTGGGGCGCTTGCACGTTGCATTCAGTCAATTAGCGATATTAAATTTCGAGAAATAAAATTACAAAGAGGCCAATTCATATTTTTGACCCGTATTTGCGAATATCCGGGTATCAATCTGATCGATCTCTCCAACATTCTTAAAGTGGACAAAACAACAACCACCAAAGCGGTACAAAAGTTGATGGATGAGGGATATGTGCTGAGAGAACGTAGTGATGAGGATAAAAGAATGTGGCACCTTTTTCCTTCAGCCAAAGCTCAGAATGTTTATTCCTACCTGATAGAAGAAGAAAATCGAAATATTGAATGCTGTTTTACTGGATTTAGTCCAGAGGACAGAGAGACTGTTTTGAAGTTGCTAAAGCGAATGCGTGAAAATATTGAACAGGATTGGAAAGAATTTTGAAGTATTAGCGTTAGCTGATACTTTTTTGTTTTTTGTAGCGAATTGTGCAGCGAGAATAGATCGGATATCTTTTGGACTTCTACCAGTAAATTAATTGGATATTTACTTTTTTGGGCTTAATCTATATGATCAAAGGTAAATATTACAAAATGAAAGGAAGTTAGGTTTATGCAAATACAAGACGTACCTTTTTGTACAATTGAGTGGGATAAGATTACCCCAACAGAGCATTCCGGAATAAATGGAGTAGCCTACTGGCGCACATTCGAAATGGGGAATATTCGCGTGAGAATGGTAGAATATACACCGGGATATTTAGCCGACCACTGGTGTAATAGGGGACATGTTTTACTAGTCTTAGAGGGCGTATTAATTACGGAGCTTGACGACGGGAGAAAATTCACTTTAACTCCAGGCACTAGTTACCAAGTTGCGGATGAAGCTAATCCGCACAGGTCATATACTGAAACAGGGGCTAAGCTTTTTATTGTGGATTAGGTAAGAGGATCCTCGGAAAGGAGAACGGAACGACTAAGCCGCTTTACTAATATGGTGTTACGTTCCAGAAGTCTGACAAATGGTTAATAATGAGAAGAAACCGATAAATATAATCTATGGACTTCATGATAACATACCGAATAAAGTAGCAATTCCGCTTGTTATCCAACAAATAGTGGTATTGTCAATGGATTTGGTGCTGCCCGTTTTGATCATAAGTATGACGGGCGGGTCGCGAGAAGTAGCCCGAAATTTTGTAAGTATAATGATGATAGGGATTGGAATTGGGACGTTATTGCAAGTCTTACGTAAAGGTGCGATGGGATCAGGATATTTTTGCGCTGAGGAAACTGGATTTTTGTATTACCAGGCTTCTGCTTTGGCTGTGCAGACAGGTGGCTTGGCATTATTATGTGGTATGACCACTATTGCTGGTTTCTTTCAGGTGCTGCTTAGTAAAATAATCCCGCGCATAAGGTTTTTATTTCCTACAGAGGTGGCAGGATTAATGGTGGCAATGACCGGGATCGCCGGTATTGCTCCCGGGGTTTCGGCGATATTTGGCATTGATGATATAAAAACTACAATAGATACTACATCAATGTTGATTGGAATCATAACCTTGGCGATCATGGTTTCATTAAACGTATGGGGAAAATCTTCTATGCGACAATACTCTATATTTATCGGCATAGTAATGGGGTATATACTGTCTTCCTTATTCGGAATTTTAAAAGTAGATGATATTGGACAATTAGTTGCTACGCCATTTGTCGCTGTTCCTTCCATTCGCATGGAGTGGTCTTTTGATGAGCGATTAGTATTGCCTTTTTTCATCGCAGTTATTTGCTCCACTCTGAAAACAATGGGTAATTTAGCAATATGCCAAAAGACAAATAACGCAAATTGGAAACGCGTTGATATAAAAAATGTTGGGAATGGCATCTTTGCTGAAGGAATTGGAACATCATTTTGTGGAATTATTGGCTGTATGGGACTGAACAGTAGTTCAAGCAGTGTGGGGTTATCTATTGTAAACGGGGTTACTAGTCGCTATTTGGCGTACCTTGTAAGCGGTGTGTTTATTGCGATGGCTTTTTTTCCGAAAGCTGCTGCTTTATTGGCTATCATGCCTGCACCCGTTATGGGAGCAGTGCTGCTAATAAATCTTGGATACTTTATTATTGAAGGGTTTCAAATAGTTGCTTCACGTATGCTCGATGATAGGAAAATATTTGTAGTTGGTTTATCACTGGTTTTGGGATTGAGTGTAGACTTACTGCCCAGCATATATGCTCAATTTCCGGTGCAGCTCCAGCCTTTATTCAAATCCTCCCTTGCAGTGGTTTCCCTTACTGCTATTTCTTTAAATCTGTTATTCCGTATCGGCATAAAACAGAAAAGTACTATTGAACTAACATTAGGAACGGATTCGACAGAAAAAGTGATAAATTTCATGGAAGGCAGTGGAGCGGCTTGGGGAGCGCGAAGTGAGGTTATACACCGGGCTTCATCCGCAATTATAGAGTTCTTCGAGACAGCCCTTGGATTAGAGCTGGTTAGAGACGGAAAGGTAAAACTAGAAGTCAGTTTCGATGAATATAATTTAGCTGTCAAAGTTGTATATAACGGAGCTTTGATGGAATTTCCTGAGAAACGTCCAACAGATGAGGAACTGCTTAATGACGACAGTGCACTCGTAAGATTATCGGGGTTTCTGATGCGTAAGTATTCAAACAGGATAGATTCTTGTATTTTGGGTGAGAGTTGCATTGTGCAATTTCATTTTGAACACTGATCTGCCATGAAACGAGTTTAACAAAGTAGAACCATAGCTAAATCTTAGGGTTAGCTATGGTTCTATTAATTTTCAAAGGATTGACTTCACGATAATATTCAATAGCAATTTTGAATTGGAACCACCTGAGCCAATCGAGAATATATTTAAACTGGAGTGTGAAAAAAAGCTGGAGTGATAAGTTTATGACTTTAAGTGTATGTAAATACAAGGATGAATTGCCGTTGAGAACCATAACTAAGATACGAAATATATTGACGGACTTAAATATTCTTGCAGTTGAAACTGGATGGAAGAACTCTGCGGATGGGTTTTACTCAGTCACTGTTACGATTAGGAACACTAACCTTGCTACAAACGGAAAGGGAACCACATACGAGTATGCTTTAGCAAGTGCCTACGCCGAACTTATGGAAAGACTTCAAAACCAGGCCTTCTTTCGGCTTAATTATGATTTAAAAGAAGATGCTCTCGGGTATCAGGGGTTTTACTATGCTCCTGATGAGCAACGCATTGGTAGGGAAGAGTTTCTTAACAGTAATGAGGAGTGGTCCAGCATCCAAATTAATAAAACACCTAGGGACTTTGATGTTCAAGAATTGCTCAAAAAGTGGCAGCAAGTTTCTTACGAGAAGGTTCCAGCAGACTTTATTGCTTTACCATATCTTAATATCAATAGTGGACATATATCCCACATACCGATAAAGATGGTTTCCAAAATGTATATGTCTAATGGAATGTGCGCTGGTAATACAACCGAAGAGGCGTTGGTTCAGGGACTCTCGGAGGTGCTAGAACGCTACGTCAACATGCGTATATTAGTTGACGAAATTACTCCACCTGACATTCCGGTAGAATATTTAAAACAACATCCTATCATTTATCGAATGATTCAGCAAATTGAACAAAGCGGGAATTTTGAAGTAATCATGAAAGACTGCTCCCTCGGGCAAGGACTTCCCGTAGTAGGGGTAATTTTTATCAACAAAGATGATCAAAGTTATTTTGTTAAGTTTGGTTCTCACCCGATCTTTGCCATTGCGGCTGAAAGAACTTTAACAGAACTATTACAGGGGCAGGAAGTTCGAGATATGATGGGTGTGAAAGAGTTTGTCTACAGGAGTCCGGTAGATGAAGATCATGAAAATGTACTTGGTATTTTAGTAAATGGATCGGGATACTATCCATCACGATTTTTTGCTTCAAAATATAGTTATGATTTTACCGAATTTCCTAGTATAGAAGCAAATAGCAATAGACAATTGCTTGAATATCTGTTTAGTTTAATCAAGGGAAATGGCTATCAAATTTTTGTCCGTGATAATTCCTTTTTGGGTTTTCCTAGTTTTCATATCATAGTCCCTGGTATGAGTGAAATTGAACAGTTTTTTGATATAAAGCCGATAGATGAATACTCGCAATACAACAAAGTAAAAGAGTATATTAGAAATTTACCAGAAATAACCATTGAGAAGACTGATGAAATTATCAAGTTTTTTGGCGAAATTCCTTATCATAATGGAAGTTCAATTGCTAATATATTGAATCTGACAATCAAGAAACCTCTCCCTTGGTACTATGTGAGAATAGACTTGTTTCTGAGCGCACTCCATTATTGGAAAGGTGATTTTGCTAATGCTTATTATGCGTTTGAGAGGTTTTTAGATTTTTCAAGGCGCATGCAGCCGGGAGTGTTTGATCGGGGTTTATTTAATTTTTATAAGTGTGTACGAGACTATTTTGGAGCCCGTGCCGATGAAATGGAGGAAGGCGATATTGTCAGTCTTCTAAGTGAGTTTTATCCTATTCCTATGGTTCAAGGGGTTATTAACGAATTTGGAAGTGCGGACCGATTTTTCAATGTATTTGGGTATCTTCAGTGCTGGCAGTGCGAAAAATGTGACTATAGCGAGGGTTGTTCGTATATTGAGCACGAAAAGGTATACAAAACGCTTAAGGAAAAATACGCTGAAAAACTGATAGAGCAGGCCACATTATCAAGACTAGCATTGCCATAATTCTTTATAAAGAAAACACGGCTTGCGCCGAGCCTTTGGCGACAGCGGAAGCCGATGTTGCCCTTATCCAGGAGAAAGTTATACTTTCTATCAGGACAAGGAAAATAAGCCCGTAGGTGATCTGGATACCCACGATCACCTACGGGCTTATTAACAAGCTAACCTATCGCTGGTAGTTTATCTGGCCATGCAGTTCATGCAACTCATTGCTTTCATGCACTTCATGCACTTCATAGATTGCATGCAGTCCATGGATTTACAAGAGTCCATAGATTTGCAGGAGTCCATATAGTCCATGGACTTACAAGAGTCCATGGATTTGCAGGAATCCATGCAGGACATGGACTTACAGGAGTCCATAGATTTACAGGAATCCATGCAGGACATAGACTTTTTGTGGCTCATAAAATACGCCTCCTATTAATAGTGGGGTGCCTAGTAACATAATATGATATATAGTATCAAATGTTACTTAGACCCGGGATATTATAAGGAGTTAAGCAAATGATAGGGTCGACTGGTTTATTACAGCACGTACATAATCCGATAGACTGGTATCCGTGAGGCGAAGCTGCGTTTGTTTCCTGAAAATTACCTGCTTGGTAGGGAGCTGCAAAAAAGAAAATATGTAGCCGGAACGACTTCTGTGATACATTTTTTAGTCATCATTACACAAGCTATCTTCTGGAGGTGTATCATGAATACTAATGAGCTATTTCATCAACTTCAACTTCAAATCTGGAATATAACCTGGACCCGCTATATTAATGAAGAGCTTTTTTCAAATCAATGGTGGGGGATGCTTATCCTGTTATCGATTTTATATGCAGTATGGATAAAGCTACTGGATAAAAGCAGAACATTTGAAATTCTTTTGTTTGGCTCCTTTGTAGCTGTACAGGCAGTGCTTGTAGATATCGTAGGTTTTTCTATGGGTCTTTGGCAACACAACATAAGGTTAATCCCAATTGTCCCGGGAGTATTCCCCATAGATTTTACAGTCGTTCCGATTCTACTCATGTTTGCCCATCAGTATGGGTCTTCCTGGACAAGATATCTTACCTGGTCAGCTTTAGCTTCCATCTTATTTAGTTCTGGGATATCACCTGCCTTTCAACTCTTTGGAATAAAAGCGTACTATAACTGGAATTTCATTTATTTTTTCTTTCTTATGATGGTTGTGGCTATTATATCGAGGGCAGTTATTCAAATGATTGCGAAAGTCGTTCAAATAAACTCGACCAATTTTTCATCTTCAAAAGGGTTTTCTCTTTCGCCTCAGCCAGCAGCCAAACGTTTATCTTATGTAGAAGAAACTGAAAAAGATACTCAGGAATAATTAGTAAGCTTTACTCTTTTCGTATTAATTGGTAATAGTGATTATAATAATATCAATTTTAGTAACAATATTGTTTTTAGGCGCTTCGGGTTTTGGGTAATTATAGAATGTAAGTAAAATAGACATTAGGCAAATTTCTTACCTAATGTCTATTTTTTATAGCGTGGCATGTTATGGAAGTGGACTTAATATGGGGGGGCGCATCTCTCATAAGAAAAGATAACAGGCTGATTGCAAAAAAAAGATAGCATGGTATAATTATATTGAATAAAATTTCAATCAATAAAAGAGGGGGAGTGGTACTTTGACGAGGAATAAAGAACTAAATCAAAAGATTAAGGAAGAACGCAGACAACAGATACTGTCAAATGCACTAATGCTCTTTGCCCAAAGGGGTCTGGCGGCTACTAAGATAATTGATATAGCTTCAGCTTCAGATATATCCCAGGGGCTTATGTACCACTATTACAAGTCTAAGGAAGAGATTTTTATTGAATTGATTCGAATTGCCTTTGATAGAATGAATGAAGCGTGCCGCTGGCTAGTAAGCCAACCCTTATCACCAAGGGAAAAGATTAAGTTTGCAATTGAAGAACTACTAAAACTTCTGGAACAGAACGAAGATGCTTCACGGTATCATTTGCTTATCGCGCAGGCTACCGCATCAGATGCTATTCCTGAGGAAGCTAAAAATATAATAAAAAAAGAAAACACATTTCCCTATGAAGCAATTGCCAGTATTATTGCTGAGGGACAAAAAAACGGTTCAATTAAGATGTATGATACTAAGGAATTAGCTATGGTATTCTGGACGTCAATAAATGGCTTAGCCATATATAAGGCGGTCCATGGAAAGAAATTTAAGGCTCCTGATGCTAATATACTTGCAAGCATGTTTTTTAAGGAATAACACCGTCAAGAATTGATAAAATTGGAGGGATAACAATGCCCAGTTTGCGGGGACGCTTAATCAAATTTTTATTACAAAACCGTCATTTTTTTAGCTTAAAATTTAAAAAGGAAATTATCGATTGGAGTCAGTATGAAGCGATACTCAGTTTTCGTAAACAGGTTGAAGAAGGGGCCGGAAGATTTGGCAAGATGCCGAAAGAAATCCAAGTATCACCTGTTTATATAGATAGTCTCTATGCCGAATGGATTTTACCGGCTGGAGCAACAAAAGATAAAATAATACTATACTTTCATGGCGGCGGATATGTGTGTGGTTCGTGCCATGCGCACCGAGCGATTACGGCTAAGTTTGTTAAAGGCAGCCAAGTTGGTGCACTGCTCTTTGAGTATCGATTGGCTCCAGAGCATCCTTATCCTGCAGCCATAGAAGACTCATTAAAAGTATTTCGTTGGTTGTTGGATCAGGGGGTTGAGCCTTCTAATATAGTATTTGTGGGAGACTCCGGCGGAGGAGGTTTATGTTTAGGCACTTTACTTGCACTTCGCGATCAAGGTACTCCTCTTCCTGCTGCGGCAGTGGCTTACTCTCCGATTACAGATTTGAAGTGTGCTGGTGAATCCCATCGAACTAAAGCTAAGGTATGTCTATCTC
The DNA here is from genome assembly GCF_900176355.1 of Sporomusa malonica. GTDB lineage: Bacteria > Bacillota > Negativicutes > Sporomusales > Sporomusaceae > Sporomusa > Sporomusa malonica. Next base: position 14,653 of record NZ_FWXI01000004.1, on the reverse strand, counting down.
CAGAAGGGATGGCAAACGCTGTGGCAAAGCATTATGCAGGGGATAAGGGTTATGAATTACCATATGCATCACCTCTTTACGCGGAACTTCAAGGGCTGCCACCTCTGCTTATTTATGCCGGTGAAGATGAAATCCTTCGCGACGACTCAACTCAGTTTGCGGCAAAAGCGAAAAATGCAGGTGTTGACGTCACTTTAAGGGTTGGGGAGGGTATGTTCCATTGTTATCCCGCGACGGCTCCCCTTTTTCCGGAGGCTACACAAGCAATGCATGAAATTTGTGCTTTTGTCAAAATGCACCTTGGCAAGTAATTATAAAGGTTTAGCATTTTAACCTTTATGCAAGCATGTAGCTTAATATAGCATTGATATGTATCTGTGTCGTGTCCAAAACCAAGGCATCTAAATCATTTTCCTGAATTATAAGCGGCAGTTCGGTGCATCCGAGAATCAGTGCATCTGCATTTTTCTCAGAAATCATTCGATTTGCGATCTGCAGCACTGTTTTTTTATCTTCCGGTAAAACGATGCCCTCCTGCAAATTCGGGAAAATAATATTATGGATTGCCTTTTGCTCATCTTCCGTGGGGACAAATGCATCGATACCATATTTCGCAAACGCATTTGAATATAGCCCGCTGCTCATCGTAAAAGCTGTACCGAATATCACGACGCTTTTGCAATTCTTTGATTGTGCGTATTTGCACGTTTCATCGACGATGCTTATAAGGGGCAAAGGGGATTGGCTATTAACTTCACCAAATACGATATGAGCAGTATTGGCCGCCATGACCGCAAACTCAGCCCCACCAGCCGCCAGGTTTTTTATTGAGGTGACCAATCGATTAGTAAACTCATCCCATTGCTTGTTTGATACACAGGAATACATTTCGGCGAGATTTAAGCTGTCGATGATCATTTGGGGATAGTTATCGCCAGCTGTCCTCACCCGATAACCATCGATGATCCCTTTGTAGTAATCCAGCGTGGATGCAGGGCCAATCCCACCTACCAGTCCAACTTTTTTCATTATAAGCACCTCCAGCAAATATTAGTTTGTTTTTCAACCCTTGATTTGATTATACCACGATACGGGTTATAGCCACTATTATGCTTATATAGATACATCCTTTGAGAGATTATTAAAGAGTTTTCTGAGCATAAAAGAATAATTCGGTTGAGGTTGTTCCATCTGGTTCAGGATAATCCTTTAGCTGACAATAGATTAGGGAGGTAAGATTCAGAATGAAGATCGATGTTGCGTTTTTGCCTAAAGATGTAAATAAACCTGATATTTCAGACACTATTTGTATTATACTGGACATATTCCGTGCAACAACTAGTATAGTGACTGCTATGGCTAATGGCTGTAAAACCATTATTCCAGTTTCAAATATTGACGAGGCTTATAGTGTGGCTCGCCAAATGGAATCTGCTCTATTTGCGGGTGAGCGGCAGTCAATAAGGATCGAGGGATTTGATTTTGGGAACTCACCCTTCGAGTTCTCTACAGATAAGGTGAAGGATCAAACGATTATTATGACTACTACCAATGGAACAATTGCAATTACATCGACAGAAGAGGCTTATCTTACATTGATAGGCTCATTTATAAATGCTAAAGCAGTTTGCCATCAGGCTAATGAATATGGGAAAGATATTATGATTGTTTGCGCCGGAACTGATCAGCTTTTTTCACTAGAGGACGCTCTCTGCGCAGGACTATTAATTAGCATCTTAAATGAGGAAGCGGACTTGATAATGACAGATTCGGCTCAGGGGGCCTGGATGATGTATAATGGAGCGAAAAAATCTATAGTGGAGATTGCTAGTAACAGTAGAAATGGTAAACGACTATACGATATAGGCAATAAAACCGACATCGAATATTGCCTACAATCAAATATTGTAAATGTCGTACCTCGGTATAGCGAGGGAAGGATTACATTGGCAGCGAAAGAGTAAGATTAGATTCGAAGATATAAGGTATGAGTATTGGTTCACATTTCACTCAATAACGAGAAGGCCAAGAATCTCAATATAAAAAGAAGAATGTGCATATGTCAATGTAGATAACTCTCCGAGTCATGGCGTGAAATAAAGGGGGGCGTTTATACATGGATTTGATATATAAACAAGTGAACACTGAACAGGAATTGATTGAAAGCATAAATATCATCCGAGAATCTTTTCTTACGGTAGCGGGAGAATTTAATCTTACAAGCGAGAATGCTCCCACCAATCCAGCATTTATTGAAATAAGACATTTGCAAAAAATGCGTGAAAAAGGAATTGTAATGCTTGGGGTGTTTTGTAAAACGGTACAGATTGGTTTTGTTGCCATTGAAAAACATAAAGATAACGGTTTTTATATGGAACGATTGGCAGTATTGCCTAAATATAGGCATAAAGGATGTGGCCGGCAGATTGTTGAGTATGTGACAGATTACGTTGCTGACCAGGGGGGCGATACCGTTTTAATTGGTGTTATTGATAATCATGAGATATTAAAGGCATGGTATCGGAAATTGGGATTTACGCAGTCTAATGTTAAACATTTTACCCATCTTCCTTTTCCTGTGTGCTATATGGAAAAAAGATTGCATATTTCGTCGGTTTAAAAATAGAGCAGGACCCGCCTAAGCTCTTCGCTTTAAGCGGGTCCTGCTCTATTTTGAGACTGTATAGCATTGGACGCGACAAATCCAATGTTTTCTGGCATCTGTGTCACTATCTTAGAGGCAGATTCCACTACATATCGCTGTTGTCTACCTTGCGCTACTCAATAATGGACAGGGCTACTTGATTGGCTGCTTGAGTTGACTGTTCAGAGCTAGCATTGAGTTGTTCCGAAGACGCTGCAACCATAATGTATGAAATCAGATTACGATTTATAGACAGGTGGATCATGAAGCCACCCGCGTTTATCCATAAGCTTTTTTAGTGTTGCTCCGAAAATTGTTTTTTTAGCGATAATTTTGAAAAAGATTAATCCTACATCAGCACGAATAGACTCTGTAAGTCCTCTTGAAGCATAATTAATTCCAAGAAGAAGATTAAAAGACATTAGATTGGCAATTTCTTCATCATTTAATTTTGCTCCCTCAGGGATAAGTTGAAAATCTACAACTGGTTTTGGTGGCGTCCCTTTGGGTAAGGGCACCCTTTCTGCTAGCAGAAACTCTTGTATCTCCTTAGCAATTGGCTGATGAACGCTAGCCTTTGCATCCCAGAGCTTTTCTTTAAGCTCCTGGTCTTGAGCTAGATTGTAAGCTATTTCTTCATTGCGCATCGTCGTCTCACTTATAGCAAGAAAAAACCATAAATTCGTGGCTTCCATAATATTTAATGGTCTTTTTTCGCCATCTAAAAATGGTTCAAACGCATCATGAATTACCTCAAAGATATTCATAACAATCAACTGCCTTCCAACAATATCAACTGCATCTAGTATATCCCAAATTTTGGCTATTAATGCACTTCATTGTCGAAGGTATTATTTGCGTAAAAAAAACCCTTTTCCAAGAATAAAATGAGACAATAAATAATGACAGGCTTTAAAAAAGAGAAAGGAAGTAGGTTACATGACTCAGATTAGTAATACTCTATCTACCGGAAGTACAACCGCTTCTATGTATACTTCTTATGCTCAGAAATCAAAAACGCAAAAAGAAGAGGATGCACAGTCGCAACAGACTAATTCAACAACCAGCTCAATCAATATTACATCGACAGCCACACCCCAATTAATTACTGACCAAGCTGCTTCAGACACTGAAAAAACTGGTATTTCCGCAGCATATTCGGTTGAAATCAGTCAGGAAGGTTCTCGCTTGAATGCACTCAATTCTTCAACAAATGCTAAGCAATCATCGGCTGACATATCTTCTGCCAGCTCCCCAGACACTGCAGCCTTAGCAACCTCCTCTCTTAGTGAGACTGCTAAAATGTCCAGTACAACTGCTCCTAGCGGCGCTGCTCCCAGTGGTGACGCAAGCAGTGATGATTCTGATTCCACCTCTAGTGATAGTCTCTCACAATACAGCGAATCTCAGTTAAAAGAGATGCTGAGTAACGGTGAAATCACGCAGAGTGAATACTCTGCAGAAATCAGCAAACGTGAACAAGAAGAACAAGAAACCGAGAATGCTAACTCTACTAACACCGCAATTGATATTGCAAAATAGCTTAATGACGATGAAGAATGAAATCTAAATAATATTGGGTAGAGCAGAAAAGCATGAACCTCCATTGTCAGGAAAAAAACTTGATGATGGGGGTTTACATTTATGGAATGAAAAGGAAAGTAAAGTAGTAAAACCCACGCATATAGTGCGTGGGTTTACCTGGTTATGAGTTCTTTTGATTGTTCTTCGAATTACACTATGCAATTTAGTTTTTCTTTTTGCCCGGAAACTTTAAGCCACTAGTTAAAGTAATAAATAATATCATTAAAGCAAACGGGTTTTTCCGAGGTATTTCGATAAGTGTGTGCTTTATTAGCAGCAAAAGCTAGTGCATCGCCTTTTGCTAGCTTGTATACGGTTTCCGCTATCACCAGTTCCATTTCTCCTTCTGTTATGATTATATATTCCTCGACGCCGTCATTGTGAGGGGTGGAAATATGATCACAGCCAGGTTGTAGATAAATAGTAAATATTTCAAATCTTCTTTTGTCATCGTAGGGAAACAATGGATATGCAGCCATTTTATTTTTGTATTCATATAGAGGGTGAACTTCTTTGAATGGGATGTAGCGTATTTCATCATCATTCGCTTCGATAAAATAGGAAAACGATACATTCAGACCAGAGGCAATTTTCCACAATATTGCTACAGACGGATTGGAGAGACCCCGTTCAATCTGCCCTAGCATCGGTTTGCTTACACCGGTTAACTCAGAAACTTTATCTAAACTAAGGTTTTTCTTTTTTCTGATATCATATAGATTTTTACCTATAATAACCGACAAGTTCTCCATCTTAGCCTCCATTAATACTATTGTATGTTATAACATACAATAGTATAATATAAAATATACATTATAGCATACATTTGTATTATATCATATGTAAAGCGTTAGGGGGCAGTTGGGTGAGCTATAACTTAAGCAAAAGCGCACAGAAAGTACAGGATTTACTCGATGAGTTTGGCGTCAAACTTCACGTTAGGGAAATGTCCGAATCAACCCGAACATCGCAAGAAGCTGCTGATGCTATAGGCTGTGAAGTCGGCCAAATTGCAAAATCGCTGGTATTTAAAACTAAAGCTGCCAGTAAACCGGTATTGATAGTGGCAAGTGGAATCAACCAGGTTAACGAAAAAATAGTGGCTAAGCATCTTGGCGAAAAATTGGAAAAGGCTGACGCGAAGTTTGTACTTGAAAACACGGGATTTGCTATAGGCGGGATATCACCAATCCGGAGAGATAACTACTTTGCTGTATATATGGATGAAGACCTAATGAAATATGAAGAAGTTTGGGCAGCAGCAGGTACACCACATGCCGTATTTAAACTGACCCCAGATGTCTTGCGGGATATATCTGGAGCAATTATTATACCCGTTAAGTAACGGATTGCTTCAAAAACCTAGCCGATCCCAAAACAATGTGTATATCTTTGATACGTTATTTTTTACAAGCATGCCGGCAGGATTGTCTAAAGAATTTGCAGAATCGTGGTTTAAGGCAAACATTCGAATGTAAGCTTTTTGGGGGTAAAGATATGGCAGATTGAATACAATCCATTGACTTTGGATATAATTTTACTGGAGTGCGCAACTCCCTAGGCCGGAGCGACTGTATAAAGCAGAGCTCTGGCTTTTTAAGTTTATTCCCATTCCCATAAGCTGCCTTCCCTAGGCTGGCGGTGGCTCAATCGGTCGCACGTTTATTATGGTTTTCAATGCTTATCTCTATCTCTCAGAATTTAAATCATTGTTCACGCAAACAATAAGTAATGGGAGGTGATACTGTGGTTAAGAATAATTCGAATGACTCTCAGGCGCAAAAACGCGCAAAAGAACAAAACCAGAACCTCAAAAATAAGGATATTAGCGGCGATAAGCATCTCACAGGTCCCAATCACCCATCAACCTGAGGGCACATAGGCTGCTCTTACTTCCGCTTTCGCCAAGGCTCGGCGCAAGCCGTATTTTCTTTAGAAATACTAAATTTGGGGGTGACTCACTTTGGAAGAAACCATTTTTAGTGGTAGCAAGTTGTCTCGCGAAATTTCACTTAAGCGGGGATCAGCAGATACACCTCAAGATGACAAAAGAGTAAAACGAGATATCCGAGTAGCTAGAACTAAATAGTCTTTTTTCCTCTAACGTATATAAGCCGTACTTGGGAAATACTAACTTTCAGGAGGTGTTTTTTTGAAAAGCTCTGGTAGTTACGGTGAAAAGCTTGGATATACATTGCCTAATAACGAAAAGACTGAAGCTAAATATACTACTGGCCAAACCGGAGTTCAGGAAAACTCTGATGCACCACCTGAGACGAAAGAACAGCACACAATAGAAGCACCAAAGGTTTCTACTCTACATTATTGAGTCGGCAATTATGCCGGCTTTTTTTTATCCTGACAGAAAGTATAACTTTCTCTGGATAAGAGCAACAGCGGCTTATTGATTTACAATTGTCAGCAATTTGCTTAAACTGCTTCTTTATATATCATCATACCAATTAGTCTCATGGCTTAAACACCAAGCAAAATGTAGATGACATATCTTTTTTGCTTAATGGGCAGATTTGTATTGAGTTTGTGAACTTCTTACAGTACGCTATAATAGCAAGTAATGTAGTATGTTAACAATAAGTATGCTTAAATGAAATGAGGATGATATGTGGAACTGTTTGCAATACTATTAAGTCTGATCTTACTAATGTTCTTTGCCTTCCGCGGTTACTCCATTATCTTGTTCGCCCCATTGTTCGCCATTTTGGCGGCAGCGGCCAGTAATTTTAGTCTGATGCCGGTCTATACTGAAATCTTTATGACTAAGGCGGCCGAGTACTTTAAAATGTATTTTTCAATTTTCTTACTGGGGGCCGTTTTCGCTAAAGTTATGGAAGACGGCGGGATGGCTCGGGCAATTGCTGGAGCTATAGCCAGTACACTGGGTAAAGAGCATGCTATACTCGCGGTAATACTAGGGTGTGCCTCCCTCACTTACGGCGGTATCAGCGTATTTGTCGTTGTTTTTGTAATGTATCCATTTGCGGCTGCCCTGTACCGGGAGGCGAATATTCCTAAACGTTTCATACCTGCTGCTTTATGGCTGGGAACATTCACCTTCAGTATGGGTGCTTTTCCGGGTTCGCCCCAGATTCAAAACATCATACCAACAGCATTTTTTGGTACTAGCACCTGGGCTGCTCCCTTACTTGGCATGAGTAGTGGGTTCGCTGTTTTCTTGCTGGGTTGGGCTTGGCTTGTATACAGACAGCGCCAAGCTAAGGAACTGGATGAGGGGTATGGGGCACATACAGTAAACGAGCCGGAGGACAAAACGGAGCGCCAATTGCCGGGCCAGATGCTTGCATTTCTCCCTCTTATCGTAGTTCTCCTGACTAACCTATATCTTAGTAATCCCTTCAAATGGTCTTGGGCTTATCAATGGAACGAAGAAATCCTGTTACCCTTCAAAGTTTTGAAACTGTCACTTTTGAGCACAAGTGTAGACAAAGTACGAGCAATCTGGTCGCTGAATATTGCCTTGATTCTAGGCATCCTTCTAGCAATATTCATTGGGCGTGAGCAGCTTTGCAGAACAGCTGGGATTGCATCTTCACTCAATAGCGGAGCAAACAGCTCCCTTGTAGCAGTCCTTAATACGGCTTCAGGTTATGGTTACGGCAGCGTGGTAGCCAGTTTGGCAGGCTTCCAGGTAATAAAATCCTTCTTGATGGATATAAAAATTGGGGCAGGCCCCCTGGTCTCAGAAGCCATTACTGTCAATATTATGGCGGCAATTACCGGCTCGGCGTCAGGAGGAATGACAATAGCACTTGGTATGCTTGCTGCTGACTACTTAACCTGGGCACAGGCGGCCAACATCTCACCCGATGTTCTGCACCGTTTTGCCGCGCTGGCTTCCGGCGGGCTGGACTCCATGCCTCACAACGGTGGTCTTATTACAGTGATGGCAGTATGCGGCTTAACCCATAAGCAATCATACTACGATCTTTTTGTAATTACAGTTATAAAGACATTACTGGTATTTATATTTATTGCGCTGTACATATAAACAAGGAAAAACGAGCCGGAAAGTAATTCTTCGAACAACAGTAAAGTAAATACTGCAGCAGGAAAAATAAGTAAAATATCGAACTAGAGCCATAGCTAATATTACGATAGCTATGGCTCTAGAATTTATATAAAACAAGTCGATTGAAGGTGGACGCTATTTGTATTACATACCGGATGAAATTTATAAATATTCTGGGGAGGTTAGTCGGACTAGGTGTAAATGCCATTCGTTTTAAAAAAGTAAGCTACTGTGAAATTGAAATGCTCCGAGAACAATATTCCTTATGGCCTCATGTTCAAGCCTTCGGGATGAACGGATCCGATTAAGGTAGCCGTAAAGATAGAGTTTAAGTAAATCCTTCGGATGATAGGGTAGGCGTCCTAGGCTTGGGCAGACCGATCTCTGAAATTTCAGTTCCTCCATGTCCAGTTGATTCACATATTTGTAGATTCGTGTTAATAAGAGGGGCGGTTTTCACACAGTTTGCCGTCTGTGAGTTTCTATAAAGTTATTGAAAATGATTATCATTAGTGTTAAAATGTAAATGTCATCACAACAATGTTTGTAAGCTCAGCTCAGGCGGTTACTTGTGTTTTTCATAAAATAATATGAGGAAGTGTTCAACAATGTGTACTTCATGTAATGCAACGTTCACAATATTTTCTGTTGAAATCGTTACAAAAGAGCCAGTTAGTACAAATACGGAATTGTATAAAGAAATGGCTCACAGATTGTTTCAAAACAAAGTAATTTCAAATATTAACGTTAGTAAAAATCAAGCCTATACTGTTAATGACAGACAAATATTTGGGTTCGATCTCCATTTGGCTAATACAAATGACCCTCTTACGGTAACTCTCGCTAATGTTGAGAACGCGCTGAATGGGATTCTGGACAAATTTGAAGACTATTATGAGCTGAAGATAGAACTTAAATAAATTGTTTAACAGCTAAGCATCCTACGGGGTGCTTTTTATAATTTCTTAAATAGGAAAGCCGTTCATGACAGTGATGCTATGTTCATTAAGGTAACGAATTATTCTTTTTATCCAAGCGAGTGTGGAATTTTGTCAGTGGCACTGTTATGAATAATCTATGGTTTGAAAAATACAGCCATTCATCGAATAAAGCCAGCTAACTTAAAAGAATATACTTTCGGATAGTATCGCAAAAAGCAAATTCATTTTACTATTAAAGTGGATTTGTTTTTTTGTGGAAATGAGGTGTTTTTATAGAGAAATAACTTGAAGTGATTATTGACGCAACAGTCTGGTTGGTCACGGGCACCGTGCCAATATTCTCAATCTGGATATACTCATGTCGGGGAGGTTTTATATCCTAGCGAGAAGGGCACTATCCATGGCGTGCAGCTAAATGCCAGTCACAGATAGTCGCCCTATATGCGAAATACGCCAGCCGTGTGTGGGAAGGCGTTTCGACCCTGAAATAAAGGAAACATACCGGGAAATATGTGTGCGCCAAGCGGTCAATTTCCAGTATTGGGATATGGATGGCAATCTAGCGGTTTGGAAAGAAAAGGAACTATGCAAATTCTTTTTTGTGCATTGAAATGAGAATGGCAATTTCACCTATGTCTTTGAATAAGTAACTTCGTTCGAGAAGTATCTTTCTGAAAAAATAAAAATGGTGGGGTGCATGGAATTGAAAAAGTACATTCAGCTATGTTTGATATGTTTAGCTGTATTTTTAGGATCATGTTGCTTTTTGTCGCCTAGGGTGGAAGCAGCAGACAAGGTTGTTTGGACAACAACCAATTTGTATTATGAATTAAATAGCGATGGTAAGCCAAAAGATGTTCTTTTGAAAAAATGATTGATCCTTATAGCGATTCTAATCACAGATTTAGAGTTACTAATGCACAAACCATTTGGCCTGTTGAGGAATATGAAGTAATTCAAGGTCTTACAAAATGGAAACAAAGTGATGCGGCAGGTTGATCCGCTCTTATTAGATTTAAGTTTTCTCACGCGGCTGGACTTTTGTATACTATATTTTTTAGCTGGACTAGCAGGAATTGGTTATGGGATCAAAAAGAAAAGCAGGCTGACCGTATTGGTTGCGGTTGCAGTGAGTATTATATTTGGGCTGATGATACTTGCCAGTATTATATTGGTTTATGGAGAAATCACTAAAGTGATCCTATGTGTGGCTAATAATCTACGCCGCCTATATAGGCGGGAGTTTTGGCTCGAACAATAAGACAAATGATTACAGCAGGGGGATGGGAGAATATGATAGCCAGATTATTTATGGTGGGAATACTTGTTATAGCCTTATTGCTTTCAGGGTGTGGAAGAAGTCCCGAGGAAGCCAGAAAAGATTTATCTGATAAGAAAATACAATATACTGAACAAAGTTTTGTAAAAGCAGTTGAAGACAATGATGCCAATGTTGTTGAGTTGTTTTTAGAGGCAGGAATGAGTCCGAATATAATTACAGACAACGGGAATCCGTTGATAACTGCAGCCGCAAGTGGCAATCTGGAAATAATGAAGTTGCTGATTGAAAAAGGCGCTGATGTTAACATAAAGAGAAAAATTGTGGGCAAGGATAAGGCGGAATTGACGCCCGTGCTTGCAGTGATTTTGGGCAAAGGGAAAGGAACAGACAAGCAGGAAGCATTTAAGCTTTTACTGGATAAAGGTGCGGATTTGAATGTGCAGTTTATTTCGAAAGGCTTTGAGGCTACACCGCTGATGATGGCAGTATTGCAAAATGATACCGAAATTATCAAATTGATAGTATCCAAAAAAATAGATATAAATGCGGCAGATGCCAATACGGGACTTACGGCCTTGATGCTGGCGGTAAGCAATAACAATGTTGACGCGGTTAAAGAACTCGTAGCTAAAGGGGCAGATGTCAACCGTAAAGATAAAAAAAATGGTACGGCGCTTTCTGTTGCTAAATCAAATAATAACCCTGAAATGATTAGTGTATTGACTAATGCAGGGGCAAAATAATAGGACGCTGTATACGGGCGTAATATGTTCTTGTTTAATAAATAGGTGTGTGGTATGAGGCTTTGATTTATTGCTAATAAATCGTGGTCTGATGTCAGTACTAATTATTGGCTTAATTGGAGGCTGCAATTAGGGGGAGTATGGTAATAAAAATGGAAAGAAGAAGGTAAACAAAATTGAATGTGAAGAATTCCAATAATAAAAATTCAACTACCCCTTTTCTGTGTTATGAATAAGTTCTTACGCTAAACAAAACAGCCAGGGTAAAAATTTCATGTTGCCGATTGAGGCGGTAAAGAGTGGTGGCCAGTGAACGAAGCCGGTGGAAATAGATGCATTATTGGAATTGTCAATGCTAAAGCATTTGCCTATTATGATGGCGGAGAATATAAGATTGATTTTAAAAAGAACAAAATAGCGTGACCTTCGCCGAAGAATCACGTGTAGGGAGGCCTCGGTTTGAGGCCTCCCTTTAAATGTGGCTCGCGCATATCAAAGAAATACTCGAATCTCGGTTCCTACATATGACGCCCTATTCGCTATGGTTCAATATTACTTTCGAGTTCAATTGGGCGACAAAGCGGCATCATTGCTCGTGAGCGGCGTGGGTGGGGGAAACGAACTTTCCACCTAGGGGCCGTCTAACCCAAAATGGATGTTCACCGGGGGCGATCCTTCATATTCTACTGGACTTTTTGCGGGATGGATTTGCCATGCGAAATGATTTATCGGTAGAACCATCGATGAGTTAACCCCAATTTACTGCATACGACATTGTGACATTGTTTTATATGCTATGCAAATAAGTTTGTAATATTTTTTTATAATCAACTTCAGTTGGTGGGAGTTTGCCATTTGTAATTACAAATTTAATTTTATCATCTATACTAGGAGCTACTCCTTTTTGCTTTAATATATCTGCCAAGTGATTTATGGTTCCAACACTTCCGTCGAAAAAAACAGTTTCCTTTGTAAACGATTTTTGCAAAACCTTGTTAAATAATGGGAAATGTGTACATCCAAGAACAACAGCACCATAATCAAGTATCGCTAATGGTGCAAATTTCTTTTGCAAATACTGATATACATCTGAAGTGTCAAACTCAAACTGTTCGGCAAATTCTACCAAGCCGCCTAACGCCATTGTATCAACCATTTCTGTCGCATCAAGTCTATGAATTAATTGATGAAATTTTTCCTCCCGTAAAGTAAGACTGGTTGCCAATACCAATATCTTTTTACCTCTTTCTTTACAATAAGCAACAGCTGGTTTTACAGCAGGTTCCATTCCAATGATTGGGAAACTATAATTCTTTCGCAATTTCCCGACAGCAACACTTGTTGCCGTATTACAAGCGATCACCACGGCATCTACTTTGATTTTAGCCATATAATTCATACCGTTTTGGACGTATTGTTTTACTTCGCTTTTTGTCTTTTCCCCATAAGGCAAATGCTCAATATCTGCATAGTAAGTGTAATCAGCAAACGGTAGTATTTTTAAAGCGTGACCAAGAACAGTTAAGCCGCCAATACCAGAGTCAAAAAAGCCGATCTTCATCCTAATCCCTTCCTAGCTTCAATTATTGTATTTATATTATCATGAACAACCCGTCAAAATATAGAACTCCGATTTTAAAAAGTAGTGCCTATATAATACCATAAACTAGCAGCCGTAGGAATCTTTTAGGGGAGTTGACTGTTCTACTTCTACAACGTAGTGGGTGCTACAGGGTGTCAGAGGGAAGGGGTTATTGACAACAATGGAATGTCAATAACCCCTTCCCTCTGACACTCTTAGTGTAGCTTTACTTAAATGAGGAATTATTGGTATAATATACAAAAAAAGACAAAAAAGTAATACTAATCAATTCTGATACTACATACAATGGTAATTTGAAAATAGTAGTGCATTGCTAGATACATAGCTTATAGTTATTGACGGGAGTGGATGACTAATTAATACAATGCTTGCGATTCAGATGAATATTTTTATGATAATATTGTTGTCAAGCATTGCTGTACATGCTTGCTATAAGCTAGATCGAAAAGAGCAAGTTAACAGGTTGTTTTTAGCATTAATATTCTCAACGATATTAATATTAATATTAGAAATTTTGAGTGTATTATTAAATTCTAGTAATTACATTAGTTTTATTATTGCACATAAACTGGTTAATACATTAGGATTCACGCTGGCACCAGTGGTACCAATTTGTATAGTATTGTATGTATATAGAAGAACAAACAAATACCAAAAAATGAATATAAATCAGGTTCTCTGGTTGAGTGTGCCCTTGACTTTAAATAGCATCATATCATTGGGCAGCTATAATTTTAATTGGATATTTGGTATAACCAATGAGAATATATATATACGGGGGCCACTGTTTTTTGTTTCACCGATGACAAGTTACATTTATTACATGATAAACTTACTATTCTTATATAAAGCTCGTGAGAAACTCAATAGAGAAGAACTGCTCATACTTAGTTTGCTTACAATGCTCCCCTCTTTGCTGTCTATCTTTCAATTGTACTACTTTGTATATTTAACGATTTGGAATAGTGTAGCCATTGCTGTTGTAATTAACTATGTTTTTATTATACACAGTCAGACAAAAATCGACTCATTAACAGGATTGGGAAATCGCATAGCTTATGATGAATATCTTACAATTTTGTGTAGGAGAAGTAACATTGTTTTAGCGGTAATAAATATTGATCTGGACAACTTTAAAAGTATCAATGATGTTTTTGGGCATCATGAAGGCGATAGAGTGCTGAGGGTATTTGCTAAGCAGCTGGAAGCTGTCTTCGAAGGAAAGGGAGTTTCTATCCGTTTGGGCGGTGATGAGTTTATTGTCTTGATTAACGAAAATCAAAGAGAAATAGTAGAGAAGTATATAAAAATGCTAAATGATAACATCAATGCATATAATGCAAGCAGCAAAATGCCTTATCGTATTAAATTTAGTTATGGAATGGCGATATTTAACAATACGTATAATAGTATACATGAGCTTATTCAGCATAGTGATAAACTTATGTATGAAGAAAAGAAAAAAAGAACTGAAGAAATCTCAAAAGCCAACGTAATAGTTGAATGCTAAAAACTAATTGGGCGATAAGATCATGTGTTTCGTAGTTTATGCAATCTAGAGGACGTTTAGCTACTGGAGCAGGATTGGTTTGTTTGTCCAACTAACTTATTTGACGTAAGTGATACGGAGAAACGTCACTGGTAACTGCGAGAAGTGACCTTACGAGTGACACTGGCGTGACACAGGGACCTGATTTGTCAGGGGGAAACAAGGGGACGGTTCTGTGCGCCAAGAAGTGCACAGAGTATAGCGGGTGGGAATCCCGCCTGAGAAGGCTTAGCCAGCCACTCTGTATCTAGCCTTGGGA
>NZ_FWXI01000037.1 GCF_900176355.1 Sporomusa malonica | reverse complement strand
TGTTGTACAGGTTGGCGAAACTGCTGCGTAATAACAAAAATTTTTGGCTACATCAATACCAATAACTGGACGATTAGTTATCATAACGGGCCTCCAAGAAATATATTGAAGGATTATCCATTCCAATATCAAAGATTACAACCTTGCACGTGAAGCGGGAATAAGCTCCCAACCAGCTAAAACGTAAATTCTTTGGAAATGGATGAATCGTCTAATGTCATGGGTATAGAAAAATTCTTCCCTGGGACAGGGACATTCATATCCTTCTTCCTAATTATACATAAAACTGATTGTTCGGAGTTTTTCTGCCCCAGAATGGATAACCCTTCTGTACTACATCTTACAGGGGACGGGGTTATCGACATAAAATTGACTAAAGACTGAGATCATGTACGAAAGCCATAGGTGTCAGCAATTCCGTCCCATATATTTTGTAACTACTTTCCTTTTATAACCTCAACCATTGTTCGCTTAGGCTGACAGAATAATCCTTTAACACTTTCTCTAAATTGTTCATGCGTCACATGGGCTTCATGAGTTCCTATTATAACGTCAATAGTCGGAAATTGCTCTTTTATTAATGCCTGATACTTTGATTTGTAAGGACATAGAGCATCCATGCAATATGAAAAATGAATAGCATCAACCCGAAATTCTGCTAATGAACGAATTCTACTCAATAGTTTTTCTGGACCGGCTAAAGTTGGGCATCCTGCACAGTTGATAATACCAATTAAGTCAAGTGTTTGATCACTACTATACCTTTCAAATGCCCCTTTTCTCTTTCTTAAATCATGAAGGCAACTAACTGATGAGCACCCCGAATCCTGAGTTGCCGCAGAGCAAGTCAAAATGCCAATTCTCACTATTACACCCCTTTTCACGAACAACGCGACTCAATGCAACTGTTCCCCGAGTAAGTAGAAACTCTATTACGTATTTTGTAATATTTGCCACAAATGCACAAAGTTCCTGCCAAATTTATGCAAACTTGGCAGGAGTCTTTCTTTTTTGCCCTTATTCAATTTACTTATACAAAACTTCTAGCGTTACACCATTATCCATACGATTATAAACAATCCTATCAATCAACAATTTTAAACGCCCTATTTTGTTCGCTTGGATCAGTCGCACTAGTCCTTACTTCATTAAACAGGAATTCTACCCCAAACCTCCGTCATCGATTTGTCAGAAGTTCGGTTATATCATCTAGTCAGCTCATCTATCTATTATTGACGGACCATTTATTTTCCTCCTCTAAAACCTCACTTTTCTCACTCAGCGTAAGCCCCATGCTTCATAACCGATAATGTCTTTGGTCAAATTTTTATTTTACATGGACGTTGTCAAGGGGACGGGGTTATTGACATTATTTTCGACCACTCTTTCGAGCCTGCCTTGCATACAAACCACTCCAGACTAATATGAGCATCTTAGTTCCCAGGGACAATGTATCTGTCTCTCACATGTCCCCGCGTTTCCCAAGAGAGTTGACCCTCTGTACACGTGATTGAATCTGTTGTCATTACTTCAGACTTTTATAACATTTTGCTGCCGGAACAGCAAAAATTCTTTCAAAACTGTTTCGAGTTTTTGGGCAGTATCCGTTGTATCTTTTCCCGCTTTATTCAGCCGATCAAACTCATCAGATAATTTCTGAATTTTATCATATAGCTCAATCTCTTGTTTCTTGAAATCTGGATATTGCATATTCACAAGTCTGTTACCGTAATAACCGCATTTTTCTGTTCTTTAGCTTTATATAAAGCTTGATCGGCTTTTCTCAAAAGTTCTTCCAGATCCTGATTTCGTTCCAACAAGATAATCCCACTGCTTATCGTTAATTGATATGAAGAAAAAGTACTTTCAACTTTAAAACGAATTCTCTCCATGACTTCAAGAGCGTTTTTGAGGGATACCCCTGTAAAAATGATTACGAATTCATCTCCGCCCCAACGGATTACAATATCCTTGCTTCGGGTACTTTTTCTTAATATAGCTGCAATGCCGGACAATAGTACATCACCAATAGAGTGACCATACCTATCGTTGACATTTTTAAACCCGTCCACATCTATCATAGCGACGTACAACTGTTTGTTTCCACTAAATGCTCGTTCCCCTTGTTCATCCAGCGTTAAGTAGAAATATCGCCGGTTCCATAACCCAGTTAAATAATCGGTATGGGAATTGATACTTAGCTTTTCGATTAAACCACCAATAACAAATCCACCGACGGCAAATATTATTGTAGTTCCTACCCACAATAACCTTTCATCATCGACCCGGTAAATTGCTCCAAAATAATATCCAGTTAAACCTAACACTATTCCAGACATCGTGAGTATGAAACGTGCGAAATTGTAAAACACTTAGACATGCCCCCTCTACCGATTTCGAGACCTGGAAAGCTTGTAAGTTTTTCTACTTCCTTAAATCAATAAGTTACATGTTAGATTACTAATTTAGTATAACAATATTTCACTTATAGTGCAATAATATGCTAGAATTTTGTTTCACTATAAGTGAAATGACCAATATGTAAAAGATCTCTATAATTTATTGTAGAGGTGAAACTATTTATGAAATCCAGCAATGACGAACGTTATCGCCAAATTGCTAAGAAAATCGTTCATTATCGCATCAAAAAGGGACTTTCACAAGATGAATTAGCTGATAAAATTGGCATCAGCAAAAGTTACCTAAGTAAAATTGAAGCGCCTAATTCCACAAAAGCTTTTTCTCTTGATGTTTTATTTGCTATCGCGGATGGGTTAGAGGTTGATGTAATTAAGTTCTTTATTCCAATTGAAGAAAATAAATAACAGCGATATCTCCATTTTAAAGAGTGAGATATCGCTGTTATTTTCTTTATTACCAGGTAATACCAGATAGGTATTAGAATCCCCCAGAACCCTTACAAGCACTTGGAACAGGTATAATTAATATACCCTGTTCGTTGTTGCCAATGCTCCCCTAGCTTTCAAGACGAAACGTATAAGCTTTCACATCAGCACTTTGTTAAATAGGATACAAGGGGACGGTTCGAAACCACTGATATATCCCTGTTTTTTTTAGTATATCTGCATAAGTAGCATAGTCATTCTGCGATAGACTAGAAAATCAACGATTTGCCTTCCGGATTTATGACCACAAAAGGATATTAGTGCTGCTATCCTTTTAAGATTGACGGCTAAGGCCGTCAATTTGGCTTGTATTGACATGCTTTTTAGACCGTACCCTCGGGCACGGTCTAATCCGTGGAAACGCTTCATTTCCCCGTTTTTCCACTCATGGCTGGCTCGTTTTTTGTACTTGAGCTTGAACTGATTAGTCTTAGCAAATTGACTATGTTCATAATATTGAGCATTATGTTCACTGACGCCCAGTACTTTTTTCTTCACGTTCTTGCCAGCACATTCGAGCAGTTTGGGACACTGAGCACATTGCGATTTATCAAAATGATACTTATAAACATCATTTTTATTTTTGTATTTTTGGTGCACTTTCTTCCAGGTGTTGTTGCCCATTTCACAAAACCACTGATCGCTGTCTTTATTGTAAGTAAATCTACTTTCATCTATTTTGTAGACACAAAAGTTTACTGGAATGATGGCTTCCACCGAGTCTGTTTGTAAGGTATCTAAGATTGGTTTTCGAAAATAAGCTTTATCTCCATACACCTCTTTGATGGTCAATCCACATGCTTTACTTCGCGTATAAAGTTCATCAAATTTGCTGCCATCTACATATGCGCCGCTTTCAACTGACACCGCAGTAATAATCCTCGTTTTAGAGAGCATTGCAAATTCTACTTTATAACCGTAAAAGCTGTCTGTTTGAGACTTATACCCTACACGGGCATCTTTATCTACAAGCGAACGAATTCCCTTTTGTGCAATAAATTTAGGATCTTGTAATATTTCTTTTGCTTCGTTAACAGTTCTTTGGCTGTTGGGAAGAATGGAAAGATCTACATTGTTTTCGGCTTTACTAATCAGGTCTTCTACATATGTCTTCATAATTTGCTTCGCTTCGTTGTGATCCTCTATGAGCTTGTAGTTGGGTACTTCGCCAATGAGTTCAGAGGGGATTTCTCCGTTTTCTTCCTCAATAGCCCTTATGATTCTTCTAGCTAGGTGCTTCATGATTCTTTCCGGAACTTTTTTAATTGTATTGGCGTTGGTATGAGTGGCGTCAACGCTCAGGCCTGTATCTTTAACAATGCCTTTTTCTACACATTGCCGGACCACTTCCTGGATAATATCATCCACACTTGTATCTTTTAATCTATGTCTCCTAAACTTGGTAAGTAGACTGGCTTCTGGCAGATCATCTTCGGGATTTAGTCCCAAAAACCACATATAGGCTAAGTTTAGCCTGGCTTCTTCAATGACTTTGACATCTGATAAGTTATATAGATATTGCAAAATAAGTAACTTTGCTAGCATTTCAGGCTCCTTAGCAGGCCGCCCCAGGTGCTTACAATATGAATCTTTCAGCAAATCGTTAATGAACCTAAAATCAACATTGGCAGCGATAGTCTTCAAAATATGGTCGTTAGGAATTTTGTCATAGAGCACGCTAAATATACTTAATTGGTGCGGCACATGTCTAAGCAAAAGCAAATCCCTCCATTCCGGCAAATATCTATAGTTATATTTTACCATAATAGAGGGAACATTGTTTATTTATTGACTTTTTCAGTGGTTTCGAACCCTCCCTCTGTATCCTTTAGTTGGACATCCCGCACAGTTGATAATACCAATTAGATCAAGATTTTGCTCACTACTGTACCTTTCAAATGTCCCCTTTCTCTTTCTTAAATCATGAAGACAACTGACTGATGAGCACCCCAAATCCTGAGTTGCTGCAGAGCAAGTTAAAATGCCAATTCTCACTTTTACACACCCTTTTCTTAAACAACTTTTGCCGATGTTGCAGCCTAGTTTTTTACTTATCTTTTATAATCATTCCTCTCCAAATATCTTTATTTTTCTGCCCAATTACTAATCCAGTACTTTTAGCATCTAATCCAGTTATTAAGTCACCATTTTTAGACCACAATGCACTTTTCCCACCTGATTCAAGACCCCAAGATTCTCTACAATAATTTGATATTAATACATTCATCGAATACTTTTTTGCATAATTACTCAGTAAATTATACGCCTCTATCATTCCTTTTGGTGTAAAAAAGATACTTGCAATATAAATTGTGCAATTGGCCTTATTTGCCTTCTCTGCGTGCATAGGATTATCAATATCTGCACAAATTGCTAAAGAAATCCTTTCGTCGTCAAGTTTTATAATTGGATTATAGTCAAAACTTGCCGCGTAAAATTTCTCCTCTCCCGCATGAAGAAACTGCTTTGTATAAATCGATATAGAATTATCAGGGAATATAATGAAGGAACCAATATATAATCCGGAATCCATTATTATTGGCGCCCCTGCAATAATAATCATTTTGTTATCAACCGCCAACTCCCTTAATTTATCTAATCGAGAGTCGTTTTCTGTGAATGATAGTTTTTTAGCTGATTCTCTGACATATCCTGTAATCGACATTTCAGGAAATACAATTAGATTAGCTCCATTATCGGCAGCTAATCTAATTAGTCTATAATGATCATAAAGATTTCTATTAATATCCTTATTTTGGGGACTTGTTTGTGCAGATGCTATTATCATTAACTTATTCACCTACCTATTTCATATATGACAATGTTTTCTTAGACTCAAGAGGGGACTGTTATTCTAGTTATCTACTCCACTCTCATTTGTAATATTTCCCATGGAAAAATAAAATCCCTGCCAAAATCATACAAATTTTAGCAGGAGTTTCTCGTTTTTACTGACCTTATATGAGGCTAAATCCAGGTGCTCCAACCAGTAATATGAAAGATTCTGTTTATCTACTTAAAGAATTAACGGTAGTTTTCCTCGCATAGCCAAGGCCAGCCTATTTTCGACTTCGTTCCAATTAATTAACTTCAGAATGCTGCGAACATACTCTTCGCGGTTGTATTGATAATCCAAATAATAAGCATGTTCCCAAACGTCAAGAACTAATATGGGAATGGACCCCCACTGGGTAAGATTTTGGTGCTTCTCTGCAGTTATTATTTCCAGACTATTCCAGGAAGGATTCCACACTAAAATCCCCCATCCTGATGCCTCAACCTTGATCGTAGCAGCAACTAACTGGCCTATAAATGCATCAAAACTTCCAAAACGTCTGATAATTTCATTAAGGGTATTCCGGCCTGGTTCACCCCCAGATCCTCGAGGAGCCAATATCGTCCAATATATACTATGCAGTATATGACCAGAACCATTGAATGCCAATTCGTTTTCCCAGTATTTTACGAATGTATAATCATCTGACTCCCGTGCTCTCGCTAGTGCTACCTCAGCTTTGTTAAGGCTTTCTACATAAGCTTTATGATGATGATTGTGATGTATTCTAAGTGTATCTTCACTAATAATCGGTTCAAGTGCATCATAGGGATAAGGCAATGGGGGTAAGCGGTGTTTACCAATTGGAAGATGTTTACCTAAATTTTGGGGCACTTTCGTATCCTCCCGATAATTAATATCTACTATCAAGATATTAAAATTCTGGAGATTGGTTACGGAAAACTTAATAGATCCACATGTATAACATGAATCAAATCACTCTCCTATGCAAGGATGTTCTTACTCTCAATGATAGACGTGGGAGCGCCTTGTTTAGCAGCTTTGATCATCGCCCGCCCCAATATTCTGTCGTTGTAAAATACTGTGTTAATAACAATACAAGGGGACGGTTCTAATTGTATCCTATAGAATGACACTTCCTTTTAAGACGCATTGATTCATTAATATGTACCTTTTGATGACGAGTTAACGGCATTAATAAAATTCCCGCAACATTTTTTCTGCCCCAAAAATCAACTAACCAATGTGCACCATCAACATTTAAAACAGCCCTTTCATCTAAAACACGTCGTAGCCTAGCCGGTTCCATTTTTCTTTTTAAATCTGCAGGCTGAAAACTCCGAATAATTTCACGACTCTTTCTTCCTACAGCTATTCTATATTTACGCAATTCTTGCATATTGATTTTCAAACTTAAATCAATGATTTCTTCATCCGTCATAGAGTTGCCAGTATCACACACTTTTATATTCATTTTTTCCAGCCAGTTTTCTCTATTGATAACCTGTTTTTCATCAGCAACCAATATATTCATTGTTATATCCTCTATTCGTGTTAAATGCCATAAACTCCACGCGATAGTTTCGTCTTTTACAGTAGGCATGGTGCGAAATACCGTTTCATCTAGATCTTCCCATAGCTCATCCTCAAAAGTTACAGCATTTATTTGTGACATTTCGGACGAGTGAACCATTGCATGTTGATCTAAGCACAAATTAATAGCATCATCAAAATTATCTGGTTTTAACAGCATGCTTCTTAATAGTTTTTGTTGTAACTCCCATAAATCTTTTTGACTATCCATTTTTTATTCTTCTCCATTCACAACTGCAAAAGTAGTTTGTAGATCCTTTCGCCACATTACATTATTTTCCTGTTGAATCATTTAAGGATAGCTAATTTTTTGTTACTTTAATGTACATGGCACCAATGGCATGACAAAATGGAACAAAAACGGGACTCCTTGAATTTACTGACTTCATAGGCATTTTCATGTTCTAGAACATGCCATTAGATTGTTCCAGAACATGTCATTTGAGATTGCCGAGAATCCATATGATTCCTGGCTTTACGCCCTCATAATTTTGCTCCATAACATGCCATTTAACATTAATAGCATCCGTCAATAATTTGACTAATGGTGATTTATCATCGCTGTTCTGCTGTTCGCAAGTCAGTCAATGCCTTGCGTAAATTGTCTATAGGGTAGGTATACTTAAGGCTTCCCACTGGCACCACTCCGAGTTTTTTATTGAGATCCACCATACAAATCTCACTAGTTGGCAGATACTCCTCTATCCAGTGTGATGTCAAATATATCATATCATTCATTTGCGACATTACACTCCTGTCGTAGGTTTTGGTAAACACTACCTCGCTACAATAATCAATATATTTCTCTATTATCTCCTTTTGAAATCCTTCTGCTAGCAATGTCTGTTTAATGCATGATAAAGTAATGTTTCCAAATATCTTGAAGTGTTCCGCTTTTAATCCATACAATACAACGCAATATCTTGTCTGATTATTCATCATGACAACACCTTTACGCCTGTCAAAAACAAATAAGTTAGCATGCCATTCACATAATGGCTCACGACTATGTGGCGTAATATCAGGTAGTTTAATTTTCAAAACTTCCGATAGCTTTTTCGTACATGCCAAAAGCATGTTTCCTAGCCTCACTTTGCTATAAATTCGTAACTCAAAATCCAGTTAAATATATACTTTAGTTAAGACAACTAGTCAAACGATGCCTTTTTGGCCTGACTAAATATCCTATCTTTATTGTAAAGTTTTTTTGTTTCTTCCACTACAAATGAAAATCCTGCTAGTTAGAATCTTGTCAAATCCTACTTTGACTTCCAAGGTTTTGTCGAACTCATTGATAAATTATACTATTTATATTTATCATGATATAATAACATAAATGGGTTATACTTCCAACTAGGGTAATGTATATGATGTAATGTATATGAAAATGAACAATATAAGAATTACAACAAATACACGCTTATGTTAAAACATTTAAGAAATAATACTTGCTTAAACGGCAGACTGTATCTGTAGCTTTTTATTGTATACAAGATGAAGTAAACCCGTTAATTGGGTAATTGAGAGGTAAATACATGGATATTGAATTATTTAATGCTTCACATATCACCGATGCCGCAGAGTTGATATGTAAAAACTATTATGAGGAAGCATCACAGATTAACGCACTTCCCTTGCATGTCAATAGTACTATGGTATGCAATCTACTGGCGGATCTGGTAGAAATCAAACTGGCGTATGTGCAATAGAGAACGGAAATCTGGTTGGATTTCTAAGTGGATTTCCGATCGACAACTTCTTTGGTAACGCAAAAGGTATGTATTGCCCGCTGCACGCGCATGGAGCGATAAAAGAAAACAGGATTTCTATTTATCAGAGAATGTATCAGAAGGCGGCAGGTATCTGGGTAGAAAAGGATATATTTACACATGCAATAACACTTTTTGCATATGATTCGGAAACAGTTGATACTTTTTTCTGGCAGGGCTTCGGTCTCAGATGTGTCGATGCCATTGCTCTGGTAAAACCTATTACTGTAAACGGTGCTGAGAAATATTCGATTCACCGAATAAAGCCAAGTGAGGCAAATCGCATAAATTCACTTGAGCACAAACTGGTACTGCATATGAATTCATCTCCCATTTTTATGCCTGCATATAAAAATCTGACAGTTGAGCGGTTAGAAAAATGGCTTGCTGATTCAGGTAACTATATGTGGGCTGCATTTGATAATCAAACCTGCTGGTGAAAACTTTATAACAGAATCTTCAGATATGATGAACATCTGCGGGGCATATACCGAGGAAGATTACAGAGGAAGTGGAGTATCAGTCATACTTTTATCACACATT
The DNA here is from genome assembly GCF_900176355.1 of Sporomusa malonica. Lineage (GTDB taxonomy): Bacteria > Bacillota > Negativicutes > Sporomusales > Sporomusaceae > Sporomusa > Sporomusa malonica. Next base: position 12,905 of record NZ_FWXI01000037.1, on the reverse strand, counting down.
ATGCAATGGCTCTTGGACAATGGATACAAACGCTGCGGTGTGGATTTTGAATCTCTTAATAATATTGGAAGTAGATTCTGGATGAAACATTTTAAGCCTTATACGTACAGTGTGGTTAGGCGCGTTGATGAAAGAATAAGTAGAAACTAACCTTAAGTAAAGTTTCACTCCACCTTTAACGGAAAAGGAAAACTTTCTGCATTTACATATTGAAAGGGAAAGACTTATTTTAAGAGAATTCAGTCACAATTTCCGAAAAATCGTTCACTACTTTTGCGAAACTCATACCTTACTTCCATTTTTAAAGTAAGCTATTTAACATTCTTATTTCCATTAATTAAATAACAATTTCGGTAAAAATTAGAGCCATAATTCGCCTAGAAGCAAAATATGGCTCCATTTTCGTTATTATCGGCATAATTACCTGCTAGACTTTAGCATTCACTATAATCTTAGTTACTTTAATGAACATGGCACCACTGGCATGTCAGAAATGGAACAAAAATTAGAACCTTGAATTTACTGGCTTCGCAGTCATTTTTCTCTTCCAGTACGTGCCATTAATTCGTTCCATGACATGCCATTACAATATCCCTCAAAGTCACAATTTATCTGGCTTTACGCACTCTTATATTCACTTCCATAACATGCCATGAAATAGTAATAGACATTAGTCAATAATTTGACCAATGTCTATTATAATGCGCGAGTCAGAAAACCATCCCCCGACTCAGTCTTACCTTTTATGCAATATCTCTTCTGCGATTAAAGTAAGAAACGCTTCAATATTCATTTTTTTGGTTTCACCGTTTTTCCGGTCTCTGACCGCAACCACATTTTCATTTTGTTCCTTATCCCCCAGTATAAGCATATATGGTATTTTCCCTAACTGGGCTTCACGAATTTTGTAACCAACTTTTTCACTCCGGTCGTCCAGTTCGACCCTTATATCTTCGCTTCTTAATACCTTCAGCACTTTATTTGCATACTCATGATTTCTCTCCGATATGGCTAATATCTTTACTTGAACAGGTGCAAGCCATACAGGAAAAGCACCCGTGTAATGTTCAATCAACGTTCCAACAAAACGTTCCATCGAACCAAGCAAAGTTCTATGCAGCATAATAGGTGTATGTTCTTTACCATCAGAACTGACATAGGTCATGCCAAACCGCTCAGGTAAATTCATGTCTAGTTGAATAGTTGTTCCCTGCCATTCGCGTCCCATAGCATCCACGGCCTTTAAATCAATTGCCGGGCCGTAAAATTTAGCACCACCAATGTCCTTTTTAAATTCAATTCCCCGATCGCTGAGAATCTTTTCAAGGGTGCTTTCTGCCAGTTGCCACACAGGTTCATTATCAATGAATTTCTCCTTATCCTGTGGATCACGCACAGAGAGATATACGTTTAGCTTGTCATAACCAAATGCCTTATTAATATCAAGTGCAAAGTCAAGAACATTATTTACCTCATCCACAAACTGATCTTCTGTACAAACAATATGGGCATCATCTTGAGTAAAACCACGTACACGCAACATACCGTGCAAAGCTCCTGATTTTTCAAAGCGGTAAACACTACCAAGTTCGCACCAGCGAATAGGCAGTTCTCTATAACTGCGTGGTCTGGTCTTATACATTCTCACGTGGAACGGACAGCTCATGGGCTTTACATAATAGTAGGTATTCTCTGTTTCATCCTTGGCTGCCATTTTCATTTTAGGATACATACCCTCAGCAAAATGATCCAAATGCCCTGAAGTTTCCCAGAGATTACTTTGTCCAATATGGGGAGTGTAGATATATTCATACCCACGCCTACGGTGTTCCTTACGCCAGTACAGTTCTATTTCCTCGCGCACAACAGAAAGTTTAGGGTGCCAAAGGATAAGCCCCTGACCGATATATTCATCAATGGAGAATAAATCAAGTTCTTTGCCAATTTTACGGTGGTCACGTTTTTTTGCTTCTTCCTGTGCAGCCAGGTAGGAGTCTAACTCCGACTGTTTAGTAAATGCTGTCCCATAAATACGTTGGAGCATTTTGTTATTGGAATCACCTCGCCAATAGGCGCCTGTGCAGGAAATAAGCTTCACGGCCTTTATCATACCCGTATAGGGTAAATGAGGCCCCGCACAAAGATCAACAAAATCCCCTTGTCGATAAAAAGTGATTGGCTGGCCATCAGGCAATTCCCTAATCAACTCTGCTTTGTACGGCTCATTAAGCCGCTCGGCAAACTGTACTGCCTCTGCCCGGTTAAGCGCAAACCGCTCCAGAGCTGAATTTTGTCTGATTATCCGCTTCATTTCGCTTTCTATTTTTCCTAAGTCATCTGATGAGAGGGGAACTTCTGAGTCAAAGTCATAGTAAAATCCGTTTTCGATTGCCGGTCCAATGGCAAGTTTTACCTGAGGGTAAAGATTTTTAATAGCTTGTGCAAGAACATGGGCAGCCGTATGGCGCAGCACCTTTTTACCTGCTTCATCGTTAAAGGTAACCACATGTAAAGAACAATCCGCGTTGACGGTGGTCGTTATATCCACCACCTTTCCGTTAATCTCAGCAGCAAGCGCTTCTTTTGCAAGTCCTGAACTGATTTGTTTAGCAATTTCAGCACAGGTGGTAGAGAACGGCACCTCTATTGAATTTCCGTTCTTAAGCTTTACACTAATCACCCTCAACACCTCTTTCTTTATTTTTATATAATAAAAGCTCTCACCCCTGAAAAATCAGGGGTGAGAGCTTTTTATTCACACGGTTCCACCCTGGTTATGCCCAATAGGAAACAATCCTTTGCACATCGCTTAAAACCTCGATAACGCAAGGTGTGCGGCTATGCTTAATTAAAAATGAAAAAACCATTTCCGTTCGCACGCAACTCAAGAGTGGTCTTCTCTATTAACTCCGAAAGGATGCTTTCAGCCGGTGACATCCAATCTCTGGTCGGATTCATTAACAGATACTCTCTCTATCACAGTTTTGATCTTATTAAATATGTGTTTCATTATAGTACAAAAAAATACCCTTTGTCAAATTTTTGCAGATTTATGTATCAAGGGGAGGATTCGTCGACAACCCCGTCCCCTGTAAGATACACTTTTGGCAGACCTGATAAGCAGACATATATCAATATTATATACCCCGCATTTTGCAAGGGTTATGGCCATTTTTCGCCGTTACCAAGGGTACGATTCTCTCCGACTAATCTTAAATGAACATATTACTTTAATGAACATGGCACCACTGTCATGTCAAAATGGAACAAAAATTGAACTCCTTGAATTTACTGGCTTCATAGGCATTTTCATGTTCTAGTACATGCCACTAATTTGTTCCATAACATGTCATTACAATAGCTGTCGAAGCCACACTTTCTCTAGCTTTGCGGCCTTATGAATTTACTCTATAACATGCCACTGAACATCAATAGACGTTAGGCAATAGATTTGACCAATGTCCTACCTAAGAGCTACTCAGAATCACCCTGAACCCCTAGAAGCACCCTTGAGTACCTAATAGGAATATATATTCCATGCTTCCCGTTACTAGCTACACGTATTTAAGTATTAAATAGTGAGTTCCTGTAAAATAACACTTATCGCCTGATTTTATTTTTGCTTTCCACGTCCCAATAAGAATTTCGCATCATGTTCAAAAAAGCGTTTAGAGTAGGTGATATCCATTTATCCTTATGATACAATACCTGCACAGCATAATTTGGAATAGGTTCATCCCATCCAATAGTGTATATTCGTCCTTCGTTTAATTCTTTTTCTACTGTAAACCGAGGTAGCATGGATATTCCTAGCCCGTGCATAATAAGTTGCTTAATTGTTTCAATACTACTGGCTTCGAGGATGGATTGCGGAATGATCCTCAAATCTTCGAAGATTTTTTGTATCGTCGACCGGTAGCTACAACCTGGTTCAGTGAGAATTACGCAAGTTTCAACTAAGTCACTCGTTTTGACTCTTTTTTTCTTAGCCAATGGGTGATTTGAAGCTGCCAAAAATAGCATTTGTTCTCTGGAGATATCCTCTACAATAATATCTTTTTCCCAAACCTTATTATTGATAATGACTCCAACGTCTATTTTATTTTGCCGAATATCGTCGCAAATTGCATCACAATTTACAAACTTTAGGATAATCTCCACTTCCATATAAACCCTTCTATACTCTTGCAGCAATTCAGGTAAACGGTAGGTACCTAATGATTCATTTGTCCCAATCGTCAATGTGCCTTGAGGAATATCGGGATTTGCTACAATTTTTGTCATCTCAGAAGTAAGCTTGATTACCTGCTCAGCATAAGGCAGTAAGGATTTTCCCTGGTCAGTAAGTATCACCCGATGCCCTAGCCGTTCAAATAATCTCACACCCATCTCATTTTCGAAAATCCGTATGTGGTTTGTTATGGTTGATTGAGCATATCCCAACTTGTCTGCCGCCTGCACAAAGCTTCCAAGTTTTGCGATAGTGGCAAATGTTTTTAGCTGACGAAGCTCCATTGTCATTCTCCAATTCATCTTTATCGAACGATATGTTCTGTTTCTTCAATTTTACCATTTATTACTTCTATGATAAGATGAATCACAAATTCCATATGAAATTAGTATGATTAGCTGATGAAAACCAAAAAAGTGTTGCTTTTATTGTCCAATGGTTTTGAAGCCTATGAAGCTAGTGTTTTTACTGATGTACTGGGCTGGAACAAGTGGAGGGAGATAGTAAATAAAACAATTGGATATATGGAATACGGCGATTGGCGATCACTTGTTTGATAAAATATAAGGAGTGATAAAGACCATAAGTGAAAGAAGAGAAGATAGCCAAAGGATAGGTGGTTTCCCGAAAGTACCACCACCCATTTGCAACCCCCACTTCGCTTACGATTACACTTAAAAATGTGGTAAATAATCCGGCAGGCATAAAACGTTTAACATCTTTTCTCGGCATAAGAAAAAGGCTTAACCAAGGTATAATTATCGTGCTCCACAAAATCGCTTGATTACTCATCATCAGATCCCCCAAACAGCATTGCTATACCCTATCATGCCCCCCATTGCCGCTCCCTATCCCGCTAATTCTACAAAGCATTTTGCTTCCCTCGGCACCCCTGGAAGCAAATCAAAAACCAACTTGCTAAAAGTTGGTAAGAAGATCAAATACCTTCGCTGATACTGGTCAGGCACTTTTGTTTTCTAATAGCAAAGATGTTACTTTAATGAACATGGCACCACTGTCATGACAAAATGGAACAAAAACGAGACTCCTTGAATTTACTGGATTTGTCGGCATTCTCATGTTCCAGTACGTGCCATTAAATTGTTCCAGAACATGTCATTTCTATATCTATCAAAGCCACAGTTTATATGGCTTCGCACACCCATGAATTTATTTCCATAACATGTGACGAAACATTAAATAAACCTTAGTCAATGAATTTGACCAAGGTTTATTTAACGTGAAGCAGATTCACCCTGAACCTTTTTAAACACCCGAAATAGTATCTTCAATATGAATATATTAACTAGAAATATGAAGCACTCGACGGTACGAAAAGTGTCCTGATATATTGCTGATTTGTATGGCTGAGGTAATTCGAAATTAACCCTTGCCCATATAACACCATCTTTTTACAATTGCCGTTGATATGGTTCTCTATGCACTTTATTGGCAAACTATTTTATACCAAATTGAATTTCAATGATGTTATCTTGAGATTCAGGCGAAACCCATTTGTGATAAACCTCTCGACTTTCTCCCGTGAAGTTTCTTCCTGATTTTATTATTGAGTCAACCAAGGGGCTATATCCCTTTCCACCAAAGTTCTCTTCTGAAAGATCTCCTTGATAAGTTATAAAAGCGCATTCAATTTCCTGCAATGTTTTAATTTGAAAAATACCTTTATAGTTTTCTATATTCTCGACTGGAACACAATACTCATGCTTAAAGCGTGTATCATAATTCCCATCACGTCCATAAGAAACGAAAGTCCAAGGCCCAACAATACTGAGCTTGTACTTATCTATTTCTTCAATAATATTAGTACATAGTTTTTCACCGCGTTCCCCAATTTCTTGGACCGTCAGATATTCAGTAGCACATAGAACTTGAGTAGATTTAGTTATTTTTGTCTCCATATGTCCTCCCACTACCATTAAATAAGGCCCGAAAGCAAAACTATCAGCTCTTCAAAACTGCCTCGTCCGATATTACAACACCACAACTTACTTTTTCAGTAAATTATGGATTTAATTCTCTTGCGATAATAGTGTTTCCTGCTATATTCTTACATGATATAAATTTAAAAATTCGCTGTTAGAGGAATTACGAGTGAAAAATACACCCAGCTGAGCTTAAACAAAATGTTACTTTAATGAACTTGGCACCACTGTCGTGACAAAATGGAACAAAAATTAGACCCTTGAATTTACTGGCTTCATAGACATTTTCTTGTTCTAGTACATGCCATTAAGTCGTTCCATAACGCGCCATTAATATACCTGTAGAGGCTATAATCTGTCTGGCTTTGCGGCCTCATAAATTCACTCCATAACATGCCATGAGGTATAAAGGGAACTTAAACTAGACATTGGTCAAATTGTTGTCCAATGTCTTCTAAGCTCCGAATCGGACTAACTAACCTCTTGAAAACCTGAACAGTAATTTAATAGGATAAGCTGCAGTTTACTATTATCTAAGCATGGTGGAAATGATCATGGCTCGGTAAATCCACCTCGTTTAACTAATGTAAAAGTCATCTACGATGGCCCCGAAATCTCTATGTTAGATATACCCTCGAAAGATACTACACAATTTCTGCCTGATCGTTTACCTTGGTACAAGGCAATGTCCGCTTTCCGAATAATACTCCCAATAGTATCTTCGCGCCCAATAACAGAAACACCTGCTGTCAATGTTACCGACAAAGCTTCTCCTTTACAAAAGCACTTGTGCTCTTCCACTGTCTTTCTGATGCGTTCCGCCAGTCCTACTGCATTTTCCGCATTTGTCGCTGGTAACAGCAGGAGGAATTCCTCGCCTCCCCATCGGGCAACTATATCGTACGCCCTAACAGATTTTCGGAGATATTCAGTTACTGACTTCAATACGCAGTCTCCAACATCATGCCCATACATGTCATTAACCTTTTTGAAAAAATCAATGTCGGCCATTATCAATGCAAACCTCGAACCGGTTCTTTGATATTGTTCATACTCTTCCTGAATCCTCTCCTCCATATGCCGCCGGTTATAAAGACCGGTCAAACTATCCGTTCTTGAAGTCAAATCCAGTTGCTGATTCAATGCCTCTAACAGTTCTTGGGCTATCGTCAGCTGATTATTTGCATCCTGTAATTCCTGGGTCCTATCAAAAACTCTTTTTTCCAACGTCATATTTAACTGGATTAATTCGCTTTCCGCTCTTTTTCGTCTGCTCCGATTGACTAGAAGACCTAACGCAAGCGCGGTTTCCAACAATAACAGGGCAATGCCGCCAATAATATAACCCTTATACAACTCCCACGCACTGTATTCCCTGTATTCGATCCTACTGCCTGGCGGCAGCTTTTCTTCATCTATTCCCCATCGTTTCAACTCCCGCCAATCAAATACATATTCGCTGACTTGAACATTTGTCACCGAAATATCGGACGGCTTTTTCCCTTTCAGAATATCTAATCCCACTTCGGCAACATTTTTTCCTGAAATTCCGTAGTTATAAACGTAGCCTCCGAGTATTCCGCTTCCAAGAAGATGCGCAGCTTCTCCGTATACCGGAGCTTTACTGTAGCGACATATCGCCTGTAAAACTTGAACTGGAATGAATCTCTTACCCTCCACATCTACATTCCAACGTACGAACAAAATTGCCGATCTATCACTACTATTTCTTATATGTTCCACCATCTGGTCATACGATAATTTATTCAGGCAAACGAACTGCACCTTGTCAGCATACTTATCTGTCACCTGCTGTAGTCGTTCCACAAGTTCTCTCTCCACCTCAGAATCACCAACTACAATGTGAATTTTTTGGATAAACGGTCTAGTTCGTAGAATAAGTTGGATATTTTTATCAGCTTGTACTGTCTCATCAAAACCATCTGGAATTGCAACAAAATCTGCAGATATATTCTCTATTGGCACATTACTCTCTTTCGATACCACCAGGATCGGCACGCCAGGAAATATATCTATGCCGTATTTTTGTAGAAAAGGAGCCAATATGCTTGACGTAATGATCATTTCTGGGAGCCGGTTTGAGTATTTCGCTTGAAAATAATGCGCTGTCTCAGCTAAATAGTCTTCACTATTCTCAAAACGCGCCAGATCAAGATATTCGTAGGAATAATTTATTTTGTACTGATAATCTTGCTGAAACCTGCTTTTCAGTCCCTTGTTAAACGCCTCGTGCACAGGATAGTCCTGGGTAAAGGCATGCATAATCAGTATGTTTTTTTCAGTCGGGCTTACCGCAAGACAAGGCAACACAGGAAAGACAATTATGGAAAAGAGGATAAGAATGGACAGGCTAATTATTGCGAGTGATCTATTTAACATTATGGTGATTCCTCCATTTACCGGGTGTTCCAAAAACTAACTCCGCTCATAATAATTTTTACATTTTGGTCATGTTTCTACTTTACAAGCAATCCAAAATTTAACACGTTGTTTTGACACACAAAAACGCCGAGTATTTAGTTTTTTGTAAAAAAAAGTGATCTTAGTTATAATTTCATTATTGATTCCTAAAGTCCTGCCTTCTAAACAAGCAGTTTACTTGAGACATCAAAACTGGTAAATCCCATCAAATAAAAATAACACCTCCGTTAGGGGTGCTAATTAATCAGTATTCTACAAGAATTGAGACCATTTTTCGTCTTTACCGATGATACTATTCTCCCCCGACTAATCTTAAGCCGAACATGTTACTTTAATGTACATGGCACCAATGGCACGTACTATAGCCGCAACTAAAAAATATCGGTTTGTCTTCTTCTCTCGCTTTCGCAAACGCTTCTTCGCCCCAGGGATACCAGTCTATTGTGTTGTGTGCGTGTTGCAGTAAATATGGACTTTTTTCATTAGCTAGGTGGTTAACGTGCTTGGTAGACATTAGCGTCACCTCATTTTTATAGCTACTCTTTAGGATTTGCTTGGTGAAGGGTTTACATACGTTATGTAATTGATAGTTGTTATTTGTTAGGTGTTGTTTTTATTTTAGTTGGTATGTTGTTGTAATGTCAAGAGAAAGAAAAGCCAACCAGCAATATCGAGAATACTGGTTGGAATCTATTTTTGATATGATTATTTCTTCGAAAGATAGTTAATTTAGAGAAGGTTAAGCGCACAGCATATTGTTGTCAATAACTCCGTCCCTTGTCACCTATCATACTATTTATCAAATATCTCTGGTCTTTCCGCAACTAATTCAATATGCCCACATTTCGGACAAACATATGTAACGACACCACAAACTTTAGCACCAAAACCTTTTTTAATTTCTTCTACTAAAACGTAGCCGCCATTTGCGCTTAATAAAGCATTTTTCATTTCCACATTACAGTTTGTACAGTTTCTTTGCATATAAAATCTGCTCCTTTACACCGTAATAGTACTTAATTAATGTGTACTAAACAAAGATTAACACGCTTTCCTCTTCGACTCCTTCGCAAGAGCGATAATATCAAAATGTTGAGCTTTTATAATTTTCAATAACTCCTGTATAGCTATATCATTTTCATATGTATCTCCTATATGTGAAGGAATTATAATATCCGGTTGAGTACACTTTTCTTCATTAGATGACCCGTCTGGATTTAGCCCCAACCCAACAGGAAAACGAACTATATAACCACTATTAGGCAGCGCTATTATTGGCATATCAATTGGGGCACCAATTCCATCTCCACCAGTTCTTTCACCTACAACAGTAGCAAATTTAGTCGATTTTGCAAAAGATGCAAAGGTATCTGCGGCAGAGTAAGATTGTCTATCTACCAATAAATATATTTTACCGGTAAAACCTATTACATTCTGAGGCAAAACGCTAATTACATTTTTACAAAAATATTTAAAATCGCTAGTAACTTCCGGTGGAAAATATTCAAGCGTAGATTGACTGAGTTCATCAATATTGTGTAGTTTCACCTCACCTGCATCAATAAAAGGTTCAAGATATCTTCCGCCTCTAAGAAATCCATAATATTCAGCGCGTAGTTCGGTGGATGTTAACGGAGCCACAATATTTTGCTGCCAATATTGAAGGGCGCCACCACCATTTCCTCTCACATCGATAATAAGTACAGAATAGTTCTTAATTTGCTTTAAGAAAGCAGCAATCGGAATCCTATCATTTTCATAATTATTATTAAGTGAATTAAATGTAAAAAATCTAATATATGCTATTTTGTTTTGTTCAAGAATATCGGTTTTAAAGCATGATTTATTCATAACTATGCTGCCATTGTCCCCAGATATTTTATTTATGGTTTTATCTGACCAAACTTTATATCGACTAGTAACTTCCGGCTTATGTAAAACGTTTAACCAAGGCTGAGCATAATCCCCCAGTCTATTAAATATTACGCAATTTTGAGTATAGCCTTCCGGTCCGAGAATACACGTATGTTTATTTTCCAATTCTACCAAAATGCCGCTCATTGTTTGCTGAAATTCTGCATCATTCTTGGTATTTCTAATTCTATTCTTATACTCATCCTTTTTCCCAAGCCAATCGATATGATATGCACGCTTTTTAACTGCAAACAGAGGAAAATTATCTTTAAATATATCGTACATATATTCAAAATCGGCTATCTTTTCTTCCATTGTTAGCTGTAAGGTTTTATTTGGGTTTTCATTGTTTTCAGTTGGTATCTCTGTGGCATGTGCTGTACTAAAAAAAAACAATGTGATCAAGGTCACCATTACTAAGTATCCGATATGTAGTCTATTTTTCATGAACATCCTCCCAAAGATACAGTCTTACGGTTCTACTGTTTCCTAATGTCATGTCACGTGGGCGGGGTTGTTGACATTCTATTAATGCTTCTCTAACACTATAACTGGAATATGGGGACAAGAAAATAAATTATTGGCTTTAATAATCTTCATATTTTATAATTCTTTTTTAAGATAAATCATATCCACAAGCTGCACGCCGCATTCGAAAATAGGGTGATCATAATTGTCCGTAAAGAAATTCTTGACTCGGTGAGATTGTATAAATCCGCAAGACATATAAAACGAAATAATGACAGGGCTTTCCCCAGTGCCAACAAACATAACTTGATATTTTCCTTTATAATAGTCAGAAATATAGTTTACAAGATACTTACCGTAACCTTGACCCTGATATTGTCTATAAGTGGCTATATTTTTTAGTTCGCAAATACCATTAGGTTCACATACTACCACACAGACACTCTTTAAGTCACCATCATATAGAGCAAACATATCCCCGTGGTCTAAGTACCTATCAATCATGTCTTCTTGTTCATCTGCCAATAATAGTAAATCAAGAAATTGTTTCTTATCAATTTCAATCTTTTTAATTTTCATTCTAACCTCACCAGTGTAATATTTTTCCTATTTTTTATTTTCCGGCTGAAACTACAAAACTCCTGCCAAATTCATACAAAATTTAGCAGGAGTTTCTCCTTTTACTGACATTATTCAATTATTTATATAAAACATCCAGCCTCAAACCGTCCCATTTATTATCTTTGGCAAGTCTAGCGTAATAAGCCTTAGCCTGACTTATAGTTTCATAATGCCGAATTAGACCAATAGACCAATCAGGAGTTATAGAAATTAGTCTTTTTGTTAAGTTTATAACTTTTTGACTTGGAAGGGGAGCATCCTCAAAAACTGCCAACGTATAGTAATTGTAACCCTTCTTAGTTCTGCGGTTAAATAAAACAATCTCATTTATTTCACACCGATTGTAGAAACCTAAGGGGTCACGTCGAGCGGTCACGGGGACGGGGTTGCTGACACCTTTTTCACGCTTTTAAAATAATACCTCTATTAGTGCCAGTAAGTCTTTCGATTTGCCGAATCGATACCTTCTTTATTGTTAATCTGGCTTCTTCGTCCCTAATGCGCTGTTTGCCTTGATTGTCAATTATCTAAACATTCATCCTCACATATATCATTAGTGTATTCTATAAACTTTTGTTTTTCATTTTTGTTTTTCGTCTCTCATCATTTCAAGTAGAAATTTTACATTTACTATGTTTTCTTGGTCAATATATTCGTGAAAACTGCTCCATTTATATTCGTCAACGCGTTTTCCAAGTCCCTCTTTGACTGGATTCTGATGAATATATCTTTGTACTATTTGAAAATATTGATCGTCTTCTACTGGTTCACTTTTAAATCGGTCTTGAAATAAATTGCCTACTCTCTGATATTTATTATTATACCAATACACATAACTTCCACATAGTCGGCGCATTACTTGTTCTAAAGGCTCAATTCCTATCTTCATCAACAGATGTACATGATTTCCCATCAAACAATATGCATAGACTTCATAGCCGCTTTTTTCTTTATATCGCTGCAGTACCTCAAGGAATTGGGCACAATCTTCTTCGTCTTCAAAGATAGTCTGTCGGTTTATTCCTCGCATAATTATATGGTAAATTCCGCTTTCACTTTTCTTTCTGGCTGTTCTTGGCATTATTTCACCCCCAGCTTTATCTTATTGCTTAGGTTACTCCAGTGTCAATAACCCCGTCCCCTGTAAGATGTAGTACAGAAGGGTTATCCATTCTGGGGCAGAAAAACTCCGAACAATCAGTTTTATGTATAATTAGGAAGAAGGATATGAATGTCCCTGTCCCAGGGAAGAATTTTTCTATACCCATGACATTAGACGATTCATC
>NZ_FWXI01000036.1 GCF_900176355.1 Sporomusa malonica | reverse complement strand
TACAAATGGAGCAGCTACGCTGGATATATGCAAGAGAACCATTACTATCAAAAAATAGTGGATACAAAAATGGTTCTTGGACTTTTTTCTGAAGACCGTCAAACAGCCAAAAGGCAATTTAATGAATATGTAAATCAGGAATGTACTGATGAATTTATAGATATTGAAGAAGTCGAAAAAATGGATGAGGAGGACGCCAAAAATCTATTTAGAGAAATGATGAATAGCTTAATGGAAGAAAAAAGAGATAATAATGCCCAAATAATGGAAGAGGTTATTAGAATTTTTAGAGATAAGACCAATCTATCAATACGTCAGATAGCAGCAATTACATGTTTGAATAAGGATAAAATAAATAAGATGTTGCGAGGTTAGACAAAAGAACCGTCACCTTGTCCTCCCTTGTCCTCTCCCGATTTTTGATATTAATGTGAGAGCAGTTGAAAAATTAGAGTCAGATGGTAAAAAATTATTTATTCATAGGAGAGAGCCTAACAAAACAGTGATAATGTACTTCAAACCGAATTTTAGGTTAGAAGTAGAGATCTAGGCTTGAATTATCTTCCTTGGAATTCCGAGATTCAAACAAAGTGTAAACAGAGCAAGCCTTGAGTATTAGTATACATCAAGGTTTGCTCTGTTTTTAATCACCATCTTACTTGACGCTTACATTAGACGGACTCAAAAAACTTATATATGAGGCATTTTGTTTCCAGAGATAAAGAATAAATATGTAAATAATTGAGATTAATTTAATTTACAACAAAAAAAAGCAGGATTCTGGCGATTTATGGCGTAATTACTAATTATTCCTATTTTTAGAAAATTATTATCAAGGCGAAATGAGAGAATTTCTTATTGACGCAATGCTAGCATGTCTCTCCTAACGCCGGCATATTGGGCAAACCTGGCGAAAGGCAGGGACGCAAAGCTATGGGTCTAACGAATTATCATCTAAGATTGCCAAGCTGCATTAGTGATTTTGCTATGCAGTTTGGCATTTTTTTTATCACTCCCAGCAAAAAGGAGGATTTGTATCGGTCAACATTCTAAGAACGCGCAGGATCGCTAGATCATGCCTATGAAAACATACCAAACAGGAGGGAAGGATATTATGGACTTATATAAAACTCACCATATTCAACACAACAAAGTTTGCCTGCTGTCTACTGCTTTATTATTAACTCTTGTGGCTCCCTGCTTCGCCGCTCCTGCCCCCGACCTGCCCGACGCCGGCCAAGTGTTGCGCAGCACGCAGATTACCGGGAAATTTTTGCCGAAAGAGGAGCGGCCTGATTTGACGGTTAAAGAACAGCCGCTGCGGCCGCCGCTGAGCGAGGCTGGCGGCCTTAAAGTCCGGGTGGAAGACATTACGGTCATCAACCAGGATATCTTTACTACCACTGAACTGGCGGCTCTCTATCAAGAACAGTTACATAAAGAGTTGACCTTCAGCGAACTCAGCCAAATAGCGGCTAAAGTCACTCAATACTTCAAGGATCACGGCTATCTGGTTGCCCAGGCATACCTGCCGGCGCAGGAATTTGACCAGGGCAGGCTGGAGATCGCAGTGGTAGTGGGCCGCTATGGTGATATCATCCTGAAAAACAAGAGTGCCATCAGTGAACAGGCGATCAGACAACAATTGGCTGCTCTGCAGCCGGGCGCCTATATCAACAACAAAGAACTGGAGCGCGTCGCCCTGCTGGTAGGCGACCTTGCCGGCGTAGCCGCCAAGCTGACTTTAACACCCGGCAAGAGTGCCGGTATTGCTGACTGCATTGTGGAAGTTACCGACAAAATAGGCGATACCCATGGCAGCATCACGGTCAATAACTGGGGCAACCGCTTCATTGGCCGGGTGCAGAGTGCGCTTACCTACAATGTGGAAAATCTGACCGATAGCGGGGATACGTTAAGTCTAAGTGTAACTGGCGCTGATTCGGACATTTCCCTGACGGGAGCCAATTACTGCCTGCCAGTGGCAGACGGACTGACGCTCAATATGGGATATTCCAAAGTACGCTACTGGCTGGGCGAAGACTATGCCTATCTTGAGGCCCACGGCACTGCCTACAGCAAACACGCCGACCTGACCTGGGCTCTGCTCCGTTCACGCACATCCAATATGAACCTGCAGTTTGGATATGATCATAAAACCTTTAGTGATCGGACGGATATAATCAGTAGTGTGACCGATAAGTCTTCCCATGCCGTCAGCCTAGGGCTGAGTGGTGACAATCGCGACAGCTACGGGGGTGGTGGTGTTACTGCCTATTCCCTCCAATGGTATGACGGCGGCTTGTCAGCTCAGTCCAATGCGAGCGTGCCGCCGACCGGCCACTGGAATAAGACTGCCTACAATCTGTTCCGGCAGCAGACAATCAATAAGCGTTTGTTCCTGCAAACGGCCTTCAGTGGGCAATGGGCTTCAACTAAACTGGATTCTTCGGAGCGATTTTCTTTAGGAGGGGCCAATGGTGTGCGGGCTTATCCGGCTGATGAGGCTTCCGGCGACGAAGCCTGGCTGTTTACCGGAGAACTGCACTGGAACATACCACTCAAAGAATCGAAGCAGACGCTGCAGCTCGTCGGCTTTTATGATACCGGTGTATCTCATATCGAAAAAGACTCGACTGACCAGGATAACCGCCGGTCACTGTCCGGAGCCGGTCTGGGCATCCTGTGGGGCGTGCCGGGTGACTATGCAGTTAAAGCTAACTATGCCTGGAAGGCAGGCAGCACTGCCGCCCAGTCCGATACGGACAAAAATGGCCGGCTTTGGCTGCAGGGTGTAAAATATTTTTAAGGAGGGGTAACCATGCAACGCAAATGGAAAAGGCATTGGCGGCGGGCATTGTCCAGAGTGGTTGTACCGGCCGTTGCTGCGGCAACGATATTTTTCAGTGTCTACGCGACCGGTCTGGCCAATCCCAGCGGTGGAACAGTGACCAGCGGCAGCGGGTCTATTACTAATAGCGGTACAACTACCACCATTACCCAAGCGACAGACAAGCTGGCTATTAACTGGCAGAGCTTTAACATTGCCAAAGGTGAGACAGTCAGCTTCCTGCAGCCCGGCGCCGGTTCAGTGGCGTTAAACCGGGTTGTGGGAAATAGCGGCTCGGCTATTTACGGTGCCCTCAACGCCAACGGCAAAGTATTTTTAATTAATCCTAACGGTATCTTGTTCGCTCCCGGTTCGCAGGTCAACGTCGGCAGCCTGGTGGCTTCCACGCAGAATCTGAGCGACAGTGATTTCCTGAAAGGGAACTACACCTTTACCGGTACAGACGGCAGCGGAACTGTGCTGAACCAGGGAACAATCCAGGCGGCGGATGGCGGCTATGTGGCGCTCTTAGGCAACCAAGTTACCAACGAAGGTGTTATCCTGGCCAATCAAGGCTCAGTTGCGCTGGCGGCCGGCAACGCTACCACACTGGACTTTACCGGCGACGGCCTGATTAACCTGAACGTCAGCCAGGCAGCACTGGACGCGCAGGTAACCAACAGCAACCTCATCCAGGCCAATGGCGGCTTAGTGGTCATGACGGCCAAAGCCGCCGGGGATCTGACAGGTACGGTGGTAAACAATACCGGCATCATCCGGGCGCAGGGGCTGGCGGCAAAAAATGGCAAGATCGTGCTGGATGGCGGGACAAGCGGTGCTGTGCAGACTTCGGGAACATTGGATGCATCGTCTACAACCGGTATGGGGGGTGTCATTGAAGTCACTGGTGAAAATATTGTGCTTGGCGATAATGCCCGATTGTTGGCCGGCGGCGCAACCGGCGGCGGACAAATCAACATCGGCGGCGGCTGGCAGGGCAGCGGGGATATCAGTCATGCCAAAACCACGACGGTGAATGCTTCGGCGGTATTGGACGCCAGTGCGACCAATACCGGCAACGGCGGTACAGTGGTAGTCTGGTCGGATGATAAAACCACCTTTGCAGGCACCATTACGGCCAAGGGTGGTCAAAACGGCGGCGACGGCGGGCAGGTGGAAACGTCAGGCAAGCAGACGCTGAAAGTAGCTGATACGGCCAGAGTCAATACGCTGTCGGTAAACGGCAAAAGCGGAAACTGGCTGTTAGATCCGCAAAATTACACCATTGCTGCCAGTGGCGGCGATATAACCGGCGCAACGCTTAGCACCAATCTCAGCGGTGGCAATATAACCATCCACTCCAGCGATGGTTCGGCCAGCGGCAGCGGCGACATCAATGTCAACGATACCGTTACCTGGAGCAGCGATAATACGCTGACATTGCAGGCCGACCGGAATATTAACATCAACAGTGCGATTACCGCTGGCGGTGGTCTTATGTTAGTAGCCAGCAATGATATCAACATGACTAGCGCATCTATGACCTATACCGGCAGCAACAGCTCATTTATCACAATGCAGGCCGGGCAGAATATTACGCTGACTGATGCCATCATTCAGTCTACGGATGGCGCTCTTGATGTGACGCTGAGTGCCGGTTTGGAGGCAACTTCAGCAGGATCAATCAAGATGTTAATGAACACGTCGGGTTCGAAAATCCTTTCCTCCGGCGGCGACATCCTGCTTGGCGGGGCAGTAACAGGCGGTGTGCTAGGCGCGCTTAATGGCAATCCTAACGACAACGCCATTCAGCTCAACAATGCGGAATTAATAAGCGGCAGTGGAAAAATAGTGATGAAAAGCGATGGCGGTCATACTGCTGTTGTTTTGACAGACTCCAAATTGACCACGACAACCGGCGATATCTGGATCGAAGGGACAAGCAGTCTTGGCGTTCCAGCGAATGGAGTTAATATGCAGGGCACTGCCAGCCGGGCCAACATGGCGATTAGCAGTCAGGATGGCAATATTACTATTAAAGGTACAAGCCTAGGCGGAACGGACTGGCACAATACCGGAATATGGCTGACAAAGGTGCTGATTGAGACGACCGGCACCGGCAATATAACAGTAGAAGGAACGGCAGGAGCAGGCACGCATGCATCGCGAGGCCAGAATCAAGGGATCAGGATGCTGACAGACTCGTTAATTCAAACCGTCAACGGCGACATTTCCCTAGTCGGTATTGGTGCCTCCAGTGCAGGGACTGAAGGTTTCAATTACGGCATTTGGCTTTATGATAGTTCTCTTCAGTCAACAGGCAGCGGCGATATTTCCCTGCAAGGTGTTGGCGGGGCAGGCGGCGATTACAACTTTGGCGTCGCCATCGACAAAAGCGGTGCAGGCAGTTTTGTAACTACTAATACAGGAACTATTGATATCACTGGTACAGGGGGAACAGTTGGCACAGACCTCCGCGGCATCTATTCCGTGGCCGGCACTGCTATTTCCTCAACCAGTGGTGATATTTCCCTGACAGCAACCGGTACTAACTCGCAAGGCTATGCGTTGACTAACCGAAGCACAATTTCGACTGGCGGAACCGGCACCATTTCTTTGACCGGGGTGGCTGTTAATGGTGTGGGAGGCTCGGTCAGTTCCTCTGGAACATTGACAACAGACAAACAGGCCATTACGATTGCGGCCGATGGTAATATTGCGCTGAATAGCAATATTAACGCCGGCACAACACTTAACAATACCGGCGGCGTCATTACCTTGCAATCCAATGGCGGCACAGTTACTGATGTATCCGGGATTACAATAGCTGCCGACGGCCTGGTACTGAAAGGCTCGGGTGCAAGCTATGTCTTGGATGACGCCAACTATATTATCGGTCGACTGGCGGCCGACACCGGCAGTATTACCTTTGTTCAAACCGGCGGCGTTTCCATTGATACAGTGGGTTCGGTCAGCGGCATTACCGCCACGGGGCCGGTTTCAATCACAACGCCTTCTCCGGTTTCCGGCAGCGCGACCCTATATATTAATGCCCCGATTACGATTACCTCAAATATGCCAACCACGTTAACACTGCGTTCAGGCAATGATCTGATTTTAAACCAAGGTAGCGCTATTACGGCAGGTAATGCGGCGGTTAATGTACTCATGGCCTCCAACCTGTCCGGCAATGGCGGTTATGTCCGTCTGTTGCAGAATTCAGCAGTTACCACCAATGGCGGTTCACTGATAATTGGCGGCGGGAACAATGGAACTGATTATGCCGTTGCCGCCGATCCTTATGAATATGAGGGAGTTTGGATTGCCACTTCTACGATTAATACCGGTGCAGGCGATATTACCGTACGCGGCAAAGGCTATAGTGGTGTCCGGATTAACGGCGGCAGCCTGACCACGACTAGTGGCAGTATAATCCTGGACGGCATAGGCGATGCGACAGGGGGCAGTGACGCAAGCCAGACGGGCGGTACTGGTGTATTCATTAAATCTTACACCGGACTAGACGGAACCCTTCAGCCGACAGTGCCGGCGGTTATCCAAACAGATACCGGCAACATTACCATAACGGGAACGTCCAACAACAGCGGTACTGACTCTTTTGGCAGCCAGAATTATTTTACCGGTGTCAATATCTTTTCGGATAGCCGTGATATAAGTGAATCAACCACCTACAAAGGAGTCTATATTGGCAGTCGCAACGGTGATATTACAATAACCGGTCATCGCTCTGCCGGAGATGCTTCGGCAAACGGCAATGCCGGCATCAACACGTCTTCACTGACCCGCATTGAAACAACCGGTAGCGGCAATATCAGCTTATCCAACGATAACGGCGGCACGGCACCTGCCAATGAAACCGGGATTATCCTGGCTGGTGATGTTCTGTCCGCCGGCAGCGGCAATGTGACGGTGCGCGGCATAGAAGGTCTTAATTTAGCAGGCGGCAATATCACAGCCGCTAACGGCTATATTTCTATGTACGCAACTGAAAACGCTACACAGGTGAATGCGGCAACCAATCTCAGCAGCGGTACAATTAACGGCAATTTGCTGCTGGATGGCAGCGCCGTCTATACTCTGACCAGCAGCCAGAACGGGATACGGACACTGGCCGGATCCGCCCGCGGTCTCAAGCTGACAACAGGTACGCCGCTCACGGTAGGGACGGTGAACAGTGTCAGCGGGCTGGACGTGCTGGAGGACCTCTTTCTCACTGTGGCGTCAGAAGGCGGCTTGCTGACAATTGATGCACCGGTTGCCCGGCATTACTCGACTCATACTTTTGGTTTGACCGCAGACCGCATGGCGATTAACGCCCAAGTTGATCAGGGGCAAACAAACGCTACGTGGGCCAAGATTGCGCCTTACACAGCAGGCTGGGGTATTGCTTTTGGCTCGACTACTGACACTGCGTCCAACGCCCTGGAAATTTCGGCGGCTGAATACGCTAAGCTTGGTATCGTAACAGGCAGTGGCGGAGCCACCTCGCGTAATATTCAATACGGCGACACGAGCACCGGGGCAATTCAAATCACCGATTACATGGTAAATAATTCTGCCGATAACCAGTACCGGACGAGTGTCCGTTTAGTAAATTCATCAGCTATAACCGAAAGTGGCGCGGGAGCACTTGAGGCGGATAGTCTCGTCGTTCTGTCTGACGGTGATATAACGCTTAACGGTTTGAACAAAGCCAATTATTTCGCAGCAGTTTCCAATAATCATGACATCAAATTCCATGATGCATTGTCAGATGGTGGAGGTCTGGCTATATATCCCATTGGTTCGTATGGCGGCATTAATGCCGGTACGGGAAACATCACATTGACTATTGACGGGATTGCATCCGTTGTCAATATGGGAAGCTCTATTACTGCCAATGGACTTGAGTTAATAGGACCGTCAGCCAGGTTCTGGCTATATGGATCACCTGGCGTAGATTTGACAATCAATACCCTTGCCGGTAATGTTGGCACAGCCGCAATCGGCACCACAAGCAGCTTCTCCATTGGCACTGTTGGCAGTACTGTGGGACTAACCAGCAATGGAGTTATGACTGCCGGCGGCTTTAAAAGAGCCTTAGGTCTTGAATCCGGCGGAACAATCACGCAGACAGCAGCCATTAGCGCTCTGGATCTTTACCTTGGTGAAGGTAATTTCGATTTAACCAATGCCAACAACCATGCAGAGAAAATAACCACATATTCTTACACCAATGATAACAATACCAGTACGGTAAATGTTAACTATTATGACAAGGGAGATATTCTTGTAAATACGGCCTATGAAAATCTTTATGCGTCAGGTACTGTGAAGCTGCAGGGAAAATCCATCAGTGTCCCGGATGGTGATGCTGGCAATAATGGCATGGGAATTGTTAGCGGCGGCGACATCACCTTAATTGCCGATCAAGATATCACCATCGGCAGCAGCATTAGCAGCTCGGGCGGAGATATCCTGCTGACGGCAGGCGAGAAGTTCATCAACAATACGGCCAGCAATACCGGGCTGGTGGCGAACGCAGGCCGGTATATGGTCTATTCGGCAAACCCGACTGATACGATTGAAGGTATGACAGGCTACAGCAAACATTATAATCAAGCCTATACAGCCGGGACAACGCCAGACTATGCTTCCAGCGGCAACTGGTTTTTCTACAGCATCGCTCCCGTCATCAGCGTGACGCCGGGAAGCCAGAGTGCTACTTACGGCACATCGCCTGGCAGTTTTACGCCCGGATATACCGGACTGATTGATGGCGATACCGCTGCAACGGCCGACATCAGTGGCACGGCTGCCTTCAGCATCGGCGGTTCGCTGTCAGGCAGCGGCAACTATACCGCCGGCAGCCATGAGGTGACTTATACAGGCGGTTTAGCCAGCTCATTAGGATACACATTCATGGATAATGCGATCTCGCTCAATGAACTGACAGTAACGTCTAAGACGCTGATGGTGACGGCGGTAGGCGGCAGCAAGGTATATGACGGTACTTCGACAGCGCCGGTAACCTACGAAGACAACCGTGTGGCGGGAGATAGCCTGACGGTGAGCGGCAGCGCTGTGTTTATGGATACCGCTCTAGGAACCGGCAAGCCGGTAAGCATCGGCGGCTTGACTCTCGTCGGCACCGACGCTGCCAATTATACACTGCTTAATCAAACAGCCGGTGTGACAGCCGATATTCTTCCGGCTGCACCCAATGAGCAAATTGAGACCGCCGTTACGCGTTCCGGCAACCAGACGACCATCCAGCCTGCTAGTCCGGTTTTACCTGGCAATGAAACAGGCGGGAATTCCGTACCGGTAGAAATCGTCCAAACAGGCATTAATCAGGCCGGCCTCACACCGTTTGTGCCGACAGTTCAGACACCGGACGTTGCACCGCCAAGTCCAAGCCAGGCGCCAGTTCAGCTAACGCCGTTAGGCGGGCAGACAAGCGGCTATAACGTAGCCGTATCCGGCCAGACCTTGACGGTAACGCCTGTGAACGCAATCCCGGCAACCGGATCAGCAGCAGAAAGTTCCGGCAATCTGGCTGTATTATCGGTCAAACCGGGCGAAGAGGCGCAGCCTGTCGGCTACTATGCGGCGACCGGCGGCAGCGATGGTCTGACGCTGGCTCCAGCAGCCGCCGGCGTACAGGCAGTGCCGACTGAGCCGGCGGATACTGCGGCGGTAACGACCTACCACCTAGCCGCCGTGGCTGGCGCCCAGGCTGAATTCAGGATCCATTACGCGGACGGCGCGCTCAGCATTCATCCGGTGAATGAAGCGGCAGTCGCCTTGCTCCAGGCCGGCGGCGACAGCAGCGAACTGGTGGTTGCCACCGGGATTCTGACAGCGCTGCAAAATCTGGGTGTTACGGTACAGTCTATAGCAGCGGTATACCTGCATTAACCGGCAGCAGTCCGCATGTTTTGCGGATCGCTTTTAGTGATTGTCATTTAATAATTAAGATAACTAAGGAGGACTACTATGAATCAGGAATTCTTCGCCGATGGCATCAGTGCCGTCCACGTCACTGGCCAACTGGTCCGCATTGATTTATTGACAGTGCAGCCGCATCTCAAGAGCGACAACGGCCAGCCGGTGGTCGAAATTAACAAGAGGCTGATTATGCCACTGGAGGGGTTTATCCAAGCACTATCCCTTCAGCAGGACATTGTTCAAAAATTGATTAACACCGGCGTGCTGAAACAAGGCGGACCTGCAACAGCGGCGCCAAAGGGAGAGGAACAAGAATGATACGTCTGCTGCGAAAACGGATTATCCCTGTAGTATTGTCCCTGATCCTGCTGCTGGCAGCAGGTGCCGCCCAGGCCGCTCCGGCCCTTGGGCCAGTGGGCTATGCAGACTTCCTCTACCTGGTCAACCAGCACCCCGACACGGCAAAGGCCAATGACTTGCTGCAAGCCGAGCAGGTCAAGGCAAAGCAGGAGTATGAAAGTAAAATTGCCGAGCTGAGCGATAAGGAAAAACTGGAACTTGACAGGCAGCTTATGCTGCGGTTGGAACAGAAGCGGTTGGAATTGTTAAAGCCAATTTCCGACAAAGTGGTGGCAGCCGCCAATGAAGTGGTGAGAGAAAAGGGCTTATCTATCATTATCAGCAAGAAAGAAGTGATTTCCGGCGGCGTGGATGTCACAGCAGATGTGCTGAAAAAGATCAGCGGCAAATAAACAGCAGCAAGTATAGTTTTGTTAGGCTATGTTTTCAAATTGTGTTGAAATAATTTAAGCGATAGATTATGTTAACACGTTTCAGGGTGATACTACCCACAGTAATGCTGAGGGACGGTTTTGGCTTGATTATCTTCCCTGGAATTCCGAGATTCAAACAAAGTGTAAACAGAGCAAGCCTTGAGTAGTACATCAAGGTTTGCTCTGTTTTTATCCACCACTTACTTGACGCTTACTTCTAAAAAAGGAGTCACTGAACAGAGGGCATCAATTTAGCGTATCATTTATTGCCCGGCTGGCTCTCCTGCGCCAATATCTGAAAGATTTTTAGTTACAAATCTAGCTCCCATGTCGAAGGCTTTTTCACAGTCGGTTGGAAATATTTCTTGGCGTCGTTTAGCCTTATCAGCTTCATTAAATGCTGTTACAACATACTTGGAATAATCGCTAAATTGATAAGTATCTGTGGCCAGCAAAGTCTCTGTAGTTCCGAAAAGCCTCTCAAAGCACATTTGATTTGCAGAGAAGACACGGTCATATCCCCATTCCTTAACCATATCTTCCCTAATATTCATTGTGTAGATAAGACCGACCGGTTTTTTCTTTTCAACAAGGGATGAGTAATTTTTGTCATATACAAGGTATTGAAAGGCCAGACGTTCGATGAGTGATCTCATCTCACCAGTAACATTTCCAAAGTAGATAGGAGAACCAAGGATAATAGCATCAGCCTTTTCAATTTTTTCTAAGACTGGGGTCAGGTCATCCTGATAAGCACACTTCCCGTAACTTGCTCCACCTTTTAATTTACAGGCAAAACAGCTTATACATCCCTTAAAGTTGAGGTCATAAAGATGGATGAGTTCAGTTGTAGCCCCTTGTGAAGCTGCTCCTTCCAGAGCCTTATTCAATAGCGTTGCCGTATTCCAATTTTTTCTGGGGCTTCCGTTAATCCCTAATACGTTCATAGATAATACCCTCCAGTTTATTCATGTTTACTTGACTGCTTCCTCTAAAGTATATATTATTTTATTAAAAATGAAAGTATGCACTTTTATGGTAGATACTATATAAAAGGAGAGTAATAATGGCAAATTGGTCAAAAAACTGCGACTGTTCGATCGTCTATACACTATCTGTTGTCAGTGGTAAATGGAAGTGGCTTATACTCTACAGATTGTCTGCAAATGGAGTGCTAAGATATGGTGAGTTGAAAAAAGTTCTACCAGGGATTACTCATAAAATGTTAAGTCAGCAGCTAAAAGAACTGGAAGTTGAACAATTGATTCATCGGGAAGAATATCATCAAATTCCACCTAAGGTAGAATATTCGTTAACAGCCAAAGGAAAAACATTACTTCCGATACTGGATCTTATGTCTGAGTGGGGAAAAGAGAACAGGCCATCTAGACAATAAGCGGACAATGAGGCGGTGGCCATATCTGGCTTCTGCTGAAAGGCTATTGCTGAGGCTATCATAAACTGGGTTTAAAAATCTAAGGATAAAGTTCATTCTTGTTTTTACAGTGAAGTAAGCAAATTCTAACAAACGGTTAGAATTTGCTTACTTCATTGTATTAGATGATGATTATTTTAAAGGATTCGGCCTCAGTTTGTGGTAATTAATACTAGACTTGACAAAAAATGTAGAGCCATGTCAAAATGTACGTATTACAAATAAAACGGACAAAGAAGGCTTAATGATGAAGTATTATGGAGGCTTTAGTCTGTGAAAGAAGAGTATGACTCGCTAGTATTTCGTAGTCTTTGTCAGCAATATACGGATTTGAACCTGAGTGAAGTAGATGATCTTGAGAATATGGTCCAGCAGTTGCCAATTATTGCTGAGTTAACAGGAACTGATATTTTTATTGATGCCTTATTAAAAAATGGCGTTGATTCGATTGTACTGGCCTGGGTGCATCCTCCAGGGCGTTCACTGTACAAGCAGAGTGTGGTTGGCGAGATTGCTTATGCTACTAAGGAGCCTGCGGTATTTCAAGCTTTCTCCCGGGAGGGGATTGTCCGAAATGTTCGGGGATTGAGTCAAGAGGGCGTTCCTATTGATCAGACGGTTGTACCGCTTCGCAGCAGAAACAAAAAAGTCATCGGTGTAATCATTATGGAAAAGGATATTTCAGCAGAAATTCGCCACGAGGAACAAGTTGAATTTCTTAGTCAAACGGCAGAACGACTAAGTAGTACCTTAATGTCATTGACATTTACTGGTTTTGCCTGGGAGGAGTGGGTCGGTAACGGCATCTTTGTCCTTAATCAAAAAGGGGAAATTATTTATGCGAATAAAAATGCGACACGGATAAGTAAGGCCTACTTTCCTGACTCACCATTAGGCGCTAATTTAATGAAAGCATTATCTTTTGGGTCAATGCAGGAGATGTTAGACAGTCTTGCCTCGCCGATGGAGTATAAAGTGGATAACTCCCATTTCCTTTTTCGAGTTCACCCGCTGGTGAATTATATGGAGTTATCAGGCTGTGTCGTCTCGATTCAGGATGTTACAGAATTACGGCAGAAGGAACGCCAGTTAGATGTGCAAAGTGCCATCATTAGAGAAATTCATCATCGTGTAAAAAACAATTTGCAAAATGTTGTATCCCTCTTAAATTTACAAAAACGGCGAATGGGCTCAGAGGTTGTAAAGAAAGAGTTCGAAGCATGTGTAGCCCGAATTCTCTCCATTGCGAGGGTCCATGACGTGTTTGCGCATCAAAACTGGAATTCCCTGAATATTTTGGATTTAGCTGGCTATATTGCCGAAAATCTGGTGGAAAGTTACACTTTATCAGATCAAAACATCAAAATATCTGTGCAGGGGCAAGAAGTAAGAATCCCTGATAGCCAGGCTGTTTCTGTCGCATTAGTTCTCAATGAGCTAATCACAAATAGTCTGAAACATGGCATCAAAGAGGTAATAGACGGAGAAATCAGCATTTTTGTAGAAGAATCTGATGGAATTGTTCACATGATGATTGCCGATACCGAGAGCCAGGATAGCGATATAGTTCTATGTATAACAGGTGAAGGACTGGGGTTGTATCTGGTTAAATTATTGGTTTGTGAGCAAATGGGTGGCACATTCCAGATCGAACGCCGTACAGGTTCAACAATAGCGAAGGTTTCATTTCCATTGTATAGGAAGGAGGAAGATTATGACTCCCTTGTCGATACTGATCGCGGAAGATGAAGCACTTACCCGGGTAGATGTTAAAGCCATGCTTGAAAACGCAGGGTATGTGGTGTGCGGCGAGTGCTCCAATGGGCGTGAGGCTGTTGAAGTTGCAAAACGTACTTCGCCAGATTTGGCTATTTTGGACATTATGATGCCTAACCTTGATGGGTTAGAAGTCGCGAAAATCTTTCAGGGCATGAATATTCCGGTGATTATGCTTACTGCCTACAGTCAAGCGAGCTTTATCAGGCGTGCTGAATGTGTGAATGTTTGTGGTTATCTTGTAAAACCAACCTCGGAGAACGGTCTGCTGGCGATGGTTCGCATAGCATATGCCAGATGGAAAGATACCCAAAATATTAAACAAGAATTAGCCGAGACAAAAGATCAGCTAGCCAATCAGCAAACAATTGCCCATGCTCGTGTTATTTTAAAAGACAGGCTGGGTGTTTCAGAGCAGGAGGCTCATCGGCAATTATTGCGCCAAGCCATGCGGGAACGGTTAACCTTGGTGGAGTTGGCTAAACGAATTATTATAAGTCAGAAGGCGAAGAAGAGTTCGGGACAATGTTAGCTTAGCAATTTTTTTATATTTTTGAGCAAAATCTTGCAGGAATTATTAAATACAAGGCGAATTATCAAAATTGAAGATTTATTCAGAATTGAACATCTGATGCTGTACGTAGTTAGCTAGGAAACTGTAGGGCAATAGCGCCCTTAGTAAACTGTTGATACAAGGTAGATTTAAGAGTAAACGCCATTTTGGTCGGTGTGAGTTGGAAGCAGACAAGGGAATATGGGTAATAGCGCCCTTTATGACTGTTAAGCTTAGCTTAACAGTCATAAAGGGCGCTATTTTTTTAACAAACAGTAACACCCTGCCTTAGAAGCAGAATTAAGGTGGTGGTGAACTGGATAAAAAAATCAGGCGGTTAGGGGGGCGGAATAAAACAACTAGGATCTATGTGTTACACGATTGTCTAATCAGTAAAGTAAGGGGGAGCATGTAATGAGTAATTTGGAAAAACCGGTAGTTAATAGTGCTCAAGCCAGTACCGGAGGAGAGAACACTCAACTTACGCGAGTTTTGACACCTATCCATCTCTGGGCCTTGGCTGTAGGACTGGTTATTTCAGGGAATTATTTTGGCTGGAGTTATGGTTTTGGTGCAGGTGGGGTAATCGGGTTAGCCATTGCGCTTGTGCCAGTTACTATTTTTTATGTGACATTTATTCTTTCTTATTCAGAACTCGCAACAGCGATTCCGCATGCCGGCGGTCCATCTGCGTATGCGCGGCGGGCCTTAGGTAAGTTTTGGGGCTATATGAGCGGGATAAGCTGCCTCATTGAATTTGTATTTGCGCCGCCGGCCATTGCCTTAGCGGTAGGTGGGTATATCCATAATATTATGCCTGATATCCCTGCAATGACAGCAACAATAGTTGCATTTTTGTTATTTATCTTTATCAATTATTGGGGAATGAAAGTATCAGCTACATTTGAGCTTATTGTTACAGTAGTAGCACTGATTGGCCTAGTGATTTATTGGATTTTGGCTATACCGCATTTTGAAATGTCCCGGGTAATGGCCGAGCCGCTTTTGCCGAATGGCTATAGTGGAATTATGGCGGCAGTTCCTTTTGCTATCTGGTTCTATCTGGCCATTGAAGGCGGCGCCATGGCAGCCGAAGAAATGGTTAATCCGCAAAAAGATATTTCTATCGGCTTTTTGACTGGCATGGGAACTTTGACAGTAATGGCCTTTGCGACACTTTTCCTTACTGCCGGTATTGCGGATGTTAAATTGATTGAAGCAGTGGATTTTCCGTTACCATTGGCTTTAAGCAGTGTCTTTGGTGAAAAATCTTTTTGGGTTATGGCAATCAATTTTATTGGCTTATTTGGCTTAATTGCTTCGCTGCATGGCATTATTGTCGGTTACTCCCGCCAAACGTATGCTATGGCTCGTACCGGATATTTACCGAAATTCCTGGCATATGTTCATCCAGAACATCACACGCCAGTATGGGCATTGATTTTGCCAGGACTAGTAGGGCTTGGTGCCGCCTTGACAGGCTTGACAAATGTTGTAATTACCATATCTGTATTTGGCTCGGTAATCATGTATATTATCAGTCTGGTAAGCCTGTTTGTACTACGGTCTAAGGAACCAGGAATGAACCGTCCCTTTAAAGTTCCGATGTTTCCGACTGTGCCGGCCATCAGCTTGGTTATTGCAGTATTTTGTGTAATCAGCCTTTTGGTGGCAAGTGTTGATAGTCTAATCTGGGTTGCCGTAGCTTACGCCGTAGCGATAGTCTATTACTTTATTTGGGGCAACAAAAACATCCGGCCTTTTGAAGAGGAATTCGGTGTGTTGGATGAATTGGATAAGCAGTAAAACAGTGAATCATTTTTACGAAAGGGGCAATAAAGCATGTCATACAAAGATGGATTAGTTGCTTTAGGCATGGTTGAGACAAAAGGGGTAGTGGGAAGCATAGAGGCTGCCGATGCCATGGTAAAAGCGGCTAATGTTCAGTTAATCGGCAAGGTAAAAGTGGGCGGAGCGCTGGTAACTGTGATGGTGCGTGGTGACGTCGGGGCCGTGAAAGCAGCTGTCGATGCAGGTGCCGCTGCTGCTGAACGTGTTGGCGAACTTGTCAGTTGTCATGTTATACCCCGGCCACACGCGGAGCTGGAAGCCATATTGCCAAGTATGCCGGCTGAAGAAAAACCGGCTAAAGCAGCAGCAAAGCCTGCTGATACCAGCAAGTGATCATGAAGTATTATGACAAAGGAAATTACTCTTACCAGTATCGGGATTGATATTGGGACGACTACTACCCAAATGGTCTTATCCCGGCTGACACTGGTTAATGTTATGCCGGGAACTCAGGTTCCTAAAATTGAAATCACACGGAAGAGTGTGGTGTATATGGGGGCGGTACACTTTACGCCCTTTCTGGACCGTAACCAGGTTGATGGAGCCGCTTTGCGCAATATTATTGCGCATGAGTATCAATGTGCAGGCATTCAACCCCAGGATGTTGACACTGGGGCAGTTATTATCACTGGGGAGACTGCCAAGAAAGAAAATGCAGCAGAAATTGTTCATGCTTTGGCAGAATTTGCCGGCGAATTTGTGGTAGCGACTGCAGGGCCGGATTTAGAAAGTGTGATTGCTGGCAAGGGCTCTGGTGCTGAGGCGATTTCCAAGCAACAGCATATGCGGGTGGCCAATTTGGATATTGGTGGCGGTACTTCCAATATCGCTATTTTTGATCGCGGTGTTTGCATCGGAACAGCATGTATTAATGTGGGGGGGCGACTATTTGAGGTCGACACACTGTCACACCGGCTTTCGTATATCAGCCCCCCGGCACAGAAACTGGCAAGCTGTTTAGAGAATCAATCAGGCAGGACACTTTTTCCTGCTTGTTCATTTGAGACAGAGCAGGCAGCTATTAAAGCTTGCTTAACTGAGATGACGCACTGTGTCGACCGAGTTTTGTTTCATCAACCGTCGGCAGCAGGAGATGCGGCGTTAGTAATGACCAATCATTTGCCGGCTGTTGCCTTAGATGGAATAGTTTTTTCCGGTGGCGTTGCCCGTTATATTTATCAACCGCAACTGGAGAATTGGTGGGTTCACGGCGATGTCGGGCCGTTACTTGCCGAGGCATATCGTGACAGTATGGCGTTTAAATCGCTGCAGGTTTATCAGGGAGAAGAAACCATTCATGCGACCGTACTCGGGGCAGGTATCCATACTGTAAATGTATCCGGGTCGACCGTCATGGTCAGTAAGAATGTTTTACCCTTGAGAAATATCCCGGCAATCTACCCTGAACAGAGGACGGACGGGACTTGGACATGGGTCAATCTAGCCCGGAATTTTGACAATTCTTTGTACCGGACATTTGCTTTGGTTGTGCCACCATTGCCTGACACTAATTTTACTACAATTGTCGCTTTGGCCCGGCAGCTTGCCACAGAGCTAATGCAGCTGGACGGTACTCCTAAAGTAGTTGTGGCGCAGCAAGACATTGGCAAGGTGTTGGGACAAAGCCTGCGCTGCATTCTGCCTGAGCAAGAAATAGTATGCCTGGACGGCATAGACCTAAAGCTTGGAGATTTTCTCGATATAGCAAAACCCCTGCCTTATGAAGAAGCAGTTCCGGTCATTGTAAAAACCCTGGTGTTTGCGCGATAAAGACTTGCACCAGGCAAAGGAAGGAGTGAAACGCGTGAAGCTGAAAACGAGGCTTATGGGCCAAAGCTTTAGTTTTAAAAGCGTTAAAGAGGTTCTCGCAAAAGCCAATGAGATCAAGTCTGGCGATATCCTGGCAGGCATAGCTGCAGAGAATGCCGCCGAGCGGATAGCTGCTAAGTATGTGCTCTCTCAACTAACACTTGAAGATCTCCGTAACAACCCGGTGGTGCCGCTGGAAGTGGACGAGGTTTCAAGGATTATTGACAATGATGTGAACGAGCCGGTCTACCGGTCAATCAAAAATTGGTCGGTGGCCGAACTTCGTCAGTATATTCTAGATGCGAACACTGCACATGAGGAACTCCACCGCATCAGCCGTGGTCTAACGCCTGAAATGGTTGCGGCGGCTGCTAAGTTGATGAGCAACCTTGATTTGGTAGTAGGAGCACGGAAGATTAGAAATACTGCTCATTGCAATACAACGGTTGGTGTTCCGGGATGTTTAGCCGCCCGCCTTCAGCCCAACCATCCGACAGATGGGGTTGATGGCATTCTTGCCAGCGTTCGCGAGGGGTTAGCCTATGGTGTGGGAGACGCTGTAATTGGACTCAATCCGGTAGATGATACCTTGCCGGCAGTTATCCGCAGTTTAGAAACACTGTATCAGTTTGTTCAAGAATGGGAAATTCCTACACAGATTTGTGTGTTGGCTCATATTACGACTCAGTTACGGGCGGTCCAAAAGGGTGCACCGGTTGATCTTTTATTTCAGTCAATTGCCGGTACAGAGGCTGGCAACAAGGCCTTTGGTATTGATAGCCGAATTTTGGATGAGGCTTATGCAGTAGGCTTAAAAGAAGGCCGGGCTACTGGACCTAATATCATGTATTTCGAAACAGGACAAGGGTCTGAGCTATCAGCTGAGGCGCATCATGGTGCCGACCAGGTTACACTGGAGGCGCGTTGTTATGGTTTGGCGCGTCATTATAAACCTTTTCTTGTAAATACCGTGGTCGGATTTATCGGTCCGGAGTACTTGTATGACACTCGTCAGGTAACACGTGCTGGTCTGGAAGATCACTTTATGGGAAAACTGACAGGCCTGCCGATGGGGGTAGATGCTTGCTATACCAATCATATGAAGGCCGACCAGAATGATATTGAAAACTTGGCTGTGTTACTGACTGCAGCAGGTTGTACCTACTTTATGGGGATACCAATGGGCGATGATGTTATGTTAAATTATCAGACGACCAGTTATCACGATATTTCAGCTTTGCGTGAGGTGTATAACCTTAGGCCGTTGCCGGAATTTGAGAATTGGGCAGAGCGGATGGGCATTATGAGAGACGGCAAGCTAACGCCCAAGGCCGGTGACGCTACCATCTTTACGAAATAGGAGGCAGGATTTATGGGGGTGGACAATAATATCCGTCTGATTGTGGAACAGGTGCTGGCGGAGATGAATAAAACAGCAATAGACTCTGTTGAATGCAGCGTAACTCCACGGCAGCAAATGTCTTCTGAGGGGCAGACAGAGTATGCGGACGACTATTTGGATGACCTGGCGGGGATCGATTTGCAGAAATATCTTCAAGTCCCTGAGCCGGTAAATGCAGAACTATATAAAGATATGAAACTGGCAACACCATCCCGGATTGGAGTATGGCGCACCGGTGTACGTCCTTTGACAGATACCTTGCTCCGTTTCCGTGCCGATCACGCTATGGCGCAGGATTCTGTCCTGGGAGAGGTGCCAGAGAAATTTGCCGCACAATATAACATGGTACCGGTGGTAACGAAATGTTCTAGCAAAGATGAATACTTGACGCGACCGGACTTAGGTAGATTGCTTGATGCTGAGAATATCGAAATTTTGCGGCAGAGGTGTGAAAAAGGGGTCAAAGTACAGGTGGTAGTTGCTGATGGCTTGTCCAGCAAGGCGGTTGAAGCCAATATTCCCAATTTGCTGCCGGCAATGATTCAAGGGTTAAACAGCATGGGAATTGCTGTGGGAACAACCATTTTTGTAAAATATGCCCGCGTAGGGATTATGGACGTAATTGGTGAGGAGCTCAAACCGGAAGTTGTGATTGTTCTCCTTGGGGAACGGCCTGGTCTGGGGACTGGGGAAAGTATGAGCGCCTATATTGGCTATAATGCTCGCCGGGGGATGCTTGAAAGTGAAAGAACGGTAGTCAGTAATATTCATAAAGGTGGCTTGCCGTCAGCGGAAGCCGGGGCGCATTTAGCGGATTTATTAAAAAGAATCCTTGATGCTAAGGCGACAGGAGTTAATTTGAAGTGAAGCTTAGATAGTGTTGGAAAAAGGGAGGTTATGAAATGATCGAACCGATTAAGCCGAAGGTTCTTGCTGTACGTTTTATTCCCAATGTTGCACCCGATTTTGCTGAAAAACTGGGATTAGAATCGTACCAAAAATCAATTGGCCTAATTACTGCTACGATTGACGATGCGACCTATACCGCTCTTGATGAGGCAACCAAAAAAGCCGAAGTGGATGTTGTATATGCTAAAAGCTTTTATGCGGGCGCAGCCCACGCCTCAGGCCCCCGATCCGGCGAAATCATCGGCATATTGGCTGGGCCGTCGCCGGCCGAAGTAAGCGCTGGTATGGACGCTTGTATTAGTCATCTGGAAAATGAAGCCGTTTTTTATACTTGTGATGGTGGGGCTACAGCCTGGTTTGCTCATACCATATCCAGAACTGGTAGTTATCTGTCCAAAACTGCCGGAATACCAAATGGTGAACCATTAGCCTATCTGATTGCACCTCCCCTTGAGGCCATGTATGGAATTGATGCAGCATTGAAAGCCGCTGAAGTAGAAATGAAAGTGCTCTACGGTCCGCCGACTGAGACCAACTTCGGCGGGGCGCTCTTAACAGGGACACAAAGTGCTTGCCGGGCAGCCTGTGAAGCTTTTCAGCGAGCTGTAATTGACGTGGCAACCAACGCACTGAAGTTCTAACTGGGAGAGGTGGATAATAGTGGAACTTGACCGGGATTTAGCATCTGTGCAAGAAGTGCGCAATCTGCTAAAAAAAGCCAAAGAAGCTCAAAATGTCCTAAAAAGTTTTTCGCAGGTGCAAGTAGACGATATTATCAAGGCAATGCGAGATGCCGGAGAAGCAGAAGCATGCCGCTTGGCATCAATGGCGATAAGTGAAACAAGTATGGGTAAGTATGAGGACAAGTGTTTTAAAAACTATTTTGCCGCAAAGCATGTGTATGATTATATCAAGGATATGAAAACAGTCGGAATTATTGAGACAAAGGAAAAATTGTGGAAGATTGCCGAACCTGTCGGGGTAATTGCCGGGATTGTACCGACAACAAATCCAACTTCTACGGTCATATACAAGGCAATGATTGCCCTCAAGTCTCGTAATGCCATCGTGTTTTCTCCACATCCGACAGCAGCTCGTTGTACCGCTGAGGCAGCCGCTGTTATGAACCGCGCGGCTGTTGCCGCCGGAGCGCCTGAGGGTGTTGTTGGTTGTCTGACAAATATCTCGATGGAAGCCACTCAGGAATTGATGAAAAATCCGATCACATCAGTCATCTTAGCCACTGGCGGGAGCGCCCTGGTGAAAGCTGCCTACAGCAGCGGCAAACCGGCGCTTGGGGTTGGGCCTGGTAATGTTCCGGCTTTTGTTGAGCGAACAGCAGATTTGGCAAAAGCGGCTGAGTATATTATCGCCGGTAAGACTTTCGACAATGGTACAATTTGTGCGTCCGAGCAGGCAATAGTAGCCGAAGAATGTATTGCTGGAGAACTGATACAGCAATTAAAGCGCTACGGCGCGCATTTTCTTGAACCAGAGGAAGTCGAGAAGGTCTCTAAGGTGGTCATGTTGCCGAACAACAGCATGAATCCCCGGGTGGTCGGGAAAGATCCGCAAGTAATTGCGAAAATGGCCGGTATTAATGTGCCTCAGCATGCCAAGTGTTTGGTGGCTCCACTGAATGGCGTTGGATCACAGTGGCCGCTGTCTTATGAAAAACTGACTACTGTGTTGGGATTCTACCAGGTAAAGGATTGGGAAGAAGGCTGCGAAAAGTGCATGCAGTTGCTAGATATTGGCGGCATTGGTCATAGCTTGGCCATCCATACCAATAGCGAAGCGGTAATCCGGGAATTTGCCCTGAGAAAGCCAATTTTCCGCGTATTGGTAAATACCCCTTCGGCGTTAGGCGGGGTTGGCGCTACAACTGAACTTGCTCCCTCGTTTACCCTTGGTTGTGGAACTTGGGGTGGATCAAGTGTTTCAGAGAACGTAACTCCCTTACATTTAATCAATATCAAACGGGTTGCCTGGCATGTCAATATCCCGGAGCGTCCAGCAATTCAGCCCGCAGCCGGAGCACCAACCGTTAGTTCTACAAGTTCTGTCGACGCGCAAATTATAAAAGCCGTTATTGAAGAAGTCATGAAGGCAATGAAGTGTACTGTGAATTGATAAATACCACTAGTAAGAAAACTCGAGGAGGAAAATAAAATGGCAGAAGTACGCAATGTAGTTGCGTTAGGCATGATTGAGACCAAGGGGTTAATTCCGGCCATTGAGGCTGCTGACCAAATGTTAAAGGCTGCCAACGTTACTTTGTGTGGCAAAGAACATGTATCTGGCGGCTATGTAGCTGTGATGGTTCGTGGTGATGTCGGGGCTGTAAAGGCAGCTATCGACGCAGGTGCCTTGGCAGCCGAACGTGTCGGTGAAATTGTCAGTGTGCACGTCATTCCGCGGCCTCATGCCAGTGTGGAATATGTCTTGCCTGTCGGTGATAATAAAGCCTACGGCAATTAATCAATCACCTCTTAAGCGCTACCATCTGAAACAACCGGGAGGTGATACTTGTGATTATATCCGAACACGTACTTAGGGCCAATTGGCATAAGACAAAGTCAAATACCATAACCATTCCCCAAGGAAGTATCATCACACCTTCAGCGCGCGATTTCTTGCGATCACAAGCGATACAGGTTCAGTATGAAGGGGAGACCGTATTAAAGGCGGAGCCGGAGAAGACTCCCACCGCGGCAGGGAGAATGCTGTCGACTAACCAGGGCAATGCTGCCAGCAGAGCTTCTGCTGGCGAAGCCTCACACCCAAAACCTGAACACATGACACACTTGCGGGGCAAGCAGCTGATTCTGAAAACCCATCCGGTCATTGCCTGGCGGGGGCAGCTTGACCGGTTTGGCTGTGACCTGGTGGAAACGCAAACCCTGCTGGTCAAGGCTGGCGAAACCAAGTTCGCAGCCCAATTAGAAGAAGTGGCCCTGCGTGCCCAACAGCTCATGGTAGCAGAAGTCCGTGAGCTGCCCATCGAGTTTGGCACTCTATTTGGCTGGACGGCAGACGAGATCAGGGACATGTCCCACCATCCGGACAAATACTTTGGCATCCCCCATACGCCCATGAGCTATCAGGACGGGTGGATCGTCGCCCGGTTAAACAGCCTGCGTTCCAAGATCCGGGAGGTTGAACTCTATGCCAATCGTGCCTTTACCGCCGATGACGGCAGCTGCAGCCGGCCTGATATCATCCTATTGCTCAACCGGCTGTCAAGCCTGTTCTATGTTCTTCTTTGCCAGCGGCGGAGTGAACAGCGGGAAAAGAGGATCCTCCCCATCGGCATATCCAACCGGCATCTCCATCTGTCACAGAACCATCTGGAGCTACTTTTCGGCGCCGGTTATTCCCTAAAGAAACGGAAAGAGCTGTCCCAGCCTGGACAATTTGCGGCTGAGGAGACCGTTACCTTAGCGGGGCCCAAAGGAAACATTGAAAACGTTCGCGTTCTCGGGCCAGTCCGCCCGGAAACCCAAGTAGAAGTCAGTGTGACCGATTGTTTTCACCTGGGGATTGAGCCAGAGCTGCGCGATTCCGGGCAGATTGCAGGGACAAGCGGCGTAGAACTCATCGGGCTGGCCGGTACCGTACGATTAGACCACGGCGCCATCGTTGCCGCGCGGCATATCCATCTGCACAGCGATCAGGCAAAAAAATGGAACCTCCGGGACGGACAACGGGTCACTGTGCGCGTCGAGAGTCAGCGGCCTGCCCTGTTTCAGAATGTACTTGTCCGGGTTAGCAAGGAGTTTAAAGGCGAGCTGCACCTCGATACCGATGAAGCCAATGCAGCCCTAGTAAAACCAGATACAGAGTGTATCATTGTGGAGGTGTAGCTCATGAACGAAGCCATGCTGAAGGAAATCATCACCCGGATCCTGTCATCGCCTGAGCTGCAAACCCTGCTCACCCAAAGCACTCCGGGACAAGGGGCTAAGCCAGGCTGTCTGATCGTGCTCAATCACCAGGACGGCGTGCGCCAGCTGCCTGAACTCGCCCAGCGGTATAGCCAGGACTACAGCCTGGAAGTCTGTATTATCGGCCCGGTTGAACTGGCAGCCAACAAAATAAACCGGGTTACGTACGAACAAGCCATCAAACAGTCCCACTGGGCCCGGCTGCAGATCCCGGTGTGTACCCCCGACCAACTGGCCCAAATCGCCCTGGGCCTCAGCGCCGACCCAACCACCAAACTGGTGGCCTGGGCCATCGCCACCGGCATACCCGTGGAAATCGGGCAGGTGCAGTGGGGCTTTACCGCCAAAACACCGGAAAAATACCGGCAGCTATTTGCCGGCTATCTCCGCCAAGTCGCCGAATTTGGCGTCCTGATGCATGGGAACTGTACCGCCGGGCCACAGCCTGCAGGCCTTACCAGCCAACCGGCAGCACCGCACAACAGTCAGGCTTTGCAAACTATCCCCGCACCTTATAGCAGCCAACAACCACCAGAAACTCAACCACAACAGCCTGCGGGTGTAACCTATGAGAAAAGACTGCTATCAAATAAAGAGGCCTTACGGCTAAGCGGAGTCGTGCGGCTGAGTAAAACAACAGTCATTACGCCAGGCGCCATCGATGTACTCAAACAGCAGAAAGTAGAAGTCTACAGGGAAGGGGTTCGGTTCTTATGATCATCGCACGGGTCATTGGCAATGTGTGGGCGACACGCAAAGAAGAGTCCCTGAGAGGGCTTAAGTTTCTGGTAGTACAGCCGGTGGTCATGAAATATAAAGAAACCGGTGAAGTGTATCTGGAAGGCCGCGGCGACACCCTGGTTGTTGGTGACCGGATTGGCGCCGGTGAAACCGAAATCGTCATGATTGCCAGCGGCTCTTCGGCCAGACAAAGCCTGCCAGATACCCATATCCCAGTTGATGCCATGGTCGTGGGCATTATTGACAAAGAGACATTTGAATCCGGATGTGGCGTATGAGTGATATCGTCACAAACGTAAAAACAGCTGGCGTAGTAGGCGCCGGCGGCGCAGGCTTTCCTACCCATGTCAAACTGGCCGCCCAAGCCGACATCTATATCGTCAATGCGGCCGAATGCGAACCCATGCTCAGAACAGACCAGCAATTGGCAGCCCGCTATCCGGAACTACTCCTTCAGGGCCTCACCCAGGCCATGGAGGCAACAGGTGCCAAAGAAGGCATCATCGCGCTGAAGGCCAAATATCAGGCAGCCATCAAAGCTCTGGAGCCCTTATTACCGCCCCAGATCCGGATTGAGATCCTGCGGGATATCTACCCGGCTGGTGACGAAGTCATTACCATCTGGCTGACAACCGGCCGGCG
>NZ_FWXI01000034.1 GCF_900176355.1 Sporomusa malonica | reverse complement strand
AAAGAATTGAAAGGCTCACAGGTTAACTCAGTGATTTACGAATATTACCAACGGAAAATTGAAACGAAAACCAAGAAACAAGCTCTAGGCGCTGTTATGAACAAGCTATTACGTATCATATTCTCGGTATTGAAGAGTAAACAGTCATTCCGTTTGATTACCCCTGAGCAACAAGTTGAAATGTATCAAAAAATCCTACAAAAAGCGGCCTAACGAAGAAGAAAAACCAAAACATTACCTATTCCCTTCTCAAATATTGTTCGGTATTGGGAAAGGTTTGTTTCCCTATGCGTAATTTTCTTTAAACAAAAAATCCAGAAAAAGACTTGACATTAATTAGCTGGTCTCTACTTTCTATATTATCCGTATCATCAATACATACAAGGATTTGCATAGCTTACACCTCCATTCTTAAAAATGCACTAGTGTTTAATTACCACACCGATCCTTTAGTATGGTCATTTACATTTTTGAGAAATTTGTCTTAAAAAAGCCACTCTCTCACAGGCAAAATACGCTATTACACCCCCAGCAAACCCGCTAAGTAAATGGGACACCAATACAACACTTAGCCCCAGAGATAAAAAAGCCATTGGTAAATTCAAGATGACTCCAAAAATATAACTAGCCAAAAGCCTTGATAGGTGGGCTAACCCAGCTGCAATTCCTATCATATACCATTTACTTACTGATATCGGAATTACGCTTACAAATACATCCATTACTACTCCCGGTAATAGAAAATCCCAAAAAGCAAAAATTCCTTTGGCACCTGGCGCTACAAACACAGTAACAAAACCGCCAATAAAACCAGCAAGTGTTCCTGCTCCCGGTTTCTTTATCATAATACAGCACGCAGTTAAGGCTAACATAATAAACAGTCCCCTATGCCCTGGAATATGCAAAGGTAATTTTAGTGCCATATTCCCAATAGCCGCCACTACACCAAAAATAGTAACCACCAAGGCTTGCGTAAGGGTCATCCCGAAAATTCTAAAGTAATCTCTAATTACAGATTCGTTTTTTTCCAACATCATTAAATTCTCCCTTTAAAAGCCTGCCCCAATATCACTAGAGATGCTTTTGGGCACATCATATTTTTCCAACTTCAAAACCATTCATCTATTGATTAAAATTTCATAGTTGTTCCTATCTCTACATACCTGCCAGGAGCGATAAGATATGCACCCAAGTAATACTGCTTATCAAGCAGGTTTTGTACTTTAACATAGTACTCACGTTTATCTATAACTTTACTCACTTTTAAGTCGACAACATGATAACCTGCCAAAGACACTGGCGTAATGGCATTTTGTCCATCGCTGTTACCATTACCATTACCATTACTGAACAAACTTGTCCTTCCGCCAATGTAGCTAACTGCTAAATTCGCATTTAATCCGTTTTTCAAATAATTCAAACCATATGAGAAATTTCTATACGGAATGTCACTTACTTGCCTCTTCTTTAGAGTATCATAAGCATTTGTATATGAATAATTTACAAATGCTTTAGTACAGTCACTCAATTTTCGGTTGATTTCTGCTTCAAAACCATGCATTTCTACTTTGGGTATGTTAAAATACTGGTTTCTTCCCCCACCTTGTCCTGTACTTTTAATCATGTCTGTTACGTTTTTATGGAAGTATGTAACCTCAACATCAAGCCCGGATTTCATTACATGAGATAGTCCAATCTCTCTATTAATAGCTTTTTCCGGCAAAAGATAATTGCACGTTACACCGTTATATATACCGCCAGGGGCAGATCGCTCCATTGCATTAGGATACCTGTAGCTTTTCCCTATTGAACCATGTAATTCAGTATTTCCGCTTATCTTATAATTAAGGCTAAAAACAGGGTTATCTGAAGTATAAGTACCGCTTATAGAACCATAGGTTGGCCACAAAGCGAGTGACTTTATGTGATCCTCATTTTCGTTATGTCTATAGCCAAAATTTGCATTTAGTCTGTTGTTAAACTTAATAACGTCTTGAATATAATAACTTTTGCCAGTGTAAGTATAATCTGCACGATTATACGTTCCATCAATATTACTCGTTAATTCTGTAAAATTTCCTTTTTCATAAGAATAGCCCCAGGTAGCAGTATTTATCCGACTTGTTCTTATAGTATGTTGCAATTCATAGCCCTCTACCGTTCCATCCCAATCTAATTTCTGATACCCAGAAGTAAATAATAAACTTTTTTGGGTAGATCGATAAGTTTTCAAACTAAGATCACTACTATCGTTTAGTTTTTGGTCATATACCACGCCAATATATGATTGTTTAATAGGATCATATTCCCAATTATAAGTACCCGAAAAGTACTTATTTTGTTGAGATATACAACCACCCCGGCCAGAATTGATAATTAAATTACCTGCAGAATCATAACGATTAGGTATTTGCTCTTTAGTCTCTGAGTACGAGCCAAATACAGTCAACGAGGCTTTGGGATTAAGGCTCCAATTAAGTTTACCGTTATAGTATACTGCACTTTCGTTAGAGTGATCTGTATAACCGTCAGTACTTTCTTTTTTTACTCCAAAATAATATTTTACATTTCCAGCATCTCCCCCAAATGACGCCATATATTTTTCAGTATTATTGCTTCCTCTTGCTATAGATATAGAATTAGATGAATTACTTCCATTTTTTGTGGTTATATATATTACCCCACCAGTAGCATTGCTACCATATATAACAGGGACTGGGCCTTTTATCACCTCAATTTTTTCGATATTATCTGTAGCTATGGTTCGTAAGTCTGTCCTGCCATCACCAACCGTACTAAGCAACACACCATCAACAAATACCTTAGTGCTATTCGCATCACTACCGCGAAATTGAGCATAACTCTTACCCTTTGAACTACTACTAACAACATTTAATCCAGTTACGTCTTTCAATGCTTCAGCTACATTTTGAGCCCCTTTGGCTTTTATCTCATTCTCAGTAATAACAGTAATTTTAGTTGCATAGAGCTTAGAACTAGTAACTACGACTTCTTCAAGCGTTACCTCCTCACTGCTCTTGGCTTCTTCTGCAGCTGCCATGGATACAAAACTAGAACCTACCAATATGCACCCTGCTAAAGCTGCTATTTTCTTATTTTTTCTCATTACTTTCCCTCCGCCATTATCAGCCCATGTATTTTTAGTGACTTAATTAATTCTAGATTTATAAACTTGATGCTAGAATCTCAGCGATATCCAAAACCTTAATCTTATTATGAGATCCTTCCAATTTAACTGCTTCAGAGAAAATTATTTTACAAAACGGACAGGCAGTACCGATTACTTCGGCCCCGGTTGCGACAGCTTCTTTGACACGATTACCGGTGATCAGATTATTGGCTGCAGGCATTGTCCAAATCCGGCCACCCCCAGCCCCGCAGCAAAAAGCGCGCTGCTGCGTACGGGGCATTTCCGTTAGCTGAGCCTCAGGAATAGCTTGGATAACCTCCCGCGGCGGACTGAATAAATCATTATAACGCCCTAAATAACAAGGATCGTGAAATACAACCGCCTGAGCAAAAGATTTGTTAACCAATAACTTCCCCTCCCGGAGTAAGCTTGCAAAAAAATCAGCGTGGTGTATTACTTCAAACTCGCCGCAATATTGGGGATACTCGTTTCTCAAGGTGTTAAAACAATGTGGGCAAGTAGTGATGATTTTTTTTATCCTCAGCTTATTCCAAGTAGTAATATTATCATTTACTGTCTTTTCAAAGAGGAATTCATTGCCTATGCGCCGGGCAGTATCCCCACAACACCACTCCGAACTACCAAGAACGGCAAAGTTTACTTTTGCAGCCTTTAAAACTTTCACAAAAGCAGCTGCTGTTTTTTGTGCCGTTGCATCAAAAGTAGCTGCACAACCGGCATAATAGAGATATTCCGCTTGTGGATTTTCCTGAATAGTAGGTACAGACAACTCCTCAGCCCAGTGAAGACCGTCTTTGTGGCTATAACCCCAGGGATTGCCCGCCCCGGCGATCCCAGCAAAGACTTGCTTTATGCCCTCACTGATATTACCTGCGTTCAATACCAGGTAACGACGCATATCAATTAGTTTGGGGATATGCTCAATGGATACCGGGCAGGCCTCAAGGCACGCCCCGCAGGTTGTGCAACTCCAAATAAATTCCTGTTCAAACAATCCCCCGGCCAGATTATTTTTGAATTTATCTCCCTTGGCCTTTTTATCTGTTTTATTTGCTTTATCTGTTTTGGTTTTCGTACCTATTTCTTGTTTTGTCACAGCTATAGAAGTTTTTCCCTTTATTAACTGGGGAGCTCTTGTTTCGATATGTTTACGCAGACGCCCGTTTATGGCCCGTGGTTTAAGCGGTTCACCACTTAATTGCCCCGGACATTGGCCATTACACCGTCCACATTTAACACAGGAATACGCATCAAACAGTTGCTTCCAGGTAAAATCCTCCATATGGTTGGCCCCAAACACTGCTTTTTGCTTGCCGTCCTGTTGGATTTTACTTAACGCTCCCTTAGGAGCAAGGGTATGCCAATAAGCATTAAAAGGGGCAAAAACCAAGTGTAAATGCGAGGAATTGGGAATAATAAAACATAATGAAAAAACAGCCAGGAAATGAGTCCACCAGAAAAAAGACATAACCTTATGTAACGCAATTTCATTAACATCTACAAAAAAATGCGAACTAGCAAAAGCCAGCGGAGCAGCCGTAAGCAAATTCAGGTCTTGCCCTAAGGCAAACCGGACACCGTGAAAGCCAACCTCAGTCAATACGATGGTTAAAATCAAGCCAAGTTTGGCAAAGCCGGCGACACTGTTTTTCAGCCATTCCGGCTTCCCGAACATTCTACGAGCTGCCGCCCCTAACACGCCAATGATGATCAAAGCATTACAAATATCTTTTACAAACAGAAAACCATAATTATCCCCTAAATAGTGAATATTGCTATTAACCAGCCCTTCTTTGACCATATTCGGCATACCAACCAGCAAAATCAGAAAGCCGAACACGATAAACAGGTGAAACAAACCAAACACGGGGTATTCCCGGACCTTCCTTTGCGCAACTACGGTAGTAAAAAAGTATTTCCACCGTTCAACAGGACGGTCGTGACGGTTTTCGCTTCTGCCTAATTGCGTAAAACGGTAACGGCGAAAAATTCCATAGAACAAATAGCCCACCGAGGTTAAGGCCATTAGGGAAAAGATAAATACGTTAAGTTCCCTGGTACCAGTTTCAGTTATTAACCACAAGATTTGCCACCTCCTCATAATAGTTAGTTGAACTAAATAAAATAGTGTTACAATCTTTCCCGGCTTTAACTTGAAAATACGGGAGTTCTCTGCCGCTCGGAGTGTCGTCAGTCATTGTTTTGCTGCGGAAAGTGCTTGGCCAGCTTTTCCATTAACAGTATTAGGAACTGCTGTTCCTCCGGGGTCAAATGCCCGAGTGGGCCAGCCAATTTCTCGACAAACTTGGATTCTGAATGATGAAATATGTTCTGCCCTTTATCGGTTAAGCATATTATCCTCACTCTGGCATCGGCAGCATCTGTAAATCGGGCAATGAAACCGGCATTCTCCAAGCGATCGAGCATTTGCGACATAGTGCTGGGACGAACACCTATCATTTTCGCAAGATATCCGGCGGTACATTGCTTCCGTTCCCACACGGTCTTCAATATCCACCACTGAACCTTTGTAATAGGTGGTAATCCATTCTGATCTGCCGAGTCGAACTTCGGATTCCGCAGTTTGCGGTTAATTTTATGAATCAACGTGTACAGACGCTCAGTTTTGTCATATAGCGACAAGGAATCACC
Source organism: Sporomusa malonica (assembly GCF_900176355.1). Taxonomy (GTDB): domain Bacteria; phylum Bacillota; class Negativicutes; order Sporomusales; family Sporomusaceae; genus Sporomusa; species Sporomusa malonica. The sequence continues at coordinate 24,091 of NZ_FWXI01000034.1, read as the reverse complement.
TCAGAAAAATATAGTTAGTTAAACTAAACAAAATAGCGCAACAAGTCTCCTCCATGAGTGCAAAAATTTATGGTATATCACTTAACACGCAATCGGTGTATCTTTGAACTCGAGAATTAAATCTCCCCAAACATAGTCGGTTAAAACGAACTGGAATCTGTTAAGTTTTACGGAAGTATTTATATTTATATTTGTTTTTGTTAGTTTATCATTCACGACTATTAAACCAAATCTTGAAACAAGCCATATGCAAAGCAAAATTTTGCACTATAAACAACATAAACATCACAACTACGTACTTATATCGATTTTGATTGTATTTTTGTTCGTTTTTGTTTGTTTTTATTTGATTTTACATTTTTTCTACATTGTTTTTGAAATTCCTGCCATGTTTTAGTAAATATTTTATAGAGGGAAAAGGGACAGATCCATATTAGTGAATATTAATATGACAAATAATAAAGCTACCCCCGGTCAAATTCTGTGTGAACTTGACCGGGGGTAGCTTTATTAACTGCAATTAAGGTTCCATTTTTTTCACCACAGACCCTTATAGGCGGGATTTCCCCTGGCTGTCGGGAATTTAGAAGTAGAAGTCAACCCCCAGTTTAACAGTGTTCAACTTGCCGGTATGAACACCGTCAGTAGGCTTCAGAGAAGCAGCCCACAAAAAGATATCAACGTTTTTATCAATGATGATCTGTGACGTTAACTCAGGTCCTTTCAGACCCCAATCATATTTAGACACCCAGTAATTATCCGGGGCAATGGAAGCCTTGGCCTCAGCGTTCAGATAGCGGGCCGTTACAAAATAAGAGCCGGGGGCATTCAGATCAGCTCGTCCATAGGTAATCCCGGCCATGTATGCTTTGTTCTGGCTGTTGGCATCAGACTCACCATAAGTGGCAAAAAGGTTAAGCTTTTTGCCAATCATCTTATCGACACCGACTTCCCACAAGTTAATATTATCTGACACAATGCTTGTATCCGAGCCGTCAGTGGCTAGGTTATGATAGGCTGTTTTTACATTGAGGTCTTTAGCAATCGGGGCATCAAATTCAATGGCGGCATACCGGTTATCTGCTTTGTTAGAAATGAGATAGGGATTGGTAGCGTTACCTGTCCAGCCTTGCCGGAAATAGCCATAGGTCAACGTGGTCCGGTTCTGGTCGCCAACAGCAAACTGAACACCATTGATCCCTTTGCGGCCGGGAGTTACCATTAAACCGTAGGCTGCTCCGTAATCAAACCGGCCGGCTTTTACCGTAGTAGCGCCGACAAGCCCCTCAGCGTACATTTGATCATAGCGCTGCGAACCGCTAACGGTGCCGTCAATCGTCGTATATGTGCCGTCGCCGTTAGGAATTCGGGTCCAGAAGCCGCCTGTTCTAAAATCTCGCACAGCCTCATTCTCAATTTTCACTTGCCATTTGTCATTAATCTTGTAATTGACATACAGATCAATGCCGACTGCCGGATAGTGACCGTCGTTAGGGTGCGGGGTATCACCGGTAGTCGCGGTATGACCGGCAAAAGAGCCGCTGTTATCCCATACCTGGTCAGAAAGATGCAGGAAACCGGAGACGGTAATTTTATCACTTTTCTTTTCCAGGGTAGCGACACGCACCCCTAAACTGGTAAGCTCACTGGTAAACTCTGCCGAGAGCTTATCGATTAACACCTTGTTCTCAGCATTGGCTTTTTCCGCATTCCAGATAGCCCGGGCGATCATTTGGGCCATTTCATAGCGGGTAACCGTTCTGTCACCCCCGAAGGTACCCTGGCCGTCGCCGTCAATGATCCCATCTTGTTTTAGCTGATTTACCGCAGCATAGGACCAGTGTTTAGCCGGGACATCGCCAAAGGGATTCGTCGGGCCGGCCGCTGCTACGGTACTGACGATATTCACCAGTAACGTAAGCACGGCAGCGATGACTATGCTTTTTCTCATCCTTCTCCCACCTTAACAACTTATTTCTCTTCATCTCTAAGTTAGCGGAGGCTATTGAGCTTATTTACCGGTAGCGGCGGCAATCATGGCTTTAACATTCTCGACAGAGGCATTGGGTGGGATTGTGCAGCCGGAGGCCAGAATGAAGCCTGGTCCCATGTCTTTAATCAGTTTCGTACAATAGTTATAGACCTCATCAGGTGTACCAAGGGCTAGCAGAGCTGCCGGCACATCGCCCTTAATACACATGTGGTCGCCCAGGACTTCTTTAATTTTATAAATATTAGTGGCGCCATCTGATTCGAAGATGCATTTATGCTTGGGCAACTGCTTGAAGTAGGCTAAATCCCGTTCCCAGTTGCCGTCTATATGCAGGTCAACAACCGCACCTTCCTCAATGATCACTTCGGCCGCTGCCTTAAGATATTTCCAGACAAAACGCTCCCAGATTTTCGGGGAGTAAAATTCACTGGCCCCCCTGGCCGGAGAAATAAATACCACTAATGGCTTCACTGCGCGGATTTGTTCACGGAACCCGACAAGGGTCTCTGCCAGAATAATATCTAACACGGCTTCCACCTTGTCCGGCATTTTATAGATATCTCGCAAAAACTTCGGCAATGACCGCCCACCGCTCAGGTGTTCATTCACAGTGATGGAGGCACTGGGCGTATACACCAGATACCCGGCATCCTCAAAGTTTTTCATGAATAGCGGGACATCGGCCAGCTGGGCATAGAGCGAATCAACATCCACGCCCAGACGGTTCTTTAAAAAGTCATCACTAAACGCTTGCCAGCCTTTGTTTAATATCGTGTCATAATCCTCGACTGTCATCACTTCCTGCTCATCAAGCTGCCACGGGGTATCTTCCGGGAGATCGCGGCCCGGCAGTTTAATCCTCGTATAAAACATAAGCGGAAACATCGCTGCGGCGGCAAAGGTACCGCCTGTTCCATCTACATCCCCCAGGGCTTTAAAGGAAGACAAAATTGCTTCATGGGACGCTTTCAGATTCATGCAAAACTCTGATAGTTTCATCCCGACATGTCGGGCACAGAAAGCGTCACCGGTAAGAATAACAGGGGTCCGGTCTGTTTTCTCTAAAAGGATGGCTTTCTTTAACCGCTCTGTACGCTCCTTAAGTAACTCCTGGTTTGTTTTCATACATTAATACCCTCCCGTTACCTTTTATGATTAGCTGTTTAGCTTAGCTGAACTGGGGGATTGTGTATAATTTTGCAGCAGCAGGAGCACCCCTACCGCCACAAAGGATACCGCACTGACAAAGAGAGGAAATCTTCCCGGTCCCTGACCAAATTGCCCTGATACCACTTCAAAAACAAAAGGGGCGACAAACTGACCGATACCACTAAGTGCCGAGGCTAAGGCGATACTGAAAGCCACACGGGCTGGCGGTGACAACACGGAAAGCGTAACAAAGAAGGCTGGGCAGGTTGTGGAAAATCCGATCCCGCCAATAAAACAGCCGGTTAGCAGCAGAGTAAAGTCATGCGTTCCGGCTATCAGCGCCATCCCCGCCCCGGTCAGTAACCAGCCAACGGCAATAGTATAGTTCTTTAACAGCTGCATGGCTTTGCCAAACAGCAAACCACCCACAAGCCCGCCACCGGTAAACATGGTTAACGCAATACCGGCACTCGCAGCATTCCCCATATTCTCACCGACAACCTGGATGGCCACGTTGGTGAAAAAAACGAAGATCAGTAGATTATACAGGAACACAACACTTTCGATAAAATACACTTTACCAGGCAGCGGGGTTTTGGCTGCATCCCCCTGGTTTGCCGTCACCTGAGGTTTAGGCGGTTCGGGGAGATAGAAATAAACAAAGATTAGTACTAAAAAACCAAATGCGTACGCCAGAAATGTATTGTGCCAGTCGGCTACACACAGCAGGCCGCCCAGCAGGGAGAATATGATCCCGCCAATATTTACGCAAACACTCTGCAGGCCCATGATCGTAGCCCGCTCGCCGCCTTCAAAAAAGTCCGAAATGAGTACAAGTGATAGCGGAAATATCAAGCCTAAACTCAGGCCCAGAATAGCTCTCATCACCAAAATCATGGTAATGTCATTCATAAAGTAAGGCGTAATGCCGCCAATCAAAAAAAGCAGCATAGCCACATGAAAGAGCGTTCGTCTGCTCATAGACTCACTCAGTTTGCCAAATACCAGGGAAGCAAGTACCATTGTCATCGACGGCAAGGAAACCAGCAGCATAATGGTCTGGGCACTTACCTGCTTAAATGCCGCACTGATATTGGCGATAGCCGGTGAAACTGCCGTAGCTGCCAGCAGTAATAAGGAAATAGACAATACCGCCGCTTTTAACAGAACCCGATTCATCGATTTACACCTCTTTCTTGTTTAGTCATAGCCGTACTCCTCTCTCGCCCCCTTTCTCCATTTTCTTCATCACCCCACATTGAAGACAGGCGCTTGCTGCGCTATACTTTGCCCCAATTTCGATTGACAGCAAAGCTACAGATAAGTTTACGTTTTTTGGCAGATACAGTATAATAAAATTGTTAAAATGTCGTTAGGGCGTACTAAACTAAGCAGCATGTTGCTTGGCCGCGATAAATGCTGCTTGTCCAAATTTACACCAAATTTTCAACTGATTCTCTTACCCACTTTATGTGCGGTGCTGCTGATAGCTTTTGAATAATTCCATATTTGACTGTAAATATATAAATTGTCTATTCATTTCATCACCTCCAAGTTATGATTTCCTTTAAATAATATCACCTATAGGTTATTACGTCAAGGTATCTTATATCCTATAGGTGAAAAAAATTATTCTTTTTTACTTGTAAGATCAATCTTAATTTTTGCGGAGGAATACATATATGATTAATATCGGGAATAGGATCAAGGAAATCCGAAAATCTAAAAACATTACAGCATCAATGCTTGCTGACCAAATAGGAGTTGCACAAAGTTTTATATCTGGAATAGAAAATGGCAACAAAAAATGCTCATTAGAAACTTTAGATTCAATCTGTACATGTCTTGATATTTCTCTTGCCGGTTTCTTCCGTGAAGATGCTCCAGAATTAGAACCAGAATTTAAAAAATTGCTTGCAGCAAGCAAAAACCTGACTTCGCAGCAACGGGAACTAATTACAAAATTTTTAGAAACTTTAGAATGATATTATTGATTGAAATGACTAGCACGTTAAAACAATTGCTAAATAACAAGAATTGCACCATTTGTAGTTGGACCAATTTCAAAAAGCTTTTGGAGAGTATATCCAGGTAGGATAAAAACTCAGAAGAAAACTCAAAACTCGGGGACAGGCACGTTGTTTCAAAAGTATTAAATCTACCCATGAAACAAAGAACCTGTCCCCATATTTTCTAAACGCAAAAAACTACTGCAAATTTTTGATTCCCTTTCATCTGATAAACAGGCGATTTTATTGGGTACGATTAAGACTATTTTGGACAACTCGTCGGTAATTATGTTAAGTAATAGTATAAACAGAGATAGTACCGGCGAAAAAAGGCATGAATGATTGATCTATTATTTTGAAAACAAAATAAAAACGAGCAAAAAATCACAATGATTTTTTGCTCGTTTTTTATCTAAAAAATTAATAGCTTGATTTTGCGAAAACATAATAGGATTCAAACTGGTGACCCACGGCTTGGGAATTGGAAAATTTGCGTTTTTAGCAATCTAGGCTATATGAAAAGATCCAGTTAATCCGGGGATTCAGCAGATCCCTCTTTCCATTTTGTCCAATAAATCCAGGTCGTATTAATGTGAATCGGTCCGCAAATCGGTCCGCAAATCGGTCCGCAAAAATAAGGACTTACACACACGGCACCGATGAGATATTAAAAGACTGTTTACAAGCTTGACTCGCTTATTTTCCCACCATACTCCTACAAGCATTGAGAAACAGTTATTACATGGTTGTGTGGCTTTTCCAGGATTATTGCATGGTGGGATGCGATCCGTGACTTTGCAAATCCGCCCTTTTGGCAAACGTGAGTAAATCAGAGAACCATCACCTGGCTCATTTCTGATAAAACGTTGTTATTTTCTTCTCCCCATACTTCAATAAGATTAATCACTTTTGCTTCTAATCGCCCTATATTCCCATATCCCCTTTGGAAATCGCAATAAATATTCTTCCGAAGTATTATCAGGAATTGCAACTACTAAGAGCTTTCGAGGCCTTGTCATGGCTACATATACATTTCTTAATTCTTCATCAGCTGATGTCAAGGATGCAATTTGTTTTACAGTTGCCTTGCCCCTATTAGAAAGAGCCACCATTACAGCGTCATAGGTTTTCCCTTTTGCAGCGTGAATAGTTTCGACCAAAATATCTTCAGATCGATTTTTTACAAAAAATGATGCCACACTTCTTGTTACTGGAGTTGTCTTTTTATAACTTAAATTTACTGTTCTCGCAAGCACTTTATTTAACAATGTCTGAGTCTGGCTTTTCCACATTTCAATAGACATTGTTGTTACTGGTGCATTTTTTAGAATACTCCAGCACCTGATACGCCAAGCTTCTAATCCGATACTCTTAGCAATTTCCGTCTCTACATAGTTTACTCGATGAGCGTTACTTCCGTAATAAATTTTTCGTAGAGCAGTATCTGTGGAACGCATTGCAGCTTTGTAATTTTTTATATCTCGATAATACGTCGCCTGTGCAAAATATCTAGTAATCTCGTCATTCCAGGGATTAAAGTCAGGTTCAACTTTTAAGATTTTACGTAGCATAGAATTTCCCCGACATAAGATAGCAATCAAATCAGGGGAAACCTCGATTGAGGTTTCGTTACAAATTTCCTTTAATTTATCTTTAAGAAGCTCCTCGTCTGCCCCAGCTTTATACATCAACAATATAGGCCTGGTTTTGGAATCACTTGTATTCCCTACAGCAACAGTCGGTTCCTTTAATGATGAAAAAGGATGCGTAGCATTACAAATAAGTTGCGAACTTCGCCTGTTCTCAGTTAGCTCTAGGGAGTTCCACTCGTTGTTGATATACTTATTTAAGAATATTTCGGGATCAGCATTTCTCCACTCATATATTGCCTGATCTGGATCACCAATCAACGTAATCTCTTCTAAACCGTTTTGAATAAGCAGGTCTATCAATTTCATCTGAACTTGGCTGGTATCCTGGGCTTCGTCAATAATTAATGTCGGGAATCGCTTCACTAAAGCTTTGGCCAATACTGGATAGTCATTTAATATTTGCATTGACCAGTAAGCTGCATCTGATTGAGTAGCCAACCCGGCCTTAACAAATTGCATTTTTAACTCTATACATCGTGCCATTTTATATGGGCACGCGTCTTTACTGAATAAGGGATCAGTATTGATAAGTTCTCCATCTTCATTATAAGTAAAATCCAATAGATTACATCTTTTTTTATAACATTGATTGTGAGCTTTTCCCCAGCTCCATACCAGAGGGAGTTCCCACCCAGCTTCACTTAATCCAACTATATTCGGACGCGATTTACATTTCATAACTAAATGTCCGTAAGGAAGAAAAATCCACTTGTTAACAAAACTATCAATTGTCCCAAAAAAATGAGGGTAACTAGGCACGATCGAGTGTTTCGCTAACTTTAATATTATCTCTTCACTAGCCACATTAGTGAAAGACAAAGCGGCAATGCCAGCATTCGTTTGAGACCATGAACTTATCAGGTATGCCATTTTACATGCTACTGTATAGGTTTTCCCACTACCAGGGCAGGCTTTCAAAATATTTTTCCCCGTAGAGTCAATTACCGTTCTTTGTTGTATAGATAAAGTCGTCAGCACGGTATATCCTCCACACCTTCTATTTGCATTGGGCAAGCTTTCTTAAAGACTTCTTGCAAATAGGTTGGAATTATAAATTTATACTTGGCCGCTCCCTTTTCATCAACTTCTTCCATTTTTACTGCTAACTTCTGAGCAAATATACCTTTCTCTTTGCGAACTGCTAACCAAATTAAAATGGCCGCTTCCTCTTCTGATAAGACTTTTTCCTTTATTTTCTTCAATATCCATGTATGATTTTTAGGTTGCATAACAGCAAGAACTTTCATTATCACGTCAATGTTGTTGTTTGAAGCTTTCGCTAATTCATATTCAAATGTTTTAAAAGCAGTACTGACCGTAACAAACTTGGATTCACATCCTTTTACTTTGGTTGCTCTATCCGATGGTATTCCAATCCTAAATTTTTCCATAACAGTCTTAATGTCAGCCTTTTTAAGCTTTAAATCATCTCCAGTAAGCTTTACTCCATTTATTTCCGAGCCCTTCTCCTCATTAGTATCGTCATCGTTATCATCTGTACATCGATCATCATCCGTAACAACAATACAAGGAATATCGATCCTATTATCTTTTTCATTTGCGTTAAATAATTTTATAAATGGCTCAAAAGCAACTCCATCAATATTCACAATTTCAACAGCATTTTCATCTAGCGGACATCCTAATCTCTGGGCAAGAACAGGTAGTAATAAGGCCTCCGATATACCTTCCACAAGTATGACAGCCTTCGAAAAAAACAACTGTGATTTTGTTACATCAAGGTATCGTTTTAGATCTGCCTTCTCATCATTATTTAGTGGACAATTTGACAGTGAAGTTACTGCTACATTTCCCAAACGATCCTCATGAAAGACCATTATATTGTCGATTTGTGCCTTGGATGTTAACGTTGGTGAATGTGATGTAATAAACAGTTGTATCGGCGAATCGTCTGTCCCATTTTGTAATCGATTTGTAAAGAAGTTAAAGAGCAGATCTTGTAATTGAGGGTGCAAATGTGCCTCTGGCTCTTCTATAAGTAACGCATTGTATGTGTAAGATTCAATATTTTTTCGTTCAATTAAATCTCCTAAAACTGTGGCTATATAAATGATATTATTATAACCAAGTCCGTTTTGATGAAGATCAAAGGTAAAATTGGCATGTTCTAGCAGAACGTTATAAAAATCCTGACCAACTAATTCGCTCGATACATCAGTTAGGTTTATTAATACTTTTCCGTTCAAATTTTCAATAGGGCATTCTTTTACATGGTATTTAGTTGTGAGGTACTTCCATTCACTCTCATCGAATTGCAGCTTAAGAGACTTCTTGCCTGTAACTAAAAGTGTTTGGAGAGAATCCGCGATTTTATTAAAATCGGGTGGCATAAGACCAATTTGTACATTCTGCTTTAGTCTCCGTTTCTCAATTTCTTTCAGGTTTCCATTGATTATCTCTCCGGTCTTTATTACTGGACTTTCTTGGATTATTTTCCGATTTGCTTGTTTAACATGCTCAAGAATAGACCGTTTATCATCATCACCGGCTACTACTTTTCGTAGCAGTTGCCCCAACCGATTTCCCTTTCCCGGTCTCAGATCACTTTCTGCATCGCGTAAAGCCCCTAGAAACACGTGATTTAAAAGTTCTAAAACTTGAAAACTAATACTTTGCCCTTCAAGCTCTCCTCCCCAGACGGTTGTCTTAATCCGTTCTACGCCTTGCAACTTTACATCACGTTCATAACGAATGTGCAATTGTGCGGTAATTTCCGCTTCCTTTATAACTAACGGTTTCGTAAAATGTAGCCTGTTCTTTTTCTGATAGAGCCGCAAATGTTAGGTCAAGCGTAATTACGTTTGCCGGTTCACCTATTGTATTTATGTAAAAATCCTGAGGCGTAACATAGAGCTCTCTCCGACCGCCCCCTAGAGAGAAAGCCAATCTCAATGCATCAATAGTGGCCGTTTTTCCAATGTTGTTTTCACCAATAATTACATTTATATCAGGCTTAAAATATATTTGAATTCCTTGGTCATCAAAACATCGATAATTTCTAATTGTCAGCTTTTGCAGATACATTTTATGCACACACCTTTTCCTCATCTGACCAAACAAGAGCCCCATTCACAGATCATCATTAGATATCTAAAATTTATGTGTAAAACAAATTAATACATAGTAATTAATCTTAGCAACTTTTCATTAGACAAATACTCAAATGCCAAAATCATTTTCACCTTTAAATCCCGATCATCCGCTTCAAATTCTAGAGCCAAATTAAATTTATAAGTATGATGTTGTTCAAGATAAACCAAATTGAATAGATAGTTTTCCTTAATTTTTTCTTGTATTAACAGTTCTAATTCATCTTTAGTAATATCAATTAAGTTTGCTTTTTTAAATTTCCCTGTTTTTTCACTCAATAGATATTCTAATTTTTTATCTTCAACAAGTACATTTAAATCATTCAAGTCATGAATATCAGCGGTTATTGTGTTTAAACCAAATGTATTATCTCTTTCAAATCCTTTAATTACGTTTCGTTCAATTTTATATGATAAAAAAGTATTATAAGCAATGTCTGGTAAACTATAACATTCAAAACCGTTTTCTTCAAAAGCATATCCCAAGAAATTTTCATTCTGAATATTGTCCGGGTCAGGTCCATGGGACATTATTATCTTCTTCTTATGCTTTATAAATGTTGACCCAAGAATATGTGATATATATTCTTTTAATCCGGAACTAAATGTCATATCTACAAATCCAAAGAACGGCTCATAGCCTTCTAACATATTAACTATATTATCCATCACTGTATCTGCTAAATTATTAATATAAACACAAAAAAATTGACTGCTGTGCTGAAATTTACACTCATGTATTACTTCGAGCTCTTCTAATAAAATATTGTGTAAAAGACTTTGATTAGAAATAATATCAATATAATCTCCGGTTAAAACACTATGGCTGCTATCGGATGTAAATAGAGGTAAAATTTTATCCCAAACATCCTGCGCATACCAACTACGATCAATTTTTGTACTATCGAAAACAAGTAATAATTCTTTTTTGTGAAGTTGAGGTGTTAAACAATTTTTCAAATCATCATAATTGATTCTTTTGGAGCGTAACATTGTTTTCATTACTGGAAAAAAATGCGATATTTCTTGGTATACATCACTAGGGCTAAGTGAAAACCTATCTGTCATCACTTCCCAAAATATATTTCCTCGTGCGTTAAACGTAAAAATCATTGCAATCCCCCAATTTTGCATGTCTAGTGGGCGGGGTTGTCGTAGGAGACGATTCTCCGACTCAACGGCATGTCACGGGGACGGAGTTATTGACAATCTATTCTAAATTAAGAACCTGTCAATATCCCCGTCCCCATGGCACGGTTGGCTTTGGCGATGGAGTCAATGGTGCTGCACTTTCGGCCAAGATTTGTTTTTTGGCGGTGAATTTTTCGCTTTTGCAGTACCGCATTTTAGGGTTTATTTGTAGTAGTCATTAGTTCTCGTTTGAATAGCTCTGATAAAAGCAAAGTCAATGGTGTCAATAACCCAGTCCCCTGACATTTTCCTTATACCTTATTCAGACATTGACAAAAGCAGGCGCCGATGCGCCCGCTTCAGTTAACTAAGCGTACTGACCGTAACCCGCATAAACACTATGATCCAGGTCCGGGTATTGCTGATAAATATGCTCGTATATCATCCATGCTTTTACTTGGACATCTTCTTCTGTGAACGAGTCGGTTGGCAGACCAGTCTTTTCATCATAGAGAAAATCATAAATATAGGTTTTTACCGCTGCTTTGGCGGTTTCCTTATCGCGCCAATGCTCTACTCGCAGTTTTTCATCTTTTAGCCTTTTTAACAGTAGGGCTCCAACTTGCTTAATCCCGTTTCGCTGCTGCGGCGTCAAATCCTTACCCGATACCAATAAATCAAACAAAGCCAGATGCTCATCATCAAGACCTTCCCGAACACCACGCTTGTCCTCATCGTCAAGATCAGCGCAAAACTTCATAATAGCTTCGAAAGTAGCCTCAATGGTTGCCCGGTCCTTTTCCTTGTTATATTCATCAATAATTTTCTGATACTTATCACAGAAATCAATGCGCCCAGGATTGCACTGTAGCATGTATGCCAGTCGTTTTTCTATCGCTTCTTTGAGATCTTGGACCAGGGTGTTCTTATGCTTAACCTTTTTGAACTCCTTGCGTAAGAGGTCAAAGTCAATATGGCTGATATCATACAACTTGGAATCCTCTTCACGAATACCTGCCGGTTGTACTGCCTCATCAACAATACCCTGCAATTGCCGCAGAATATCGCTAATGTCGGCTTTGTCGCGCCCCTCTCGCAGCTTCTTGTAAACAATATCAATGGCTGCATAGGCTTCTTGATACTTGTTTACTGCATTGATAGTCAGACAAGCCTTGAACTTTTTAAAAACCTCCCGGGCCAATACCTCAAACCGTTTCCGTGACTCATCATTTTGGTTGATGGAATCTTTCACCTGATTGATGGCAGCGATTTTTTCAAATCCGTTTTTCTTCATAACAGCAAGCAAGCTAGTGCCCTGTTCTGTCAAATAAACTCTAACCAGATCAATGGCTTCTGCCAGTTCACCCAATAATTCCTCATCAGGCTTAACAGGAACAATTCCTCCGCCTCCAGTGTCGCCACCAACTGCGAAAGTTGCTAGCGCCTGGCGGAGTTGTTTCAGAATACCGCAATAGTCTACAATCAGCCCGTTATTCTTCCCCTCATATACCCGGTTGGCCCTGGCAATGGTCTGCATCAGCGTATGTGCTTTGAGCGGCTTATCCAGATATAGAGTAGCTAAACTCGGCACATCAAAACCGGTAAGCCACATAGCACAAACGATAGCTACCCGGAAAGGATGCGCAGGCGCTTTAAACGCGGTCTCCATATCCATACGTTTGCCGTCTGCTGTCTCATAGCCCTTTTTCATCTTTTCCCGATGCGGAACAATGTCAAGGTCCCAATCCCGAAATTTCTGAACTTCGCCTTGTTCTTCACTGACAACAACCGCTATCTCGGTTTCCTTCAGCCAGGCTAGTTTCCGCTGACAAAAAGTCATCTCCTGCTCGTCAAAACAGGTGTCGACCTGCTTGGCCAAAGCAGTGGCGCGTTCTTGCCAATAGAACTGTATCAGATTATACATACGTACAGCTGTAATCTTGTCAATGCAGACAAGCATGGCCTTACCGGTTTCCCAACGGGTCGTGTAATGCTCGACAAAGTCGCGAGCAATGGCATCAAGCCTCTTGCCAGCGGTAATGATGTGATATTCCCTAGCAAGCTCTTTTTCCAGCCGCGCCTCTTGATCAGCATCAAGTTCGGCTTCCTCCAGCTTGGCGGCAATCTTTTCATTAATTTCTTCGGTAGTAATTCCTAGTTTTTCGCCGCGGCTATCATAATACAGCGGCACAGTGGCCCCGTCATCGACCGCCCGTTGAAAATCATAGGTGGATAAATACTCACCAAATAGCCGCTTGGTAATCTCATCATTCTTAAATAAAGGCGTACCGGTAAAGCCAATATAATGCGCATTCGGCAGCGCATTGCGCATATTGAGTGCCAGCCGCCCATACTGAGTGCGGTGGGCCTCATCGGAGACAACAATAATGTCATTCCGCGTAGAATAAGGACTATCAGGGCTAACCTCCTGATTAAACTTATGAATCATGGTAAATACATAAGGGTGGTCTTCCCGCAGCAGCTCTCTAAGATGCTTGCCTCCTGCCGCCCGGCATTTCTCATCATTGACTGCACCAGTGCCGGCAAAGGTCTTATAAATCTGCGAGTCCAGATCATCCCGGTCAGTGATTACTAGAAAAGTAAAGTTGCCCTCCAGCTTGCGATGCACCTTGCGCGTAAACAGCACCATGGAATACGATTTCCCGCTACCCTGGGTATGCCAAAACACGCCAAGCTGTCCGTTCTTGTACTGGCGTTGGCGCACTGCCTCCACGGCCTTATTGACTCCCAGAAACTGATGATTGCGGGCCAGTATTTTTATCAGCTTGCCTGAGCTATCATCAAACAAAATAAAATTTTCAAGGATATCCAGGAAATTCTCTTTCGAACACATACCCTTGAGCAAGGTTTCCAGGTTGACGGCTCCTAGCCGTTCTTCCTCTAACCGTTTCCATTCATGAAAATGTTCGTATTTACTAGATATCGTTCCCACCTTGCCTTCGTCGCCGTTGGACAACACCACCAGCGCATTGTGGTGGAAAATATGAGGGATGGTATCCTTATAATCGCTGAAATTGCCATCATAGGCGCGGCGGATATCTTTATGGACATTTTTGAGCTCAATAAAGAGCAATGGGATACCATTAACAAATCCAATAATGTCCGGCCGCCGCCGGTAGGGACTGCCCTGCACCCACAGCTCCCGCACCACCAGAAAGTGATTGTTTTCCGCTGTTTTAAAGTCAAAAACCTTGAGCCGCCGTTCCTCTACCTTGCCCTTAGCATTCCGAAAAGACACCTTAACGCCGTTCAAGAATAACTCATACTTTTCCTGATTGATCTGCAGTGGTAACTTGGACGCCATGGTCTCAACAAGCTGCCGCACGGCGCCATAATACGCCTCAGCAGGCAGACCGGGGTTAAAACGGGTAAGCGCCTGGCGAAGATAGCGCTCCAGCACCACTTCTTTTTCTGACTTTCGCCCCAGCGTCCCTGCTGCGCCTAGCATCTCGGTATTATAGGCGTAAACTGACTCCCACTTGAGCTCATCGCGGAAATAGTTAGCTACTGTTTCTTGTACTAGCTTGTCCTCGGTTAATAAACCGCTCATACTGTCACCTCACCGCTCATGAGTTTTGGTAGGAGTAGGTCGCGGGCTTGTTTGAGTTTTTGGTTTTGTAGTATTAAAACTTCTGTTTGTTTAAACATAGGCAGTACAGCATCATTAAATTTATCTATCAGCCCACTATTTGGAATAGTAAAAGGAATCATTTTAAAGGTATCGACGACAATAGCATCAAAAACTGCTCCCGCAGCTCTCTTATGAAACTGTTCGATGGAAGCCTTCAATGCACAATATAGATAATATTGAGATATATTTCCTTTACCACGCAACGCATAGCAAGATTGATTCATTGCCATAGGCAGTTGGGCCAAATTAAGCTTTCCAACAGTACCTCTGGCAGTAATGAATAATGTGTCTTTGGGATAAAGCTTACTATTGCACTTTCTTAAACCGTCCTCGGTTATAGACTTTTCAGTTTGTGTAACATAGAATGCTGATGCTGCGTCTTTGGGTGTGAAGAATGGTATATCACCATTCCAATAACTCGGATTATCTGTTTTAGGAGTTCCGCCGCTTAACACATCTATTGCATCAAATGCCGTTGCAACCTCCCACCCCTCCGGCACACCGTCCGCAATCCGGGTATGCTCATAACCCGGAAACCGCAGGCGCACAAACCATTCTTGGTATAACAACCGTGCTGCCTCTTCCAGCAGGGCGATACGGCGGAAGTTGGTTTCAATGAGGTCGTCATAGGCGGAAAGGATGGAGGCTATTTTATGCTGTTTTGACAACTTTGGAATAAAAACCTCGATTTCATGAATATGATTTCTGTTCAAAGTAGGGTTCGCCCCACCTACATTGTAGTTTTTCATATCTATTGTATGTAAAAAATAGTACACAAACTTGGGGTCATTTCCTCTAAAATCCTTACTCCAGAGAGTAGTATCATGGGGCCAATAATTATTAGTACAAAAGTATACGGTTCCTAGAGTTCCTTTTCTTCCGATAATTACACCAGGGCCATTGACCATATAGTCTTTGTGATAACTAGTAATACCTGAAGACGATACCACCGGGTAGGGACCATGCGTTTGCTGAGCTTTTGTAATATCAAATCCTCTTTGAAAAAATATTAGGTCCGATAGTTTTCCTCTCTTTCCCAATTTTGAATCTAACGCCCAACTCATATCCCCAACTCCTCAAAGTTGGCTTGTATCTCTTTGCCCAGCTTGACCGCTTCCTCATTCCAGCCTGCCAATTCTACATGAATATCTCGCATGGCCTGTTCAAAATCAAAATCCTCATCCATTTCCTGCGGTGCTACCCCCACATACCGCCCTGGCGTCAGGCTCCAATCTTTCTGCTCAATTTCGCTCCGATCAGCCAGTTTGACCAGACCGGGAACATCGACCAGCACGGCATCGGGGAAGCGGCTTTGCAGCCAGTGAATCTGTTTATAGAAATACCGTGGCAGCTTAAGCTGTTCGTTAGCCACCTGCCGTAGGGCGTCCAGCTCTTTGCCTAACCGGTTCATCTCCCGACCGTCCCAGGTTGGCTGCTTCTTGGCATCCAGCTCTTTTTCGACCACATCGGATACCCGTAGGAGGGCCTTAACGGCAGCATCCAGTTCTTTTCTCAGGGCTTTAAGCTCAGCCGCTAGAGGCGCAAAGGCATCGCTTGCTGCCTGGTGTTCCTGATTCGTTTCAGGCAATACAGCGTAATTCTTCAGCCAGATAGCTAACTTTTCCTCAAGCGTTGCCCAGTCCTGCCGGTATCTTTCTACCGCCGCCTGCGCTTCCCCCACAGCTTCTTGGTAGGACTGTTGCAAGGCAGCGTCTAGGTTGCTGGTTAGAACCCAGTGCAAGAACTCGTCCAGTTTTTCCGCATACTTTGCCAACATTGCCGAAAACTCATCCATACGCCCTGGTAACAATGCTGCTTCTTTCGATATTGAGGCATAATATTGCTTAATAAGTGCCAAATAGCCGGTAGTATGTCCACGGTACAACCAGGTAATTGCCGTGAGATTTTTCAACTGCTCAGGCGAAAAATCATTAATGGTACGGGTCACTTTACGGTAAATGCCCCGTGCATCCAGCATGAGCACCTTGTCTTTCCGCTCTTCGGGCTTGGCCTTATCAAAAAACCACAGTTCGCAAGGCACCGTGCGGGTATAGAAGAAGTTGGAACCAATGGCAACCATGACATCCACGTGTCCGGTTTCAATCAGCTTGCGCCGCACCTCTTTGTCCTGATTACCGGCACTTGAAGCCTGGGACGACATGACAAACCCAGCTCTGCCCTTGTCATTGAGATAACTATAGAAGAAAGAAATCCACAAATAGTTGCCGTTACTGACTTGTTTCTCCTTGTTGACCCCAGGTAAACCAAACGGCAGCCGGACATCACCTTTGATTTTCTCCGAGTCTACCTTATCCACATTGAACGGCGGATTAGCCATAACAAAGTCACACTTACTAAAAAGCTCGTGTTTATCGTCATAAAAGGTATTTCCTTCAACAATATTCCCTTCCAGGCCATGTACGGCTAGATTCATCTTGGCCAGACGAATGGTAGTTTCCGTCTTTTCCTGACCGTAGAAGGTGACTGCCTGATACGCTTTACGCCCTGACTCCTCCAGGAAGTGGCTTGTCTGCACAAACATGCCGCCTGAACCGCAAGCCGGATCAAGCACCATGCCATGATCCGGCTCAATAATATTCACGATGGTTTCTACAAGCGACACCGGCGTGAAAAACTCGCCTTTATCCTGCGCTCCCTCTATGGCAAAGTTCATGAGGAAGTATTCATAGATACGCCCGAATACATCCCCATTGGCCGTCTGCAAAGCCTTATTGTTAAATACTTTTAATAGGTTTGTTAATAAGTCGTTGTCAAAGATATGATATTCCTTAGGCAAAACGCCTTTTAAGGCCTCATAGTCTTCTTCAATGGCTTCCATCGCTTTACTGATGGCCTGTCCTTTATCATTATCTGCCGACAGATTAAGCAGATAGTCAAATTTGGCATGTTCTCTAAGAAACAGCGCCCCTTTACTGACAAAATCGTCTTTGGTAATGGCACGTGTCACACCACCCCGACTGGGCAAATGCTGCTTAATTTCGTCCTCGGCCTTAAGAAAACGGTTATAGGCATGACGCAAAAAGATAAGCCCTAAAACAGGCATATAATATTCTGTAGATGTCAGTTTGGAATTGGCCCGCAAATAATCAGCCGCTTCCCACAGTTTCTTCTCAATTTGAGCGACGTTTTCCATAGAAATACCCCTTATACTACATAATGATTGCTGGAATTGTATAATATTTCGATTCTCATATAGTAAAATCCTGTAAGCTGAAGAAAGACGTACTTGTTTTTTGACGAACACTCCAAATTTTACTGATTACAGGTAGAAGAGTAGTACGTCTTCTAGATGGTTTTGCCCAGAAATAAATTAGGCTTTCTGCACGCCGTTAGCAGAAAGCCTAAAAAATAGTTTTTTTAACTAGTATGAATAGCGACAGCCACTAAGAGTGATTAGAAGCTAATCATCACTCTCTCTATCAGTAGCTTCTTTATCTAATTCTTTCAGGGTCTTACCTTCCCACTTCCACAGTTTTCTACCGTTAGCAGCGCCCCCAACTATAGCGGCTGCCGCATAACTCGGGCTATTAAAAGTAGCATCTTGTGTAAAAGCATAGAGCCCATCACCGTTATCTGCCATTATTCCGGTAGCGACTAAATCCTGGCGAAGTTTTATGATAAAAGAAGGAATAGAAGGTCTATTATCTAATACCGCGGTAGATCCCTTTAAAACAACGTATTTATTATTAATAATGGCCATTTTAGCAAAAGCATTTTTGGGGGTTAACTCAAATATCTTTTCAGAAGAAACTGTGCTAGTTTCGGCTAAGGTCCGCGGCTCTAAAATGTCAATTCCCAGCGCCAGTAATACTAGTTTAATTGCCTCTAGGAATTGGATTACTTCTGCTCTATCAACCTCGGATATGTTCGGCCGCGTAGGTACCTGTGAATTATCCAGTTTGACTCGGTATGCCTCTTTCGCGAGAGCATATATTTCTGCTTCAAGGTACTTTATCTGTGTTTTAGTTAAATAGTCATCTTTGGAGGAAAAGACAATAGCCTCGGTCCAAAAGTCTTTATTACTCGCATGACTTTTCAGTCTCGGTAATACAGGGTCACCTTCGCCGACATATAAAACATTTTGCTCCGGATTCTCTACATCTGGGCCTAGCAGCATATAGACTCCAGGCTTAGTTGAGGAATCTCTGGTAATAAATTTATCAAGCTGTGTACGAGGAAATATCGTTCCATGTATAGTCATATTGGAAATTTCAACTGTTCTAAGTCCGTTAGGCTGGCCGTCTGCTAAAAATAAGCGAATAAGCTTACCTGACACTATCCATCAATCCTTCAACATCTTTTTCCATCTGGAATTACAGGGTTATTATATTAACTTACCATCTTTCTAGCCTGTCTAGAATTTAAATTTTTCTAATTTTAAATTATCCTAATATATCAGGGGCGATTACGTATAACTTCCTATATTCTTCTTCCGCATAGGAATCTGTCATGCCTGCAATATAGTCACAAACTACTCTTAATAAAGACAGCTTAAACAATAGTGTGTTGAAGATTAGTTTTCGAGGCCCTTCAGAACTCTTCAGTGATGGCTCTATTGGGTCTCCGTCGCTTCGATCCCCTTTCAAGCAGTAATCCAGGGCTTCCCTCGCATCAGCAGTGCTAGCAAAGATTGAGTAACTTTGCTCATAAATTCCAGAAAGTAGGTTCCTTTGGTATTGTAACGTCGATATTCTCTCAGTGGGCTTACTAAGCCTCTGCAATTCATCAATACTCATAATGTAATTGTTGCTGATAGGTATTATATGACCTTCTTTACTTTTAACATAGTTTATTTCTCTATCAATCATGTACCGCTGATTGCGAATATATTCTCTAAATACGGCGAATATGGTTTTGTCCGGCATTTGCTGAGGAGCTGTCACATAGGCTTCGCATAATCGGCGTATAATAAACTTCCCTTTACTATCCATACGCTGAACTCCACGAGAATTAAGTACCACCTTTTTTAGCTTCTTATGAAGTTCCTTGTCCATCCTGTTGATTGGAGCCGAAAACTCAACAAACTGTCTTGCTTCACTAATATCGGTGATTTTTGGAATAACTTCGCTTGAGCGAAAGTTATTTATTTTAAGTTTTGTTGTTGTGTTTTCGACCAAGTCACTGACCAATAAATCAACGATAAAACCAGACAATGCATATAAAAATTCATCTTTTGAAAAGTTACTGCTACTTCCAATATTCTTAAGCTCGGTGAATCTATAGATTCTTTCTTGATATATGTTGCTTCCTTTAATTTCAGGATTATTGAAAAGCTCCTCAAGATATCCTATAACATCGGTGGGGCTAAGGAAGTGGCAGACAATTGCATCTTCAATGTCATGATGTCTTTGGGCAATTTCGTCTGCCTTAGCTACTACCAATCCCTCTAAACTCCAAGCAAGTGGAAATAAATCAAGCTTTAAGTTAGTTTCATATTTATTATAATAAGAATGCTTCTTCGGATCACGGGGACTGTCACTATGAAACCAAATACCCGCCAACGTGTATGGCGTTATTTTATTAATTCCTAACAGCTTATTTCCTTCAAGATCGACGATTATGCGTACTCCTTGCAAGTTATGTTTGAACCCTCTATACTCTTCTATGACTTGTTCACTTAGATAAGGTCCGATTGCAAGTTTTTTGTTTAATTTTTCATTTTTATAATTGAGTATTTCGTTTAATTGCCATTCACCTGCATGTCCAAACGGTGTGTGCCCTAAGTCATGCCCCAAAGCTATTGCCTCTACCAGGTTTACATCCAGTTTTAATGCGACAGCGATCGTTTTCGCGATTTGAGCAACTTCCAGCGAATGAGTCAGTCTATTGCGTGCATGGTCGTCGTAACCAGCTGCATAAACTTGAGTCTTACCAGCTAACCGTCTAAAAGGTTTGCTATACATTATTCTATCGCGATCGCGCATAAACGCATCCCTGTAATTTGGTCTCAAGTTTTTGAAATCATCTTTAAGTAAGCTAATAGGGGCTGCGTATGCTAAACTATCCTGACTTTCAATCATTCTTTATTACCTCACTAATTTAAAAGCGTATAAACACTCCCTTTATTTTACATCTATTTTACCGAAATATCTATAATAATACCATTTTTTGATGGATACCCGGCCTAATTACTACACTTATCTAATATTTTAGGGGAACTTGGAAGGGGAACTTGGAAGGGGAACTTGGAAGGGGAACTTGGAAGGGGAACTTGGAAGGGGAACTTGGGGTCAGGCTTGACTTATTTTATTTTACTGATTTATACCAAATTTCTCGCTCTAATTAATGAACATTCGTTAATAATTCAATCCTGACCCCAAAGCAAAAAAAATCAGGGTGCCAGGGGACGGGGTTATTGACATTCTTTTATCTATGTTTTCACTGTGCCAGGCCCTGCTGCAAACTATATCCAATACATTCCACATAAGACAAGGGACGGTGGTAGTGTCTTTCAGAAAAATACCTTGAGTAGTATGATTCTCACGAAATGTACTCTGGTAAAAATGCTGAACGAAAAAGAAATAGTGAAGTATACCCTAAGACGGAACCTGCGTCCCCTTGTCCCTGCGTAGTCATTAGTTCTCGATTGAAGACGGACGCGGGGACGGTGGTTGCGTCCTCTTCCGACTTTTAATTTCAGCAAAGACAAAAACACCGTCCCTAAGTCTCCTCTGTTGCTTAATTTGCTGTACAAAACCAAACTCCTGCCAAATTAATACAAATCCAGCAGGAGTTTCTCTTCGTTTTTCTTTTTTGCTAAACGGTTATCGGAAGTTTTTCGGAGCTGCGCGCCCCCGACCTCTCCAAAGAACAGGATTAGGGCGCCTACTGCTTGAAAGGCGAATTAGTGTTCAGGTGGCAAATAACGTCCTGCAAATTCCAATTTAGCCTTTTGAGATTGTTCCATAACAAAATCCGACTTTGCATAGGTATAGGCATCACGGTCATGTTCAAACCGCTCTTTAAGACCCAGCTTCAACGCCTCGTATTGCCGTGCAACATTAGGGTATTGTCGCAGATAGTCTCTAAAATAAAGTTCGTTCCAATCTCCCAACGGTTTTACATGAAGATGGTATACCTTTTCCGCAAAGCCGTTGGGCGTATATCCCTTTCCCAGATCAAGCGTTCTTTGTTTATCATCTTTTTGCATTAGAATCCAATCATCATTCTGCAACAGCTGAGCAATGTCATTCACAGCATAGTATTTAGGTAATTCCAATAGAATATCAATGGTTGGTTTCGCAATAAGTCCTTCAACAGACGTGCTTCCTATATGATTGATACGACAAATATCGTAGTCATGCAGGATGTGAAGTAGCCGCTGCTTTTCCTCGGCGTACCACGATTGATAATTTGGGTTATGGTCTTTAAGAATAATAGGATAAAGCTGCCATAATTCTTCTAAACTCATTTCTTTCATGACATCGCCTCTTAATTCGTCTTTTAGCCCAAAAGTCTATTAATTATATCATAGCCGCCCGAAACAACGCTAAAACTTCCCCTCAATATCAACGCTAAAAGTGTAACGGCGAGATATGATGTCTGGGGAACAATGTCAGAGACCAGCTAATTAATGTCAAGCTTTAAGTTGCAGTTTTTCTTCAGAATAAATGAGTATAGCAAACAAGCCCTTTCCAAACGCGAACAATGTTAAAAAAGGACAGTTGCAATGTTCAATTTTAAGATATCTTAAGCTGCTTTTTTTAGGTTCTTTTGATACATTTCAACTTGTTGTTCAGGAGATATCAAGCGGAAGGGCTTTTGACTTTTTAATATCGAAAATATAATGCGTAAAAGCTTATTCATGACAGCTCCTAAAGCTTGTTTCTTAGTTTTGGTTTCAATCTTCCGTTGGGAATTGTCAAGGGGACGGGGTTGTCGACATGTTCTTGTTTTAGAATTAAATGCCAATAACCCTGTCCCCTGACACTTTCCTTATTGATTTGGATATATACGTACAAATGTTTCACTAGGAGTAACTGGATAATTATATTCTATTCCTTGTTCCAATAAGTTTTGGGACAATAACTTCCAATATACATTCCCCCCTTTAAAAGAAAAGTTATACTCGGTTCGGGTGAACCCAGACCAAACCCCGCCCATGGATTGCCACTTCCCTGAAACTTTGATGGCCAAATAATCATATTTTTGTATTTTTTCATCAGGATAGGCTACAGAAGATTTAACTATAGCAATTACACGGTTTTCGTCTCTAACCCAGATACCCTCTATTGGATCAAGTGTTCTACCTGAAAACAATTTGTCAATGACTTGCTGAGTACTCGTAATGTCACCAATCGGTTTCTCTGGCGCTGCAAAACATGTGCCTGATAGTAAAAGAATAAGGATCAAGCCTAAGGATAAAAGAGGTAATTTTATATGCATTATATCCCCTCCACACGTAATATTTACTATAACTTCTATATGTGGATAATTTATCCTTCTGAAAGGGATTGCTGAAGATAATAATATTTGATTTGTTAATTGAAGAAATTAGGGGGTGTCAAAGGGACGAGAGTGTCGACATATCTTGTTTTAGAATTAGAGAAGCAGAGGGACGTTTATCTTGCTTCCATTTATTAACAGAGTTCTAATTGCTTAGGTGTCACGTGGACAGGGTTGCTGACATCCTCATTTCATTGTCACCACCCTCATCCCCATGACTCTTTCATTTCTTCTGCCGGAACAGCAAAAATTCTTTCAACAATTTTTCGAGTCTTTGGGCAAAATATCCGTTGTATCTTCCCGCTTTATCCAGTCAATTAACGAGAAGCAAAATGTACGTCCCCTTGCTTCCCCCGTCCCCTTGCTTCCCCTTGCTTCCCCTTGCTTCACATTAATCTTTCTAATGAGGCTTGCGTTTCTTTTGCTTTAAGTCCAAGATATTTCGCACCTCGCAAAATATTTATAGTATCCAGATTAGATGTATTTGATAGTCCTAAAACATGATTAATTTGAAAAGGATTTGTAGGAATACCAAGAATTTTTGATGCGGCAACTAGACTAAGGGGTGTCACGGGGGGGGGTCACAGACCAGCTAATTAATGTCAAGTCTTTTTCTGGATTTTTTGTTTAAAGAAAATTACGCATAGGGAAACAAACCTTTCCCAATACCGAACAATATTTGAGAAGGGAATAGGTAATGTTTTGGTTTTTCTTCTTCGTTAGGCCGCTTTTTGTAGGATTTTTTGATACATTTCAACTTGTTGCTCAGGGGTAATCAAACGGAATGACTGTTTACTCTTCAATACCGAGAATATGATACGTAATAGCTTGTTCATAACAGCGCCTAGAGCTTGTTTCTTGGTTTTCGTTTCAATTTTCCGTTGGTAATATTCGTAAATCACTGAGTTAACCTGTGAGCCTTTCAATTC
>NZ_FWXI01000033.1 GCF_900176355.1 Sporomusa malonica | reverse complement strand
GGTCCCTATCCATCGCGGGCGTAAGAGACTTGAAGGGAACTGCTCCTAGTACGAGAGGACCGGAGTGGACGGACCAATGGTGTACCAGTTATCTCGCCAGGGGTAGAGCTGGGTAGCTACGTCCGGAAAGGATAAACGCTGAAAGCATCTAAGCGTGAAACCAGCCTTAAGATGAGGTCTGTCATTCGAAAGAAGTAAGGCCCCTTGTAGATGACAAGGTAGATAGGCCAGATGTGTAAGTGGCGCAATCCACGCAGCTGACTGGTACTAATAGGCCGAGGACTTGACTTAACAAGTTCGTTCGCACCGTAGGTGCGAACATAACAAATCATAATATTGCGCAATGCTTTTCTTCTGTGAAGTTTTCAGGGAATGTACCCAATAGGGATGTTCACCTGACATATCCAGTGACGATAGCTGTGGGGGTCCACCTGTTCCCATACCGAACACAGTAGTTAAGCCCATAAACGCCGAAGGTACTTGGCTGGAAACGGCCTGGGAGATTAGGAAGTTGCTGGTTACAAAAGCACTCACTTTTTAGTGAGTGCTTCTTGCTATATATAGCGAAAAAGTTTATTCCGTTCAGACTGCTAGAGATCTGGACACGCGAAAAAAACCTGACCACTAAGGTCAGGTTTTTTTGAAGCTATAGATATTTTTTTAGCCGATGTTTTTATACGCCTGAGATTTTGCACCACAAATAGGGCACTTCTCAGGTGCTTCTTTTTCGGCAATATGACCACAGACTGCGCAGAGGTAGTAGTCATATGACTCGCCATTGCTAAGGTTAGCAAGTGCTTTTTTATAGAGCTCAGCATGGACTTTTTCAGCCTCATTTGCAAGGGTAAATGTGCGAACAGCAGCGGTGTTGTTTTCTTCTTGTGCTTCTTTGATAAAGCCAGGATACATGGACTCAAACTCATAAGTCTCGCCTTCTACGGCTGCCTTAAGGTTTTCAGCAGTGGATTTAATTCCGCCCAATGTTTTCAAGTGAGTATGTGCATGAATGGTTTCAGCTTCAGCCGCAGCGCGGAATAGTTTGGCTGCCTGAGCATGACCTTCAGTGTCAGCTTGCTTGGCGAAAGCCAAATACTTACGATTAGCTTGTGATTCACCGGCAAAAGCGGCGGCTAAATTTTTATCAGTGTTACTCATATTACATTCCCCCTAAGTGATTTCAGTATTAATTATCTATGGAATATTATTATCTATTTTCCGGACTTTGTCAATAGTATATCCAAAATTTATCTATTATTGAATAAAAAATGTACAGCCGGCCTTTTCACAGCTAGCTGTACATTGCTATACTCTTTCTATTTATTGCGGAGGAAGCGCCATACTTTCGCACTTGTGTTGCGGACACGGCGAAGCGGGGCAATGCTTACTTTGATGCGGGGCTTCATATCTTTTTGTGAACCAAAGTCGCCGCGCATAATGTTGGTTGTCTTAGTTTTTTCCGGTTTTAAAAAGCTTTTTAGGACAGCAACTGCTTTCTCCGGACGGCTGAGGTCGCCGCACGTAAAGACGTCAACAGCTGCATAGCCCAGCTTTGGATGGGTATGAACACTCATATGGCTTTCTGCTAACAGGGCTAGCGCAGTCACTCCCTGGGGCTCAAATTGATGATAGGATAAGTTCAGTAGTGTCAGGTTGGCTTCCTGTACTGCTGCAAGTATCGCAGTTTTAATGAACTCGAGGTTGTTAAGGCTATCAACGCTGCAACCGTACATATCGACGGTCAAATGCTTTCCAAGTGTTCTCACGGCTTATCGCCCCTTTATATCAAATTATGACTTAGTATAGGAAAAACAGGCATATTTTTACGATTTACCCGAAATAACGCGATTTAAGAAAGAAATCTACGAGTTCTCTCAAGCAAGATATGATTTATACAATGTTTCATTATAGTTAGAATGAGCAAGAATGTAAAGAGTTATTTCATAATTTTATTGGAAAACTATATAATAATTCTTGCAGACAGATAATTATTGCTATTTGGCTAACATTAGCAGGAATTATCTGGTCAGATAGTGAAGAAAATAGCTAGACACCAATGGAGGGAGAAATAGATGGACACTAAACTGACAAAGCTTCTGGGCATTACCTATCCGATTATTCAGGGAGGTATGGCCTGGGTTTCTGAGGCCATACTGGCAGCCGCTGTTTCTGCAGCAGGTGGTGCCGGTATTATTGCTGCCGGTGGCCGTGATGCCGACTATGTCAGAGAGCAGATACGCTTGGCCAAGCGGCTGACTGATAAGCCATTTGGTGTTAATGTGATGCTTATGGCTGAAAATAAGGATGAAGTTATTGAGGCTATCTGCGAGGAGAAACCTGCTTTTGTTACCTTAGGTGCAGGCAACCCCGTACCTTTTTTTGAAAAGCTCAGTAAGGCTGGGGTTAAAAAAATACCAGTGGTTCCAAGTGTAAAGCTGGCCAAACGCGTGGAAGACAGCGGGGCTGATGCCATCGTTATTGAGGGAATGGAGGCTGGTGGGCATATCGGTGTGCTTACAACTATGGCGTTGATGACACAGGTGATCCCACTTATTAATATCCCGGTAATTGTTGGTGGTGGTTTGGCTGATGGCCGGGGTCTTGCAGCCGCGCTGGTGATGGGGGCAGCCGGAATTCAAATGGGAACAAGGTTCCTGATTGCCGAGGAATGTGGCGTTCACCCGAATGTTAAGAAGAAATTGCTTGCTGCTGTGGATACTGACAGTGTTGTAACCGGCCTTATATCCGGTCATGGTGTCCGCGGTATCAAGAACTCATTTACTGAGAAGTATTTAGCCCTGGAGCGTAAGTGCGTACCCCAGGCTGAGCTGGATAAACTGGCCACTGGTACTAACCGATTGGCAGCCGTTGATGGTGATGTTGACAACGGTGTGGTACTGGCCGGGCAAAGCTTACTGCCACTTCAAAAGATTGAGCCAGTGGCTGTTATTGTGAACACCATAATGAGTGAGGCCTGCCAAGTCTTAGCTAATGCGCCAAAACTACTAAGCTAAGGGTTGCGGGAAAAAATTACATAAGAGGAGTGAAGTGTAATGAATCAGGTTAAATTGTCTGAGAGTGTTTATTATGTGGGGGCAGTGGACTGGAATACCCGCGATTTCCATGGATATACTACTCCCCGGGGCGTAACCTACAATTCCTACCTTATTGTTGATGAAAAGGTATGTCTGATTGATACTGTCAAAGCACCTTTTGCCCAAGAACTTTTAGACCGCGTTAGCCAAATTATTGACCCGGCGAAAATTGATTATATTATTACCAATCATATTGAGCCAGACCATTCAAGTGCTTTGCCAGCAGTGATGGAGCGGGCACCACAGGCCAAGGTGCTATTAACCGAACATGGCCGTACTGGTATTATCAAGCATTACCAAAAAAGTTATGACTTTCAGGTAGTCAAAGAGGGTGACGTACTAGATCTTGGTCGCAACAAGCTGCACTTTGTACCAGTCCCGATGCTGCACTGGCCAGATTCGATGATCTGCTATTTGACAGGGGAACAAATTCTTTTTTCCAATGATGCTTTTGGGCAGCATATCTCGACAACTAAGCGCTTTGATGATGAAAATGATATTCATGAAGTGCTATATGAAGCCGAAAAATACTACGCCAACATTCTTCTGCCGTTTGGTAAAATGGTGGTAAAGGCTGTAGACAAGCTTAAGGAGCTGCCAATACAAACTATTGCCCCTAGTCATGGGGTAGTGTGGCGTAAGCATATCCCTGATATTGTTGCTAAATATCAGTTCTGGGGCCAAGGCAAGACGACAGACAAAATAATTATCGCCTATGACAGCATGTGGGGCAGTACAGAGCGTATGGCGCGCCAGATACTTGACGGTGTGGCCGCTGCCGGGGTTACCGGCAAGTTATATAAGATGTCCACCGCTGACCGGAGCGAGGTCATCAGAGACGTGCTTGAGGCAGGTGGTGTGCTGATTGGCTCTTCAACATTAAATAACGGGATGTTACCCAGTATGGGAGCGTTGATGACCTATCTTAAGGGGCTCAGGCCAACAGGCAAAGTTGGTGCAGCGTTTGGTGCGTATGGCTGGGGTGGCGGCGCGCAAAACGCCATTGAGGAAATGATGAAAAGCGCTGGGATAGCTGTAGAACAGCCAGGCGTATCACTCAAATGGGTACCTGATGAGGCAGAAATGGATAAGTGCTTTGAATTTGGTCGTGAATTTGCCCAAAAAGTGTTGGCGAGAATTTAGACGATTAGGCAGTGCTTAGATAGCGCTGCCTTTCTACATACTGTCGCTGTGGTGGAGCACACTATTAAGGCGTGAACCAAGAAATTGGTATTTAGGAGGCCAAATGCATACTCTCCACCATGGTTTTTGGATTTATTTTTTTACCAGGAATCATCCCAACGTATGGCAGTTTGTATTTGGTGCCATGCTGCCTGACTACATTTACGTGGCACTTTTGGGTGTATTGTTGATTAAGGGCTATGTGACCTGGCCTGAACTTGGTAGTCTAAGCCCGGGCGTGCTTATGGGCCTTGTAGCTATATTTCCCTGGGTGGTAAAGATTGATTTAATTGGCCATTCTGTGCCCATTTGGTTTAGTGCTCTGTTAATAAGCTTTTTCCCAGCATTCAGAAAAGTTCAAGCGTTCATTATTGGCTGGGGGACACACCTTTTGATCGACGCTTTTACTCATGGCGCGTACTCTAACTTTTTTCTTTATCCGCTGGCGTCTTATACGGTTGAAAGCCCAGTATCCTATTGGGAACATAATCACTGGTTCCGGGAATATCGGCTAATTAACGCCGGATTGATGTCAGCGGCGGCAATTTATATGATGTATGAATGGTGGAAAAAACGGAAACAAATTAAGAAATGAGGAAATAATATGGAAATCAAGACAAAAGTATTTTTACGCAAAGGTGCCCAGCATCGGGTTGAAAGCGGTCATCCTTGGGTATTTCAGAGCGAACTTGACTATATTGACGGTGAGTTTCAGCCTGGAGATATCGTTGATGTATACAACTCCCGGCAGCGATTTATTGGGCGAGGCTATATCAATCCACGCTCACAGATTATTATCCGCATCTTATCGCGTCAGCAGGAGCCAATTGACAGGGAATTTTTCAAGCGTCGTATCCAAACTGCCTGGCGGTATCGTCAAAGATTTTTATCTGAACCTGACTATTGCCGATTGGTTTATGGTGAGGCCGATTTTCTACCTGCGCTTATTGTTGACAAATTTGGCAAATATATGGTCATTCAGACGCTGGCGTTGGGCATCGATGTTCATAAAGAGACAATTATCTCAGTTCTGGAAGAACTGTTTGCACCTGAAGGGATATATGAGCGCAATGATGTACCTGTCCGCAAACTGGAAGGCATGGATATGCGTAAAGGCTACCTCAAAGGCAACTTTCCTACCCAGATTATTGTTAATGAGAATGGCATACCCTTTTATGCTGATGTGGAAAAGGGGCAAAAAACCGGCTTCTTCTATGATCAACGCGAAAACCGCCGCTTTTTAGAACCGATTGTTAAAGATGCTGAAGTCTTAGACTGCTTCTGCCATACTGGGTCGTTTGCTATACATAGTGCACTGTATGGAGCAAAGAGTGTGCATTCTATCGACATTTCCGAAGAGGCTGTTGTCTTAGCAAAGAAGAATGCCGAGATGAACGGTGTTAGTGAGCGGTGTAATTTTGAGGTGGCGAATGCCTTTGACGCCTTGCGGTCTTTAACAGAAGAACAACGTCAGTATGATGTAGTCATTCTTGACCCGCCGGCATTTACTAAGAGCCGCGACAGTATAGAGGGTGCTGCCAGGGGATATAAGGAAATCAATCTACGCGGCCTGAAGTTGACGCGCCCAGGGGGATTTTTAGTTACTTGCTCGTGCTCGTATCATATGGACCGTGACCTGTTTAAAGCCGTAGTTGTTGACGCTGCCCGGGATGCTAAGCGGGTTGTTCGGGAGGTAGAATACCGGACACAAGCCAAAGACCATCCAATCCTGCCGGCGGCACCTGAGACTAATTATTTAAAGTTTTTAGTATTGCAGGTTGTAGAATAAGCATGCATAGCGGCGAAATACTTATAATCGAGGACGTATTCAACAATAATCGTTATTACTTAGTTGTTAAGCCTTATTTTGCCACAACACAGGCATTGCAATGCGAAACAGATTAAAATAAAATAAAGTCAAAAGGTCAAGTAAAGTCGAATTAAAGGTGGGGAGGTGGGAATTTGAACAATTTAGCCGATATCATTGAACAGTGGATTTTGCGTCAGATAGCGCATGAGCAAGATGAAATTATTATTTTGCGGCGCAACGAGATGGCTGAAGAGCTAGCTTGTGCGCCTTCGCAAATTAGCTATGTGTTGAGTACTCGCTTTACCATAGAACGCGGTTTTATTGTTGAATCAAGGCGTGGTTCAGGCGGCTTTGTCCGGATTGCCCGCATTCCCGTGCAGAGTCTTGTCTATCAGGATGCCGCCAGCCAGATTGATAGCAGCATGAGTTTAGCCGACATCAAGGCAATTGTTACCCGTCTGAGAAGTCACAATCTCATGACAAGCAGGGAGGCCGCGCTTATTTATAAATGCTTTGCTATTCTTTATGAGCGCCTTGAGCCTGAAGAGCGCGCGCCGCTCTTACAGTCACTATTAATGACGTTAGCCAACCAAAATGAATAATGAGTACGGAGGCAAACAGTATGTTATGTGATGAGTGTAAAAAAGAGCCTGCCTGTGTGCACATTACTAAAATTATAAACCAGCAGAAGATTGAAAAACATTTGTGCGAACAGTGCGCAGAGCAATCAGGTGAGATCATCGGGAAAGGGATAAATAACCTGTTTGGCAGTAAGTTTTCTGTCCATGATTTTCTGAAAGAGATGTTTAATTATACATTGCCCGATACCGCCAGGCAGACACTCGAACCGGTTTGCACTGACTGTGGTCTTAGCTATAGTGAATTTAGCCGCAGTGGCAAGTTTGGCTGCGGTGGTTGTTATCAGGCATTTAGCGGACAGTTGGAACCACTCATAAAACGGATGCATGGTACAGCAGCCCATGCCGGCAAAGCACCTAAACGCAGCAGCATCCGCTTTGGTATAGAGCAACGTATCAAACAACTGCGTCATGAGCTGGAGCAGCGTGTTAGCCGTGAGGAATATGAACTTGCTGCAAAACTTAGGGATGAAATAAAGGCGTTAGAAAAACGGCTTGTTAGCTCAGATCAGCATCAAGGGTAGGAGGAATGACAGATGGTTGACATACTGAAAGACCTTCTTAATCAGCCTTTAACGCCATGGCTGAGTGGCGCCGGGCCGGAAGGCGAGATTGCGCTTACCAGCCGGGTTCGCTTGGCTCGCAACCTACAGAACCAGCCTTTTCCTGGTCGTGCTGCACCGGCTAAACTTGGCGAAATTGTGGCTGAGTTACAAGAAGTATCTACAGAGCTTGCGGCTGCAGACGGGCACGAGTACGCATTTGTTAAGTTGGAGGAATTGGCACCGTTAGCTAGGTATGTACTTGTTGAAAAGCATATTATTAGTCCTAATCATGCAGCAGAACCCGAAAACCGGGCACTTATTGTGCGCGATGATGCTGGCGTCAGTATTATGGTGAATGAAGAAGATCACCTGCGGCTACAATGTTTAGAGTCAGGTCTTAACCTCACTGATGCCTTCAATAAGGCCAATGCTGTTGATGATGTTATTGAGGCCAAACACGATTTGGCTTTTATGGAGCATATCGGCTATCTAACTGCTTGTCCAACTAATATGGGCACAGGTTTAAGGGCATCAGTTATGGTTCATCTGCCAGCCTTGGCGCTAACCAAACAGGTTGGGAGAATTGTGGCGATCGCTACGCAGCTAGGCTTGGCAGTACGTGGTTTATACGGAGAAGGTACTGAGGCTGCAGGAAATGTCTTCCAGATCTCCAATCAAGTTACTTTGGGCCGAACTGAACAGGATATTATTAATAACCTAAGCGGTGTGGTCAAAAAAGTGGTTGATAAGGAGCGCACAGCTAGAGAACTGCTGGCTAATGACTCAAAAGATGCGCTGGCAGACAGAGTATGGCGAGCGTACGGTGTGCTTCGTTATGCACAAAGAATTTCGGCTGAGGAAGCCCTGATGCTCTTAAGTGAGGTTCGCTTGGGCATTGATCTTGGCGTGATTGATGAAGCGGCGCCTGAGGTATTTAACGAACTTCTGGTCACTACCAGACCGAACTTCTTACAGAATTTAGCTGGAGAGACCGTATTAAATCAAGGTGATAGCAATATATTGCGGGCCAGATTAATCCGCAGCAAACTTAAGGGGGGTTGTAACAATGTTTAACAGATTTACTGATCGCGCTCGGAAGGTATTGATTTTGGCACAGCAGGAGGCAGCCAGATATGGTCATGGATATATTGGCACCGAACATCTACTGTTAGGGCTTTTACGGGAAGGTGAAGGAGTAGCGGCTAAGGCTCTCACTTCGCTAAATTTAGATATAGCGTCAGTACGGGCTCAGGTAGAAAGCATCTTGGGTCAGGGGCAGAATCAAAGCACTGATATTGGCTACACTCCCCGTGCTAAAAAAATCATTGAACTAGCTATGGAAGAAGCGCTGCGACTGGGCCACAATTATGTAGGCACTGAGCATATTCTCCTGGGGCTGATCCGTGAAGGCGAAGGGATTGCTGCCCAAGTGTTGACAGGCATGGGGGTTGATGTTAATCTCATGCGTCAACGGGTTATTGAGCTGCTGGGCGGCTATTCGATGTCAGGACAGACGCCGCAGCCAAAAGCGCAAGGTGGGCAGCAGCCGTCAGGCACTGTAACACCGCTTTTAGACGAGTTTGGCCGTGATCTGAACAAGATGTCCCAGGAGGGGAAAATTGACCCAGTGATTGGTAGGGCTGCTGAAATTGAACGGGTTATCCAGATTCTCCTTAGACGAACCAAAAATAATCCGGTTTTAATCGGTGAGCCTGGTGTTGGTAAAACGGCCATTGCCGAGGGCTTGGCTAAGCGCATCGTCGAGGGGCAGGTACCTGAAATTCTGCGGAACAAGCGCGTTATTTCGCTTAACATGGCCTCCATAGTAGCTGGCACCAAATATCGAGGTGAGTTTGAAGAACGTCTGAAAAAGATTATTGATGAGATTCAGGAATCTGGCAATGTGGTGTTATTTATTGACGAGCTTCATACACTGATTGGTGCTGGTGCGGCTGAGGGAGCCATTGATGCGGCTAATATTCTAAAACCGGCGTTGGCCCGCGGTGAATTGCAGGTTATTGGGGCGACCACGCTAAACGAATATAAAAAACATATCGAGAAAGATGCTGCACTAGAAAGGCGCTTCCAACCAATCACGGTTGGCGAGCCAAGTGTTGAGGATGCTGTCTCTATTTTGCGGGGCATTCGGGACAAATATGAGGCTTTCCATCGAGCCCAGATTACTGATGAAGCCATTGAGGCGGCTGTTAAACTGTCTCATCGCTATATTTCTGACAGATTTTTACCCGACAAGGCGATTGACCTAATGGATGAGGCTGCGTCCCGCGTACGCTTGCAGGCTTTCTCTGTACCGCCTGATGTTAAAGAAATTGAAAAGCGTCTTGAACAGGCCCGGACTGAAAAAGAGGCTGCTATCTCCTCTCAGGAGTTTGAACGGGCAGCTAAACTCAGAGATATGGAATTGAGCATCCGTGAAGAGCTTGAGACTAAGCAGAAAGAATGGAAACACCGCGGCAGCGAGCGTATTGTTGTAACTGCTGAGGACATTGCTCATGTAGTATCTACCTGGACGCACATTCCTGTTAAAAAGCTGGCAGAGGAAGAGTCTGAGCGGCTCTTAAAACTAGAAGATATTTTACACGATCGGGTGATTGGTCAGCATCAGGCTGTACAGGCTGTGGCTCGTGCTGTACGCCGCGCGCGGGCTGGTTTGAAAGATCCCAAACGTCCAATCGGTTCTTTTCTGTTCCTCGGACCGACAGGGGTTGGCAAGACTGAATTATCCCGTGCGTTAGCTGAAGCTTTATTTGGTGACGAAACAGCCATGATTCGCCTTGATATGTCTGAATACATGGAGAAACACACAGTATCCCGTCTTGTTGGCGCGCCTCCTGGCTATGTCGGTTATGAGGAAGGCGGTCAGTTAACTGACGCGGTGCGCAGGAAGCCGTTTTCTGTTATTCTCTTAGATGAAATTGAAAAAGCGCATTATGATGTTTTTAACATGCTGCTGCAGGTGTTGGAAGATGGTCGCTTGACTGATAGCCAGGGCCGGACAGTCGACTTTAAGAACACTGTCATTATTATGACCTCTAATGTCGGTTCACAACATCTGAAAAAGGATGCTGCTGCACTAGGCTTCTTATCTGATGAAAGAGCTAAGGTGAATGAGGGCGAAGCAGCTAAGAACCGAGTTCTGGAGGAAGTAAAGAAGGTATTTAGACCGGAATTTCTAAACAGGATTGACGAGATTATTGTTTTTAGCAGTCTGACTGATGAAGATTTGAAACAAATTGTAGATATTATGCTGCAAGAGGTAACTAAGCGGCTTACTGATGCCAGCCTCAACATGGAATTAACAGAGGCTGCTAAGAATGAGTTGTTAAAAGAAGGGCGTGACCATGCTTTTGGCGCCCGCCCTCTGCGACGTGCTATTCAAAAAATGATTGAAGATGAGGTTTCTGAGATGATCATCCGGCAATCGGTAACCGGCGGTGACACTGTACTTGTTGATGCCGATGACAGTGGCAAATTAAAGTTTGGAAAAAAATCCTGATTAGCAGGAGAATATGCCCATAAACGCGAAAAAGCACTCACATTGAGTGCTTTTTCATCTGGAAATTACGGGTTATCATTGCAGCGATGACAGGTGTAGTTTTGCTGTTATAAAGGAGAATGGTTTTGTCCAAAGTGAAAACAAAGTTTGTTTGCCAGGAGTGTGGCGCAGAGTCCAGTAAATGGTTGGGGCGCTGCCCAGGCTGTGGCGAGTGGAACACTCTGGTTGAGGAAGTTGCGGTCAAAAAAAGCGAAACTCGGCTGACGGCGGCTCCGGCACCTAAGCCGCAGCCAATTACTATGGTGGATACGTCAGCTATGCCACGCCTCTTAACTGGAGTAGGTGAGTTTGATCGAGTGCTCGGTGGCGGTATTGTACCAGGAGCTCTTATATTAATCGGTGGCGACCCGGGAATCGGTAAATCAACACTGCTTTTACAAGTAGCTGCAGGGATAGCAGATAAGCAAGGACCTGTTTTGTACATAACTGGCGAGGAATCAGCCGCCCAGGTGAAAATAAGGGCCGAACGTCTGGGGAAAATAAGTAATAATTTGTTAATTTTTACAGAGAATAATCTAGAGACTATTGTTCTGGAAGCGTTACATCATAAACCTGCTTTAGTCATTATTGACTCCATTCAGACCATGTATAGTCCAGATATCCCGTCTGCGCCAGGCAGTGTTGGGCAGGTGCGTGAAAGTACAGGCAAGCTAATGCGGTTTGCTAAAGAGAGCGGCATACCAACCGCCATCAT
This sequence comes from Sporomusa malonica, assembly GCF_900176355.1. Lineage (GTDB taxonomy): Bacteria > Bacillota > Negativicutes > Sporomusales > Sporomusaceae > Sporomusa > Sporomusa malonica. The sequence continues at coordinate 21,757 of NZ_FWXI01000033.1, read as the reverse complement.
TGGTCATGTCACCAAAGAAGGCAACATTGCTGGTCCTCGCCTTTTAGAGCATATGGTAGATGTGGTATTGTATTTTGAAGGAGAACGCAGTTATGCCTTCCGGGTGCTTAGGGCCATTAAAAATCGATTTGGGTCAACGAACGAAAGCGGTATATTCTCTATGGAAGAGCATGGTCTGGCTGAAGTATCTAATCCTTCCGGCTTGCTATTGGCTGAGCGGCCACAGGGAGCGCCAGGCTCAGTGGTATTGGCTTACATGGAAGGTGTCCGGCCGCTGCTGATTGAGATTCAGGCCTTGGTTAGTACAACCTGCTTTGGCATGCCGCGCCGCATGGCAGCCGGTTTTGACTACAATCGGCTGATACTGTTAATGGCGGTGTTAGAAAAGCGGGTAGGACTCATGCTAGCCAACCAAGACGCATATGTTAATGCTGTGGGCGGATTTAAGATCGCTGAACCGGCTGCCGATTTGTCGGTAGCACTGGCTATTGCTTCAAGTTTTAGAAGTACAGCTATTGACTCCCTCACAGTAGTCATGGGGGAAGTTGGACTTACCGGCGAGGTACGCATGATTAGCCGGGCAGAAGCCAGAATTGCCGAGGCAGCAGCGCTTGGTTTCAAACGTTTTGTAATTCCGGCCGGAAATTTTCCCGGCCTTAAGCTGGCCCGGACAGCAGGGCTTGACATTATTGGCGCTGCTAGTGTCAGCGAGGCCATGGAGGCGGTATTTATATGATTAAAAATCGTGAGGAGCGTTCTGAACGGCTATGGGACGCCCGTTTTGTAAAAACGATAAAGACACTGGCACCAGGAACAACACTCAGAGACGGACTCGAGAATGTTCTCCGGGCTAAGATGGGTGCACTGGTATTAGTGGGAGATAATCCAACAGCCCTCGATATTGTTGACGGTGGTTTTGAACTTAATTCTGACTTTACACCAGCGGGTTTTTATGAATTGGCAAAAATGGATGGTGCTATTGTCCTGTCACATGACGGTAAACGGATTATGTTTGCCAATGCTCAGCTAACACCAAACTCCGGGATTCTGACGGCTGAAACAGGGACCAGGCACCGTACGGCTGAGCGGGCGGCAAAACAAACAAGTGCATTAGTTATCGCCATTTCGCAACGCCGCAATATTATAACCGTGTATCTCGGTCATCTTAGATATACGCTGAAAGACATTCCCGTCATATTAAATCGAGCCAACCAAGCTCTGCAGACACTGGAAAAGTATAAAAAGGTGCTTGATAAGGGGCTAACAAATTTAAGTGCGCTGGAGTTTGAAGACTTGGCTACGTTATATGATGTAGCTGTCGTTCTTATCCGGGCTGAACAGGTTAACCGTATCGCTGTGGAAATTGAACGTAATATTATAGAGCTCGGCACAGAAGGCCGGCTTGTCAGTATGCAAATGGAGGAACTTGTTTCCGATGTTGACTCGGCTGCACTCTTAATCAAGGATTATTGCAATACAAGTGATCTTAAAGTCTATGAGACAGTACGGGAGCACATAGCCGCTCTGCCTGAGGAGAATCTTGATCCATTTACCATATGCCGGATGTTGGGGTATGGCGTTAGCGCCAATGCGATGGATATTCCTGTAGTTCCACGCGGTTACCGGGTGCTCAGACAAATATCCCGTCTGCCCTTAATGGTAGGGGAAAAACTTGTAGCCCATTTTAAAACCCTGCATCGTATTTATAATGCCAGTATTGCCGAGCTGGACGAGGTGGAAGGCATTGGTGAGGTACGGGCCAAGACAATAAAGGACGGCCTAAAGAGGGTGCGTGAGCAGGCCTTCCTTGACCGCCATGTATAATACTCGGTTGGTTTCTAGCGCCCATCTGCGTTGTTGCTCTTGCGCGTGCTCTCTCCGACGTACTTCCCAGTACGACTACGTTCGCATGCTCATCGCGCCTAGCATCTGGGCACTATAAACCAACCTTAGCCTTCCTCTATTTTCGACCGTCTTTTTGGTATAGCTCTAGGTTCAAGTCTTCGACAAAGCGAGCGTAGGCTTGGTTTTCTTCTATTTTGACAATTTTGTAACGCTTATTTGTTTCACTGATTAATTCATCGCCGACACTAACGACCAACGGGACATACATGAGGATCTCGCCGCTGCTTTCATCAAGGATGATGTAATAATCATATACTTTTTGGGGAGCTTGCTCAGGTTTTTGCTGAACGGAGAAGTTGGTGAGGGGAACGTAGTAAACTACTCCGGCTATTACAACCGCTGCCAGAGCAAGGATACTGATCAGTTTGGTCAAGCGGCTCATGTCAATACCTCCGCCCTATTCTTTGCGTTTCTTGCGCGGGCCGAAGAAATTTGTAAATTCATACTTGACAAAATGTCTGAGTTTCTTTTTGGCTTCTTGCCAACTGCCGGTACTAAGAAACAGGAATGCGGCTACTCCCCCAACAAGGACTGCTGCCAGTGTCAAAATATCATAGCCTGGAGCCGTGTCAGTAGGTACATAATTGGCGGTATTGCCTGGGTTCGTATCGGTGTAGGTGCCAGCCTGGTTTGCTTGGGCTACGCCGCCGCTGCTGCCACCAGTGCCTAAGAAAGAGGGGACAACATCTGCAAATAAAGCGATACTTCTTTCAGCGGCTTCGCGGCTATTATATTGGGTTCCGACCTCGAGCAATAATGCTCTTGGGCTTAAATCCTGGTTATAGTTGCCATGAGCGATAAATATGCCTCTGATCAGCCCTTTATACTTGGCGTCAGTTGCGGCTTTAATGCTGCGGGCAAAATCTTGCGTGGTTTTCCGGTTTTGATTTTGACGCCCCACAACCAAAAGCATTTTTGCGACATGTTCACCATTGATGGTGGTGCTGTATACCTTGAGCGGAGCACTGTCGCGGTGAACGTCGAACAGCGCTGCTGGCTGCCCCTGCAATAACTTCATGGCTGTCCTTCGGGACCGGTGGTAGGCATTGGCATCGTGCGGGTCGTGGAGTGTTTTTGAATGCTCAACCTGATAGCCCAGTTCTGTTAATCTTTTTTCAAAGGCATCGCCGACAATCATAATCGATCCATTACCGCGTTCTGTCGGCGTGCCATCATTGGGGATATATGACTCATCGGTGTGGCTGTGGTAAATGGCAATCTTGGGTTTAGGCGCATCAGGCGGCGGAGCCTGAACAAAAATAGCATTGTCTGGAACCTGACTCGAGAGTTTCTCCATGGCCCGGCAGCGGGCCAGTGTGCCTTCCACCGCGGTAATTTCATACAATATATCGTCTTCGCCGATATATTCATCACCTGGATGGACTTCATGGCCTGTCTGCAAAACGATAACACCCTTATCGTCAATCACTGTCATATAGCCGGAGACCAATTCGTCGCCGACTGCCGATTCGGGTGGGGCTGCCATAGCTGATAGGCTGCTGAGGCTTATTGTTAGCAGTACAGTCAGTATAATCCGTAACAAATAGAGCATGTTTACCCCCCTTTTACCAGTATCATTCCCAGTGGGAAAATGTTTATGTAATAACTGTTTGAGGGGATAAAGAAAACACGGCTTGCGCCGAGCCTTAGCGACAGCGGAAGCCGATGTTGCTCTTATCCAGGAGGAAAGTTACACTTTCTAACAGGAGAAAAAAAGCACAACCTGCATAAGGCTGTGCAATATCTGAGCAATTAAGAAAGATGGAAAACGCCCAAGGTTTTGACGTTTTTATACTCCCGCTGCATGACTTCATGCAGCGAAAGGCCGGTAAGATTACATAAAGCAGCCAGATAGAACAGGCTGTGGCCTAATTCTTTAGTGATTACCTCCCGGCATTGCGGGCAGGTTTCGCCAAGCAGATGTGAGGACATGTGCTCTTTAAGCTCGCTATAGGAAGCGCTTTCAGGAACAGATTGGCGGGCTGCCGATACCTGAATGCAGCCGCAGCCAGTAACTGCTTTGGCAACAGCTCTATTTACCCTGGCAGAGGTTTCCTGATATTTTGTTAACACATCCAGTACGCTGCGGTGGCGAATTAAGTAATCATCTACAATAGACTGAAAGTCCAAACAACATTTATTATCATGCACGTTAGGTACACCTCGCTTTGCCTTTTATTATATAAATTGGGCTCTGTAGTTGTCAATGTATGCTCACAAAAGGTAACCAAGAATAATTAGAGATGTCTTATTGACAGGTTTCTTCATACATGCTAAAATATAAAATTTTGACAAAGGTGGAGTAATTATGCTATACTTTAAACTAATACAGCCAAGATAATCAAATATCTTGACGTATTTTTTTATTCATAATAGGGCATGATAGAGATGTATTTCCAGTTTTTGGGTTAAATATATTTTACAAGAAAGGAGGTAAAAACCGTGATTGACAAAACGCTTAGAATAATTATTACCATACTGGCAGCTGTTGGCGGACTTATGATAACCGACAGAATTATTCCATTTCTGGCTGCTGTGGTGAGTGAAGAGTTTTTGACGATTGGCGTGTTTGGTATTACCATGACAACGATTCTCTCATTTGTCTTTGGTGGATTGGCGGGCGGGATCGTTGGTTTTTTGGTGGCTCCATTCTTTATTAAGCACCTGCTCAATTTTACTTACTGGGTTGAAGTACGCCTAAACAAGATGCCAGGCTATGATGTGCTGGCAGGTGTTCTGGGTTTAGCCACTGGTCTAATAATTTCTAATTTGTTAGGGTCAGCTTTTTTACCTATTCCGATTGTCGGAAAATATGTCCCACTGTTATTAAGTATTATCCTGGGTTATTTAGGTATCAATGTCGCGATTAAGAAGCGCGAAGAGTTATTTAACATGTTTTCCGCGTTGCCGACACTACCGTGGCTTAGCAGGGATGGCAAAGACCGTTCAAAGGATAAGTCCGGGATTCCTTGTCAAGCCAAAATTCTTGATACTAGTGTTATTATCGATGGACGTATCGCTGATATTTGCAAAAGTGGGTTTATTGAAGGTCTCCTCATTATCCCTGTGTTTGTTCTGGAAGAACTGCAGCATATTGCTGATTCTTCTGATCTTTTAAAACGTAACCGGGGACGTCGGGGGTTGGATATCTTAAATCGCATGCAAAAAGAGCTTCAGCTCAATGTTCACATTGATAGTCGTGATTTTGATGATATTGCGGAGGTTGATTCAAAGCTCATCAAACTCGGGCAGTTAGTGAAAGCTAAAATTATAACGAACGATTATAACCTTAACAAAGTAGCCGAACTGCAAGGAGTATCTGTTCTTAATATTAATGAGTTGTCCAATGCGGTCAAACCGGTGGTACTGCCTGGAGAAGAAATGGTAGTGCATGTTGTGAAAGACGGTAAAGAATTTGGCCAGGGTGTAGCCTATCTTGATGACGGCACTATGATTGTGGTTGACGGCGGTAAAAAACACATTGGTGAAACAGTGGGAGTCTTAGTTACTTCGGTGCTGCAGACTGCTGCTGGACGGATGATCTTTGCCAAACCCAAAGCTGCGATGTAGCTCTGAGAATGCCTTCAAGTCTTTTAGGCTTGAAGGCATTTTTAGATATCCTGAACGAAAGTATAACTTTCGTCTGGATAAGGGCAACATTACCCAAAGGGCACAGGCGGTTTTTCCGCTTTCGCCAGAGGCTCGGCGCAAGTCGTGTTTTCTATATAAGGAGAAGGAAAAATTATGGTATGTTTTATTATTGCGGCCGCAGGTCAAGGAAAAAGAATGGGGGGCGGGATAAATAAAGTATTTATTCCGCTATTAGGTAAACCTGTACTAGCCCATACTATTTTGGCGGCATGCGCGGCACTGGATGTGGGCTGCTTGGTTGTGACGGCAGCGGCTGAGGAAGTCGACTCAATGAAGCTCTTGCTGGCAGAACTTTACACCCCGGTGCCGTGGCAAGTCGTGGCTGGTGGCAGTGAACGGCAACATTCGATTGCCAATGCGCTTAAGGTTATTCCAGACAGCGCAGAGATCATTGTGGTACATGACGGAGCGCGGCCACTAGTCGAACCAAGCCTATTCAATCAGGCTGTAGCTGCGGCTCGTCAACACCAGGCAGCCATTGTAGCTGTACCGGTTAAGGATACAATTAAGTCGGCTGATACCGCTGGCTGGGTATCAGGTACCCCTGACCGCCGAACTTTGTGGGCGGTGCAGACGCCGCAGGCATTTGAGGCAGGCCTGCTTAAAGCAGCTTATGAGCAGGCGGCAAGGGACGGCTATCTTGGCACAGATGATGCAACGTTGGTTGAACGCATGGGAGTTAAAGTGAAGGTTGTTCCAGGAAATTATCAAAACATAAAGATTACAACCCCGGAAGATTTGAGTGTTGCAGGAATACTGCTTGCTAACCGACAGGAGGAGATTGGTGTGATTCGTTCTGGTATTGGCTATGATGTTCATCGCTTGGTGCCTGAGCGCAAATTAATTCTCGGTGGCGTAGATATTCCGTATACACTGGGGCTTGACGGGCACTCTGATGCAGATGTGCTCTTACATGCCATTAAAGACGCGCTATTAGGTGCAGCTGCCTTAGGTGACATTGGCCGCCATTTTCCCGATACTGACGGGCGTTACAAAGGCATATCCAGTCTTGCGCTGCTCGGCGAAGTTCGTGAAATATTGGCTAGGAACGGTTATACAGTCAACAATATTGATGCGACCATTGTGGCGCAAAAACCTAAGCTGGCCCCTTATATAGCCCGGATGAATAGTAATATTGCTGAAACCTTGGGCATTGATGTCGGACAAGTGAATGTGAAGGCCACAACTACCGAGGGATTAGGTTTTGCCGGACAGGGCCAAGGTATTGCTGCTTACGCGACAGCCACAATCATCGGCGCTCGGGTTTAGTGCGGGGAATTAATCTGCATAAAAGCCAGTCAAAAACACATATTATGAATAACTGAGATTGACATATTGGAGGGCTGATTATGCAGAAGCTGATTCACAAAGTAGTAGTTACCCTGTTGCTGTCAATGATGATCATGCTCTATCCCTCCTCGGTGCTAGCCGCTGATTTTAGCTTCAACGTAAATATTATGCGCCAGGACGGAGCCACTTGCGGCGAGTTATGGTTTAATGATAAGCTAGTATGGCGACTGGCTCTTTTATCAGATGGCGCTAAACCAGTATCAAGCGGCTTTAGCGGTACCAATACAACTCTGGTTATTCCTGATATCGTTCACGGCATGTTTGTAGTCAAAGTTGAATAAGATAGGGCTAGGGCGTGCTGCTGATAAAAGGCAGTATGTCTTTTTTTTTGCATGCTGACGCAGAATCTGCTAGAATATACAATGATTGACACTAAATACTACTACTTCAAAAAGTGTATGGAAGGGGTACATATAAATGGAACAAGAACTTAGAGTACGCTTTGCACCAAGCCCGACTGGGCCGTTTCATATCGGTGGGGCGCGGTCTGCCTTGTTTAATTGGCTGCTGGCGCGTAAAGAGGGCGGCAAGCTGATTTTGCGGATCGAAGATACCGATTTGGAGCGTTCAACCAGGGAGTCTGAGGAGAATATTAAGGCTGCTTTACGCTGGCTGGGTATTGAGTGGGATGAAGGCATTGATGCGGGTGGTGAAAATGGACCATACCGCCAGTCGGAGCGTCTCGACTTATACCGTCAGTATACGGATAAGCTGCTCATATCCGGACAAGCCTATTACTGTTACTGCAGCGAGGAAGAGCTTGACGCTGAGCGCCAGGAACAAATGAACAAAGGCGAAACGCCACGGTATACTGGGCGCTGCCGCAATTTAAGCGAGGCTGAGCGGGAACAATTTGCTGCCGAAGGCAGAAAGCCTACAGTTCGCTTCTGTGTGCCTGAGAATCAGCAAATTATATTTAAAGATATGGTACGGGATACTGTTAGCTTTGAATCTAACGGTGTTGGTGACTTTGTTATTGTAAAATCTGACGGTATTCCAGTGTATAACTATGCCGTAGTGCTTGATGATGCGCTGATGAAAGTAACCCATGTCATTCGGGCTGAAGAGCATTTGTCGAACACCCCCCGCCAAATTTTGATCTATCAGGCACTCGGACTGGCCTTGCCGCAATTTGGTCATATCTCATTAATTTTGGGCAAAGATCGTACCAAGATGAGCAAACGCCATGGCGCAACCTCGGTTGAGCAGTATAAGAAACTGGGTTATCTGCCTGAGGGTATTGTTAACTTTTTAGCACTTTTAGGCTGGGCACCTGCTGGTGAAGAGGAAATATTCAGCCGGGAAGAGCTTATTGAGCAGTTTTCTATGGATCGGGTAGCTAAAAATCCGGCCGTGTTTGATGTCGATAAACTCAATCACATAAACGCGCATTATATTAAGGCGGCTTCCCCGGAACTTGTTACAGAGCTGGCACTGCCGCACCTGCAGGCTGCTGGCTATATCGGCGAGGCGTTGACTGCTGACCAAAAAGAATGGCTGGTTAAAGTGGTTGCCGAACTCCAGGGATATATCAGCTATGCCGCTCAAATAACCGATCATATTGACGTATTTTTTAATGATGACATTGAATTTGAAAGTGAAGAGGCGCACGAGATTATGAAGGATGCCGACATTTCGCAGGTAATGGAAGCCTTCAAAAGCAAGCTGGCTGCGCTTGAACCAGTGGAGCCAGCAGCTGTTCAGGCTATCTTAAAGGGGATTACCAAGGAATTGAAGCTGGGCGGTAAAAAAGTATATATGCCAGTGCGGATTGCTATAACCGGAAAAATGCATGGGCCTGAGCTGATTAATCTCATCCCGTTAATCGGTAAAGAACGCACCTTAGCGAGAATGGATTGTCTTTTAGCTAAAATATAATTTGAGGTACCCAAAGGCGATATTGTTTCTTGACATAGTCAAGCTGGCGTTAGTATAATTTAGTCGTAAACCTTATTTAGATACTCGGAAATGCGATGATCCAGGAGAAGTATGTGTTTTCACCCCTCAGAGAGGTGCCGCCACCGGCTGTAAGCGGCGCTGGGTAAGATTCGCAGAAATGCACCTGGTAGCAGGATGGCTGAACCTGAGTAAGCTGTCCCGGATGCTGCCGTTATCAGCATAAAGCAGGGGTATGTCATACCCAAGCAGAGTGGAACCGCGGGCCACCGTCTCTGTAGTGAGATGGTGGCTTTTCTATACCCTTTCGGGTATAAGCGCAATATGGCTTCTTGTCTGTTCTAAATTAGTTTAAGGAGGGAATACTATGTTCAAACGGATAAAAAAAGATATTAAAGTAGTATTTGAACGTGACCCTGCAGCCAGAAGCGTGCTTGAAGTTCTTTTGTGTTATCCTGGTCTACATGCTATCTGGCTGTACCGAATTTCTAACTATCTGTTCAAACGTGGCTGGGTGCTAGTGCCACGCATGATTTGCTATTTTAACCGCTTGCTAACCGGAGTGGATGTTCATCCAGGCGCAACGATCGGCGAGGGTCTGTTTATCGACCATGCTACCGGTGTGGTTATTGGTGAGACGTGCATTATTGGCAATAACGTTACTTTATATCAGGGAGTCACTTTAGGCGGCACTGGCAAGGAGAAAGGCAAGCGCCACCCAACTATTGGCAATAATGTCGTCGTGGCCAGCGGGGCTAAAGTACTTGGTTCTTTTACGGTTGGCGACAATTCTAAAATTGGTGCTGGTTCAGTAGTCTTGCATGAGGTTCCGCCTAACTCTACTGTTGTTGGCATACCAGGCAAAGTGGTTTGGCATGACGGAAAAAAGATAGGTCGCCCTGATGCCGACGGTATAGAGGGGATTGACCTTGAACACGATGATCTGCCAGATCCTGTGGCAGAGATGCTGCTTTGTATGCAGCGTAATATGAAGCGCATGGAAGTGCGCATTGATCAGTTGGAAAAGGAGTTGAAACAGCATGAGTCTCAAGGTATATAATACCCTGACCAAGCAAAAAGAAGAATTTGTGCCACTCACGCCTGGGAAAATAAAAATGTATGTTTGCGGCGTTACTCCCTATAACCATCCGCATATTGGGAATGCCCGTCCGTTTATCACCTGGGATGTAATCCGTCGGTATCTAGAATACTCAGGGTATGACGTTTATCATATTCAAAACTTTACCGATATTGATGATAAAATTATTAATACAGCCAAAAACGAGCAAGTGACCTGGGATATCATTGCTAACAGGTATATTGCCTCCTATTTTGAGGTTATGGATAAACTCAATGTCCGCCGGGCACATGTATACCCTAAGGTATCTGACCATATTCCCGATATTGTTGCAATGGTCAAAACACTTGTTGACAAAGGCTATGCTTATGCTGCTGACGGTGATGTATATTACAGTGTTGAGAAGTTTCCCGACTATGGCAAATTAAGCGGCCGTAATCTTGAGGACATGAAGGCTGGGGCGCGGGTTGATGTTGATGAACGGAAAAATCACCCGATGGACTTTGCCTTATGGAAAAGTGCTAAACCAGGCGAACCGGCCTGGGATAGCCCATGGGGTTTAGGAAGGCCTGGTTGGCATATTGAGTGTTCGGTTATGTCATATAAGTATCTGGGATCTAGCTTTGATTTTCACGGTGGTGGCAGCGATCTGGTATTTCCGCATCATGAAAACGAGATTGCTCAATCTGAAGCTTTTACTGGCGCTGAGCCGTTTGTCCGTTACTGGCTGCACAATGGTTTTATTACCGTTAATGAAGAGAAGATGAGTAAATCGCTTGGAAATTTTTTTCTGGTAATTGACATCCTTGAACATTTCAGACCGGAAATATTGCGCTACTTTATTTTGTCAACCCACTACCGGAGTCCACTTGATTTTAGCGATGAACGCCTGGAAGAGGCCGGGCGCAGCCTGGAACGGCTAAAAACGGCCAGGGAAAACCTGAACCATCTGGGAACGTTCCCGGCTGGCAATACCAGTGAAGATTCTGAGGGACTCGCTCAAGCTGCGGCTGAGGGCATGGCTGAATTTACTGCCGCTATGGATGACGATTTCAACACAGCCTTGGCGATCAGTACTATGTTTGGTCTGGCCAAAGAAATTAATATCTATCATAGTAAGGTAACCGCTGGAAAGGCCGAGCTGGATGCTGTAGCCGTGGAGAAGGCTGCTAAAGTGTATAGCCAGATGGGCGACATCTTAGGGGTACAGACTGAGGGTTCTGCAGCTGCCCAAGATGGTAATGCCGAACTGGTCGATGAGCTTATGAATATCATTATTGATATTCGGCAGGAAGCACGTAAGAAAAAGGATTGGGCAACTGCAGACCAAATACGCGACAAATTGGCAGCCGCTGATATTGTCCTTGAAGACTCGCCGCAGGGCGTCAGGTGGAAAAAACGGTGAACTATGATCACTTTCAAAAGCTAGTCAATAACTTTTTTACAATAAATGAAGCCGGGGATGTTGCCCCGGCTAAATATACTGATATTGCTGCAGATCAGTTGCCTGCATTAGTATTGGCTTATGTAGGCGACGCCTACTTTACGTTATATGTACGCACCAGGCTGCTGGGGTATGAGCAAAATAAGGTGCGGGTTTTGCATACCTTTGATGCCAAGATGGTATCGGCTGTTATGCAGTCTAAAGCTGTTAAAGCGTTGGAAGACCAGCTCACTCCTGAGGAAGCTGATATCATAAGGCGGGGACGCAATGCTAAATCGACAGTGCCCAAGAGTGCATCAATTGCTGAATATCGTTATGCTACAGGCTTTGAAGCGTTAGTGGGTTATCTCTATTTACGAAAAAAACATGACAGACTGTCGGAAATTGTTGATAAAGCATTTGTCATTATTTCCCGGGAAATGACAGCCATCATCAAAAAGTAACAAAAGGGGAGAGTTGCCGCCATGAAACTAAAATTAATTCAATATACACCAGATCCTGAACGTACTGTAGCCATGTCGGCCCGTCTCTGTTATTCGGCCAGCGGCGCGGAAGAATTAGTACAAACCATGCCTGATACGCAGATTGGAAACTTAATTGATAAACTTGTCGACATGGGACACTTATCAACATTTGAACACGCCAGTTTTACTTTTGCTATTGAGGGTATTTCCCGCGTGCTTACACACCAGTTGGTACGCCATCGTATTGCCTCCTACTCCCAACAGTCACAGCGGTATGTGGCTGAACATGGCTTTGAATATATCGTACCACCATCAGTCGCCGCCAACGCTGAGGCTAAGGCAAAATATGAGGCTCTTATCCAGCAGGTTCAAAACACATATGATGAACTGGTGGCCCTTGGCGTGCATCAAGAGGATGCTCGTTATGTACTGGCTAACGCTACTGAAACAAAAATTGTTGTAACCATGAATGCGCGTTCGCTGCTGCATTTTTTTGAAAAACGCTGCTGCCACCGGGCGCAGTGGGAAATACGCAATCTGGCCAATGCCATGCTGGCCGAGGTTAAAGCGGTTGCGCCACGTTTGTTTGCCAAAGCTGGGCCAACTTGTGTATCTGGCGGCTACTGTACAGAGGGAAATTTATCCTGTGGCCGGCTGGCAGGAATTAAAATGCAAAAGTAGAACAGATAAACTAAGTACATAGTGGACAGGTATAAAATACAGCTTATTGGTGGAGGTGGTTTAGTGTGCGGCGTGTGCTTCGCGAGGGAATACGGATGGGGATGAAACTGGCTCAGCCGGTGTATGGGCTTAATGGTCAGATCGTATTAAACAGTGGTGTTGATCTGACTGAGTTCCATATTTCCAAGATGGCAGAGCTTGATATTAAGTATATTTATATTGAAGGCGAAGCCCAGCTTATAGATGTTAATGACGAAGCGGCTCAAAACGCCAGACAGGAGATTCTTCTCAGCGCACATCAGGCGCTTGATGAAGTGCGAGTTGGCAAATACGTTCATACAGATGGTGTCAAAAGCAAGGTGTTGGCGCTTTTGGATGATTGCTGTATGCATAAAGAAATACAACCGTTATTTACTGCAATGCAGACATGTAATGATTATCTCTTCAAACATGCTGTCAGCGGCTACTTCTTTGCTGCCATGATGGGAATCAGCCGTGGCCTTGAGGGGCAGCGGTTGCATGATCTGGGAATGGGTGCCCTTCTGCGGGATGTGGGAATGATTACTATTTCCCGGGATATCCTGAATAAACCAGAGGCATTAAACATGGAAGAGATGGCTATTGTTAAGAAACACACTGAGAAGGGCTATGAAATACTACAGCGTAACGCAGATATCAGTTTGGCGGCAGCCAACTGTGCGCTGCAGCATCACGAGCGATTTGATGGCAGTGGCTATCCACGAGGGGCTAAAGACAGCGGCATCCATGAGTTTGCACAGATTACAGCGATTGCTGACGTGTATTCTTCGATGACAGCAACGACTCCGTATCGGAAAGCCTTACCTGTTTATGATACCTTGGCGATTATTGAAAAAGCGGGCGCTGCCTATTTTAATCCGGAACTTGTTCAGGTACTGGTTAGCAATGTGGCTATTTACCCGCTGGGTGCCGTTGTCCGGCTAAATAATCAATCGGTAGGGATCGTCCACGATTACGCTGATGAGCTGAGGACCAAACCAATAGTTAATATTACGGCTAATGCAGCTGGTGAGCGGGTTAACCAAGTACTTACGATTGATATGGCAATTAACCCGGCATTGTATATTGCTGAAGTTTCTTAGTGGCTGTACATAGAGCGTTAGAGTAAGTCGTAGTGGACAAACGGCAGGATTATATTCTGCCGTTTTTTCATAATAATAAAGAACACCAAACTATTTCTATTTTTTAAGGAGCGATTACAAATGTCTGATGAAACAGAAATAATAGTTGGCCGCAATAGTGTACTGGAAGCGTTAAAAGCAGGACGATCATTGAATAAAATCCTTGTCGCCAAGGGTGAACGGCAGGGTTCGATCCGCGATATCATTGGTCAGGCCCGGGAACAGGGATTGGTAATACAAGAGGTGGAGGCTGCCAAGCTCGACCAGATGTCTGCCGGAGTGCGGCATCAAGGTGTAGTTGCCTTGGCTGCACCGGTAGCTTACGTAGAGATGGAAGATATTTTATCAGTAGCTTACAGCAAAAGTGAGACGCCCTTTCTCGTTCTCCTGGATGAACTTGCAGATCCGCACAATGTTGGTGCCATTTTACGTACCGCTGATGCAACAGGGGTTCACGGTGTACTTATTCCCAAGCGGCGCAGCTGCCCGCTTACGCAAACGGTCGCTAAAACCTCGGCTGGTGCGGTGGAACATGTGCCGGTAGCTAGAATCGGAAATGTATCCCAAACCCTTAAGGCTTTGAAAAAACAGGGGCTCTGGGTGGTTGGGGCTGATATGGATGGGACAAAAGACTATTACGAAGCCGATCTTACCGGGCCTGTTGTTATTGTTGTTGGCAGCGAGGGCGAGGGGATGGGGCGATTAACAAAAGAAGCCTGTGATTTTGTTGTACGCATCCCGATGCGGGGGAAGATTACCTCCCTTAATGCATCGGTAGCCTGCTCGCTCTTACTTTATGAAGTTCTTAGACAAAGGGAGCTGAAAGGAAAATGAAACACTGGGTGGGTATTGTTTTAGCAGTGGTAATTGTTCTGACAGGGTCAGTCGGTTTTTGGCTGACCCAGCTGCTGCTTGCCCAAACAGTGTATGCCGGAGTAACTGTTGCGAATATCGACGTTGCCGGAAGAACACGGGATGAAGTGACCCAACTGCTGTATGTCTGGCAAAAGGGGCAGAATCCTAGGCCTATCTTGTTATCCTATGATGCTGCAATTTTCCGCATTGAGCCTGAGAATATCGATTATTCTATTGACCCGGAAGCAATGGCTGATGCCGCTTGGCAGGTTGGTCGTGAAGGTTCGTTGTGGATGCGGATAAAAAATATTCGCGCTGCTCATGCTGAGGGCTGGTCTATTCCCCTCAAAATCAAGTATAATGAGGATAAATTAGATACCATAATTGAACATCTACAGGAAACGGTCAACAAGCCGCCGCATAACGCAACATTAAGTTTACGAGCAGGCGGCATTGTGCCTGAGGTAGAAGGATGTCAGATTGATGTTGCGGCTCTCAAAGAATTAATAGTTGCTGCGATTAATCGCAGCGATGCCAGCACGATTATCCTGCCTGTTAAGCCGGTTTACCCTGAGATCACTGCCACAGAGCTTGCCCGAAATGGCATTAAAGAACTAGTGTCGGTGTATACAACCGTGTTTAATACAGAGGACTCTAACCGGACGGCCAACGTAAAACTGTCTGCGCAGAAAATTAATGGCAATCTGCTTTATCCTGGACAGATCTTTTCATATAACGATACTGTAGGACCGAGGGAAAAGGCTCAAGGTTTTAAGGAGGCAATGGAGATAATTAATGGCGAGTTTGTGCCTGGAGTAGGCGGTGGCGTTTGTCAGGTTTCTTCAACACTTTATAATGCTGTGTTGTTGGCGGGACTTAATATTGTCGATCGCACTAACCACTCCAAACCGCTTTCCTATGTGGCACTCGGGCGGGATGCCACGGTTGTCTATAATGCGCTTGATTTCAAATTTGTGAATAATAGTTCGGCGCCGGTTATGATTATGGCTGAGACAGTAGGTAACAAGCTCAATGTGGGGATTTTTGGACAGCGGGCTCTGGATAAAACAATTGAGGTTGTGACAGTTGGTCAACAGGTGATTCAGCCATCAATTATTAAAAAGGCCGATCCGGCATTGCTTCCAGGAGAGAGCAAGGTTGAAAAAGAAGGCAAGCCAGGGTATGAGGTTACTGTTGTCCGGATTATCCGCGATAATACTGGTAAAGAACTAAAACGCGAAATATTATCGCGCGACAGATATGCTCCGGACAACACCGTGATAAAAATGGGACCAGCCCCCAAACCAGTGCAGTCTGAAGTTAAGTCGCCTAAGGCTGAAGAAAAACTGCCTGGAGCTACTGGGATGCAATAAGATTGGAGATTTTCTCTCGATGGACTTGTTAATTGTCGACGGCTATAATGTGATTAATGCTTGGCCTGAGCTAATTGCTGTCAAAGATAATTTAGAATATGCCCGTGACAGACTTGTGGACATACTTAGTGAATATGGTGCATATAAAGGATTTAGGACAATAATTGTATTTGATGCACATATGGCAACAGGTAGGACTGTCAGCCAAATGCAAGGCGAGCTGGAGGTGATTTATACCAAAGAAGGCGAAACAGCTGACAGCTGCATCGAGAAAATGGTATACTACCTTGTCCGTCAAGGTGAACGCGTCTATGTTGTCACCTCAGACTTTGCTGAGCAGATGTTTATTTTAGGCGCTGGTGCATTCAGGATTTCGGCTCGCGAGCTTAAAAATGATGTTGCCAGCATAAAAAAAGAAATTAAAGCCAACATCTCACAGAAGGTGTTAGCGCGGGATCGCCATGAACTTGGCAGTCGTCTGGGAAAAGATATCTTAAAACGGCTTGATGAGATGCGCAGAGATGGGCTTGACTAACTTTGCGCTTACAGGTATAATTTATTGTGACAAGACGTGAACTAATACAGCGGCACTAATCCTTTAGTGCACTTTTATTTTTTTCACGGTGGACAAATGGCCGGTTTGGATGGAAGAAAAGTTGATTGGCCGTTTATAGACAGCAAAATAAAAACTAGTGGGGGCGATGCGATGCGGGTTAATACTCAACGCGATCTGTATGGTTGTTTTGACAACTTAACTGATGAAGAAATAGTATTCGACGCCAAAGATAATGACAACACGGTCGCTCTGGAGTATTTGATTAATAAATATCGTAACTTTGTGCGGGCGAAAGCCAGATCATACTTTTTAATCGGCGCTGAACGCGAAGATATCATCCAAGAAGGTATGATTGGTTTATACAAAGCGATTCGAGATTTCCGCAATGACAAGCTCTCCTCGTTTAGAGCGTTTGCAGAGTTATGTGTAACACGGCAGATCATTACCGCGATTAAGACAGCTACTAGGCAGAAGCACATTCCTTTGAACTCATATGTTTCTTTAAATAAACCCATTTATGACGAAGACTCTGACCGTACACTCTTAGATGTGCTATCCGGTTCTAAAGTGACTGACCCAGAAGAACTGGT
This sequence comes from Sporomusa malonica, assembly GCF_900176355.1. Lineage (GTDB taxonomy): Bacteria > Bacillota > Negativicutes > Sporomusales > Sporomusaceae > Sporomusa > Sporomusa malonica. The sequence continues at coordinate 4,754 of NZ_FWXI01000033.1, read as the reverse complement.
AATCAGCCGTGAGGAGTTTGTCGATATTGAAGAAAAAATGGGCGAGATTCTAAGCGATCTTGAGTGGAAGGTACTAATGTCTTACCTTGATGGTAAGTCTTATCAGGAAATTGCTGTTGAACTTGACCGCCATGTCAAGTCGATTGATAATGCGCTGCAACGCGTAAAACGCAAGTTAGAGCGCTACTTGGAAAATCGCGGTGAAGACAGCGATATTCGCGGTATGTATAAAGGCCTTACTGGCCTTAGTAAGGATGCTCCGACAGAGTTAACCTATGAAGAATAATGCAGCAAAAATGACACCATAAGGCGGTGTCATTTTTCATATTATATACTATCGATGAGGTGATCAAATGGCGAATGTAAACAAGGTGAAAACCATTGCAGTACTTACTGGCGGCGGTGATGCGCCTGGGCTTAACGCTGTTATTCGGGCTGTTGTGAGAACCGCACTTGGTCAGGGCTTAAAGGTATGGGGGATTAAAAATGGTTTTGGCGGTATGGTCGAAAATCAAATGATCGAAATGACAGACAGCAGTGTTGCTGGTATTTTACCGCGTGGTGGGACTATACTTGGTACAACCAACCGTGACAATCCTTTTCACTACCCTAAAAAGCAGGACAGCCAGATTGTTTATGAGAACATGTCTGCTCAAGCGCTCTGTAACTTGCGGGAAAGGGACATTGAAGCCATTGTTGTTATTGGCGGTGATGGCAGTCTCAAGATCGCTTCGGAATTTTATCATCTGGGTCTGCCGGTAGTGGCTGTTCCCAAGACAATTGATAACGATATCCCCGGTACTGAGAGAACATTCGGCTTTGACACTGCTGTTGGCGTGGCTACAGACGCACTTGACAGGTTACACACTACGGCTGAATCGCACCACCGGGTCATGGTGCTTGAGGTGATGGGCCGTTATGCTGGATGGATTGCGCTACATGCCGGTATGGCAGGTGGTGCTGACTGCATCTTACTCCCGGAGATACCTTTTGCAATAGACTCAGTGGTCGCGAAGATTAAAGAACGTGAAGCGCGCGGGCGTCTGTTCAGTCTTGTCGTTATTGCTGAGGGGGCATATCCTCAAGGCGGCGAACAATCGGTATCGCTCATTGTCGAGGGTAGTCATGAGAAAGTCCGCCTAGGCGGCGCAGGGGAAAAATTGGCCAGAGAGATTGAAAAGCTTACAGGTGTAGAGTCCCGCTGCACTGTGCTGGGGCATGTTCAACGCGGGGGTACGCCAACAGCGTTTGACCGGGTGTTATCTACCCGCTATGGCGTAGCGGCGGCTAAATGTATATTTGATGGGGCATTCGGCAATATGGTGGCACTCAGAAAAAACCAGATTATTCGTGTGCCGATTGACGAGATTGCCGGCAAAGCACATAATGTTACAGCTGACGATGAGCTTCTACAAGCCGGGCGGGCCATCGGCATTTGCTTTGGTGACTAAAAAGTCGTTAGTTGGTTAAACTAAGCCTAAATATTGCGTAGTTTTCAGCTATGCAATGGAGGGCTGCGATGGAAACATTGGGCATTACTCTGTTTCGGGTAGTTGCAGGTATGGGTGTGCTGCTGATCATCATGCTGGTGATCGGTCGCCGTCAGCTGGGTGAGCTTAGCTCATTTGATTTTTTAACTTCAATTACAATTGGAGCAGTGGCTGGTGCGCTTATTGTTGATCACCGGATTGAACTGGTCAGCGCGCTCATTGCCCTTTTAGCATTGGGGGGGATGCAACTGCTGTTCGGATGGCTGAGTATCAAAGTCCGTCCATTCAATCATAAACTAAACTTTAAGCCGCTAGTGTTGGTAGAGAACGGCCAGATTATCAAAGACAGCCTGCGTAAGGTACATATGCCTGTTGAGACGTTGCTGCAGCTTTTGCGGGACAAAGATGTGTTTGACATTACAATCGTCGAACTTGCAGTCTTGGAACCTCATGGTAAGCTAAGTGTGCTCAAAAAGGCAGAGCATTTGCCGCTGACGCCAAGCCAGGTCAATTTTACTGTAAATCCGAACAGCATCCTGGTGCCTGTAATTTTGGAGGGCAAATTACAGGAGAGCGCACTAACAGATATGGGGTTTTCGCCTCGGCAGATTGAAGAATTTCGCCGCCAGCATCAGAATAGTATCCACAATGTCTTTATTGCTTTTATGGATCAAAATAAACGACTGCATGTAATTAATGATGATGCCCGGGAGCAAAACGTGTTTTTACACTGAGCCTCGGGATTTTTTTTGATCACAATTAATTTTTTCATTTAATAAGGATATTTAGTTGAAATATGGTAAAATAGTAACATCGTCCTAAGGAGGTCGCTATGAGAAAACAGCGTTTTCATTTTTGTCCTAAGTGCGGTGGAGCGGTAGCGTATCGCCGAGTTGGCGAGCGCGAGCGTTTGGTATGTGGCAAGTGTGCTTATACAATCTACGAGAATCCTATTGTCGGAGTAGCGGCTATTGTCCGGAAAAACGGGGCGATTTTGCTGGGGAGACGGGCCTCTAATGCTAGTTATGCGGGATTGTGGTGCATACCTTGCGGCTATGTAGAATATGATGAAGATATCCGTGATGCCGTAATACGCGAATTTCTGGAGGAGACAGGACTGGTTATTGAGCCAGGGCGGGTTTATACCGTTTTATCTAACTTTCACAACCCGTCTGTTCATACTGTTGGCGTTTGGTTTATGGCCGAGATTGCTGGCGGTACTCTCTGCCCAGGTGATGACTTGGACCAAGTAGCCTATTTTTCACTTGATGCGGTGCCAGACCTGGCATTTCCTACTGATGCGCAGGTAATCAATATGCTGCAGGCGGAAGACAGTAACAACTAGGAAGGATGTACAATATGAGTGAGAATATGATTGCAGTAATTATTGGCATTGTAGAGGGTTTGACTGAATTTTTACCAATTTCATCAACAGGACATATGATTTTGGTTGGTTCGTTATTGGGTTTTGAAGGAGAAAAGGCCAGCGTATTTGAGGTGTTTATTCAATTAGGGGCTATTTTATCGGTATTTATTTTATACAGAGACAAGTTTCTGGCAATGTTTAGACCCAGAGCCATTAACATTTACGGCGGTGGTCTGACAGCTATGCATGTGTTAGCCGGAATTGTACCGGTAATGGGAGTTGGGTTTCTTCTGCACAAAGCGATAAAAACCTACCTATTTTCCCCATATACTGTTATTATTGGCCTGGTAGCAGGCGCTATTCTTATGCTAGTAGCTGAAAAAGCTGCAAGTCGTCCGCTAACCCGCGATGTTGACAATATGACAATCAAGCAGGCTTTTTGGGTTGGATTATTTCAAATTTTATCATTATGGCCAGGTTTTTCCCGCTCAGGCTCAACCATTGCTGGTGGCCTATTTCTAGGGATGAGCCGCAAGGCTGCTGCTGAGTTTTCTTTTATTATTGCTGTGCCGCTTATGCTGGTAGCTTGCATTTATGATTTGATGAAGATTTGGAATTCGCTGAGTGCTGATGATTTTACGATGCTTGCGATTGGATTTGTTGTTGCATTCATAACCGCATACATTTCAATTGTATGGTTTTTGCGGTTTCTCAATAACTCCACATTGGCGTCATTTGCCTATTACCGGTTTATCGTTGCTGGGCTGTCCTATTATTACTTTTTCTTAAGGTAATTGTAACATGACCTGCAGTTGTCTGGTGAAAATAACCACTAAAAAGATGTTGACACGATAAGTCAGTTATTATATAATATGTTTTGTCACTGAGACAAGGTTCGCAAGAAAAAGATGCTGGCGTAGCTCAATTGGTAGAGCAGCTGACTTGTAATCAGCAGGTTGGGGGTTCAATTCCTCTCGCCAGCTCCATTCAAATATGGAGGGATTCCCGAGTGGCTAAAGGGAGCAGACTGTAAATCTGCCGTCTTTGACTTCGGTGGTTCGAATCCACCTCCCTCCACCAAGAACCTTTTCATTTTAACATCGCGGGGTGGAGCAGTTGGTAGCTCGTCGGGCTCATAACCCGAAGGTCACAGGTTCAAGTCCTGTCCCCGCAACCATGTAATTAACGCGCTTTACAAATTCGACCCTGAATTTATAAAGCGCAGCTTTATAAAGAAACAAACTTATTAACCTATTCTGCGACAAGCCAAGTATCTGACACAAGGCTGCAAAACGGCTTAGTAGTGTCCAGATGCGAGGCGCACCGGAAAAACGTGCAGCGCGGCGCACTGGGAAGTGCGTAAGCAAGCGTTTTGAGGAGCAACGAAGCAGATGGGCGCTAATAAGTCGTTTTGCCGAAGTGCTGGTGTAGCTCAGTCGGTAGAGCGTATCCTTGGTAAGGATAAGGTCACCGGTTCAATCCCGGTCACTAGCTCCATTTTAATACGGCGGCGTAGCTCAGCTGGCTAGAGCATTCGGTTCATACCCGAAGTGTCCGGGGTTCAAATCCCTGCGCCGCCACCATGAAAAAAAGCCTTGCAATTAATTGTGAGGTTTTTTTATTTTCATGACCTATATGCAGCAGGAATTTTACATGTTAAATAGAATAATCTAGCTTTGTAGAGAAAATGCGGCTATGCCGCAGGCGCCTGGCAAAGCTGCTGTGGCGTTGTAAAAAGATGTATACTGTTGATTATTTGTGTTAATACATAATTATGATAAAGTTAATTAAGGGAGGCTATCAACTCAAATGGCTAAGAAAAAGTTTGAAAGAAACAAGCCGCACGTTAACATTGGCACCATCGGTCACGTTGACCATGGCAAAACCTCGCTGACAGC
>NZ_FWXI01000032.1 GCF_900176355.1 Sporomusa malonica | reverse complement strand
GGGTTGCGCGGCTTGGCTGGGTTGCGCGGCTTGGCTGGGTTGCGCGCTTTGGCCGGGTTGCGCGCTTTGGCCGGGTTGTGAAAACTCTGGCTGACGCAGCAGGCTTTGAATCATTTTCTTAACTTCTGGCGGCAGGGCATTAACCAACTCTGGCCGGTTGAGGATATTTTTCAGCAAATTAACAAGATCCTTCTGATCTGTCATAGTACGTCCTGGCATATTTGCTGTTGTCGGCATATCCTGGGGACGCTCTAGCATATTTCCTTTCGGCTGATCCGCAGATGGCATATCGGCCGCAGTGTCCGGGACATTAGATTTGACTAATGAAGTGGCTTGCTCATCCTGTTTACCTGTTAACCCTTTTTGTTGAGTTGGCACTGGCACTGTATCCTGAGCCTCACTCCCTAATCCGCTTGGCTGAACAACTACTGCCGTCATGTCCTGACGTCCAGCCGTAGCTCTATCCGGCGTGGGTATTGCGGCAGCCATTTCACGCAATACTTTAGCAACGGCTTTAAGGTCCGCCGGAATCGTATTCTGCCAGGTGCTGGCAAGTTCCCGCAAAGCCGGCTGATTGCTTGTTGGTGTTTCGGCAGCTGCTGTTTCCAGCGCAGCTGCCAGCATGGTCAATTTTTCTGCCGCTGTCCGTGATGATTTTAGTAGCGCTGCCAATCCTTCAGGCAAAACCGTTTGCGCTGTTTGCGCTTGGCGGAAAATGGTTTGTACTAACTCTTTAAGTTCAGGCGGCAAACTATTAATAAGCGCCGCTCTGCTGGCCATTGTTTGACTAAGCTCGGATAATTCACTCGTAATAAAGCTTTCAAGTGCTAACAACGCCGCCTGGGTAGGCACCGTCATTTGGCCAGCAGCATTCTGGCGAACCTGAGCAGCAGTCTCTGGATTGACCGCCTGATTCCCTGCCGTTTCTGGCTTGAGCGGCGCTATCGGCGGAATACTGCTAGTATTAATGTTGATTACGCTCATGTGTGTGCTCCACCTTTCGGAACCATCTTACCTATTATATTTGGCCTGCTTTGCCTCTTTCCTGCTGCATCTCTTTATCCGATGACTAACCCGCTCTAAGACTCCCACTTCTACAAGTGGGAGTTAAGAGCGGCTAAGTCCCTGGATAAGGGCGACTAACCTTCAGATGGGGTTAAAACCCCATCTGAAGCTAAGTCTACTTTATATATCGAATTTTATTATTTAATTCTTAACATAACACACACTTCTGGATAATAACATAAACTATAGTAAAAGCCATAAGGAGGCAACATAATGGCAAGATACCAAAACATACTATCAGGACGCAGTTCCAGGCAAAATCCAGTCTTTCAGCTGGTTCCCGGGCAATCACTTACTGCCGGTTATTTTTTGTTACAGGTTGAACCTGCCATTCGTCACGGGCTAAAAGAGCTTGAAGGCACAAATCCGCGCCATGCCATGACCGAGCTGGCGCTTATGAGCTATTTAATGGGTATGGGTTTTGATTACCGTACCGCTAAGTGTATTGTTGAGTCTTGGGAAACTGACGATAGCTTACTCTTGCAGGGAGTTCTAACTGAGTAATGGGGAAAATGATTGCCACGCTGTGCTCGCAATGACCACAGTTGGGTCGTCATTGCGAGCGATAGCGTGGCAATCTTTAAGTCTCTCTTTTATTCAATCACAGTAATTAGCTTACCGAACAATTCTTTGCTGGCTTTGATTTTTTGCTCGCCGCCCAAAACGCACAACACGTTGGCGGTCATCACAGCATCGACTACATTGGCCAGTTTTTTGATGTCGTCCTGCCTTGTGGACAATATTTCATCCCGTTCCTGCTGCAAATCAGCCTGGCTAATGTTACGTATATAAGCAGCGTCGGCACGCTCGCCTTTCATCTGCGGCGTCAGCGGCGAATCCATGGTGCTCATGGTACCAATGATGTATTTGGTCATTTCCCGCTTGCTGACCTGCTGGTTTGTAAAGTTATTCAGATATTCAACAGTCTCGTCATATACCTTAATGGTTTCGGCCAGGTTAGGGTCCCGATAGGAGCCAAATACAACATTGCCGCTTCGGTCAAACTGAGCAAATGCGCCATATGCGCCACCCTGAACCCGAATGCGGTTCCAGAGATAATCATAGCGTAAAATGGTCTCAAGCACCTTCATGCTGCCATGATACTTGTAGCCAAGACGGTGGAAATTGGCACCTTTGGCAACATATTGCACCTTACCGGAGGTCAGGAGGCCTTCGTTAAGGGCCTGTGCTTTGAAGCTATATTTAACAGGCTTAAACTGCCTTGATCCCAGCTTTTCATTAAGTACAGGAACGCTCTGGCGAAATTTTTCATAGTCTTCTTGGGTACAGGTGATGCCTATCAGAAGATTATCTTTATTAAATACGGTTTGCGCCACAGCTGACAGCGTCTGACCAATTTCGTTTACCTTAGTTTCCAGGCTATCTTCCAGTGCGGCAATAAACTTATAGTAGGTCAGCAGGCCAACCTCATTATACTTGGCAACAGGCGATACATAGGATAACAGCCGGCTGGCAACAACCTGCTGTCCACGGCGGAATAACGCCGTATCCCATGCAGCTTTGGTTTCGCGAATAAGCTCTTTGAGCCTGTTATTATCATTAAACAGGCTGCCGCCGGTTACATCACCTAAAAGCCCGAACATCTCTGGCAGCTTGCTGACAAGCGCTTTGGCTTTAACCCTAAACATGGGCGCAAACGTCTGGTCATCGCCGTTCTCTGAATACGCAAACACGTCATAGGCAAAACCGCCAGTATGAATGTTAATCTCTTTGGCCAGTTCAGTATACGGGTATTTCTGCGTATCTACTTTACCCAAAATATCCGCTAAAAGAAATAAATAGGGGAGCTCAGACTCTGCAACTGCGGAGGTGTTAAAGTAAAGATTGACATAGGCAATCTGGTTGGTAAACATAGGATGTAACAGAGCCGTCACTCCGTGTTCCTTCTGCTCAACTGTTATCAGTTCTTCTGCCTTGGGGTCAATATCCTTTAATTCTAAAAGCAGAATTGACTCAAGCGCCTCAGGCGAATCGGACGCTTCCTGGCGCTCCTTTAATGCCTTTGTCTGTTTAATCAGTGTCTCCAACTCGGCCTCACTGAGACTGGCTTTATAATCAGCCAGCTTCTGTTTTAGCTCGGCAGTCTTTTGTGCACCGATTTCACTATTCGGTTTTAAGGCAACCAGGGCCTGGTGGCTATTGTTGATTAGGCAAGATTGTATGAGTTGTTCAAAGTAGCCGTTCTTGTATTGCCGCTTAATTTTAGCCAGCGCCGGTTCATAGGCAAGATGGATGAGCGGGTCCTGATCATACAGCCAGCTATCAAGACACTTCATGTTATACACAAGCCCTTTGGGACGGTTGCCATAGTTGGCTTCCCTGAGGTGGAATTCAAAAATATTTACCGACGATTCGACTAGTTTTTTGTCTAAGCCATCGGTTGCCAATTTTTGCAGGGCAGCGGTAATTGTGTCTTTAAAAGCATCAACCTGATCGGCATTTGCGCCGCTGACACCGACCGTCATTGTCGGCTGCAGAATACTCTTACTGTAGCTGCCAAATACCTCTTTGCCCAACCCAGCGTCTAACAGTGCTTTTTTGAGTGGTGCGGCCGGCGTCTCCAGCAGAATATGCTCCAGCATCATCAGGCCAAGGTAACTTTCGGGATCGGTGGCTTTACCGGCTGCAATATTGAGGGTGATGAAGGTTTTATCTTTGGTAGATTCCTCCGGTGATACCGGATAATCAACTACTTTTACAACTGTTTCTTTAAACGGCTTTTGCAGCAGGATTTCCGAATCGATTTTGGCCGCAGCAAAGTCTTTAAGATAAGCCTCATTTATGAATTTGAGGTTATCGTCTAAATCAAGATCACCGTAAAGGAAGATATAGCTATTGGAGGGGTGGTAGTATTTTTTATGAAAGAGAACAAACTGTTCTTGCGTCAGTTCAGGGATATAATCAGGGTCACCGCCTGACTCAACGCCATAGGTAGTGTCAGGAAATAGAGCGGCGTAAATCTGATGTTCTAAAATAGCGTCAGGCGAGGAGAATACGCCTTTCATTTCATTATAGACAACACCTTTATAGGTCAGTTCAGCCTCTCTATCAGGCAATTCATAGTGCCAGCCTTCCTGCATGAGTATCTCTGGAGTTTTCAACATATTAGGATAAAATACGGCGTCCAGATACACATCCATCAGGTTACGGAAATCCTTATCATTGCGGCTGGCAACTGGATACATGGTCTTATCCGGAAAGGTCATTGCATTAAGAAAAGTATTGAGTGAACCTTTGACTAGTTCGACAAAGGGCTCTTTAATCGGGAATTTGCGCGAACCACACAAGACTGAGTGCTCGACAATATGCGGTACACCAGTTGAATCTTCAGGCGGGGTACGAAAGGTAATAGAGAACACCTTGTTATCATCATCGTTGCCTAAGTATAACAAGCGCGCGCCGCTTTGCTTATGCAAAAACAGCATGGCATCCGAGTTAATCTCTGCCACATGCTTAGCGTCTAATAGCTTAAATCCATGGTAGGTTTGGCCAGTCTTAAAGGACATGCTTTTACCTCACTTTTTTTACAATTATTATTCTTTATCCTATGTAATGCCTTGCAAAGAAGTTAATATCCTGTTTTTTCGGCAAAATGGAACAGGTTTCCTGCTTTTTGGCTATTTCGAGTTTGAGGAAAAAGCGGGAGAACCTATTAATAGGTTTTCCCGCTTAACTACGCAATATGAAAATATGGATTGTTAGAAAATACTGACAGGATATTCCCAAATACTCCCGAAAGATTATTTTATGGTATATATCGCTTACACTGAAGTAAGAAGGTGAACTGGATTGTCAGACATAGTTTTAATCGCCCCTGACCCAGAAATCGCGGAGTTAGCAGAAAAACTCTCTTTATACAACCGGCAGATTTCGTTTATTCCTGCCCGTCTGCAGGAAGGCGTAACAGCAGCCAAAGCAGCTGTCAGTGCCGGCGCAAAAGTACTCATAACCCGTGGTATAACATTTCATATGATTAGTAACGCGATTCCCAATGTTCCAGTTATTGAGATACCCTATACCGGTTATGACATTCTCCGGGCCCGGCTGGCCGCTGCCAGGCAGGGCGGCCAATTGGCTTTAGCTGCTGATAAGCAGGTGGCCGCCGGTCTGGCTAGTATTGAACAAATCCTGGAACTGCCGTCAAGTATTCGGATTGATTTAGAAGATGGCGCTGACATCGACACGGCGGTCTTAAACGCCAGGAGTCTTGGGGCCACAACCATCATCGGCACCAGGGCAGTTGTCGAAACAGCGCAGCAGTATGGACTGGCAGGAGTAACCCTAGACTCAGGCCGGGAAGGATTAGAGCAGGCAATTATCCTGGCCATACAGCGCCTTTCTAAGGAGCGTGTAGAAGAGCAGGCCGCGCGTCAGCTTGAAACCATTATTAATTCAATCAATTACGGGGTTTTGGCCATTGATCACACTGGCGCAGTAACAGCGATGAATATGGAAGCTGCCCGATTATTTAACCTTACCAAAGACGGCTGGGCAGCGGCCGAGAGTTCTTTTATTCAAAGGTTGTGGGAGTGTATGATAACCCGGGAACGTCAGATCGGAGTCGTTGAGCGCATTGGCCGTGATTTTGACATTGCTGTCAGCTTTCAGCCTGTTGTTGCCAGCGGCGAGGTGGCAGGTGCCGTAGCCACTTTCCAGCCCATTGACCAACTTAGGGAGCTAGAACAAAAAACACGTCAGGAATTGGAACAGCGAGGCCGTGTGGCCAGGGCTTCTTTTCTTGATATTGAATCCCGCTCACCAGCAATGCAGCAGGTCATTGAAGAAGCCAAGCGTTTTGCCGGTTATGACAGCACTGTCCTCATTCTGGGAGAAACAGGGGCAGGCAAAGAATATTTTGCCCAAGCCATTCATCAGGCCAGCTCCCGCCGAAGCGGACCTTTTGTAGCTGTCAATTGCGCTGCCATTCCCGAAAATATTTTGGAAAGCGAATTATTTGGCTATGTCGAGGGCGCTTTTACCGGTGCCAAAAAAGGCGGTAAAATCGGGCTGTTTGAACAAGCACACAAGGGAACCATTTTCTTGGACGAAATCGGTGAAATGTCTGACTCCCTTCAGACCAGGCTGCTGCGAGTTCTGCAGGAGCATCAAGTATATCGTGTTGGCGATGACCGGGTTATCCCAGTTGATATCAGGGTCATTGCCGCTACCAACCGTAATCTTCGGACAATGATGGCTGAGCAAAAATTCCGGGCCGACTTATATTACCGATTAGCTGTGCTCACAATCAGCATCCCGCCCCTCCGAGCACGCAAGGCTGATATTTCATTATTTGTCCGTTTGTTTATTGCCAACTTCAATCAAAAATTCCATACCGCTGTCCAATATATTGAGTCTGAAGGAATCACACTGCTTACTCAGTACGACTGGCCAGGTAACATCCGTGAGCTTCATAACATAATCGAAAGGCTTGTGGTATTGGCCACCGCACCGGTAATAACAAGAAATGAGGTCTGGTCTTGTCTTAAAGACCTCCTTCCCTCAGATACAGCTGTCCCACCAGATAATCTGAAAACCTTTGAAGCAGTCGCTATCCGCGAAGCCCTGGATAAAACAGGCGGCAACAAACAGCAGGCAGCCAAGTTGTTAGGCATTGGCCGCTCAACCTTATGGCGCAAGTTAAAAGAATTAGATGAGTGATTTAAAAAGAAACAGTTGTGTTTTATTATGAAACACAACTGTTTCTTTTTCTAAGGAAAATGCCTTTATTCTGCCACTCTGAAGCTGGCATGAAAATTGCATTTAAAAATAATTACAAGGTATAAAGCAGCTAGTAATGCAGAATATATAAGGTGAACCCTCTTGGTTCCGATCCCAAACTAATTATAAAGAGGTGTCGTTATGAAAGAAATGAAACCTGACCCTACATCTCCAGCGAATCTGGATTCCCATGTAGCTCAAGAAACTCCTGGCTTTAGTTTATTGACTCAACTCCACAGTCTATTTCTCCGCAAAGCGGATTCAAGGTTTGAAGAAGCCCAGCAGTTATTGAATCCCCAGATATTTGATCAAGCCAATATAGCGGACAGTTTGGACACTGGCAAACTAAATAAGCTGATCAACTATATCAAAAGCGGTGTACCGTCGTTAGTATTAATGTTCACCACATACAGCCAAATATATTAATCTTTCTCAGGCTATGTTAACCAGTCTGATAGACTTGATCTGCTGAAACGTAAAAAAGACGAGATTGCTATGTTCGCCATGGCGAACATAGCAATCTCGTCTTTTTTATTCAGATAGAAAGCATTCCATCTGAATAGTTAAATATAGTGGATAATTGCGTCTGCAATTATTTTTTTCGCGGTGGTTGAGTCAACATTCAGCCCTTGTTTTAGAAGAGCATGCGGATTGTTAACAAAATTCCAGAGAAAAGATGGCTCAACCATAATAGCATGCCAATTGACTAGGTTTACTGGCGAAGAGGGCAGTTGATTTGCAGGTCGGGGATAGGCGACACTCTTACTGTCTGAACTGCTGTTCCAAGGTTCGGCTAAACTAACTATGTAAGCTGGCGAGTCAGTGCTCCGGGCAGCGACATGATTATTAACGGCATTCGAACCTATGGAACTCTGAGCAAACACAAAGGAACCGGCAGAGACAGCAGAAACTGAACTAGAACCTACAGCAGCCATATCCATACAAACCCTCCTTCACTACATAAAAACAGAAAAACCGACCCTTAGAAAAGGCCGGTTACACTACTTGCTCCAGTATATCCAAGTGTCCACATACAGATACACCTTCATAACATCCTATTTATTTAATATTAGTCATCTTCCGAACTATCCAGACCCTAACATTGGTTAAATTTTACCAAATTTCTTATTATTGGTCAATCTAATTCTTTGAAAATTCTTTGAAAAATCAAGCAGCGACTTCGCCCTTTTGGCAAACAGCAGGCTATCTAAGATTTTCTTTTAATAATAATTTTTTCTAGATTCTCTTCCAAAAAGAGTTTTACATCTGAGGCGCTTTCAAAGTAATAATCGGCCCCTATCTCCCTGGAGAAGGTTTCCCCAATTGGCGCCCCACCTACCGCTATCTTCAGCCCCTGCCTCAAACCCACTTCTTCCAGTTCATCAACAACTTGCTTCATCATTGGCATGGTAGTCGTTAATAGGGCGGCCATCATCAACATGTCCGGTTTTTCCTTCCGGACAATATTGATAAACTTCTTAGACGAAACATCCACTCCTAAATCAATGATCTTTACCCCAGTAGTCATTGCCATCATCTTTACTAGATTTTTGCCGATGTCGTGTAAATCACCGGCTACCGTACCGATGACAATGCTTCCTGTTCTATTAGTTTTTTTCTTTGATTTTATGTAAGGCTCCAATATTGATAGTCCTGCATGCATCGCCCGGGCAGACATTAATACCTCCGGAACCATAACACGTTGATTGCGAAACTTGTCAGCTACTTTGTTCATTCCCGCCAGAAGACCTTTTTCTAAAACCATAGTGGCTGGGTAGCCTTTTGCCAGCGCCTGCTTGCTAAGTTCTGCGACCTCCTCGGCTTCACCATCGGTAATGCCTCTAATAATTTCTTCATAAATCATTAGGCCCCCCCTCCTGTTAAAACAAACTATTGCGGTAAACCAGTGGAGTCACTCCAATATATTTCCGAAAAACCTTAGCAAAATAGCTTTGGTTCTGAAAGCCGATCGTCTTCGAAACCTGCTCTACACTAAGTTCAGGTTTTTTCATTAGCTCAACGGCCTGCTCAATTCGGACCCTGGTAATATAGTCGTTGACAGTGCAGTGCACCTCTTGCTGAAAAAGACGTGATATATGCGAAGGACTGACAAACAATCTCTCGGCCACATCTTCGATCTTTATTGGCTTGGAGTGGTTTTCCACAATAAAACCCTTTGCATCATTAACCAAGCTAAGGTGTTTTTTATCTGCTAAGGACAAACTATCGCCCAAAAATTCCGAGACCAGTGTTTGGATCTTGCAAAAAAACTCTTCTACCCGTTCAACCTTGTCTGCCTCATTATTAAAATCCTTGAGCATGGTCATGACTCGTTCTGCCTCAGCCCCGCCCTCTACCGCAGCACGGGAAACCAAGGTAGCCAACTCGATAATACGTACTTTGATGATGGTTTTATCACCGGCTGTTTTGGTAAACAAGCATGTTAATAAGCTCTGTAGGTTTTTTTCAGCTCTTGTTTTGTCACCTAGCCGGATATACCGCAAGAAGCTTCTTTCTTTTTTCAAGTATGCGCTATAATCGTTTAGATCGTGCGATTGCAGCTTCTTTCGCTCCTCTAAGTCCTTCCTGATTTTCTGCTGCATTCGATGAGTATCAATCTGTTCTAAAATGTGAATATCTCTTTTCACTAGATGGTTCACAACCACAAATAACGTATCTGCTGCAGCCTGGGAGCGACTAGGGGAGATTACCTCAAGCAATTTCGCCTTTTCCTTTAGTTCCTCAAAATCCTGTATGTCGGCGTTAAGCTTTTTCAACTCTTGAAAAAAAAAGCGATCCGGTTTCCACATGAGTACCTGTCCACAGATAATGCTCTTTAAGGATGCACTTTGCACACTAATTGGCACAGCCCAAATAACCAATCCTGCATGACATCGAAAAAAGTAGGGCTCTTCCCACTTAGCAGCCTCCAAGGTTGCCTGCCGGTAAGAGGAGTGACACTTTTCTGCTCCATTTGGCTGACTGCGAATATAGCGGCAAAACTCACATCGGTCAGCTTTATTAGGAATACAGAAGGTTTCGCCCTTATCATTCACTGCCTCAATATGCAGGCCGGTTGCTTGCGAAAAACTCCCTAGGATTTCTTCTAGGTATTTAACATCAAACAAGTCTACTTCCATATTCATCAGCACATACCCCACTTAGTTCTGTTTTACCATTATCCAGGTTTGCATGGTGAACGTCCAGGTATATCCGCTAGTGTAACGGTTTTGCCAGGGGGAACATAAATGACAGCAGGGGTAATTAAACCATTGATAAGAGACTTGAGCAACCCCAGGTCGCCTTTGACCTCACTTACCCTCCAGCCGAAAAAGTTTGCTATTTCTTTAACTTTGCTTATATATAAATCTTTATTTGTAAAGTCGCAGGTATCAATAAATACGGCTTCATTGTATTGCCCGTACAATGTTTGGATTAGATAATTCGCATCTTTTTCACCAAATCGGCCAACATATTCCTGATATTCTTCATAAGGGTTCCGCCCGTAATCAAGCCAGCCTGGACTAAAATAATAGGAGCCTGGATTACTATCCGCAAGCTTGTACCGCCGTTCATCAGACCCCAGCAATAGGGAAATACAGTCATGAGTGCCAGGCAGAAGCAGCGGAGCAGCTGGTGAAGCCAGCCCGACGATCATATCCGAACACCTGCTATAGGTAAGTATAATTAAATCATAGTGTTGGTTTTCATGGATTTTTTTTTGTAGTTCATCCCGCAATTTATTCGGATCAGCGTGAAGATTAAAATCTAGAAATTCGCAGTCGATGCGTAGAGAAGAACCCAGATATTCTATTTCTTTTTTTGTAGAAGGACAGCCAATCAGTTTTGCATTCATAAAAAAACTCACCTTTTCCACTTTCCTGCTCATCTGTTATAATCAATTAAGTCTTAGATATTAACTATTGGCTGCGGAGGACCATTATGAAACCTATTGTTGGAATAACCGATGCTACCGGAATGATCTATGCGTTACGCCTTTTGGAGACCTTTCATAAGCTTAACACGCAAACCTGCCTGATTATGAGTCGTGAAGCCGAAGCAACCCTTATACGGGAAACGAATTGCTCCTTAGCTCATTATAAAAGTTTGGCACATCACTTTTGTTTTGATGATGCTGAAATATTACCGTACAGTGAATGGGATGCCGATTCGATGATCATCATTCCTTGCAGCGTAGATTCTATTGCTCCAATTGTTCATGATTCACACCTGAATCTCCTGCAAAAAGCTGCCAATAATATATTGAAAATAAAGAAAAAATTGATATTGGTTGCAAGTGAGCCTGTTTTTCTCCCAGATCATTTAAAAATCCTGCTGGAAATGGCCTATAAAGGGGCCACCATTATGCCCTATATGCCAAGTTTCTACCACAAGCCGACCAGTATTGATGATATTGTAAACCATCATACTGGTCGAATATTAGACCTTCTGGATATCGAACATAACATGGTCAAACGCTGGGGAGAAAAGTCAGAGTGATTTCCTTAGTCTACCAGAATTTATAATGCAATTCTGTTGACATAAGAACGACTAAGGCTTCTGCGGCGTCCTGAGGGACTTGGCACAAGCCAAGTCTTTTCTTATTTTAAGAAAAGACTAACCAATTCTTGCGGCGACTGGACTATGAAATCCGCCCCTCCTTCTTTAAGCTTTTCTATACCATGCCATCCCCAGGCAACGCCCACGGTTTTTGTGCCTGCCGCTTTACCCTCGATCATATCCCCCTTGGTATCGCCCACATAAAATGCCGGCAACTCTTTAAATCGAGCCATCACCATTTCAATTTTGCGGATCTTACTCTTTTCTTTTTCCGCACCAATTACTTCTTCAAAACAATTAATACCATGCCGCTGCATCACACTTTCAGTGGCGATGGAAACGTTAGAGGTAATAATAAAGATTTTATTATTCTTTGAGATCTCATTTAATGCGTCACCCATTGAATCAAATAATTTTAATTCGAGGAGATACTCACTTTGTCTGCGTTCATAGTCTTTTAGTATTTTATCTATCGTCTGCGCCATTACCCCACGTTGCAGCAAAGTTGCATATACATTGTGCTCAAATAGCGCCAATACATCTTTTTCAGTTTCTATCTCACTCAGGCCATTTTCCTGACAAGCCGCTATATAGTTCATGCAAAAAACCTGTAGCGAGTCCACAATAACACCATCATAATCAAACATAATAAGATTGACTGGCTTCATATAAGCTTCCAGACCTCCTAATAGTTGTAGATTTTGCAAAAAAGATAACAGATTTGGCTTTAACCATATCTGTTATCTTTCCTTTTTCATCATATACTATATCTATACATTATTAAATATCTCTAATGTGATTGACACTTTATTACATAGTTGTTCTAGGTGCACCAGTAACATTTACCCAAATAGGGTTTGTAACTGCATAAAGTCCTTTTCTGTCAACGGCAACAAAACTATACCATGTGCTCTTTGTTGGTTTTACATTTAACATGTACTTAACAACATCTTTTGTATCATTAAACTCTTTTGATTCAATAACCTTACCTTCACAGTAAACATCAATACGAGTTAAGCCATTAACAGCTTGAATTTCTGTATTTAAGGTATACTGGCTACCTGCTTTTACCTTCTGGGTTGAACCAAACATTGTATTGGGTGCAGGTGTAAAGATAGGTCCCATTGTTACATAAGCATGACCTTCTTTTAGTGCTTTAAGATACTTTTTAGTTGTAACATTACCATCCATGTGCGCATACATTCTAATTATGCCAGGATATAATCCTGATGTTACATCATGCTGGTCTGAACCTGCACTTAAATATTTTTTGATACCTTTATTCCAATAACCCATTGCATCATCCAATGCTAATTTATCCATATTTTTTGCATCTTTTAAGTTAATTGTTGACTGTAACTCAATCAAATCAAAATCTTCACTACCCTTGTCAAATCCGCCTTTAACTCCGTCTCTATTTCTAAAGAAACCATAGTCTGAATAAGGATGATTAACAACGACTAATGCCCCCATATCATGTCCTGCCTTGATAATTTCGGCTGGTGTACCGTTTGGTGAAATGGGCTCTTTTGTATAGTCCATACCTAAAATGCCCCAATGTCCCCATCCTGGAGAAACTTCCAGGCTGGAAATAAACGGTCTGTTTCCTGCTTTTACCAAAGCGGCCATTTGGGCATTATTGCTAACTAAATCATGGTCAGATACAACATTAAAATCTAACTTTGCTGCAACTTGGGCTTTATATAACTCTCCAATAGGGGTTGCACCATCACCCTTATCTGAGTGCTGGTGATTATCGGCACAATACCATTTTTTAGAAGCAGTATCTATTAAGGTAGGGATTATAAACTTATGTGTAAATGTTTCACCTGGTTTAATTGTTGTCGTAAACTCAACAGGATGAGATTCATATCCACTCCCAAATGTTGCTGTAAAAGTTACTGGTGTTTCAGGAGCAGCTACATCAAATTCAGCTTTGTGTGTTTTGGGATTTGAGAAGAATACAGTACCACCAAGAGATTTAACTGATGATTTAACCCCTGACACTTGAATTTTAAAGTCAATCGGTTCGCTCTTCTCATTTAAAGCTGTAATAACCGCTTTAGCTCCTTCTTTAACTGCAAAGTTTACATTTGAATCTGCTGTTAAATTTACAGCTTGTACTTCTGAAGGCGTACAGCCTTTAGCCTCAGCATAAATTTGATATTCATCTTTAGGTAATTTAAACTCAAAGTTACCTTTTTCATCAGTGATTTCCCAAACAAAAGGTTGCATAATGTCTTTTTTAATGGCATCTGCTCCATGTGATTTTTTAGTTTCTTTATATGTACCTTTTTTGTTAACAATTACATAGGCGTTTTTTACATAATTCCCCACACTATCTGTAACTGTACCTTTTACAGTAGCAGATTGGATTATTGTTTCTTTTTCTAAGAAACGTTCAATAATTGGTGTTGTTTCACCCTTATCTAAAACCAGAATTTCTCCTGTATAAACATACGTTTTTCCTGGCTCAATTGTACGGTTAGTATAAACATCTTTATATCCACTGGAACCTTTATATGAATCTGCACCAACCAATTGAACAGAAACGGCGTAATCTTTTCCATAAGTTACAACAAAATTTCCGAATTTCTCATTTACTTCTTTATCAGCACCAATTCTAATACCTGTTGTTTTTTTGTCCGGATAGTATCCATAAGGTCCAAACATGCTGGCAGCTAGTGTACTGATTGAATATCCACTATATACGTTTTCATAAGGATGGTTTCCGTCAGGATTTTCAACTGTTGTTTTTAAACCAATATAATTCTTACCATCTTCTAATATATACTCAATGGTGACATTTAAAGGCAGTTTATGCCCTGCTGTCCAATATCTTGTTTTGGCCGTAACAATAACTTTGTTATCATCTTTTTTGTATGTAATATCTTGAGCAGGTACTTTTAATAAAATTTCATTATTAAATGCACCGGTAGCTGTCCAAAGGTCATTTAAGAACTCAATGTCGTTAACTAAATCAACTCCAAATTTTCCATCTTTCATCACGGCAACGTCAAGGATACTTCCATTTGTCATATTCCAGTAGTTATTTGTTCCTACCGCAAATGAAGCCGCAATTTTATCATTGTAGATGGTGAAGTCATCTTTATGAATAGCCATACCTTGATCAATAGGTGTAGGACCATTAACCACTCCAACCTCCGCCATAGCAGGTGTAGCTAATAATATTAAACACAATGCGCAAACACTTAATAATGCAGACATTTTTGTTTTCAAATTCACAGTTATCCCCCCCAAAGTTTAGATATAACTTTCACGTTAATTTAGTTGGAAAAAATTGCAATCTAAGGTATCCCCCTCTCTCGTCAAGAAGGGGATACCTTTTTATTCTAAAACTCGAAAGCGCCTTTACGGTGAGCTTTTAGGTATTTCACACAGAAATCATCCCTGCCACGCAGCGTTTCAGCAGTAATCAGACTGCCCATCATCGCCTTATCCAACGGATTGATAATCAATCCGTCCAGCCCTTTGGCAATAGCCATAACGGCAAACATCTGATTCATAAACTTCCGATTCGGTAAGCCAAATGAAATATTGGACAAACCACACATGGTATGAATACCCTTATAAGTGGTGGTAATAGCCTCAATGGTATTTAAAAACTCAATTCCGAAAGTACTATTGGTGCCGATCGGCTGAACAAGAGGATCGACATAGATATTACCAATAGGCACATTGTTTTTAACTAATGAGTTGATGAGTTTGTCTGCAATTTTCATTCTCGCATCCATGGTCTCAGGCATTCCATCATCACTCATGCAAAGGGCTACCACTTTTAAATCAGTTCCTGCTACAATTGGCAGCAGCGCATCATACCGTTCCTTTTCGAGCGAGATGGAGTTTACCATAGCTGTGCCTTTGTGAATAGTAAGTGCCTGTTCAATACACTTGGGGTCAGGACTATCAATGCAGCAAGGAGCATCAACAACTTCCTGCACCGTTTTAACCAGCCATGTTAGATATTCTGCCTCCTGGCCAACAAAGATGCCTGCATTGACATCGATATAATTTGCACCGGCTTCATGCTCATCTTTAGCGACTTTCTGAATATATTCAGCGTCTTGCGCTTCAATTGCAGCTGCTATTGCCTTGCGGCTGGCATTTATCAGTTCACCTACAACTATCATTTAGTGGGCCTCCTTTTTATTCGCAAATCTGGCTTACGCTACAAAACTACGAGCAGCTTCCACTGCCGCTGGGGCATCTTCACAATAAGCATCTGCCCCTATCTTCTGGGCAAATGCCGGTGTTACCGGAGCTCCGCCAACCAGGGTCTTGATGCTCAACCCCTGTGCGCGGATTGCCTTGACTACTTCTTCCATGGCCGGCATTGTAGTAGTCAGCAGGGCTGACATCGCGATAATATTGGCGTTTTTCTCTTTGGCAGCAGACAAGAATTTTTCGACATCGACATCCATACCAACGTCAAACACTTCGAACCCGGCCCCTTCCATGATCATAGCAACCAAATTCTTGCCAATATCATGAAGGTCTCCTTTTACAGTGCCGATAATAACAGTACCTCTAGTAGCACTGGCACCTTTGGCAAGGTGTGGTTTTAACTCGTCCAAGCCTGCTTTCATGGCCTGAGCCGCCATCAGCATCTCTGGAACGAAAAGAATTCCAGCACTAAATTGTTTGCCAACCTCATCCATCGCACCGATCAGGCCCTCATTTAAAATCTTCGCTACATCCGTACCGGCGGTAATTTCCTTTTTCACCAATGCAACAACATCATCCTCTTCAAAATCAAGAACTGCATCAAATATCTTTTCAACACTCATTTTTTATTCCTCCTTAAATTTACAGATCCCATTTTGCATCGCCAGCCACTAGATTAGGGAAATGGCCGCGGATTTTTGCATCAAGTTCGGCTGAGAATTTAGCTGGGTTTTCCTGGCTAAGTATTCTGTCTGCTTCGCGCATTGCCCGTGTCTGATAATCTGTTCTGCCTTCACTTTCCCAGCGACCCCGCATCTCTCTAGTAGCGACATTAGGCAATACAGCAGTAGTACGCATTTTTTTCACGGTATGTTTTTCACTCATATAACTGCCGCCAGGTCCAACTTTAGCGATCAGATCAAGGCAAAGGTTCTCTTCACTAAACTCCATGCCACGCTTCATCCGCTTGAGATTCATTGCAATTTCACTGTCAGTAACAGCTTTGCCAAAATCAAAAGCCATCAGACTGCCTAAGAGCCCCCCCATATTGAACAGGCTTGCGCCGGCCAATAAGGCCCCGGTGGTATTCATGCCTGTTTCGTAACCACTTTGGGCATCATTTAAGTGGGAGTTAGTGAGACCGATATAGCCACCGGACGGAATATTATAATAATTAGCCATTTCAGTATGACCCATTTGCAGCATACCTGTTTCAATAGCGCCTGGCGCATAGTTACCTGTGCGCATATCGGCGACTGTCGACAGTACAGCATAAATCATGGGCGCACCTGGGCGAATACTCTGAATAAGCGTGGCTAACGCCAGAAACTCAGCATTACCTAAAGTTACAGTGGCCGCTAGACTCATCGGCGAGGTTAATCCGGCATTAGGAACAATGGTTCCATAAACAGGCAGGCCTCTTTCTACAAGATAGATAACGGCTTCAGTAGACTCTACATCCATGGTCAGCGGAGCAACCATCGGGCAATAGTGATGATTAATAAACGGGCGTGCCATATAAGCTTCTTTGCTGCCGGCAATGAGTTCTCCCAGTTCAAGAACCTGCTCCAAGTCTTTCATGTTAGGCGTATTGCTGCGAACAGGTTTTTTACAATTTTTCAGGGCAGGATAGAAGCGGGAGATACTAAATTGTCCGGGAGGTGCATCTTCTGCCAATGTCGAAATCGAAAACACATCAAAGCCGGGAAGCTCATTAATTAAGTACGCTATATTGGCGATATCGTCCGAAGTAGCCCGCCGCTCTTCCCCGGTTTTAGGATCAATAATATTAGGCGCCGAGCTGCCGGTTACGACAATCGGTCCATCATTCGGCAGTACCTTGTCAAATTTTGGATTTTGCGCAGTAAATGTATAGGTTGGAACAAATGACTGCCTGGCCTTTTCAACTACCTGGGACGGAAATTTGACCATACCACTCTGTACATCTACACTACAACCAATTTTGCCATAGATGGCACGCGCTTTATCATTGTGGACCAATACCCCGACATTCTCCAACAACTCAAGTGATGCTTCATGAATACGTTTTACTTGGTCATCTGTAAAAAATCTGTTATATTGCACTACTTATCCCTCCAATTGTTTTTCGCATTTGTTAGATGGTTTTGATCATCTCGCCAATTTCTGCTTTATGGCTCTCAATCCACTTCATCAACCGTACATTGTGTGACAGGTAGGCAATATACTCGTACTCGTTAAGATCAGAACCATTATAATAGGCGCATATATCCCAGTTTACTAAGTACATGTTGGCGGCAGCCATCATGGTCGGGAACTGTTCTTTCTCCAGATCGGTTAAGGGGGTAAGTCCACCCAGCTCTTTTAACTTCTTCTGGTAAGATTTGAGGAATATGGCACACTTATCAAGCCGCAGCACGCCATCAGTTTCATCATCCCATGAACTGCAGAAGTAAGCCAATGACAAACAAACATCAAACAGACGAACCTCCACCTTCGACCAATCAAAATCAAATAGGCCGACTGCTTGGTTATTTGAGTATTTCAGATTTCCCGGGTGAAAATCATTATGGCAGGGATTTAATGGCATCTTGCGCCAGACATCCTCTGCTATTTGCGAGGTGTTAATCACTTCTAAAATCATATCTATGTTTTTTAAATAGTACGCATGGTACTTGGTATTAAGGTCTCTTGTGGCGAATTCCTTATAAACGGCTGTCCTTGTCGGCAAGAACTCCATGATTTTAGGCTCTATTCTCTCAAGCCCTTGCGGATCAAAGTCTCGGGACGCATTGTGAAACAAAGCTAAGACTTCTGCAGCACTCGCATACTCTGCATCATTGCAATTTGGGTTATCCCACGTATATTTATCTTCACCTGGTAAATAATCGTAAATAGCATAGTGATCAGTTAATTCGCCGTTTTGTGTTTTTATGTATGTCTTGTGAGTCTTAGTTTGAATCAGTCCGGCAGCCATGGTTAAGCCATTTTCTATGGAAAAATCGATGAGTTTATGCTCAAACATTATTTCCTTATCAGTGATGCCACTCTTATACTTTCGAACAAAATACTCTTTCTGTCCGCCGTCTTTTTCTACATAAATTCCGAAACTTCTATTTACATAACCGCCAAATATTTCATATACCTCTATTACTTTACCAAGGTCGTAATTTTCTTCAATTAATTCAATAATTTGAGTGCGGAGTAAAGCCACTTCCATCGACGCATAAATGTTAGCCGCGATTGTTTTTAGAATTTGACTTTGCGAGAACAATTCCACCGTTTTTCCAAGGCTCATTTTTTCGAAATGTAACATCCGGTTTGTATCCATCGTTCTTCTCCTTTCAAATTAGGGATTTATTAATTATTTTTTAGTAGATAGATGACCCATTTGACATATAGTAAGTAATTTGATTAATCGCAGCTTAAAACTAAATTCCTCCTTATTTTCTTAATATTCAAAATCATCTTCTTATTGAATTATAACATACATATAATGCCAAGATTTAATTCATTTCTGCTCGTTTTAACACAATCCAAGCCATATGATTGATTTTTCAGAAAGTTCTAAGTTTCACTTTTTTAAAGAGAGGTGTAGAGAGTTACACAGTATTCCATTACTTGACAATGACTGTCATACAGTATTAAAATTATGAAAACTTTACCAATAAATGTGCTGGTTTTTAAGACCCAAAATTAAGGAGGGAATTTTGTGAGACGCACAATTCAGGTGGAAGAAAAGCTGCCGCTCATTGAAACACTGCCACTCAGCCTGCAGCACCTATTTGCTATGTTTGGCGCAACCGTACTTGTCCCGATTTTATTCAAGGTTAATCCGTCAACCGTTTTGTTATGGAATGGTATTGGCACCTTGCTCTACATTTTTATTACCAAAGGAAAAATCCCGGCTTACCTTGGTTCAAGCTTTGCTTTCTTGTCTCCCGTTTTTCTTGTACTGCCCCAGTTTGGTTACGGGGCGGCTTTAGGAGGCTTTATTGCTGCCGGTGCTGTGTTCACGCTGGTGGCGCTAAGTATTAGCGTAATTGGTACCAAGTGGATTGACATTGTTTTTCCCCCAGCCGCAATGGGAGCCATTGTTGCTATCATCGGCCTGGAATTAGCCCCGGTAGCAGCTGATATGGCTGGGCTGACAGCCAAAACACCGGACATGAAAGCCATCACGGTATCGCTATTTACCTTGGGAGTCACTGTACTTGGGTCTATTCTATTCCGTGGCTTTCTTGCTGTTATTCCGATCCTAATTGGCATTTTTGCCGGTTATGGATTAGCACTGGCACTGGGCATGGTCAATCTCGCAAGCATCAGTGCTACACCATGGTTTGCGCTGCCCACATTTTACACACCTGAATTTAACCTTCAGGCCATCGCCATTATTGTCCCGGCATCACTAGTCGTTGTTGCCGAACACATCGGCCATCTAGTGGTGACCAGCAACATTGTCGGCAGGGATTTATCCGCTTCGCCTGGTCTGCACCGCTCGTTGCTGGGCAACGGAATATCTACCATGTTGTCAGGCTTTTTTGGTTCAACGCCCAATACTACTTATGGTGAAAACATTGGGGTTATGGCCATATCAAAGGTATATAGCGTATGGGTAATCGGCTTTGCTGCAGTTCTTGCTATCGTATTATCCTTCGTTGGTAAGCTGGCAGCTGCTATTCAAAGCATCCCGACCCCAGTTATGGGCGGGGTATCGCTCCTCTTATTCGGTGTCATTGCCGCATCAGGCATTCGGATATTAATTGATGCCAAAGTGGACTATAACCGGTCGCGCAATCTGATTTTAACAGCTATTGTACTGATTATCGGCATCAGCGGGGCACAGCTGACCTTCGGGTCTGTCACCCTTAAGGGCATGGCACTGGCAACTGTGGTAGCTATTGTTATTGGCTTGGCCTTTACGCTGTTTGATAAGCTGGGGCTGACTAATGATAGCGGCGAAAATCAGCCGAGCAAGGACTAACGGCTGGTAACGATAAGCGAAAAAAGTCTCCTGCCTGCGGGCGGGAGACTTTTTTCACGAGACAGGAATATATTTGTTACCAAGCGAAGTAATCTAAATAAACTATACGTGTAATCAAGGAGGAACAAGCCTATGATAACCAGAGATAAGGATATTATGACTATTGGCGATCAGGATTACCAGCTGGCGGCAGGAGACAGCTGGGCAATTCCAGGCAGTGTGGAGCATAGTGTGAAAGTACTCAAACAGGTAGAAGCCATTGAGGTATTTGTGCCAGTCAGAGAGGATTATCTCGACTAATGAAACTAACCAAAGACTCGAGTATCTATTTTATCCTGCTCGTAGTTCCACTGTTCTGGGGTGGTGCGTTTGGCAGCACCAAGCATGTCCTGTCAGAACTCCCGCCGCTTACGGCTTCGGCTGTACGCTTTCTTTTGGCAGGGCTGATCTTAGGTGGCTGGCTGGCCGTCCGGCGGGAATGGGACTTTAAAGTAATAAAAGAAAACTGGCTTGGTTTGACCGGACTAGGTCTGAGTGGAGTACTGGCCTACAACTATTTCTTTGCTGTTGGTTTGCAATATACCTCAGCCATTACTGCAGCACTGGTTGTTGTTATCAATCCCGTGACAACAGCCATTGTGGCGGTACTGTTTCTTGGTGAAAAGTGGAGTACCCGTCTAGGATTGGGCATTGCGCTATCACTGGCAGGCGTATTGACTGTAATCACTAAAGGCAACCTTGCGGCGCTCGCTGGCATATCGTTAAATTATGGTGAAACTCTGTTGTTTGGAGCTGTCGCCAGTTGGACAACATACACTTCACTTGGTAAAATTGTAATGAAAAAGGTTAATGCGTCATTGGCAACAACAGTATCAACCCTGATCGGCTCCATATTTTTAATCTTCATTTCGCTTGGCGAAGGGGCATGGCACACGCTGCCTCGACTATCAGGCCAGGTTATGGCTGAATTAGTATACCTGGCAGTGTTTGCGACAGTATTGGCATTTATTTTATTTAACGTTGGCATTAAACGCATCGGCGCCAGCAAGGCCAGTGCCTATATCAATCTTATGCCGGTGAATGCCATGCTGATTGCTTGGGCAGTATATGGCGAGACAATTACACTTATGCATCTGGCAGGCATGGTGCTTGTGGTTACCGGCGTGGGCTTAACTACACTTGCACCTGCTGCTAAAGACCCTGTCAAGACTAAGGAGGAACCTGTTCAGTTATGCGAATAATGCGTGGGCGGTTTGCGCCTAGTCCAACTGGTGAGATTCATTTGGGGAATGTTTGGACAGCGCTGTTAGCTTGGCTGCAGGTGCGGTCAGCCGGGGGTATTATGGTGCTGAGAATGGAAGATCTTGACCCTGACAGGTCGCGTCAGGCATATGCTGACAAGCTGATGGCTGATATGAAATGGCTGGGACTTGACTGGGATGAAGGACCAGATGTCGGCGGCCCATATGCTCCCTATAGCCAGGATAAGCGGCGCGAACTTTACCAGCAGGCACTTGAACGCGTGCAGGCAACTGGGCTAATCTATCCCTGCACCTGCACGCGGGCTGAACTGGCAGCATCAGCGCCTCATGCCGATGAAAATCACCGCATATATTCTGGAACCTGCCGCCAGCCTAAGCTTGATACGGCCTGTCAAGCTACCAGGCGACCGGCACTTCGATTAGCCGTTCCCCCTGGCCAAAGCTCGTTTACCGATTTACATGCAGGGTTTGTCAGGCAGGACATTAGCCAGGAGGTTGGCGATTTTGTTGTCCGGCGCTCTGACGGTGTTCATGCCTATCAATTGGCCGTTGTGGTGGACGATGCTGCCATGGAAATTACTCATGTCTTGAGAGGCAACGACTTGCTAAGTTCAACACCGCGCCAACTGCTCATCTACCAGTTGCTGGGGCTCAAAGCCCCTGTTTTTACTCATGTACCGCTTTTAATTGACCCTGATGGCCACCGGTTATCCAAGCGTCAACACGCGTTATCCATTACTGCATTGCGGTCAAAGGGCGTTGCACCAGAAGCCATCATTGGCTATCTGGCCTATAAAGCCAAATTAATCGACGCTCCTCAGCCGGTTAAAGCCACTGAGCTAATCACCAGCTTTTGCATTACCAAATTGCCAGCTGACTCTGTAGTCATCAACAGCGACGATATCCGCTAAAAGAAACCTTCCAGTATAATAAAGCTGGAAGGTTTCTTTACTGTCGAAAAAGAGGTATTTTTGTCATTAAGGCGAATCATTTAACATGCAAATATAGAATAGTCTGGCGATTGTCCAGCTAGGAGGATGTTAAAGCGTGAGGCAGCTTACTGGATCTCAAATTTTAGATATGTTTTATGATTTAGCTCCATACCTCAACGATGTCGTTGCGGCTGATATCGGAGTTACCATCATCCGTGACGGCAAATATGTACTTTATCTGCCTGCAGATGATTTAGACCTCAAAACTAAGGTTGGTGAGCCAGTACTGTCAGGTGCCAGCAAACAGGCCCTTGAGACAGGTAAACAGGTAGTCAAAGTCATTCCCAAAGCTAAATCATCTTATGGAGTTCCCTACATCGCCTGTGCCTTGCCCTTCAAAGATGGTGGCAAGGTTGTTGGCTGTGTTACAACCACCCAAAGCATTACCGTTATTGAGAATATTAATAATGCTACAAGCGAACTTGCTGCCTCTTCAGAAGAACTCACAGCAGGACTGCAGGAACTGGCCAGCCGTTCATCCCAATTAGCCAATACTAGCAATGAGCTTGACCAATTAGGAAAAACTCTCCTGGCTACTGCCAATCAGACTAATGAAATTGTAACCTTTATCAAAAACGTTGCCAGTCAAACCAACCTGTTGGGTCTGAACGCAGCCATTGAGGCTGCCAGAGTAGGTGAAATGGGAAGAGGCTTTGCTGTGGTGGCAGCCGAGGTTCGCAAGCTGGCAGTGTCAAGCGCTGAGTCAGTAACACAAATATCCTCGTCACTAAGTGCCATTCAACAGTCTATTACAGAACTTACCAGGAAAATTAATAACATTGATGATCACGTAAGCGGACAGACTGATGCTATCCACGAGATGGCAAAATCCAGCCAGTCACTGGCAGAATTGGCTTCTACTCTCGCCGAATCATCTAGAAACATTTTCCAAATAACAGATTGATACAGCGCTTACTCCAATGCTCCGGTCACAAGACCGGGGCATTTTATATTTAACGGCAATTTTATCAGACCTTATGAGGTATCATGGCTGCTGTAAAACCATTTAATATAGGCTCGGGATATACGGAAAGTCAAAAATAATGTAATCCATGTCCAGTACCAGGCCCAGTGAATATAACCAATTAGCTCAGTATACTTTTCAAGAATTATTTCAAGAAGGGTGATAGGAGTACAATAGAGGACCGTATACCAAAACTCATAGAAATACCTCTGAGTTTCTGGGTAATACAGATTGTAGAAAGTACAGATAACTGGGTATACGAAAAATTCAAACGTAAAGCTTGTCATGTTGGCATGCTCAAACTCGTGAATGGGATACTCAATCAGCCCCCACTCGACCACAAGCAAACCAAAAATCCAAGTTACCATTTGCATAAAGAAAAAAGCGACTTGTGCCTTCCTCAGGCTGTATCTATCCCGCGGGATCCAAAGCCATAAGGCTAACGCCGTTATTACCCAGGCAACTCCAATGATTATTCGCTCCATTGAAAATGTCATAATAGCCCTTTTTGATGCTTTTTTAATAGCTTCTCCTTAGGGCAGCAAGCGTATACACTACCGGATAAAATAACAACGACGATTTCCGCAACTATTATGAGAAAACCGTCGTTGTTATTTTACTGAGCATCTTTTTTTAATTTCTGCTCATATTCTTTGCGGAAAACATCCTTGGTTAAATCCGCAGTATATTTCCGGCCAGACTGTTCAGCAATATAATCTGATTTATCAACGCAAATCTTATGTAATGGCTTACTTACCATATTCATATCTACAACACCCTCTTTATGATTCCTTTAGAATGATAACGATTATCATTAACTGATTGTATTATACACCCAGATAGCTATTGATGCAAGTATTTACTGGAATTCAGGAAGATTTTTTATGTAACACATAAGATCTTTTTGTAAAAAATTTGAATTTTTAAGAAAAATTTGCAGGAAAAGTAATTTTCTTATAGAAAGTGTACTTGTTTCTGCAATTAATGAAGTTTTGCCATAAAATAGATGGTATTTTGGTATTATTGACACGCCAGCAGGCTGCATATAAAGACGGGCAGGCTAGGAGGTACCAAGTACGTGGAAGAAAAAATAAATATTCTCATGATTGATGGTCAGGCGGAAAACCTTATAGCGCTAGCCGCCGTGTTGAAAAGCCCTGAATATAATCTGGTGGGAGTAACATCAGGTGAAGAAGCGTTAAAATACCTATTAGACCAAGATTTTGCCATGATCTTGCTAGATGTACAAATGTCTGGTGTGAATGGCTTGGAAATTGCAAGAGGCATTCGCACTTGGCAGAAATGTCAAAATATCCCGATTATCTTTGTCAGTGCCATTAGCCAGACAGAGGAAAGTTTACTGGACGGCTATACTTCAGGTGCGGTTGACTATATCTTTAGGCCCTTTAAGCCGCAGGTCCTGCGGGCTAAGGTTGATTCTTTCCACAGATTGTATAAGTGTCAGCAGCAAATGGACAAACAGCGCAAGCTGCTCCAACAACAGGTTTTGGAGTTAGACAAGCTTAACGAGCAGCTTACCATGACGACCATTGAATTGTGCCGTAATGAAGTGTTGCTAGAAAACATAGTGGCAGAGCGAACCCGGCGCATCAGCAGCATACTTGAAAGTATTAAGGACGGCTTTTTTACAGTGGATGCTGATTATAAATTTACTTATATAAATGGGACAGCTGAGAATATCTTCGGGAAGTCGCGTCAGTATCTGCTGGGGAAGACTTTATTTGAGGTATGCAGGACCAATCCAGCCTTCATAGAGAATATTATCGTTAGTTGCAGTGATGACAAACCAGTATGCTTTGAAAATATGTGTTCACTCAATGAACGCTGGTTTGAAGTACGTGCTTACCCGGCAGAAAATAGCGTCTCGGTATACTTGAATGATATTACAGAACGTAAGCTGATTGACAAAGAAATGGCGCGATTTGACCGGCTTAGCCTTATTGGTGAAATGGCAGCAGGCATTGCCCATGAAATTAGAAATCCTATGACCACTGTGCGAGGATTTTTACAGTACGCTAAAAGTGGCAAAACAACCTTATCTTCGAGCAATCTTGATTTGATGATGGACGAACTTGATCGCGCCAATACCATTATCACTGAATTTTTAAGTTTAGCTAAAAATAAAAATACAGATAAAAAACTGCAGAGCTTAGTGAGGGTGATTGAATCGCTGCTGCCGTTCATTCAAGCCGAGGCCATTATGGACGACAAGGCAGTAGTGCCGCTGATTAATACTATCCCTGAATTTTATTTCGATGAGAAAGAGGTGCGCCAGCTAATTTTGAACTTGACCATGAATGGCTTAGAGGCTATGCAAGCTGGTGGTATTCTTAAAATCAGCACCTATAAGGAAGGCGATGAGGTTGTGCTATCTGTCGAAGATCAGGGGGCAGGCATTAATCCTGAGATTATGGATAAAGTTGGGACGCCATTTTTTACTACTAAAGACAGCGGTACCGGGTTAGGCTTGGCTGTCTGTTACAGTATTGCCGCCCGCCACCAAGCCACGATCGAGATCAAAAGCGGCGACTGGGGTACAGTAATTTATGTACGGTTTAAAGTATGTCTAAGGGACGATCCCACTAACAAATTCGCGTATTAAAGGCGCGCAGCGTCATGGAAGTCGCCCCTTGACACTGCTACCAGAGGGGGATGGGTTGGTCCATTTCCCAGATGTCAGCAGCATATTGTGAGAAGGTGCGGTCACTGGAAAACCAGCCTGAATGGGCAATGTTCATCAGGCACATTTGCTGCCAGCGGCGCTGGTCTTGGTAGGTATCAGCCAAATGGCTTTGGGCATCGACATAGGATGCGAAGTCTTTTAGCAGAAAGTACTCGTCGCCATGGTGTAAGAAAGCGTCATAGTGGGTACGGAACTCGTCTGGCCCTACCGGGAAAAAGCCATTAACTAATTGCTCGATAACTGTTCTGACGCGGGAATCGTTGTGATATACATCCCATGGGTTATAGCCGCCATAACGATAATAGCCCAGTACTTCCTCAGCTGACAGGCCAAAAATGAAGATGTTGTCGGCACCCGCAAAATTGCGTATTTCAATATTAGCACCATCCAATGTGCCAATAGTTACCGCACCATTCATCATGAACTTCATGTTACCAGTGCCTGACGCTTCGCGGCTGGCAGTCGAGATCTGCTCACTGACATCTGACGCCGGGATAATGAGCTCAGCCTGAGAAACATTATAGTTTTCCAGGAAAAGAACCTTCAGCCTATCATTAATTGATTTGTCATTATTGATCTTGTCGGCCAGGGTGTTGATGAGTTTAATGGTCTTTTTGGCCTTATAGTAGCCAGGGGCTGCCTTGCCGCCAAAGATGAAGGTTCGGGGCTGAACATCAAGATTGGGGTTATCACGCAGGCGGTTGTAGAGATCCATAATATGCATAACATTGAGGCACTGACGTTTGTATGCGTGAATCCGTTTGATATGCGAATCGAAGATAGAGTTGACATCAACAATAACATTGTAGTTAGCCTTAATATATTGGGCTAATTTTAGTTTGTTGTACCTCTTAACATTTGCCAGCCCCTCAAGGAAGCTGTTGTCTTTCACTAAGGGAGCCAATTGGGCTAATTCACAGGGATATTCTACCCAGTTGGAGCCAATCGCGTCGCTAATCAGGTTAGCGAGCAGAGGATTGGCTGTTAACAGCCAGCGGCGATGAGTGATACCATTAGTAACATTGGTAAACTTGCCAGGCGCGTAAGTATAAAAATTATTCATCACTGATTTCTTGAGAATCTCGGTATGGATTTCGGCTACACCATTGACTGAGTGGCTGCCTGCAATCGCCAGATGAGCCATATGCACCTGACCATCTGAAATCACGGCCATACTGCGGATGCGATTCCAGTCCCCCGGGTATCTCTCCCAGAGTTCGCGGCAGGTACGCTCGTTAATCTCGCAAATAATCATATGGATGCGCGGCAGCAGGCGCTTGATCATGTCGATAGGCCACTTCTCCAGGGCTTCAGGCAGGATAGTATGGTTGGTGTAGGACATGGTGCGAACCGTAATATCCCAGGCTTCCTCCCAGCCCAGATCGCAGTCGTCAATCAAAATCCGCATAAGTTCCGGCACTGCCAGCGCCGGATGGGTATCATTAATATGAATGGCAATCTTGTCTGGCAGCTCGCTTACGTTGCCATGGTGCAGGAGAAAGCTGCGAACAATACTCTGGAGACTGGCAGACACCAGGAAATACTGCTGCTTAAGCCGCAGCAGCTTGCCTTCATACTGAGAGTCATCCGGGTACAACAGGTCAGTCAGTGATTCGATACCGTGTTTGTAACCAATGACATTGTTGCAGTCAGCGCCCGGGGCGCTGCATATGTGTCTCGAAACATCAACCTCAGCACTCCAGAGGCGTAGGGTATTCACAATTTCATTCTTGTATCCGACGATAGGCACATCATATGGCACGGCAATGATGCGCTCATAGTTTTCGTGGATAAACCGGGTTTTACCGTTAGTCTGCACGCGGACTGTGCCGCCAAACCGTATGGGCAGCTTCTCGTCCGGACGGCGGTACTCCCATACATAAGCACGGTCTTTCAACCAGTTGTCAGGATATTCGTGCTGATAGCCACCCATGATCTTTTGCTCAAACAAGCCATACCTGTACCTGAGGCCACAGCCATGGCCGGCAAGTCCCATGGCAGCCATTGAATCAAGATAACAGGCTGCCAAACGCCCCAAGCCGCCGTTGCCTAACCCGGCGTCTTCTTCTACGCCCAGCAATACCCCTAGTTCAATACCCAGCTGCGATAACGCTTCGGCACAGATATCTCTGATGCCTAGATTGACCAGGTTGTTCTCTAACAGCCGCCCAAGAAGAAATTCAATGGAGAGGTAATAGACTTGTTTCGGATCATCCGTGGCTCGCTGCTGGTGGGTTTTAATTAGATTTTGACTGACAATCTCCCTGGTTAATGTGGCTAATACGTGAAACTTCTCCCGGTCAGTCGCCTCACCAAGCGTTTTTCCATGCACAGCCCCAAATTTAGCAACAAATGCGTCCCTAAATTCAGGAACAGTTATATTCTCCGATTTAGTATTGTGTGCTAACAGCTGGCCCGAGCAGTGGTTATTGGTGCTATGTTGTTTAGTGAGCATATGAACCCTCCTGTGCAGGAATTAATCGTTCAATATCATCAGGAATAGTTAAGTCAGTATGGCTGAGAATGGTTTCCGGGCTAGCTGCAGCCCCTTTGTAGATATATTCTTCGACATACAGCTTATTATATAGTTCGCGGTATTTACCTGCCGAAACGCGCCAGCTGTTATCAGTGCGCATAACGCGGGCGGTAAGCTTGTTCCAGACTTCTTTATTATGGTAAAAACTGATGGCCCGCCTGATCGTAGCTAAGAGGTCATGAGCATTGTAATTGGTAAAGCTGAAGCCATTACCCTGGCCGGTATTTTCGTTATAGGAAAGAACGGTATCATTGAGGCCGCCAGTCTCCCGGACAACAGGCAGACTGCCGTAGCGCATGGCGATCAGCTGGCCAATGCCGCATGGCTCATACCGGGATGGCATCAAAAACAGATCTGATGCGGCATACGCTTTGCGGGATATATCCTCGCGGTAGGGGATGATAGCTGCTAATCGGTCATGGTGCAGCCAGGCAGCATGCCACAGCGTATGATGATAGTGTTCGTCACCTTGACCTAAAATAACCATCTGAGCGTCGCTTGCAAGGATTTCATTTAATACCCGTAAAACTAAATCCAGCCCCTTAGCCTCAATCAGGCGGCTATTCATGAATAAAAGCGGCTTGTCTGCAGCTACTGTCAGTCCTAACATTTTTTGCAGTTCAACTTTATTCTTATTTTTTCGCGCTCTGGTCTGCCAGTCATAATTGACAAATAGACTGGGGTCGACCGCCGGATTATAGTTAGTATAATCAATACCATTGACTATCCCCGATAAGTCTAACCGGCGGTTAGCCAATACCCCTTCCAGCTTTTCGCCGAAATAGGCGTGTTGGATTTCATGGGCATAAGTAGGACTGACAGTATTGAGTAAGTCTGAAAATATAAGTCCGCCTTTCATAAAGTTAACCTGATCATAAAACTCAACGCCGCTTGGCGTGAAATACTCCCACCCCAAGTCAAGCAGATTGACCATGATCTCTTTTGAAAAGACTCCTTGGTACTTTAGATTGTGAATCGTGAATAGTGTCCTGATTCTTTGGTAAAAAGGGTTAGACCGGTAGTGAGCTGTTAAGAACACACTGACCATACCGCTATGCCAGTCATGACAGTGAATGATCTGGGGCTGAAAGTTCATATACGGCAGAGCCTCCAGCACAGCCCGGCTAAAAAAAGCATATCGCTCGGCATCATCATAATGACCGTAAATGCCGGCTCGTTTGAAGTAGTACTCATTATCGATAAAATAAAAGGGAACGCCATCATGCTCAAGCTCTTCCAAACCACAGTACTGTAGGCGCCAGGACATGGGGACGCGGAATGCAGTTTTTGTAGTCATTCTATTTTTAATTTTTTCAGATATTGCGCCATATTTAGGAATAATAATCCGGGCATCTATCCCCTGCTGCCTGAGTTCTTTCGGCAGGGAAGCTACAACATCGCCAAGCCCCCCGGTTTTAATAAATGGGGCAGCCTCGCCAGCTACAAACAGTACTTTAACCATTAGTATTATCACAGTTCCTTTCTCTGCGTGTTCTGCTCCTAAGATTAAAGTATTGCCGTTCAGTAAGTTGATAATTCCTTAAAGCAATATTTGTAGTTTGGGTATTTTTGTATTAGAATGGTATATATGTAGACTATACAGTATCTCTGTTGTTGATTAGGAGGCAGTTTTCGTGCTATTTGACACTCATATTCATACTCGTCATTCGGACGACTCTGACATGGCTATTGAAACGGCTATTAGCCGTGCGGCCGAGTTAGGCTTAGGCATCACTATTACCGAACATATTGATCTGGCGCACCCGGAGCCTGACGTTCCTTTAGATGTCGAACAATATTTTAAGGACTATACAAAATACCGGAGCGATAAATTGCTCTTAGGCATAGAGGTTGGGATGCGGACCGAATGTCTGGAAGACAATCGGCATATCATTAATAATTATCTTTTTGATTTTGTTCTTGGATCCATGCATTTTGTTGACAATATAGAGATCTACCAGGAGGCCTTCTATCGTTCACGAACCAAGCACGACACATATCGGCGCTATTTTGAAGCGATGCTGGACTGCCTGAAGTGTTACGATTTTGTCGACAGTTTGGGACATATTGACTACATATCCCGGTATGCCCGCTATGATGATCCGGAACTTTATTATCATGAATTCAGCGATTGGATTGACGCAATACTAAAAACTGCTGCTCAAAAAGAGAAAGCTATGGAGATTAATACCCGCCGTCTGACAAGCCCGGAAGCAGCAGCCAGACTGTTTCCCATTTACGAACGGTTTTATGAATTAGGTGGGCGGATGGTTACCATTGGTTCTGACGCTCACAAGCCAGAAAATATTGGCAGTAACTTAAGTTTGGCTCAGGATATGGCAGAAGCATGTAAGTTAAGGGTAGTCTATTTTAAGCAGCGCAAACCTGAATGGGGGAGGTAGCTTTATGAAAATAAAACGGATTGATACTACCATTAGTACTGACAAACTGAGTGAATCCAAAGAGTTTTATATCCGTCACTTTAATTTTGAATTGGTTTATGAAAGTGACTGGTATATTGAACTCATTGCTCCAGGACTGCCTGCTGGCATTAGCTTCACTAAACCGCAGCGGGATGCTGGCGAATTTTTCAATGGCTCTGGCATTATTATTTCCTTTGAGGTCGATGATGTTGACGCAGAATATCAGCGGCTGAAAGCGGCTGAAGTTAAAATCTGCCAGGATCTCATGAATAAGCCTTGGGGTGAGCGCAGTTTTGTTGCCAATGATCCGAATGGTGTTCATGTGTATATTTACAAATCCATTCCACCAACGCCTGAGTATCAAGTAGTTTACGACTCATTTAAGAAGTAAATAGTTACGCGCTGCTAAAGCTGAAAAAAAGTAAGTCCGTACCACTTTTATGTGATACGGACTACTTTTTTTTGCGGATTACAAATGTTGCTAAGCTTAATTAAACTTGGAAGCGGTTAATTGCTTCATCTAGTTCGTTTGCCAAAGTGGCCAACATTGCGGCAGCAGCTTGAATTTCTTCCATGGATGCAGTTTGCTCTTCAGTAGATGCGGCAACGTTTTGAATGCTGGCACTGGTTTCGGTAGTTGAATTGGCTATACCCTGGACCGAATTGACGATTTGAGCAGTACCTTGGGAAATACCGGCGATTGTTTGGGCAATGCTATGAGATTGGTTGGAAACTGTCTGAATTGCTTCTTGAATCTCTTCAAAAGTACTCTTTGTTTGGGTAAATAGACCAATACCGTTCTGCACAGAATTCGTACTTTCGCTCATAATTTGAACAGCTTTTCCAGTTTCTTTTTGAATCTCAGAGATGATAATACTTATTTGTTTGGCCGCTACTTCTGACTGCTCTGCCAGTTTACGAACCTCATCTGCAACCACCGCGAATCCTTTACCTTGTTCGCCGGCGCGGGCTGCTTCAATGGCAGCATTCAGAGCCAACAGGTTTGTCTGACCGGCAATATTAGTGATGAGTGAACTAATCTTATCTATTTCGCGGGATTTATCTCCCAGTACATTAACTACGCCGGTAGCAGTACCCACCTTTTCGCTAATTGTATCCATATGATTGATCGCATGGCTTATAACTTTGTAGCCTTCCACCGCCTTTTGAGCCGTTTTTAGTGTCATGTCAGTAACTACCTGCATATCGCTATTAACGTTGAAAATTTTAGCCGATATTTCATTTACTGAGTCAGTAGTTTGTCCGGCATACCCTGTTTGGTTTTCCATCGAGCTTGCAATATCCTGAATAGTGATCGCAATATGCTCTGTGGCCTTAGCCGTTTGTTGGGCACTGGCGGTAAGTTGTTCGGAAGAGGCTGCTACTTGTTGGGAGTTATCGATTATTTTATGCAGCAGCTTGCGTAAGTTTATAATCATGCTATTGAAGTTCTGGCCCATCTGGCCAAACTCATCGCGGGAATTAACCATCATTTCCTGACGTAGATTGCCTTCTGCCATGAGAGCAGATATGCGTTTTACCTCGCTAATGTTTTGAGTGATAAAACGTGCATATAATATAATTCCTATAAATACCAGCACAATTGCGACTAGCGCTACTGTTATTTGGCGTACTAGCAAATTATTTAGCGGGGTGTATAATTCCTCTGCCGGCATGGCTAAAGCAAGAATCCACCCGGTTTCCGGCAATTGCGCATAATACAGGAGATATTGTTTGCTGCCATTGGTAAATAGGGTACGCCCCTGTTTGCTCTTTAAAACTTCTTTTCCTACCTCAGCCAGACTGGGGTTGGAATCTTCGGTTATCTTTGTCTTCATGTTTTTTGCAGGATCACGATCTGACATATAGGTGCCATCCTTATCTAATAAGAACGCCCATCCATTCTCACCCACTTTGGTTTGAGCCACTGCGTTTTGCAATTCACTAATATCCAGATCGGCTGTAGCCATTCCCATAAGCTTCTTGTTCTCCCCATAAAAAGGAGCTGAAGCCGTGATCATTGTGATTTTTGTTAATTCATCATAAAAAGGGGCACTCCACACGACCGGTTGAGTGGTATTGGTAGCAAGCTTGTACCAATCCTGACCTGGATAATTGTAGTCAGGCTTTTCGTAGTCTTCGGTATACACGATTTGACCTTTTTCTTTATAGGCATAAGGCCCGAAATACTGCATGTCGGCTTTATACTGGAAAGGTTCAAACCAGATACCTGCCCCTAGCGTTAACGGATTGGAAGTAATGACGCTTTTGAGAAATTCGGCATATTGAGCTTTGCTAATGCTAGTACCGCCCTTGTCGCTAAAACGGGCAAGAGCCTCACCTATGGCCTTGTGACTGTTTAGGTGAGTCCGGAATCCCTCTAAAGTAACATTCAACTGTAGTACCATTTGCTTATTAAGCTCGGTCTCAATGATTTGGTGTGAATAGTGATAACTAATCCAGGATAGGGTTATCATAACCAACAAAAGTAACGGCATAATAGCCAGCAACGTCTTCGTACGTATGCTTATCTGCTTCATAAAGCCACTTCCTTTCCTGAGCTATATAGTATATTGGCCATATTTCCACAATTTCCTTTAGATAAATCCCTGAATTTACTTTATTTACCTAAATTTAATACGGGGGATCGTTTTGATTATATTTAGCAAATCCTCATCTTGCACACCGTCAATATTTAATTTTAGATAGTAATAAAGCATCGATTTTTAAAAATCCCTAAAGTCGCTTTATGCTCTCTCACCAAATTAACCGCATAATCAAAGTTCATGGCAACTTCCCTGCAGCAGTGCGCATCCGAACCAATTGAAACGCGGGTTCCGCCAAAATCAAGATACTGTTTCAATATTTCAAAATCAGGTGTACATTCATGATATCCTCTTCGCAAAGGGGATGTATTTATTTCAATGGCAATGCCCGCATTTACAAGTTCATGTACAATCTCACCAATTATTTCTTCTTCATGGCCCGATTCTTTCAGATATCTTTTGGGATTATCCAAGTGGGCCAGTACATCGAAACCACCCAATTTAACAACCTGGAGCAATTCTTCATAATACTCATGAAAAATTCTCTCATTCGTATAGTCCTTGAATAAAACGTGATCATATTCATAGGTTCCGTCAACCCAGTGGACACCAACTTTGTCTCTCCCTATATAATGAATAGCTGCCATTACTACATCAAATTTATTGCTTAACATTTTTTCAAATTCTTTTTGATAAACGTGCGGCTCGCCAAATTCAATTCCTGATAGAACCTGAATTTTATCCCCAAACTTTTCTCTAGCACGTTCAATCGCATCCGAGTATTTATCATAATTAAAATAGTGGTAACTAGCATCAAATTGGTTGTAATCAACATGCTCTGTAAAGCAAATATAGCTCAAACCTCTATCAACAGCAGTTTTGCACATATCAAACATATCGTCTTTTGCATCTGCCGAAAATTTCGTGTGCACGTGCGAATCAGCCAATAAACGCAAGATAAAAATCCCCCTTTAAAATCCTGTTAAAGGGCCATAGATTGCCTTAACTTCACTACTTGTGCCGAAATACCATGTAAAATATGTACTAATTTATCAGGCCGGACAGGTTTCAGTATATACTCGGCTACGCCCAATTGGGCAGCTTCTTTTATATAGTTAGAATTGCCGCTTGCAGTTAACATAATTATTTTAGTTTCCGGTAATATGTCACGTATTCGTTTAGCAGCATCCAAACCATTCATCTTAGGCATCTTAATATCCATTAGAATAATATCAGGTTGTACCCGAGCTGCAAGTTGCACAGCCAGCAAGCCATCACTCGCTTCACCCACAATTGATATATCCGGACAATTCCTATCGACAATAAAGCGAATGGCCTGCCGCTCCAGTTGTTCATCATCTACGACAAGTAGTTTATACACTTGCCACAACCTCCTTTAACCATAATTTATTTGTAATCCCGAGGGCTGACCTACTTAAATAGATCAGCCCTTTCTTTACTTCATGAATCCGGACAATTTGGACTCACCAAACTTGACATATGCAATGCAAGCTCTGGTATGCCGCTGCCCTCTTTGGCAGACACATGATATATCCGGCCAGTAATACCGGCTTTACGCAGATTGCTTTCGGCAATATCCGGGCAAGCATCGAGATGATCTATTTTAGAAACAATCCCAATAACCGGCCTGCGGAAAGCCGTGGCAAACTTAGGCGGAAAAGGACAGTTTCGGCGGGTTGCGTCATGCAAGGCCCAGACTTCAACGGCACGAGCCCCGGCATCAATCAACACATGGTAGTGGCGGGGTATTTCCAAATATTCACCAGGACAATCTATAAAAATACTGGAGTAATCTAATGCCTGTGTTTTTAGATAGATCAAGGATTGGTTTAATAATTTTTGTTTTAAGGTCGTTTTGCCGGCTCCGACACCGCCAATCAGTAATATCTTGCTTTTCATCGTCAACTCCGTGTCACTTCTGCTGCCGAAAATCCTAATATGTTGACAAGCGTATTGACGGCCGCCCGGACAGCCGCTTCAACATCGGCTACATTTCCGGTCAGTACGAGCGAGCCGGTAAACCGGTCAACAAACCCGATTTCAATATTGCCTGCCTTTACGGCAGCATCGGCGGCAATAATGGCTGCCTCGCTGGGGGTAATTGTCATGATGCCCAAGGCTCCGTCACCGCCAATCCCCAGACGCTCATGCAAGCCACCTTGCGGATTAGGCAGGATATGAGCCATGGTTACCTGTTTGCCTGGAACATATTCTTGAATCATTCGCTGTTTTTGTCCTGTAGTCATTCCCGGTCACCTGCCTTCCGATTTATTCACTTAAAGCTGTCAATTACCTGTTGATTAGGACGGGGAATGACGGTGCTATAGACCAGCATCCCTTTGCTGGCTGCCAGTTCACTGCCGGCAGCCACAGCCGCTTTGACGGCTGCTACATCACCGGTCACGATACTGTAGCTTTTTCCCCCGATGCCAAATGCCATATGCAGCCTGACCGGGATGACTGAAGCGTTTTTGACAGCCACATCGGTGGCCTCAATCGACGCCGCCACGCTATAGGTCTCAATAATGCCAATGGACTTGACATTGGTTAAGTCATTGCCGCCGCCGATGGCTGGCAATATGGACGGATGCACATTCGGGATGACAAAGTGATCCACTGTGTGCTGCGCCCCCATGTCAATCCCGGCAGTGATCGACTGTCTGACTGACGAGACATCCCCGCTGACGAGTACCATATACTTTCCCGGGCACAGGTGCTTCGCCACCAGCAGTGTCACGTCAGCCGTCTTGGCCATGATATCAGAGGCCTCAATTCCTTTGGCGATACTGGTAAACTCAACGATGCCAATTGCATTAATCATGCGGAGCCACTCCCTTTTCGAATGGTAATTGCCTGTGATGATACCTGGGTAACAATGCCGGTGATGCTGGCATGAACCGGGGCTCCTAAGGCGCCGGCCGGCAGCTCAGCGATCAATTGTCCTGTGGTAACTCCGTCACCTTCCTTGACAACAGGGACTGACGGCGCCCCAATATGCTGACGCAGGGGAATGGTGACCTGCTGCGGCTGATAGAGGTCTGGCTGTAGTGGTGCATCTGGCGGATACCACGGCTGTAGGTTCAGGCGTGAGACTAACCGGGCTGAGGGGATTAACCGGTGCTCAGCCATGGGGTCGGCTTGCCCCAGTTGGC
>NZ_FWXI01000043.1 GCF_900176355.1 Sporomusa malonica | reverse complement strand
CCGCTGCTGTCTTGGCATTTTTTCACCCTCTTCTTCAGCATATCTGTAATTGAAGTTTTCGCCAAGACAAAGGAACCGTCACTTTGTCTTCTGCTGGACTTCGCCTGCTCGGTTTAAGTCGCCGGCGAGACTCTTTCCTGCATCTATTGCAGTTCCACCTAAAGATACAGTCAGCCCACTCTGCTTAAATTCATACTTATACTGGCTATCGTAGGTATTAGTGGTGTTGTCAACGGTCACATTTTTACCGATGATGTTGGTATCCTGACCACTAGCAATAAGGGTACCTTCGCTCTTAACGTTGTTACCAGCAGTGATATTGACGTTACCCGTAATGGAGCCGACCGTGCTGCCTATTTCGGCCTTGACTTGCTCGTTCAGCGTTGTCGTTGTCGTTGTCGTTGTCGTTTGCTTGCCGATCGTGAAGCCGAGGCCGCCACCGCTGAAGAGACCGGATTTTTTCACGCGTTTGTAGTGTTCGTCTTGTCCTGTTTCCTGGGCAGAAGTAATGCTTACGTCGTTCTCAGCATGAAGTGTTACATCGTTTGTGGCAACAACGTTACTTCCTTTAACGGTAAGATCTTTTCCTGAATTAATATCAACAGATTCACCCGAAATGGTGCTGCCCTTGACCTCGTTGACTAAGGAATAGTCGAGTTTGTCTGTTGTTTTAGATGACAAGAATCCACTTTTCTTCTTATGGGTTTGTACAAGAGATTCGTGTTTTTCTTTGACTTCTTGGATAGTAACATCGTTATCCGCGTCAATTGAGATCTTGCCGCTGTCGCTATAAATATTACTTCCGGCAATTGTGATATTGCCACTGTTGGCATTGGTTGCAACAGGGTTAACCGCTGTAAAAAGACAAAGGAAAAAGACAAAGAAGACAAAGGAACCGTCAGAAACCACTGATATATCCCTGTTTTTTTTAGTATATCTACATAAGTAGCATAGTCATTCTGCGATAGACTAGAAAATCGACGATTTGCCTCCCGGATTTATGACCACAAAAGGATATTAGTGCTGCTATCCTTTTAAGATTTACGGCCAAGGCCGTTAATTTGGCTTGCATTGACATGCTTTTTAGACCGTACCCTCGGGCACGGTCTAATCCGTGGAAACGCTTCATTTCCCCGTTTTTCCACTCATGACTGGCTCGTTTTTTGTACTTGAGCTTGAACTGATTAGTCTTAACCAATTGACTATGTTCATAATATTGAGCATTATGTTCACTGACGCTCAGTACTTTTTTCTTCACGTTCTGGCCAGCACATTCGAGCAGTTTGGGACACTGAGCACATTGCAATTTATCAAAATGATACTTATAAACATCATTTTTATTTTTGTATTTTTGGTGCACTTTCTTCCACGTGCTGTTGCCCATTTCACAAAACCACTGATCGCTGTCTTTATTGTAAGTAAATCTACTTTCATCTATTTTGTAGACACAAAAGTTTACTGGAATGATGGCTTCCACCGAGTCTGTTTGCAAGGTATCTAAGATTGGTTTTCGAAAATAAGCTTTATCTCCATACACCTCTTTGATGGTCAATCCACATGCTTTACTTCGCGTATAAAGTTCATCAAATTTGCTGCCATCTACATATGCGCCGCTTTCAACTGACACCGCAGTAATAATCCTCGTTTTAGAGAGCATTGCAAATTCTACTTTATAACCGTAAAAGCTGTCTGTTTGAGACTTATACCCTACACGGGCATCTTTATCTACAAGTGAACGAATTCCCTTTTGTGCAATAAATTTAGGATCTTGTAATATTTCTTTTGCTTCGTTAACAATTCTTTGGCTGTTGGGAAGAATGGAAAGATCTACATTGTTTTCGGCTTTACTAATCAGGTCTTCTACATATGTCTTCATAATTTGCTTCGCTTCGTTGTGGTCCTCTATGAGCTTGTAGTTGGGTACTTCGCCAATGAGTTCAGAGGGGATTTCTCCGTTTTCTTCCTCAATAGCCCTTATGATTCTTCTAGCTAGGTGCTTCATGATTCTTTCCGGAACTTTTTTAATTGTATTGGCGTTGGTATGAGTGGCGTCAACGCTCAGGCCTATATCTTTAACAATGCCTTTTTCTACGCATTGCCGGACCACTTCCTGGATAATATCATCCACACTTGTATCTTTTAATCGATGTCTCCTAAACTTGGTAAGTAGACTGGCTTCTGGCAGATCATCTTCAGGATTTAGTCCCAAAAACCACATATAGGCTAAGTTTAGTCTAGCTTCTTCAATGACTTTGACATCTGATAAGTTATATAGATATTGCAAAATAAGTAACTTCGCTAGCATTTCAGG
This sequence comes from Sporomusa malonica, assembly GCF_900176355.1. GTDB lineage: Bacteria > Bacillota > Negativicutes > Sporomusales > Sporomusaceae > Sporomusa > Sporomusa malonica. The sequence continues at coordinate 11,186 of NZ_FWXI01000043.1, read as the reverse complement.
CTCTTTAGCAGGCCGCCCCAGGTGCTTACAATATGAATCTTTCAGTAAATCGTTAATGAACCTAAAATCAACATTGGCAGCGATAGTCTTCAGAATATGGTCGTTAGGAATTTTGTCATAGAGCACGCTATATATGCTTAATTGGTGCGGCACATGTCTAAGCAAAGCAAATCCCTCCATTCCGGCAAATATCTATAGTTATATTTTACCATAATAGAGGGAGGATTGTTTATTTATTGACTTTTTCAGTGGTTTCGAACCGTCACTTTGTCTTTTTGAATTGCTTATCAAAGCTGGTGGCGTTGATGATACTGTGGATTTGACAGCGATTAATTTGGCATCCAGGGTGCGGAGCCGGTGGGTTTGGTTGCCGGGAAAGTGACGCTCAATCTCCAGGAAAATGCTGGTATAAGAAAAGAAGAATCCCACTCGTAAGACAAATTGTCATTATTGCTAGCGCGATTTTGATATTAGCTTTAATAATATTTAAGTATTTAGATAATTTTGTTGCCCTAGTTTTCTATTAGGACAACTTCCTTTTATTTCAAAGATATTTCCATCAATCGTTAGATCGCTGTCATTCTAATCTTGCAAATGCTTTGTTTGGAACCTTGATTAGTTTATATGCATCAGTAGACAATCTTCCTACGGCTTGTCGTGTATCACTATCTTTAACAGTTATAGCAATTATTACTTGGCAAGTACGTCCCAAGATTATGATACTTTTAAATAACTGTTCCATATCATTAATAATTATGCTATGTTGATCTGGCTCGTCAAACAAAAGTATGCTAGGATGATTTCCTCGCATTGAAAATGATGTTTGCATTAGTGCCATCGTGAAAGCCCAAATTGCTCGTATATTGTCACTAGCGGAGGAATCAAATTTCATATCAAACCCTTCTATTACAGGTAAATAAGATTCCAAAGAAATCTCAACTGTGTTTAAGTTAATAACACTTTTATAACCATAGAGTTTTAAATTGTTTACAAAATAAGATCTTAGCAATTCTATTTTTTTAATATCCAAACCTGTAAATTTATTACTTGGCAAGGTTGATTTTTCTTTTAAATAGTCTTCCCATTGCTTAGACAATTTCATAAGTTCCATCTTCTGAGTCATAATATTGTTTTTTAAACTATTGAGATTATTTAATTCGGATTCAATAGTCAACCTTTTATAAATAATTGATTCAGAGATATTTTCATTTGTAGAATATAGATCATTTCTGAGTGATTTAGCTAATCTCCTAAGTTTAAAAAGTTTACTTTCTAATTCCTGTAGATTTTGATTTAAAACCTTCTTATTTTCTTCATGACTTTTAAGCGCAAATTCAAGCATATCTTTTTGCGCTTCTAAATGACGAATATTTTCATCTATGCTCATAATTCTTATATTATTAGGATTTGGCAATAATGTATCTTGAATAGACTGATTACAAACAGGGCATATATATCTAATGATGAAAGACAGTTCAGTTCAGATCCTAAATTGCGAAGACGTGCAGCATCTTTGTTATTACGAATATCATTATTGATAATTTCAAGATTATTAATCAAACTTTTGATACTTAAATCTTCAGCTGCAGTCATATCTATGTATTGACGGATATCTCTTTCAAAAGTAGTCATTGACTTTTCAATTTCATTTAATTCTTCTTGAATTTGATCGAAATTATCAACTATTTTTGGGGTTAATTGCATTAAATTATTATACTCTATTTGAAGAGACGAAATATAATCTTCTATTGAAATATTTCCCTTATTAATACTGATCCTTGATAAGTCAGCTTCGTTTAAAATTCTAGGCGTAAGTGGTAAAGCATTAATACTACACAACTGCTTATTGGCGGAATCCTCAAGCAGTTGACCTAAAGCTCGCCATTTGGAGTTAATTTGGTTTTCTAAATTTCTCAAATGCTCTTTTTTCTTTTCGTTCTCCAATGTATCAAGGCTTAATATAAATTCTATAACGCGTTTTTTAGATTCTCTTATTCCTAAAATTGGCATACCAGAAAAAATATCTGCCCATCCATGTTTTTGCTCTATGAACATACATGAAAATATTAATTGTAAATATAGTTTTCTAGCTACATCATCAGACGCAGGCACTAAGGGTAATTCTAAATGCAAAAAATGTTCTAAAAAGTTATGAAACCCTTTGTTATTTGTTGCAGAATTAGGTAAATGTACATACATATCGTCAACTAAAATATTTGGTTGTCCAACATTCTCCATTGAAGAAAAAAAGACTGATATTAGCTTGCTATCTCTATTTTGCATTTTCGCTGCTCTAAAAACAGTAATTACAGTTTCTCCATTTGTAATCTCTAAAAATGCTCCTGACTCTAATACAGGTAAAATTAAGTCACCATCTTCGATTGATGTTTTATATACTGAAGTTAAAACTTTTTCACCACGCCCACCAATAATTTCTTCAAATCCGAAACAATAATATATTGCAGCTAAAATTGAACTTTTCCCACAAGTATTATCATTACTGGCAATGAAATTTAATCCATAATCAAAACTTTCATCTATTCCGTAAATACCTTTTTCTGTCTTAAGTTCTATTCTTAATCTATTAATTTTTAACATTGGAATACCTCCAATATGATATCAGCGCTTTGATTTTATCCTCTGTCAATTTATTTGATAAACTAGTTAAAATACTTTTTTCATTAACCATTAAATCTTCTATATTATGGATTTTTTTTACTAGACTCTTTCCCTTTTCCGTTAATCTAAATAATCCATTTTGCTGTTGAAAGATTAATGATTCTGTTATTGCATATTTAATTGCACGATTAACGGCTGGATCAAATCTAATTAATGTATAACTTGTTAATCTATCTTCTGCAAAAGCAACCAATTCTTCCATATCATCTTTAGTACAAAGGCCTACAGAAATCATATGTAATTTAAATATTGAACAACCTCCACGCCCACAGCACATGGAAATAATTAAACATAATTGCGCCATTTTGTAGCTTATTCGGTAATTATACGGTACGGCATCTGGCTTAGCATCAAAGAGTATTTCGTCTGTTAGAAGAAGATTCTTTTTCATAATTCACCTACTCTTAAATTGCATAGAACAATCTGCAAGCCAACCACTAATTAAATCGATTTTCAATTCCATAACAGATGCCGTCGTTAAATATTTAAATTGATTTTCTAATTTATTCTGAAAATCATCAAGTATTTCATTAAATAAGATTGCGTTAATAGAACTATTGGTATTCATTTTCGTTTTTAGAGATACTTGTTTCTTATATGCTTGTTCTAACATATAGATATCCTCGTAAACTTCTGTATAAGATACTCGTAGTATCCTAAATATTTCAAGTCCTTTAATATATGACTCAATATACGTATTAACTACTGAATTATAATCTTCATCAGTTTCATCAACATTACCCATAACAGCTTTAACCTTTCTTTTTATATTATTAGCTTTATCAGAATCACATTTTGACCAATCTGGAGCAGCAGTATGATAAATTGCAAAGTTTAGTTTTGTATCTGTTATTGTATTGCGAATTATTCTTGAAATTTCCACTTTAAAATCCTCGGCCTGCTTTATGACTATTACAAAATCATCATCAATATAGCTATAATCAGCAGGCTGTAAATTTTTCAAATTTATAACTTCTCTTCTTTTTGTTTCAGCATGTTGTAGTATTCTTGAATCTTTGTATTGAGGAATTACAAAATGCCACTCTTTAATTGGAGGTACCCCTAGCTCTTTTAATCTTACCGCATATTTAGTAGAAGTTAATTTGTTAACATCTGCTGTCATTTTATCTCTTAAGTGGTTATACAATTCATCATCAGTATATTCCCGTTCAGGGCAATAACACTGATAAACTCTACCAGCACGTGTAAATCCTTCAATACCTGCATCACCTCCGTGTATAGCCGGTATTTCAGTATAATGTTCGTCTTGATATTTCATACGATAGCATGAATTACAAAGTTCTTCCCATGAATCACCATCTAAGGATCCATCTAAAAAGTCTAGAATCATTATCTATACCTCACCCAGAATTTTTATTGAAATTGATTTAATCTTATTAGGACTCCGACTTAGTACATTTATATCAACCATAAATTTAGTCTGTGAACATACATATCTCACTTGCGCTAATTGAAAAATTTTATATACATTTAATATAATTATTTCTTTGTCCATAAAAAAAAATTTTTCATTTATTTGAGGATAAATTGTACTAATCATATATAGGTTTCATCCTCCTTTTCGTTACATAAATGCTAATTTTTTATAAATTTATTATATTAAACTAAATTTTACACTATTTCCCGAGATTTGTAACATGTTAAATAGTAAACTTTGTACAATATAACTGTAAAAAATGTTAGTTGCAGCAAAAATACAGCACTGCATTCGACAGACTGTGTTTTTATTTATATCAGAACTGACAGCATTTCCCACATCATGACAAATAAGTTGATGTAGGCTAAAATTAGAAACACTTTGCCGAACATTGTAACTAAAAGTACCCATATTTTTTCTGCCTTAACGGTTCTCCTCCATATATCTTAAGACCCAGCTAATATTTTCTTGGCAATATCTCCAACAGCTCTAAACGCTTCTTCACAAAAAAGACGCGCTTATTCCTGTTTTAGTTGAATTATTTCTTATCGAATATCTTACCTAAAGCATTTACTGCGCCAGCAGGATCACCGAATGATACTACCAGAAGAGGAAGAATTCATCCCACATCGCGGATTATAGGGAGCTTCATGGGTTTGAATACTAAAAACGAGAACTTAAGAAATTTTTGGAAAATAGCGATATTTATTCTAGAGATGTACTACTTATAAGGAGATGGAAATCAACCATGAATTTGTCTGGGCTTTCATCATTATCGAATAACTTGACTTCGTGTGGACGAACTGAATCCCAGTTAGAGCAGGATTCATCTGGAAATTCACAAGGATGGAAATACGTTACTGTCAAAGTTGGGGATACGGTTTATACATATATAGTCATTGGGAAAAATATGAAGGTTTTGATTGGCTCGACTTCTGACGACGAGGACAAAGATAAAAAGAGTGCAGGCGATAAAAAAGATGCTAATCATTCGGATAAGTTAAATGAGGCAAAGCAAAGTGATGATAATAAACTGGGGATAGAGAAGAATAATTTTCTTATGGACCACCGCATGCTCGGCCTGACCGGATTTTATCAGAAAAAGTTACGGGAAATGATGAAAAACATGGAGGATCAAATTGCATACAATAAGATCGATTATGTTGATACAAAAAAGAAGTTCGAAAGTAATAAGGATGAATCAGAATCTAATTAAATTGTCTTAAACAGGATTTAGTGCCTTTTTGTGATACTCGGGATTTTATTAGACCAATTAGCCTTAAAATTGCCGGAAGCCTAACCGGGCAATGACCCCACAAGTCAAGCCGATGATGATTAAACAAGCGTAATTTAGACATACTAGTGGGATTGTAGTTCTAGACACTATGTAACTTAGAACCTAACTTCAATTCTTTACCATAACCACCCCTGAAAGAAATCAGTTTTTGTTAGGCATATGGAGGTAATATAAGTGCTGCTAACCGAAAAATATCCAAAAGAACTCCAATTACTCACGGAGTTATTTTCGAAAAGAGTTTACGCTCCTCAATTAGAAAACCTAAACGCACTATATTGCTTTGCCGAAGAAAAATGGGAAGAAAATATCTATCGGCTTCAATCAAAAAAGGTCCAGATTAAATATCTTTTAATCGGCGAAGCCGCTCCCCCTGCTAATTCTAAAGAGACATCCAATTATTTTTACGGCGATCAATGTACAGGCCCGTGGTGGAACGCTCCCACTGGAGCATTCGCAACGTACGCAGAAAACAGACAGATTTCGCTCGATATACTCGCCAAAAAGCAATTCTTACTCATAGATACTATGCCGTTCGCAGCAAAATTCACAACTCCAATCAGAGCTTCCAACAAGATACCTCGACCAACCTATCTTGAGTTAGTGTCGCTATGCTTAGAGAGTTACCTAAACCACAAGTTAAATGATCCGCGTCTTACTTGGGATTCTGATGTAAAGCTTGCTTTTAGTGTTATGTACAATGCAAAAGCAGTAATCGCCGCATTACCAAGCGGATTACTGCTTCCTACAGGACAGACTATATCGCTATCAGAAGATCTTTTAGCAACCAATGCATCTAACTTTCCTTCAGCAGATAGACTTCGGGATGTTTTCGGTTTATAAACAAATTCATTTAGGCCTAAGCTAGCGCTTATCATTTTGTAATGTTGAGTTGTTTTGGTAATGGATATGGGGGTAGTTGTCCGTTTTGTGGCAGTAATGAATCGAAGTCATTCTGATTGACGAGATTTGATTGGTACCGTCAAGATTATTTCGCAAATTAGTTTGCAGTCTTTATTAAGTAAAATCAGTCAGCACTAAAATCCGACTCAAGGCCGGTAGTTTCTAAGTGTTTCATATTCATATACTTTTTGCTGCCCCACTGGGTACCTGCAACGTGACGGAGGCGGGCGCAGACTAACATGAGCGCAGATTGGCCGTCGGGAAAAGTACCGACTACTCTTGTCCTGCGCCTGATTTCTCGGTTTAGTCGCTCAATCACATTGTTGGTGCGAATTCTCGTCCAATGCTCGGAGGGGAAGTCTGTATAAGTAAGCGTTTCATTGATACTAGTTTCTATTTTAACAGCAGCTTCTTTGAGCTTCATTTCTCTCAGTGCTTGAACGACCTGTTTAGCCTTCTCTTTGGCTGCAGCTTTGCTTTCCTGGGCATGAATTGCTTTGAGCATTTTAGCTACTAGCTTAATTTTGGATCGAGGTACTACCGAAAATACATTCCGATAGAAATGGACAGTGCACCGCTGGTATTTGGCTTCTGGAAACACATCATAAACCGACTCCAACATACCCAGGCATTTGTCTCCTATAACCAAGTTCACGCCAGTTAAGCCACGGCTTTTCAGCCATTTAAAGAATTCAGTCCAACTGGCCTTATCCTCCTTCATACCCTCTGCCGCCCCCAGAACCTCACGGTAACCATCTTCATTGACTGCAATGGCTCCAAGTACGCTCACGTGTTCATATTCACCGCCCCAATTGCGACGTAGGTAAATGCCATCCACATAGATATAAGGATATTTCCGGCCCTGCAAGGGGCGGTTTCTCCATTCTTCTATGTGAACATAGGCTTTTTTATTTAACTCGCTGATAGTGGAGGGAGATACCTTGCTTCCCCATAATGCCTCGGTAATATCCTCCACCCGTCGGACAGAGACGCCTGCTAGATACATTTCAATGAGAGCTTCTTCTACAGAGCTTTCCCGGCGGCGATACCGTTCAATGATAGCAGTTTCGAAGGGGATTCCTTTGAGTTTGGGGACTTTGAGGGTTACATTTCCAGAGGTAGTTGTCAGATTTCGGTCGTAGTGACCAGACCGATAGCCCTGACGTGACTCGGTACGCTCATATTTCGCCGCTTGAGTCAGGTCTTTGGCCTCCTGATCCAGTAAATTATTTAATGTTTCCTCTACGCTGCTGCGCACCAGTTCTTTCAGTTCTACCTTGATGATTTCCTCATTCAACTGTATAATTTTCTTGGACATGTTTGCAGTTCTCCTTTCGGTAAATGGTGTGTGGTAACTTCATTTTACCTTTGGACTGCAAACTTGTCCTCTTTTTTGCCTTAATTCAATTTGCGAAATTTATTGTACCTTATCGTTGTTCGTTCTCTAGACGACACCTGAGATAGAAAAAATGGTCAGTGGATTTTTTTACGTCCACTGACCTTGTTTTTGTTTGGTTAATTTTTCAATGATTTTTAGTTGTTTCGAATCATCTCTTTACTGCCTTCAAATTCACGTTGAACTTAGAGTAAGGCAGTTTTTCGTCTCTCCAATTGTTACTCATCATTAGAAGTTGTTACAACAATAATATCTGTTGAATTAGCCTGCCATTCAATGTCCCAATCACGAAAATGCGAATGACACAATTCTTCCTTGACAGTAACCTTACTATGCTGTTCTTTTACATTTAGTAAAAATTTGATTATCTTATCTAATTCTTTAATGTCAGATTGAAACGTAACCTCTTGTAACTCTATCAAAATTTCACTATCTTTTTGATATCCAAATACTTTCACAACTATTCCTCCACTATCCACCCATTATCTTTCAACCATTCTTTTGTTTTGTTACTTGGTTTAGGCGTTCCGTTGTGAGCATCATGTATTGTTCCGTCATTATTTAGAGATGTTCCATCGTTAAAATGAACATGTGGTTTTTGTCCTGGGACATGAGGTTTATCTACTCTATCTACCTCTTTTGGCGCTTGTCCTTTTTCAACCTGCCTTTGTAAGCTACCAGCTGAATCTCCTTTTGCCCACAGCACTATAGAATCAACTGTATTTCCAATAAAGTCTCCAGCACTATCTACCCAACCGCCTACTGTAGTAGACCAAGATGCTACAACTTGTCCTTCTTTGTTCAGAATACGGTTTTGTTGATCCACTACATAACCCGCAAAAAGTAATGCAGCCGAAAGAACAATTTAAGTTTGCTGGCTGCAGAATTTACATTATGTAGTCTGTTTCGGGGTTCCACATTTCTTAGGAGGCAATGACATTGAAGGATTTCAGTGTCATTGCCTCTAGTCTCCGTCGTTTTGCGGTGAGTTAGGCAGAGTTCTGCAACGAGAAATGCTATCCTAAAAATCCATTCGTTTCAATTCTTTCTTCGCTTTTTGCCGCAACTTTTGAGATGCCCATTTCGCGGTCTCCAACTTAGTTAGAGAATCCCTTAAATGTTGTTTCTTTTCAGGTAACAACTCATCGTACCACTCAAAGGCCTTTTCAGCCCAATGTTTCGTCCCAAACTCAAGTCCTGATCTAACTATATCAGTAAAAGGAAAGATGTCATCAATGTTTGTACTAACATCTAAAGACTTATTAAAAACCTCAGCTACCTCACTTCTAATATCATTCAGCGGTTGTTCTAATAGGCTGACCAACCGCCAAAATGAGCCTGCTTCACTTAGAATATATAAGCACGATTTGGCTTCAACTACCCATTTCCCTTCCTGCTCAACACCTAATAAGAGTCCCGCAGGATCGCATTTTAATATTGGATACCATTTTACCTTCTCTCCAGATTCGTGCACAATAGACTCTTTGCAGCTAACATCTGAAGATATTGCGCTTAGTATGGACCTTGCATCAATCATAGACACCTCCCCTCAATATCTACTACTGGCCTACTGTATGAACCGCTGGAAGTCCGTAGCTTTCCATCACTTCCATGAACTGTTGTCTTACTGCTGGCGTCCAATTTTTCCAGAAATGTCCACTTGCTTCGTTTGTAAGTATTTGACCATTAGCTCCACGACTAAAAATTCCACCAACTACTGTAGTCGTATCTGCATTTATTGTATTTGCTAATGCAGCATGTTTTCCTTCGCCCACAAGAAATGTGTTTGTTTTAGGATCAAATACAAACTCAATCGCGCCTTCTTTCGGATAGTAATTTCTAATCGCTGCAACTGATTGAGATGATGAGTTTACACCAAGAACGCCCGGAGCAGGCCCTGAGCCACTCCAAGTTGGAACAGCTTTACTCGCTCCCTTTAAAGCCGCAATCTCAGTAAATATTTTACCAGTCACCGTTTTGATTCCGCTAGTAAATCCTTCTACGGCTTCACGTGCATCCTGCAAACTTTCTACTTCTTGCTGTAGTAAAGCGTAATAATTAGGATCATCTTGGGATTTGCCCATCATCTTTAAGGTTTCTGAAGCCGTCTGCACGTCTCTAACGAATTGCTCTTGCTGTTGCTGGTTCTTAAATGCATTTATCCTGTTACCTAGTTCTTTAAGTAGATCAGGGGAAGACTTCCCGCTGTCTACTAAATTTTGGTTACCATTGGCTACTGAATTATTTAGATCACCAGTTAATTGGTCATATTGTTGCTGATTCTCTTCTTGTTTGTCTTGTAATTGTCTTTGACTATGTTCGTGATCAGGATCGAGTGTATTATTCTTTGTTCCACTCACTGCAGTAGACGCACCGGTTTGAGAATTACCTCCGACCACACTTGCCGCAGCAGCCCCTATAATAGCACTAGCCCACTGATGGGCAGCAGTGTCTTTAATTTTGGCCAATTCGCTTTGAACTGCTTCGTTCACCGCGGCTCCTGTTGCCCCGGAAGCAAAACTACCACCACCGAGATTAGCCATTAAACCTCCAGCCATTACGTTAAGAGCAACTTTAGCCGAGCCGCCTTCACTCCATTTACTTGAGAGTGCATCAGCCTCGTTTTTTAAATTCGTGCCTTCTTGATATAGCTGCTTAGCTAATTCAATATTACCAGAATTTAGCGCCTCTTGGGCAGCAGTAAATTTTTCTGTTGAATCAGAGTACTTATTCTTAGCTTCTTTTTGATAAGAAGCTGCTAAATCACCTATTGCTTTATAGGCTACTTCGCCAAACAATTGGGCTAATTCCTGTTGTTCTTGTACAGTCTTCTTATCAAAAATCTTACCTAAAGCATTGATTGCTCTTGCTGGATCACGACTTAACCCACTTAAATCTTGGTTCGGATTGCTTCGTACTTCGATCGTTCCTGGAGATATTGCTGATTTTGTAGTACTGCTATCTTCTCCTGAGGCTGTTACACCAATATTTGGAGTTAAACCTAGGTCTTTTTTAGCTACCTCCTTGCCATTAGCGTCCTTACCTGCTGCGTAGCCAACTCCACTACTACTCGCCTGATACTTGGCTCTATTCTCCAGATTCGAGAAGGTTATTGTACCGGTTTTTAAAGCATTCTTAACTGCGGGAGCCTCACTGGAAATGACCGCACCCTTAAGGTCAGTGTTCTTTTCTACCGTGATGTCAAAACCATCTTTTCCGGCGTAGATACCAGCCTGTTCAACAACGCTGTTGTATTCGGAGTTGGTTTTCCCTTTACCGATAGAACCATGAGTACCACTTATTTTTCCGGTACCAAAACCAATCCCTGCACTCTGATTCTTCGCTCTAAAGGTGTCGCTGTCCTGCTGACTTTCAATATTAAGATTGCCACCTATATCGGCCACAACTTTTTCGCCTTTGACCTGGGAGCCAATAATATTGGTATCGTTTCCAGACTTTAGTGTCGCTGTGCCGCT
>NZ_FWXI01000029.1 GCF_900176355.1 Sporomusa malonica | reverse complement strand
GGCGGGACACAGCAGGTAGAAGGCAGCGCCGCCAGCGCCACCATCAACAGCGACGGAATGCAGAATGTGTACAGCGGCGGCAGCGCCACCGACACCACTTTAAACGGCGGATTGCAGTATGTGTCCAGCGGCGGCAGCGCCGTCGGCACCACCATCAACAGCGGCGGAAGGCAGGATGTGAACAGCGGCGGCAACGCCACCAGCACCACCATCAACAGCGGATATCAGATTGTGTACGCCGGCGGTAGCGCTACCACCACCACCATTTACAGTGGTGGCTTGCAGCGGGTGAATAGTGGCGGCAGTGCCACCGACACCACGATAAACAATGGTGGACAGCAGGTTGTGTTGGGCAGCGCCGCCAGCGCCACCATCAACAGCGGCGGAAATCAGTATGTATCCAGCGGCGGCAGCGCCAACGGTACCACTGTAAACAACAGTGGAACGCAGTATGTGTCCAGCGGCGGCAGCGCCAGCGGTACCACTGTAAACAGCAGTGGAAGGCAGTATGTGTACAACGGCGGCAGCGCAGTGAGCACCACGATATACAGTGGTGGGTGGCAGGCTGTGTACGACAGCGCAGTGAGCACAACTATCAGCGGCGGAGAACAGTCTGTTTATAGCGGCGGCAACGCCACCAGCACCACCGTAAACAGCGGCGGAAAGCAGTGGGTAAATGGCGGCGGCAGCGCCACCGGCACCACGATAAACAGCGGCGGCTACCAGGATGTGTATAGCGGCGGCAGCGCCACCAGCACAACCATCAACAGCGGCGGTTTGCAGCAGGTGAGTAGCGGCGGCAGCGCCGCCAGTACCACTATAAACAGTGGCGGACTTCAGCAGGTGAATAGCGGCGCCGTGGTCACCGGCACCACCGCCAACTCCGGCGGTGTCATTCAGATGAACTCCGGCGCGGCACTGTCCGGCACAACATCCCTTATTCTGGGAACCATCAACCTTAGCGGCACTTCCGGAACATACGCCATTGCCAACCTGGCCGTAACAAATGGCGGCACAGTCAGCCTCGCCAATGGCACCACCGCCGGCAACCAGCTCAATATTACCAACATGAGCGGCGGGGCAAAATTTGTCATCAACACCGATCTTGCCCACGGTCAATCGGATCAGATCAACATTACCAGCGCCGCCAATTCGCAAAATACCGTCCAGGTAGCGTATGACCCGGGGTTTGCGACAGGCAAGAATATCAGCGGCAGCGCCAGCTTTGCCACCGTATCGGGCGGCAGCGCCGCCTTCACGGCGGCGCCGACCGAATACGGCGCGTACCGCTTCACCCCGACCCTGTCCGAAACCACCAGCGGGGGCGTGGACACCTGGTCGGTAACCGGGCTTACTGTTCCGTCCGACGGTCCGGCCGGCGTGAGCGAAACCGTGCATACAGCCTCCGACATCAATGCCGGCAGCTTGATGCTGTGGCGCAGCGAAAACAACAACCTGACAAAGCGCATGGGCGAACTTAGAAATGCCAAAGGTCAGGAAGGGGAATGGGCCAGGGTTTACCGGGGCTCGGAAGAGACCGTTGATTCCTACGGCCGCAGCACTACATCGGATTACACTGCGATCCAGGGCGGCTATGACACCAAGCATCGCGTTGACGGCGGCACATGGTACACCGGCTATGCTCTCGGCTACCTCAGCGGGGATGCCGCCCTGGCCCGGGGCAGCGGCACGTACAGCAGCGTGACGGTCGGCGCCTATGGCAGCTGGCTGGGAGACAAAGGCCACTATTTTGACGTCATCGCCAAAGCAGGCCGGCTGCGGACCAGCTACTACAACTATCTGAACGACGCGGTAAGCACCAGGGTAGATGGCAGCTACGCCAACTGGGGCACAAGTGTTTCGGCGGAATACGGCTTTAGAAAAAAGCTGGCCGATAACTGGTATCTGGAGCCGCAGCTGGAAATAAACCTGGCCCGCGTCAATTCGGCGAGCTATACCACCAGCGACGGCACGTCGGCATACAATCAGGGGAGCAATTCCACTGTCGGCAGATTGGGCCTGGCCATAGGCCGGAACATGGATCAGAAGAACAGCTTCTATGTCAAAACCTCAATCGCCAGGGAGTTCAGCGCCCGTTCGGCGGTAACCATGTCGACAGGCGGTCTGACGCCGGTGACGCTGGAGCAAAATCTCAAACAAACCTGGCTGGAATACGCCCTGGGACTGACCACAGCCTTCAATAGCAGAACCAACGGCTACATGGAAATCAGCAAAACCACCGGCTCCACGACCAAGACCCCGTGGCTGGTCAACGCCGGGATCAGGTGGAACTTCTGATAATAACAAACCGGGGAAAGATAGAAATTTGAAGGTTTTTACGGCCGGGGAACAATAATGAACCCTAGTGTGACTGGTTGCGCGGAAACCACGGCTATAGCTTTATGAAACTCTAGCCGGTGGTTTCTTTTATCCCTTATGAAACTGTGGGAGGGATACTGATGCCTATCTGGACGGCTTCCGGTTTTAACTGGGACATATTAGCTATTCCTGCGATAATTGCTCGGATCGTACCGCAGAGAACTGGGGTCCGGCCGGCGGCTACCTGCCCGGCACAACCGGCGGATAATAATGCCGCTGGAAGGCTTTGTTCAGTCGCTGGCCGTGCAGGAGGATATCGTGAGGCACACGGTTAAGGTAGACAAATATTAACAATCAAGAGGGGGATAAAAATGAAACAAAATAAAAAACTCATTATTGTATTCTTATTAGTGGCTATAAGTATCATTGGTATTTCGGGTGTATACGCCGCCACCCGAGCCCTTGAATGTCCAAGTTGTCACGAGCAAACATATGCACCTAATGGGAGGAAATATACCGCAACTGACGCGAAACAATATGAATGTAGCAATTGTGGACACAAGGGAACTGCAAATGAGTCGCCAGATTTTTAACAAATAGTTATAAGCTGTAAAAAAATTCGTATGACTCAATAATGATAGACGGGCAAAATTGCTCATTTCAAATCCGCGCTTTGTGTCGTACCAGAGATGAAGCAAAAAGAACTTTCAAAAAAGAAGTTCTTAAATTCCAACGCTTATTATACTGTACTGTCAACCTCCGGCCAGGAATTATCAGAAGCGGGAGTAAGGAGGATTCTACAAGAAATGGTTGCTTATTGGGCTTGCTGCAGGCTGAGTCTGGTCTCAGGCAAGGTGAGCAGCGTTAAGAGGCTCACTTCTTCGCTGCATGGAATTTGAGAATTAGCAATCATGGCAGTTGAGACAATTCCTTGTGAGCTCACTGTACGCGAGAGGTGATAAAATGGATTTAATGATTTTTTCTGGCATAGGCTTTATTACCTTTTTAGCAGGGCTATTATCGCTGAAGAGGGAAATTAGATTATTCAAAAATGTTGTTACTACTACAGCAACTGTTGTTAAATATAATGAGTATGAGGATATAAATAGACTTACCATGTATACCATGGTTGCTGAATATAAGTTGATAGATGGCAGAATCATCCAAGCACCAGAGCAGGCAGGCTGCACTCGACGAAAATATTCAATAGGAACTGAGCTTCAGATCGGGTATAGTCAAGAAAAACCAGAGCTGTTTACTGTCAAAAATGATTATTCAAGAAAAGCTGCTATGGTAGGAATGTGTATTGTAGGATTAGCAATGTTTATATTTGGTGTATTATACGAACTTGGTTAGAGGAAATCAGGTATAGTTAGCATTACGTACATGAGGGTGACATTATGATTAGTTTATTGCGTGGTCTACGTTGGTTGTTATGTCTGGTTTATCTGTTAATAGTTTTTGCTATTCTAGATTTTTTGCCTGCCGACACTATGGAGGTTGCTGTAATATTATTTGTCATCGTTGGTTTTTGCGGGTATCGAATCCTCTTTGTTGGTGATGGTACCAGCATCTTTTGACGGCCAAAGTAGAAAACGAAAGGTGGGCGGTGGCTAGGGTGAAAATTCCATATGGAGAAATGCTCAAGAAGGTGTTTGCCATGCTGAGCATGTCATTCCTTATCTGGGGTATGGCAGCAGCAGGGGTATTGGCGGAAGACATGACTGTTCGGGAACCGCCTATAGCCATGACGGTTAAAGCGGATGCCGACGATGCGGCCAGCGAAGGCTTGGCTGTTGATATCAAAGCGGGCGATTTTTTCAAAGTCGAATTATATGCGGCCAGCGGCACCGGTTATGACTGGGAATTGCTCAATAAAGCGTTACAGTTGGTTAAAGTAGAGAAGCGCTATTCGGTGATGGAAACGCCAAACCTGCCAGGCGGAAAAATGTGTACGGTATATATTCTTCAAGCCAAACCAGACACTGTTGGTCAGGAACCCGTTGTTTTTTCGCTGCGGCGCAGTTGGGAACCGGCTAATATGGCAGCTAAGACAATTAACTGCGAGGTCAAAGTCAGCAAAGAGTAGCTGCGACTAGACTAAAGCAGCTTCTTTATGACTAGCCTTATGTGATAAATAATAAATGGAGGAGTGTAAAATGGCGAAAATGATTAGGGGTATTGTGGCAAAAATATTCCTGGGAGTACTGCTGGTGGCGCTTATTACTCCGCAGCAGGCGTGGGCGGCGACTAAGCCATCAACTCTGCACCTAATCAACAATCGATCCGAAACAGTGTGGGTATCGATTAGTAATTGGGATTTTGACAGGAACACATCGTTTACCAGAGGCTGGTATGGTGTTAAGCCGAATAGCAGTATAACTATCCCGGTTGGGCCTTATCTCGATTACGAGCAAAGCATCTACCTTTATGCCAAATCAAGCACCCGTGTGTGGGAAGGCACTTTGGCCGAACTTGGCGAATGTGATGATAGAGTTACTATGGCGTTGTCCGTACAGACACGAAGTTCGAATACTGGGGTGTAGGAGGATGGAAGGATAGCTGGAAAGATTGGAAAAGGTGCCTATTCATTTCGGTGAGTAGTGATGAGAGTGGTAATTTTACATACACATTTGATTAGTACCAGTGGTTTTACAGGAATTACGGTGAAAAAGATGAAAAATTGGTTATAGGCAAAATAATGTATCGTTTTGTGCCTGCGTGAAAGGTGGAATGGTTTGATAAGAGCCAACAACGCCCGCAAGAAGAATCTTACTAAAGGCAAGATAGCCAAAAATGCTAGACCACTTTGAACAATCTGCCGCGCGCTATTTAGAGCTACTAGAACAAGGTGACGACCCTGATGGCGCTACTGACGTCTACCGTACTTGCCGACAAAGGGTACTATACGGGAGAATGCCTAAGAAAGTGCGAACGAGGCCAGATTACGGCCATCGTATCCAAGCAAAATCCCCCATCGAGCACGGGAAATCCAGCCTACACATTAGACAAATTTAAGTATAATCAAGAAAGCGATTGCTATATTTGCCCACGAGGGGAAATTTTTCCTAACGTAAGCAAGAATGATGCAAAAGAAAAGGTGTACCGGAGCAAAGTATGCAAGAACTGCCCTTGTAAGGATGAATGCACAAAAAATAAACGAGGCCGGCAAATCATAAGAGGCGAATACCATGACATCATGGCGCGGGCAGATGAACGATTTGCGAAAAATATGACGCTTTACAAACAGCGGCAGATGATCGTGGAACACCCATTTGGAACCATCAAACGAGCAATGGGTTACACACACTTCTTGTTGCGGGGAGTAGAAAAGGTCCAGGGCGAAGCGGTTATGCATTGTTTAATGTATAACCTAAAACGCGTGCTCAGAATTTTAGGAACGGAAAAATCAATGGCAGCAATCAGCTAAGCGTTCAGCTTTTACTTCCAGGATTGCTGCCGTTTTTTTCATATTCTGCTCTTTAGACCATTAACCGCCTGAGAATATCACCATTTTTGCACAGTCTGACGTTTCTTTATTGTCAACAAACGATAAGTTGACGACAATAAATTGTTACAAACATTACCAAACAAAACTGTTCTCTCTCAATTAGAGGAACAGCTTTAGATTATAGACATATGCAACATTGCTTACATGCTTGGGTACAAAGTAAAGCTAAAGTAAAAAATGGTTTCTTAATGAGAAGAATGACGTGCGCCAGTCCTATTTCCTGGAGGACTCGGATACAGTATTTGGGGTGCCGAATCTTTACGCAAAAACTCCTATTTCGCGAATCAGTATCACGATTCTATCAAATGACACGTGGAGTACATAAGGAGATGTGCTCTTTTTTTAGTGGATTCATTTTTAAGATTAACGCAGTGCTAATGTACCCCGGTAGGCCCCTATCAATCTCTACAGCCTTTACCACCAAGACCGCCGCCCCCCTTCACGCGAAAAATTGCAGAATTAACAAGGGGGGATACCCCTTATGCCACCAAAACTCTATGGTTTTAGCGGTTGGTGGGCTTTTGTTTCCCTAAATTGTTCTGTACTCAGTAAGAAAAGGCAGTATAAAACGTTGTGAAAAATATAGTTTTACGCGCGTTTTTCGGCAAAAGTGCTGCAGATTTTACTTGATATTCTCTGTATTTGGAGTGATATATAGTGTAACGAAAAAAACAGGAACGGGAGTTTGGGGATCTGCTTCAAATCGAAGATAACTTTCCTAAGCTTGTGGTCAGTATGGACGATATCGATATGTCCCACAAGGGGATTGTACATTTGAATATCAAAGATTTTTTTGTTGAATAGTTGGTAAAGATAAGCCGCAAATATCTGAAAAAGAGCAGGTGATGATAATGAATGAGATGTTGTCCGATAAGGTCTGTGAGGATGTCGTTATAAAATACTTTAATAAGGTTGTTCGGAACGTGAATTTGAATTTGCTAAGACCCTTTTAGGAATAAACATGCCGCTTGACCAAATCGTTACAAACTGACCTGACCGTTGCGGAAGAAGACTTGCGTGACACCGATTTAGACTGGTGGTAGCCACGGGTCGATCAAGTTCTATGCGTAATGACAAAAAAAGGAGGCATTCCTAACATAACGCATGTTTTATAGGGTTCTGCTTAAGGTATTAGTGACGTTCTCTTCCTCTCCGCCAGAGAAATCAAGGCTTCCAGCGTTTTTGCTGGAAGCTTTTTTATTGCCGAAAAATAGCTTCTGGCAACAAGGTTGGCAACAAAAGAGCCGCAACTCTCTTTTTTGAGAGTATGCGGCTTTGATTTTTAGTCAAAGATGGCGGCGGCAATGTCGCAGATGTAAAAGAAAAAACTTATATCCCCCAAATAGGCACAATCAAATTCTGGCTGTCAAACGCTGACAACCTATCAGTCGTACAAAGCACAGCTCCTGTGCCACGCTCTAAAGTAGCCTTGTCAATCACGCCAAACACACGAGTGAGCTGCTTTTGCGGCGTGGCAGTTTTCTTGATTTCCATGGGGTATAGCTTGCCGCTGTCCTCTAGCAGAATATCAATTTCCTTAGTGTCCTTATCCCGATAGTAATAAATAAAGGCCTCCCAGCCGCAATTCTGATAGCTCTTGACAATCTCAGATACCACAAAATTTTCAAGAATAGCACCACTCATGGCACCGTTCATCAGGGTATCGCTGTTACTCCATTTGGTCAGGTATGCCACCAACCCGCAGTCATAGAAATAGAGCTTTGGCTTGGTTACCATGCGCTTGAGCATATTGTTAGAATATGGGTGGAGATAAAACACGATTCCCAGTCTCTCTAAAATCCCAAGCCAGTTTTTGGCGGTAATCTGGTCAATACCGGCAGCGTCAGCAATGGTCTTGTAGTTGAGCATCTGTCCGCACAAAGCGGCGGCGGCAGTGATGAAATCCATAAACCTGAGCGAATCGATAGTGCCGGAAAGTTCCTTTACATCCCGGTCTATATAGGTACTGATGTAGCTGGAATAAACTGCCCGATGGTCGCTATACTGTCCACTAATGAGGGCGGGCATACCGCCTCTGAAGATACGCTCATAAAGTGCAGGCGTATCGATAGGCGTGCGCTCCTTGATTCGTTGTGACAACTGTTCCAAATCCAGCACAAAAGGTGCAGTGGCAGCACCATAGATTTCCGCCTGTGACATGGGCGACATATGCAGCAGGCAGACACGCCCGGCCAGCGACTCCTGTATCCCCTCCATCAATTTGAATACCTGCGAACCAGTCAACCAAAAGTCACCGGCCCGCCGGTTCTGGTCAACGTGTATTTTGATATAGGTAAACAGCTCTGGCGCATACTGTACCTCATCGATAAACACCGGCGGCTTGTGGATTTGCAGGAACAGCTTCGGATCGTTCTTCGCCATTTGGCGCTCTGTCAAATCGTCCAGTGTCACATACTCCCGCCCTATGTTCTCCTCTGAAGCTAGTTTTTGAAGCATGGTTGTCTTGCCAACTTGCCTTGGACCTGTGAGCAGCAACGCGGGAAACTCCTTGTTAAGACGGAGAAACGTAGCTTCCATTGCTCTGTGTATATAATTCATGAGTTCACCTCGTCGTCTAAAAATAACGTTTATTATATTATAGCCGAACTGCGTTGCGTGGGCAATTGGGTTTCGTCTATTATTTATATTTATTATATTTTAGACGAAATTATTACAATATATACTGTAAATAAGAAGTTTCCAGTGTTAGAACGCGGGAAACTCCTTTCGTTAATTGGTTTGCTTAAACTATTCGAAGAGTGCAGCTACGAAGCACAGGTCAGATACTACGAAGAGCATATTAAAAAACGGCCAGAATCGGATTTTGCCACTATCTACGCTGACGAAGTGCATTACCGCACCAATACCAAAAGCGCACCGATTTTCATCGAATGATCGGCGATTGCCTGTTGGCAAAGATGGAACGCAGGCGAAATTTCGCGGTAGAACATAGTATTCAAAAGCTTGAGTACGCGACAACCACTAATCCTTTTGCGGGCAGGGTGATTTGCGGCTCTTATGGTAAAGCCTTTGGCAGAAAGGTATGGAATTCTACCGATGAACGATTTCGGAGAGTTATCTGGCGCTGCAATGGCAAGTATCCAGCCAAAGGTGAAAAGGGCTGTAATAGTAAGCATATTTATAATGAGGTTTTATACCAAGTCGTTATCAATATTTTTAACACGCTGATTGAAAACAGGGATTACTTTATAGCCAAGTGGAACGAGCGACTAAAAAGTGATAACGCTCTCTACCGATACAAGGCAAGGCAATTCATGAAGATAATTTTGGAGACTGCACCGCTAACGGAGTTTAAGATAGATTTATACAAGGCATTGGCTGAAAAGATGACAGTGGTTGACGGGAAGCAGATAATAGTGACGTTGCTTGATGGGACAGAATTAGAATGTGTATTTGAGCAAGAAAATTAATTGCCGGTGCCGTGCTTGGATTCCACGGTAACCGGCTTTTTTTGTTATGTTTAGATCGTCAATAAATAAAATTAATGTAATAGCGCCCCAGCACAGCGGATATTTAAAGAAAAAGACAGATTGCTGATAAAATTCACAAAATTAATTAAACACGAATATCGTATGTAAAATTCTGTGCTTTTTTCTTTTTTATAGATATAGTTTTCTAGAATTTTTTAATCCTAGAAAGCTAATTTCTAAGTCTTTTAAAAATCTCATCGGTAGTAGCCTTGGTGGTTATCTTCAGCATCTTCTTTAGTTTTATGAACTGTACTATGTGGATGCTGAGGCGGTGCATAAATAGAATATAATTTAATTGGTATATCGCCGGTGTTAATTAGATTATGCCATTTACCAGCAGGTATAATGAAGGCATAATTTTCCCGAACATTTACTCGAAAATTCAATCTGTTTTTTCTATCTCCCATTTTGACAAGTCCTTGACCTTCTTCAATGCGTATGAGTTGGTCGAGATTTGGGTGATTTTCTAAACCTATATCTTCCCCTACGTTGATACTCATCAAGGTAAGTTGAAAATATTTACCTGTCCATAAGGCAATACGAAACTTATTGTTTTGCTTTGTAGCTTTTTCAATGTTAATAGCAAAGGGGTTAGGCCCATAGTCCTTTAGTTTAATAGGATAACTGGCAGGAGGATAATGGCAATGGAATTGATTACAAGTATTATAAATATGTTCACAGTAAGGGCAGTGACACATTTTATAATTGGAATACATATCATCGTGATCGTACATTGGCATGTTAATCTGCCATGGATATCGATTTCTATTATAAACCAAATTTAACACTCCTCTCTCAACTTCAACATTATTATATTGACCTAGTATAATATATGAAGATATCATTACATAAGTTCTCTGTATAAAACCCGGAAATAAAAATGAGAGGGGAAATCCCTCTCACTAATGAAACCTAATGGGTTGCGCAGGATATGCATGGATCAAACGAGCGTATAATTCGGCCAAGAATAACATTTCTTAGTTCCGGTGACGGAATATCAGTGCCCACCAGGGCGCTTTCAGCCGGACCTCGATTATTTTGCTCGTCTTTTGGCGAGAAGTTCCAAACGGTCGGTGTAATAATATCATATCTCTCTACTTTTTCATCTCGCACCAGCGCAGAATGGAGCAATGGCCCTCGCATAGCATCTGTTACTGCAGTAGCCTGGTTACGGACAAGATCTTTTTTCTGATGGATAGGAGGTTCTTCTGGTTGTAGCTCATGAAGCCATTCTTCCATTAATTCTGATATAAGAAGAGTTTCTAAAGAACGAGCGATTATCCGATCCATGGTTGAAGTACCGCCGTCATAAAACCCGTTCATAAGCATACGGGCTAATGGACCGCCTTCATAATGTTTTCCCCGATATTGCACCGATTTGGTCCAGGTGTAAGCTTCCGGCTTGTGTGGGGCAGGGGAGAGTTCATCTGATTTTTGCCAAGCTGCACGTTCGAACCAAGCTCTCGAAATATCTTCTTGGATAAGGCCAAGATTAACATCACTTAATCGTCCATTTTCCAATACACCTGAGTGCCATAGCATTGGATTGTTTTTACTGCCAAAACGAAACAATCCAAAAGAAAGAAAGCGCCCAGGTGTTTCGCCAATATGAAAGTAGTCGCTATAGCATCTGGCGATTAGCTCAGTATCTGGCATTAAGTAGCGTTTCACAAAATCCTGAATATCGCGTACAAGTGCAAGAGCTTGGTTAATTTTATCTGCTGTTGGTGCTACAGCGACCCCGCCGTGAACAAAACTGTGTTGGTGGGGTGCCTTGCCGCCGAACAGGGCGAGAATTTGATGGCTCTTTTCTCCGGCTTTGATAGCTTCTAAATAGTGACTTGCTAAGCGTCGATTGTCTGTTTCATCAAATCGGCAGTCATAGCAATTTTGACTTAAAAATGGCGGTTGATTAGGCATGACGACAAAATCAGGTAGTCCAAAGAAATAGAAATGACGGATATGGTTCTGCAAGAAGTCTGCGCCCATCATAATGTTTCGTAAATACTGGGCGCTCTCCTCGATATCATTGTTGTACAACTGATCAAGCAGATAGCTTGCTACAGCTCCGTGGACGGAGGAGCATATGCCGCAAATACGCTGGGTGAGATAGATTGCATCAGTAACATGGTGGTTACGCATTATATACTCAAATCCACGAAACATCGTACAGCTAACATCTGCTTCGGTAACTAATCTATGTTCTACTTCAAGTTCAACAGAGAGTAAGCCACTTAGCCGTGTAACAGGGCTAAACAGGATTTTTTGCGGACTCATGTGTCTCCCCCTTTTCCGGTGTTATCTGTTGTGGGTGACCAGTTCCTTCGGATTTGTTTTTCTGAGGTAAAGGGGTGAAAAAGGGAGCAGACCCGTCAGGAAAGTCGCGATTGGTGCAACCGATACAAGGAGTATTTACTTTGACTGGCCAACTGACATGATTAATCCACTGCCTGTATGGGCAGTCTGACCCTGTACGCGGACCTGTGCAGCCTTGTGAAAACATGCATTCGATATCCCCAAGCTTTTCGGCAAAATCCTTTTTATCAAAATAAGACCGCCGTTGGCAATGCTGGTGAACGGTATGACCATAAAAAAGCTTGGGCCGGTTTAACTCATCCAGCTCAGGCTCGCCATACATCAAAAGATGAGCCAGTGTCCCTACAAACCAATCGGGATTAACGGGACATCCGCTGACATTGATTACGCGCCGCTTCAAAACCTTACTTACTCCTACTGAGCCGGTCACGTTGGGAGCAGCGGACGATACACCGCCAAAACTAGCACAAGTTCCAATAGCCACAACAAACTCGGCAGCTTCCCCTAGCCTCGTTACTGCTTCTAATGCTGTGATAGGACCTCTTCTCGTTCGGGCGATAACGTTATATATGCCACCATCTTTGGTTGGTATGGCACCTTCAACCACTAACGTAAACTTTCCATAGTAATTGCTTAGAGTATCTTCTACTAGACTTAGAGCATCACGCCCCTGGGCGGCCATGAAGGTGTTGCTGTATATTAAGTCGATCATATCTGTAAAAATCTGGTTCAAATATGGATAGGTTGTGTTCATAAACGCGATATTGTTATCGCCGCTGTCACTTGTCTCTAGCCAGATTACAGGAAGCTTGCCTTTATTATGGTGTGCCAAATATTCGCGGGCTGCAGGCAAGACTCTTGCTGAAAACGCAAAAGCGTCTTCTGTTGCAGTTTCTTCACAAAGCCGTAAAAAATCTACTTTGTTCATCGTACTCCTCTTTAGTTTTTAAACATTATATGCATCTAATAGAGGAATAACGACTATGCTATTAGAGATTGGCTTCTATAAATCTAGAAATGGTTTTTTCCAGAACTAACAACTGAAACATCACCATGTGAGTTATTTGTGGAGCTTGCCTTCTATCCATAGGTGTTTTGCGAAAAAGTATAGCCCATAAAGCTAAGCCGACCCCCTTGTCAAAAGGGGGTCGGAACCATTTCGCGAAACCACTATTTCGTGTTTTAGTATCGTCTAGTTACCATAATACACATTGAGTTCGTCACGATGATAGAATCTAAAAATAATGATATTTTGATTACCGACCATGCTTGCCTAAATGTTTTTTCTTTATAATCGTTATGTTGACTTGATGCATATAGAATCGATTTGCCTGTTAAATGAGCATAAACCCCTAAACCTTTGTTGAATAGCTGGTAAAGATAAGTAGCCAATCCTAATTTTAGGATCAGCGGCTTTGGTTATCCACTCGCGAGGTTTAAACCCACCGCTTTTAGACGAGATTTAGACTGGTGGTAGTCTCAATGAAAAATAGGGTCAAGGGTCGATCAAATTCTATGCGTAATGACGAAAAAGAAGGCATTCCTAACATAAACGCATGTTTTATAGGGTTCTGTTTAAGGTATTAGTGACGTTCTCTTCCTCTCCGCCAGTGAAATCAATGCCTTGCGCAGTTTTGCGCGAGGCTTTTTTGTGTTTAGAAATAAGTCGATTTGCCTTTTTGCCCCCATTTTGCCCCATCAAAAATGAGGAATAAAATAAATGCAAATGAGTATTTGAATAAATTACCTGATGATTTGGAAAATCTTCAGAATGAGAATCAACAAATATCACTAACGGCATTAGGATAAGTAATGCCAAGGGTATAGTTTTGATTTATCAGTAATTATCACAAGATAATTCACGGATGTTGATATCGTCAGCTATAGGCACGAACTGGTAACCTCTTCGGTGCATTTCGTGATTGCGAGTAATTGGCAGGATGCAGAAGGAAGCAAGTACCAAATCCTAAAATAATGAGATAGACAGCCAACAAAACGGAATGTATGGATGAGAACGTAATAATCTCTCCATTGACAAGCAAAGCAATACGGCTATAAAATAAAAATATAATTTAATGAAAAGGTGATGAATATCCGGCGTGTCGGATACCACAAAATCGGTGGTATAGATGCAACTGGAAAAGAGTAAATAAAATCAATTCAATAGGTGAAAAGCAACCGTTTAGCGGTTTTGTTTTTGTGCCTACTGTTTGGTTTTATTTTATTCTTAAACTTATCTTCACCTTAAGAAGATTAGCCGTAGAGTAAAATCTACGGCTTTTTTAGTTGACTAATTTTAAGGAGTGGTTTTATGTATAATGATATTTTTATGTATTTGGAGCATCCTGCGATTTATAAGCAAAACGAGGTTAATTTCTGGAATGATGAGCATATTTCTAAGCATATGCTCACAGCCCACCTTAATCCAGATTACGAAGGTGCAAGCCGAAAATTGAGCTTTATTGAACAGTCCGTAAAATGGATTCAAGAAACTATACCATCTTCCGAATACCCCCAATTATTAGACATCGGCTGTGGACCTGGGCTGTACACTGAACGGTTTTGTAAAGCTGGTTACAGAGTCACTGGGCTTGATTTTTCAAAGCGGTCAATAGAGCATGCTACAAGTTCCGGTCACCAACAAGGCTTAGACATAACGTATATTTACCAGGATTATCTGAAAATGAATTATGACAATGTGTTTGATGTAACAACGTTTATTTACTGTGATTATGGAGCACTGTCAGTCGAAAACAGGGCGATAATACTACGAAAAATATACCATGGTCTAAAAAGCGGTGGAAAGCTTCTATTAGATGTATTTTCCATGGTGAAGTACAACGAGTTTGAAGAATTAAAGACTTGGAAAGTTCATGAAGATGGGGGATTTTGGAGTGCAGAAAAATATCTTTCATTGAATGCACAGTACAAGTATTCCGACAATGTGACACTAGAACAAACCGCTGTAATTACGGATAACAGAATCAGAAAATATTATATATGGAATTGCTATTATACTCCAGCAACTTTAACAAAAGAAGTATATGAAGCAGGGTTTAAGAAATTTGATTTATTCAGTGACGTTACGGGCAAACCTTATATGGAAGATAGTTCGACTATTGCAATTATCCTGGAAAAATAGCAAACGATTAAACCTCTATAAAAAAGCGCTTTATGAATAAAGAAGTCCTTTTTATGATAAATAAAATTGTAATATTTACATTTTCGCGCAACTATAAAAATTTGGCATATGGGTATGATGGAAGACAGCTAATTTAGATTAACAAGAAATCTTGGAGCATTATGGGAAAGATATAGAAAATGAATTAAACAAAACATGACTTCATATGGTCATTGACTATAGTGGAAAGCAGTCGATTTTATTTACCTCCGCACTGGTCTGATATACTTAAAAAACCGTTCCGGATTATGATAAAAGTAAATTATTCTGCCGGGGGAAGTATCAAAGCAGTAACCAGTGCCTGCAAAATCAAAAGTTGCCATTGCCTTTTCAATCTTTTCCTCCACACTACGATTTTCCTGCTCATAATCGAATGGCCCGTGTTCAAAAACAATATACTCGGCTTCGGGAACATCAATCATAAGCATTTGTGGCGGTACTTCGCCTTTATAATCAAAAGGAAGTCGTACACCATAACACTCTGTGCGTGGAATACCCCAATCGCAGAGTCTGCCGTCCGGGTCATTAATGTACGCCATAATCTGACCGCTTCCGCCGTTAGATTCGCTCCCACCATCATCATCCAATTTGCCCTTGATACTATCGAGCAAGCCGCAAATTGTTTCGCAGTCCTGTCCCGGAATAAGACTTTGTTTTTGCCAAAAATCCCAATACCCATTACTCTCATAGTTTTTAATGTGCAAAAATTTGTGCGCTGAAATGGTTATAAAATAAAATTTAATATCATCTGTAGATTTCATCATCCCAATCTCTCCCAATCCTAAAAAGTAGCGATCAAAAGGGTTTATTTTTGTACGAAGGACAACAGGCTTAGGCTTTTTTCGGTATTCACTTGGAGTTACACCATATGTTTCCTTGAAAGCTCTGGTAAAAGCTTCATGTGATGAAAAACCATAATCAAAAGCAATATCCAAAAGGCTTTTTTCACTATCCCGAACCTCTTTTAGTGCAAAGGCTAATTTTCTATGACGCAGATAATCCCTAAATTGCATACCCGATATTTCTTTGAATTTTCTCGTTGTATAAAATTCAGAATAACCCAGCCTCCGAGAAAGAAAGCGTAGTGTCAAGGCTTCATCATTATAATTTTTAACACATTTGTCAATTTCATCAACGATTATTTGAATTTGTTTCTGCCACTCGTACATTCGTCTATCCACCTCGTTTCAATCACCCTACATTTATTATAAAGAAATAGAGAGATTACTGCTTGATTTTACTTGCTGTTATTTCATTTTTCTCTTTTAAGTTCTGCATCTTTGCATCAGGCCTACAATAATGGAAAACAGCTTCAGTAAATTCGTGGAACTGGTAAAGGTGCGGTGCATAGTGCGAGGATATCGCAGTTGCCTGAAACTAAATTTCTTAAAATTTGTACTCCTATTTGCCTACGGAAGGATGAAGCTTATGTTATCGTGAAAGATATTTACAACACTACCATTTTTACTGACATTGTTAAGCGCAACCAATTTCGGAAGATTGACCAGTTGGAACGTGTTGTGAAGTACGCTTTTGATAACATTGGCAACACCTTTTCAGCGAATTCTATCAAAGGTTTTTTGACAAGCCAAAGCCGGAGTATTGATGTAGAAACGATCTATAATTACCTTTCGAAGCTAGAAAGTGCCTATATCTTGAACGGGCGTTCGCGCCAGGCAACTACAAGGCAGAGAGATTCTGAAAACGCAAGAGAAGTTTTATTTAGCGGACAAGGCCTTTAAGCACGCTGTTTTAGGATATATGCAGGATGATATATCTCAAACCCTTAAAAATATTGTATATTTAGAGCTTCGACGGCGCGGATATGATGTATATGTCCGGTAAACTTGACACAAAGGAGATTGATTTTGTTGCCGAAAAGCAAGGGAAAAGCATCTATGTTCAAGTTGCCTATCTCTTAGCCGATAAAAAAATACAGGAACGGGAGTTTTGGAATCTGCTCCAAATTAAAGATAACTTTCCTAAGTTTGTGGTCAGTATGGATGATGTTGATATGTCCCAAAAGGGGATTATCCATTTGAATATCAAAGATTCTTTGTTGAATAACTGGTAAAGGTAAGCCGCCAATCCTGAACTAGGATCAGCGGCTTTAGTTATCTACTCGTGAGATTTAAAACCATCGCTTTTAATGAGGTTCAATGAGGACTGACCATTGAGGAAGTAGGAGGCTTGGGTGACGCCGATTTAGGCTGGTAGTTTCAATGAAGAATAGGGTCAAGGCCGATTAATTTTTATGCGTAATGATAAAACGGAGGCATTCCTAACATAAACGCATGTTTTATGGGGGTTTGTTTAAGGTATTAGTGACGTTCTCTTCCTCTCCGCCAGTAAACAAGCCTTTGAAGGTTATTCAAAGGCTTGTTATTTATTTTCGGCTGTTTCTTTTAGTATAATAATGAATACAGATGAAATGATGTATGATGGTCAGGATTAAAGGCTCTCTGCATCCGA
This sequence comes from Sporomusa malonica, assembly GCF_900176355.1. Classification (GTDB taxonomy): domain Bacteria; phylum Bacillota; class Negativicutes; order Sporomusales; family Sporomusaceae; genus Sporomusa; species Sporomusa malonica. The sequence continues at coordinate 40,002 of NZ_FWXI01000029.1, read as the reverse complement.
ATGGTATTTTCGAATGTATACATCATACAATCGAAAATGGAGTTTACAAAACCGTTAAAAAGTTCTATAGTAAAAGCATGAAAAATAACTTTACTGGTCAGATAAAAACTGCATATCGTACGTTGCCTGGCATGATTACGAATATTCTTCGCGAAGCCATTCTGTCCGGGGAACTTAGTGGGGGAGTCCAACTCAAACAGGAGGAATTAGCTACCAAATTCGGCGTAAGCATGAGTGCCCTGCGGGAGGCATTGAAAAGCCTGGAAGCGGAGGGATTGGTACGCTTTTATCCTAATCGTGGAGCGGTGGTTAGTGAATTATCCGTAGCCGAAGCGCAGGAGATTTTTGATATACGGCTTTTTTTGGAATTAGGGGCATTAGAGCTGGCTATTCCTAATTTGACTGAAGACGTTTTGGCAGAGGCGGACGAAATTTTAAAAAAGGCAGATGAAGAAACCCAGAGTAATCATTGGAGCGAACTGAACTGGCAGTTTCACGAAACTCTCTATCGATCCGCAAACCGGCCGAAGTTACTTGCGATGATTCAAAACCTACATAACAATGTTGAACGTTATATGCGGTTATATTTGACAACAATGCATTACCAGACAAAATCGCAGGAAGAACATCGTGCGTTACTAAATGCTTGTGCCCAGGGAAATATTAAAGGTGCTCAAAAAATATTACGCAAACATATGGCTGATGCAAGCAATAACCTGATCGAATACCTAAGCTAATCGATTTATTAAAATTCTTCTTTTAATAGTATTAAAACGAAACCGAACACACCAAAGCTAAATGTTTATAACGTTAGCTTTGATTATTGTATATATTCGAAAATCGAAAATAAAATCTAAATGCTGCTTCGTAGAGAATTGTATCAAAATCCGAGGAGGGACAAATATGTCTAGTAAACGTATTGAAGGTTTTAAAAAGTCATACCTTGATGCTAAGCCATCTATTAGTATTCACCGGGCAATGGCTTTTACGGCATCACACCAAAAATCTGAAGGTGAATCAGTGATTAGACGACGGGCAAAAGCATTTCAGGATGTGTGTAAGAGTATTCCCGTAACCATTTTTGACAACGAACTTATTGTTGGATCTGTCGGTGAATTCCTGAAGTCCGGGGCTGTTTGTCCCGAATATTCCTGGAAATGGGTCGATGAGGAAATGGACTTCTTTGAAAGTCGGGATCAGGACCCCTATTGTATTGATCAAGAAGCAAAAAATATCTTGCGCAAAGAGATTTTTCCATACTGGAAAGGCAAATCTTTGGAGGAAAATTTTTTGTCACGCATCAATCCGGAAACGGCAAAAATTTTGATTGATACAGGCATTATCGATAACGATTCCAAATGGAGAAACGCAATTGGCGAGATTACTGCCGACTATCAGGATATCATCTTTAAAAAAGGTTTTGGCGGGCTTAAGGAAGAGGCGCTCAGGCAGTTACAAAGTTTGGAACCGGTTAGCGCCGAGGCCTTGGAAAAAATCGATTTTTACAACTCTGCCGTGTGGGTATGCGAAGGAATTGTCATTTTGGCTAACCGCTATGCGGATAAAGCCATGCAGCTAGCGCAAGTCGAGGAGGATAGTCTGCGTAAAGAAGAACTGCTTGAAATTGCCAGGATTTGCCGTAAGGTACCGGAACAGCCCCCGGAAAATTTTTATGAAGCAGTACAGGCAGTATGGTTTACCCAGCTTGGCTCGATACTGTCCGAAAACTCCCTGGCCTTGAATCTGGGCAGATTTGATCAATATATGTATCCATACTATGCCGCTGATATAAAAGCAGGCAGTGTAACGGCGGAAAAAGCGCAAGAATTAATTGAGGCGCTTTGGATTAAGCTTTCTGAATGGGTATGGGCTATTTCGAGTAATACCGCCAAATTTTTTGCCGGCTATAACTCATTCCAGAATTTGACTCTGGGCGGCAGAACAAGAGAAGGCCGGGATGCAACAAATGAACTTTCTTACATGTGTCTTAAAGCCACTGAGAACGTAAAAACACACCAGCCAGGCTTGAGTGTGCGGATTCACCCCGATAGTCCGGCTGAATTTCTCTTAGCTGTATGTAAACTAATTCGTGTCGGGACAGGATTTCCTGCAGTACACAACGACGGGATTGGGGCGGCCATGCTGCTCGCGGAAGGACTATCGCCTGAAGATGCACGTGATTGGAGTAATTGCGGCTGTGTGGTGCCGCACTTTAGGAAAATCGGCAAGTGGACGTCGGCAGTTAATATTAATTTGGCCGCCGCTCTTGAATTTGCCTTAAACAGCGGTAAAAGCCGCATCTACGGAAAAGATATGGGTCTTGCTGAAATCCCTGTTTCTGAATTTAATGGCTATGAAGAAGTAAAAGCAGCCTTTTATAAACAACTTGCTTATCTGGTAAAGCATTCTGTGATCGGGTCAATTACCGCCCAGCAGATTCATGCTGAAATGGTACCAAGGCCATACCTTTCCATGCTTGTGGAAGGCTGTATGGAGCAAGGAAAAGACCTTAGCAAAGGCGGCGCTAAATATAATCTGGGACCGGTTCTTACCGGAATCGGGATTGCTGACTCGGCCAACTCGTTAGCCATGATCAAAAAACTGGTATTTGAGGATAAAAAATATACATTAGAAGAAATCGGCAAGGCTTTGGAGGCCGACTGGGAAGGTTATGAAGAGCTGAGACAAGCGGCGCTTGCTTGTCCGAAGTATGGCAATGATGATGACTATGTTGATTTTATCGCTGCCGAAATAAGCGATTTCTTCTACAGAGAAGTACGGGCCTATAAAGACTATTTTGGCGCACCTTTCAATTCGGCGTTCATGGGTATCTCCAACTATATCCCGGCAGGGAGTGTAATCGGGGCGACACCGGATGGCAGAAAGGCTAAAACACCTTTGACCGAAGGCGTTTCACCACATGCAGGGACTGACCTGACAAGTCCGACCGCTGCGATGCGCTCTGTTGCCAAGATCAATCATGACGTGCATTCAGGTGGTACGCTGATGAACGTTAAATTATCCCCTGACTTATTGAAAACAGATAGAGACCTGAAAAACCTGGCAGCTATTATCAGAGCGTACTTTGCCCTTGGCGCTTTTCATGTTCAGTTTAACGTGATTTCCACTGAAGTATTGAGAAAAGCACAGGAGCATCCGGAGGAGTATAAGGATTTGCTTGTCCGGGTGGCCGGTTACAGTACACAGTTTGTCAACCTGTCCCGCGAAGCGCAGGATGCGATCATTGAAAGAACAACCTATGAAGCCATGTAGTGGCAATATATTTCAAATACAGCGCTGGTCGCTGCATGATGGTGAAGGAATCAGGAGCACTATTTTCTTTAAAGGCTGCCCGCTAAGATGTAAATGGTGTTCGAATCCGGAGTCGTGGAATGGAAATCCTGAAGTATGTCCGACTGGTGCCCGCAAGACAATAGGCTCTACAGTGACGGTTGAAGATGTTTTGAAAGTAGTAAAAAGAGATGCTGTCTTCTATCGGGAGTCTGGAGGCGGGGTTACCTTTTCCGGGGGAGAGCCCTTTGCCCAGCCTGAATTCTTGCGGCAGCTTACAGCAGCCTGCAGTCAACTGGGGATTGATACGGCTGTTGAAACGAGTGGTTATTTTGATTTTGAACAAGTAAAAGACATTTTTGAACAGCTGGATTGCGTTTTTGTAGATATCAAGCATATGGACGACGAGGTTCATAAGAAAATGACCGGAGTCAGCAATCGTAAGATTTTAGAAAACATCAAGCAGATATCCCGGATGCATCCGAATACTATTGTTCGCGTGCCGTTTATTGAAGAAGTTAACGCCAATGAGCAAAACATCAAAGCAATGTGTGAATATCTTTCGCATACGCGCGTGGTGGGTGTCGAACTTTTGCCTTATCATGATTTCGGCCAGTCGAAGTATAGTGCAATGGGAATTCAGGGGCAGGACTTCACAACTCCTGCCGCCGCTAAAATAGATGATGCCAAAAGAATAATAGCTGACTATGGTATCTGCATTGTAGATTTTAAGTAGCTTAATGATAGCTATCGGTATTTACGGGTAAAGAAAAAATTTGAGGTATAAAGCAAAGGTGCTTTAAATGGGGAATATTGGAAAAGCTCTTCATTTAAAGCACTTTTTGCAACTGTGCAATTAACAGAATAAATAATAACTTTTAAATATTAATACTTAACTGGCGGTTTCCACATTGGAACTTAAATAAAAGTTCCAAGTCTAATATATATAACAGGAGGAAAGTCAAAAATGAATGACAAAAAACAAAAAGCATTTCAGTTTGTGGACGAGCATCGTGACGAAATGGTATCGCTATGGAAAGAAGTTGTTTCGATGGAGAGCGGTCCCCACGAAAAAGCGGGAATTAACCTGGTTGCCGCTCATTTTAAAAAGATACTTGAGGCTGAAGGCGCAAGTTCCCGTATGGTCGAGTTCGAAAAAGCCGGCAGTATGCTGATTGCAGAGATTGACAAAAACCCTGCTAGGCCAGGCGTAATTTTTATGGGGCATATGGATACGGCTTGTCCTGCAGGGGCCATCATTGAGCGACCTTTTACCATCAAGGATGGCAAGGCTTACGGGCCAGGCGTTCTCGACATGAAGGGCGGGATTGTATCGGCTCTTTATGCGATAAAAGCATTGAATGCTGCAGGCTATGACTCGCGCTCAATTAAAGTTCTTTTGGCTGGGGATGAAGAGGTTTTACACGCCCATTCTACTGCGCCTGACATATTTATTGAAGAAGCAAGAGGGTATGCGGCGGCTTTTAATGTGGAGACAGGCTTTGTTGATGACGGGATTGTTGTCGGGCGTAAGGGTGTAGCTCGGATCATGATGGAGGTAAAAGGGGTTGCCGCACATGCGGGCAATGATCCGGAAAACGGACGGAGCGCGATTTTAGAAATGGCGCACAAAATTATTGCCGTTCAAAACCTGACTGACTGGGAGAAGGGCATCAGCTTTAATGTAGGGGTAATGCAAGGCGGGACGACATCAACTGCTGTTCCTGATTATGCAAAAATATATATCGATGTTCGCTATAAGGACCCTGATGATCTGCCGGAGATTATTAAACAGATTGAAGGCGTTGCGGAAAAAATCTATATTGCAGGGACAACTGCCAGTGTTGTTTTCATGGATGGCATAAAGCCAATGAAAACAACCGAGGGGGTCAAACAATTATTTGAGATAGTGAAAAAAGCCTATGAAGAAAACGGCTTTGGAACGCCTTATGCAAAATCGGTGGGCGGGGGCTCTGATTCGGCTTACACAGTATTGGCTGGAGTGCCAACAGTATGTGCGATGGGAGTAAAAGGCGGACGCAATCACAGTCCGGAGGAATATGCCATTGTTGAAAGCCTGTTTGAAAGAGCTAAGCTAATGGTTGCCTGCGTGCTTAAACTAGACAGCAACTAGTTAGCGGTATGGAAGCAAGTAATTTAGTGTTTAAATATTTAAAATTATGAGGAGGAGAGTACATGGCAGAGCAAAGTCAGGAAAAGTACCAAGTAACCTGGAAAGGGTGGTTAGCTTTAATCATTTTGATTATTTCTTTCTCCGGTGTATTTGCGAAGATGGATGGTCCTTTGAGAGCGCTGGATTTTCAGGTGCTTACGGGAAGCTTCGGGCAAGTATCCAAGGGTGTAATCTTTACAGGCAAAGGAGGCACCGGGGCGCGTGATGGTTTCATGTTTGCTTTGACCCTTTTTCCGACACTGATGTTTGCGTTAGGATGCATTCAAGTTGCCGAGTCACTTGGTGCTTTGCGGGCGGCTGAAGTATTGTTTCGTCCGATTCTCCAGCCTTTTATGGGAATTCCGGGTGCAAGCGGGCTGGCTTTCGTCAGCAGCTTTACCAGTTCTGATGTGGCGGCAGTCATGACTAAGGAGCTAGCGGAAGAAAAAATGATGACAGAAGAAGAACGGGCAATATTTGTCGCTTACCAGTATGCCGGCTCCGCCCCGGTTACCAATACCTTCGGTACCGGAGCCGCCCTGCTGCCAATCAGCGTCTTGCCGGTGGGGATTATTATCGGATTGATCTTTATTGTTAAAGTCATGGGCGCCAATCTGGTTCGCTTATATCTAAAATGGCAGGCATCAAAAAACAGGGTAGAAGGGAGCGGGGCAAATGGCTAATCAGAGTGCCACAGGAATGGACCTGCAGAAAGTTAAGCCTAGTGTAGTAGAAGAATTTGTGGCAGGAGCTAAAAAAGGTTTTTATATTGGTGCCGAAATGATTGCTCCGGCCATGGTTCTAGCGTATGTACTCATTCAGTTTTTGGATATCACCGGGCTGATGCAGAGTGTCGGTAAAATACTTCAGCCAGTAATGGCCATATTTGGTCTGCCGGGTGAGGCTGTATTTGCTCTGGTTGCCGCATTCTTTGCCAAAGCTGCAGGTTGTGCCACCGCGGCTACCCTGTATTCTAAAGGTGCGATAACTGCTGCTCAGGCGACAATCCTGTTTCCCGCGTGCGTAACCATGGGAACGCTGATTGGTCACTTTGTGCGGATTGTAATCGTATCAAATGTCAATAAGAAATGGCATTCGCTGTTAATCTGTGTTCCGCTTGTAGATGCTGCGGTTGTTATGCTGTTGACCAGACTGGTACTGAATGTTATGGGGCTAAACGGATAATTTTGACAGGGAAGCTGAGGGGGCAGAATTGTGACAGACAAGCCTGCCTCCTTGGTTTTGTAAGAGCGGGAAATATGTACTTAAATTTACGATAAGAGGATTGAAGCAGAATATGAAAAGAACTATGAAGACTATGGACGGTAATACGGCAGCAGCATACATATCCTATGCATTTACAGATGTTGCAGCCATTTTTCCCATTACTCCGTCGTCAAATATGGCGGAAAGTGTGGATGAATGGGCATCTCAAGGCAAGAAAAATCTTTTTGGTCAGACGGTTGAGGTTGTAGAAATGCAGTCAGAAGGCGGCGCTGCCGGAGCTGTCCACGGTTCGCTGCATGCCGGCGCATTGACGACTACCTATACCGCCTCTCAGGGGCTTTTGCTAATGATCCCTAATATGTATAAAATAGCCGGTGAACTATTGCCAGGCGTATTTCATGTCAGTGCCAGAGTAGTGGGGGCCAATGCCATCAGTATATTTGGTGATCATTCTGACGTTATGGCAACAAGGCAGACCGGTTTTGCCTTATTGGCTGAAAGCAGTGTTCAGCAAGTAATGGATTTGTCGGCTGTAGCGCATTTGTCAGCAATCAAAGGCCGTGTTCCGTTTCTCAACTTCTTTGATGGATTTAGAACCTCACATGAAGTGCAAAAAATTGAAGTTCTTGAATACGAGGAGTTGGATAAGCTGCTAGACCGGGAGGCTGTCGATGCCTTTAGAAAGCGGGCGCTTAACCCGGATCATCCACTGACTAAAGGTACCGTGCAGGGCATTGATATTCATTTCCAGCAAAGAGAAGTGTCAAACCGTTTTTATCAGGATATTCCCGCAATCGTAGAAGGCTATATGGCCGAAGTTAGTAAACTGACCGGCAGGGAGTATCATCTCTTCAATTATTATGGTGCGCCTGATGCCGAGCGAATGATTATTGCCATGGGTTCTATGTGTGAAACCATTGAAGAAGTGGTAGATTATCTAAATGCACAGGGCGAAAAAGTAGGCTTATTGACAGTACATCTCTACCGGCCATTTTCTTTGGAACATTTCTTTAAATACATTCCTGCTACTGTGCAAAAAATTGCCGTACTGGATAGAACCAAGGAAATGGGATCATTAGCAGAACCACTTTATCTGGATGTCAAGCATGCATTTTATGGTAAAGCCTGGCAGCCTGTTATTGTTGGCGGACGGTGCGGGGTTGGCGGTAAAGACGTAATCCCAAGTCATATTCAGGGTGTTTTTGAAAATCTTAAAGCCGGCAGCCCCAGGGACAACTTTACTGTCGGTATCATTGATGATGTTAATCATACTTCCCTGCCCTGCGGTGAAGACATTGATACCACTGCCGCAGGCACAAAGGCCTGCAAATTTTGGGGAATTGGCTCAGATGGCACAGTAGGTGCCAATAAAAATGCCATTAAGATTATTGGCGATCACACCGATATGTATGCCCAGGCTTACTTTGCCTATGATGCCAAAAAGTCCGGCGGTGTTACTATATCTCACTTGCGGTTTGGCAAAAAGCCGATAAAATCGCCGTATCTTATTAATAAGGCTGATTTTATTGCTTGCCACAATCAGTCCTATGTGCATAACTACAATGTTTTGGAAGGCTTGAAACCAGGTGGCAGCTTCCTGCTGAATTGCCAGTGGGATGAAGCCACGCTGGAACAAAATCTGCCGGCTGCGATGAAACGGTATATTGCAGACAATAATATTCAGATGTATATCATTGATGCTGTAAGGATTGCCCAAGATATTGGCCTCGGCGGCAGAATCAACATGATTATGCAGGCGGCGTTTTTCAAAATTGCCGGGATTATTCCGGAAGAAGAAGCCATAAAGTACCTAAAAGAAGCTATTCTAAAATCCTATGGCAAAAAAGGTGAAAAAGTCGTTGCCATGAACAATACAGCCGTAGACCAAGGGATAAACGCTATTGTGAAGGTCAATATTCCTGCTACTTGGCAAGATGCTGCTCAGGAAACCGAAACCAGCAGTAAAGAAGTTCCGGCATTTATTAAAAATATCTTAATTCCGATGAATCGGCAAGAAGGCGACAAATTACCGGTTAGTGCCTTTATTGGCTTGGAAGACGGTTCGTATCCTATGGGAACAGCTGCCTATGAAAAGCGGGGCATCGCGATTGATGTGCCTGAGTGGCAAGCCGAACAATGTATTCAATGTAATCAGTGCGCCTATGTCTGTCCGCATGCAGCGATCAGGCCGGTATTGCTTACCGGAAAGGAAAGGCAGGAGGCCCCGGCAGGCTTTATTACCAAACCTTGCAACGGGCAGAAAGAGTTGCATTTTGCGATGGCAGTTTCACCATACGATTGCACCGGCTGCGGCAACTGCGCCCAAATTTGTCCGGCGAAAGAAAAAGCATTGGCAATGAAACCATTGGCTACACAATTACAGCAAGCGCCGTTTTGGGATTATGCGATGACAATTACTCCGAAAGCCAATCCGCTGAGCATCTTCACGGTAAAAGGCAGCCAGTTTGAACAGCCGCTCTTAGAATTCTCCGGGGCCTGCGCCGGCTGCGGCGAAACGCCCTATGCCAAGCTAGTGACACAATTATTTGGCGACCGGATGATGGTGGCCAATGCCACTGGCTGCTCATCGGTTTGGGCCGACAGCGTCCCCTCTATGCCGTATACTACCAACCATCGTGGTCATGGACCGGCGTGGGGGAACTCCTTGTTTGAGGATAATGCCGAATATGGTTTAGGGATGATGATGGCTGGAAAGCAGCTTAGAAAACAAGTGGCTCTGGCGATTGAAAAGGCCGCTAAACTGGATTGTGGAGAAGAATTCAGAGCCGCGTGTGAAAGTTGGTTAGCCTGTAAGGATAAGGGTGAAGGCACAAGAGATCGTGCAGATCAATTGATTACGCTGTTAGAACAAGTAAAGGGCAGTGATGTGCTGCTCAATGAAATCTATAACAACAAAGACTTTCTGGTTAAACGCTCACAATGGATTTTTGGCGGGGACGGGTGGGCTTATGATATCGGATTTGGCGGCTTGGATCATGTACTGGCTTCTGGTGAAGACGTCAATGTGCTGGTATTTGATACCGAAGTATACTCCAACACCGGCGGTCAGTCTTCCAAGGCTACCCCAACCGCTGCTATTGCTAAATTTGCGGCTAGTGGCAAAAAGACCAAGAAGAAAGATCTTGGCATGATAGCCATGAGTTATGGCTACGTCTATGTAGCGCAAATTTCCATGGGGGCAGATAAAAACCAAACCCTCAAAGCCATTGCTGAGGCTGAAGCGTATCCGGGCCCATCGTTGATTATCGCCTATGCTCCCTGTATCAATCACGGGATGAAAGTGGGCATGGGGTGCAGCCAATTGGAGGCAAAACGTGCGGTTGACAGCGGCTATTGGGCGATGTATCGTTATAATCCCGAGCTCAAGGCTAGCGGCGAAAATCCTTTCAAGCTGGATTCAAAAGAGCCAACGATGAACTTTAAAGAATTTTTACTGGGCGAAGTGCGTTATTCGGCCCTGAAACAACAATTTCCCGATATGGCAGAGGCGTTATTTGAAAAAACCGAGCAAGATGCCAAAGAAAGATTGGAAAACTATAGGATGCTGGCTAAACAATAAGGGGAAATAACCCAAGAGATGGCAGCAAGAAATTAGGAGGAATTACTCTATGAAAAGCGTTGTTAATACCGATCAAGCTCCCGCAGCAATAGGACCTTACTCGCAGGCAATCAAAGCAGGCAGCTTCCTGTTTATTTCCGGTCAAATTCCTGTTGATCCCGTTACTGGAATTGTAGTATCCGGTGGTGTTGCGGCCCAGACTAAACAGGTTTTAGATAATATTACAGCAATTTTAAAATGCGAAAATCTAAATTTGGGGAATGTCGTAAAAACTACCGTATTCCTTACAGACATGAATGATTTTCAAACAGTAAACCAAGTGTATGGAGAATATTTTTCACAGGATGCTCCGGCCAGGGGTTGCGTCCAGGTAGCCAGGCTGCCTAAAGACGTCTCAGTTGAAATTGAGGCTATTGCTTATCTATAATTCTAAGAATGATTGCATTGGTAATTATTTTATAAGCTAAGCAGAGTATTCTTACCTTGAAAGCGGGTGACGGGGTGGGTTAGCCCGCTTTCTTCACCTGCAAGCCTAACAGATAATCAAGGGATTATGCTAGAGGCTCTTAGCTGAGGAGGATACAATTGGATAAAGCTATTGCCGATAAAATTGTGGATTTTATTTTTCAAGAAACAGAACTAAGTGCGGTTATCTGTGACCATGAAGGGATCATTGTTGCAGCTAAAGATCTTTCAAGAGTGGGCAAAGTTCACAGTGGCTCGCAAAAGGTACTTACCGAGAAAATCGAGCATCGAATTGTAACCGCTGAAGACGAGCAGCGTTCGGGTGGGACTGTTAAAATGGGTGTCCATCTGCCTATCGTGTATAAAAACCAGTGGGTTGGCAGCTTTGGTATAGGCGGCGACCCTATCTATTCAAAACCTATCGCCAAGATTGCCACAGGTCTTTTTCGGTGGGAGCTGCAGGCGGCGGAAAATAAGGAAATGCTGCTTGAGCAAGCACAGCAAGTTAACGATTCGATTACAACTATCGCAGCCACTATTGAGGAACTGAACGCTTCCCAGGAGGATCTGGCTGCTACCATGCATGATGTCGCCAATTTATCTGACCGTGTGTCAGTTAATGTCAATAATACCGATACGGTTATATCAACTATTCGGCAGATAGCCAGTCAGACGAATCTGCTCGGTCTTAATGCCGCTATTGAGGCCGCCAGAGTTGGTGAGCAAGGCAGAGGGTTTGCTGTCGTAGCCGAAGAGGTTCGCAAACTCTCCGACCAGAGTCATCATTCCGCCAAAGATATTCAGGCTACCCTCCAGGAGTTAAAGTCGTCGATGGAAATGGTTATTAATCATACTCAGCAAACCGCAGGTATTACCAAAGAGCAAGCCAAGGCGACTGAATCCATCACCGAAAGGGTGATTACATTAAAGTATGTTGGCCAAAAATTGCTTTCCATGGCAAAAGATGAATAGAATAGGAGGATCACATGAATAGTCAGAAGGAGCAAGCTTTCCAATTTATTAATGAACACCGGGATGAAATGTTGACGTTATGGCAGGAGCTTGTCAACATGGAAAGCGGATCACAGAATAAACCGGGAATTGATGCTGTTGCAAGCAAAATTCAGCAAGTGTTGGCAAGCGAAGGGGCAGTGACTCGGATCATTGAAATGGAGCAGGCCGGAAACATGCTAATCGGTGAGATTGGTGCTGATAGAAAAGAAGCGAAAGTGTTGTTCCTTGGTCATATGGATACCGTTTTTCCAGTGGGGACTGTTGCCAACCGGCCATTTACCATCCGTGACGGTGTCGCTTATGGGCCGGGTGTCCTCGATATGAAGGGCGGGATTGTGGTTGCACTTTATGCTATGAAGGCGCTGCAGGCAACCCGATACAACACACGGCCGCTAAAGATGATTCTGGCCGGTGATGAAGAGGTGGCCCACGTGAAATCTAATGCGGCTGAGACGTTTATGGCAGAAGCGCGGGGCGCGGCGGCTGCGTTTAACTTTGAAACAGGGTTTACCGATGACGCGATCGTTGTCGGAAGAAAGGGAACGGCTCTATTTGAGCTGGAAGTTAAAGGTGTTGCTGTACACGCCGGCAACGAGCCCGAAAACGGACGGAGTGCCATTCTGGAAGTAGCCTATAAAGTAATCGATATTCAGAATTTGACAAACTGGGAGACAGGTACAACGTTTAACGTAGGTGTGATTGAGGGCGGAACAGTACCAAACGCAGTGCCAGGGCAGGCGAAAATCGTCGTGGATGTCCGGTATCTTGATCCTGCATTATTGCCGGAAATTCGCCGGCAAATGAAGGAAGTAGCTGCTAAAATATATGTCCAGGGAACAACTACCACGATTGCTGAGATTCCTGGTATAGCCCCGATGAAAAGAACGCCATGCGGTGATGAACTTTTTTCTATCGTCAAAAAGACCTATGAGGAAATGGAGCTAGGTATTCCCTATGCAAAACTGGTCGGCGGCGGGGCAGATTCGGCTTACAGCGTAATGGCCGGCGTACCCACTGTTTGCGCCATGGGGGTTAAGGGCGGTAGAAATCATAGCCCGGAAGAATTCGCTATTGTGGAAAGCCTGTTTGAGCGGGCCAAACTATTAGCTGCATGTATAATCAATTTGGATGTAAAATAGATAAGCATTTGTATGGCCTATTGTAATAAAACAGTAGGTCTTTTTTATCAAAAATTAACCCTGCTGTTGGCTTAATGAATCTTCAATAGAAAAAGAGACCGTTAGCCCGAACCCAGGCCTTTACGGTATCAAGTGCAGAACTTGTCCGGTTAATGTCGTTTTTTAATACAACCATCAAGCAGATATGATATAATTAACATAACGTAAGTATTATAAGGAGGGCTGTCTATGAGAAGGGAGACCTTTATCCGTATTTTGACTGCGATAAAGCTGGTTTCGAATAATGTAAGTGTGGTAGAGAATTTTAATAATAAGGCACTTGTAACCGTTCGAGTTCCCGAAATAGCAGGGGATTCTCCTAAACAGTTCCGGTCATTACGAAAAGTACTTTCTTATTGTTCCTATTTTAGTGTAAGAGCTGAAGCGGGTGAGCTTGTTGTTACCTTGGAGTTTAATTGGATGTAAAGATAAATAGTTTGTTTTCAGGCGCCCTTCAGGGCGCTTTTCCTATCTGTTAGTACAACTGCAAACTTGTCTGACTGATAGATTGTTAAATTACTTTGAATAGATAGGATATTTGATTGCTAGTGAAAAGATAAAGTGAATAAAGTGAGATACAAAAAAGGAAATTACTTCCATATGTAGAATAATAAAGGAAAAATATGGAAGGTGATTGCTTTGAGGATTGTGAAAGTTGCACCGGTATTCCCTATTCCCAAATCGAACTTACGAGATAAGCATACTGAAAATGAAAACAATCTAAGAAAAAGGTCGGAAACGTCTTTTAAAAGCTTGCTGGAAAAGGAATTGCAATGTAACACTGCAAAACTTTCAACTGGGTTATTTACCGGGCAGCATACAAAGATATGGTAGCTATTTAAGAGTCCGACCAATTGCTTCAAATTAAGCTCTTGCCTTCGAGGTATTGAAGTGATGATTGCTATAGATAGACCAAGAAGCCAGCTACTTATCAAAGGTAGCTGGCTTCGCTTTACTTATTCATTAAGCAAGTTTTGAATCTCTTCAAATAGGTAGTGGGTTGTGTCCCCGGTCACTAAGTTGTCGTTAACTTTAGCAATATAGGTTTCGGCACAGTCGCCGCATTCGCCCAAACAAGGTTCTACTGATATCTCAACTTTTTTTAATTCAGTCCGGCATTTTTCAACAAGCTCATCCATACCCTCGTGTTTCAGATTATTTTCACAGAACTGTATTGTGTGCATATTTCTTTGCCTCCTCCAGCTTTTTCGAAGTTTAGTTTTGGCCTGTTAACGGTAAACTATGTAAAGATATTTTGCCCCTTTTTACGTGTGACGAAAATCACACCAGATTGTGATGCCTGCCAATGAATGGGAGGAAGACTTATAATACAATGTACTCAAGAGATAAGGGTGAAGGAGACAAAAGCAATGGCTAACTTTGATAAGCAGCAAATGATTGCCGAGTTTAAAAAACAGTTTGGATTTGTGCCTCCCTGTAGTATGGGTGCAGGTGATTTGGGCGAAGATATGCAGAAAATCATTAGCGAGTATCACCACATAATCTGGGGCGAGGGTGTTATTCCCTTAAAATATCGTTACCTTATTGCATTAGCGACCGCGATTTATGGCGATGACGATGTACGTGCCAAGCTGGAACTCTTGAAAGCATTAAACCACGGCGCTACTCGCGAAGAAATCATCGAGGTGTTTCGCCAACAGGTATGGATGAAAGGCGCTCACACTATTGTCAAACTCAGCCCGCTGATCAAATTCATGGATACAATTTATAAAGCACAACATGATGGTGAATCTAGCGGTCATTAATAACCACGGCTATTTCAGTGAAAAATAAATTGAGAATATTGAGGAGGTGGCAGCATGCTGCCCAAAGGAGCAAACCTGCAAAAAATTAGGGACGGAAAACGTACTTATGCCATAACCCCGCATCTGCCTGGTGGCTTTATCAAACCTGAGGTAATGCAAAAATACGTAGATGTTACTAAGAAATACGGTGGTACCATGAAGCTGACATCGGCTCAGCGTATCATGATTACTGGACTTAAGGCCGAAGATATTGAAAACATCTGGGAAGATCTCGGGATGACGCCGGCACTTGGCTTTGCCAACTGTGTGCGCAGTGTTAAGATTTGCCCAGGGATCGCTTTTTGTAAACGCGGCAAGCAAGACAGCATTAAGCTTGGCCTGGAACTTGACAAGCGTTATATCAAAAAAGAAATGCCGAGCCGTATCAAAATGGGGGTGTCGGCTTGTCCGAACTCCTGTGGCGAATCGGTAGTTAAAGACATTGGGGTCATTGGTACTGACGAGGGCTGGGATGTCTATGCCGGCGGCAGCGCCGGTTCCCATCCCCGCTTAGCTGATAAAATCATTACAAGCCTTGATTATGATGATACCTTGCGGATGGTGGACATCATTATGCGTTATTACCAAAAGCATGCTGATATTGAGCGCATTGGGCAGTTTATTGAACGCATCGGCTTAGAAAAATTTAAAACCGATGTTTTGGCCGAGTTTTATGGTGAAAAGAGCGCCGCAACTGAGCCTAAAGTGCCACAATCTGAGGCTAGTGAGAAAATTGTGCCAGTCCCGGGCGGTTTGACTGAAGGTGACCTGGTTTTTGGCGATCCCATCACAGCCGACAGTGTTATCAGCGATATTATCCGGGTTTATCCGCAGACTGTCCCAGTATTCCGATCCTTCGGTATGGGTTGCCTTGGCTGCCCGTCTTCGGCTGGCGAGCCTGTTCGGCAAGCGGCAGAAATCCACGGCTTGAACTTAACTGAACTACTGGCTGCACTGAATAAAGTCGTTCCGGCTAATAGCTAGCCAATAATTTAAAGGGGGAAATTTATTATGAGTGCCTTTTTAGCGCCTATCCACTACTGGTTATACAATAAAATCCGCCATGTTATCGAACGTGAGCAGAAGATTTTCGAAGGGGCTGACAGCTTGTGCGGCGGCACTGCTGAGGAAGCCCGCTCCCAGGCCTGGCAAAGCTATGGTGAGCCGCTGCCTGACGCTGACTTAACAGAACACATTGACCAGAGCAATATCCATGGCTGGCTGCAGCGGCAGATTAATGTGGCTGAAAGCCGGGAAGCGGCCTTTATCCAGGCGCTTGTTGACAATTGCGGGGATGCCGCCATTGATGTAACCCAAGAGGCTTTTAGGGAACATGGTGCTCACTGTGCCCGCCATGCCGATGCTCAGGGTAAGTACGAAACCTCCACCGCGACAGGTATCTATAAAGCCATAAATGACTATTATCTCAACGGCATGCCTTGTGATCAGGCGGACACTGTGATTGAAAGTACACCTGACAAAATGGTCTGGGAAAGCGAGGTTTGTCTACAGGAACCCAACTGGAAACGGGTTGGGGCTGATGGCAAGATGATGAAAAACCTCTACAATGAATGGCTTACCGCCTTTGTCAGTATTCTTAATCCGGGATTTGTCTTTCGGCAAATCGCTGATTCTAAGGCAGGCGGCACTACTAATAAATATGAAATTACCCGGGTGTAACCCCGGAGCCGCAGTTGTATCTGCGGCTTTTTTCTGTTCCCAAACTTGGTTATATGTGATATAATTCTCATGCTGAATTTTTGTCGCATAATGTCGAAGCAGGAAAGGGAGATTAAGATGTACAAAATAGTCGAGAAACGGAAATTGGCGCCGCAAATTTATTTAATGGATGTAGAAGCTCCCCGTGTAGCTAAATCGGCCAGACCGGGTCAGTTTGTCATTGTCAAAATGAATGAAAAAGGCGAAAGAATTCCTTTAACTATTTGTGATTATGATGCTGACCGGGGAACGGTTACAATTGTTTTCCAGACATTAGGTCAGTCGACAGTAGAGATGGCTGGCTATGAGGTCGGTGACTATTTCACTGATTTTGCCGGACCGCTTGGTGAAGCCTCTGAATTTATCTATGAGGATATTGCTGAATTAAAACAAGAGCGCCTTGTTTTTGTGGCTGGCGGCGTGGGCACTGCGCCGGTGTATCCGCAAGTAAAATGGCTGCAGCAGCAGGGTGTTCAAGTTGACGTAATTATTGGTGCGCGCTCCCAAGATTTTGTCATTCTCGAAGAAGAAATGAAGGCTTTGGGTGCTAATGTATATGTTACCACCGATGATGGCTCCTATAGCCGTAAAGGTTTGGTGACAGATGTGCTAAAAGGACTTATTGATGGCGGTGCTGCCTATGATCATGTGATCGCTATTGGCCCAATGATTATGATGAAGTTTGTAGCCAAGCTGACAAAAGGATATAACATAAAGACAACGATCAGTTTAAACCCTATCATGGTAGATGGGACTGGCATGTGCGGTGCCTGCCGTGTTTCTGTCGGCGATGAAATTAAATTTGCCTGTGTTGACGGCCCTGAGTTTGATGGCCATTTAGTCGATTTTGACGAAGCCATGCGCCGCCAGGCTATGTACAAAACCGAAGAAGGCCGGTATAAGCTTGAAGCCGAAAAAGGAAGCCATACTGGCGGATGCTGCGGGGGTAAACAATAATGAGTAAAGCAGCGAGAATACCAGTACGGGAACAGTGTGCTAAAGCACGGGTTACTAATTTTGATGAAGTGTGCCTGGGCTATTCGCTGGAAGAAGCGATTGCCGAGGCCGCGCGGTGTTTGAATTGTAAAAATGCAAAATGTGTGGGCGATTGCCCAGTAGCTATAGATATTCCAGCCTTTATCAGCCATGTTAAAAAAGGCGAAATTACCGAGGCGGCTAAAGTGATCGCTAAGGCGAGCGCCCTGCCTGCCGTGTGTGGTCGTGTTTGTCCACAGGAAAGCCAGTGTGAGGGCAAATGTATTGTGGGCATTAAAGGCGAGGCTGTAGCCATCGGTAAATTAGAACGGTTTGTAGCCGATTGGGCCCGGGAAAACCAAGTAGATACGGCTGAAGTAGAGCCGAAAAACGGCAGAAAAGTGGCTGTTATCGGCAGCGGCCCGGCAGGCTTAACCTGCGCTGGCGAGCTCGCCCGTAAAGGCTATGAAATCACAGTATTTGAGGCGTTGCATGAACCAGGCGGAGTACTGGTATATGGTATCCCTGAGTTTCGCCTGCCTAAAGAAACAGTGGTAAAAACCGAGATTGAAAACCTCAAGAAAATGGGTGTCAAGATCGAGACTAATGTGATTATCGGGAAAACGGTTACTATTGATGAACTGTTAAACGAAGAGGGCTTTGACGCTGTATTTATCGGATCAGGTGCCGGTCTGCCTAAGTTCATGGGCATTTCGGGAGAAAACGCCAATGGCGTTTTCTCGGCCAACGAGTTTTTGACCCGTAATAACCTGATGAAGGCCTTTAAGGAAGAATATTCGACCCCTATCAAAGTGGGAAAAAGGGTAGCTGTAGTTGGCGGCGGCAATGTAGCCATGGATGCGGCCAGAACTGCCGCCCGCCTTGGTGCCGAAACGCACATTGTCTACCGTCGCTCAGAAGCCGAGCTGCCGGCCCGTGTCGAGGAAGTACATCATGCCAAGGAAGAAGGCATTATCTTTGATGTGTTGACCAATCCGACTGAGATTTTAGTGGACGACAAAGGCTGGGTTACGGGTTTAAAATGCATTAAAATGGAGTTAGGTGAAGCTGATGCCTCAGGCCGGAGAAAGCCTGTCGAAGTGGCTAACTCCGAGTTTGTCATGGAAGTAGACACTGTGATCATGTCACTCGGCACTTCGCCAAATCCGCTCATTTCCTCGACCACCCAAGGCCTTGAAATCAACAAGTGGCAGTGCATTGTAGCTGATGAAGAAACCGGCCTCACCAGCCGTGAGCGCGTCTACGCGGGCGGTGACGCTGTAACCGGTGCAGCCACGGTAATCCTGGCCATGGGCGCAGGCAAAAAAGCTGCTGCTGCGATTAATGAAATGCTTATGGGTGCCAAGCAATAAATCACAGACCGATATTCAAAAAGGTTGTCAGGGCGAAATCCTGACAACCTTTTTAGACTCAACATATTCTTTTACTCCTGAATTTTGAGCAAATCTTAATAGATAACCATCTGGATCCATAATTAAAAATTCTTTCTGTCCAATCAATGTATTATCTGCTCTATACCAATTCTCTTGCAGCTCAATTTTAATTGGATAGTCATATGTTTTTATATTTTTGTATAATTGATCTATATTATCTACTACTATTTGAAAGTTGATTCCTCTACCAAAAGGATACGATAAAACTCCAGTCTGCCAATATCCATTTATTTCTTCAATCATAATTTGAGAATCATTTAGTGATAATAAGGCGAACTTATCATTTTTTCGTTCGTACTCTAACTTGAATGAAACAATATTTAAGTAGAAGTAAAGACTTTTATTGATATCTGAAACAGATAATTCTGGTATTAACGCATTAAGTTTAAACACAAAAATCCCTCGTTTATATCGTAATATCCTGCGGTTGTGTATTTCACTCTATGGGTTTACTATATACAGGATTGCGAGTATGATTGGCTGATGCATAAGATAAATGAGTAGTGACCGGCGGCCGAGCGAGCTTAGCCAACAAACAAGGCGATAAGAAGCGGCTGACGGCCACAGTGGACGGTTTTGCGAATAGAGTAGCTTGCCTGCTGCCATGCCAAAGAGCACTAGACCCAACCATGGAAACAGTGGATAGTAGTCAAGCGAGGCAAAGCTGGGTGGTTTGATACCGAAAGGTACTAGGCAGGCTGTTGCTGCTGTTATCTGGGAGAACTCATTGCCAATGACAATAACTGCCGTACCAATAAGGCTGAGCAGTAGTGCACTGCACCGGCTAACAAGGGGGGCAGCAAGCATACCGATGCCCAGTAGGTGCAGAATGCCAAACCGGATATATACAGCAGGACTATAGGCATAGGTTGCTGCAGTAATGAGAAGCCCTATGGCAAACACGGTAAGCCCACGCCGAACCGGATTACGGCTGAGTATACTACTTATGCCTGATACCAACATGAACAGCACGGCTGCGGCTTTGCCCTGGTAGTACCAAAAACCATCCAGATAATCAAGCGGCCAGTTATAATAAAAAGCCAAGTCAAATACTGTATGGAAAACGATCATTAAAAGTATTGCAATTCCCCGGAAAAAATCTATTTCAACAAGCCGGGCAGTCTCTGGCAACGTTGATTCCCTCCTTTGTGATGGTAGGGTAAACCATTCTACATTAACAATAAATGACAATTAGGTTGTCGTCAAGTAAACAGTGAAGATTTGGGTAACAACTGGAAGGAATACCGCAGTGAAAAGGGAATATACTACCAGAGACAGGTCTTGGCTCGCTTAGCCAGGGCCTTTAACAGGGCGGTGCTATGATGAAAGATATCTATATTATCCTATTGTCGGTTCTTATTGGCGCTGTTGGACAAATCGCCTTCAAGTACGGAGCTACACATATTCCGGATACTGGCACTTTCCTGGAGAAGGTTATAGCCGCCTGGCCGATTACAGCAGGATTGGCCCTTTATGGTGTGAGTACCTTGCTTTGGATTTATGCTTTGCGTACCGTCGAACTAAGCTACGCCTACCCGTTGATTAGCCTGGGATATGTATTGGTGTTTCTTGCTTCATACTTTCTATTTCATGAGACCATTGGACCGCTCAGGGTAGGTGGCTTGATCTTAATCTTAAGTGGCATTGTACTGGTCGCTAAATCATAATAACTAGTACTAAATTAACCGAATCTTAACATTAATTTACATTTAGTTAACAAAAGTAGAGAGGATATGCTATAATCAGTTTGAATCCGACAAATTGAGGAGGCTAGGTATGGGATTTGGCTTAAAGCCCCGCGAAGAGAAGTTTTATGGTTATCTTCTGGAAAATACTCAACTAATTCGGGAAGCAGCCGATGTCTTACAAGAGGCATTAAACAAAGAAGGTGACTTGTTTGAGTTAATGGCCCAAATTGACGTGCTTGAGAAGAAAGCTGACGTCAATACGGCTAAGATTGTTGGCTTGCTGCACAAAAGTTTTATTACTCCGCTTGACCGTGAAGACATCTATGCCATTGCCCACAAACTTGATGATGTGATTGACTGTATGCAAGGCACCATCGAGCGAATGGGTTTATATAATGCTGGCGCGGCGTCTGAAGGTGCCAAAGAGCTTGGCGAACTTGTGGGTAAAAGTGCCAAGCAGATTGACAAAGCATTTAGTCATTTGCCTGAGATCAGGAAACAGAAAGACAAGTTGGAAGAACGCTGTGCCCGGATTATCGAACATGAGTCTCAAGGGGACAAGGTATACCGCCAAGAAATGGCCAAGCTGTTTAGAGAGTGTAATGATCCGATTGAGATCATTAAATGGAAAGAAATCCTGCTTCATTTAGAAGAGACGCTTGATATCTGCGAAGATATCGCCAATTTGTTAAAGGGAGTCATCGTGAAATATGCCTGATTTGACGCTGGTCTATGTTGTGGTATTTTTCGCGCTGGCGTTTGATTATATTAATGGCTTTCATGATACTGCCAACGCAATTGCCACTTCGGTATCCACCCGGGCGCTAGAGCCGCAGTATGCCGTTATGCTGGCCGCAATTCTTAATTTTGCCGGGGCACTCTACAGTACAGGGGTAGCAAAGACTATTGGCGGCGATCTTGTTAAGGCTGCTTCTTTGGTTAACCAGCCTGTGATTATTTCGGCCTTATTCGGTGCTATTGTCTGGAATCTGATTACTTGGTGGCTTGGTATTCCGAGCAGTTCCTCGCATGCCCTTGTCGGCGGAGTATTAGGAGCTGTCATCGTCGGTGCAGGGTTTGATGCCATTAACCTTGCCGGTGTGAAAAAGATTGTTCTCTCGCTTGTACTGTCACCGCTCATTGCCATGGCAGGTGGATATATTATCATGATTGCCATGATGTGGATTTTTGGTAGGCAAGAGCCGGGGAAACTCAATGCCGGGTTCAAGAAAATGCAGCTCTTATCTGCCAGTATGATGTCCTTCTCGCATGGCTCCAATGATGCGCAAAAAGCCATGGGGATTATCACATTAGCACTGCTCAGTTCAGGGCAAATCCCGTCATTGGAAGTCCCTCTCTGGGTTAAATTATCTTGCGCGATTGCTATGGGCCTGGGAACGGCAGCAGGTGGCTGGAAGATTATCAAGACTATGGGCGGTAGGATATTTAAGCTTGAACCCATTAACGGTTTTGCTGCTGATTTGAACTCAGCGCTTGTTATTTTTGCAGCCACCAATCTACATCTGCCAGTCAGTACTACTCACGTAGTATCTGGTTCAATCATGGGGGTTGGCTCCGCTAAACGTATTTCGGCTGTACGATGGGGTGTAGCTAAGCAAATGCTGTTTGCCTGGATATTGACTATTCCATTTAGCGCAGCAACAAGTGCCCTAATGTATAAATTTTTAGCTTTGTTTTTATAAATCCAGGGTCTTAAGTCCTGAAAAATATAGGTATTATGACTTAGGAAATGCAGGAATTTAATGCTTTAACCCCGAATATCTCGCTTTTGGTAAGAGTCTGAGTGACATGGCAGTCTGGTAGCGAATCGTTAGAAAAGGCGGGGTTAAGGAAAAATGAGCCTTGGATACTGCTCAGAGTGCGGCGGTCTTTCTAGTATTGATATTGGGGGGCTCTGCCCTGCC
Source organism: Sporomusa malonica (assembly GCF_900176355.1). Classification (GTDB taxonomy): domain Bacteria; phylum Bacillota; class Negativicutes; order Sporomusales; family Sporomusaceae; genus Sporomusa; species Sporomusa malonica. The sequence continues at coordinate 17,508 of NZ_FWXI01000029.1, read as the reverse complement.
TGCCATAAACAGGAAATGGGCGAAGCAGACCGGGTATTTGACTACCTGCGGCGATGTCACGGCAGCGTGTCTGTTGACCAGATTGCAGCGGTAACAGGTGTAAGACGCCCAACAGTCATGAAAATGCTGAAGCGGGGCTGGTTTTTAGAAGAGTTTAGTGTCACTTACCCGTGTGAACAGTGTGGCTCGCTTATTGTAGATGGTCAGTTGTGTCCTTATTGTATCTGCGACATCAGACAGGAAATGAAGCGTATTGGCTGGTGGACTATGGGAAAAAAAGACGCTGATAGCGGGAGATTTACCCAAACTGGATTAAAGAAGCAGAACAAAGGCTTTTACAGCAAGACAAAGAAATAGTTAAACTAGCAGCTCCGGCGTACGCAGGGGCTGCTTCTTTATATACGAATTTATCCAATTTGACTACATAGGATGAGTCAATGGTGCTATTTCACAGTGTGTCTGTAATCAAATTGATAAATTTTTGGGCTGCAACCGGCAGCGGCACGGTGCTGTTTGTAATGGCGCCCAGATACCGTGGCGGAATCGCTTCTTTGAGCGTTAAGAGAAAGAGGTGTTCGCTCTCCAAATGAGCGGCAATATATTCTTTAGGCACGAAAGCGATGCCAAGTCCGATATATGCCAAATCGATGAGTAAATCAATACTTCCGAGTTCTATTTCGGGGGTTATGAATATGTCATAACTCTTTAAGATGGCGTCAAAATAGCTGCGGGTCACTGTGTTCTTTTCCAGAACGAGAATTGGATAGTTTTCTAAGTCCTTTAAGGAAAGAGTCAGTTGCTGAAGCTTACGGTAATCCTTGCCAGCTACAAAGACATCCTGGATTATATTTAATTTTGTGATAGTAAGTTTGGTATCACGTTCCCTTTGATGAATCGGTGACTCGTGGAGCAGGTTAACAAAACTGATATCTACCAGCCCTTTGCGAACAAGTTCAGTACAGACAGGCGAGGTTCGGTTAGTGATATTTATTTTAATATGGGGGTACTGCTTATTAAATTGTTTTAGATATGGCAGTAAATAATATCTGCAGAGGGTATCACTGGCGGCAATTCTAAGTTCACCCCTTGTCAGGGAATGAATGTCCTGGAGATTACGTTCGCCTGTCTTAATAAATTGATAGGCTTGTTCTATAAACGAAAATAGCATGGTTCCTTCCGGTGTCAATTTCACCTGTTTAGTAGTACGGGAGAATAGGCGGCTGTTAATTCTATCTTCCAATAAACGGATGGATTGACTGACGGCGGATTGGGATATGTGAAGTTGTGAGGAGGCTTCCGAAAAACTTAGCGTCTTGGCCACATGATAGAATACCTTATAGAGCTCAAAATTGATATCCATTTATAAGTACTCCTTATTAGTTAAATAATTAATATTAATTTTTACGATTAATTATAATGTGCTACGATAGTCATGTAAAGTTTATTTACAGGGGGCGAATAGTTTGAACACAGTGAAAGATTCAGTACGCCGGATATTTGTAGAAAAGAAACCGGGATTTCAAGTAGAGGCGACAGGTATTTATTCAGATCTTAAAGAGAACTTAGGGATAAAAGGGCTAAGCGCAGTAAGAATGCTTCACCGCTATGACGTAGCTGGTTTGACTGACCAGGAATTTGCAGACGCCATTCATACCATCTTCTCTGAGCCGCCTGTAGATGTTATTTATCTTGAAAATGTTGATCTAGAAGCATCAAATCAGGTATTTGCTATAGAATACTTGCCAGGGCAGTACGACCAGAGAGCCGACTGGGCGGCACAGAGTATCCAAATTTTAACACAGCAAGAGCCGCCAACAGTAAACACCGCTAAAGTGCTGGTTCTTGAAGGCGATATTAATGAGCAAGAATTAATAAGAATTAAAAATTATTGTATTAATCCGGTTGAGGCAAGGGAGGCATCCCTGGCAAAACCGGAATCACTGAACATGTTAGGTGATGAGCCTAATGACGTAGCAGTGCTAAACGGTTTCACTACAAAGACCGAGCAAGAACTCATGGATTTTATGAATACCCAAGGGCTGTCTATGAGTTTTGAGGATTTGGCTTTTTGTCAGGAGTACTTCCGCGAGGCTGAGCGCCGGGACCCGACTATTACTGAGATAAAGGTAATTGATACGTATTGGTCAGACCATTGCCGGCATACGACGTTCCTAACCGAGATCCAGGATGTCACAATTGAGGAAGGCAAGTTTAATAATCCGGTCAAAGCTGCCTATGAAGAATATTTGAACTGCCGGGAATTTGTTTATGCCGACAAAGTGAAAGATGTCAGCCTTATGGATATCGCCACTGTTGCCATGAAAGAACTAAAAAAACGCGGCCAGCTTACTGATCTGGATGAGTCAGAGGAAATAAACGCCTGCAGTATTATTGTACAAGCCGATGTTGATGGCCAGAATGAAGATTGGCTTGTCATGTTTAAGAATGAGACACATAACCATCCGACCGAAATTGAGCCATTTGGCGGAGCAGCTACTTGTCTGGGCGGCTGTATCCGTGATCCACTGTCAGGGCGTTCCTACGTCTATCAGGCCATGCGTGTCACCGGTAGTGGCGATCCGCGCGCGCCGTTGGAAGCAACGCTCTCTGGCAAGCTGCCACAGCGTAAAATTACCACAAGTGCAGCAGCAGGATACAGCTCCTACGGTAACCAGATCGGCTTGGCAACAGGCCAGGTGACCGAAATCTATGATCAGGGGTATATTGCGAAACGGATGGAAATCGGGGCTGTCATGGCAGCTGCCCCGAAAAAAAACGTTGTGCGCGCTATTCCTGAGCCAGGCGATGTTGTTATTCTAGTAGGCGGTCGTACCGGGCGCGATGGCTGCGGTGGCGCAACAGGTTCCTCCAAAGCCCATACCGAAGAATCCCTGATGAGTTGTGGCGCTGAAGTCCAAAAAGGCAATCCTCCCACCGAACGTAAAATCCAGCGCTTGTTCCGGCATCCTGCCGTTAGTACCATGATTAAACGCTGCAACGATTTCGGCGCAGGTGGTGTGTCTGTGGCGATCGGCGAGCTTACTGACGGTCTGAATATTAACTTAGATGCTATCCCGAAAAAGTATGAAGGACTTGATGGCACAGAACTTGCTATCTCAGAATCGCAGGAACGAATGGCTGTAGTGGTAGCGGCGGAGAACGCCCGGGAATTTATTCGCTACGCCGATGCGGAAAATGTGGAAGCGACCATCGTAGCCAACGTGTCTGACGATAACCGGCTGAAGATGGTCTGGCGCGGTAAGTCTATTGTTAGCATTAGCCGCGATTTTTTAAACACTAACGGTGTCAAGCAGCACACGGCAGTACAAGTGACTGCGCCGGCAGATAACAGTTATTTCAAAGGGCTGCCCGGTCCGGGCCGGATTGAACCGCAGAATATTAAAGAAGCATGGCTTAATATGCTGCAAAACCTCAACATATGCAGTCAGAAAGGACTTGTTGAGCGATTTGACAGCAGTATTGGCGCAGGCACTGTGCTTATGCCGTTTGGTGGCAAGTACCAGGACACTCCAGCCGAAGGTATGGCTGCCAAACTGCCGGTATTGTCAGGTGATACCACAACAGGAACAATCATGACACATGGCTTTAATCCCGGCCTCTCGGCCTGGAGCCCATTCCACGGCGCCGTATATGCAATTATTGAGGCTGTTGCCAAGGTGGTGGCGTTAGGTGGTAATTTCCACACAATAAGGCTGACCCTGCAGGAGTATTTCGAAAAGCTGGACAAGGATAGCATTAAATGGGGCAAGCCCTTTAGCGCGCTGTTAGGTGCATTTTACGCCCAAAAACAGCTAGGCATCCCTGCTATCGGCGGCAAGGACAGCATGTCAGGTACTTTCAAAGAGATTGCTGTCCCCCCAACTCTGGTAGCATTTGCCGTAACAGCAGTGGACGTGCGGCATGTTATTTCGCAGGAGTTTAAACAGGCTGGCAGTAACGTTGTGGTAGTTCACGTTAAACGGGATGAACATGAACTGCCTGATTTCGCAGCCGTAACCATGGCCTATGACCGAGTTGGCCAACTCGTCCAGGCAGGCAGGGTTCTGGCTGCCTATACTGTCAAACTCGGCGGTCTGGCGGAAGCTGTCAGCAAAATGACATTCGGCAACCGCATCGGTATTGATTTAACTGCTAGAATTGGTGGAACTGCTCTGTTTGCGCCAGACTATGGCTCGCTTGTTTTGGAATTGCCTGCTGAAATAAAGCTGGAACATGAGCTTAACGGCATTGATTATACATTGATCGGTCAGACTATAGGTCTCCCTGTTATCCGCGTCAACGACGCAGAGATAACGCTTGACGAAGCTTTTGCCGTATGGGAACGGCCGCTGGAGAAAGTATTCCCTGTCCGGCCTGACCTGATTGAAGGTGAGCCACAGGGCTTTGCCTATTATACAAAACGAAACAGCCGCCGCCCGGCGGTAAGTATAGCCAAGCCCAAAGTCCTAATTCCGGTATTCCCTGGCACCAACTGTGAATATGATACAGCTAAAGCCTTTGAACAGGCTGGGGCCATTCCTGAAACACTGGTCATCCGTAACCTGACATCAAAGCAGATTGAAGAATCTATCGAGCTGTTAGCCAAGAAAATCGCGGACGCACAGATTGTCATGCTGCCTGGCGGGTTTAGTGCTGGGGATGAACCTGACGGCTCAGGTAAATTTATTGCCACCATGTTCCGCAATCCCCGGGTAAAAGAGGCCGTGACTGAGCTTTTACAGCATCGCGATGGTCTGATGCTAGGCATTTGCAATGGCTTCCAGGCACTCATTAAGCTGGGGCTGGTGCCATATGGCGAAATCCGTGATTTGACTGAGACCAGTCCGACACTGACCTTTAACAAAATTGGCCGGCATATTTCCTGTATGGTAAATACCAAGGTTGTATCAACCCTATCGCCCTGGCTGAACAACGCCGAGGCTGGTGAAGTATTTGTCATTCCAGCGTCCCATGGTGAAGGCCGGTTCTACGCTACAAATGATGAAATTTCCCGGTTGGCAGCGAACGGCCAGATTGCCACCCAGTATGTTGATTTTGACGGCCAGCCGACTTATGATGTCAAGTTTAACCCGAACGGCTCCTGCCACGCCATTGAAGCAATCACCAGTCCGGATGGACGGGTGCTGGGGAAAATGGGACATTCGGAACGCATTGGCAATAATGTAGCGATAAATATTCCTGGGTACAAAGATCAGCAATTATTTAATGCTGGTGTCAATTATTTTAAATAAAAACTGGAAGAAATAGCAGGGAAAAGCTCCCTCTGTGGCTAATTATTATTTACAATAATTGTCGGACGGAGGGAGCCTATGTCAGCTGCCAAACAGTATCGGCTTATTGTTTTTGCAGTTTCTTTGATCATTGCCTTGTCAGCTCTCGGCTGCGCTAACCGTCAGCCGGTAAAGGTTGCTTTTGTCGCTGGGTTGACAGGCCGCCAGTCTGATATTGGCGTTGCCGGACGCAACGGCGCAGTATTGGCTGTTGAGGAAATGAATAAGGCTGGCGGTATTCTTGGTCGACCGGTTGAGCTTATTGTTAAAGACGATAAAAATGATCCTAATGTAGTCCGTGCGGTTGATGAGGAACTCGTCAGGGCTGAGGTAGAAATTATTATCGGGCATATGACAAGTGCTGCGGCCGTAGCGGCGCTGCCTGTAGTGGCTGATGGGAAGGCGCTTATCATTAGCCCTACGGCGCGTGCTGACATATTGAGCGGACGCGATGATTTATTTATCAGTGTTATGCCTCCGCTTAAGGTTTCGGCAGACCATCAGGCTATGTACGCAATAAACAAGCTTGGACTTAAGCAGATGGTAGTTGTTTATGATCTTTCTAATCCTGATTTTTCTCAGGCATGGGCGGACGCTTTTGCTGCTAAATATGAAGAAATGGGTGGTAAAGTTATAGCCAAGGTTGCTTTTACCTCAGGTAGTGGTGTACCCTATGAGCGTTTAACAAAAGATGTGGCTGCCTACCGGCCTGAAGGTGTACTGCTTGTGGCTAGTGCCGTGGACGCTGCTATGCTTAGCCAATGGATAAGAAAAAGCCAGCTAACTGTGCCACTGCTTTCCAGCAGTTGGGGCATGACGGCTGACTTCATATATCATGGTGGACAAGCTGTTGAAGGTGTTATTTTTAGCAGCCCGTTTATCCCCGATGATCGCGGTCAGGCATACAATCAGTTTGTGAGCAAGTATCAGGAGCGATTTGGCAGTCAGCCTAATTTTGCTGCCGCGTATGGCTATGAAGCGGCGCAAGTAGCACTGGCAGGCATGAAAAAGGCCGGTAATAATAAAGCACAAGCTGTTAAAAACGCGATCATTGCCCAAAGCCAGTTTCCGGGGATCAGGAGCGATATCGCCATTAATGCCACTGGCGATGCCAGCCGGGAATGTTGGATGGTTACTGTAAAAAACGGTCAGTTTGTCACATTGGATTATTAAAGTGAGCAGATGGCATATGAACAAGATTACAGGCAGCCTAAAGGGTATTATGACCATTAACTTTATAGTGGCAGTTGCGTTACCGATCTTTGTCATTAGCGTGATTACAATTACACTGTTGTCGCGGAGTATGGGTGAGCAAGTTATCAAATATAATACGCAACTGGCAAGCGACTTGGCAGCCGGTACCCAAGACTTCCTGATAACAGCTGATATGGTAATGGGGCAGACTGCCGTTATGATAGACACTGGGGGGCTTGACAGTCGTCAAGTTCAGCAGTATCTTGACGCTTTGGTTGCCAGTCATACCTATTTTGAAGCAATACATGTTTTGGATAATAATGGGCAGTCGGTCTTTGGCGCGCCGCATGACCCCAGCTATTCAACGCTTGATCTGTCACGACAGCCTTTTTTTCAAATCACCAAACAAACGGCTGAGACCCATTGGTCAACTACCTTTATCTCTCAGCATACTGGGCAGCCAACCCTAACGATAACACGGCCAACCAGGAATGGTATGATTGTGGGCTATATCAATTTGAGTAAACTCAACGAGATAACAGCAAAAGGTGATGTCAGCCAGCATAGCTGGGCTGCGATTCTTGATGTCGAAGGTACGTTTATCGGTCATTCAGACAGGGGGCAGGTTTATCAGCGCAATAATATCGGTGACCGGGAGTTTATCAAAACAGTGCTAGCCGGAAATCCGAATTCTGCACGCGTTCGGTATGGTCAAGACGACTATCTCATCACGGTAGCGATAGCTAAGCCGACAGGCTGGCCGGTTATAATCGCCCAACGAACCGATATTGCCTTTGCTCCGGTTACGCATACGCGAAATATCTTCCTGGTTGGTTCAATATTGGCATTGGGGCTGGCCGTGTTTATTGCCGTGCGCAATCTGAGAAAAATTTTTAAACCATTGGGTGAGTTTACCAGGAAAATGCAGCAAGTGGCAGCAGGCAACTACAACCTGCCGCTAGAATGTTATGAATATATCGAATTTAATACAATATCAGACCACTTCCGGACTATGGCTGATGCTGTTCGTCATCGTGAGGCCGAACTGCGGCGCAAGCAGGGGGAATTGGCTAACTACATGCGAACACTGGAGCGCAGCAATCAGGAGCTTGATCAATTTGCCTATGTAGTTTCCCATGACCTAAAGGCACCGCTTCGTGCCATTGCCAACTTGTCGCAGTGGCTGGAGGAAGACCTAGGGAGCGTCCTTGACCCCGAAATCCAGCATAAGCTGGAGCTTTTGCGGGGGCGGGTACAACGCATGGAAAACCTTATTGAAGGCATATTGGAATACTCGCGGATCGGCAGGATTAAATCAGATGCTGAGCTGGTTAATGTCGGCGAACTAATTGCCGAAGTCATTGAGGATTTGGCACCGCCGGAAGGGTTTCATATTTTGGTTGGACCAAACATGCCGGTGATTGATACGGAGCGGATTCGCCTTAAGCAGGTATTTGCAAATCTTGTCGGCAATGGCATAAAACATCATAACAGACCAGATGGCCAAGTGATCATTGGCGGGAAAGACGTAGGCCGTTTTTTTGAATTTAGCGTTGCTGATAACGGGCCTGGAATTGCCGCCAATTATCATCACAAGGTTTTTGAGATGTTTCAAACCCTAAAGCCGCGTGATACCCTGGAGAGTACCGGTGTCGGTCTGGCGCTCGTTAAGAAGATTGTGGAGAATCAGGGAGGATCGATTCGGATACTATCGTCCGAGGGTCAGGGGGCCAACTTTATCTTTACCTGGCCTAAAAAATTGAAGGAGGGATAGAATATGGTTGAGGTTGCCCACATTGGTGTGGTCGTTACAAATGCGGATAAATCTCTGAATTTTTATACCAGAGTATTAGGTTGCCAAGTTGAAGACACATACCAGGACGAACGTATTCGATTGGTATTTATTAAGTCAGGTCAGCAGACGATTGAGCTTATTCAATATAAAGAAGACCCCGCCGGGGCACGTGGTGCAGGCAGGGTTGACCATATTGCTTTTGCTGTGACTGACCTTGAGGTCGAGCTTGATAAACTCCGGCAGCATAACGTTACACTGCTCTTTGATCAGCCTAAGGTGGTTGGGAATAAAAAGATTATGTTTTTTGCAGGTCCGGACGGTGAGCGCTTGGAGTTTGTGCAAAAAATTTAACAGAACTCTGTCTTATCCTTTAAAGCTGATGCTTATCGCAATTATCGTTGCAACAGTCGCTGGAAAATGTGTTATCTATTTTTAAACGGCCTATGAGACCCTAACCGTTAGATAATATGGTTAGGGTCTTGTATTAAAACTGTGTATTGTGGATAAGTCTGCCCGTTCCCACTTATATTGCTAAATACAAATGAGGTGCCCACACTATGAGGAAGCAATGCCGCAATTCTTGTTGTTACAAAAATTGCGGTTTCTTTTCTGTTGCTGCTGACAAATAAACAAATTCGATAATCGATCAATGAATATTGCACTAAAATATAACTTGCAAACAAGAATTAATATAACTATTATTATATTAAATGGATTATTCTGTAAGAAGAAAAAGGAAGGTAAATATGCGTAAAATAATTATCTTCAGGGCGTGTATAATGCTTATGCTATTCGTGACATGTGTCACCTCTATAGTCAATGCGGCTAGTATTGGTGAGAAACGTCAATCTATCCGCGATATGGCTAATGAAACATTGGACAGGTTGTACAATGTAAATCCGGGAGCCAGGAACGCGATTGAGAATTCTGCGGGATATGCCGTATTCAGCAACCATGGGATTAAGCTCTTGGTACTTGGGAGCGGTCATGGCAAAGGGATAGCTGTCAATAATAACAGTAGCCGAGAAGTTTTTATGAAAAAAGCCGAAATTGGCATCGGGTTAGGTCTGGGAATAAAAGACTATAGCGAGATTTTTGTCTTTGAGACAGAAAAGGCCTTTGCACGTTTTGTCGATCAAGGATGGAGTTTCGGCGGGCAAGCTACTTTAGCTGCAACCGATGGTGTAAATGGCGGTGCTTTTCAGGGGGCTGTCTCTATTTGGCCTGGCGCTTGGCTGTACCAATTGACTGACAAAGGACTTGCTCTTGAAATTACCGGACAGGGAACCCGGTATTACAAGGATAATGACCTTAACAGCCGCTCACATTAGGCGAATATTTGCTAGATACGTGTATTTAACCAGGAGATTCATCTTGAAAACGAATATTGATTTTGGACGGATAACCTTTGGTTTCTGCCACTAAAAGGCTTTACTTGTAAGCCAAACAACTTCATTGCACAACAGGTTCCATAAAATCATATAGTTCGTTTACTAACCAGTATTCGCAACTACAAAGATATAATAATAGTGAAATCCGCCTTATTCCATAATCCTTGGAATAACGGCGGATTATTTGCTTTCATTATGACGCAGTCATTTTACGGTTTGATCCCGGAAAGGCCATATTTAAGTGGGATCGGAGCAAATTTTGTCCGAATTACTTTAATGAGAGGCATTCTCTTACAGGCAATCAAAAAATACAAGAAACTATAAATTTTACATAATTATTCCATTTTCAAAGGGAAAGATTGGATAGCAAAGAACTATATACATAAATGGCATATTGGGGTATATATATATCCTAACTTGAACCAGAAATTCTCGTTGGTGCGATTTCAGAATGAGAAAAAAATGTGTTGAAGTACCTTAGCTAGGAACCAATTGAGTATGATTTTTAGTTATATTTCATCTTTTAGAACAGGAGACATACTACATGCCACAGCATAAATCCAAATATTCACGATTAATTAAGACTTGTGCGCTTATTTTAATAATCTTATTTACTAACACGAATCTGACCTTGGCGGCGCCAACCTGGACAGACATTGAGGAACAAAATCGCAAAGCCCGTCAAGAAGAGCAGGAGCGCAGGCAGCGCGAACGAGGCCAGGATGTTTTCCTGCAGAAAGAAAAACAAGGCGCTGAAGTGGCAAAATTGCCTGACGAGACACCTAGCTTCACCATAAACACGATTATGATCCAAGGCGATGAATCTGGTCAATTTCCCTGGGTACATGACCTGGTAAACAAGTATCTAGGCCAAAAGATTGGTTGGCAAGGGATCAACATAATCGTCAAGACACTCACTAACGCGTGCATTGACCGTGGCTTTATAACCACACAGGTACTTATTCCGGAGCAAAACTTATCGACAGGTGTCCTTAGATTACAGTTAGTTCCCGGAATGATTAAAGATATTAAGCTTGCTGACCCTAAGCTGCGGGCAAATTGGCAGAGTGCCTTCCCGGCAAGGCCGGGCGATATACTCAATCTGCGTGATTTAGAGCAAGGCTTGGAGCAAATGAAACGCGTACCGTCACAAGATGCGGAGATGCAGCTTGTTCCGGGGGACAACCCTGGGGAATCTATCGTTTTGATTACAGTGAAACAGACAAAGCCGTGGAAACTAGTGCTGTCGTTGGACGACTCCGGAAGCGAAGCAACTGGTAAACTACAAGCTTCAGAGACCTTCTCTTTAGATAATTTGTTTGGCATTAATGATCTTTTTAATATCTCATATAACAGCGATGCTGAGAGGCACGGCTATAAGCTTGGCACCAGAGGAAACAGCTTTTACTATTCCGTTCCCCATGGGTATTGGACTTATACCTTGTCGGGCTATGAATATAAATACCATCAAACTGTGGAAAGCGATGCTACCTCATTCGTCTCCTCCGGGCGTTCTAACAATTTGGAACTTAAAGCAGAAAAGTTGATTTATCGCGATCAGACACAAAAAACCAGTGTATCATTTGGTGTAACAAAAGCACGCAGTAAATCGTTTATAGATGATACAGAGATCGAAATACAAAGACGAGAGACAACCGCTGCAGAACTTGCGTTCATCCACAAAAAATATAACGGACAAACTGTTATTGAATATACTGCAGCGTATAAGCGGGGAGTGCCCTGGTTTGGAGCCCAGGAAGATCCTGCCGCCAACGCAGACGATCAGCCAACAACTCACTATAACATCTGGACATTAGACACACGCCTTTCAACCCCTGTTACTCTCGGCAAGACTAAGGCCCGTTACAGCGCCATATTGTCTGGACAATATACCAAAGACATGCTGTACGCATCTGAATTTATGAGTATCGGTAACCGCTATACCGTACGCGGCTTCGATGGCGAGGAGACACTATCCGCCGAAAATGGCTGGTTTCTGCGTAATGAACTGAGTGTACCACTCCGGAATGCCGCTTTAGAATTTTACTTAGGGTTAGACATTGGACAAGTGAGCGGTGCATCGGTTGACCAGTCGATAGGAAGAACATTAGCTGGTTCGACCTTCGGACTACGCGGTAACCTGGAAGGAGCCCAGTACGATATGTACATCGGCAAACCTATCAAAAAACCGGCCGGAATGCAAACGTCAGTACCGATTTTAGGTTTCCAAGTGCTTTGTCAGATATAGGAGCAGATTGGCAACTGTGATTTCAAGGAGGAAGTCATATATGATTGGTTTTTCATCAAGGAAGAGTAAAATCAATAAGCTGGTTGTGTGGATTACGCTAGTATTATTTAGCTTGCAGCCGGTCTTGGTAACAGCACAAACGGTAGCTGATCCTAACGCACCAAAACAAAACCGTCCTACGATAGGCAGTGCCCCAGATGGTACTCCATTAGTGCAAATCACTGCGCCATCGGCGGCAGGTGTGTCTCGCAACCTCTATCAACAGTTTAATATCGACACTAAAGGTCTTATCTTAAACAACGCATTGGGCATATCTAAAACGCAGCTTGCTGGATATATACCTGGCAATCCTAACCTTACAGCCGGTTCAGCCCGGATCATTCTGAATGAAGTCACTGGGAATAACATCAGTAATTTACGTGGTTACCTAGAGGTAGCTGGCCAGAGAGCAGATGTTATTATTGCCAATCGCAATGGCATAATCGGTGATGGCTTTGGATTTATTAACACCGGTCGAGGCATGCTTACTACCGGTACGCCGGTATTCGGCGGTAATAGTAGCTTAGACTCTTTTCGAGTCACTGGTGGCCAAATAACCGTAAAAGGAGCTGGAATTGACGGAACGAGTGCCGACCGTGTGGATCTAATCAGTAGAGCCATAGCAGCGAATTCCGGTATCTGGGCGAAAGAACTTAACGTAGTTACCGGCAGTAACAACGTTGCCTACAACACCTTGAATACACAAAATGTTGCCGGCGACGGCAGCCAACCCCAGGTAGCCATTGACGTCGGCGCCTTGGGGGGCATGTACGCCAACAAAATTAAACTGGTAGGAACTGAACATGGCGTTGGTGTAAACAGCCAAGGTACCCTGTCTGCCAGTGGCAGCGACCTCATACTAACTAACGATGGCAAAATTACGCTTGCGGGCAATACCAACGCCAGCGGCAACGTAACGATACATGCTGCCGGTAATATAACCAACCAGGGAACAGTTTACGCTCAAGGCAACACGAGTGTCATCAATGCCGGTACCATCAGCAATACCGGTGTTATAGCGGCTGCTCAAAACACGGCTTTAGCTGCGCAAAACATATCCTCTGTAGGAACATTAGCCTCTGGTCTCAATAGCGACGGTACAATCCAAACGACAGGTGATCTCAGTATAATTGCAGCAGGCTTTGTAAGCGCCAAAGGTCAGACAATAGCCGGTGGCAACCTTTCTGTAACCGGGGCAACCATTGACCATAGTGGTGCAACTATCTATGTCGGAGGCACAGCCAACATAGCGGCAACAAGCGGCGATGCCGACCACACTGGGGCCGTGCTGCAGGTGGGTAATGCTCTAAATATAAGGGCGGCTGGTACAGTTAAAAACGATAAGAATGCGAATGGTGTTGCTGGCCAAATGACAGCAGGCAAAATAGCGATTATAGCAGATGACATCTCCAACAAAGGTGGCAGTATTTTGCAAACTGGATCAGAAGCGACCAGTCTAATAGCTGCAGATAGCATCGACAACACTGGCGGCAAGATTGCCACCAATGCTTCAGACCTCACCCTTAATGCAAATATGACAAGCAATATCCAAGGCCAAATTCAACACGCAGGTGCCGGCACGCTGACAGTACAAACGACCGGCGACCTAACAAACATTAATGGCAAGATAGTGAGCAACGGCCAAACTAGTTTTTTCGGCCGGAACATCGATAATACTCAAGGCAGTATAGTGGCGCAGAAACAAATTCATGTTACTGCAGATTCGATTTTAAATAACCAAGGCACGATGATTGGTGCTGATGCCATTAACATCACCGCTTCTGGTGTGATGAATAACCAGCAAGGCATTATCCAGGCGAGTAAAGGATTGGATGTCACCACCCAGTCATTGGATAATAGTGGTGGACAAGTTATCAACCTCGACGCAAGTGACACGAAAGTACATGTAACTGGCGATCTTCAAAACCAGTCCGGATTGCTTGGCGGTAATGGTAGTGTAACTGTTAAGGCACAAAACCTTACAAACCAGGGCGGTAAGGTCATCGCGAAAGATAACTTGATAATTACGAGTGAGCAAAGCACGGATAATACTGATGGTACTATTTCTGCTGGACAAGACATCAGTTTTAACGAGAGTAGAGGCAACTTAACCAACACTGGTGGGACCATCAATGCTGGCAGAGCGTTGATTATCCAGGCGGCAGCAGTAGATAATACCAGCGGTAATTTGGCAGCAAACCAAAATATTAACCTCAACGCAAAAAGTCTGAACGGTAATGGTCAGACCATTGCTGGGCAAGACCTAATTATTTCCTTAGATGGAAATCTAACAAACAGTACCGGTGGCCAACTTAAGGCTAATCGAGACGTAATCGTGAACGTGGCTGGTACTGTGACTAATCAAGGAAGTATTGCGGCTGTTAAAGATGCTAATTTAAGTGCGCACCATATTCTTAACAATACTGGTGCTACTACAGCGAGTGGGAACGCTTTAGCTATTTCCGCATCAGGCAATATAAATAATAATGGCAAAATGGATGCGAAAATCGTTAATATCAAGGGGGGGAATCTAAATAACACGGGGATAATGGTTGCAGATACGTTGACGGTGCAGTCCCAAACCATGACTAACAGTGGGCCGTCAGCTGCTATTAACAGTACAAATGAAATGAGTCTTGATGTGAATGGAAATTTGGCCAACCAAGGGACAATCTACGCCAAGGGTAATGCTACTATAAGTAATGTTAATATATTGACCAATTCTGGCGTACTTGCATCTGCCCAAAATACAACTATATCGGCTCAGGGCGTATCTTCTACTGGAGCTCTTGGTGCAGGAATTAAGAGCGATGGCAGCATTGGTACGTCCGGTAATCTAACTGTCTTAGGTAATGGTAGTGTTACTTCGAAAGGTCAAACACTAGCTGGCGGCGACCTAGTCATAACCGGCGCCTCCATCGATCAAAGCGGTGGTAAGACGTATGCTGGCGGAACAGCTAGTATTACCGCCAGAAGTGGTGATGTGAATCATACTAGTGCTGATTTACAAGTAAGAGCGCTAACTTTAACAACTACCGGAACCGTTAAGAATGATATGGGCCAAATTGTTGCAAATAAAATGGCTATTACGGCAAATTCCATAAGCAATAAGGGCGGTACCATTAATCAAACGGGATCAGATTCTACTAACTTGATTGCGTCAGACAACATCGATAACACCAGTGGTATGATTGCCAGCAATGGCGAGAATCTAACATTGCAGAGTGCTTCTATAACCAATAGTGGCGGTCAAATCCAACACGCAGGAACAGGTACATTGACGCTACAAGCTACAAACGATCTGAAAAATGTCAGCGGGATAATAGCGAGCAATGGACAGACCAACCTTGTTGCTCAGAGTTTTGATAATATGCAGGGTCGAATCGTTGCACAAAAACGGCTTAATGTTGCTTCTGATTCGCTTATAAACAATCAAGGTGAGATTATTGGCGCAGACGCTGTTACCCTCGCGGTGGGTAATGCCTTGGACAACCGCCAAGGTGTTATTCAGTCAGCTAAAGGATTAAAAGTGGCTGTTCAGTCATTGAATAATAGTGAGGGGCAAGTCATCAACCTTGACGCGAGTGATACAGAAATTAATGTGAGAGGGAACGTTCAAAACCAATCTGGCTTGATCGGTGGTAACGGGAATGTGGCAATCATAGCACAAAACCTTACGAATCAAGCTGGTCAGATTATCGCGAAAAATAACCTTACAATTAGTAGTAAACAAAGTACGGACAATACGCAGGGTACTATTTCAGCCGGACAAGACATTAATTTTACCGAAGAAGGAGCTAATTTAACTAATATTGATGGAACCATCAAAGCCGGAGGGGCGCTTAGTATCCAAGCGGCGGTAGTAAATAATAGCAGTGGCAATTTGGCAGCCAACAAAAATATTGACATCAATGCAAAAATCCTGGATGGCAATGGACAGACTATTGCCGGACAAGATCTAATTATTTCCTTAGATGGAAATCTAACAAACAGTACTGGTGGCCAACTTAAGGCTAATCGCGACGTAACCGTGAATGTGACTGGTACCGTGATCAATAAGGGAAGTATTATTGCTGTTAGAGATGCCAAGCTAAGTACGCACGATGTTACAAATACTGCCGGTGCCACTATGGCAAGCGGAAACAACTTGACAATTGTTGCATCAGGTAGTGTGAATAACAATGGCCGGATGGACTCAGATACTGTTGAGATTAAGGGTCAAAATCTCAATAACACTGGCACTTTAACGGCAGATACTTTGAAGGTGCAGTCCGAGAACATGACGAACAGTGGGACCGCAGCTGCCATCAACAGTACGGCAGATATGAATCTTCAAGTAAATGGCGTTTTAGTTAACCAAGGAACAATTTACGCCCAAGGTAATGCTACGATAGAGAATGTCGATACACTTACTAACACGGGTGTACTTGCCTCTGCCCAAAATACAACCGTATCGGCTCAGAATGTATCTTCAACAGGAGCTCTTGGAGCCGGAATTAAGAACGATGGCAGTGTTGGTATTGCCGGCAATTTAACGGTAGTGGCCAATGGGGTTGTTACGGCAAAAGGGCAAACGCTAGCAGGTGGCAATCTTACAATAGAAGGAGCCACCATCGAGCAAAGCGGCAGCAAATTATATGCCGGCGGTACCGCAAATATTATAGCCAAGAGTGGTGATGTAAATAACACCGGAGCCAATATGGAGGTGAATGGAGCCTTAGCTATAACTGCTGCCGGGAATCTAAAGAATGATGCGGACGCGCAGGGTAATGCGGGCCGTATTATTGCCGATAAAGTCTTTGTTACCGCAAATATCATTAGCAATAAGGGCGGCATTATAAAGCAAAAAGGGTCTGGGGCTTCTACCCTAAAAGCAACCAACAGTATTGATAATACAAATGGTACAATAGCAAGCAATGCCGAGGATCTAGCCTTACAGAGTGCGTCTATAACCAATAGTGGCGGTCAAATCCAACACGCAGGAACTGGGAAGCTGGACGTAACAACTAATGGAAATCTGACAAATGTTGGCGGGGCCATCGCAAGTAACGGACAGACTACTATTCAGAGTCAGACCATAAATAATACAAATGGGTCAGTCGTATCTCAGAAACAGCTAAATATAGAAGCCGCTTCGATTAATAATAACCAAGGGGCTCTTGCGGGTGATGCTGTCAACATTAATACTCAAGGGGCATTAACTAATAAACAGGGTTTAATCCAGGCCAGTAAAGGTTTGATGCTTAAAGCGCAGTCGCTTGATAACCAAGGCGGTAAAGTTCTAAGCCTCGACAATAGTGGCGCAACAGTTACTATTGCTCAAGCGATTGAAAATGCAGACGGTCTTATTGGTGGTAACGGTGATGTCAGCCTGACGGCTACCAGTCTATCTAATCACGGAGGTCAGTTCTTAGCCCAAGGGTCACTTACTGTTAACACTAGTCAGGGACTTAATAATACCGGTGGCAAATTAATGTCTCAACAGAATATGAATCTTAATCAAAGTAATTCTGCGTTGAATAATACTAACGGAACCATTAGTGCGAGTGG
>NZ_FWXI01000028.1 GCF_900176355.1 Sporomusa malonica | reverse complement strand
GCCAACTGGGGCAAGCCGACCCCATGGCTGAGCACCGGTTAATCCCCTCAGCCCGGTTAGTCTCACGCCTGAACCTACAGCCGTGGTATCCGCCAGATGCACCACTCCAGCCAGAGGTCTATCAGCCGCAGCAGGTCACCATTCCCCTGCGTCAGCATATTGGGGCGCCGTCAGTCCCTGTTGTCAAGGAAGGTGACGGAGTTACCACAGGACAATTGATCGCTGAGCTGCCGGCTGGCGCCTTAGGAGCCCCGGTTCATGCCAGCATCACCGGCATTGTTACCCAGGTATCATCACAGGCAATTACCATTCGAAAAGGGAGTGGCTCCGCATGATTAATGCAATTGGCATCGTTGAGTTTACCAGTATCGCCAAAGGAATTGAGGCCTCTGATATCATGGCCAAGACGGCTGACGTGACCTTGCTTGTGGCTAAGCACCTGTGCCCTGGTAAGTATATGGTACTCGTCAGCGGGGATGTCTCTTCAGTCAGGCAATCGATCACTGCCGGTATTGAAATGGGGGCGCAGCACACGGTGGATCACTTTGTCATCCCTAATGTGCATCCGTCCATTCTGCCAGCCATCGGGGGCGGCAATGACTTAACCAATGTGAAAGCCATTGGCATTATTGAGACCTATAGTGTGGCTGCATCGATTGAGGCCACCGATGTGGCTGTCAAAAATGCTTCAGTCATGCCTGTTAGACTGCATATGGCGTTTGGCATCGGGGGAAAAAGCTATAGTATCGTGACAGGTGATGTGGCTGCTGTCAATGCGGCCGTTGCTGCCGGCAGTGAACTAGCAGCCAGCAAGGGGATGCTGGTCTATCACACAGTCATTCCCCGGCCTAATCAACAGGTGATTGACAGCTTTAAATAAAGTCGGAAGGCAGGTGACAGGGGAATGACTACAGGACAAAAACAGCGAATGATTCAAGAATATGTTCCAGGCAAACAGGTAACGATGGCCCATATCCTGCCTAATCCGCAAGGTGGCTTGCATGAGCGTCTGGGGATTGGCGGTGACGGGGCCTTAGGCATCCTGACAATTACCCCCAGCGAGGCAGCCATTATTGCCGCCGATGCTGCCGTAAAGGCTGGCAATATTGAAATCGGGTTTGTTGACCGGTTTACCGGCTCACTCGTACTGACCGGAAATGTAGCCGATGTCGAGGCGGCTGTCCGGGCGGCAGTCGATACGCTTGTCAACATATTAGGGTTCTCGGCAGCAGAAGTGACACGGAGTTGACGATGAAAAACAAGATTCTTCTCATGGGCGGCATCGGCGCTGGCAAAACGACCTTAAAACAAAGGCTGTTGAACGAGTCGCTTGTATATCTAAAAACACAATCATTGGATTATTCCAGCATTTTTATTGATTGTCCTGGTGAATATTTGGAAATACCCCGCTATTATCATGTGTTGATTGACGCCAGTTTTGGTGCTGTTGAAGTCTGGGCCTTGCATGACGCAACCCGCCGCAACTGTCCTTTTCCGCCTAAATTTGCCACGGCTTTCCGCAGGCCGGTTATTGGGGTCGTTACTAAAGTAGACCATTGTGATGCTTGTCCTGATATTGCCGAGAATAATCTGCGTAAAGCTGGTATTGTTGGCCAGATATACCATGTATCTGCTAAGACTGGCGATGGTATACAAGAACTTGCGCTACATATGTCAAGCTTAACAAGCCAATCAGAATAATGAAAAAGGGGGTGTGGGCGTGAAAAAACTAATTTCTGCTACAACCTTGCGCCAAATGGCTGAAACCGGAAAACGAGTGGTAATTCCGCCACAATGTGTATTGACTCCCTCGGCACAAGACCTAGCCAAAGAGCTTGGTATTCAGATTGTCCGGGAAAACACCAAAGAACTACAGGGAGAAACTAGTCAGCTGGATGCAATCAGCAACAGCGACGCTAAGCCTGCGGACACAGCCGGTACTCTTGAAACACAAGTCCGAAAAGTGTTATCTGAGCTGTTAAAACCAGCTTGCACTAATCCAAAAGTTACCCACGTGAAAGGCGCAACCGTTGTATTGCAGCCTTTTGATCAGGCTCCTCCTGGACAAAATATAAAACTAGTAGATGTGATTACTGCCAGGGAGGCAAATCTTGCCGCAGGCTTTATGGCATTTGACTGTTCTGTACTTCCCTGGAATTTAACATATGATGAAGTGGATTATGTAATAGAAGGAACTTTTACGATAGAAACCGGCGGCAAAGTGCATACATGTGTTGCTGGCGATGTTTTCTATATACCAAAGAACACTAAGGTGATTTTCGGGTCACCGAATCAAGCCAAAGTATTTTATGTGACATATCCGGCAAATTGGTCAGAAGTATAGAAGGACAAAGCAGGGGCTGACCTATTTTCATTAGGTTAGCCCCTGGACGCTAATGATAAAGCAAGTTTGTTTAAAGGCAGGGAGAGCAAGTGTATAAGCTAATCGTCGTAGATGATGAAGAATTGGAGCGGCAAGCTATTCGCTTTATTGTAGACAGGTATTGCCCGGAAATATCAGTTGTAGGTGAGGCCAGTGACGGTGCGTTGGCTTTGCAGGTTGCAGCCCAGGTACAGCCCGATATTGTTCTTATGGATATTCGTATGCCAGAAATGACCGGTCTGGATGCTGCTAAACATATGCGTGCAATTGTTCCAGAGGCTAAAATTATTTTTTTAACTGCATCTGGCAATTCGAATTATGTTAAGGATGCTGCCAATTTGGGGGCAGCTGATTATATGCTGGAACCTGTCCGTCCTGACAAACTGGTGCGTAGTCTACATTGTATTACACATAGCAAGTTAGCCGAAGAATTGACGATATCAGCCAACAAGTTTGATATCGCCGGTAGTATAGAGTTACTGGGAAAAGTAGCACCGTTAGGTTAAAATAGATTTATGTGCAAGAAATTAGTCCCGTTTTTCATTAGATCCAAACTCAAAGAGCTGGGATTTTGCAAGGCTGTTATCGTGGCGTTGGCAGATTAGGTTGGAACATAATAATAAAATCTGGATTATTTCAAGAAATAAGAAATCGCTATTTGCCTGTTGAAGGACAAATAGCGATTTTTGCATTACATGATTTTGTTTTCCAATTAGAACTTAAAGTTGGCACCAAACCCTAGACCATCAGCCGTAGCGGCACCGTCTTCTTTGTAGGACTTGTAGCCAAGATGGAGGGAAGCTTGATTATTCAACTTGTAGGTTAACCCTGTTTGCCACTCTGTAACAATACTGCTTGTGGTCACAGAGGCATAACCATCAACCTTTGGAGCTAAGTTAGTACTGGCTCCGACGCCGTAAAACATTTTACTTGGACCGTCGCTGTAGTCTCGGCTGCCAACAATGAGGCGAATATTCGGGTCGAGCTTGTAGTGCGCATAGATATCTGTTGTCTTGAAATCATAGCCTGGAACAGAATAGGAGTTTCTTTCAACACCGACTATCACTTTATTTCCGATTCCATTTTCCAGATAGAAACCATCTGTGTCAATATTTTGTCCGGCTGCATCTAAGTTATAGTGATTATAACCAATATTGCTTTCGCCTTTTTGTAAGTCGGTCAGCGGCGCGGCCATGCCGACACTCGCTACTAACATAGTTCCTGTAAGAAGGGTTAAAATTTTCTTTTTCATCATGTATCCTCCTGAAAATAATTTTATCTTATGGGGGCTATTTAACGATGGCCGCATTTGAGCTTGCCTGTGCCATCGACTTATCCAAAGAATACCATGGAAGTGTGACAAAAATATGACAACGCCTGGAAAAACATGAACGGCGTTTACTATAGATCCAGACCTTCCAATAGAAATCTAAGAAATGGTGTGTATCATTTAATTGTTGAAGATATAAATAGCGAAAAGCAGAGGAGCGTGTCATATGGATAAGATGGTAAAAAAAGTAGCGATTTACTCCATGGTCGGATTGATGCAGCTGGGTTTAGCGGTTTCAGTAATAGAAGCATCACCAAGAGGTCAAGAACCTCCCAGACAAGAACAGCGTGATGACAAACGTCAGCACGAGCAGGAGAGAGAGCGAAGGATACAAGAGGAAAATGAACGGCATGAACGCGAAATGAGACGTCGCGATCACGAAAGTGAACACGAGTGGCATGAACGGCAGCGCCAGGAAAAAGAAAGACACGATAAGGCCATCAAGGCGATTACTGGACTTATCCTGCATATCCTAGAGAATGCGGATAAAGACTAGTTAAATTAAAAACCCGCGAAATTTCGCGGGTTTTTTTCACTATAGAAAATTGCACTCCTCAATAAACTCTGCCAATTCCTTGGTGAATTTATCACGCTCATCAAAGAGCAAGCCGTGACCGCTGAAGCGGAATGGTACAAGTTTAGAATGTTTAATTCCTTCCTTTTGAGCTTCAGCTAATGGGAATCGGCAGACCTTGTCATGTATTCCGTGGAGAATCAATGTAGGGACGTTTATTTTCCCCAGATCGGAAAATAAGCGTTCTTCGTCAAGCCAAGCAGCTGCAACCGCTGCGGTAGCCCAATTTGCTGCCTGTAGTCCTAATTGGAAAAACCAATCTGAAAAAGGTTTAGTTATATATTGGAAAAAGAACATATCCCCAAATCCCTGCAGCATTTTGGGGCGATCAGTATATGTTTCTTTAATAATATTGAGTACATCATCTTTGTTTAAGCCATAAGGGAAATAAGGGCGTTGGATCAGGCTGGGGGCAGCGGCTGCAAACAGGGCGAGCCTGGATACCCCATAGCCGCTATGGCGGGCCATATAACGAATGGCAATCGCGCCTCCCGTGGAATGGCCACCTAGTGTAATATGTTGTAACCTAAGTGCTTTAACCACACAAAGAATGTCGTCTGCCATTCTGTCGTAGCAATAACCCTCCCATGGCTTATCTGACTCACCAAAGCCTCTACAGTCCATTCCTATACAGCGATAGCCAAGTCGGGCAAGCTGAATAAACTGATATTCGAACATCTTATGATTTGCAGGCCAGCCGTGAATAAACAAAATAGTCTCCTGGCCCTCAGGGTTAACATCCTCTACATAAACATTGACGTCTTTTTCTACAGTAATATAATGACCCATGTTTGATTCCCCCATTAGTCACTCTTTTTATAACCATGTTATTCGTTTGAATATAAAAGAGTTACATAGGTGGTTTAATCCGGCAGCTCAAATAAGGAGTTACGTACCCGCAGTTTTAAATGCCGTAAGTGTTATGTCAATAAACGCTCTGAGAGCAGGAGAAATCCACTTGTCTTTGTGGTAGATCAATTGGGCTTTAATAGCAAAAGCTGGGCCAGCCCAAGGCAAGGCGATTAATTGATTATTCTTAAGTTCCTGACTTACCACGACATGGGGTAAAAAGCCGATTCCCCAGCCATCACAAACAAACCTCTTAATCACTTCGTTACTGCTTACTCCCATTACGGACGCGGGTTTTGCGCCTATTTGTGCGAGAATGCTTTCGAAAATTCGGCGATAGCTGCAGCCGTTTGCAGTCAGGATGAGCGATTGGCCACTTAAATCATGGGGAATGACCTGACGTTTTTTGGCTAAAGGATGGTTTGGCGCCGCTATTACGGCCATAGGCTCCTCGAAGAGTACATGTGTAATCAGATCATTCTCATTGCACGGCACATCAAGAAAAAAGACGATGTCAATGGTGTTTTTTCGGAGAAGTGTCCGATAGTCACTGCCTGTATCAAAGTGAAGATTGATTTCCACTTTGGGATAACGAGAACGGAATGTGTTGAAAACTCCAGGCAATCGATGTAGGCAAAGCGATTCCGCGGTTCCAATAATTAGAGACCCTTTCGGGATTAATGAACTGGAAATTAGGTCTTTGGCCTCGTCAGATAGTTTGAGAATTTGATTAGCATAGGCGTATAGGTGTTCGCCATCCTTTGTCAACTTTATTTGTTTGCCTAAGCGTTCAAACAGCATTGTACCTAACTCTTCTTCGAGCGCCTGAATCTGATTGGTAACTGTAGACTGGGCGTAACCAAGGTCATTTGCAGCTTTTGTAAAACTTGACAATTTTGTCGTTGTAACGAAAGTTTTCAGTAGCCGAAATTCCATATTTCCACCACCCATCGATTTTGGTGAATTATCTCATCTATATTATCAATTTTACCTATTGATAACACTATGATAGTATAATTTCTAAAAGAGGTCTAGAAAAAAATGACCTCAAATAGGAGTGGTGAGTGGATGAAAACCATTAGTGCCGAAGAAATTAGGTGTCGGGCAAAAGAACTTGGAGCTGATTTATGTGGGATCGCTTCTGTAGAGCGATTTGATGATGCACCTCCCGGATTTCACCCAACAGATGTGGCTCTGGGATGCAAAAGTGTGATCGTACTAGCTGCACGTTTTCCGAGCAGTACGCTAGCGGCTTCTTCCCAGGCGGCATATACCTTTGTTCGCAATCGGCTGGTTGACAGGATTGATTCCATTACGGTTCAAATCTCATCCGAGTTAGAACAGCTAGGATATTGTGCAGTACCCATTCCCTCATCTGATCCTTATGATTATTGGGATGACAGTAGGCGGCACGGGCAAGGAATATTGTCCTTAAAACATGCCGCTGTACGGGCAGGATTGGGTCATATGGGAAAAAACACCCTGCTTGTTAACGATGAATTAGGTAATATGCTTTGGCTAGGGGCTGTGCTCATTGATAAAGAACTCGAACCGGACCTGATAGCTGGCTATCAAACTTGTAACCCTGATTGCAGGATTTGCTTAGATTCTTGTCCAGCTAATGCCTTGGATGGTACTACTATTGACCAGCGTAAATGCCGTGGTGTATCAGCAAAATATACTGAGGGCGGCGGCGGGGTCTATGCATGTAATTTATGCCGGAAGCTCTGCCCACAAAACAAAGGGATTAAGTGAGTAATGGAGGGACACAGTATGAATATCCAGGTTGTGAATTTCGAAGAAAAATTCGCCATGATTAGCGAACTTCATTCTTATAAAGTGATTGCACAGATGAATGACTGCCATTTTAAGCTTGTGAGAATGAAAAGGGAGTTTATTTGGCATAGTCACCCTGAAACAGATGAAGTTTTTATGATAATTGATGGCAGCATGCAGATTGATTTAAGAGATAGAACACTCACCTTGAAACAGGGCGAAATGGTTGTTATACCTAAAGGAATTGAGCATAAACCATCTAGTAGGGAAGAGTGCAAAATATTATTAATAGAGCCAGCCGGAACAATTAATACCGGAAATGCTGGTGGGAATCTAACAGATGTTGAACTGGAATGGATTTAATTTTGTAAGTTAGATCCTATTGACAAAACACTGTTGTCCTGTGATAATGAATAATAAATGCAAAGTACACACGTCTAGTTGTAAAGTTGGGATGTAAGTGTAACTCTGTTTTGTCAAACAAGCATAGTAAAAGTAATGATTGGGATTAAAGCATCAATACAAGCGCTTCAGAGAGCCGGCGGTGGTGCAAGCCGGTGCGTGATTGTTGCCGTTACCTCGCCCATGAACTCTTTAGCTGACGTGTATACATAGTAAAGTATACATTAGGTTGAAGCGTTGCCCTGCGTTAACGGGAAGTTCGGTTGTTGTTGCCGGGCGCAAGGAGTATAACGTAGGGTGGTACCGCGAATTGTCGCCCCTACTGGCAGGGATACCTGTTCAGTAGGGGGTTTTATTTTTCTTCAAGGAGGTTGAGATATTAGGTTGGTACTATGATCGATATCTAGAGTATTAGTCAAATATAAAAAAAGGTGGAGAAGTATTATGTTTAAGATGCCAAGTAGTATAAGAAAATGGGCAGTAGCTACATTGGTCATGGTGTTTACCGTTTCAATGGCTGGTTGTGGTGGCAACCAATCTGCAGCTCCGGCAAGCTCAGCGGCTGGCTCAGCAGCAAAAATCGGGGTAGTATCATATCTTACCGGTGGCGGAGCTGCTTATGGCGAGGCCATTAAACAGGGGCTGGAACTAGCAAGGGATGAAATCAACGCAAAAGGCAAGGTAAAGATTGAGCTCCTTTTCGAAGACTCAAAGGGTGATAAAAATGAGGCCATCAATGCAACCAATAAGCTCATTCATAAAGACAATGTAGTCGGAATAATCGGGCCAACCCTGAGTGGCGAAATGTTTGCTGTAGGTCCAATTGCTAGTCAGGCAGGGGTTCCTATTATGGGTACTTCGACTACTGCTGAGGGTATCACTGATATCGGCGATTATGTATTTCGTAATGCGCTGCCTGAGTCCTTGGCAATACCACATGCTGTGAAAAAAGCAAAAGAAAAGCTTGGCTTGAAAAAAGTAGCTGTCATGTATTCGAATAATAATGACTGGGCAGTATCAGGGTTTAAAACTTTTGAACAGGCGATAAAAGACAATGGTATGGAGACCATTACTGTTGAGACTTTTGCTGATAAAGATACCGATTTTTCCGCTCAGCTAACCAAGATTGCTGCACTCAAGCCAGATGCAATTATGGTTGCTGGTTTGTATCAAGAGGCTGCACTCATTCTTAAAAAGGCCAGAGAGATCGGTATTACTGTGCCAATTGTCGGCAATAACGGTTTCAACTCACCGCAACTAATTAAATCTGGCGGCAATGCAGCTGAAGGAGTAGTTGTGGCAAGCCCTTGGTATCCTGGTAAAGATGACGAGAAAGTTAAGAAATTTGTAGCTGCTTACAAAGCTAAGTATGGTAAAGAGCCAGATCAATTCGCAGCCCAGTCTTATGATGCTTTATATATCATGGCTGAGGCCTTAGAAAAAGCCGGCACCACAACAGACAGGAAAAAGCTCAGGGATAGCCTTGCCAACGTAAAAGATTTCCCTGGTGTTACCGGCAAATTTGCTTTTGATGCCAAGCGTAACCCGGCTATGGATGTTACCATTCTTGTTGTTAAAGGCGGTCAGTTCACAGAATTAAAATGATAATAGCAAAGTAAAAACGAAGAGGTGAAGTTAGTGTTCCTGCAGCAAGTAGTCAACGGCCTCACTTTAGGTAGTACCTATGCGGTTATTGCATTAGGCTATACCTTGATTTTCGGCGTACTAAACATTGTCAATATGGCTCATGGCGAAATATTCATGATAGGGGCTTTTGTCGGCTTGATGCTTGTCACAAAGTTCAATATCGGTATTATTGGGGCACTTATCGGTGCGATGATTACCGGGGCAGCGCTTGGCTATCTATTAGAAAGAGTAGCTTTGCGCCCCCTGCGACGCAAGGAAGTATCACATCTGGCGCCGCTGCTTAGTACGATTGGTGTATCAATTTTTCTCGAAAGTCTGGCTCTTAAGGTATTTGGTCCGCAGGCACAGTCCTTTCCGACCGTGTACTCAGGGCAACTTCTGGATCTAGGGGTATTTAAAATTTCTTTTATCCAGATTATTATCCTTGCTATTTCATTTGGTTTGATGTTTGCACTCCGTTTTTGGCTGGCAAAGACAAAAGCAGGGAAATCAATACGAGCAACAGCAGAGAACATTGAAACTGCCGGCCTGCTAGGTGTTGACACGCGCAAGGTCATTGTAATGACAGTCATGCTGGCTTCCGGGCTCGGGGCAGTAGCTGGTGTGCTTGTAGGACTGGCGTTTAACGCTGTTGAGCCTACTATGGGTATCACTATGGGTTTTAAGGGATTGGCGGTACTTATTCTGGGCGGTCTGGGTAATATAACCGGAGCCATGGTTGGCGGCTTAATCTTAGGGATTGCTGAAGTATTCAGTGTCGCGTATGGGGATTCATCATACCGGGATGCTGTGGCATTTGGATTAATTATGGTGCTGCTCTTTGTACGCCCACAAGGCCTTTTTGGCAGCAGCACTCCCCAGGGAGGTCGGTAGCCATGGACGCACTCCTTAATCCGTATTATCTCCAGATTCTCATGTTCGTTCTAATCAATGCTATGCTGGGTATTAGTATTTATTTAACCCTGGCGACAGGGCAGTTATCCTTGGGAAATGCCGGCTTCATGAGTGTAGGTGCGTATACATCAGCGTTATTGACGCTAAAGCTGGGGCTTCCTGTATATCTGGCCATTCCAATAGGCGGGTTTGCCGCTTGTCTGATGGCGGCAGTCATTGGTGTTCCAGCTACCCGGTTACAAGGGATATATTTAGCTATTGCCACCCTTGGTTTTGGCGAGGTAGTAAGGGTTATTATTCTCAACATGAAGATTACAAACGGAGCTTTAGGGCTTTCTGGAATACCGTCATTAGGTGTACTTATTGGCAAGCAGCTCTCTGCTCTGGGGTATAGCCAAGGGTTTGCGGGATTTAGCCTGCAGCAAATAAGTAATCTGTCTGTGATTGTGATTCTGGCGGCTATCTTGACGTTTATGGTTTTCTTTGCCGTACGATTACGTAATTCCAGGATAGGCCGGGCGTTTGCGTCCATTAAGGCTGACGAGCATGCAGCCGAAGTGTCAGGAGTTAATACAACCTATTACAAGCTGCTGGCCTTTTTCTTGGGAGCCTTTGTTGCCGGGATTGCCGGGGGGCTGGCGGCACACATTACTTTCTATATTGGCCCGAAGGATTTCTCGTATCATCGCGCAGTTGAAATATTGCTGTTTGCCGTCTTTGGCGGTAGTAATGTGGTATGGGGACCGCTCTTAGGCTCAGTCATATTGACAACGCTCCCTGAGCTGCTGCGCTCAGCCGCAGACTACCGGGCCATGATTTATGGCGGTATTTTAGTCGTAATGATGATTTTCCGGCCACAGGGGCTTATCAGTGAAGAAACAATCCGTTATTGGAAGTCTAAGCTGCGGGCATCTTCTGCTGCGAACGAACAGTCAGAACCGGCAAGGAGGTCGGCAGGATGATCCTGGCACTTGAAAAAGTTAGTAAAAATTTCGGTGGTCTGGCTGCTTTGTCAGATGTGAGCTTTAGTATCGGCAAGGGTGAAATTCTTGGTGTAATCGGACCCAATGGGGCGGGGAAAACTACCCTCTTTAACCTGATTACCGGTGTTTTATCGCCAAGTGAAGGCCGGATCGTATACCAGGATAGAGCCATTGTCGGTTTGAAGCCTCACAAGATTACCGAGATGGGGATATCCCGTACTTTCCAGAATATCCGGTTATTTGGTCAGATGACAGCGTTAGAAAACGTTATGGTTGGCGCTCATTGCCGTACTAAGGCAGGGCTCTGGCAAGGCTTATGGCAGACCAAAGCGCAGCAGAAAGAGGAAAAAGCCATCAGGGGCAAAGCCAGAGCAATGCTGGAGCTCACAGGCATCGGCGACGAAGTCAATACTTTTGCCGGAGCACTGTCTTATGGCAAACAGCGCCGCCTGGAGATCGCCCGGGCGCTGGCCTCCGACCCTGATTTGCTGCTCCTAGATGAGCCTGCCGCCGGCATGAATGAGAGTGAAACAGAGGACTTGCGGTTATTGATTGCTAAAATACAGCAATTGGGTAAGGCCGTTATCCTGATTGAGCACGATATGCATTTAATGATGAACGTATGTGAGCGGTTTGTCGTGTTAAACTTTGGCCGGAAGATTGCGGAGGGTTCGCCGGTAAGCATCCAGGAGAACCCAGCGGTTATTGAAGCATATTTGGGAAAGGAGGATGTGTGATATGCTTGAAATTACACAACTTGTTGCCGGTTACGGAAATATAAAAGCGTTAAAAACGGTCGACATCTCTGTTCCCGAAGGTGCAATTGTTTCCTTAATTGGTGCGAACGGCGCAGGTAAGACGACGACTATGAAGTCGATCATGGGACTGGTTCAGCCAGGGGCAGGCCAAATCACCTTCCAGGGCCAAAATATAACAGGGTTGGCTGTACACAAGGTAGTCAATCTGGGAATATCGCTTGTTCCTGAAGGACGCAGCATACTGTCCCAAATGACAGTGCTGGAGAATTTGGAGATGGGCGCTTATCAGCGTAAGGACAACTCCATTCAGAGTGATCTGGAAAAAGTTTTTAAACGGTTTCCGATACTGGAAGAACGTAAAACTCAGTTAGGTGGAACCTTATCTGGTGGGCAGCAGCAAATGCTGGCAATAGGGAGAGCCTTAATGGCTCGTCCGAAGCTGCTGCTCCTGGATGAGCCATCTATGGGGCTAGCCCCGTTGGTAGTGGCCGATATATTTAAGGTAATCCAGGAGATAAATGCAGAGGGGACAACCATTCTGCTAGTTGAGCAAAATGTCCGTCAGGCCATCAAGATTGCTCATTATGCTTATGTTATGGAGACTGGACGCATCGTGCTCCATGGTAAATCTGAAGATATAGCCAATGATCCGAGAGTAATGGAAGCCTATTTGGGTGGGAGAAAAGTTGGCTAGGTTAGAAAGAAGCTGCTTCGATTAGTCGAAAGCAGCTTCTTTGTAGTTTGCCCCGAATGGGCGTGTCCCCTTTTTGCTTTGGGAAAAATTTTAAGATGAAGAAGCCGCTATGGATCAGCAAGCTTTGCAGATACATAGCGGCTTTTATTTTCTGTATATGTGGTTTCTCCCTGCCACCTATTGAAGTTGCAGCCTATGCGCGAAATATAAAAATAGGTTATAATGGAAAAAGTGATTAACAAGTACACGGTAGAGCTTTAACAAGGATGTTGAAGGTATTCAAAGGCCGTACCATTGAGATAGAAGAGAATTGGAGATAATAAAATACATGGAAAAATTACGAATGGCTATTGTCGGACCTTCCGATTCGGTGTCCTTAGCCTATGCGGTAGCATTGGAACGAAACGATATTTTATCGCCGCAGGTTATCGTCTATCAGGATGCATCGCAGGTACCGGAGCTTATGCAGGCACGGTGCCCGGAGTTTGATATGTGGTTATTTTCCGGTATTGTGCCCTACCACTATGCATTGTCTGTATCCACACATAAGCCACTGTTTTATCTTCCACATACCGGTTCAAGTTTATATCGGGCCTTGCTTGAAATCACGTATATTAAAAATTTGAAGTTGCATAGGATTAGCTTTGATACATATAGTCAGGTCGAGGTAGAAGAAACTTTTAAGGATATAAGTTTACCGTTGCCTACCATATACGTTAAACCGTTTTCCGACGTGGCTTCGGCCAAGGAGTTTGCCAATCATCATTATGAACTATGGCAGGCAGGCAAGATCGATATTGCCGTCACTTGTTTTTTGGCAACGTATGAAAAGTTAAAAGAATTAGGGGTGCCAGTTTTTCGTGTTTGGACGACACGGAGCAATATTCGCACTACGTTGGATCTGGCAATAAATTCCTGTTTGGCACAACGTTTTAAAGGAACTCAATTAGCGATACAAGAAATTGCTATTGATGAATACGATAATATAGTACTTGCCAGTTCAAGCTATAATGTGAAACGCATGGAAATGTGTTTATATAAGATTTTAATCGACTATGCCGAAATGTTGAAAGGTTCTCTCATAAGTCGCGGTGATGGGCAATATACTTTGTATTCTACTCGTGGCATTCTTGAAGACAGTACAAATGAACTTACCATTATTCCAATACTTGAAGAAATATCTTGTCAGGTTAAGGCTGCAGTGAGCGGCGGCATTGGTTTCGGTGTTACGGCCTATGATGCCGAACAGAATGCATTTCGTGCACTGGGCATGGCACAGCAGAAAGGCAAGGGATTATGGATGGCGGTAACCGATGATCGGGAAGTGATTGGCCCATTAAGCTCGGCAGTCCATCTTAAGTATTCCGTACAGGCAGATGCTGCGTCCTGTAAGCGAGTGGCTGATCAGCTAAACCTCAGCGTCACTACGGTAAATCGTTTGTTGGCAGTGATTGATAAACTGGATAAGGATACGTTTGGGGCAGAGGAACTGGCTGCCTATTTGACCATTACGGCACGCAGCGCCAGAAGAATCTTAACTATTTTGCTGGATAACGGCTTGACTGAATTTGCCGGAGAAGAGATGATTGCTAAGGGACGACCGCGTAAACTCTATAAAATCAAGGTACAGTTACTGCTGGCGCATTTTACATAATCAAGATAAATTCATCTAAAATAGATTGACAAAGGCTATAAAAGCAAGTAAAATATATTACATAGCAATGAAGCTCTCGTATTTTATACGAGGGCTTTTGTTGTAAAAAACGAGTAATACTCGTTTTTAAATTATTCATTTAAGGAAATATCCGTAAATGGACTGAAAATGGAATGACGGCATACTGTTTACCCGGTTTGCCTAATTTGAAAAATGACGGAAAGGAGAAGGGCTGCAGAAATAAGGAGAAACGAATTTCATAGTGATGAGGGGAGAGGTGTTTGATATGATGCTTTCAATTGGTGTGATTTTGGTCATTATTACGATTTATTTTTTAGTCAAACGTTACGATGCGCGTTTAGTGCTTTTAGTATCTGGTGTTCTTATGGCCTGTGTGGCTGGCACCCCTATGGCTTCTTTGAACGCTTTTGCCAAAGACATGACAAATGCCGGACTGATTCAGGCCGTATGTTCTGTTATGGGCTTTGCTATGGTTATGCGGTATACCGAATGTGACAAACATTTAATCAATCTGATGGCCAGTGGCTTAGGAAAAGTTCGCCCGCTTTTGATTCCCGGCGTGGTGCTTGCTACCTTTGCGGTCAATGTGGCTTTGCCGAGTGCGGCAGGAACAGCAGCGGCGGCAGGCGCAATTTTTGTACCGCTGATGATGTCTGCGGGTGTGCATCCTGCCATGGCGGCTGCAGCGGTCAAGTGTGGTACATATGGTAGTATGCTTAATCCCGGTTTAGCACATAATCCGATTGTAGCAAAAATTGCGGGCGTTGGGGTTATGGAAGTCATTGCCTTTCAATTCAAAGCTAATATTGCGTCACTGGTTGTTGCGGCGATTTTAATTACCGCTATTGCCTACTATAGAAAAGAACACCAAGGATACCACGCAGAAGGACTGGAAGTGGATAACTCCTTTAAAGTCAATCTGATTTATGCCCTGATGCCGATGTTTCCGATTCTGCTGCTCCTTTTAGGGGCTACCTTGGTGCCTGCTTTAAAAACTGATGTGCCGCAGGCTATGATTATCGGTTGTGCACTGGCTCTTTTAGTTACCAGGAAAAATCCTGTCGGCCTTAGCAATGCCTTTTTTGATGGTATGGGCAAAGCATACGGTGAAATAATCGGTATTATCATTGCGGCCGGGGTATTTGTGTCTGGCTTGACCGCAATGGGGCTAGTCAAGGCCTTTATTGACGCTATGATCCATAATCCGGCTATTGTCAAGCTATGTGCTGCCGTCGGGCCTTTTCTCTTGGGATTTATCACTGGTTCCGGCGATGCGGCCACAATGGCTTTCAATCAGGCAGTTACGCCGCATGCAGCAGATTTTGGTATGGAAGTTATGCAAATGGGCAGTATGGCTACCTTAGGTGGTACACTTGGGCGTACGATGTCTCCGATTGCTGGCGCTACTATCATTGTAGCCGGTATTGCTGGCGTTAATCCAATGGAAGTTACAAAACGCAACTGGCTGCCAATGGTGGGAGCTATGATTATCGGTATGGCCCTTTTGATGTATTGATAGCAGGAAAAAAGAGGCTGTCTTTTAAAGATGCAAGTCTGTACATCGCATAGTGGTGTACAGCTTGCGTTTTCGTATTATACCAAGTCCCAATTTGTCAGGATTAACTTATTTGACGAGGGAGATTAACGAATGAATACGGACATTTTGGAATTAGTGAAAGCAAAAAAGGAGCAGCTTGTCAATTGCCGCCGCGATTTACATAAACATGCAGAAACAGCTTGGACAGAATTTCGTACAGCAGCTATTGTGGCTGAAACCTTAACACGCCTCGGCTATCAAGTGGCAGTGGGCGAAGAGGTGATTGATGCTGAGGTTATGATGGGAGTACCATCCCAGCAGGAATTGATCAACCATCAGGAAAGAGCTATAGCCCAAGGGGCTGATCCCAACTGGGTAGGCAGAATGCAGGGGGGTAAAACCGGTGTAATGGGCGTGATGCACTTCGTTCAACCAGGGCCGGTAGTCGCATTCCGCTTTGATATGGATGCAAATGATGTAGTGGAAGCGATGCTGGAGGAACATAGGCCTTGGCGTGAAGGGTTTGCTTCTGTCAATTCGGGGGCGATGCATGCCTGCGGCCATGATGGTCATACCTCGATTGGCTTAACCCTGGCAGAGGTTTTGGCTGAAATGAAAAATGTATTTGCCGGCACGGTGAAGCTGATTTTTCAGCCTGCTGAGGAAGGGGTGCGAGGTGCGAAAGCGATGGTTTCGCGCGGCATTGTAGATGATGTGGATTTTTTTGTGGGCTTGCATGTGGGGATAGGATTGAAGCAAATGGGGACGATGACTTGTAACACTGTAGGCTTCCTGGCGACGACGAAACTTGATGCAGTCTATACCGGCGTTCCTGCGCATGCCGGCGCAGCGCCGGAAACCGGTCAAAATGCATTACTGGCGGCGGCCACAGCTGCCCTAAATTTACACGCTATTTCCCGCCACAGCCAAGGGGCTTCGCGTATCAATGTCGGGGTATTGCAGGCTGGAACCGGACGCAACGTCATACCAGACCAGGCGATATTGAAACTTGAAACACGCGGGACTACCAGCGAGATCAACGATTATATGTACCAGAGAGCCATTAGAATCCTAGAGGCAGCAGCTGCTATGCATGATGTTAAGCTTGTTTTGTCGCCGATGGGTGGTGCCGCTAACTGTGATAATAATCCGATACTTGTCGAGCGTTTGCAGCAGGTTGCTGAAAAAAGCAACCTGTTTGAAAGTATATTGCCGGAAGGAGACATCGGCGGCAGTGAAGATTGTACCTATTTCATGGAACGGGTACAGCAAAAAGGCGGGCAGGCTGCCTATCTGATGGTTGGTACCGAGTTGGCAGCAGGGCATCATGATTCGCGTTTTGATTTTGACGAAGATAGTTTAGTGCGTGCGGCCGCTTTGTTAGGCAATACAGCTATTGAGCTTTTGAGTAAGAAATAAATCGGATGATTCGGCCAATAAGCAATATACCTTTTTCATGTTTACCCAAATCAAAATAAACTTTAGTTTGCCAAAGGGCAAGCTAAAGTTTATTTTTTATTTTATACAGCACTTTAGTAACTTGCTATAGCACATGACGGTGATATTCAGTATAAAAATAGATACTATGGCACAAATAAGTGCTTACTTGTTGTTGCAATAATTACTGTGTATTATTATTGCCAGGAAAGCAATTCCCAAAAACTAAACACAAGGGGAGGTTACGGTAAGCTATGTCAAAAAATATACTTGTTTTAACAGGTAGCCCTAGAAAAGGCGGCAATACCGATAAATTGGCAGATGCATTTATTGCCGGTGCCAAGCAGGCGGGACACACAACCGTAAAATTTACAACAGCAGAAAAACACATTAAGGGCTGTATCGACTGTCAGACATGCTTCAGTAGGGGAAGCGCCTGCTCTGTTCCGGATGATTTTGCTAACCTTGCACCGCTGCTGGAGCAAGCCGATATGGTTGTGTTTGTCACACCAATGTACTGGTTTTCATTTCCTGTACAGATAAAAGCTGCTATTGACAAGTTGTATTCTTATTTAATTGCGAAGAGGACATTGAAGATAAAGAAATGTGCGCTTCTGGTCAGCGGCGGTGTGCAAGATGAAACTATGTTCGAGGGTATTGTTAAGTCCTATAAATTAATTGCTGAATTCCTGAGTTGGAAGGATCGCGGTGTAGTCATTGTACCGGGTCTTCATGATAAAGATGATATTCTGAAGACCGACGGACTAAAGAGAGCTGAAACATTGGGGAAAAACATATGATAACAAGGGAAGGCTTCACCTCAGGTGACCTTCCGCTACTCGCGGAGTAGCTCCCTTTTGTATTAATCAAGTACGAAAACCGTCACCATTTTACGGCCAAAATTAAATGCTTCACTCCGACTTTCATAAGCTAGATCAATTTTTGTGCCTTTGATGGCACTACCGATGTCGTCGGCGATGGCATAACCATAGCCCTCGATGTACAACCGACTCCCTAGTGGGATTACTTTGGGATCAACTGCGACAAGCCCCCGGCGTAGAAGATGCTCACGTTTAGTCAAGTTGCCACAGCCTGGATCCTGAGAAGTATAGGCGGTAGCCTGCATTGATAGTTTTTTGCGGTACTTATTCGGGCGGATTCGGGCTTCACGGGCTAATACATCCACAAGTTTCTGATCATACTTGCCTGTTTGCTCTAACTTAAACATTCTTTGCGCTCTAACAATAGCATCCTTAGTAGAACTCGCTAATACACCGCTCATTTCTCCTGGGTAGAACCCGGTATCAGCCAATAGTTGCTGCAATCGCTTTAGCTTGGTGTCTACTGCTTTAGGAGGTGTTTTTTTATCACTAGATACTTTGACAACCGTCCCTGAAGTTTTCGACAGTGAAACTGTTGACTTTTCCGATGTTGCGGCTTCTGCTGTTGTGCATATCATAATTAAGCAAATAATAAATATCCAAATATTCCAGGCAGACCATTTACTCTGCATCTGTTAATCCCTCCGCAAAGGTATACACCGCCTCATTGCGGCTTGTCCAAGTTCTTCTAAAAGCATTGTACCATGGTAAACGGTAAACAGAACAGCCGTTGTTTTTAATTTGATAAAAAAACCACTTTTTACTAGACATTGAAGATATGGTTTTTGACCAAAATAATATTGCAAGGCTTATAATTGTAGGCATTCTAGGAGGTAATTAATTATTATGGCTCAAGACAAAGATTTAACATGTCGTGACTGCAATGCCCCTTTCGTCTTTACTGCATCTGAACAAGACTTTTTTGCTGAAAAAGGATTTACCAATGAGCCAGGTCGTTGTCCCAGCTGCAGGGCAGCTCGTAAGCAGAGTAGTGGAGGGGGCTTTAATAACCGCAGTAGCAGCCGACCACAGCGCGAAATGCACGCTGTTACTTGCTCTGAATGCGGTAGGCAGACAGAAGTACCTTTTCGCCCCAGTGGTGATCGTCCCGTATACTGCAGAGACTGCTTTAGCCAAAACAGCCGACATTAATTATTGTATGGGAATCGATTTTAAAATGAGTTGGAGGAGTCTCTGACTCATTTCTGCTTTTTATCAATAAAATAAGCAAATTCAAAAACCTGTATTAATTTACGGGTTTTTGTAGTTTAAAATGTTGTTTGTAACATATGCATAATTTTTAAGAGATAATTGAAAAAATTAGAAACATATAACAAAAAAAGTTTGTTTAGGTGATATAATAAAGAATATATTTACTCATGCAACAGGTATTTATCGAACGATTAGATCATTAGGGGGGAGAACACTGATTCTAAGCAAGTGGAATCAGGAAATGAATGAAATTAACATTAGCAAAAAAAATGATAGGTTACTTTTTAGTAGTTCTTTTAATAGCAGCAGCTGGGTTTGCCTACACTATTCATCTGAGCAGTGAGTCGGAGGATAAAATCAATGTTCTAGGTCAGCGGGATATTCCTCAGTTAGAAATAATTAATGAGATTGCCTTTAATGCAATGGCCAAAACGGCCAATGCACGGGCGTATTTCATATACGGGGATGAACGCTATGCTAATGAATTTAGACGGGTAGCCGGGTTGAATGTCAAACTTGAAGAGGAAATGATCGGACAGGCTCGCACTGATGCGACAAGGCAGTTAATTACTGAAATAAAGGTGTTGGATGATAAGTACACAGAAGTTGCTGAAAAGAAGGTTATCGCTTCAGTTAAGGCTGGGGATAAAGAGGCGGCAATGCGTGCTCTGGTTAACGAATTAGCACCTTTAGCCGGTGAACTTATCGCGAAGATTGATGACGCCGAAAAAGCTCAGAAGGCAAGTATCGAACAAGCAGTGGCAGCGACAGTGGCCAATGCTCAACACGCCAAGTCGACGGCTGTCGCAGTAGCAACCTTGGCAACAGTTGCTGGCATTGTAGTTGCTCTATTTGCAGCCCGCAGGATTACCAAGCCGATAAAAGAATTACAGGGTCTGATGGCTGAGGCAAGTAATGGTAACTTGTTAGTAACAGCAACTGTAACTTCGCAGGATGAAATCGGGCAGTTATGCGAATCATTCAATACAATGATTACATCAGAGCTTGAAATTGTCAGAGCGGTGAGAAATAGCGCAGTTGAGTTGGCTGCGGCGTCCGAGGAAATGGCAGCCTCAGCCAACGAGGTATCGACGGCAGCAGCAAATATTTCTGAAGAAATTCAGGATGTAGCGCGCTCAATGGAGGCGGCATCAAATTCAAGCACTGACACTGCCCAGATCCTAGTCCAATTATCATCACTTATTCAGATTGCTAAAGATAAAGCCACATCAGCTACTGGTAATTCGCAAATTACAGTAGCAGCAGCTAAGGGTGGCAAGGAAACTGTTACCGAAGTAAAAAATAGTATGAACACAATTTACAACAAAACGATAGAGGCCGAAAAAGTAATCACTCTTTTAAACCAATACTCACAGCAAATCGGAACAATTAATGCAACGATTACCGGCATCGCAAAACAGACCAACCTTTTAGCACTGAATGCCGCCATTGAGGCTGCACGAGCTGGGGAGGCAGGCAGAGGGTTTGCTGTTGTTGCCGACGAGGTTAGAAAATTGGCCGAGCAATCCGATACCGAGGCAGGGAGTATTACCGAGCTTATTAATAAGATTATCGAGAATACAGATAGTGCTGTAATTGCTATGAAGCATAACCTGGCTGAGGTGGAGATAGGTGTTGAAGCGGTTGGTAAGGCGGATAAATCGCTTGAAAGCATATTGGCGGCTGTCGCGGAAACTGTGAATGACATAAATGGAATCGTCAAGGTAACTGAAGACGAAATTGCTTCATCTGACAAGATTGTGCAGCTTATCGAGGATGTAGCCGAAGATATTGAGCGAACAGAACGGGATGCCCAGCAGGTTTCGGCATCTACAGAAGAAACTACCGCAACAATTGAAACAATAGCGGCAAGTTCTGAGCAGACCAGTGCTATGGCGCAAAATCTGCAAAGCCTGATTAGTAAATTTCAAGTATAAAAGCAGAGGACGGATCAGCAATGAAACATTCGCTTACCATTAGCGGCAATCATGTAAATGTATCGTTAGACGGGAAAATATATGCTCATGATGCGGGAATCGTTCGGGATGAACTATTAGAAGTAATTGATCGGGGTGCCACAGATATTCGTTTTGATCTTTCTAAGCTTAGCTACATAGACAGTTCTGGATTAGGGGTATTAGTAACTGTTCATAAACGTACTGTGGAGAAAAATGGTAAACTTGTGTTGACAGGTGTCCAAGGAATGGTTGCCGAGATATTAAAGAGAACCAGGCTTGATAAGGTGTTACATATTGAATAGAGTATATATTGTATAGCGGCTAAAAACTAATTACGGGATATAAAGAGGCTCTAGGCTGAGTTAATTTCAGTCTAGAGCCAAACTTATTAACGTACAAGTTGAGGCGGGGGAGATAATGGTGGCAATGAATAGCTTAGAGCAGGTACAGTTAATATTTGATACGATGCCTAGTATGGCCTGGATGAAGGATCAAGATGGGGTATATCTGGTAATTAATAAACGCTTTGAAGAATTCGGTATCAAAAAGGGGATTAATATAGTAGGGAAAACTGACTTCGGCATATTTCCTGAACATCTTGCGCATCAATTCCGGGAGATTGAAGAAACAGTAATGCAATCTAAGCAACCACAAAGCGCAGACTGGCTCTATGAAAGTGAAACAGGTAATCTATGGCATGATACGTATATTGCACCTGTAGTTGGGGAGGACGGCAAGGTTAATGGAACCATTGGTTTTGCACGGAGGATATCGAGAAGGAAGCAACTTGAGCTAGAATTAAATAGGCAAAAAGAATTTTTAAAAACTATGATTGATACTATTCCGGACTTTATTTTTTATAAAGATATTAATAGTGTCTTGTTAGGCTGTAACAAGGCCTGCCTGGAAAGGTTGTACGGAGTCACAGAGGAAGAAGCTATCGGCAAAAAGATTTCGAGCATTGTAAAAGACCATGACTTTGCGACCAGTTGCCTGCAGCATGACCGGGAAGTGTTAGCAACTGGTAACATGGTGAAACATGAAGAAAAGATGGCGTTGGTTGACAGGAGTATACTTGAGTTTGAAACAGTGAAGACCCCCTTTTTCGATAGTGAGGGCAAGGTTGCAGGGCTTATCGGCGTTTCCAGAGATATTACCACCAGGAAAAGGATGGAACGACAGCTAAAGGAGAGTCAGGAAAGATATGCTGCCATTGTAAACAACGCTCCGGAAATTGTGATCATTCATCGCAATGGGATTATTAGATTTATCAATGATGTCGGTGTAAAAGCCATCGGTTATGATCGGGATGCTATTGTCGGCAGCCATATAAATTGTTATCTTACTAAAGCCTCAAGCGTATGTGTTGCCGAAGCCATGTCAAACATATGCAAGGGAGAAGCAGCAGAGGCCCATGATATTGAGTTTATCAACAAATCTGGTGAAGTTAAAAATGGGATTGTTAAAGCTGCCCGAATATCCCTGGGAGGCGAACAGGCCAACCTGATGGTTTTAATTGATGTGACCGAAAAGAAAAGGATCGAGGCAAAGCTGTGGGAAAGTGAGGAACGGTTCAGGCAGGTTGCCCAAAACATCAATGAGGTTCTAATGATTAGGGATGACGAAAAAATTCTCTACGTGAGTCCGGCGTACGAAAGAATATCTGGTCACTCACTTCAGAGTATCTTAGACAATCCCTTGTTGATGTTTGAGATCGTTCATCCGGATGATCGTGATAGAATGCAGACTGCTTTTATCCAGGGTGGACAGCAGATGGATGAATCGAGCAATGCAGAGTTTAGGTTTTTTCGGTCAGATGGTGCTATACGATGGATATGGATGCAGTCATACCCAATTGCTGTTAGTGTAGGCACCGGAAAGCAGAAGGCGATTACTTTGGTCGACATCACAGATCGCAAGCACATGGAAGAGCAACTTCGCCAGCGGGATGAACAAAACCAGCGAGAATTTACTCTGGCGGCCCGAGTGCAGCAAGATGCTTTACCGGATCCGTATAGCGGGGCAAAGGTACGAGTCAGCCCAATCTTTTTACCCTATCACACTGTCAGTGGTGACCTGATTAACTATCGGTGGTTTAAACAGCAAAACAAACTGCGCGGCTACATTGTTGATGTGAGTGGACATGGTATGGCTACGGCCCTGCAAACAGCAACAGTAAAAATGCTGCTGGACCAGAGGTTGCTTGGCGAAAAGACGATCAATGAGGATGACTTCCAGCACATTAATCAGAGAATGATGCAGTATCTGTACGAAGAATCATTTGCCGGTCTAATGTACTTTGAATTTGACTTCAGTTCCTTTATGCTTACCGTTATTACAGGTGGGATACACTTTTTTCTGGAAGACAAGCCGGGTGAGTGCAATTTAGTACCTGTATTTAGTGGTTACCTGGGGATGTTTGACAAGGCTGAAGTACAAACAATGACAAAGCCTTTTAAACCAGGAGAAATATATTGTATGATGAGCGACGGAGCGTCGGACTTGATTGAAATGTTTGGGGTAAGTAAGCAGAATAGATTTTCGCGGTATCTGGAGTGGTTTGATCAACTAGCCCAAAGACCAGAGCGGAGTGACGATTTCTCTGTTGTTTGCATTGAGATTATTGAGAAAAATACTGAGATAAGGATATGCGATATCCAAAAGCCTGATGAAACCGAAAAGGCGCAAGAACTGATTGCCACTTTTCTTGAACGAAATGCGCCCAATGGTGCCGGCTTGTTGGAGGTGGCTGTTAACGAAGCTGTCAATAATGGCCTACGCGCCGGTGGGCGGGTTGACGTCAAAATGAAACGAACCGGTAGTAGAATTATTGCAAGGATTAAGGATACCGGTCCTGGCTTTAGCGTTAAGAGGATGAGTGCTCTGCTGGACAAAGATATAGAGAATGAGCTTGATCAGCTAGGGCTGTCAGAAGGTGGCCGGGGGATTATGATGATGAAAATGTTTTGTGATCAAGTACTGTATAATACTAAAGGAAATGAAGTATTGTTGATAAAAAAAATATTCTAAATTCAAGCATTTTTTCCTATTTTACACTTTACTTTTGTTTGTGATAGTAGTATACTGAAGTAGCCCAGTGGAGGTCCAGTTAATTTTTCATTAGTCCTTCTCATTAAGAGAAGCCCAGTGAGTAATTTACGAGAAACTATCCGGGTACATCTTAATTAGGAGGAATTCAATATGAACCAAGACAAAAACTTAACCTGTCGTGACTGTGGTGCTGGATTCGTTTTCACAGCATCTGAGCAAGATTTCTTTGCGGAGAAAGGTTTCACCAATGAGCCAGGTCGTTGCCCTGAGTGCAGAGCAGCCCGCAAACAACAAAACAACAACCGTGGTGGCTTCGGCGGCCGCAGCAATAATTTCCAACAACGCGAAATGCATGACGTAACTTGTGCAGCTTGTGGCGTACAAACCCAAGTTCCTTTCCGTCCAAGCAGCGATCGTCCTGTTTACTGCAGAGATTGCTTCAGCCAAAACAACAACAGATACTAAAAACATCGACTCCCCTGCTTTTAGCAGGGGAGTTTTTAATTTCGCCGTCAATTTACTATTTGATCCTTGCCTGCTGTTGCTGATGAAACGTATATACGTTTAACGTGAAGCTGTTATTTGAATATAATAGGGTAATGGCAAAGGGGGATGAAGTGAAGATGGCAAAAGTATGTCTTGATCCTGGTCATGCGGGTGGGAATATAGACCCAGGTGCAGTTAACCCTGAAACAGGTTTGCAGGAGGCTGATGTAACTTTAGCAGTCAGCAAGTTGGTTGCGAAATACCTTGAGGCTGTTGGACATGAGGTTATTTTAACCCGGACAGAGTCTGAGCAAGCTGAAACCGACAGCTTAGCCTATCGGTGCAATCTTGCCAATGACTGGGGTGCTGATCTGATGGTCTCTATTCACTGTAATGCAGCAGCCAGTGCTCAGGCGAATGGCACTGAGATTTTTACGACATTAGGAGAGACAGAGGGCGATCGTTTAGCTACTTGTGTTATCAACCAGGTAACAGCGACTTTTCCTGACCTCCGGCTCCGGGCTGACTGGGATGATGGCGACCCTGATAAGGAACAAAATTTTTATATATTGAGATATACCGATGCGCCGGCAGCTCTCTTAGAAATGGCGTTTATTTCTAATGCACAAGAGGCTGAAAAGCTGGCAGACCCAGCCTGGCAGAATGAAATGTCGCGGGCTATAGC
The DNA here is from genome assembly GCF_900176355.1 of Sporomusa malonica. Classification (GTDB taxonomy): domain Bacteria; phylum Bacillota; class Negativicutes; order Sporomusales; family Sporomusaceae; genus Sporomusa; species Sporomusa malonica. The sequence continues at coordinate 33,024 of NZ_FWXI01000028.1, read as the reverse complement.
GCGGGGCATAACCGACTATTTCTTTTATGGGAAAAACTAGATAATTCAGTTGCACATTAAGAAAGCCACCGTTTGGTGGCTTTCTTAATGTGCATGACTAGCTATGATTTATCCGATGACTAACCCGTTCTAATACTCCCGTCCTCTGCAGGAGGGAGTATTAGAACGGGTTAGTCCCTGGATAATTCGACTAAGATTCAGGTGGGGTTAAAACCCCAGCTGAATCAAGTCTCATTTATAACAATATTCCGCAATGAGCTCTTGAGAAACAACCTGTTTTATCCCAGGTGCCCATGTGGGAAGCAGTTCTGTGGTATTGGTAAATCCCATAATCTGGCCGATGGTATTAAATATGGTATTACTATTCTTCTTGTAAAAATGCTGCCATAGATTTGGATAGGTAAGCTTTAGGTCATTTATGGCTATAATCGAGTTTAATGCTGCCTGCCAGCGTTGACGAATTGTTGCTTCATGTCCAGAAATGCAAGTTTCAATTGGCTGATCTGGTTGTAGTGACCAGGAGATGGTTGGATCGTGAACAACTAGCAGAAAATGCGAGGAATTGCCGATGGCTTTGGTTGTTCCGGCCTCAGGGTCAAAGGCCAGACCATGAATCTGATCGGCAACAATTCCATATGGGTCAGCAAGAACCCAAAAATTATGAGTAAATGGCGTATATGGGATTTTAAAAGCTCGGGCTTGAATACTCCACAGACTGGCTGCTTTTTTTTCAGGCATATGGTCTCACCTTGTTTTTATTCACATAATATGCTTATCCGATGACTAACCCGCTCTAAGACTCCCATCTTCTACAAGTGGGAGTTTAGGAGGCTTCCCTGGAAGTTGGGCGACTAACCTTCAGATGGGGTTAAAACCCCACCTGAAGCTAAGTCTACTTTATAGAAAGGAGCCTGTTACGAAAAAGGTAGCTCTGGCTTTCACCAGTAAGTTACCCATGCCGTCAAAAATATCTGTTTCAGCAACCATAGTCTGGTTGCCATTGTGGATTAGGGTAGCTGCAGCAGTAATGGCTTGCTGGCATTCGGCGCTCCGGATGTAATTCAGGTTCATATCTAAGGTTACCACTTTTTTTCCTGTGGTTGCGCAGGCCATTCCCATAGCGGTGTCTGCCAGAGAAGCCAGCGCGCCGCCGTGAGCCATATTGTATAGATTTGTATGTTTGTTACTAATTACTGGCATAGATAATTCTGCTGTACCTGCTTGGAGTTTAACGATCTCAATCTGTAGTAAAGTTACAAAAGGATTTTGTGAATAGAGTTTAGCTAAGTGATCCTTTAGCAGCAAAAATTGGTCTGTCATAGTGTGCCTCCCTGGAGTTAATGATACTATTCTACCACAATCTCGCAGGAACCATGGTGAAACGAAAAAAGAAATTAGCTTAGCGCAATAAACTGTCCGGTTGCTTTACATGGCAAACAGGTAGGATAATTTGCTTTTTGCCGCGAACAGTTACATGATAGGAGGGAGTGCTCATGAATATCATAAAGGCTCTCTATAACCGGAACTACCGGATTTTTTTTGTTGGGCAGGGTCTGTCAATCATTGGCACCTGGATGCAGAATATCGCAGTAAGCTGGTTGATTTATCGCCTTACCGATTCAGCGTTAATGTTGGGGCTGGTAGCTTTTATGGGACAGATTCCAAACTTTGTGTTGGCGCCCTTTGCCGGAGTCTGGATTGATCGATGGGGTAAGCGCAGTGTCCTTGTCATAACCCAGCTTCTTAGCCTTATTCAAGCTTCGCTGTTAGCTTGGCTTACTCTGGGAAATAGGATGGAGATCGAGTATATTTTGAGCTTAAGCCTATTTCTAGGCTGTGTAAATGCTTTTGATGTACCAGCCCGTCATTCGATCTCAGTGGAGATGGTGGATAGCCAAGAGGAGCGTCAGAATGCCATTGCGCTAAACTCTGTTACATATAATATGGCACGAATGCTTGGCCCCTTGGCGGCAGGGATTCTTATTCCTATTATCGGTGAAGGGTACTGTTTTCTGCTCAATGTCGCCAGCTATTTTATTTCAATACTATCGCTTGCTGGTTTGCGGCTGCAGGTAAATTATAATGACAAGGAGCATAACAATATGCTCCAGCACTTCCAGGAAGGTTTCTCATATACCTTTAAACAACTGCCACTCCGCAATATCCTGGTATTACTGGGGACTATCAGCCTGACAGCCATGCCTTATACCGTCTTACTGCCGGTGTTTGTTTCTCAAAACTTAGGAGCCAGCGCAGGAACCGTGGGTTTCTTAATGGCTGTTTCGGGCTGTGGTTCACTCATTGCGGCCTTCTTTATGGCCTCCAGGACAGAATTTCAGGGGCTGGAAAGGTTATTAGTGGTGGCGGCGAGCGTCATCGGTATCGGGCTAATTTGCTTCATGCTGCCTGGTGGTTTGTGGTTTTCTACTGTGCTGATGTTTATTCTTGGCGTAGGCTTTTTAATCCAGGTCGTTGGCAGTAATACTTTGCTGCAGTGTATGGTGGATGACTCAATGCGCGGCAGGGTCATGAGCTTCTATACTATGACTTTGATGGGAGTGGGGCCAATCGGCAGTCTTTTTGCCGGTTTTCTGGCAAGCCAGATTGGGGTAACCTACACCCTGGCAATCGGGGGCGTATGCTCTTTAGCCGGTGCCGTCTTTTTTGCCAGGGATTTATCGGTGTTCCGCGTTCAGGCCTGTCCCATTTATGTCCAGTCTGGGAGTCTTTCTTCCCGCGACGAATGCCGCTTTTAAGCTACTAATGATTAACGCTGTTTTCGCCATAAGCAAATAGTTGCTGGAGTCCTGTATTTGCAGGATAAGGACGATCATCACTAATGGCGCAATATACCCTGTATGTTCCCTCAGATAGTTTTACGCTTAAAAATACCTTAGTCCAAAACCAGAGTTTTCTGTCTTCGAATAAGACTCTGATCAACATCCGCGTCTCTGCCGGGACTGGGAATTTGCTAATATAACGGAAAAACTGGCTGCTTAGCTCGTCAACTTGTATTCTATACTCTTTATGAATATAGTTGCCGTTTGGGGTATATATATCTGTGACAGTAACTTTAACGATCTGATGACTACAATATGCATTTTCGCTACATGACAGGTTCATAATAGCCCACCTAACATGAGTAAATTTCCATAATTTATTACTTTTACATCATATTCTTATAGGATTGTCTTTATGATTTTTTTAGACAACCTAAAATAATGTGAAAATATTGCAGGAATTTACCGATACTCTCAGAAATTCTACATCAGCACCTCCTATGATTATATAAATCATAGTGAGGCGATGGGATATAGGAAAATAGGATAATTTAATTTTAGGCAATGGGTAGGTGGGTGGTGTAAATGTTTAAAGACAAACCGACAGACATGCCTAGCAAATCGTGTATGTGGAAAAAGTTTATTAGTGATGGCAAAATAGAAGATCAGAGTATTTTGTTGCCGCAGATTGCAGACTCCTGGGTAAGATGCTCCCAGTTGAAGCTGAATCCAGATGATGGCAAAGCGCAAAATATCCTCGCACCCGCAGAGGTCCGGATACTGCTGGAAAAAAATCAGGAGATCATCAATATTGCTAAGCCATTTATGGCCAATATTTACGAACTCTTTCGCAATTCTGGGTTTATTGTTGTATTGACAGACTCCAATGGATATGTCATGGAATGCTTTGGCGATAAAGATTCTCTCACAAGCGCTAAGAAACTTCACTTTGTACGGGGGGCAAGCTGGCGGGAATGTGATGTGGGGACCAATGCAATTTCTGTTGGGTTGGCTACTGGTAAACCGGTACAAGTTTCGGGAGCAGAACACTACTGTATAAAGCATCACTGGTGGACTTGTTCGGCTGCACCTATTTATGGGGCAGACGGTCAGATTATAGCCTTTCTCGATTTATCAGGGCCGGCTCGAGCAGCATATTCTCATACATTAGGTATGGTTGCAGCCGCAGCAAACGCCATTAGCATGCAAATTGGTATTCAGCAAAAAAATTATGAACTGTCTCTTATGAACAAGCGCCTATCCAGTATATTTAACACGATGTCAGATGGAGTAATTTTATTTGATCGATTTGGTAAGGTAAAAGAGTGTAACCCAATTGCCAAAAAACTAATGGGACACACTGGAGATATGCTCAGCGGAGTTTTGGTACAGACACTTTTTAGAGGTAATAACCAATTAATACAAAAGCTGCTAAATGGCAAAGAGACATTTGCTGAGATAGAATTTCAGGCCGGCGTCGATACCGGGCCAAACCGCTGTGTCGTTTCCGGTGAGACAATATTTGATAAGCAAGGCTGCATCAATGGTGGCGTTATCATTTTGCGGCCTGTTGAAAAAGTACATAGCTTGATTAACCGCTTAAGCGGTCATTATACCACTTTTCAATTTAATAACATCTTGGGGAACAGTGCCTCAATTCTAGATGCTGTGCGACAGGCGTCTGCGGCGGCTGCTACCTCGTCCAGTGTTATTTTACAAGGGGAAAGCGGCACTGGAAAAGAAATGTTTGCCCAGGCAATTCACAATAAGAGTGCAAGGCGCAGTGGTCCTTTTATTGCGATAAACTGTGGCGCCATCCCCCGCGAATTGGTAGGAAGCGAATTGTTTGGCTATGAAGATGGAGCATTTACCGGGGCAAAGCGTGGTGGCAGGCCTGGCAATTTTGAATTAGCTTCAGGCGGTACGTTGTTTCTTGACGAAATAGGCGATATGCCTTTAGAGCAGCAGGTTGCTTTGCTTAGAGTGCTGCAAGAAAAGAAGGTTGCCCGTATCGGCGGTAATAAAGTAATAGCTGTTGATGTGCGGATCATCTGTGCTACAAACAAAGATTTGCACAAGCTTGTTGAAAGTGGAACTTTCCGGCAAGATTTATACTACCGCTTGAATGTATTTAAGATTGAAATCCCACCTTTGCGAAAGCGCCGTGATGATATCGAATTACTGTTCTGCAATTTTGTTAAGCAAATCGGGAGTGAGCAAGGCCTTGACTATATAATTAATGCAAGTGTGCTGGAGCTGATAAACCGGTATGACTGGCCGGGAAATGTCCGGGAGCTTCACAATGTAGCTGAGCGAGCCTGCAATATGGCGGAAAACGGTGTTATTTCCATGTTGTGCCTGCCGCCTGAAATATGCTGTCCCCGGAATGCCGTAAATCATCCTATGGCCGGAAATAAGGAGATAAAGAGGGGAATACTCGAACAGGAGCTTGAGGAAATAAGGGGCTTACTTGAGAAAGAGCGCGGGAATATAAGCAAGGTAGCCGGTATATTAGGTATTGCGCGCAGCACGCTCTACCGCAAAATGAAGAGACACTCAATTTACTAATGCTACACCATTGTTGCAAAGTGTAGCGTGTAGTACGGGAACGATACAGAGTGCTACAATGAACGCTACAACAGCAGAATGCTACAGTAGATGACTTAATGTTTTGGTGAAACAAATAAGATCTTTCAGAATAGTGATAAAGAAAACACGGCTTGCGCCGAGCCTTTGGCGAAAGCGGAAGCCGATGTTGCCCTTATCCAGGAGAAAGTGATACTTTCTATCAGGATAATAAAAGGACTGCAGCTCCTGAACGGGAGATGAGCGGTCCTTTTTTTTATTGTTGGCATAAAATTTGCAACTATAGTAAGTCGCATGGTCATCCTTGCAGCGACAGTGTATAACTTTTAAAACGGAGGTGATATGGTGGAACGTAAACGATTTATTGTCGAGATAGGTATGGGGGCTGATTTACACGGAGGAGATGTCACTAAAGCCGCCCAACGGGCAGTAAAAGATGCAATGTCAAGAAGTTGTCTCTGTGGTTTATTTGACATTGCCGAAATCCGTGATCCAAACCAGATGCATGTTGAAGTGCGGCTAGGTTGTCCGCAACCGGAAAAAGTCCAAATCGATAAGATAAAAGAGGTAGTACCATTTGGCTCTGTAACTGTAGAAGCTGTGTTAGGGGGGATTGATGTAAAAGGCCTACACCTGCCGGCACTGGGCGATGGGGATACCATTGTTGTTGCTGTAGCTGCACTTACTGTATATGTTGAAATGCCTCAAACTGTTTAGGTTTAGTACCATGTACTATCAAAGAATAAAAAATGGGGGGAGAATTATGGAACTTACGAAGGAGAAATTGCTGGGGTTTTATGAAACCATGCTCACAATCAGAGCATTTGAGAGCAAAGCTGTAGAGTTGTTTGCAGATAATCAACTGCCGGGGTTCGTGCATTTGTATCTTGGTGAAGAAGCAGTCGCCACCGGTGTCTGTGGCAGTTTAACAGATAAAGACTATATTACCAGTACGCACCGTGGCCATGGGCACTTGCTCGCCAAAGGCGGCAAGGTTGACTTGATGATGGCTGAATTGTTTGGCAAGGCAACCGGCTATTGCAAAGGCAAAGGCGGTTCCATGCATATCGCTGACGTTGAACTGGGAATTTTGGGAGCTAACGGCATTGTCGGCGCCGGACAGCCGATTTCGGCCGGTGCGGCGTTTGCCTGCAAGTACAAGAAAAGCGACGCTGTGGCCGTATGCTTCTTCGGCGATGCTGCGTCCAACCGTGGCACTTTCCACGAAGCCTTGAATATGGCTTCCATATGGAAGTTGCCGCTGGTCTTTATTTGTGAAAATAATATGTACGGTATTTCCAATTGCCAGCGGGACCACATGCGGCTTACTGATGTCTCAGATCGGGCCAGCGCTTATGGCATACCAGGTGTGACGGTGGACGGGAATGATGTGATTGCTGTTTACGAAGCGGCAGCTGAGGCGATCGCGCGGGCAAGAAAAGGGGATGGCCCCAGCCTGATTGAATGCAAGACCTGGAGATGGCGCGGCCACTTTGAGGGCGATCCTGGCGCGTACAAGGATCCTGTAGAACAAGAAACCTGGATAAAGAAAGATCCTATTCCCCGGTTTGAACAAAAACTGGTAGAACTTAAATACGCTACTGCTGCTGAATTAGAAGAAATCAAGGCCAAAGTAGACGCTCAAATTGCTGCGGCTATTAAATTCTCACAAGACAGTCCGTATCCTAACCCGGAAGACGCTTTAACCGACGTTTACGCAGAATAATCTAATTTAGGAGAGGATGAAACATGATGAAAGAGATGACTTATGCTGAAGCCATTAGAGATGGAATGCGCGTTGAGATGCAAAGAGATCCCAATGTATTCATTTGGGGCGAGGATGTGGCCAAGTTTGGTGGCTGCTTTGGGGTGACAGGCAACTTGTTTACAGAGTTCCCCGGACGGGTTCTTGACACTCCTATTAGTGAAACGGCCATTGTCGGGGCGGCTGTAGGAGCGGCTGCCGCCGGTCTTCGTCCGATTGCCGAAATTATGTTTATAGACTTTATGGGCGTTTGCATGGATGAGTTATTCAATCAGGCGGCAAAAATGCATTATATGTTCGGCGGCAAAGCCAGAATTCCTATGGTGCTAAGAACTCCTTGCGGCGCCGGTATGGGCGCCGCAGCTCAGCATTCGCAGTCCATGGAAGCCTGGTTTACTCATATTCCCGGTGTAAAAACGGTTATGCCTTCGACCCCGGCTGATGCCAAAGGCCTGATGGCTGCCGCTATCCGGGATGACAACCCGGTAATGTACATTGAACATAAACAGCTTTTAGGGGTCAAAGGCGATGTGCCTGAGGGAGAGTATGTTATTCCGCTCGGCAAGGCTGATATAAAGAAAACCGGCTCTGATGTCACTATCGTGGCCTGGTCGTGGATGGTACACAAAGCCTTAGCTGCCGCCGAAGCTCTCGCCGAAGAAGGTATTAATGCTGAAGTGCTTGATCCGCGTACTCTTATCCCGCTTGATACCGAAAGCATCCTGCAATCGGTAGGTAAGACCGGCAAGCTGGTTATCGTCCATGAAGCGGTTAAAACCAGCGGGTTTGGTGGAGAAATCGCAGCCATTGTTGCTGAAGAAGGAATGGATCTTTTGGATGGCCCAATTAAGCGGGTTGCCATGCCTTTTGCCCCTATTCCATTCAGCCCGGCGCTGGAAGGCACTGTTATTCCGAGCGAAGAAAAAATTATAGCTGCGGTTAAAAGCTTGTTCTAACTAGCGGTACAAGGTGGTGAGGGAAGTATGGGGCATGTTGGTATAATCGCTAACCCGGCATCAGGTAAAGATATCCGGCGGCTTGTGGCTTACGGAACTGTTGTGGATAATCTTGAGAAAGTGAATATTGTCCGGCGCCTGATCTTAAGTCTGGCTGCAACCGGAATTACCAAAATCACGTATATGCCGGAGTACTATGGCATTGTCCAGGGTGCGGTGGAGAGTATCTGCAGCCGGCACCGGCCTGATATGGAATTTGCTGCGGCAGACATATGTATGACAGGTACCCAGATTGATAGCTTTCATGCCGCAGACTTTATGGCCCAATGCGGGGTTAACTGCATAATTACCCTGGGCGGTGATGGGACGAATCGAATGGTTGCAAAGGGATGCCGGGATGTGCCCATTCTTCCTGTTTCCACTGGGACTAACAACGTTTTTCCCACTTTGGTCGAAGGCACAATTGCCGGTTTGGCGGCTGCAGTTGTTGCTAAAGGGTTGATAGCTGGACCTCCGGCGATAAACCCCAGTAAAAAGTTGAACATCTATAAGAATGGTCAACTGGTTGATATTGCAATTGTTGACGCAGTCGTACTTAATGAACCCTTTATCGGCTCAAGGGCAATCTGGGATGCCGCAAGAATAAGGCGCATCGTAGTGACCAGGGGAGAGCCGCACAATATAGGAATATCTTCAATTGCAGGTAATCTGGCACCGGTAAGACCTGGTGAGCCACGCGGGGCTGATATTGAAGTCGGTACAGGCAGTATTCAATTACGCGCACCGATTGCACCAGGCCTGATTGAACGTGTACCGGTCCGGAATTATGGATATATCGAGATTGGTCAGGTGATTGAAGTCAATGAAGCTTGCGTAATTGCTTTGGACGGAGAGCGGGAAGTCGAAATCCGTGAGGGGGAGAAGGCGCAGATTGAGCTGACTTTTGACGGGCCTAAAGTGATAGATGCTGAGGCGGCGCTGCGGGCTGCCGTTGCACAGGGATACAGTTACATCAACACTAACTGAAAACAGTTCAACATGAGGAGGAGCATTAATGGCAACAGAAGTAAACATGCCGAAACTGGGCCTGTCCATGAAAGAAGGCACTGTCGGCAAATGGTTAATAAATGAAGGGGACACAGTCAAAAAGGGCGATGCTCTGCTCGAGGTTATGACAGACAAGATCGCTAATAAAATTGACGCTCCTGCAGATGGGGTATTGCTGAAGATTGTTGCTAATAAGAAAGCTAAACTTCCGGTTGGTGGTCTTTTAGGAGTTATCGGCACTGCCGGTGAAGACATTAGCGAATTACTGAAAGCAGCTGCCAGCAGCTCTGCCAAGCCTGCGCCGGCTGCCAAGGGAGCACAAGCCAAAGTAGCAAATAAGACTGCCGTAGCCGTACCGGGAGCAAGGGTTAAGATTTCGCCGGCAGCCCGGGCGTTGGCCGAAGCAAATGGAATTGATTACACCGTGATTGCAGGAACAGGTCCCGAAGGACGGATCGTCAGGGAAGATGTAGAACAGGCCATCGCTGACCTGAGCGCGGCAGCAGACGACCGCGCTGTCAGCGAAGTCATTCCTTATGAGGGAATGCGCCAGGCTATCGGGGAAAATATGGCCAATAGCTGGGCTGTAGCGCCTAAGGTTACTCACCATGTCGGCGTGGACTTATCTGCACTGCAGGTTTTACGTGCCACTATTAACGCCGATGTAAAAGATACCGAGAAAATCTCCGTTACCGACATTCTTGTTAAAGCTGTTGCGAAAGCGCTGCAGGCACACCCTAAAATTAACTCGACTTTGAGCGGGGATGAGATCAGAGTATTGCAAGATATCAATATCGGGGTTGCCATCGCTATTCCGGATGGGTTGGTCGTTCCAGTCGTAAAAAATGCCAACCAAAAGAGTTTGGCCGATGTAAGCAAAGAAATTAAAGACTTTGCAAAACGAGCCCGGAAAAACAAGCTGGATACTGAAGAGATGACCGGTGGTACCTTTACGATTACTAACTTGGGCGGATATGGGTCAGTCGATTACTTTACTCCTATTATCAATCAACCTGAATCAGCAATTTTAGGTATTGGCCGGACTGTTAAGCAGCCCGCTGTCGCCGGCGATCAGATTGTGATTAAACCAATCATGGGTTTGTCTCTCGCATTTGATCACAGGGTAATTGACGGTGCACCTGCTGCCGAATTTTTGGCCTTGTTAATTAAACTTATCGAACAACCACATAAAATCTTTATTTAGTCTTTTAATATTAAAATGAAAAAGAAAAGGCAGGGAGATACAATGGCAGGAGATTGCATGGATTTAGTGAGTGAACTACAAGCTGGAATGGGGCAAGTACAAGGTGAAAGCCCGGAGCTTATGGCAGCCTTTGTGCAGATGGATCAAGCCGCTTATGTTGAAGGGGAATTAGAACGCAAGTATAAAGAACTGATTGGCATCGGGATCGCCCTTGCCGTACGCTGCGAATATTGTATGAACATTCATGTTAAAAATGCCTTGGCAGAGGGAGCCACAAGAGAGGAAATTCTGGAAGCGGCAGCTGTTGCGGTAGCTTTTGGTGGATCACCGGCTATGGCCTATTTATCCACCACTATCATGAAAGCGCTTGACGCTTTCGAGTAGTGTGTAAAACTACCAGTATGCATATAGACAGACCGCTGTGGTTGACTCTGCCAGTTCCTGAGGAACTGGCGCTCAACCGGATGAAAAAGCTTCTGGACCAAGGCCGGTTGCATACCGTGTGTGAAAGCGCCGACTGTCCAAATATCGGCGAATGTTTCAGCAACAAAACATGTACATTCATGATTTTGGGTAACCACTGTACCCGGAATTGTCGTTTTTGTGCAGTAAACCACGGTATTCCCGATGCAGTTGATGAAAATGAACCACATATGCTGGCAGCTACCGCTAAGCATTTGGGGTTAAAGCATGTAGTTATTACTTCGGTTACCCGTGATGATCTGTGTGATGGCGGGGCGAGCCAGTTTGCTGCTGCTATAGGGGCGGTGAGAGAGCAGCTCCCTAAGGTCAGTATTGAGGTGCTTATTCCGGATTTTAGAGGAAGTATGGAAGCATTACAAACCGTACTGCAGGCTACACCCAATATTCTTAATCATAATATTGAAACTGTTCCTAGACTGTATTCGGTAGTTAGGCCGCAGGCTGTCTACTCGCGCTCATTGGAACTACTACACCGGACCAGTCAAGCAGGTTTCGGGATACTGCCCAAATCAGGATTGATGCTGGGCTTAGGGGAAGAAATCAGTGAAGTCATACAAGTCATGAAAGATTTATATACTGCCGGCTGTAAAATGTTGACACTGGGGCAATATCTTAGCCCTTCACCAGCGCATTTGCCTGTTGTGGAATACATACATCCTGATATCTTTAAAAGCTTAGAGCAAGAAGCTAAAAAAATCGGCTTTTCTCATGTGAGTGCCGGACCAATGGTGCGTAGTTCTTATCATGCCGGTTATTCTTTTGCCGAACTCAGTCAGGTGTGAGATAACCCCTATTTTATTAGTAATTATTAGGAGGGACACGAATGCTTAAAGCAGCCTTTATTTTTGTTGCGCCTGAGGCCAACAGCAAGCAGCATAGGTCAGTGGTAACCACACCAGCGGTGGAATTGACCGTTGTAGGGGTAAGTGATTATCAGTCTGCTGTTGTGGCAGTGAAAGAACTTGTGGAGCAAGGCATAGTGGCTATTGAGTTGTGCGGTGGTTTTGGACATGAAGGGGTGGCAGCCGTTAAAAAAGCGGTTAATAAAAAGGCTGCTGTCGGCGTGGTACGGTTTGATGTTCACCCTGGACTGGATGGCAAAAGCGGCGATGATGTTTTTTGAGGGAGAAGGCTAGCCGTAAAGCCTGTACGCTATTGCTGACCGGCCGCATTCCATACGCTGAGGCCTGGCAATTACAACAAGAGCTTGCTGCGGCACGGCGCAATGGCAGCGGCCAAGATACCTTACTGCTTGTTGAACATTTGCCTGTCTACACTATGGGGCGGTCTGGCAGTAAGACAAATATTAAGGTCTCCGATGAAATCCTGCTGTCTGAGGGCCTTGAGGTCATTGAAGTTGATCGGGGCGGAGACGTCACCTATCATGGCCCTGGTCAACTGGTAGGGTATCCGATATTGGACCTTAGAGGTTACAAACAAGATTTGCACTGCTATTCTGAGATGCTTGAAGAAGTCATTATCAGGACACTGGCCCAATATGGGATTAAGGGTTTCCGGGAAACCGGGTTAACCGGGGTATGGACTGATCGTGGCAAAATAGCTGCTATAGGCATCGGGGCGCGAGGCTGGGTGACAACGCATGGCTTTGCCTTGAACGTAGATCCTGACATGAGCTATTTTGGGTTAATTAACCCTTGCGGTATAACCAATCGCCCGGTTGTGTCAATGCGGGGCCTTGGTGTTGATATCAGCCTGGAAGAGGTAGGCAAAAAGTTGCTTGAGCAGTTTGCCGATGTCTTCAGTATCGAGCTTTCAGTGAGTAACCAGGGTGGTTTTGAAACCGGGACGGTAAGCCGGTATGGAGGACTGTTGAGATGAACCTATATCGGCTTGGGGCTATTCCTTGGGATGAGACACAGGCTATCTATCATGTTTTGGCGGAAACTCAGCAAGAAGGGTTGGTCATCTGCCGCCCTGCTGGCCGGTGTGTTTGCCTTGGGCTGCATGATGATTTACAGCAAGAGGTCAACACGAAGTATTGCCGGGGAAATAAAATACCCATTATCAGGCGGGATATTGGCGGCGGCATGGTGTTGCTGGCCGAGGAGCAAATCTTTTTTCAATTGGTATTACGTGCTGGTAACCCGCTGCTAACTGGACAAAGGGAAGCGTTTTTTGGGCAGTTTTTACAACCTGCAATCAAAACACTGGCTGACTTTACCATTAACGCTTCAATTAAGCTTCCTGCCGACATTGTTGTTAACGGCAAAAAAATTTCTGGGAACGGTGCAGGCGACATCAATGGTTTTTCAGTCTATACAGGTAATATTTTACTAGCCTTTGATCGGGCAGCCATGGCCAATGTCCTCAATGTCCCTAGCAACCGTTTTCGGGAGCAGATCAGGTTGTCTATGGAGCGGTATTTAACGACAATGGATGAGGAACTTGGCTATATGCCGGATTATGAGAGCGTCGAGGAACGCTTGGTCTACCACTTTGCAACATGGCTGGATCCCAAGCCGCGGGAGTATACCCAAGAGTTAAAGACAGCTGTCAACAAGATGGCAAGGTATTTAACTAGCTCTGAATTTTTAAGTTTGCCTGGCAAGCGGACTAAGGTGCGCCAAGTAAAAATCAATGAAGGAACTTATGTCCGCCTGCATCCATTTCCGCAATGCTTAAAGTCAACAGTTGCCGGTCAAAGTGACTGCGGCAACAGGCTTGGCGGGCCATGCTCAGGCTACGCCATCCTGGTGGTCCAGAATAATAAAATAGCGAATTTTGAAAGTCATGGGCTAACATGTCTGGAGGGATACAACCTGAATTCGCTGGCAGCCTGTCTGATTGGCAGTTCTTGGCACGAAAACGATATCCGGATTGTATTGACGCAGTGGCTGCAAAATCATCAGAGCAGCGCAGTAAAAGTTTTTAAAAACGCATTATTAGATTGGATACTAGCTAGATAGAAGTAAGGAGTGAGTTTTTAGTGGCACAATATGACATTCCAAAAGGACTCTATTATACAAGTGATCATGCGTGGGTGAAGGTTGAAGGTAATACAATCCGTATTGGCATCACTGACTTTATGCAAAAATTGGCTGGAGAAATTACCTTTATCCGAATTCCCCGTGTAGGTAAGGCACTTGCGGCCGGAGCGACGCTCAGTTCAATCCAGTCGGGTAAGTGGGCTGGGAAGATTCAGGTGCCGATGTCCGGAAAGGTTCTAGAGGCTAATAGCGAATTGCCGGGTAATCCTAAGCTCTTAAACAGTGACAGCTATGGTGCAGGCTGGATTTGCGTTATGGAACCCGATAATCTGACAGAAGGACTGCAAAGTCTAATTCACGGTGATGACGCAGATAAATTCTTCACCGAGGAGCATGCAAAGTTTGTGAAGACCGAGTAATTGTAGGTTAAATCCAACCTTTTCAAAGGAAGGAGTATTTATATGGACGCTCAAACAGTGGAAAAATTAAAGCAAACATTTGGAGATCGTGCTACTGCAGATTTATTCGAGCGAGGTTTTTATGAGCGGGATTTGGCACCTGTACCGGATTTTTTAGTTAAGCCAATTGCAGATACCCTGCCAGATATTATAATAAGACCCAAGAGCACCGAGGAAGTGGCTATTATCGTTAAGACAGCCGCCGAACAGAAGATTCCGGTAACAACAAGGGCGGGAGGCTCTACCGTTTACTTCAACACTGTATGTACACGTAAAGGCATAGTTGTAGACATAAACGGCATGGATGGCTTATTAGCAGTGGATAAAGAGAACAACATTGTCCGCGTGGGGGCAGGGTTGACTTGGTGGAAGCTGGAACGTGCGCTAAACAGCGTTGGTTTGGCTGCTTGTTCCTACCCAAGCAGTGCGCAGGCAGCAACTGTTGGCGGCTGGCTGGTGATGATGGGGTATGGGCTTGGCAGTCTAAAATACGGTTCGGTATCGGAACAGGTCATTTCAGCCCAGGTAGTCATGCCTGACGGTAGTGTCAGAGAACTAAATAAAACCAGTCAACCTCCTGTCTCCTGGCTTGCTGCTTCTGAGGGAACAGTAGGCATTGTAACCGAAGTCGAATTGAAGGTCCGTCCGTATCCGGAGAGTCAATGGCATGGTTTAGCAGAATTCCCCAATGCCGAGCAGATGCAGGATTTTATTGAGTATGCTGTAGCTTTAGACAACAAACCCTTCAACTTGCATTTCAGTGATCCTGGGTGTAATTCTCTCAGGCAGCGGTTGGGGATGGCAAGCCAGCGTGCCGCTGCTGCCTACACAGTTGCTTTTGATGTCGATGGCTCCAAAGCCGAAACTGACGCGGCATACCTTGATTACCAGCGCTGTTTGCAGAAGGCAGGCGGTGGTGATTTGGGTGAAGAAGCCGATCACGAGTGGCAGCACCGTTTCTTTTCTTTAGTGTTAAAGCGGGAAGGTCCCTCTTTATTAGGGGCGGAGATTTGGCTGCCCATTCATAGACTAGCTGATTATTTGTCTGATGTGGCTGTTTTTGAAAATAAGAAAAACCTGGGGCTAAAAAGCTACGGACATATTGTATCAACAAAACATGCCATGGTTATGACCATGTTTAATGCCGATGAACGCGATACCATCGGATATATACAGGGATTGGCCTTAGTAAAAAAGCTGCATGACATCGGAGCGCGGTATGGCGGCACACCTTACGGCATAGGGCTTTGGAATACGCCATATCTGAACAGATGCCAAACGGCAGAAGAGCTTGGTGAACTTAAACGGCGGAAGAACCTGCTTGACCCTAACAACATTATGAATCCCGGCAAAAGATATGGGCCTCCCTTGATGCTGCAACCTGCACTTTTCGGTTTGGGTATGGATTTGTTAGCAGCCACAACATTGATATACAGGGGAAAAGTGGGGGAGGAACAGGTATGAGCTCAGGCAGTTTTTATAAAAATCTGATTGATGAATCGCTAATCTGTGGCAGATGTGGCAATTGCCGCAGTGACTGCCCGGTATACCAGGAAGTTGGCTGGGAGTCGGCTGCGCCACGCGCTAAGATTTCGATGGCGCGCGAGTTGTTTGCCAGAAGCAGCGATGGCAAGATTAGTGAGGAATATGCCAAGAGAATTACACAGTGCACCATGTGTGGCGCGTGTACCCGGGCTTGTGCTGCCAGGATTGATCTTCAAACCTTATGGAAGGATTTACGGACAACACTAGTGGCCCAAGGCAGGGCGCCAGAAGCGTATAACGCCATGGTAGGGAATTTAAAGAGCAAGAAAAATATTTCTAGCTTTGCTAATACAACCAGACTTGACTGGGCTGAAGATTTGGATGAGGTGCCCGATTACCTGGATCAGGAACAGGGAGCAGAAATAGTCTACTTTGTTGGCTGTGTCTCTTCCTTTTTTCCGCGGGCTGCGCAAGTACCTGTGGCTATGGTGCAGCTACTGGAAAAAGCAGAAGTTAGTTTTACAACATTAGGCTCGGAAGAATGGTGCTGTGGCTTTCCCTTGCTGGCTGCCGGACATGCAGAAGCGATCGCTGAGTTTGCGCGGCATAATGTAGAGCAGGTACGGAAACTTGGTGCAAAAACCTTGGTTACTGGCTGTGCTTCCTGCTTCCATGTATGGAGTCATGTATATCCGGAAATTCTGGGTGAAGAACTTGGGTTCCGGCTGGTTCACGCAACGGAAATGTTAGCTGAGTTGATCCTTCAAGGTAAACTAGTTCCCAACGAGCTAAATAAAACAGTCACTTATCATGATCCTTGTGATTTGGGACGCAACAGCGGGGTCGTTAATGCACCGCGAAATATTATTAAAAGTATTCCTGGACTAAACTTCGTCGAAATGGCAACTCACGGAGAAGACTCCACCTGCTGTGGCGGTGGGGGGAATTTACAGGGAGCCGACCCAGGTCTGGCTGAGTCAATTGCGCGAAAACGTATAAAAGAAGCCGCGGCAACGTGTTCGACTATCGTAGTATCAGCATGCCAACAGTGTGAACAAATGCTGGAAAAAGCGGCAAGGACGGAAAAACTGCCGTTACAGGTTATGGATGTTTCCGAATTGTTGCTAATGGCTATAGATGGGTAGTCTTCTTGTTAGGGAAAGGAGTATGGCAAATGAATAGTAGTACATGGAGTTTCCCTGAGGAACTATTATATGATACACATTACCAGTGGATCAAAAAAGCAGGAAACAAAGTTTTATTCGGATTGACTCCTTATGGCCTTGAAATCACCGGTGATGTTTTATATTTATCTTTACCGTCGATTGGAACAGTGGTAGATGGTGGCGGTACCTGCGGATCACTGGAAGCCGGAAAATGGGTGGGGCGTGTATATGCTCCGGTAAGTGGTAAGGTAACTAACGTAAATGAAGCCGTGTTATGCAGCCCTGCTCTTATTAGCCGTTCTCCTTATATTTGCTGGTTTGCAGAAATTGAGATATCTCAGCCTGAAGAACTTGTTGATTTAATGTCGGCTGCCGATTTGCGTACTTGGCTTACAAAGGATATGAAAGCAAATGCCTAGCGTGGACAAAAGTACCGTTTTTCGGATCTTGGATTCTGCACCTCGTACTGCCGCCGAACATATGGCTTTGGATAAGGTAATCATGACTGCTCACAGCCAAGGTCTTATTCCGAATACTTTGCGGTTTCTACAATTCAAGCCGTGTGTTCTTGTCGGGGTGCACCAAAACACGTCTTTAGAAGTAAATGTTCCTTATTGTCAGCAAAAGGGTATTGATATTAACCGGCGGATCACCGGCGGGGGAAGTCTATATTGGGGCCGATTGGAACTAGGCTGGGAGATGTATGCCGGTAAGAATACCCCCGGCATTCCCCGAAAAGTAGAGAGTATGTATCGGCTATTGTGTGACGCGATGGCCGTGGGGCTAAAGACAATAGGGATTGATGCTGCCTATAGGCCAGTTAATGATATTGAAGTAAACGGACGAAAAATATCCGGCACAGGTGGAACTGAGTTAGCGGATTCCTTTGTATTTCAGTGTAGTTTGCTGGTCGACTTTAATATTGATGAAATGCTGCGGGTATTGCGATTTCCGTTGGAAAAACTAGGAGACAAAGCAGTTAATTCCATGCGGGAGCGGGTAACTTCCATTAAAGAGCAACTGGGCTATGTCCCGGAAGACCGTTTATTAAAACAAGCCGTCTTAACGGGTTTGCAGAAAACCTTAGGGTATGATTTTTCTCCTAGTGAGTTAACTTCAGATGAATTAACAATGTTAGCAGACTATTTGCCGCATTTTGAGAGTGAAGATTGGATTTATGGCAAGGCCGATCATGTAATTAATACAGTTGATTGTATTGCCAACTACAAGGCGCCGGGTGGTCTTATAAGAATTCAAATGCGTTTGGATGAAGGTGTCCGGGTAATCAAGTATTTGATTATTAGTGGTGATTTTTTCGCTTATCCGGCCAGGGTTATTAATGACCTTGAGACTGCTCTTAAAAATACTCCTATTGACAGAAACCGTATTACAGACACTATCAAGAGTTTTTTCCAAAACAACCAGGCCGAGATTCCTGGTGTTACTCCTGAAGACTTTGTTGAAGCTGTTTTACTTGCCATAGAGAGGGCGAAAGAGACTGCAATAGCCCCGAAAAGTTTCAGCGGAGGTTTACAGTGAAACCAACAAGTGAGCACTATGACGCCATTGTTGTCGGGGCCGGACCGGCAGGAAGCACTGCTGCAAAGCGTCTGGCTCAGGGTGGACTCAAGGTGTTAATGCTTGAGCAACGAACAGTGATTGGCCGTACTGTCCAATGTGCAGAGTTCGTTCCTCTTGCTATTTCACGCCATGCAGTACTGAGGGCATGCGATATAGCCCAGCAGGTCCAGGGTATTAAAACTTTGATTAACGGTGAACCGGTAAGCACACTACATGCACCGGGGTATGTACTTAACCGGGTGTTATGGGATGAATACCAGGCTCAAGAGGCAAAAACAGCAGGGGTTACTATTAAGGGGGCAACACGCGCTATTCATATCGAAGGTACGGAAGTAACATTAGTAAGTGGTGCTCAGTCCTGGAAGATGAGCGCAAAGTATATTCTTGGCTGCGATGGCCCGCGTTCTATCATCAGCAAAAAGCTGGGAAATGAACCACAGGAAATGTGTGCTGCACTACAGTATGAAATGATGCTCACTAAGCCGTTGGAACATGCAGAAATCTACTTTGACCCAGCGTATTACGGTGGGTATGCCTGGGTTTTTCCCAAAGGTAAAACCGCCAACGTTGGGGTGGCCGTTCATGATTCCTATCGAAATAGATTGAAGCCTAGCTTAGCGGATTTTTGCCGGAAAATTGTTAGCATGGGGGTAATACATGCCGGGGCGGTTTCAGCGGCAACAGGCGGCTTGATACCGGCTGGCGGTTTAGTAAAAAACTTGGCAAACGATCATTTGCTAGTAGCCGGTGATGCTGCCGGTTGTACTCACCCGATTACCGGTGCAGGCATTATGAATGCTGTTGTCAGTGGTCATTTGGCCGCACTGGCAGTGATTTTGCAAGTTAACAGTAACGGGAGAGAGCAGGTTTCCAAGAGTTACACACGCATGTTACTTGAAGAGTACGGGACTCAGTTTACTATTGCAAGTGACCGATTAATGAGCCGTAACCAAAGGTGGACAGATAACCCAGAAGAATTCAGTGCGCTCATAAGGCGTAGTTGGATTGCTTTTCCGGAGTACTATATGCAATAGTGAATTTCATAAGAAAGATATATTTATATTGAGGGGGTTCCGGTCCATGGACAATATTGGCAGACTGGAAAGCCCGGATTATGTGCAGACCAGCTTGGCTGGTGCTATGGCGTTAGGTCTGGAACCAGGGAGTTTTTACCGTAATGCCTATCCGGGAAGCTTGAATTTATTAATGACATATCAAGAAGGATGCCGGGCCAACTGCAGTTACTGCGGATTGGCGAGGGAACGGCATGCTGCCCCTGATGAAAACACCTTCATCAGGGTAAAGTGGCCGGCATACAAGCTGTCAAATATAATAGAGATTTTGATGCGGCCGCCGCAGGCTGCTGCCGCGAAAGTTCAGAGGTTAGGCCGTATTTGCATTTCCATGATTACTCATCCCGAGGCAGCGGATGATTGCATAGAAATTGTCAAGCGGTTGAGTGACGCAACCCCCTTGCCAATTAGCGTATTGGCGTCACCTACCATGCTGCAGGATGCAAGTGCTTTTTTTAGGGATATCAAATCTGCCGGTGCAGACCGGGTAGGTATAGCGGTAGACGCTGCGACTCCGGAATTATTCTCGGCTACGCGAGGGCAGGCAGTGGGAGGACCGCATCGATGGGAGACATACTGGGAGTCCATCGAACAAGCGGTTAAGGTATTTGCCAAAGATTATGTCAGTGTTCACCTAATTGTCGGGTTGGGTGAAACTGAGCAAGCAATGGTTCAAACCATCCAAAAGGCCAATAAATACGGCGCCCAGGCGCATCTATTTTCATTTTGCCCGGAGCCAGGCAGCTTATTAAGTAACCATAAACCGCCCTCCCTCGGTCAGTACCGGCGCATCCAAGTGGCAGCCTACCTGCTTAATCGAAACCAAATTACAGCAGATGAGCTTTGCTTTGATGCTCATGGTAAAATAATTAGTTTTGGCAAGCAGTTGGATGCATTGCTGGGGGACGACCTAGCGGCAGGACAGCCATTTATGACCTCAGGCTGCCCTAACCGGGAAGGCTGCGTAGCTTGCAACCGGCCGTATGGAAATGAGCGTCCGGGCCCTGTGCTGCGAAACTATCCTTTCCAGCCGGGAGATAGTGATATACAAACCATTAAAGGACAGATTTGGGATGACTAACATTGCGTTCTATGCGCCAGGAGTACGGCACTATGACAATGGCTTATATCAAAATAGCGCAAACTCTTTTGTTAACATAAGTATAACCGGTTCCGAGTGCCAATGCCGCTGTGAACACTGCCAGGGACAGCTGCTAAATAGCATGCTATCAGCTACAGAGCCTGAGCTGTTAGTGGAACTGGCCGCTGATTTACGTAGGCGGGACTGTCGCGGTGTGCTCATTAGCGGTGGGGCCTGTAAGGACGGCAGTGTACCGTTAATGCGTTTTGCCGGAGCACTAAAAGAAGTTGCCAGCATGGGTTTGTCGGTCGTAGTTCACCCTGGGTTGCTGACCGATGATATGGCAAAAATATTGGCTCATTCAGATGTAACGCGGGTAGCCCTTGATTTAATTGGGGATAGTGCTACAATTCGCGAGGTATATCACCTGGCACGTATCCCTGAAGACTATAAGAACAGCTTGCGAGCAGCACATCTTGCAGGTCTGAAGGCTTCACCGCATATTGTCATCGGACTTCATTATGGTGAGATTCGAGGAGAATATGAAGCTCTTAATATGGTCGCAGCTGAAGGGGCGGAAAGTCTGGTCTTAGTACTATTGAATCCCTTACGGAGTACCCCAATGCGAGATGTTGTTCCCCCGGCGGTCGAGTCGGTTGCCAAGATTTTTAACACTGCCAGAGAGCTGCTGCCAGATATCCCGATTGCTCTAGGCTGTGCCCGTCCACCAGGGACCTATGCCCGAACAGTAGAACGGTTGGCGGTTGAAGCCGGTTTTAACGCTATTGCCTATCCAGCCCGTGAAACTGTGGATTATGTACATTCGCTCGGCTATAACGTTACCTATCAAGAAACCTGTTGTGGTTTGTTGACTTAATCTTCTAGGAATCCCGGCTTCGAACGGCGTAGCCGGGATTAATTTTTTGGAGGAATGGAAAGATGAAGCCAGTTTGGCGGCTAATAGACACAGGATACCGAACATGTGCCCAAAATATAGCTTTGGATAAAGCGCTGCTCATTGCTTGTAACGAGCGATTAATTCCCGATACACTACGCTTTTTTCAATTTACTTCTGACTGTGTTTTGGTTGGATATCATCAAATAGCCGAACAAGAAGTTCGATTAAGCTTCTGCCAAGAACAGTCTATTGAGATTAATCGCAGATTAACAGGTGGCAATACAACTTATTGGGAAGAATCTACGCTGGCCTGGGAAACCGTAGTGTATAGCGAAGGTTGTGCTACAGCGCAACAAATAGAAGCGTTGACAAGGAAAACTGCCTCGGCCATAATCCAGGGTCTAAGAATACTTGGGATAGATGCTCAATTTGAATACCCTTCTGCCCTGGCAGTGGCTGGGCGTAAAATTGGTTGGCTTGGTGGAACACGGCATGGAAATGCAGTCCTCTATCAAGGATATATTCGCGTTAGCGCAATAAACGTTGATACTATGCTACGTGCGTTGCGTATTCCTACTGAAAAGTTAAAAAATAAAGATGCTGATTTGTTTAAAAAGAATATTGGCAGTCTGGAGTTGCTTCTTGCTGAGCTGCCCTCGTTAGATACAATCAAGTCGGCGATTGCAGCAGGTATGTGTGAGATTTTTGCTGTTTCTGCAGCTTATGGGAAACTACAAGAAATTGAAGAGCGCCATTTTACGGCGGCATATAGTGAGATTACTTCGCAACAATGGGTTTTGGGCCAATCTAAAGCTCCTTATCCAGAGCATTATCAACTCCGGGATACCTCAAAAGGGCAGGCTGCTATTACTGTTTCTATGTCCATAGATGCTAAGCAGCAAAAGATTCACACTGTAAAAATATCCGGAGACTTCCAAGCGTATCCCCTACAACTGGTAGATAAACTTGAGGCGGGATTGTGCGGTACTGCAGCTAACCCTGAATTAATAAGAAAAATAGTGAGTGATTGTTTCAAGGAGCAGCAAGCTTTCGTTCCTGGATTAATGCCGGACAGCTTCTGCCAAGGAATCATCAGGGCTCTTAACAAACTATGCTTTCTTAATTGGGGCGTCTCTCCTGAGGAGCTAAACGAAATCACGGTAACAGGTGATTGTGCAGAGCAAGATATTCTTGAACAGGCAGTAACGCCGCTGTTGGTGCCTTATTGTGCGAAAGACATAAATTGTCAGTATCGCTATAGAGAAGGGTGCGGACGATGTGGCAGATGTGATATTGGTGACGCTTATACACTGGCAGACGAGTATGGCTTGGAACCAATCACTATCCAAAACTACGAGATGCTTGAAGAAAAGTTGAAAAATCTAAAGACGAGTGGATGTAAGGTTTTCATCGGAACTTGCTGTGAGTCTTTTTGGGTCAAACATGCCAAGGATTTCGAGCGAATTGGATTGCCTGGTATACTTATTAATGTTGATAACTGTACTTGCTATGAACTTGGAAAAGAGCAAGAGGCTTATCAAGGGAGTTTTGAGAACCAGACTAGATTAAAAAAGACGCTTATTTGCCGGATCGTGAAGGGGATTTTAACCTACAGCAACGTTTCGGTAAAGCTTACAAGTTGAAAAATGTTATCTATCCCGGCCTAATGCCTGGGGTATTTTTTTATGTGTAGCATAGATGTACGGTGGAGCTACAAGTTTGGATAATTATGGAACAGAGTACGACAAACATATGTTTAGACCTTAATATTGTGTACAAAATATTGGATCATTTTCATTGATTTCCCGGATAAATAGGCTGGTTTATATTGGCATATTTATTGCAAAAGTAAAGTTTGTGAGGATGCATTGTATTATTCCCTATTAAAAGGAGGAGTTTGGATGAAAGCAGCGGTATGGTATGGTAAAAAAGATGTGCGGGTGATGGAGGTTCCTGAGCCGCCGAGCCCGAAAGAAGGCTGGGTTAAGGTGAAGGTAGAATGGTGTGGGATTTGCGGCTCAGATCTTCATGAATACCTTGCAGGTCCGATTTTTATTCCGGTGGATAAGCCACATGCCTTAACCGGGGGGACAGCTCCCATAATTCTCGGTCACGAGTTTTCCGGTGATGTAGTTGAAGTTGGTCCTGGTGTAACAAACGTAAAAGTTGGGGATCGGGTTGCTCCAGATGCCTGTCAGGTATGCTGGGAATGTCCGCGGTGCAAAGAAAATCGTTACAGTCTATGTGAAAAACTTGCCTTCACCGGGCTAATGAATGACGGGGCATTTGCAGAGTATGTAAATGTACCGGCCTATACAATATACAAGATTCCTGACGAAATGTCCTACGAAGTCGCTGCACTTATTGAGCCCTTGGCGGTTGGGATGCATGCCGTCCGGCGGGCACCGTTAGTGCAGGGTGATACCGCAGTGATTATGGGGGCAGGAACAATTGGTCTTGCGACCTTGATGTGTGCCAAGGCTGCCGGGGCTAGTAAAATATATACGGTAGAAGTAGCCAAGGCAAGGAAAGAATATGCGTTAAAGGCTGGTGCTACAGCGGTTCTGGATCCAACAGAAGTCGATGTAATTGCAAAAGTGAAAGAACTTACCAATGGGGGCGCAGATGTAGTGTTTGAGTGTGTAGGTAGTGACAAAACTGCGCCGATCGCCATAGAACTTGCCCGTTCCGCAGGAAAGGTGGTAATTGTGGGCATATTTGAAAAAGCAGCATCGCTGAATTTCAATGCCTTGTCTTTCACGGAAAGGGAAGTTATGGGATCTTTGGCCTATTACGGTGAGTTCGCTCCGGCTATTCAACTCGTATCTGACGGCAGGATTGATGTTGCGCCGCTGATTACCGGCAAAATAAGCATTGATGACATTGTGGAAAAAGGTTTTGATGAGTTAGTAAACCGGAAAGAACAAAACATCAAGATTTTAGTAAAACCCTTCTAAAATAAAGTGGCCATAAGATGCAGGTTGAGAACCAACATACATCTTATGGCCACATTCATTATGAAAGATTTTAATTGGATATATTATATTGGCGCATTTTTCGATACAAAGTGCTTCGAGCAACCCCCATTGTCTTAGCAGCATGACTAATATTGCCACTTGCTTCAAGCAAGAAGTCAAGTATTTGCTGGCGCTCCTTATTATTAAAATTCTGTTTAATCATTTCTCTCGCACATAGAGTTGGATTTTCCGTTAAATCAGGATGACAAATAGTCAAATCTTTTTGATTTAGAAGGTGTTCAGGTAAGTGTTCAGGCTTGATGATATTCTCGTCGGCGATACTAATTACTCTTTCCACAATATTCTGTAACTCACGAACGTTACCCGGCCAACGATAGTGCTGAAGCAGAGTAATAACTTCAGGATCAACTTTTTTAATGGTTCGTCCCCACTCACGACCCATCGTATTTAGCATATAGCTGAATATTAACGGGATGTCTTCCTGGCGTTCACGCAGCGGCGGAATTTTTAAGGATATGACATTTAAACGATAGTATAAGTCTTGACGAAAATTACCCTTCTCGACTTCTTGGGCCAGATTTTTGTTTGTTGCGCAAATAATTCTCAGATCAACAGGAATAACTTTATTATCGCCCATACGCGTTATTTTTCGTTCCTGGATTACTCTAAGTAAGGCAACTTGCAGTTCGAGCGGAGTGTCTCCAATTTCATCCAGAAAAATCGTGCCGCCGGAAGCAAATTCAAATTTACCCGGTCTTCCTCCGCGTTTAGCTCCGGTAAAGGCGCCCTCTGTATAGCCAAACAATTCGCTTATCATTAGCTCACGGGGAATTGCCCCGCAGTTGACGGCGACAAAAGGTCCTTTGCGCCTTGAACTTTGATTATGGATGGCTTGAGCAAAAACCTCTTTTCCAGTACCACTTTCTCCCTCAATCAGTACATTTGATATTCCTGCTGCTGCTTGAGAGGCTAATTGAATAGTCTTGAGTATTGAGGGACACTGCCCAATAATATTACCAAACCGGAAGGTCGCTTGAGCGCCGCTTAGGCGGTTGACCAGGTTATGAACAATTTTCATTGGACGAAGAATAATAACTGCGCCGGATGTCATTCCCACATCGTCAACTATCGGTCTTCCGGAGGATATACAGTGGAGACGCCCCAAGCTGGCATCAATAAATATTTCGAAATCATTGTAAGCTGTTTGGTGTCTATAAGCATTTTCGATAAAGGGAGTCTCGCTGCCCATTAGTTCTTTGACAGATTTATTCAACAGATCGGAAGCCGGTCTTCCGAAAATTTCTTCGGTTATTACATTTACTTGTTTGATAATACCTTGTTCATCGACGATCAAGACGCCGTCTGACATGGTATGGAATATATTCTCAAGACGGTTATAGGACAAGACTATTTCCCGGTGGTTTTCCTTTAACTTCAATGTTTGGTAGGCGTTCTTGGACAAAGTGTTAGCAACTGAGAACAGGACTTTAGCGGTCGCTTGAACTTTTTCTTTGGTTACTACCGGGATTTCTTTTATGGCAGCTATATATCTGTCTGGATTTACACCCAGTTCTTTTGCAAGTTTGCGGCAGCCATCTTCACAGGGCTCTTCTGTTAAAACCTGTCCGCCAAATATTGTTCCAAGTACTTTGCCTTCAAGGATAATGGGGGCGGCAAAATCGATTAAGCCTGCGTGACATTGGTATACCGCGGGCTTACCTGTCCGCAGTGCCTCTGCTGCTCCTCGCATATCGTTCTCCTGGCAGCGCTTTAGGCCGAGAGGACTCGTTCTGATAATATCCCTGCAAAACGTGGAAAAGCAGCTAGGGCAAGTGATCGCTTGTCCCTGATTATCCTCTATCAAACTACCCACGCCTACACTTAAGGCGAAATTGTCCTGAAAATCTTGCAGAAAAAAAAGATCAAAGAGGTCATGTAATCTCACGGTACTTGTATTAGTCATTTATTGGCCTCCCTAGTAATTCAAGTTACGACCAAAAAGTTGTTTGATTTTGAGAAATAAGGCATATTTATCTAACTATTCTGCAAAAAGTAGTTTTGTCCTGCATAAACAGCGATAACAATCCAATGTCTCTTGGTAAAAATGGTGTTATAAATATACCGGAGACAAGAAAGAGCTGACCTAATA
Source organism: Sporomusa malonica (assembly GCF_900176355.1). Classification (GTDB taxonomy): domain Bacteria; phylum Bacillota; class Negativicutes; order Sporomusales; family Sporomusaceae; genus Sporomusa; species Sporomusa malonica. The sequence continues at coordinate 6,386 of NZ_FWXI01000028.1, read as the reverse complement.
TTAGGCCAGCTCCTTAGTAAATATTAACTTACCACATTGACAGGTTTTCCTTGAATAAAGGCTTCGATATTGCCAGCCATCATATTAATTAGCCGCTGTCTCGCCTCGAATGGTTTCCAACCGATATGGGGGGTGAGAATGACGTTTTTCATAGCAAATAAGGGATTATCTAGCTCTGGCGGCTCCGGGTCTTGTACGTCTAGTCCTGCGCCAGCAATTTTTCCTGCTTGCAAGGCTTCGATTAAATCGGTTTCTTTGATAAGAGCCCCTCTTGAGGTGTTGATAACAAACGCCGATGGTTTCATTATACTTAACTTATCTTTATTAATGATATGCTTTGTATCCGCAGTGAGTGGGCAGTGCAAGGAAATAAAATCACTTTGCTTGAGTAATTCTTCGAGCGATACAGACTTGATTTTAGGGTCGTTCCATAATTTGTGTGTTCTATTGTATACGAGGATATTCATACCGAGTGCAAGGGCGACTTTAATTACTTGCTGGCCAATGCTACCTGAACCAATGATGCCAAGAGTTTTATTTAATATTTCAAAATGCGGCACCATGAGGTGTTTGGTAAAGTTATCATAGTTTTTCTGGTTGAGCATAAGCTGCTGCTGTGGTAGTGAGGCACTTAGGCTTAACATGAAGGTGATTGCCAGCTGAGCAACTGCTTCAGTGCTGTAGCCAGGAACATTGCAGACCGTAATGTTTTTTTCTCTGGCGGCGGCTAGGTCTATATTGTTATAGCCAGTGCCGGCTTCGCAGATGAGTTTAACCGAGGGCGGGAACTGGAGAATTAAATCTTTTCCCACAGGGAGCTCTTTGGTAACAACAATGTTTTGATCCTTAACTCTTTCTAGAATTTCCTGATCGCTGCTTGCAGCATATTTCGTGACTGTAGTAAGTTTGGCTAACTGTGAAAAATCCAGTTTGTTGTCAAAGTCCAGTTTGGCTGCGTTTAGAAAGACTGTTTTCATAGTTGACCCCCTAATGTAGAACATTTACAATTTTAAGTATATTTGGCCACTGGAGGCCTGTCAACTTTTTCGCCAGTTTAAGGAAGCCGGCGAAAGTGTAGATAATTTAAGCGGAAGGAGGAAAACTGTAAATAGCAAAAATCATCAAGGCATCCAACTTTAGAGGAGACGTGATTTAGATGAAACAATTTTTGCAGCTATTTGCGCAGATACTTTCTCGGTTTCGAGATCTAGCTTTACTTTTGTTCCGTCTTGGCTTAGGCGGTATGTTTATGTGGCATGGCTGGCCTAAGATTATTGGCGGCACTGAAAAATGGGCAGGGCTTGGCAAGGCCATGGGAACCTTCGGGATTGAGTTTGCCCCAGGTTTTTGGGGGTTCATGGCAAGCTTTGCCGAGTTTGGGGGCGGATTATTATTTGCGCTTGGCCTATTTTATCGTCCGGCCTGCTTTCTCCTGTTTAGCAATATGTTGGTAGCCTTCACTAGCCAGATGATGGATGGCAAAGGACTGCAGAAAGCTTCTCAGTCTTTGGAAGATGGGCTAAGCTTTTTTGGTGCAGCTTTTATTGGACCAGGCAAGTACAGTTTAGACCATTATTTGGGTATTGAGGAATCTACAGCGAGAATCTTCAAAAGACGGTAACAAAGAACAATAGCTGGGATTTTATAGGAAAAACAGCTTGACAAAATACAGGTGTATTGCTATATTATACTCATTGAAACAATATTGTTTTAATAATACAGAATCAATGAAATATCATTACATTTGGTTATATAGCTATCCCAAAGACTGTGAAGAGGAGAAGTAGCATTCAATTGCAGCTCAGAGAGCCGGCGGCAGGTGCGAGCCCGGACTGGGGTTGAATCGTGAAGTACACCTCGGAGTTGCTAGCTGAAGATTTCAAGAACTCGTAACAGGGTTAGTGGAATTGGTAGGTGTGGTCGGAACTTCCGCCGTTATTAGGAAGGGGGTATCGGTAAGCGAGTGTCTTACCCGTACTCTGCAGAGCGGAGTTGGTTAGCAGGTTAGCTTATCAGCTCTACAAGGGTGGTATCGCGGGAAGTAGAACTCCCGTCCCTTACATACGTAAGGGACGGGAGTTTGTATTTTTTTTTCAGGAGGTGACTGCTGATGTTAGGACTAACTGATCCCTGGATTGCTTTGGCCTATTTATCTTGCCTTGGCTCTGCTGCGCTTTGTATTATCTATGCGGCGTGGAAAAGTACCCAAGAGGAATAAAGATAGACTTAGCTTCAGTTGGGGTTTTAACCCCAACTGAAGTTTAGTCGACCTTATCCAGGGACTTAGGCGCTCTTAACTCCTGCTTGTAGAAGCGGGAGTCTTAGAGCGACTTAGTCATCGGATAAAGCGATGGGAGGAGATTTTATTGGATAATCAGTTGTTGTATGTAATGCTTGTGCTATATTTAGGAATGACCGCATTCCTTGGGTATCTTGGCTTTAGGCATACCAAGTCAGCCAAAGACTATATGATTGCAGGGGGAAATGTGCACCCGGTATTAATGGCTTTGGCATACGGAGCTACCTTTATCTCAACTTCAGCAATTGTTGGGTTTGGCGGTGTAGCAGCTGTCTATGGGATGAGTTTACTATGGCTAACGGCGTGCAATATTTTAGTAGGTATATTTATCGCTTTTGTTTTTTATGGAGTCAAGACTCGCAAACTTGCCCACCAGCTGCAGGTAAAAACTTTTCCTGAGTTTTTGGGTGTTCGCTTTGAATCCCCCTTTATTCGGAAATTTGCGGCAGGTGTTATCAGTTTGGCCATGCCGCTGTATGCTGCTGCCGTTATGATTGGCGGAGCACGCTATATGGAAGAGGCTCTTAGTATGAGTTACACTTCAGCAGTCCTTATATTTGCTGTGATTGTGTTTGCGTACGTTTTTTTCGGTGGATTACGTGGGGTTATTTATACTGACGCCATGCAGGCTGTTATTATGATCGTCGGAATGATAGCATTAGCTGTCCTTACGTATACATCACTGGGTGGAATTACGGCGGCTCATACTAAATTAACCGCTCTTACTCATCTTGTTCCGCCTGCGTTAGCAGCTAAGGGGCATCAAGGCTGGGCAGCTATGCCGGCGCTTGGCTCAGAGCTATGGTGGTTTGTTACATCCACGCTAATTTTGGGTGTTGGCATCGGTGTCTTGGCTCAACCGCAACTGGCTGTCCGGTTTATGACAGTAGCCAGTTCAAAAGATATATATAAAGGGCTAAGCGTGGGTGCGCTGTTTATTCTGTTTATCCCGGGTGTTGCTTATACTGTGGGGGCATTATCTAATGTATATTTTATGGAACATGCCGACAAGCTTGCTTTGGCAGCTACAGCAGTTGGTGGTGCTGCTCCGAATATCGACAAAATTATTCCGTTATATATTACCCAGGCAATGCCTGAATGGCTGAAATATCTATTTTTATTTACATTGCTATCGGCGGCTATGTCGACATTGAGTGGTCAATTCCATATTATTTCCACGTCTGTTTCCTATGATTTGAACCCTAGTCGCAGCGGGAGTGACAAAAAAACGTTGTTGGTTGCCCGGCTGGGCACACTGTTTGGTTTTGCAGTCACCATCTTACTGGCTTTCCAGTTGCCGCTGGGCGTTATTGCTATAGCGACTGCGCTGTTTTTTGGGATGTGTACCTCTGCCTTTTTGCCGATGTACACAGCGGCACTTTATTGGCCCAAAGTAACTCCGCAAGGTGCAGTCTGGAGCATGGTAACAGCCTCTATTGTTTATTCAGTGGTAGTGCTATTTATGCATGAGAGAGAAGCGGCAATTTTTGGTCTCTGTTTTAAACTGTTTGGTGTGAGTACATTGGCGGTTGCGCCATGGACATATATTGATCCGCTTGTCATTACCTTGCCAATAAGTTCATTGGTACTTGTTGTGGTAAGTGTAGTGACTCAGCCTGTACAACAGGTGGTCACCGTGAAGTAGAAACAAAGCTTAGGAGAAGGGGTAGATATTTATGATATGGGATAAAGAAGCTGAATGCCTGGATCGAAGACAAATGGAGGAAGTGCAACTGACCAGGTTGCGCCATGTAGTACAGCGAGTTTATGAAAATGTTCCTTTTTACCGCCAGGCATTAGACAATAAATGTGTAGGATTGAACCACATCCGTTCTCTGCAAGATGTTAGTCTGCTTCCATTTACTACGAAGGACGACATACGCAATAATTACCCGTACGGGTTATTTAGCTCACCCCTCAAAAAAATCGTACGCTTACATGCCTCTTCTGGAACTACCGGAAAGCCTACTGTGGTTGGCTATACCAAACAAGACATAGAATTATGGGCTGATATGGTGACCCGTCTGGCTGTCGCTGCCGGTGCACGGGAGGAGGATGTCGCGCAGGTAGCTTTTGGTTATGGACTGTTTACCGGAGCTTTTGGCTTGCACTATGGACTAGAAAGGCTTGGCGCTACAATCGTACCAGCGTCTACAGGCAATACAGAACGACAGATTATGCTTATGCAAGATTTTGGCACAACCATATTGGTAAGTACACCGTCGTATTCTTTGTATCTTGCTGAAACGGCCCAGAGTATGGGCATAGATACCCGGTCGCTCAATGTACGGTTGGGGCTGTTCGGAGCCGAGGGCTGTTCCGAAGAGATGCGCCAAGTCATTGAGCGTATCTGGGGTATCGACGCTGTTGAAAACTATGGAATGAGTGAATTAATCGGTCCTGGTGTTTCAGGAGAATGTCAGTGTAAGGAAGGGTTACACATTAATGAAGATCACTTTTATCCAGAAATTATTGATCCGATAACCGACATGCCGCTGCCTTACGGGGAGTTAGGTGAATTAGTTATTACCACCATGACCAAAGAAGGATTTCCGCTGTTACGCTACCGGACCCGTGATATTACCAGCCTTAATCCTGAACCCTGTAAATGCGGCCGGACATTGGTACGTATGACAAAAGTGCAAGGACGTACTGATGATATGCTTAAAATTCGCGGCGTCAATGTTTTTCCCTCACAAATTGAAAGCGTATTAGTGGGTATCCGGGAAATTGGACCCCACTACAATATCATTGTTCGCAGGAAGGGTTACCTGGATGAGATGGAAGTGATGGTTGAGCTGGCCGATGATACGCTATTAGAAGATTTCCGTAAATTGGAAGGGTTGCAGAATATGATTCGGCATAAGCTGAGGGTCATTCTATCAATTGATGCCACAGTGAAATTGGTGCAACCGAGAACTATCGCTCGTTCAGAAGGAAAAGCAAAGAGAATTATCGATTTAAGAGGTAAAGAAAACACGGCTTGCGCCGAGCTTTAGCGAAAGAGGAAGTCGATGTTGCCCTTATCCAGACGGAAAGAGACTGTCCTACAGGATAAAGAAGAATGATTATTTTTTTGTTGCATTAATAGGATAAAAATGGTACCTTAGACATAGGGTTGAGCTAAAAGTACATAACAGGAAGGAGTTTGATCAAATGAAAGGAAATCCCCAATTAATTGAGACCTTAAATTCTCTTCTTGCTGATGAACTCAGCGCCATTAACCAGTACATTGTTCATTCAGAGATGTGTGCTAACTGGGGTTATGAGAAACTCCACAATCAATTTGAACACCGGGCTATTTCTGAAATGAAGCATGCCGAGAAATTAATTGCGCGTATCTTGTTCCTTGAAGGCACACCCATTGTTTCTAAGTTGAAAGAAATACATATTGGCAGTGACATTCCTAAACAACTTGAGTACGACCATGCAGCCGAGCAGGGCGCCATTGAAGCTTACAACGCAGCAATAAAACTGGCAGGAGAGGTCAGTGACTTCGCTACCCGTGAGATACTTGAGGAAATCCTTACTGATGAAGATCGCCATATTGACAGTATCGAAGAATTGCAAGACCAGGTTTCACATATGACTTTGCCGATATTCCTGTCGACACAAGTAAGATAACGTACCTTCGGCACCCTTCCAATATATGGAGGGGTGTTTTTATATTTTTACATTGACAAGGAGTAAATCATCTGATAAATTAATATCTTGCGTAGGGGATTATCCCGACATCAGCAGTAAAAAATAAAGAAAACACGGCTTGCGCCGAGCCTTTGCGAAAGCGGAAGCCGATGTTGCCCTTATCCAGACGGAAAGTTATACTTTCTAACAGGACAAAAAAAATCAATTTGACATAATAGCACGAATGTGATAATCTATAAAAGTCGCCAACAGCGGCGGAAATAATTAACATGAATAATAGTATTGACATCGATAAGCGAAAAATGCTATTATGATATTCCGCCATTATGACAAGCGGCGAACAAACACGGTCCCGGACAAAGCGTATCATCCATGATACGTCCGTGACACTAGTGCATCCATGCACGTCGTTCCCTGAAAACTGAACAATGTAAAGTAATGC
>NZ_FWXI01000018.1 GCF_900176355.1 Sporomusa malonica | reverse complement strand
AACAAGCTCTCAGTTCGGATCGGAGGCTGCAACTCGCCTCCGTGAAGTCGGAATCGCTAGTAATCGCAGGTCAGCATACTGCGGTGAATACGTTCCCGGGCCTTGTACACACCGCCCGTCACACCACGAAAGTTGGCAACACCCGAAGCCGGTGGGGTAACCTGCGATGGAACTAGCCGTCTAAGGTGGGGTCAATGATTGGGGTGAAGTCGTAACAAGGTAGCCGTATCGGAAGGTGCGGCTGGATCACCTCCTTTCTAGGGAGATTACGGGCTTGAAATATAGTCTGAAATCCTAGGTCGGTACATCTTGGCAGATACATTACACTTACATTGTTTAGTTTTGAGGGAATGTGGAAACGAGACTAACAATATTGCTAAAGGCAAAAGCCTGCAGGGAATAATCCTTGCAGGCTTTTGCCTTTTGGTTTTGTTACAACATTAATGAATTCTTACTTAGCTTTTTCATTTTGTTTTCAGAATCGATTGCTATAATTACTAAGAAATGCAGCAATAGCTATCGCTGATCTATGCGATTGTGAGGAGAGATACTATGAAATATATTTCAATTGTTGTACCTGTATATAACGAGCAGGAGAACGTGGCAGTATTTTATCAAGAGGTTTGTAAACATATGGAACCTAAGGGCTATCCATTTGAGCTAATTTTTGTTGATGATGGTTCTACGGATGAAACTGTTTTAATCTTAAACAAGTTAACCCAACAGGACACTAGAGTTCGTGCTATTATTTTAGCACGTAATTTTGGACATCAATTAGCATTAAGTTGTGGTCTTGATCATGCCCATGGCGATGCGGTCATTACTATGGATGGTGATATGCAACATCCCCCAGAAATGTTGCCGATTTTAATAAATAGGTGGGAAGATGGCTTTGAGGTCGTTCAAACTATCCGCAAAGATACGCAAGGGGTTTCGTGGTTTAAACGATTTACGTCGAAAATATTTTATCGGATAATTAACTCTGTGTCGAATATTAATATGGCTGAAGGTGGATCAGACTTTAGGTTGCTTGACAGAAAAGCGGTAGATACTTTTAAAAGCTTCAAAGAAAAGGCAAGATTTATCCGCGGTATAATTGGCGCCATGGGCTATAGGCAAACACAAATCGAATTTGTAGCCCCGCAACGTTTTGCTGGTAAGTCCAAATTTTCGCTAAGAAAAATGTTGAATTTTGCCCTTGATGGTATTACCGCTTATTCCAGATTGCCGCTTCGCCTGGCTTTTTATATGGGCATTTTATCCGGTCTGCTAAGCTTAGTTTTAACGATCGACGTAGTCTATACTAAGTTGTTTACCGCAGATGCCGTTCCGGGATGGGCTACCATCGCAGCCAGTGTGCTGCTGCTGGGAGGACTGCAACTTGTAGGATTAGGTATTATCGGTGAATATATTGGCAGGATTTTTGAAGAAGTAAAAGAGCGCCCTTTGTATTGGGTACGAGAAGAGCTAAAAAGTAATGTGGAGGCAGCGCCTAAAAAGATAGAAACTGTTGCATGAGACTAAGGCGGAAGGAATAAGGGCTACTAATAAAGATGAAATCTTATTGATTCATAAAGATAGCAGCTATTATCCAAGGAGGAATTTTTGTGATTACTTCAATATCTATAGCGACTGTTCGCTCTCGAGACCTCTGTCTGGGATTGTTCCTGGTTTCCTTCATTTCATATCTGTTGTTTAGCCACCTTGTGCCAATAACAGACCCTGTAGAGTCAAATTATGTGCTTACTGCAAAAGAAATGGTAGAAAGTTCAGACTGGCTTTCTCCCAGAATCTACGGGAACGTATGGTTTGACAAACCGGTTTTCTTTTATTGGTTAACAGCCATTGCTTTCAAGGTTTTTGGGTTCTCCGACTTGGCAGCGCGTTTGGTTCCTGCCTTGTTTGCCGGGGTTGGTGTGGTTATGGTGTATTGGTTTTTAACCAAGACCGCGAGTCAGGCAGCAGCGTTGCTAGGGGCCCTTGTCCTGGGGACATCGTTAGAGTATGTATTGCTCGCAAAATTTGTGATTACCGATATGGTATTGTTTGTATTTAACAACGCGGCATTAGCATTCTTCTATCTTGGTTATACCAGAGTAGACGATACAAAACGCTGGTATTTTGCTATGTATGCCAGTATGGCTTTGGCCGTCTTAACAAAAGGGCCGGTGGGCTTACTGTTGCCTGGACTTGTTATGGTGATATTTATTGGGGTGCAGCGCAATTGGGCAGAACTTAGGAGAATGTATATACCTGCCGGAGTTCTTATTTTTTCTATGGTCGCCTTGCCGTGGTATGCTGCCATGTATTTTGATTACGGGTCTGACTTTGTTAATATATTTTTTGGTGTTCATAACTATTTGCGTGCGACGGTTTCAGAACATCCTAAAGATAATGTGAGTTATTATTATGTTTTAATATTTTTACTTGGTATGTTACCTTGGTCACCGATTACGCTGAAGGCTATGATTGCTGGTTGCAAAGACCGATCTTTGCGCAAATCTTCGTTATGGTTATTTAGCTTCATCTGGGTTGGCGTTTATTTCACTTTTTACTCGTTTATGGCTACCAAATATCTTACCTATACTTTTCCTATGTTTTTCCCGTTAGCGGTGATAGCGGGAATTTATCTAGAACAATTGATCAACCAGGATAATCAGAGAACCATTATTTATTGGGTGGGCATTCCAATGGTTTTAGCGACTCTCGCCTATCTTGCTGCAGCATATCGTTATCTCGGGAGTCCGTGGCTTGTTGCTGCCGTGGGAAGCCTAGTGATACTTACCTGGTGGAAAATTAAAAAACAACCCACGAAACATGCTTTAGGGTTGCTCTGTTTATGCCAAATTGCAGTGTACATGACGCTATCACTTTTTGTTTTTTCTGCAATGGCTGATAGTAAATCGGGAAAAGAGCTTGCGCAAAATATGATAGAGTATAACGGAAATAAAATTGGTCTTTATGAATTCTATAGCACCTCTGCTGTATATTATAGTGGCAAAGTTGCCGTGAAAGTTACTTCGTCAGAAGAGGCAACATCACCCCAACCAGGGTCATTAAGCTGGTCAAGTAAGTACACGATGCCTACTGAATCACTTTCAAATTTCGTGACGAATGCAAAAAAGGATAGTATAGTGATTATAGTACCTGAAGATAAAAGGAAAAGATTTTTGGAAGAGTCGAAGAATCTCAATCCTAGACTTTTGCGGACTAAAGATGGATTTAGCTATTACTATCTTGGCGTCTGACAGATATCGTTCCAGGCATTGAGAAAAGGAGTTACAGAGATGCGTATATTGCTTGCTGAAGATGATGCCAAGCTAGGTAATCTAATTAAACGTATGTTGGAAAAGGCCGAAGTGCAGGTGGATTGGGTTACACAGGGTGACACTGCGATAGAGTACGCAATCCATTCCCCCTATGATGTCATTGTTTTAGATTGGATGATGCCAGTTAAAACTGGAATTGAGGTTTGCGATCACCTACGCAAAGGCGGGTATCAAGGATCAATATTAATGCTTACAGCAAAAGATGACGTCGTCGATCGGGTGTTAGGGTTGGATACAGGAGCCGATGACTACCTTGTAAAACCGTTTGAGTTTGTAGAACTACTTGCTCGGCTCCGCGCTTTATCACGCCGCAGTAGCACCAAGCTGAAAGAAGATATAGTACAATTGGGCGACCTTATTCTAAATCGTTCGAGCCGCAGCGTTCAATTTAAGGAAACTGAAGTACAGCTTACTAGCCGCGAATTTCAGTTACTGGATTTGCTTGTTCAAAACAAAGGGCAGGTAGTACCACGAGAGGTTATATTAGATAGAGTCTGGGGGCTAGAATCTGACGTATCACCCAATAACCTTGATGCTTATGTGCGTTTGTTGCGGAGAAAAATTAACCTGCCAGAGGGTGACGTGGTAATCCAAAATGTAAGAGGGGTAGGTTTCAAGTTGGAGGCTCATCATGTTTGCTAAAATTCGCAACCGCCTTACTATGGTGTATGCTGCAGTTATGGTATGTTTTCTTATCTCATTCATTATTGCAAGTTACACTGGGTTGGTTTGGGTGCTATACCGAGAAGAGCAGCTAGATGTAGAGGCATTTGCTAAAGAAGAAGCTCATGAACATATTAACGTACTTCGGCAGAAACAATTGTCAGCGAATCAACCTTTCGTGGAAGATGATGAGCAAAATGATGGCAAACTCTTTCACTACGTATTTGATATGAATAATCAACAGGTTTCCGCCAGTGAGCCAGCTCCCGAAGTACGTGCCGCTATTATAGAAAGCATAGGTAGCTGGAAAGGTGCTGATGGGGAAGCGATATTAACCAAACTACATCTTCCAAGCGACAATAAAAATTACTTTATGATATGCAGTCTGAAAGTTTATGAGGGAGACCGTGCGTTAGGTACTGTTTTCGTAGGTAAAGATATTACGTCCTACTGCATAATGTTAAAACGGTTATTGCTAGTGCTGAGCACTGTATGCCTGTTATTTCTTGTTATTGCAACTTTTGCCGGACATGTACTGGCGGGGCGGGCAATTATTCCTATAAAAAACTCTTTCTCCAGACAACGTGAGTTCGTTGCAGATGCATCTCATGAACTTCGTACTCCTCTGAGTGTTATGCTTTCTTCTGTTGATGCAATTCGAACAGATGACGAAAATAAGTTTTCGACATTCTCTGAACAGGTTCTTGATGATATGAAAAGTGAAATCAAGAGAATGACAAAAATTGTAGCTGATTTATTAACTCTTGCAAGAGCTGATGCCGGTGCGACAAACCTTTTTAAAGAAAAGTTTGACATCAACAATGTGGCAGAAAAGGTAATCCGTTCTTTTCAACCAGTAGCAGCTGAAAAAGGGATCAAGCTTGAGTTTGTCGGAACAAACAATCTTTTTATACAAGCAGATAGAGAACGAATTAACCAGCTTTTTTTGATTTTAATTGATAATGCTTTAAAATTTATACAGCACGAAGGAGCGGTAATCCTCACTGTCAAACAGGTGACTGGTTCGAAGCGGACAGTCAATATCATCGTACAAGATAACGGGCAGGGTATTCCCGAAGACCAGCAGCAACTTATTTTTGAACGGTTTTACAGAATAGATAAAGCAAGATCCAGGGACGCGGGGGGAACTGGGCTAGGTCTGTCCATTGCAAAATGGATAGTGGAAGCTCATGGCGGAACAATTAAAGTTGAAAGCTCTGTCGGTGTCGGCAGCACTTTCATTGTAAGCTTGCCTAGCTAATTAATATTCTGGGTGAAGCCCCGAGTGATACCGGCTGCCAGCCGGTATCACTCGGGGCTTCTTTAAATGAATGGTTCTTGCAAGTCTGCATTTTTAATTTAAATATGGTTAGCCAGTTTTTTCTTAGGTAAGACTAAAAGAATTGACAGTACATTGATTTTGGTTTTATAATAAATACTATACGGGGGTATAGTAGGAGGATCTATATGCTAGATGAACGGGAAAAGACAGATATTAAAAAAAGACTAAGGCGAACAAGTGGACAAATCAACGGAATTGAGAAAATGGTAGATGAGGGTCGTTACTGTGTGGATATTCTGCAGCAGATTATGGCAGCGAGAGCCGCACTCAATCAGGTAGCGCTCATTATGATTGAAAGTCACACAAAGAGTTGTGTGGTTAATGCTATAAAAGAAAACCGTACTGAAGAGGCTGTCGATGAGTTGATGGGCGTCTTATCTAAGTTCACAAAGTAAGAGTGGCATGCTACAAGAGGTAAAGGGGTGAAAATATGACTGATTCAAACAGAGCATCTGTAGAGACTGTCTTTTTAAAGATCGGAGGCATGACATGTGCCGCCTGCTCAGGCAGGGTGGAACGCGGGCTCGCCAAACTCAAAGGAGTAGAAAAGGCCGCCGTTAATCTTGCCACTGAGAAGGCTTCTATAACCTATGATCGCTCGCAGATTAGCCTGAGCGAGATAGCACATAAGATTGAAGACTTGGGCTATCAGGTTATCAAGGATAAGGTAGACTTAAAGATTACCGGTATGACCTGTGCGGCCTGCTCAGGTCGCGTGGAAAGAGGCTTGAGCAAACTGACTGGTGTAACCAATGCTGTTGTCAATCTGGCAGTGGAGAAGGCTACGGTAGAGTATTATCCTGGTGTAACTACTTTAAACGATATTAAGGGTAAAATTGAAAAACTTGGGTTTGGTGCTCATGATTTAGCAGATACTGCCGCGGTAGACAAAGAGAAGCAGGCCCGTGAAGCAGAGATAAGTAGACAACGCTTTCGCCTTCTGCTAGCTGCAGGTTTTTCCCTGCCGCTACTATTGGCTATGGCCATGCACATGCTTGGAGTAAAGGGCTGGGCTAGCGAGTTATTGATGAATCCCTATCTCCAATTGGTATTGGCAACTCCTGTCCAATTTATTGCAGGCTGGCAGTTTTACCGAGGGGCTTATATCGTGCTTAAGAACGGCAGCGCGAACATGGATGTTCTGGTCGCGCTTGGAACGTCGGCTGCCTATTTCTATAGTATCGCTAACGTACTTCGACATGCACCTGATCTATATTTTGAGACATCAGCTATTCTAATTACGCTAATTATTTTGGGTAAATTACTTGAAGCCACTGCCAAAGGGCGGACCTCTGAGGCCATTAAGGCGCTTATGGGGCTGCAGGCCAAGACGGCCAGAGTGCTGCGCGATGGACAGGAAATTGATATTCCGGTCGAATCAGTCTTGGCCGGGGATATCGTGGTGGTGCGTCCTGGCGAAAAAGTTCCGGTCGACGGCGTTATTGTTGAAGGGACATCAACGCTGGATGAGTCGATGCTTACCGGTGAAAGTTTGCCTGTTGATAAAAAGACGGGTGATCAGGTAATTGGCGCAACCATCAACAAATTTGGCACCTTCAAATTTAAGGCCACTAAAGTTGGCAAAGATACTGCTTTAGCTCAAATTGTGCGCATTGTCGAAGAAGCCCAAGGATCTAAAGCACCAATTCAGCGCTTTGCCGACGTGGTATCAGCATATTTTGTACCGGTCGTTGTAGGACTGTCGCTGCTAACCTTTGTGGTATGGTTTTTTATTCTGGACCCAGGTAATTTCTCGCGGGCGTTGGTCAATTTCACTGCCGTATTAGTCATCGCATGTCCTTGCGCACTTGGATTAGCTACACCGACATCGATTATGGTAGGGACAGGTAAAGGCGCGGAAAACGGGATATTGATCAAAGGTGCTGAGCACTTAGAGAATGCCCATAGACTGACAACCATTGTCCTTGATAAAACAGGCACAATTACCAAGGGTGAGCCTGAAGTTACTGATATTGTGCCGTTTGCTGGACTTGCTGAAGCTGAACTCCTACGCCTGGCTGTCAGGGCAGAGAAAAACTCTGAGCATCCTTTGGCGCAAGCTATTGTTAAGTACGGGCAAAAACAAGGCGTATCTCTTAACGACCCTGAGTCATTTACTGCTATTCCTGGGTACGGGGTTGAGGTTACCATTGAAGGAAAAAGAGTTTTAGTGGGTACCCGCAAACTAATGCTGAAAAATAATATTGAGTTTGAATCAGCTGTTACTCAAATCGAACAGTTGGAATTGCAAGGTAAGACAGTCATGCTGTTTGCCTTAGAAAACAAGCTCAGCGGTTTATTCGCCGTGGCTGATACGGTGAAAGAGCATTCTGCTCAAGCTGTAGCCGAGCTGAAAAAAATGGGTATTGAGGTATGGATGATAACCGGTGATAACACCCGGACTGCCCAGGCTATCGCCCAAACTGTCGGTATAACCAGCGTTATGGCTGAAGTACTGCCAGAGCACAAAGCTGAAAAGGTTGAGGCTCTTAAAAAAGAGGGTAAGGTTGTGGCTATGGTCGGTGATGGCATTAACGATGCTCCGGCGTTGGCAACGGCCGATGTCGGCTTTGCCATTGGCACAGGCACCGATGTTGCTATTGAGGCGGCAGATATTACGCTAATGCGGGGTGACCTGACTGGTATTGTAGCTGCTATTCGCTTAAGTAAGGCAACTATGCGCAATATTAAGCAGAATCTATTCTGGGCGCTTATCTATAATTCGCTTGGCATCCCAGTCGCGGCAGCAGGATTTCTATCACCTGTACTGGCAGGCGCGGCAATGGCCTTTAGTTCGGTTTCGGTGGTAACCAATGCACTTAGACTGAAACGGTTTAAGCCGTATAAGGATTAAACGACATTACGCAAGCAGCCCTCTGATTAGTGGAGGGCTGCTTGCCTTAAAAGAACATAAATTCTTCAAAGCCTTAGCCTGTGATATTGTTGATAAATATATTTGTATTTTTCTTGGAAAATAATGTTATGTCATATATTTACAAGGAATTTTATGGTATAATTTAAAAGAGCATAATGTTCAATTTTATTCAAATTAGTCGAAAAGATGCAAAATGATTAGCCAAAGGAGGTTTATCTGGATAGTTCGGATAGTAAGTACTTCAGCAGAAGTCAAAGATTATTAGTACTAGAAAACCAAATAACTAGCGCAACCAGAGCTTAAGAATAGCCAACTGTTTATACTCCACGATTATAAGGGGATTTACTGTAGGCATTACTAGAGGTCTGATTTTTTATTTAAAAATTTATATGCTTCATCGAAGGGGGCTGTTTTTTCTACAAACAATTTAAGGTGGATTGTATGCAGATTTTAGATGAATAACCGTATTATGATATTATTGAAGGGGTGAGTTAATTGTTACCTGTTTCAGTTCATAAACGGGCCTATTTAATTATTACGATGATTGTATCTCTACCTATGTTAATATGGACATATAATAATGCTTCCCGCACCCACCGGCTGCTGCTGTATGAAAAAGAAGTACAATTAGCTAAAATCGTCTCTGCTCTGGCACAAAGATTACCACAGTCCTTTGAAGAAATACTGAGACAAGAGAACGTTTTTTCTGGCACCAATGAAGACAAGCTTCGGGCTTTGAATAGACAACTTCAGCCAATTGTAACAGAGGTGGCAGCGTGGTATCCTGGTCATAATCTAGGATATTATTCGCCAGAACTTAAAGTAGTTGCTGTATGGCCTTGGGACAATAGCTTCCTAGGAGTGAAGGCATCAGATAGCTCTTTGGTGGTGTATGAGACAAGCCGTATGGAAACCGCGTATCTTAATAAAAGTACTATACCAGGTGAGGGGCCGTTATTAGCTGTTACTTACCCTCTTCACAACAATGGTAAGATCGTAGGTCATGTATGGGCGGACATTAAGACGGAAGATATAGAGTCTGAATTCTACTTTCTCCTTTTTCGAAATCTGGGTATTATTTGTGCTATTTGGCTGGCAGTATTGATGACTATTAAGTGGACATTTACGAAATTAGATAAGTCGCTGGTTAATTTTGTTATGCAAGTAAAGTCTGGTGATTTTGATAGAGTAAAATTGCAGGAATTCCCACAATTGGTGCCGGTTCTTGATACAGTTAGTACATTGAGACAGCACCTTGCTAACGAGTTTGAAAGACGAGAAAAAGTAAAGGAAGAAATGATAAAACTAGATCGGCTAAATTTAGTATCTAGGATGGCTGCCGGAGTTGCTCATGAAATTCGTAACCCGATGACGGTAGTGATGGGCTTTATTCAAATGATGTCCAATAAAGCCGATGCAAAGTGGCGAGAACGAGCATTAGTGATATTAGAAGAACTCAAGCATATTAATATGATTGTTACGGATTTTCTGTCGTTAGCACGCAATAAGAGAGTGGACAAGCAGCTAATGCAACTTAATCAAATCATAGAAGCCATGGCACCACTTATCTATGCCGAGTCAGAAAACAGGGGAATTTTTGTGTCGCTGTCACTCAAAAATGCGTTGCCAATAGTTAATTTGGACGGCAAAGAGATAGTCCAATTAATTTCAAACCTCACACGCAACGCGTTAGAGGCTATGGAGCAAGGTGGGACATTTGAGATATCTACCCTAGATCACTGTGGAGTCATTGAATTATGCATTAGAGACAATGGCTGCGGTATTAGTGACGAACATTTGGATAAAATATTTGATCCCTTTTATACTACAAAGGATCAGGCTACAGGGCTAGGGCTTGCAGTGTGTAAGAGTATCGTGGATAGGCACGGCGGCGATATTCGGATAGAATCTAATTTAGGGCGGGGAACTACAGTAATTGTTTCTTTTAGAGCGGCTGATTCACAGGAAAACGAAGGCAGGGATATGTGCGGCTAGACAGTCATGCCGTTATAACGGCACCATCAAAGAATGAAAATGCTATTTTTCAGGATAATAGACCGAGGAATTGTGTTAACTAACGTAAAGTTGCTAAGGTAGTTGGGAATAACTATCTTAGCAACTTTCTTTACTATAGAGATAGCTTTGTTGACATAAATACTTTGCAGTTGTATTATTGACTTAATACGAGCTTACTTCATCTCTTTTGATTTACTGAATATTAACGCTAGAAGTGTCCAAGCCCGGACCCTGGGAGACCAGTATGCGAACTAAGCTAGACAACGGGAAAGCCGTTATTTTATTTCATCGCTCCTATCGTAAGCTGCCTGGTTCAGTCGCGACTTTTTTACTGCAATTCGGATGTTTTGCTGTTCCATTGGCCGCTTTGACTGCCTATTTTTATCCCCAGATTACTCGCGCTATATGTTTAATAACGGAGATCACATTGGCCCCTTTTTTTCAAGACACAATAACTATCGCCGAGACGAATTTTATTGATGTTGTTGGTTATATATACTTTATTGATTTACCAGGCAAGTTTCCGGAGTTCTTCTTTTCGTTGGGAAATGCTCTTGTTTGCCTGGTATTGCTATTATTTCAGGTGTATTTATGCAGGGCAAATCCTCTCAATATTTTTTTCATGATGATTGTAGCTGTTCAGCTGCTGTCATCGACATTTTTTGTGGTCGCTCCTGGCCTGTTTCCGTATGATATTACCGATTATTCATACCTCTATATGGTTCAACAGATTAGTATTTTGTTCTTTGTCCCTCTCATAATGGGCTTTGCCCTGTTACCGCTGCCTTCAAGTCTAATTTCAAAGTGTTTAACCATGGGCATAACATGTGTATATGCTCTGGTCTTTGGGACAGTCAGGTATGCCGTTTTTCTTTTCATTCTGGCGAAGGCATCGCTACTTTACATGGCAGTACTTTTTTTCGTTCTTGGCCCGTTAATAGATTTCGCCTATATCGTGGGAATCTATAGCATCCACGTCACCCGGCTGACGGCTAAGACAAAGGAGGATGTTTCAGTATGGCGATGGTGATACTCCTCTTGAAAGCTTATCTATTATTCACGATCGGGTTAATGGTGGTGTATTCCCTTAGGCATTTCGTGTTTACCCTGAATAGGCTTTTCGGGGAACAACGATTGTATTATCACGACATCATTGACTCCGATTTGGACACAGTATCGGTGCTAATCCCTATGCATAATGAGAAAAAAGTTGCAGCCCATGTGATCGAACAGCTGCTAAAGACTGACTACAATATGGATAAGCTCGAGATTATACCGATCAACGACTTTTCTCAGGATGGAACAAAAGAAATTCTAGATGTTTATGCCGCTCAATATTCTGTTGTCAAGCCTATTCACCGCTACGACGGTGAGCGCGGCAAGCCTGCAGCTCTAAATGAAGCAATCAAAAAAGCAAGTGGCGAGGTTATCATCGTTTTTGATGCCGACTATCTGCCGCCCTGTGGAATTATCAAGGATATTGCTGTCTGCTTTAAGGACCCGGAAGTAGGGGCTGTCATGGGACGGGTGGTTCCTGTCAATACTAAGACCAACCTGCTCACACGGCTGCTTGATCTTGAACGCTCGGGAGGCTATCAGGTAGACCAGCAGGCTCGTTATAATCTGGGCCTTATGCCACAGTACGGCGGCACCGTTGGCGGCTTTAGAAGGAGTGTAGTTGCCAAGCTTGGCTATTTCAACACAAAAGTCTTGGCCGAAGATACTGAACTGACGTACCGGTTGTCAATTAATGGCTGGAAAGTGCTTTATGCTAACCGGGCCGAGTGTTATGAAGAAGTACCTGAAACTTGGGGTGTACGAGCGCGACAAATTAGGCGCTGGTCCAGGGGGCACAATGATGTGTTTTTTAAATACTTTCTTCCTGTAATGAAATCACCATACCTCTCGTTACGTGAAAAACTTGATGGTATGCTGCTCCTAATCGTCTACTCAGTACCTGTTTTCCTTTTGCTGGGACTGTGCTGTTCGCTTGCCCTGTTCTTTTTCGGCGAGATGCAAATTGTTTCGGGACTGGGTTTTCTGCTTTTTATCGGGGCGTACAGTACCTTTGGCAATTTTGCTCCATTTTATCAGGTGGGGACGGCTTGCTTTTTGGACGGAACTCCGCAACGTATTTTGCTGCTGCCGTTGTTGATTTTTAATTTCTTTTTTAATATGTGGTATATCTCAAAAGGCTTTGCCGATGCCGTCATTGATGTGATCACCTCTCGAAAAACCATCTGGCAGAAGACGGAGCGTTTTAGGAAGGGCCCAGTTGTGAAGGAGTATGTTTAATGCTGCTGCTTTTGTTCTGCTCCTTGCTAATCTTATTGCTTTTTTTGCCGTTTGCTCCAGGGCTGCGCGAGATGTTGAACGGAAAAGATGCTGAGCCTTTGTTTATTAACATGGATTATCGCAGGAATCCCCGGTACTTTGGGTTATCTTTTCGGCAAATAGTAATAAAATCGCTTGCCAATTACACAGGTATGTCAGGGTTTCTCCATATCAAACTTTCAAAGCAGGAATTAATTGAAGTGGTGGATGACGCCGTTGTTGAAGATGGCGGTTCCGTAGCAACTATTTACTATGTTGAAAACAATCTTCAGTCCGGAAGAAATGTACGATTTGAAAAGGAAGTCTATGTGAGGGGGAACGCATGCCTCGGTGAGGGCAATGAGCTTCGTGCTTTGGCTTGTGATGGCGATATTCATATTCTTGGGAGGACAAGGTTTATCCGATGGCTGGATGCGGAAGGCAGTATCCGGGCTGAAGAGGAGAGTGAGCTTGGTGTCAGCGCCGCCTGTGGCAAAGAACTGTTCCTGGCTGGAGGGTGCTCATTTAAAAGGCTTTATGGCTTTCCGGTTACGACAATGACTTCCACTATGGCATATACTGCTCCAGAGCGGGTAGCCGCCGGCGATTTCGTTGAGGCTGGTCCTGCCTCTCAGCAAGAGGATATGCAACGCAACCTCGCGGTACTCCCAGCCCGCAGCCGGAAAAACTGTGACATAATTACCGCCCATTCTCTGACTATTGGAGAACACACGATTATCGAGGGGCATGTAAAAACCCATGGTGACCTGGTTGCCGCCCACTCAGTTACCATTACAGGCAATATTTTTGCCGGAGGCAATATCCGTCTTGGACCATATTGCCGGGTTCTGGGCACAATATTTACGCAAGGACACATTACTTTGGAGGACGGCGTAGCAGTTGGTTCTCATGGAAAAATTAAGTCAGTCATCAGCAAGAAGGGAATTACTTTTCACCGTGGGGTCAGCGTATTCGGATTTGTTTCAACCGAAGGGGAGGGGAGAGTAATATAAAAAAGGCGCTTATTTTACTCTTTAGTATCGGCATTGTGATTGCCTTCCTTGCTGTTCCGGCAATAAGAAAACTTATGGTTGTGCCTAAGGAGGATGAGATTAGGGTCCTGCTCGTATATCATCCCGCCTACCTGAAAAATGCCCCCCACATACTTGCAGCTTATGAAAGTGTGTTACAGGAGGAGGGCGTTCCCTATGAAACCGTTGACGTCTTGCAGCTCACCCGAGTTGATGCTGGCAAACTTGTAAAAACTGTTCCGGTTGTGATTATGCCGGACAACCTCCTTCAGAGTGTTCCTGCTCAGTTTGATGACTGGACAAAGCAATATCTCGCTAATGGGGGAAATATCGCAGTTATTTACGACGCTGGAATCAGGGATGATCATGGACACTTTCGAGAACATGCGGCTTTTGCGGATATTATTGGCCTGAATTATATTACCTACAGCACAGCAGGTACAGAGGCCTATGGCTATGGATATGTTAGGTTTTCCTCCAAGGAAAATCGTGATTTCTTTCAAATCCCTATGGGTAAAACGATAGATGGGCTGGTACTCAGCAGCTACGGCTATGGGCCGCTTAAATATCCCTTGGCCAGAAATGTATCAGTTCGGGATATTCCAGAAACCGGTATTTATGCTTATAGTGAGGCAGCAAATAACGAAAGGTTTCCTTCTTTAGTTCTCACAGAATATGCCAAGGGCAGAGTTCTGTATGTTAATCTACCCCTTGGCCATCTTAAAGCTAACACAGACGATTTGCCGCTCAGGTCAATGCTCAGAACATTTCTTTTTGACGTGGTTGAAATTCCGCATATCACCAATGTTGAGCAAGGTCAGGGTGGCATTGTCATCAACTGGCATATTGATTCCAGTATAGAA
The DNA here is from genome assembly GCF_900176355.1 of Sporomusa malonica. Classification (GTDB taxonomy): domain Bacteria; phylum Bacillota; class Negativicutes; order Sporomusales; family Sporomusaceae; genus Sporomusa; species Sporomusa malonica. The sequence continues at coordinate 102,196 of NZ_FWXI01000018.1, read as the reverse complement.
CATACTACATTGCCTGCTATGCAAGCTGAGGGCTTTCTCCGGCCGGGGCTCCGCGCCTCTTTTCATATTACTGCCGGAGATTTCCGCGATACCCCGCTTGACCGCCTGGGATATGATGCTGTTGGGGCAGGAAGGGGGTTGACAACGCTCCTCAAGGGCTATGGTGTAATTGGGTCGCATGGGGGCTGGGCACACAACTGGTTTTCAGAGAACATTACCAAGGGAGCTTTCGCAGAGCCGGAGATAAGAGAATTCATTGCGAAAAACAACATCAGTCTTGAGACTGTTGTCGGTTACAAAGTAATTGAGTACTCTGCACCCAGCGGCCTGCATCCTCAACCGGCCACAACCAAGATACTCGAAGACATGGGTTTCATTGCCTATTATTATACCGGTGACACTGGCAGCGGGCCAAATCGTACCTTCTACGAAGGGAAAATGGTATCTGATAAAGTCATCGCTTTCCCTGTTATGCCTTTTGGCCGAACGGCCTCGCTTGGTGAGATGTATGATTTGGACCATAAGAATGAGACCGAGGTCACAGAATGGCTTTTCAGTATCCTCAGCTACGCCGCCCGCAATCGGACCGTGCGGCTAGTCTATTCCCATCCCTATGATATTGAGGCGTATCCCCAGGCCATGAAAGCCTTTATTGACAGAGCCGAAGCAATGCAAGCTGCTGGAGAAATCACTGTCCGGCCCATGAGTGACTTTGCGAGGTTTTTCCTGCGATTTATGAGTACAACCTACGCTTTCAGAGTTAAAGAGAAGCAACTCGTCATTTCGCTAAAGAACCTTGATGACTTGGCAGGCATAACGATTGCACTGCCGAAAAAGTCCTGTCAAAAACCAACAGCAGAGGGGATCGTAGTCCGGGAGGATGAGCGGTATTATTACCTTACAGTGGTGGGAAAGAATGAAAAAGAGAAACTTATTACGGCTGACACTCGTTAGTATTTTACTCTTATTTGTTATCCAGGGAACTGCTTTTGCCGAACATCCAGCCCGAGTAATCATGGGGTTCTATTCGAGTGACTTTGCACAGCGGCACACTATTGAACCCTATATTGTAAGTATTCTGGCACTCAACGAAGTCGAGAACGATAGACATCTTGACGAGGTAGGGCAATTCATTCAGTGGTATTTCAGCAAGCTCAACTACCCGGATCACCACGGCCTTACGGGTACGATATATATTCATTCCCTACAGGACGGCAAAGAGCGTGCGACACGCAAATACGATTCAGTCGATGGCTATGCCGGATTGTTTCTCCACCTCCTTCACCAATACGTTGTCAAGACCGGAGATATCGGGATTGTTCATACCAATTGGGATAAAATTGAGGATATTGCGTACCTGCTCCCGGTTTTGCAGGATAGCGACGGACTGACTCGGGCGTTACCTGATAGTCGTGTTAAATATCTCATGGACAACTGTGAAGCCTATGGCGGGGTCTCGGCATATCTTGCCATGGCAAAGCTTACAGGCAAAGGTGACATTGCATACTATAGCAAAGTCCGTGAAGCTATTAAGTATGGAATTATAGCTCATCTCTATGATTCGGAAAATCGGGTGTTTGCCTGGGCTGTCGAAGGGCCGTACCAAAGCAAGTCTTCCTGGTGGATTAGTTACCCTGATGCATATGCCCAGCTGTTTCCCATCTATTACGATATCCTTACAGATGAGCCAGATGCGAAAAATCATCTTTGGTGGCAATTTACCGGTAAATATGCGGGGTTGGTGCAAACCTTTCCTATTGAACAGCAGATTATCTATAATTTGACTCGGAGAAAAATGGAAAGAGCGGTAGAAAAATGATGACGAGGATGATACCTGTATTATTTTCCTTGCTTCTGGGTTTAATCATATATCCATTCCAACAGTCCTTGGCAGAGGACAAGCCTGCTGACGAGCGTAAAAATCGTATGGAAATCTCTACATCGTATGAACATCTCTCTCCTCATGCTGATTATGGTGACTGGAAGACGTTATCTTTGGGCTTCTATCGCAAGGAGCGGCCTGATTTGACTTGGTACACCCAACTTTCTCATTTATCACGGCCCGAAGGAAGTGGTCAGCTTGCAGCAGTGGGTGCTTTCAAGGACTGGAGTGATTCTTTCTACACCTATACATCGCTGTCAGCAGGAACTGAGTCGGCTTATCTCCCGAGGACGAGGGTAGATAACAATTTTAACTTTAAGTTTGGCCCGGAAAAAAGATTGGTAGGGTCTGTCGGTGGAAGCTATATTCAATATTTTGGTGACCATAAGGATTATATCTTGTCTGCAGGGATCATGGCTTATCTCAAAAACTCGGTCGCTGAGTACCGCATTTTTAGAAATCAGAGCGATCCTGGCTCAGTTGATTCTTATTCGTACCTGCTGTCTCTCAGTTATGGTCAGGATAAACACCAGTGGACAACAGCTACTTTCTCATCAGGCAAGCAGGCATATCTGGCAACATACCTGGCAACGCCCCAAGAGGTGAACCAGAACTCTCGAATGCTTACCCTAAACCACCGGCGTTGGTTAGGGAGTGAGCATGGTTTTTTTGGAGACATCAGCTATGTAGAACTAGAAAATTCCTACCACAAAACAGGTGTCTCACTAGGTTTTTTCCGGGAATTATGATTTTCTTGATACTCGATCTATGTTGTATGTCTGAGTCTTTTTAAAAGGAGACTCATTTTTTTATTGACATTTAGCAATAAGTCAACGTATGATTATATATGAACATATAATCATACGTTGAGAGGTGTGCCATGAAGGCAACAGAAAAAGATATTTGTGAAGAACGCTGTTTCCATCCCCAGGCAATCTGTCTGGCCAGAGCAGGAATGCTGGAGGATAGAACAATCCAGGAGTTAGCCGAGATGTTTAAGATATTAGGCGATCCTACCCGCATCAAGATATTACATGCGCTATCGAAGCAGGAACTGTGCGTATGCGATATTGCCGAGACGCTGGGGATGAACCAGTCTGCGGTATCTCATCAGCTCCGTACTCTGCGCAGCGCAAGGCTGGTGAAGTTTCGTAAAGAGGGTAAAGAAGCCTGGTATTCACTTGATGATGATCATGTAATTACTTTGATGTGTCAGGGGTTAGAGCATATTTCTCATGATGGCAGGAGGTAAGAAGCTATGCATAAACATAAAGACAACCATTGCGGCTGTAGTTGCTGCTGCAGCGGCCAAGTGGCTCTAACGGCAAGCGAGTGCGTGGCAGCAGCTCTTGATAGTGTGCAATTAGTAAATCAAACATTCCAAGTAGAGGGCCTTGACTGCGCAGACTGCGCTGCTAAGGTGGAAAAAGCTGTTCGTCGTCTTGCCGGCGTGGCTGATGTTCGGATGAATTTTGCAGCCGGCAAAATGAAGGTAAACTATGACGAACATGTTTTAGGAGTAGATGAGATTGTAAAGGTTATTACCGGCTTTGGCTACAGTGCTACACTGGCTAAAGAGCCGCAGGCTGTGGCCGGTTATCATAAAACCATCTTTCGTTTATCTGGTCTTGACTGTGCCGACTGCGCAGCTAAGCTGGAAAAGCGTGTTGCTGCGTTAGCAGGGGTCAATACAGTATTGATAAATTTCGGCGCTGGTAAAATGACCGTGGAACACCGTATTACCGATAAAGATATTATCGAGACTGTGGAGCAGGCCGGTTATCAAGCAGTTAGCGACAGTGACGTGGGGAAAGCAGCCGTCAAGGAACAGGCCTGGTGGCAAAAGCCGCGTATGCTGGCAACCATAACATCTGGATTGCTGCTGGCGACTGCCATGGTTCTGGAATGGATCGGAATAGCTGAACAAGTTGTTGTGTCCTTGTATAGTTTGACTATGGTTGTTGGCGGTTATCATGTGGCGAAAAGCGGGTTATATGGCCTCAAGAGTATGACACTTGATACTAATTTCCTGATGGTGATCGCTGTTATTGGCGCGGCGGCTATTGGTGAATGGAGCGAAGGGGCGACAGTAGTCTTTCTCTTTTCACTGGGTAATGCACTGCAAGCCTATACCATGGATAAAACCCGTGACTCTATCCGGGCGCTGATGGAGCTTGCGCCGCGGGAAGCACTGGTAAGAAGAGACGGGCAAGAACTGCGTCTGCAGGTAGAAGATATTGTTGTTGGTGATGTAATGATTGTTAAGCCTGGTGAACGTCTTGCCATGGATGGCACGGTTGCGAGCGGCAGCTCAACCGTCAACCAGGCCGCCATTACCGGAGAATCTATGCCTGTGGAGAAACAGACCGGTGACAGTGTATATGCCGGTACTGTTAATGAACAAGGTGCGCTGGAGATCATAGTAACTAAACTGGCAGAAGACTCAACATTGGCCAAAATCATGCACATGGTAGAAGAAGCTCAGGCTGAAAAAGCGCCCATGCAGCAATTAGTTGATGTCTTTGCTAAATACTACACACCAGCAGTCATCGTGGCAGCCGTGGGTTTAACCATTGTTCCAACGCTCTTTTTCAACGAAGCTTTTGATTTATGGTTTTATCGTGCGCTGGTGTTGCTAGTTATCTCCTGTCCCTGCGCTTTGGTTATCTCAACACCGGTATCTATCGTTTCGGCAATCGGTAATGCCTCACGGCATGGCGTGCTGATCAAAGGCGGTGCTTATCTTGAGCAAATGGGAAAAATCCAGGCTGTTGCCTTTGACAAGACTGGGACTTTAACAGTAGGTAAACCAATGGTGACTGATATTATTAAGCTCGCAGGCAAGCTGGATACTAAAGAGATACTGATACTGGCTGCTGCAGTTGAGAAATGGTCAGAACACCCGTTGGCTGAGGCTATTGTTGCCCATACTGGTAATCAGAGATTACCGCCAGTGACTAATTTTAAAGCCCTTGTTGGCCGGGGGGCACAGGCTGACATAGATGGTCGCACCGTCTATGTGGGAAACCAAAGGCTCTTTGAGGAATTAGGCTGTACACTTGCCGCGCATGAAAGCAGCTTGGCACTCTTAGAGCAGCAAGGAAAAACGGTTATGTTGGTGGGGGCTGGCACAGAAATATATGGTGCGATTGCTGTAGCCGATACCTTGCGCGATAACAGCCCTGATGCGGTAGCGGATATTAAGTCTGCTGGGGTACAACGTGTCGTCATGTTGACAGGTGACAACCGCCGGGTAGCGCAAGCCGTTGCTGGCAAGCTAGGTCTTGATGCCTTTTACAGCGAGCTGTTGCCGGAAGATAAAGCCGCAACCCTTAAACAGCTGGCCAGCCAATACGGCAGTGTAGCAATGGTCGGTGATGGGGTAAATGACGCCCCCGCGCTGGCAACTGCCAATGTGGGTATCGCCATGGGGGTTGCCGGTTCAGATACTGCTTTGGAAACGGCAGACATTGCCCTTATGTCTGATGATTTGAGTAAGCTCGCCTATGTAATGAAACTTAGCCGTAAAACCGTAGCTATTATTAAGCAGAATATTACCTTTTCCTTGGCATTGAAACTGCTGTTTGTACTTGGGACCTTTGCCGGGTTTGTTAATCTTTGGTTGGCCGTGCTGGCTGACACGGGTGCAGCGCTGTTGGTGACATTGAATGGGATGAGGCTGGTACGTGAAATTAAGTGAGGTCAGAGTAGTTAGTAATTGTTGAATTTTTTCACAATAGTATATTGCAGTGTTTTGCAGAATAAGTTATAATTTTAACAAATGCCGGTCTGAAGGTCGGAATGCGAGCTATCTGGAACAAAATCAAAATCTGAATAACTAAAACATATCCACGAAGGGTAACAGGACAATGAATATGTCCTGCTCTTCGTGGATTTCTGTTTTTATGCAAGGAGGAGATAGTATGGTTCAGGAAGACAAGCTTTATGACGTATGGTGGCAAAACCGCGCAGAGGGCGAACAGCAAATGGAAGACAGCCACATTAGGGGTTGGCAAGAGGTTATTAATCTAATCCAGGAACAGGACCTGTCCAATATGACTGTGCTTGATTTCGGTTGCAACCAAGGTGGCTTTTTGCGGTTTCTATATCAAGCCAAGCCGTTTAAAGAAGGTATGGGTATTGATCTGGCTCAGCAGTCAATCGCTGTTGCTGATTCTCGCAAAGGCGATCTGCCGCTCACTTATGTGGCGACACCAAACCCGGAGCAGTTTGCCAACAGATTTGATTTGGCTGTCAGCCAGGCGGTTATTTATCTGATCAAAGACCTGAAAACCCATGCATGGAAGGTCAAGCAGATGTTGAAACCAGGCGGGGTCTATTATGCCACCTATACTGATTGCAATGACAACCCTAGTCTGGAGCATTTTACACAGTGGATTAACCAAAACAGCCTGGTAGAGTCCAATGCCCATACACTGGACTTTATTGCCGAGACCTTTGCGGCAGAAGGGTTTCAAGTAGAAATTCAGCGGCGGAGACCTCAGGGCTTTATTGATATTTCCCGCAAAGAGGATGGTTTTTTACGTATTGCTGACAGGCTGAAGGCATCTTATGAAGATGCGTATATATTCCGGTTTGTTTTGGCGGAAAAGTAAGCATTACTATGAATATTACTTTAGCCCTAACAGATGTTTTTGCAATGTGGAAAATCGCACTGCCAGCCATGTTTCTGGGGTGCTATTGTGGTGTTGTGCTGAGAAGCGGGGAATTTTTTGCGTTTTTCAGCAAAGCAATGCGGCCGATGACATCACTGGGAAAACTGCCAGAGGCACTGGGATCGTTTTTTATCTTGTGTCTATTAAATAGATATGCAGCAAACGCTATGCTAGCCGAGTTTGGCAAGAGTGGTGCTGTAACAAAAAGTACTTTGATGGCAGTCTACTTGATGGGGTCGCTGCCGACTGGCATCTATTTTACTATTTTCTACTTTAGCCCGCCTTTGATTGCCGGGCTGGGGTGGAATCTGGGTACGTCGTTTATTGCCATTAACATTGGAATAAGTACCCTCGTTACGATCATTGGTTTTGCCTGGAACAGGCTGCACACTCCTTCACATGACGTATTCCAGACGCAGGGTCGTATAGAAAGCTGTTGTTGTATGCAAGTCGACAATACCGATCTGGCAGCGGCAGCCAAGAAGGCCTTTAAGCAATTTTGGAATATTGCAGTTGTCTTTATGCCGATTACGTTTATTTTTACTGTTTTGCTGCATACAGACTTTATCAAGGAAGTGATTGCCGGGCTTGAACCTTTTTTACGCTGGTTTAACCTTACGGCAGCCGGGGTGTTAGTCATCATTGCTGGTATTCCTACCCTGATAGCGGCGATTGGTGTTGCCGGAACACTGGTGCAAAGTGGGGCACTGGCTCCTCAGGACGTCATATTTGTTCTACTGTTAACTTCGTTTTTCCATAATATCTATGATGGCTTATCTCGTGTATTGCCGACTAATATTTCGATATTTGGGGCTAAGACAGGGGTTACTGTTACCGCCTTGGGGACAGGTTTATATCTTTCCATAGTAGCAGCAGGGGCTGGTATTGCACTGTATGTGAGGGCTAACTAAATAAAAATGACGGCTGAAGCTGTCAGATTTAAAAACCATGAAGGTATTGTCTTATGAATAGACTTTATTTTCTATGGTTTTTTATCTTTTGGTTGTATTGCTGGGAGTTGTTAAAAATTGGTCTTAGCTAACCCTGTGGGTTATGACTGACATAAAATATCAAGGGAGAGGTATAAAAAGATGGCAGAGACAAGAAAACAGTTGCAGAAGTTCAAAAAGTATGTAGCAGTGTTAATTTCCCTAATCCTCTTAGCTGGTCTAATGGCTGGCTGCGGTTCCAAGACAAGTCAGGCCCCGGCAAAAGAGAAAGTCTTGAATTTTTCCTGGGCGAAAGACATTGGCGCTTTAAATCCGCACATGTACAATCCGAATCAAATGTTTGCGCAAGCCTTAGTATATGAACCATTAGTTCAATACAGTAATGATGGTAAAATCATTCCATGGCTGGCCGAAAGCTGGACAATCTCACCTGATGGCAAAGAGTATGTGTTTAAACTGCGTAAGGACGTAAAGTTCTCTGACGGTACCCAGTTCAATGCGGCAGCGGTTAAGAAAAATTTTGATGCCGTATTGGCTAATAGCAAACGTCATGACTGGTTAGCGTTTATTCGGCAAATCAAAGAAACACACGTCATGGATGATAACACGTTCAAACTGGTACTTAAAGATGCATATTATCCTGTGCTGCAGGAGTTGGCACTGGTCCGGCCGATTCGCTTTCTGGCACCTTCGCAGTTCCCGGACAACGGTAACACCGGTGAAGGGATCAAAAAACCAATAGGTACAGGTCCATGGGTGCTGAGTGAGTATAAGCAAGGCGAAGTAGCCGTATTTGTTCGCAATGAGCATTATTGGGGAGCTAAACCCAAGGTCGATAAGCTAGTTGTAAAAATCATTCCTGACAGTGAGTCGCGTGTAGTTGCTTTTGAAAAGAAGGAACTCAATCTGATTTATGGTAATGGCAGCATCAGTCTTGATGCGTTTAAACATCTTCAGGCTTCCGGAAAATATGAAACCAAGCTGTCCGAGCCATTGGCAACCCGAGTCTTAGCCATTAACTCTAACAAAGGTGTGACGAAAGAACTCAAGGTTCGTCAAGCCATTCAGCATGCTTTTAATAAGGATGCGTTTGTTAAAGGTGTCCTCTATGGTACTGAGCATAAGGCTGATACTTTACTTGCTACCAACTTTCCGTACTGTAATCTTGGCTTAACACCTTATGCGTATAGTGCGGATAAGGCCAAGGCTTTATTAGAAGAGGCTGGCTGGAAGGAAATCAAAGGCAAGGAGTTCCGCGAAAAAGACGGACAAGTACTTGAATTGGAATTTTGCTTTGAAAGCACGGATGCCATTCAAAAATCGGTTGCCGAAGTACTCCAGGGCGATCTTAAAAAAATTGGTATAAAAGTCAAACTTACTGGCGAAGAACTGCTATCCATTGTTCAACGACAAAAAGATGGCAACTTTAATATTATCTATAGCGATACCTGGGGAGCTCCTTATGATCCACATTCCTTGGTAGGTTCGATGCGTGCGCCAGGGCATGCCGATTATCAGGCACAAGTAGGACTATCGATGAAAGCTGATATTGATAGGATTGCAACAGAGGCTCTTGTTAGCACAGACGAAGCAAAGCGCCAGGCATTATATAAAGAGATCTTTACTACGCTTCATGAACAGGCGGTATACTTGCCGCTGTCTTATCTGGCCAATATAGCTGTATATCCTAAAAATGTAACCGGTGTTACCTTCATGGGCAGCCAATATGAAATTCCTTTTGCAAATATGGATATTCAGTAATCATAGAAAAAAGAGGTAGGCAGCATGCTTGATTATATCGTCAAACGCCTGCTGAGCCTAATACCTGTACTGGTAGGTATTTCGATTATTACTTTTCTCATATTACGCCTTACGCCGGGTGATCCGGCGGAGGCGTATTTGAGACTATCACAGATACCGCCGACAGAAGCAGCTGTAGCGGCAGTCAGGGTGGAACTTGGCCTTGATCGTCCGGTTGTTGTTCAGTACGGGGATTGGCTAGTCAAGGCACTAACTCTTGATTTTGGTAAATCATATGCCACACACAGGCCGGTGTGGGACGAAATGATGTTTCTGTTACCTTCGACAGCTCAACTGGCCGGTGTGTCGCTACTCTTTACTCTTGTCATCAGTATTCCTATGGGCATTTTCTCAGCACTATATAAAGACGGATGGTTTGATAACTTTTGCCGGGTGATCGCCTTTACCAGTGCAGCGATGCCTAATTTTTGGCTTGGTTTTATGTTAATGTATTTCTTTGCGCTGAAACTTGATCTGTTGCCTACTTTGGGGCGGGGCTCATGGGAACATTTCATTCTTCCGGCGGTAACACTTTCTTTTAGTTATATTGCGACCTATATCAGGCTTCTTAGAACCAGCATGCTGGAGAATCTGGACCAACAGTTTGTGTTGTATGCCAGGGCAAGAGGCTTAAAAGAAAGCTGGGTTATTGGTCGTCATGTGCTAAAGAATGCGATGCTGCCTGTTGTAACTGCATTGGGGATGAGTATTGGGCATTTGTTATCCGGGTCAGTTATTGTGGAAAGTGTATTTTCCTGGCCGGGGATTGGACGGTTTTGCGTGTCGGCAATTTTGAACCGGGACTATCCGGTGGTGCAGTGTTTTGTGCTGATGATGGCAGTAGTTTTTGTTACCGCTAACCTGCTTGTTGATATTGCCTATGCGTGGCTTGACCCGCGGATTCGCCTGAAAGGGGAGTCATCATGAGGATCAAGCGCAGTTTTGTGGCGGTTGCCCTGATGATCATCCTTCTTAATATTTTAGTAGCTATTTTTGCACCGTATATTGCGCCACATGACCCAAATGATGTTTCTTTAGAACGCAAGTTAATGCTGCCTGATAATAATTATCTTCTAGGGACTGATCATCTTGGCCGCTGTATTTTGTCTCGCCTTATTTATGGTGCCAGAGTTTCGCTGGGGGCGGCTTTTGCCGTCATGTCTGTCACTCTCAGTATTAGCACCGTGGTGGGAGTCGTGTCAGGGTACGCCGGTGGCCGAGTTGATGCTCTTATTATGAGGATATGTGATATATTTTTGGCTTTTCCCAGTCTAATCCTGGCTTTGGCCCTCGTCGGGGTTATGGGTCCAGGGTTGCCGAATGTGGTACTGGCTATGGCCCTTTCCCAGTGGGCTTGGTATGCCAGAATGATTAGAGGCATGGTACTTAGTCTGAAGGAAAGAAATTATGTGCTGGCGGCGAAAGTGGCGGGAACTGGCCAAGCCACCATTATTGCCAAGCATATTTTGCCCAATATTCTCCCGCAGATTGCAGTGCTTGCCACTCTGGATGTCGGCTGGGTTATTCTGCATATTGCCGGGATGTCCTTCTTGGGTCTGGGAATTCAGCCGCCGACGCCGGAGTGGGGTGCCATGATTAATGATGGCCGCCAGTTTCTGCGGGGTTATCCATCACTGATGGCTTATCCGGGACTTATGATTTTAAGTGTAGTGATGTCTTTTAATCTTCTGGGTGATGCCTTGCGGGATATGGTTGATCCTCAGGGAAAACGATAGGAAAGGGCGGAGTAGCGCATGATGAAGCAGCCACTGCTTTCGGTCGAAGGTCTGGAGGTTGTAATTAGGCAGAAAAACAAAGTTGTGCCTGTAGTACAGAAACTTAGTTTTCAAATAGAGCAGGGTGAGGTTTTCGGTTTGGTAGGCGAAAGCGGTTGCGGCAAAACGTTAACCTGCCTGTCGCTGTTAAACCTGTTGCCAGCAGGAATTCATAAGACTGGCGGGGATATCTGTCTGGATGGAAAAGCCGTTGAAGGACTAGCTGCCGAAAAGTGGCGACAACTTCGGGGTGACAGAATTGCGCTCATCATGCAGAATCCCATGAGTGCCTTTGACGCCATTCGCACCATTGGGGATCATTTTATCGAGACTCTGCGTGCGCATGGGAAAACTGATACTAAGGCTGCCACGGCGATTGCCGTAGAATATCTGGAGAGAGTAGGACTTCCGGATGCTAGTTTATTGCTGCGGCAGTATCCTTTTGAATTGAGTGGCGGTATGCTGCAGCGAGTCATTATTGCCATTGCTCTGGCGCAAAAACCTGACCTGATTATTGCTGACGAACCGACTACCGCCTTGGATGCAACCTCTCAGGTTCAGATTCTTGATCTTTTGGCTGAAGTAAGGCGTGAGTTTGGTACAAGTATACTACTCATCTCCCATGATCTTGGCGTCATTGCCCGGTTGGCTGATTCGGTAGCCGTGATGTATGGGGGGCAATTTGTTGAACAAGCAGCTGTTGCCGATATATATGCCCAACCTCTCCATCCCTACACTCAGTCACTGATGAATGCGCGCAGCAGCATTGGTTTACCGCGCAGAAAGCGATTGTCGTTACTGCCGATGGCTGCGACTGAGATAAGTAACGGCTTAACTTCCGCTTGTGGGTTTGCCGGACGCTGTCCTCATGTTAGCAGTGCATGCCGGGAAACAGCTCCTAGTCCGGTTAAAGTCAATACGAGCGGGCACTGGGTACGCTGTTTAAACGCTGGCAGTGCGCAAGCGGAGGTTGTCTAATGGCAGCGATACAACCGCTTCTTGAATTACGGGGAGTCAGTAAGCATTTCCACGGCGGCGGTATCTTTAAGCAAGGGAGAAAGGTTCAAGCTACCAAGGAGATAACCCTTTCTTTAGCGGCAAAAGAGTGTCTTGGGCTTGTCGGAGAAAGTGGTTCAGGTAAAAGTACTTTAGGCCGTATTATCCTGGGAATAGAGAAACCTGATCGCGGTGAGGTACTATTTCAAGGTGTTAATTTGTATGGTAAAGATAGATCAGGTATCCGTGAAGTAAGGCGTGATCTTCAGGTAGTATTTCAAGACTGTTTTAGTTCGGTCAATCCTCGCAGGACAGCTGGGGAGAGTATTGCTGAACCGCTAAGAAATTTTGCACGCCTAAGCTACCATGATGAGCTGCGAACAGTAGGTAATTTGTTAGAGCTTGTGGGACTTGATGTCGAGGACGCCGCCAAATACCCGCATCAGTTTAGTGGTGGGCAGCTGCAGCGGGTATGTATTGCCCGGGCAATATCCTTGCGGCCCAAACTGATTGTCCTTGATGAAGCTGTCAGCAGTCTTGACGTACTAGTTCAGGCACAGATATTGGATCTGCTGTCAGATTTACGTGAGGAGCTGGGCATGTCCTACATCTTCATTTCTCATGATCTTGCCGCAGTCGCTCATCTGTCTGACCGGTTAGCAGTCATGTGCTCGGGTGAGATTGTAGAAAGACTGGACAATATGGATGATATTCATTGTCTCACCCATCCGGTGTCTTTGGCACTGTTAGCTGCTGTATTGCCAGCTCAGCCTGAATATCGTAACAAGCAGGAGACTGGGGCGGGTAAGTTTGCAGCAGCAGCCAGGACGTCTTGAATAAATTAGCATCTTAAATAGGGAGAGGGTTTCACATGGCAATTAGCCATAAAGAGTGGATCATTCGCAGGGTTACAGCAAATGATGTTGCAGCCGCACTGGCGTTCATTATTCCTATGCTGCATGAGGTATACCCCAATATACCGGACGTAGCCGTGCGCTGGGATCTTGCTAACATGGAAGAAGCCTATGTCAGCCAAGAGAACTCAGTCATGTTTGCCGCCTTTGACAATGCTGGACAAGTTGTTGGCACGATTGCCATTAGACCCTATGATGATCGAATTGAGGCCGTTCGCGGCTACTATGATCTGCCAGGTACTGCCGAGTTATCCCGCTGTTATGTGAAAAGTTCGCTGCGCCGCCAGGGCCTTGCCGGTGTGTTGGTGGCAGCCATTGAGAGCTATTGCCGGCAATACGGCTACCAGACTATTTGTCTTCATACCCATAGGTTTTTGCCAGGAGGTTTTCCGTTTTGGTTAAGTCAAGGCTATATGATTCGTACAGAGAGAACTGAAGAGATTGAGACTGTGTATATGGATAAGGATGTATTTATAAAACACAAGTGATTAACAGGCTAGGCTTTAGGTAATGTATTGACATTGTCTGATTTTTCATGATAAAATTATATTCAATTTCATACGCTCTTATCTAGAGTGGTCGAGGGACTGGCCCGATGACACCCAGCAACCGGTAGCTATGCTGCAGTGGTGCTAATTCCAGCAGGAGGAATCCTGACAGATAAGAGGAAGGCGCATAAAAATTAGCCCCTTTCCTCGGAGAGGGGTTTTTATTTGTGCAAAAATTAAACAGCTATCCGGAGGTGCTTTTTAAAGTGCATGTATCAACCCTTTCAGTACGTACCAATGAATTAGAGCAATACAGTAATATAGAAAGAAACCCTAAGCAGCTGCGAATGTGCCGTACTAAGCGAGTTGCTAAACTTAGCGCTTTACCACAAAGCACTGATGTGGAAATTAATGATTCTCTGGCAGATCAGATAACAAGTATTACTTATGATAAGGCTATCGCTCTCATTAGGGTTAACTGTCCTACACCAGAGTGTACGGATAATTGGGTAATGAATGTTTTACAAGCAGTGGGAGCGTGTGGCGTGGCCTGTGATTTGGTGTCAATCCAGCCGCGGCAGCTCAGTTTTACTATCCACAATCGACTGCTGGAGGAAGTACAGGGGTGTTTTGAACAGCTTGAATGTTATCCTGAAGTTGTTACCGAGTGTGTAAGGCTATCTATCCGGTGTATCGGCGGGCAGCCGTTGTTGAACACAATAACGGCTGTTACCGAAACAATTGCACAAGGTAATATTCCCTTGCTGCGATTAGCAGAGTCGTATGGATTAATTGAGGTCTTGATCGAGGCCAGGTATATAAGTGAAGTTAAAAGAAATTTGGAAAAGCGTTTTAGGGTGCAAAATGCTCTAAATATTAGTAGCTTTGTAAGAATTTGAAAGAGGTCACTTGATATGGTAGACAGATACAAGGGTTATGATGAGCCCTGGGATAGTTATAGTTCAGGGAAACGAGAAGATAGTAATGAGGTTATTATCATCATTCGTGATGGTAAAGTAGTCACTTTCATTCAACAAAATAGAAGTGCCCAACTTGAAGGTGTCCATGGTGATGGAATATAGTCAATTAGTGGGAGAAATATAGAAGGAAAAATATTACTAATATAGAATATCTAACCTATCTTAAGTATTAAGGAGGTTACTGCAAATGGCAAAGAAGATTCTTATACTTACTGGGGACTGCGCTGAAGATTATGAGGTTAAAGTACCGCAACAGGCGCTCATGATGTTGGGCTATCAAGTTGACATCGCTGTTCCTAATAAAAGTGCTGGTGATATGGTGCAGCTTGTTGTTCATGATTTTACCGGTTTAGACACTTATGTTGAACTAACAGGTCATCGGATTCCTGTTGATATTGCAGCCAAAGATGCCAAGGCAGAAGATTATGTTGGCTTGGTTGTTCCTGGTGGACGGGCGCCTGAATATATTCGGATGTATGGCGAAGTGGTTCAATTGGTACAGGATTTCTTTACTGCCGGTAAGCCGGTAGCTGCCATCTGCCATGGTACCCAGCTCTTGGCTCCAGCTAAAGTGCTTGAAGGCAAGATTGTAACTTCCTATCCGGCCTGCGCGGCTGAGTGTCAACTGGCTGGTGCAGAATGGAAAAATGAGCCGGTCGTTGTCAGTGGTAACCTGGTGACTGCGCAAGCCTGGCCGAATCACCCCGAGTGGTTAAAAGCCTTTGTTGAGTTATTAGGTGCTAAAATCAGCATTTAAATGAAGCAAGAACTTTGAGGAGCAAGGCTTACTGGGCTTTGCTCTTTTTGTCCTGTTAGAAAGTATAACTTTCCTTCTGGATAAGGGCAACATCGGCTTCCGCTGTCGCCAAAGGCTCGGCGCAAGCCGTGTTTTCTTTATATTTACTAAAAATGTGCTATCACTGAGGCAAATCAAAGTTTGTTAATTATCGAGCCATTACGGCAATACTATATAGACAAATTAATATATTCAGGATACAATGGCGGTTGTAGCTATTTTTTCCAGCACTATGAAGGGAAGGGGTGCATTCATTGTTTGTCCATGATCTTATTCTGCAAGGAGCAACAGACAGCCAAGCTTTTGCCGGCAAAGATAATGTGTCTTATGGCGAACTTCAGGAACAAGTAAGTAAATACCGCAATTATTTTTATAGGTCAGGCGTTCGGGCTGGTGAAAATGTGGGGCTATTTTCCCGCAATTCTACAGACTTCGTTTACTGCTATATGGCCGTTATCAGTCTTGGAGCAGTTATTGTGCCTCTAAATTTTCAGTTGGCAGCCAGGGAGATTGCTTTTATCGTTAAAGATACTAAGATGAAGCGGCTTATTACCATGGAGCGGTTAGTCATTGATTCTGAACTCAGTCAGCAGGGCTATACACAATTAGTTGAACAGCTTGTCATTGCGGATTTTAAACCAGGGTTGACTCAGGACAATTATTCTGCGGCTCCGGTTCTGGATATCAGCATTAACGAAAACAGCCCTTGCGCAATTATATATACCTCAGGAACAACCGGTACTCCTAAGGGGGCTGTGCTGACACACAGCAACCTTGTCGCCAATGCACAGGCCTTCAGGGAGCGGCTGCCGCTAAATCTCTGCGATAATGTATTGTGCGTGTTACCAATGTATCATTGTTTTGCCTGGACATGCGCCGTACTTAACCCACTGCTTTGTGGTGCAGCCATCACTATATTAGAAGCCTTTGCGCCGAAAGAAACTATTACAGCTATCAAGGACTATGGCGTAACGGTTGTCTACGGAGTACCACCTATGTATAACCTTCTTACTCGTATTGGGGAAGCGGAAGATTTGGCAGGGGTCAAATATTTTGTATCAGGCGGTGCCTCGCTTCCTGAAAAGGTGGCGCAGCAGTTTGCTGATAAATATGGCAACAGAATTATTGAAGGCTACGGCCTTTCTGAGGCTTCACCGGTAGTAACGCTAAATCCAGCGCAAAAGCCAAAATATTGCTCGATCGGGAAAGCTCTCCCCGGCTTGGAGGTTAAAGTGGCTGATTCCAACGGCCAACCGTTGCCTCCAGGTGTAGTAGGTGAGATTATCGTGCGTGGACCAAGTGTAATGCAGGGATATTTTAACTTGCCTGCAGAGAGTGAGAATGCGCTTAAAGACGGCTGGCTTTATACCGGTGATTTGGCCTATCAGGACGCTGAGGGATATTTATTTGTGGTTGATCGCTTGAAGGATTTAATAATATCAAATGGCGAGAATATTTACCCGAGAGAAATTGAGGAATTGCTATACGCGTATCCTGGTATCATCGAGGCCAGTGTCATTGGCGTTAGAGACGAACTACGCGGTCAGGTAGCGCGTGCTTATATTGTTTTGGCAGAAGGGCATAGTTTCGATAAAAAAGCAGCGCGGGAGTATCTGCAAACCAATATTGCCGCCTATAAAATACCGCGGGACTTTGTCGTTGTCGATGGATTGCCCAAAAATCAGACAGGCAAGATATTGAAACGTGTACTTCGCGAACAAGCAGGATAATGTGAAAAGCCAAGCCCTTTAATCAAGGATTGGCTTTTCTTTATATTATGCTAGTTTTATGGTATAGTTTTAATAGCGTAATTAGCTATGTAAGGACGTGAACGTATGCAAAAACGAATATTGGGCAGAACAGGGATAGAAGTGACAGAGTTATGCTTTGGTGCGTTACCCATGGGGCCAATGCAAAAAAATATGCCTGTTGAAGAATGTGCTGACATTGTGGCGCATGCTCTTCAAAGCGGTATTAATTTTGTGGATACGGCACAAGGTTATAAGACGTATCCACCAATAAAAATGGCTATAGATAAAACTGGGATTCGGCCGGTTATTGCGTCTAAATCCAACCAAAAAACCTATGAGGGTATGGAACAGGCGGTTGAGGAAGCGCTTACCGCACTGGGGCTTGACTACATAGATATCTTCCATCTTCACGCGGCGCGTGAAGGGGAAAACGCCTTTGAGGTATACGAGGGTGCCTTGAAATGCCTTGTTGACATGAAGAAAAAAGGAAAAATCAAAGCTGTTGGGATTTCGACACATCATACAGTTGTTACTCGGCGGGCGGCTGATGTTGATGTTATTGATGTAGTATTTCCTATTATTAATATGAATGGGCGCGGCATTATGGGAGGCACCAGAGAAGAAATGGTGGAGGCAATCAGCAAGGTTGTGCAGGCCAACAAAGGGCTGTATCTAATGAAAGCTTTAGCCGGAGGCTCTTTGATTGGCGAATATGATGCGGCCATGAAATATGCCAGAGGGATTGAGGGTTATGCCTCTATCGCACTAGGCATGGTGGCAATACCTGAGGTTGACTTTAATATAAAGTATTTTAACGGAGAGCTTACAACGGCCGCTATTGAGCTAAGCCATGTTGAGAAAACAGTTAAGGTGCTGAGTGGTGCCTGCAAAAGCTGTGGAAAATGTATAGATGCCTGTCCGGCAGATGCTATAGGCTTTGATGCGGCAAACAAGGCCAGTGTTAATTCAGAAAAATGCTTAACCTGTGGCTACTGCACGCCAATCTGCCCAGAGTTTGCTATTCGTGTAATCTGAGCAAGTTCGCTATATATATTAACCAAAGCCTTGTTACTTAATAGGATAACAGGGCTTTGGTCTTTTCTTATCCCATATATTGAGGATGTAATATTAAAACTTGAAACAATTAGCGTTTAGAATTATAGTAGAATTCGTAAATAAGAATGAGTAGCCTGTTGGATAGCGAGTTCTTAGTTTAGGTGGAAGGCGGATCAGCGTGATTAGATTGTTAACAGGCGGCGATATCTATGAAGTCAAAGCGTATTTGGAACGAAACCACATGGAAACAGTTTTGCTAAACAGTAATTTTGAGCGATGTGGGATTGATAATGACAGAACAAGCCGCCGTGGTGGAGATTATTACGGCTATTTTGAATATGGCAGGCTAACAGCGATACTGACCTTTTTCAATTGGGGGAGTGTTATTCCGCACTTTGAATCGCCAGGAGCTGTTAGTGGTTTTGTAGAGATAATGCGTCAACGCAAGTTTGAGATGATGGCCGGAATGAAACACATAATCGAGCCGCTCAAACAAGTTCTTGGTCACTACAAAAAGGTTTTGGATTATGAAGACAGCTACTATTTTATTAACTTGGACGTTAAGCCTGCTGGTTTGCCCTGTATAGGTCAAATTACTGATGCCAGGGAGGTTGAACGGACAGCCGCACTCAGTTTTGTTGTTGAAGCATACCGGCAGGGCTTTATGCGCCGGTTTAATACAGAATTAGCGGCTAAACTGATTGATGACCGCGGGCCTGAAGAGGATCATATTTTTCTGCTGGTAGACGGCGTACCAAAAGCCCAGGCTTTTATTCAGGTGACTACAGACCGGATTAACCAAATTGGCGGCGTGTATACTAGTGAAGACTGCAGAGGCAAGGGCTACTGCAAGGTGCTGGTAGCCGAATTATGCCGCCGGATTCGGGGTTATGGCAAAATACCGGTTTTGATGGTGCGGAAAGATAATCTTCCAGCCATTAAGTCCTATCAATCAATCGGCTTTACCTACTTTGATGACTACTTAGTTGTAAAATTCCTGATTTGAACTGGAGGAGTTCTTCATGCGCATAGCTGTTGGCGTCACCGGCGCAAGCGGAGCCATCTATGGCTATACTTTAATAACTGCACTGTCAAACCTCGGAATTGAGGTGCACGCTGTCTATACTGATATGGGGCGTAAGGTATTTGAATATGAATGCGGCCTCACTATCGAGGATGTAAAAAAACATGCTGTAGTATATGATAATTCAGACCTGTTTGCCGCGTTGGCCAGTGGCTCATTTAAAACAAGCGGTATGGTGGTTGTACCCTGTTCAATGCACACGTTAGGTGCCCTGGCAACCGCAAGTGGGCGGGACTTACTCACCAGGGCAGCAGATGTTACCCTTAAAGAGGGGAGGAAACTGATTGTAGTGCCACGCGAGACACCGATGACAGCTATTCATTTGTCAAATATGCTTACACTGGCGAAAACAGGCGCAGTGGTGATACCTGCGGCACCAGGGTTTTATCACAGACCGGAGACGCTGGACGATATAATTAACTTTATGGTTGGAAAAATACTGGATATCTTCAAGATAGAACACTCGCTATACATGCGTTAATTGTCACTCTAAAGATAAGCCTTTAAAAACGGTATTAAAAAAGTGATATCGAACGCATAAGGTGAGTAAATATTTGCAAAAAAAGTAAAAAACTCAGTGAAATAGCTAAAACAAGGGATTTGTTCTATGAATTTACTAAATACGAGATTATAATGAAAGGTAGGGAAATCTCACTTGGAGTGAAAAAATGCGGCTACTGATTATTTTGCTTGGTGCTATTTGGATGTCAGTTTATCCTTTTGCTGCTGGCCAGGCTGCCCCTTTATATCAGGCAGTCGGCGATGACAGCTTTGCGCCCTTCATTTATTTAAATGAAAAAAATCAGCCTGAAGGTCATGATGTTGATATTCTGCATATTGTTGAACATCGCTCAGGGATGAGAATTAAGCCAGAGCTTATGGAATGGAATCAAGCTAAGCAAAAAGTATTAAGTGGCGAGAAGGATATATTGATAGGGATGTCCAGGTCGGCCGAGCGTGAGCAGTTTTACGATTTTACGGAACCTTACCTGGTAATGCGGCAAGTTATCTTTGTTATGAAAGAGAGCTTCTACATAACCCGCCATGAAGACCTTGTCAATCGGCGTGTTGCCGTTCAGAAGGGTGACATTTCGGAAGATTTGCTGCGTGCAAAATACCCGGAAATGAAGCTGTATTATTATGCTAGTCAGGTAGACGCGCTTAATGACTTAAGAGTGGGATTGGTAGATGCTTTTGTCGGCAATTATTACGCAGGCATGTACGTGATTGCTAAAAATAACTTGGAAGATACAATCAAAGTGGTCGGGGAACCGTTGCAAGAGGTTCCATATGGGTATGCAGTCAAAAAGGGGAACACTGCTCTGCTTGCTGCTCTTAACCAGGCTATTATCGAAGCAAAAAAAAGTGGTGAAGTGCAAAAACTTCAAGACAAATGGTTTGGTGAAAACTATTTTGCTGCATCTGAACGTCAACGGTTAATTCGCGGTATGTGCTATATAGCTTTCGGAGTAGCAGTGAGTGCCTTGCTGCTGTTTCTTCACGTATTATCGCTCCGGCGGCGGGTGAATCAAGCTACCGCCCAGCTTAGAGCAGCCAATAGCCAGCTTGCCGAGGCTTATGAAGTTACAATCCGCGCTATTTTTAAAGCACTTGAGCATCGTGAGAGTAATACTGCGTCACACTCTGTGGAAGTGAATAAAATTGCTATGGCAATCGGTGCAAAAATGCAGCTTAATGCAGAAGAGTTAGCAAATTTAAATTGGGGAACACTGCTGCATGACATCGGCAAACTAGCTATCAAAGATGAGATCTTGTTGAAGTCTGGTACGCTTACAACCGAAGAATATGAAATTATTAAACAACACCCGAGGATAGGTTATTATATTCTTAAAGACACAGAGTATTTAGCAAAAGCTGCTGAAGTGGCTTTATATCATCAGGAACGGTATGACGGTAAAGGTTATCCCTTAAATCTCCAAGGTGAAAATATCCCGCTATTAGCTCGTATATGCACAGTGGCTGACGCGTTTGAGGCCATGATTGCTGACAGGCCATACCGTAAGGGGCGGCCTTGGCATGATGCGGTACAAGAGATTATCAAACACAAGGGCACTCAGTTTGACCCGCGGGTTGTTGACGCTTTTTTAGAAATTAACCCTGAACAATTTGTCAAACAATAAAGGAATTTATGGAATTTTGCCGAAGAATATTGACAAGCTAAAATTAACCAAATCAGAGGTGGATTTTTATGCGGCCGACATGTAAGCTTGCTGCCGTATACCTAGTGGTGTTGATGCTTGTCTTGGTAAATTCTTCGGCATTGGCTGCCCCGAATAAGCCAGTTAAGCAAGAACCGGATAATATTGTTAAAACTGCGGAAAAGTATCTAAAAATACCCTACCGGTTTGGCGGCGAATCTCCGAAGGGTTTTGATTGTTCGGGATTTGTCAAATATGTATATGATCGCCATGGCAAGAAGCTGCCGCGCACGGCTGATGTTCAGTATAGAACTGGTAAAAAAATCGACAGAGCCAGTCTTAAACCGGGCGATTTGGTGTTTTTCACTACCTATGCGTCAGGAGCATCTCATGTAGGAATATATTCTGGCAATGGCAGGTTCATCCATGCTTCGTCAAGTCGGGGTGTAATGATTAGCCGGCTTGATGAGACGTACTGGAAGCCGCGTTACCTTGGTGCCAGAAGGGTAATTAATTAAGAGTGGAGGAGTTATAATGATTTTTGGACACATTTCAACCCTGGAAAAAGATACACCACTACTTCCCCAAGCTCTTGCCAAAGGGCTTGATTATCTTGCTAAAACAGATCTGGTTGCTTTGCCTGCCGGCAAACATGAAATTGAAGGTAAAGATATCTATGTATCGATTAATGAATATGAAACACAGCCGCGTGAAGTACGCAGGGCCGAGGCTCATGTAGAATATCTTGATATCCAGTATATTATTTCCGGGGAAGAACTGATTGCTTACAGCCTGCTCGCGGCTGATAATGAGGTGCTCTCAGATGAGCTTGCAGCCAAAGACGCTATCTTCTACAAGACCGTCCAGCAGGAGACAGATCTGATCATGACCAAAGGTGTGTATGCAATATTCTTTCCGTGGGATGTGCACCGCCCCAATTGTACTCTGCAAGAAACCAGCAAAGTAAAGAAAGCTGTCGTCAAAATTAAGATGTCTCTGTTGAAATAGCAAGGAAAAACGGGGTTTTTCCGAACAATATTTTAAAAATGATGATTAAAGTTCGAACTTTTCGTTGACAGATTTTGTCCACTACTGGTACAATACAAGTAAATAAATACTGCTCGTATATATTTGAGAATATGGCTCAAAAGTTTCTACCAGGCGACCGTAAATCGCCCGACTACGAGTGAAAGTGCGCCTAGGGTTCCGCTCTGCACCTCGTGTGCTCTGGACTGTGACCAAGTGGCGCAGGTGTTAACTGATAACACTACACCGATGGGATAAAAACCCTGGCGGGGAAGTTTCGCTCTATGGTTTCATGCGGAATTTCCCTGTCAGGGTTTTTTGTTGTCTTCGGATAAGATGTAGCGTTTGACGGTAACACTATCACTACGTTGCAAAGGGGGATAAAAAGGAAATGCTGGAAAAATTATTTGAACTCAGTTCCCGAAAAACAGATGTTAAAACCGAGGTCATTGCAGGCATTACCACATTCATGACCATGGCGTACATACTGTTTGTCAATCCCAGTATTTTGGGAGCAGCTGGTATGGATAAGAACGCCGTACTTTTAGCTACTGCCATCGGCGCTGGGGTAGTATCCATCATGATGGGTGTGTTTGTAAACTACCCAATTGCTTTGGCTCCAGGTATGGGTCTTAACGCATTTTATGCTTTTTCTGTTGTTATCGGTATGGGGGTTTCCTGGCAGGTTGCATTAGGTGCAGTTTTTATTTCTGGTCTTATTTTTATTTTGCTTACCGTGACTCAGGTCCGTCAACTATTGGTTGAAGGTATGCCTAATTCGTTAAAGCATGCTATCACAGTGGGGATAGGTCTCTTTATTACTATTATCGGTCTTAAAATATCTGGTATTATGAGCATCCGTCTGTCGCTGATTCCGCCTACTCTTGAGAAGATTGTTGCTGCCAAAGGTAACGGCACACCACTTTATTTCGAGAGCATGATTGAAATGGGGCAACTTGCTCATCCTGAGGTACTACTTGCCGTATTTGGCTTGATTTTGCTTGCTGTGATGATGGCTCGCAATGTAAAGGGTTCTATCTTGATTGGTATTTTTACCACAACTATCATTGGCATTTTAATGGGGATTGTAAAAATTCCTGCCGGCTTTAGCCCTGTGGCTATACCTGATTTCAGCAATAACGCCTTTTTGGCTCTTGATATTATGGGTGCGCTCAATATGGGTCTAATGGCTATTGTCTTTACTTTTACCTTTGTGGAACTGTTCGATACCATGGGAACTCTGGTAGGCACAGCCGCCAAAGCAGGGCTTATGGATAAAAAGGGTAAGTTTCCTGGTATTGGCAAAGCTATGTTAGTTGATGCCACTGGTGTAAGTTTGGGTGCTATGCTGGGTACCAGTACAATCACCGCTTATGTTGAAAGTGCTGCCGGTGTTGGTGCAGGTGGACGTACTGGATTAACTGCTGTTGTCTGCGGAGTGCTGTTCCTGTTAGCCTTGTTCTTCACACCGCTTGCTGGTCTTATTCCTGACGCTGCCACTGCTCCTGCGCTTATTATTGTCGGTGCATTAATGATTGAATCCATCCGTCATATTGACTTCGGGGATCTTACCGAAGGCATACCCGCATTCTTAACTATTGTTATGATGCCATTCACATACAGCATCGCTAACGGCATTTCGGCTGGTCTTGTGATGTATCCGCTGCTAAAGCTGGTGACTGGCCGAGGCCGCGAAGTACACTGGATCGTCTACATTCTGGCTGTGCTCGTCGTGTTCCGGTTCGTATTCCTGGCAGAATAGCGGGGACACTAAACCCAGATATTTTACAATAAAATATCTGGGTTTTATTACAGCATTATCCATTGGGGTTTTTAACCCAATACCATAAAGAAAACACGGCTTACGCCGAGCCTTGGCGAAAGCGGAAGCCGATGTTGCCCTTATCCAGACGGAAAGTTATACTTTCTTACAGGATAAACAAATCGAAAGGATGATGACATGAAAGTAGCAATTATCATGGGAAGTGATTCTGATTGGCCAGTTCTCGAACCAGCTGTTAACCAACTAGCTGAATTTGGCATTGAGACAGAAATTCTGGTAGCATCGGCTCATCGTACGCCCGACAAGGTACATAAATTCGTGGCAGGAGCCAAAGAACGCGGTGTTAAGGTTATCATTGCTGCTGCCGGAGCGGCTGCTCACCTGCCTGGGGTGATTGCCAGTTTTACTACATTGCCGGTTATCGGTATTCCGGTTAATGCTACCCCGCTTGGCGGTATGGATGCTCTTTTGAGTATCGTCCAAATGCCTGCGGGAATTCCAGTAGCCACTATGGCCATTAACGGGGCAAAAAATGCAGCCTTGTTTGCCGCTCAGATTCTTGCTGTGCATGATGATGAACTTGCAAATAGATTGACAGCCCATCGTCAGACTATGGCTGAGGAAGTAGAGAAAAAGGATGCTCGTCTGGCTGAAAAGATAGCCGCTAAAAATAGTTAAAGCAAGCTTATTCTATCAAGTTTAATATAAATAAGGAGGCAGCTGCCATGACTCAAAAACCTATGTATGAAGGTAAAGCCAAGCAAGTATTTGCCACTGAAAATCCGGATGAATTATTGGTGTATTTTAAAGATGATGCCACAGCCTTTAACGGTGAAAAACGTGGTACTATCGGTAATAAAGGTGTGCTCAATAATAAGATTTCCGTCTTTTTCTTTAATCTGCTAGGAGAAAAAGGTATACCCCATCATTTTGTCAAAACGCTTAGTGAGCGCGAAATGCTGGTTAAAAAGCTAGACATTCTCCCTGTTGAGGTTGTTGTCCGCAATATCGCCGCCGGCAGCCTGGCCAAACGTATTGGCTGGGAAGAGGGACGCAAACTGCCGACAACTGTTGTTGAGCTGTATTACAAAAACGACGATCTAGGTGATCCGCTAATTAATGACTATCACATAAAGGCACTTGGTCTGGCTACACCTGAGCAAGTTGAAATTATGGAAAAATACGCGCTTAAAATCAATGAAATCCTGTCTGCATTCCTAAAAGACAAGAAATTGGAACTTATCGATTTCAAACTGGAGTTTGGCGTACATAAAGGCGAGGTTATTCTAGGGGATGAGATTTCGCCTGATACCTGCCGGTTCTGGGACAGTGAGACTGGGCAGAAGCTTGATAAAGACCGTTTCCGCCGTGATCTAGGTGATGTTGAAGAGGCCTATCAAGAGGTACTAAGAAGATTGACAGGTGAGAATTCCTGATGCTTTACGATATACAAAGCGATAAATGGCGGGAAGAATGCGGCATATTCGGCATTTTTGCCAGGCAAGAGAATGTAGCCCTTAATTCTTACTGGGGCCTATATGCACTCCAGCACCGGGGGCAGGAGAGTGCTGGTATTGCTGTTACTGACGGCAACGTTATGGACGTACAACGAGGCATGGGACTGGTCAATGAGGTGTTTCGCCATAATCTGCCTGATATGCCAGCCCATATTGCTATCGGTCATGTCCGGTATTCAACAACCGGTTCAAGTCTCTTGCGCAATACGCAGCCACTGTTAGTCAACTATTCTGGTGGACAAATTAGTTTGGCCCATAATGGCAACCTGACCAACGCTCATGAAATGCGGCAGCAATTAGAGGATAAAGGCAGCGTATTTCAAACCTCTATTGACAGTGAAGTCATCGTAAACCTGATTGCCCGCTCCACTAAGCCTACAGTAGAAGAAAAAATCATTGACAGCCTGGCGGGTGTTCAGGGTGCTTATTGCCTTGTGATCATGACCGAAAACAAGCTAATCGGCGTGCGTGACCCTCATGGCTTTAGACCGCTGTGCTTAGGGCGTTTGGGCGAAGGCTGGGTCCTGGCATCAGAATCATGCGCCCTGGACACTGTGGCTGCGGAATTTGTACGTGATATTGAGCCAGGTGAAATGGTCATCATTGATGACAATGGTGTCGAGTCACGGAGTTTTGCTAAGACTGACCGGCGGTCTGGTTGTGTATTTGAATATATATATTTTGCCCGTCCAGACAGTGTCATTGATGGGCAGAGCGTGTATCAAGCCAGATTTAACATGGGACGTACACTTGCCCGCGAGAGTGGGTTTAAAGCGGACATCGTCATTTCAGTACCGGATTCGGGGACTACTGCAGCGTTAGGTTATAGCCATGAATCTGGCATTCCTTTTGCAGAAGGGTTGATGAAAAACCGTTACATTGGCCGTACGTTCATCCAGCCAGAACAGAAAAAACGTGACATGAGTGTCAGGATTAAGCTGAACGCTGTGGCTTCTGTCGTTAAAGGTAAGTCTGTTATCATGGTTGACGACTCCATAGTTCGCGGTACCACCAGTGGTAAAATTGTCCGTATGCTAAAAGAGGCGGGCGCCACTGCTGTCCACATGTGTGTCAGTTCGCCGCCTATCGGTTTTCCTTGTTATTATGGCATTGATACCTCAGCTCGCAAGGAGCTTATCGCATCCTCCAAGCAAGTCGATGAAATCAGGCAGTTTATTGGTGCTGACTCGCTGCACTATCTGTCACTTGAAGGCTTGCATGCATCAATTGGGCATATCCATGAGAAGACGCTGTGCAACGCTTGCTTTAACTGTGATTATCCGGCAGAAACTCCCTGTGAAGGCGATTGTGCCAACAATAAATTCCTCTTCGAACCTAAAGCCAAGTAAACGAATATAGCAGGAGGTCAAAAAATGACCGAGAACCAGAAACCGAATGTCGAACTAACCTACCGCGATGCCGGCGTAGATATTGATGCCGGTAATAAGGCTGTTGAATTAATGAAGCGCCATGTTCGCGCCACCTACCGCCCGGAAGTTTTGGGTGATATTGGCGGTTTCGGCGGATTATTTGCACTAAACGCTGGTAAGTACCGCCAGCCGGTGCTGGTAAGTGGCACCGATGGTGTAGGTACAAAACTAAAGATTGCCTTTATGGCTGACAAGCATGATACCATTGGGCAAGATGGCGTAGCTATGTGTGTCAATGATATCCTGGTGCAAGGCGCTGAGCCGCTGTTTTTCTTGGATTACCTGGCTGTTGGAAAACTTGAGCCTGAAAAAGTTGCATCTATTGTCAGTGGCGTTGCTATGGCCTGCCGTGAATCAGGTTGCGCGCTTATTGGTGGTGAGACAGCTGAAATGGCTGGGTTCTATCCAGATGGTGAATATGATATCGCTGGTTTTGCCGTAGGCGTCGTCGATCGTGATAAAATTATAACAGGCGAAAAGATTAAGCCAGGAGATGTGCTTATTGGCCTGCCCTCAAGTGGTATCCACTCTAACGGCTACTCGCTTGTACGCAAAATTTGCTTTGATGTAAAACAACTTACTGTTGATACATATATTCCTGAGTTAAGCCGAACCTTGGGTGAAGAGCTTTTAGAGCCTACCCGGCTTTATCCAAAAACCTGTATGCCGCTGATTGAAAAGTTCGATCTTCACGGTATGGTCCACATTACCGGCGGTGGTTTTTATGATAATATTCCCCGCGTATTGCCTAAGGGCTGCGGCGTAGAAGTTGATACAAGTGCCTGGCCTGAGCCGTCTATATTTGCTCTTTTAAAAGAGTGGGGCGGTGTAGCTAAACCGGAAATGTACCGGACGTTTAATATGGGCATAGGTATGATTTTAATAGTCTCGGCTGAAGACGTATCGACCATACAGGCTGACCTTGCCGCAAGAGATGAAAAATCGTACATCATCGGCAAGGTTATAGCAGGCGAGTGTCAAGTCGAACTCAAGTAAGGGGGCTGCCTCGTGGACAAAACGGTAATCGGTGTATTGGCATCAGGACGCGGCAGTAATCTGCAAGCGATTGTCGACGCCATTCAAGCCGGGCGGCTTGCTGCCAAGATTGGTGTGGTTATCAGTGATAACCCGGAAGCCAATGTCTTAAAGCGCCTGGCAGGGTCAGACATTCCAGCGATATGTATTGACAGGCGGCAGTTTGCCAGCCGCCAGCAATTTGAGGCTGCTGTTGCCGAAGAACTTAACATCCGCCATGTTGGACTGGTCGTATTGGCGGGTTTTATGCGGATTCTAAGCCAGTATTTTATTGACCGGTTTGCCGGAAAGATCATGAACATTCACCCGTCGCTGCTGCCAGCTTTTCCTGGTGAGAATGCCCAGCATAAAGCTTTATACTATGGAGCCAAGATAGCAGGCTGCACTGTCCATTTTGTTGATGAAGGTATGGATACCGGCCCGATTATCTTGCAGGAGGCTGTGCCTGTCTTAGAAAATGACAGTGCTGAGACGCTATCAGAACGTATTCTGCATGCCGAACATATTCTTTATCCCCGTGCTCTTGCCTTATATTGCGAAGGGCGTCTGACTATTGAGGGGCGGCGTGTGCGAATCATTGATAAAGAGTAAATAAGCGAGGGACACTAATGAAGATAAAACGTGCGCTCTTAAGTGTGTCGGACAAAACCGGCATTGTTGAGTTTGCCAAAGCCTTGCATGCCATCGGGGTTGAACTGATTTCCACTGGCGGAACTATGAAAGCCATTAAGGATGCAGGCATACCAGTTACCTATGTCAGTGAAGTTACCGGTTTTCCCGAGATCATGGACGGCAGGGTAAAGACTCTTAACCCTTATATCCATGGCGGTATACTGGCCATTCGTGATAACCCCGGCCATCAGGCCGCAATGGACGAGCATAACATCACCGGCATTGATTTGGTGGCTGTTAACCTGTATCCCTTCCGCCAGACTGTAGCCAAGCCTGATGTGACGTTAAACGATGCTGTGGAGAATATTGATATTGGCGGTCCTGCTATGATTCGAGCAGCGGCTAAGAATTTTCACTATGTGACAGTTGTCGTAAATCCAGCACGTTATGGAGAAATCATTGCCCAACTAACTGCTGGCGGTGAAGTCGAGTTCAAAAATCGTATGGCATTGGCCCAGGAAGCCTTTAGCCACACAGCTGGTTATGATGCCTACATAGCTCGTTATTTGAGCGGACAGCTTGGTCAAGGTCTTTTCCCGGAAACCCTGCAGCTAGTGTATGAAAAGGCCCAAGACTTGCGTTATGGAGAGAACCCACACCAGGCCGCTGCTTTTTACCGTGAACAATATTACTCAGGGCCGGGCGTAGCCAATGCTAAGCAGCTAAATGGCAAAGAATTGTCGTTTAACAATATCGTCGATGTGGAAGCTGCCTATGCACTTGCTGCTGAGTTTGAGCAGCCTGCTGCTGTTATTATCAAACATACTAATCCCTGTGGCACAGGCATTGGCGCTACTTTGGCTGAGGCCTACAATAAAGCCTATCAGGCCGACCCGGTATCCGCTTTTGGTGGTATTATCGGCATAAACCGGGAAGTGGATAAAGATACGGCTGAGCTTATCAGTGAGCTCTTTGTCGAAGCTGTTATTGCTCCGGCATTTAGCCAGCAAGCACTGGATATCCTGACGAAAAAGAAAAATATTCGTCTGCTTGCAGCTGAGCTGCCGCAGCCTGACAGCACTCGGCTTGACGTTAAATCAGTGGCCGGCGGCGTGCTTTTGCAGCAGGCTGATATGGTAACTGCACCCAAGAGTGAGATGAAAGCTGTCACCAAACGCCAGCCCACAAATGCGGAATGGGAACAGCTATTATTTGCCTGGAAGGTTGTTAAACATGTTAAGTCTAATGCTATAGTCATTGCTAATGACAATAAGACACTTGGTGTAGGCGCAGGTCAAATGAACCGCGTGGGTGCCGCTGGTATTGCGCTGGCGCAGGCCGGTGAACAGGCAAAAGGTGCAGTCTTGGCCTCAGATGCCTTTTTCCCTTTTGCCGATACTGTTGGGGCTGCTATTGAGGCTGGTATCACCGCTATTATTCAGCCAGGTGGCTCGGTCAATGATGAAGATTCGATTAAAGTGGCAGACGAACACGGCATTGCTATGGTGTTCACTGGCATGAGGCATTTTAAACATTAGAATAGTAGGCTAAATAAATAGACTGTAAAAGGGCCATAACCCTTTTACAGTCTATTTTAGTTTACTCTAGTTCTACAACTACCTGCACATTGGCTGTTAGCATCACCAGTCCGGCTGAGATAGGTGTTGCCGAAGAATCAGCCATAAGGGCTTTGGAATATAACCGGCCAGCAACTTCGGGTGACTGGAGGTTAATACCGTTTTCATTGACTGTCTTAACCCGTACCACCCGCTTGTTTAGTGCTGCGGCAATGGCATCAGCCTTGGTCATGGCGTCCCGCACAGCCTGAGCCAGCGCTGCATTTTTAACATCAGTCTCATCCCGTTTGCCAAACCGAATGTTATTTATTTGGTTTGCACCGGCATTCAGGGCGGTATCAATAACTTCGCCGGCTTTTTCCGTTGAAGTCGTTACGGTGATACTGTTAGTAATTTGGTAGCCTTTGATAGTTGGAATACGCTTGCCGCTGTCGTCATTTTTGTAGAGCGGTGTTACTGCATAGTGCGCCGTCTTTATGTATTCAGACTTAATTCCTAAGCCTTCTACTTGACGACGAATTTTTTCTGATACTTCGGCATTTTTGGCTTGGGCGCTGGCAATGGTATCAGCTTCTGTTACAGTACCTAAATTGATGTAGGCAATATCTGGAGCAAGCTCTTCCTGGTGACTACCGCTTACCTGCACTTCGGTAACATTAGGATTTTTCTCGGCAGCCAAGGCGGCTGGCAGCGCGGCTGTCATGATTAGCAGCGCCAAAGTTAAGATTTTTGCTGATTTAAACATCTGAATCATCTCCCTTTCGTATAGTTAAACGTTTGAAGAGAATAAAGGTAACGCAATTAATCATAAGAATTGTATCTACTAAATTGGGATGGTAATACTTGAAGTAATACCCGATTAAGCTGGGATGGAGGCGAGGCGTAGTGGAACACCAAGTGACTACCCGCTGGCAGGCGTTTACTGGTAGGTTAGGGGCAAACTCTTATTCTGCGGAAATAGTATTAGAAATTTTGCTAGATAGTTACAGACAATATTTTCGCCATTATCATGGGCTCAGCCATCTTGCTGATTGTTTTAAACACCTGGATGAAATCAAAACAGAGCTAACTAATTATGATTTGGTAGAGTATGCGCTATGGTTTCACGACATAGTCTGTGTGCCAAATGCCAAAAGCAATGAAGCATTAAGTGCGGCTGCCTCGTATTATGCTGCTACCCAGCTCAGACTTGCAGATGAATTTAGTCGGCAGGCTGTTAGGCTAATTATGCTGACAAACCACAAGGCTGTGGCCGAAAACACGGATGAGGCTTATTTACTCGACATTGACTTGGTAGTCTTGGGGCGGGAGTGGGATAGTTTCCTGGGTTATGAGTACCAGATAAAAGCCGAGTACAGTCATATGCCTGAATTCGATTACCGGCAAGGGCGGCAACAATTTATCAAAGTATTTCTTAGCCGAGACACAATCTATCAAACCGATTATTTCCGGAAAAAGTATGAGCAAACTGCTAGGCGTAATTTAGTTGCGCTCCAAGGGTTTCTCGCAAATCAAATTATAGGGGTAACTGATGGTCGAGTGTGACTGCTGATTTTATTGTTTCCTAGAACATGAAGGGCTTTGCCTAAACGTTTGACGCCTTCAAGCAGCTTTTCTTCGGGATGAGTCACAAAACACAGCCTGAGTTCCCGGGCGCCCGAGGCATCGGCATAGAAGGCTTCGCCAGGTACAAAAGATACTCCCGTCTTAGCCGCCTCATGTAATAGCTGCCTTGTTAAAATACCATTGTTTAGTGTGCACCAGAAATAAAAGCCGCCTGTTGGCAGGGTAAAGGTCAGATGCGGGCTGCAGTAGCGCTTAAGAGCACTGGCTACAAGGTCACGGCGTCTTTTGTATTCGGTGCGGACAGAGACAAGATGATCATCTAACAGATCTTCGGTTAAATAGTCATAGAGCAGCTTTTGTGACAAGTTACTGCTGTGGAGGTCGATGTATTGTTTTTCTAGAGCAAAACGGTTAATTACTGTTTCCGGCGCAGTAACCCAGCCTGTGCGCAGTCCGGGAAAAAGCATTTTAGAGAAAGTTCCCAGGCCAATAACTCCGCCGTACGGGTCAAGCGCTTTAAGGGAAAGGGGAGGCTGTTCGCCGTAGTACAATTCGCCGTATGGGTCATCTTCCACAATCACCAACCGGTGTTTGGCAGCTAGTTTTAAAAGTTCATGCCGCTCTTCGATGGGGATAACCCGGCCATTAGGGTTTTGAAATGTCGGCATTATGTATAGCAGTTTCGGGCGGTAGCGTATAAGGTAATCCTCCAATATGTCAAGTGGCAGACGTCCTGAGGCTGGCAAACTAAGCAGTCGGGCATTGGCTGCGCTGAACATCTGAATGGCCCCAAGATAAGTAGGGGACTCAACAATAACATAGTCGCCAGGCTCAAGGAAAACTTTTGTGATTAGATATAACCCCTGCTGGGAACCGCTTACGATCATGGTATTATCAGGTGTTACATTATAGCCCTTTTTTGTCAGTCGAGCAGCCAAAATACGTCGGAGCGGCACATAGCCTTCAGTTGGGATATGGCCCAAGTCAGCGCCGTTCAGATGGGCGGATAGCTGGCTGAAGAGCCGATTAAAGTGAATAAGCGGATAAAGTGCAGGATCAGGCATGCCGGCAGCCAGAGGGATGATACCCTCGGCGGAGGTAGATGCAATCAGTTCGCGGAGAATGGAGGATGACTGCGTATTTAGACTAGGGGTAAATAACTGTGACCAGGGTACCGTAGGAGAGGAGGGCTGGATGGGTGGGGCTAAATCAGCCACATAGGTACCGCTGCCGACTCTGGTACTGATAAGCCCCTGCTCTTCGAGCTGGCGGTAAGCATTTATGGCTGTCGTGCGACTTACGCTCAAAAGGGCGGCAAGTTCGCGTTCTGGCGGCAGCTTAGTTCCGGCAGGCAATATGCTGCTTTTGATATTCTCAGCCAATGCGCTAGCAATCTGGTTGTATAAAGGTATTGCTGACTTAGGTATAAGTGAACCATGTTCGAAGATTTTGGATATATCCATTTGTAAAAACTCTCCCTAAATATCCAATTAATTCATTAATATTTATAATTGGATATTTACAATGTTTTTCCTGCCTAGTAATATAAAATAAATTACAAAAGGCGGTGAACCTTATGAAAGATTATGTCCAAGGGGCACGTGAGAGTCTTCCCGTTATGCTGGGGGTTGCACCCTTTGGTATTACTTGTGGTGTTATGGGGCTGACTGCAGGGCTGACTCCTGTGGAAACTGTGCTTATGTCACTGTTGGTATTTGCCGGGGCTGCACAATTTATTGGAATAACTATGCTGGGAGCGGGGGTTACCGGTTGGGGCCTTATTGTATTTACTACATTGCTGATTAATCTTCGCCACCTGCTAATGGGGGCGTCACTGGCGCCGCATCTTTTGCAGCTGCCACTGGCGCGTCAGCTGCTGTTGAGCTTTACTCTGACAGACGAAGCGTATGCCATTACTGCCAACCGGACAGCTAAAGAAGGCTATAGTGCCGATTACCAGATGGGGAGTAGTTGGGCTCTTTATTTTATCTGGGTGATGTCAACAATCGTAGGTGTGCTAGTAGGGAGCTATATTCCCGATCCACTGGCCTGGGGGCTTGATTTTGCCATGCCTGCTACCTTTTTGGCTATGCTGATGCCGCGCCTGACCAATCATGTAAGTATTGCAGTGTGCCTGGTTGCTGCCGTAACGGCAGTTGTGGGAGCTGCTTATTTACCCGGAAAATGGTATATAATAGCCGCCTGTATAGCTGCTAGCATAACAGGCGGCTTATTGGAAAAGGAGGAGGACAATCATGCGATCTGAAATCATGCTTATCATTGTGGGAATGGCAGCAGTAACCTTTATTACAAGATTTGGCGCGCTGGCGTTATTAAAGAAAACTGGTCTGCCAACCTGGTTTGAACGCTGGCTCAAACATGTGCCGATTGCAATTTTAACGGCGCTTATCATGCCATCGCTGCTTCTGCCGCAAGGCCAAATTGATCTTTCGCTTAACAATCATTATCTGCTGGCCGGGGTACTGGCAGCCATTGTGGCTTATACATGCCGGAACGCTATACTTACTATGGGGCTGGGCTTAACGGCCATGCTTTCCCTTAGGTGGCTGGGAATATAGTGTTATTTCGGGTAGTTAGATATCCTCGGTTAGTTTTTTTATCCGATGACTAACCCGCTCTAAGACTCCCATCTTCTACAAGTGGGAGTTAAGAGCGGCTAAGTCCCTGGATAAGGGCGACTAACCTTCAGATGGGGTTAAAACCCCACCTGAAGCTAAGTCTACTTTATCAACTGATTGGCATTATTCAGGTTGGTTTTGCATTCGCTCAGTGCATTCTGCTCAAGCATGCTTTGAGCATGGGCAAGTTCTTCCGTCTTTTCTTTCAATTTGAAAGCCATAATCTCCAGAGCTTTTTCATTTTCGATAATAATACTAACAGGCAGGCGATAAATCAAGGTGTTTGTTAAAAGACCCAGCCCGAAAAAAATGCCTGACAAGAGTACTGTAGACATGATAACACTTGCGGCTGTTACTGTAATTTCAACATAGCCATGTGTTGTGCCGCGAAAGGTAATATCTACACGGCGGATAATATCAAACAGTGCTGGCGAAGGAACTCCTGCTGAACTTTCACTGTTTGACCAGTTAGTTGCAATTTTGATGTGTTTTATATCAGGCTTTTGCTGGTACAAAGAGACCAAGCTATTAAGCTGTTGTAAATTATACTGCCGCATATCAGGATTGTTGATTACAATTTCTTGTGCTTCTCGAGCTATTTGTTGAGCAAGTGCCGCTGTTTCAGCTTGTTTGGTTTTCCAAGCCCAGCCGAGATAAGTCAGCGGTGTACATAAAGAGATTAAAAGGCCGGCAATTAACGCCAAGAAAAACATGCGTGTCGCAAATACCTTACTGTGTTCTTCACCCCTGGACATTACGATCACCTCCGTACAGGGAGCTGCCTTCTTGTTAGTATACTATATGCTAAGCAAGGGTTAGTTGACACATTTTTGTTATATGTAAACTAAAAAAGTGGTAGCCAATAATTAGCCTGCAGCATAGGATATGGTGTACGAAATCTTTTGGAGGTGCGATAGGCCATGCCTATGAATGAAGAAGAGCGTAAACCGAAACATCAACACCATCCTCAGGCAGATATGTTGCATGTTCATACTTATCTGACTGAAGTTAATGTAGCAGATGACCATCAGCATGTTATTTTAGGTGTTAGTGGTCCGGCACGGGAGAAGGGAAATACTCACGTTCACCGGATTCACGGGCGGACTTCTTTTATTAGTGAAGAGGGTGAATGCGGTGGTCACTGGCATACCCAAGACGTTATGACCGGGCCGGCTATTGAAATGCCGGACTGTAGCCATGTTCACTATTTTGAAGGCATTACAAGTAAAGATGACGACCATTGCCATACTTTTGCTGGGGCTACTGGTCTTGGACCATCTCTTTTCTACATGGAAGATACAGTGGATGAGTGTGAGGAAGAAGATTATGATGACTGCTGCGACGAGGTAGAAGAAGAGGAAGAGTGCGAAATGCCAGTAAAAATGCCTAAGTATAAATATAAATACGGCAAGCGTCCAGAAGAAGAATAAGTTATAAAAAGAAGCAGCCGCCGGCATCACTGCTGGGGGCTGCTTCTTTTCTGTGGAAACAAGGCTCTTTTGATATTTATCCGTAAAACAACGAATCAATAGCGAAAGAGCTTTGTTACGGTATTTTACTCTAAGACAATGGCAGCATTAGGCTGAGTCCGCCGACCGATATGATAGGGTAATGTGAGGAAAAACCATATCGGTGAAGTAAATATCAGCAAAAACAGAGACACTAGAAATAACGGACTGACAACTGCCAACATCAGGTAAAACGCCATATTGTTAAACACAAGCTCACCCCCTCCCGCGGTCAAAGATAAGTAGAGTAGAAAGGTAACTGAAACCTGTAGCTTAAGTATACACTATCTTACTTGTGAAATAAAGTACAATTATGAAATAAAGTTAAATAATTCACATATTCTTTAAAGATTTGCAATCTACACAAAAATTGCCAGATTTATCTTTTAATCTGGCAATTTTTGTGATAGAATTTGTGATTGAACAAATTTTACAAATTAGGGGAAGCTATAGAGGAAAAATACGTCAGGGAGGATTTATAAATGGAGTTATGGTATACCGAATATCAAACTAAAAACTTGGGTCTGACTGCTCGGATAAAGGCAACGTTATATACCGGACAGTCGGAATTTCAGGAAGTAGCGGTAGTCGATTCTTATCAGTTCGGCCGGATGCTGGTGTTGGATGGTGTATTCCAGACCTCAATTTTTGATGAGTTTATCTATCATGAGATGATTGCCCATGTGCCGCTGTTTGCCCATCCTAATCCCCAAACCGTCCTAGTTATCGGTGGTGGAGATGGCGGGACGATTCGCGAGGTCGTTAAGCACCAGTCAGTTGAAGTGGCTGAGATGGTAGAGATAGACGGCCTGGTCGTTGATGTCAGCAAAAAATACCTGCCGGAAATTAGTGTGGCTTTAAATGAAAATCATCCTAAGCTGCGTCTTAAGATCGGTGATGGCATTAAACATATGCAAGAAGTTGA
This sequence comes from Sporomusa malonica, assembly GCF_900176355.1. Taxonomy (GTDB): domain Bacteria; phylum Bacillota; class Negativicutes; order Sporomusales; family Sporomusaceae; genus Sporomusa; species Sporomusa malonica. Next base: position 65,271 of record NZ_FWXI01000018.1, on the reverse strand, counting down.
GAATAAATATGATGTTATCATTGTTGATTGCTCTGACCCTATCGGCCCAGGGGAAGGATTATTTAGCCATGCATTTTATCAAGATGTCTACAAAGCTCTCAAGCCAGATGGCTTGTTTGTGCAACAGACTGAATCGCCGTTTTATCATCAGGAACTGATAAAGAGGCTCAAGCAGGACATTGCATCCTTATTCCCAGTCACTCGCCTTTATCTGGCAAATATCCCGCAGTACCCGAGCGGTCTGCACTGCTTCACCATAGGATCCAAGCAGTATGATCCGGTTACTGCCGATATAGCGCGGATTCCAGAAAATTTCGGTACACGCTATCATAATCGTGAGATTCAAAAAAGCTGTTTTGCACTACCGAACTTTGTGCAAGAGCTAGTCAAATAGGATAATTGTTGCAGAGAATGGAAAGCGAGACTGCCACACTGCGCTCGCAATGACAGGTGGGAAAGAGTCTTCCCATGATGGTCATTGCGAACGTATGTGAAGCAATCTCGCTTTTTCTTATGGCTATCTTTACATAAGATTTTCGGGATTCAACCCTTCAAGCTCAGGCAAAACAAACCGTCCGTCCTTACGAATCAGCTTGTCATCAAACCAGATTTCGCCACCACCGTACTCTGGGTTTTGGATGCAGACTAAATCCCAATGGATGGCTGATTTGTTGCCATTGAAGGCGACATCATAGGCATTACCTGGCGTGAAGTGGAAACTACCTTTGATTTTTTCATCAAATAAAGTATCTTTCATGGGCTTTTCAATATATGGATTGACACCTAGGGCGAATTCGCCAATATATCGAGCGCCTTCGTCAGTGTCAAATATCTTATTAATTTTTTCGTTGTCATTAGCTGTGGCTTTGATGATTTTACCATCTTTGAATTCAAGCCGAATATTTTCGTAGGTAAAGCCTTGATATACTGCCGGTGTATTATAGGCAAGGACGCCATTTACTGAATCCCTAACAGGTGCGGTATATACCTCGCCGTCTGGTATGTTTCTGAGACCTGAGCATTTGACTGCCGGGATGCCTTTTATTGAAAATGCAAGCTCAGTATTGGGTCCGGTAATTTTCACTTTGTCGGTTTTTTGCATAAGGTCGACTAAGGGATCCATGGCTTTGGCCATTTTGCCGTAATCAAGGTTGCACACATTGAAATAGAAATCCTCAAATGCTTCAGTGCTAGTACTTGCCGATTGTGCCATAGAGGCGTTGGGCCAGCGTAGAATACACCACTTTGTTTTTGGGACACGTATGTCAAGATGCACAGGCTTGACCCATTCCTGCTGATAACTCTGCAGCTGAGAGGAGGGAACATCAGCCATTTCGGTAATGTTGAAACTGGCTCTGATGGCAATATAAGCATTCATTTCCTTCATCCGGGCCTCTTCCCAGGAAGCTGCCAATTTAAGTTGTTCACTTGAGGATTTCAGGAGCAGAGCCCGCTGCAGTTGGCTGTTCTTTAGCTCAAGAAAGGGTATGGCACCGGCTGCATAAGTTTCATCCACAAGTGCCTTGGCTAAAGGCAGGGCATCATCAAACATTTCAATTAATATTTTTTCACCACGCGCAAGACTGGTTGAATACCCAATCAGGTTTTTGGCGAGAGTTTTAATTCTTGGATCCAAAAGTAATACCTCCTTAGATATGTTCTTTTATAGTTATACTATCAGTATTTGATGTTTTAGCAAAAATATCCTTTGCTATCAGGCTTTGTTCGGTAATATAGGGCAACTAATTGACCATAAAAAAATACATGCGGCTACTTGCAATTTTATTTTACCTAGTATATAATTCATAATGTTATGAGACATTCCTCGATAGCTCAGTTGGTAGAGCAATCGGCTGTTAACCGATCGGTCGTAGGTTCGAGTCCTACTCGAGGAGCCATTTTACATTCGGCCCGTTGGTCAAGCGGTTAAGACACCGCCCTTTCACGGCGGTATCAAGGGTTCGATTCCCTTACGGGTCACCATAAGCAGCGAACCAGGTTCTCACGAGCCGATAGGCGAAATGAGAACCTGAGTGAGTCGCTTACTTCCGAGCGGTAGTGATAAGCAGAGAGCCAGGTTTTTAGGAGCGAGAGAGACGCGAAAACCTGTGCGAATCGCTTAGTTCTGAGCGGTAGCGAAGAACATCCTTATACTAGTTACATGGGCGATTAGCTCAGCCGGGAGAGCGCCTGCCTTACAAGCAGGATGTCGGCGGTTCGATCCCGTCATCGCCCACCATAAACAAAAGAAGCTTTCAGCATAGTCTGAGGGCTTCTTTTGTTTGCTATTTGTGAAAAAAACATCAAAGCCCAATATAATTTAGCAGGAAAAGTCTGAATTTTGGCGAATTGTGTCAGAAAAAGGTGGTGAAGAAATTCATGCTCTTGTCGCCGCGAAGCAAAAGTAAATCGGCTGCAGTTACCATTATTACAACACTGGTGGCTGTTGTTAGTGCTCTTATCATTAACTACTTTCATTATCAGTACCGGAGTGTAATCGCCAGTGAAAAAGAAGGTCTTACAATCGCGGCAAATTATCTGGATATGTACTTTAATTCCCGTTTGACTGGGCTTAAATTTTTAGCAGCAAGCAATAGTGTAAAAAAACTTGATATTGATAAGGCCAGGCATGAATTATATATTGCCAGCAATGTGCTTGGTTTTCGCAATCTTGTGTTATATGATCCGCAGGGTAAGGAAATTATTGGTTTGTTAACAACTCCGGCCAATAGTTACAATCGAAATAACGTACTAATTAATGATAAAAGCTTTCAAACGGCACTTGAAGGCAGGAGTGTTGTTTCTGATATTATAATAGAAGAAAATATTGCAGACGCCTATGTTAGCTTGAGGGTGCCTGTTCTTGATGATAAGGGCAATGTTGCGGCAATACTATCGGCTCGTGTACCTACTAGTGATATTGCAGCTGGTGTCCCACGTGACTACATACGTGAACGAGGATATGTTTTCATCATGGACAGTAATGGTAATATTGTTGATCACCCTAGGCTGGTAGACGTTTATAACGAGCATTCCGTGTTTAAAGAACAGATAAGCAATATGTTGTCTGATAAAGCGGGAGCTGTTGTTATCAAGTCTTTCTTGGATAATGTGGATAAACTGTTCATTTATACAGACACTGTCTATAACAACTGGCGAGTAGTTGTGGCTGTTCCAGTTAATATTGTATATGGTAGAGTGCTTGTTAAATCGCTAGATGAAGGTGGCAATATACTTTTCTTTATACTGTGCCTTGCGCTAGTATATGGTGTATGGCGGCAGAATCGTCAGCATGAGCACGAACGGGAGCAGCTCAGGCTGGAACGTATGACATGTGTGAATCAACTGGCTGCCGGTATTGCCCATGAAATCAGAAACCCTCTTACATCGATAAAAGGCTTTATTCAGCTCATGGCTCGCCGGAATGATAGACCGCCGCGTCCTGAGCATTTAGAGATCATTGTAGCCGAAATAGGCCGGATAGACAATCTGATTAGCGAGTTTCAGATGTTAGCACGGCCGCCTAAAGAGCCGGTTTTTGAAAAAGTCAACATGTGTAAGCTGCTGCAGGATATTGCTTTTCTTATGGAAGGGCAATTGCATGATAAACATGCAGAGTTAGACATAAAACTACCAACATTAGGATGCGTTGCTTTTGGCGATGTATCTCAGCTTAAGCAAGTATTTATTAATTTGCTGAAAAATGCCGTAGAAGCAGTGCCTGACAAGGGGAAGGTTGTGGTCGCCATTGGCAGACAACAGGGTATGATGGCGATAACAGTCGAGGACAATGGCAATGGAATTCCCCAGGAAATAATTGATAAGTTGGGTACACCTTTTTTTACGACCAAGGAAAATGGCACAGGTCTGGGATTGTCGGTATGTTATAGCATTGTTCAGAGCCATGGCGGCAAAATATCCGTATCCAGCCAAACCAGTCAAGGAACTACTTTTACTGTATTGCTGCCAGCTGCAGTAGATGATAGCGTGTTACCTACAGTAGATCATCAATGCACTTTCAGTGTATAATAATGGATACATATCTAAAATAAGGTGGCGACAGCCAAATGGAGCAGGGAGTTTCCAAGCAAAAGCAAATAATTGGCGGTATGACGTGTGGAGTGAGCAGGTTTGCAATATGAACGGCTAAAAGTAACCATTGCTGCTTTCTTGCTTATCCAGATGATTGGCGTTACTGGGTATATGCTGATTGAGGACCTGTCATTTATTGATGCGTTATATTTTACTGTTGTCACTGTTGCTACAGTTGGATACGGCGATATCATACCCAAGACGCCTGTTGGCCGTTTGTTTACAATGGGGCTAATCATAAGCGGTGTGGGGATGGCTTATTATACTTTTATGCTGATTATTAGTGCGCTTATTGAAGGGCAGCTTAAGAATGTGTGGGGGAGGCGGAGTATGAACCGGCGGATTGCTGCTATGAATAATCATATTATTGTGTGTGGCGCAGGCCGGGTCGGGGCCAATACCATTGAGCGGCTGCTGCATGAAAAAGAGAATTACGTTGTGATAGATCGAGATCAGCAAATTGTTGATGCATTAATGGAGCAGCGAATCCCTGCAGTGCATGGAGATGCTACCTTTGATGAAATATTACTGGCAGCAGGTGTTGCCAGGGCAAAGGGGATTATCACTGCATTATCGCATGACGCTGATAATGTGTACGTTACACTGACTGCTAAGAGTATGAATCCGGATATTACTATTGTAGCCAGAGCCGAACGCCCAGAAGCAGCAGAAAAGCTTAAACGGGCTGGGGCAAATACAATCATCTTTCCATCGGTTATGGGAGGACGGCAGTTGGCAGCCTCCATGACTAAGCCAGTTGTTTCCGATTTGGTGGAAAACGTATTTTATAATCAGGAAATCCATGTCGACATAGCGCAAATTACGGTTAGGCCTGCCTCACCGCTGGTTGGCAAAACGCTGGTCCAAAGCGCCATCAAGGAACAGTATGATTCAATCATTGTGGCGATTAAGCGGGGGGAAACGCTGCTTAACAACCCTCGGGCCCAAGAAGTCATTCAGTCAGGCGACATTATGATTTTACTCGGGCAGCGTGATCACTTATATGAACTTAACAGGGTGGCTTCGCTAGAATTTGGGCTGGAGCGTGACTTTTAATGGAAGCAAAAGAACGGCGTGAACAGATTGTCAGAGCGCTTAAATGTGTCGGACAACCGCTGACCGGCACCGCATTGGCTAAAGAGCTGGGGGTAAGCCGGCAGGTAATTGTCGGTGACATTGCTATTTTGCGAGCGGCAGGTGTCGATATTTGTGCCACGCCGCAAGGATATATCATTTTGCCGGTATCAGCAACCACTGCAGTTACAGCCAGATTTGCCTGTCGTCATGGCGTTGAACTTATGGAAGATGAGCTTGCGGCTATTGTTGATAATGGCGGACGAGTACTTGATGTCAGTGTTGATCACCCCGTGTATGGAGAGATTAAGGCTAACCTAATGTTAGCTTCCCGGCGTGACTTGACCGAGTTTTTGCATAAGTCAGCCGAGAGTGGCGCAGCACCACTGTCACTTATTACCGGCGGCGTGCATCTGCATACAGTCGAAGCTCCTTCAAAAGATGTCCTGCAAAAAATCGCCATTGAGCTTAAGATGCTGGGGATATTGCTGGACTAATCTTAAACCTGACAAAGAACGTCGTTCCTCTAGCTCCTGTTGTCACATCAATACCTGCCTGATGCCTGTCGGCAATGCTATAACACACAGGTAAACCAAGGCCGGTTCCGGTTTCTTTGGTGGTCAGAAATGGTGTGCCAAGTTGTTTTAGGACCTCTGGCGCTATTCCTGAACCCTCATCAGTTACAGATAGTACAACTGATACATTGGTAGCATCATAAAATGACCGGATATAAACAACTCCGCCAGCCGGACTGGCTTCAAGGGCATTCCGTACCAGATTAAGCAGTAATTGGCGAATCTCCTTTTCATCAAGGGCAAGGTCAGGAATATTGCTTAAGTCAGCAATAATATCTTTGTTTCCAGCAGCAGCATCGGCCTTCATCAGCGGTAGCATAGTATTGATGATATCATTAATACAGGTGGATTTTAAGTGAATGAGTTTGTTGTTAGCCAGCGATAGAAATTCGGTAATGATGTCGTTAGCCCGATCTAACTCATCAGTCATAATCTTAAAATATTCGTTATAGCTGGCTAAGGCCGGCTTTTTTGCTAATAGTTGTAGAAATCCACGTACTGTAGTCATAGGATTTCTTACCTCATGCCCAATACTGGCAGCCATTTGGCCGACAAGATTAAGCCGGTCAAGCCGTGACAGCTGAAGCTCTAGTTGGCGACGTTCGGTAACATCATAAACCGATGCCAGTAAGCAAGGCTGATCGTCATACTCGACAAGCTCGGCATATATTTGGCTGACCCGAATATCACCCGTTTTAGTGATGTATTCAAATTCGAAATCACGCACAGATTTTTCACGGTAAACCAGCCGAATTAATCGTTCTCTTTCGCGTGGGTAACGCCATAGGGCATGCTCAACTCCAGGCTGGTTAATGATTTCTTGCCGGCTGTAACCGGAGTGATTAATGAAACTCTCATTAATGTGAATAAAGCGACCAGCAGTCAGACTGTAGAGCGATAGCGGCATAGGGCTGCTATTAAAAATCTTATTAAAAGTACACTCTGAAGATAGTAACGCCTGTTTTGCTCGAAATAGGTCGGTGATATCGCTAACGATTGCCACTGTACCTGTCTGGCCTTGCGGTAATTTAAGTGGAGCTAAGCTTAGAGAGTATATCAGTTCATCGCCGCTATGGGGTATCCTAAGAATTGATGATGAGTGTTCATGGTGAATAAAGGCTCGGTGCAGTGCCCTATCTTCTTCTGGGGATTCAAGTAATTTTGTGAGGAGAAGACTGTCTTTGGTAAAACTGTCGCTGGCAAGCACCGGTTTCCTATTTGCATCAAACACAACAATAGCAAACGGGCTGGAATTAAGCAGGCACTCGACAAGCTCAGCACGGCTGAATTTGTCATAGATAAGGCGGTAAAAATTAAAACAGGCCCATACGCCAAGCGGAGTAAAAATAAGGAGCGGCAGTAGGGCTGTCTGGACTACCCGAATAGAACCGGTATAATACAAGGCGGCTCCTGTCAATATAACAAGATAGATAAGCGCCATAAGAACTCCGAGTTTAAGCAAATGCAGTTGAGTGTAATGGCTTATCTTCGGCTTGTACAGACGTAGCAGATAGCCGAAAGCGGCAAAAACATAAAGGCAGATGATACCGCCTAGAACGCCGCATCCACCCAAATGCCAACGGAATAATGCACCAATGCTGGCAGTAATTATTGCAGTAAGCGGGCCGCCAATATATCCGGACAGCGTAAGAATAATATGCCGGAAGTCGACGATCGAACCACTTGTGATAAAGATACCTTCGCGCATAACAAGAACTGAACATATTCCGAATATAACACCCCAGACAATTGAGGTATAGCTCCTGGGAAGGGTAAGGATCAAACAACTACCAAGAGCTGACAATGCCAGTGTAGTAAAAGTATTGGATGCAAATAAAACGGTTTGTTCCCAGAAATTCATTAGTACACCCCTTGCCAATTAATGCAAATAATTATAATATTTGACAATATATATTAACTTACCTGCCATGTTTTTTAATAAAAACAAAACAATATTGGGAAAAAATGCAAAATAGAAGAAGCTGCCGGTTTGTTTACCGACAGCTTCTTCTCTGCGTTTTTCTAGCGCTTAAATAGTTTTCCGGGCAAAAATGAAGCGAGAACTACCCCGGCGATTGGCAATACGGATAAAACAGTAAATACACTGGGAACCCCGAAATGGTCAGCAACATAGCCCAAGATAGTAGCGCCGACGCCGCCAAGGCCGATACTAAAGCCAATCGTCAGGCCAGAAGCCATGCCGACATAGCCGGGCATCATTTCTTGTGCCAGGACAACCGTGGTAGCGAACGAGGAGATGAGGGAAAGCCCTGTTAATGCAAGTACAATCAACGTTGCCAGGCCGGTGGTGTACTGGAATAGGCCAATCAGGGGCAGTGTGGAGAGTATAGAGCCCATAATAACCGTTTTACGGCCAAAGCGGTCACTTAGAGACGCGCCGGTATATGTGCCTACAACTCCGGCAAGCAGGAATACGGCTAAAAGATAACTGGCATATACCGGACTACCTGATAAATAGTCGATATAGTATAGGGGGATATAGGTGGTCAATCCGGTATGAATGCTTGATCGGATAAATACAAATCCTAAAAGAATAGCAAGCAGGCCATAATTGAGAGATTGACCATTGGTAATTCCTGCATGCGAAGCGGCGGCTGACTGGGGAGCAGTTTCTGTAGGCGATATATCCTGCAGGTTGCGGTATAGCAGCAGTGCCATAATCAATCCAGGAATGATAAAGTACAGTGTATTTGTTAATACTCCTGGTGAGTTGAGGGCAAATGACATGGCAATTGAGCCAATAGCCAGTCCAAGATTGCCGCCGACAGAGAACAGACCCATGCTACGCCCTTTAGTTGCAGCGCTGCTGACAAGGTGAGCTGATTTGGAAGCCTGGGGATGGAAACAGGCTATGCCTAAGCCGCCGACAACTACAGCAGCCAGTAAGGTATAGTAAGAAGTCATAATACCAATGATAGCTGTCCCAATCCCTGCGAGCAGCACACTGGCTGGAATAAGCCAGGGCAGCGAGACACGGTCGGTGAGATAGCCGAATAGCGGCTGAATCACTGAGGATGTCAGGTTTTGTACAAGGACAACGACTCCGATTTGGGTATAGGTAAGGTTAAAAGCCGTTTTTAGAAACGGCAGTAACACTGGCAGAGCACCTTGGCCGACATCGGTAATTAAATGCCCAAAAGTTAGAAGCGCCAGTGGTTTAGTCAAAAGGCGTTCTTTATTCTGATGCTGTTCCATAATGTTGCTCCTTTGTAGTAAATAGGTTATTCATTAATAATAGGCTCATAAGCCAGGAATATCAACCAGGCTGGCGGCCTATTTTCAGCCCTGTGCTTGCATATGGGCCGGTATAGCTTGTTTATTGCATGATTTAAAAAGTTGTTGCCATTTTAATACAAGCCGGCTATAATACAAAGTAGTGACAAGACAGGTGTAAAGACAAAAAGGGGTTGAGGAATTGGCGATTATCAGTCGTTTGGAACAGATCCCGGTGAACCGCTTTCATTATAAGTTGTTACTATTGACCGGGTTTGGTTGGCTATTTGACGCTATGGATACTGGTATTATTGCATTTGTATTGCCGGTATTAGCAAAAGAATGGGGCTTATCTGCCACTCAGATTGGCTTTATTGGCAGTATTGGCCTATTGGGGATGGCGGTTGGCGCCGTACTGGCTGGTTCGGCAGCCGATAAGTTTGGCCGGAAGGCGGTATTCGCCGTTACGCTGATGATCTACAGTATAGCGACTGGGCTATGCGGCTTGGCCTGGAATTATGAATCACTACTTGTGTTTAGATTTTTAGTCGGCTTTGGCCTAGGTGGCGAGCTGCCGGTAGCCGTAACTCTCATGGCAGAGTATTCACCGCCTGCCAGTCGGGGCCGCTTCATTGTCTTACTGGAGAGCTTCTGGGCATTTGGCTGGCTGGCTGCTGCCCTCATTTCCTACCTAGTGATCCCTCGGTTTGGCTGGCAGATGGCATTTTTTATCGGTGCACTCCCTGCACTCTACGTTTTTTTTATTAGGATGGGGGTTCCTGAATCAATACGTTATCTTATCCATAAAGGTCGTCAAGCTGAGGCTCTGGAGATCGTTTCAAGAATTGAACGAGAAGCAGGAATTGAACCGGCTGCTCAGCCGGTTGCAAACGCTAAAGCTATAGTGCCAAATTCACCCGCGCAGAAATTGGCTTTTAAGGAGCTGTGGACAGCTCAATTTGCTAAACGGACAATGATACTTTGGTTAATTTGGTTTGGTATTGTCTATTCATACTATGGTATCTTTACCTGGCTGCCGTCGCTCATGGTCAAGCAGGGCCATACGGTCATCAAAACATTTGAGTATGTATTAATTATGACATTGGCCCAATTGCCAGGCTATTTCAGTGCCGCGTATTTGGTCGATCGTATTGGGCGGAGATCAACGCTGGCTATGTATTTGGCATTGAGTGCAGTGAGTGCATACTTTTTCGGTCAAGGCGGCAGTGCCGAAATCGTGCTTCTTTGGGGGAGCCTAATGTCGTTCTTTAATCTGGGGGCTTGGGGTGTTGTTTATACCTATACTCCGGAACTCTATCCAACTCGGATTCGGGCCTTTGGCTCAGGCTGGGCGGCGGCAGTTGGCCGGTTTGGAGGGATACTAGCCCCTACCATTGTTGGATATATGATTACCGGGCCTCAAGGATTTGCTCAGGTGTTTACGATGTTTACCGGTGTTATGATGGTGGTAGCAGTTGCCGTTTGGCTGTTTGGTGAAGAGACCAAAGGCAAAGCACTGGATGAGATAAGCAGTTAGCAGTAAACTAGGACGGCTGATGCGTCCTAGTTTTTTTTTGCCAGTTTTACTGCAGCATGATATAATTTTACGCATAATGCTGCTGCTGTGGAGGGACTGCTTTATGATGACAACTTTTGGCCTGCTGATTGCGGCGCTTGCTGCCTATTGGGTATATAATGACGCCAGGGGGCGGGGCCATGACTTGGGGATAGCATTGCTGTGGTCAATTGGAACGATGGCTGCGCTCGTTGTATTTTTGCCATTGTACCTGTTGTTCGGGCGCAAGCCATCTATGAAGCCGCGCCGCAATGAGGATATTATTGATGTTGAAGCCACGCCTGTGGGAGAGACCATCAAGTGTCCTATGTGCGCTAGTAATGTTAAAGAAGATTTTAAGGCATGTCCCTATTGTGGGTTTGCTCTAAAACCAACATGCGCTTCGTGCGGAAAAGAGCTCAACCGCGAATGGAGACTATGCCCGTATTGCCAGACTCCGACTGACGTCAAATAGCTTTCTTAGTAGTTGTAAAAACATACAAGAAAAAATATGTTGATTTTATTGGACACGATACGCTGGGTATGTTATAATCGTATTCGTGGTTAAGACAACATAACGCGCCCGTAGCTCAGGGGATAGAGCGTCGGCCTCCGGAGCCGAAAGCGCAGGTTCGATTCCTGCCGGGCGCACCATAGGAAACTAAAGCCTTCTTAGAAATTCTAAGAAGGCTTTTTGCTGTCGGTTGGCAAACTCCTGTGAGTTTTCTATAGAGGGTTGCTATGAGTTGCTAGATTAAAAAGATACTAAAAAAGCCAGTATCACCTTTTGGAAGAATCTCTAAATCGTTCTATATAATATTTGTTTTTAGTATCTGAAAGGCCATTTTTGATACTAAAGCCTGTTATTTCCACATGTGCAGGAAGTTTTCCAAACAGAGACTTATCATCAGATTTCATAAACAAATACGTCAAGAGCATAGTCCCAAGTGTCAAAATACCTATTAACATTGTTTGAGTTTCCACAAGTCCCATCCTCTTCGTTTTATTTAAAAATATCATTATCTAGATATTTAAACCCTGTTTTCACTCTATTTTTACAGAAAATAAAAATAGAGCACCAGTCTTTAGGCAGACAGGTGCTGATAAATTACAGTTTGTAATCGAAGCGGCAACCTGGCAGTCGTAGACAATTCTGTCCTTAGACCCATAGCTTTGCGTCCTTACCTTTCGGTAAGTTTGCCCAATATTCTTTTCAGCGAATATAAATGTGTTACTTAGTATGATCTATACTATGACTAAATTGTACATTTTTTTCATTTGTTGTCAAGCTGTTTTTCGAACCTAAAGTCCCTAATTTATAGGACGTAAGTCTTATTTTAAATGGAATAAAAAAACTTATAGAGTATTTATTGACGAATTTGGTAAATAAATGTAATATATCAACAACAAGATGAATATTTTGGTAAACTTATCGAAAGGTAAGGGCACAAAGCTATGGGTCTAAGGATACAAGTGTATCTATGATTGCCAGGTTGCCTGTTTTGTTCTAAAACTGTTTAGACTAGGCGACGAGACCTAGTCTTTTGTTTTATATTCATTCAATACATCTCACGGTTGCGTCTTCAGAGAATATGAACGGAGGAATTCGATGAATCTAGAGGATAGGCGACAAGGGATATTCGAAGTAGGAAATAAATCGTTATTTGCATTTATAATTTTTTATATTGTTATATTTTTTTTATGGATTATTTTTTCTCAAGGGAATGAGAAGGTTAAGGAATCAGGGATTGCAGTGCTGCTTTTTGTAAGCACATTGAGTGTTAACTTTTCATTGTATCGGACTTATAAAAACACTACATCAGATAAGCCATTTTGGGCTCTTTTATTTTTAGGATATATTAGTTTTATTTGTGGAGAGCTGATATTAGGTTATTCTCAATATATACTTAACATTCCTCCGCCGAATTGTTGTGTTGATCTACTTTATTCTCTTTCACTGATTTTAACTATTGCAGCATTTATTTCAATTGTCTGGCGAAGAAGAGGAGTCTATACATGCTTTAAATTGGTAGTTGATATTATACTGCTCGTAGTTATTATCTACAGTATAAGTAGTAGATATTTAACGAGTTATTTCGATTTTTATTCTTATGCGTTGCCAGCATCTTTTCCAATCTATTTAGCATATCTAATTGTTTATCTCGGGATTATAAATGGAATTATAAAATTTTATTCCAGTTCTATATGGTTTAGTAAATCAGTTCTTAATTTATTTTTACTGTCCTATACATTATTTATCATTTCTGATATAGCGTATTTATATTTCATCGTAATCCAAGCGGATTATTTAGTCAGCTGGGTTTATCTATTATGGGGTATAGGCAGATTGTCTCTTGCCTTAGCTGCTATTGTTCATCTGGATAATGTAGCGATCAAGAAAGGAACAGCCATAGCGGGAAATTTAACCTCAGATTTATTTCCCCTTTCTATTTCATATATATTTGTAGTCGTTTTACTTGTGATATTATCTTGGGAATTAGGTGAAATTAATTCATTATCAATTGGCGTATTGTTTTGTATCATTATGATCGGCATTAGGCAAGGACTTTCCTTAATGGAGAATGAAAAGCTACTGCAGTCGTTACAATTAATAAATATAGAATTGCAAAACATGTTATATACGGATTATCTTACTGCATTACCCAACCGATTTCAGCTTTTACACGACTTAGGACAGATGAAAAATCCTTGCTTAGTCATTATTAATGTGGAAAATTTTCGCGCAATAAATGAGTTTTATGGGTACCAGGCTGGAGACAGTTTAATACGAGATGTTGCTAAAAAGATTGTGGAATTGGCGAAACCTTATAGTTATACTATTTACCGACTGGCGGGAGATGAATATGCTGTCTTAGGAGATAGTCAGGGAGTTTTGTTAAATGAATGGGCTGTTTCTGCATATGAGGGTATTGAGAAAACAGATTTTGAAATTCTCGGACAAGTACATCATCCTTTCGTGACTTTTGGCATTGCTTTGACATCTGATAATCCACTGGAAAAGGCACAGATGGCATTGCAGTATGCGCGGCAGCATAATCTTCGGATTCAAGTCTATAATGATGAATTGCCAATAAAGAAGGATTATCAAAATAACTTATTTTGGGTTCAAGAAGTACAAGATGCTATTAGGGAAGACCGTATTATCCTTTATTATCAACCGATCATGAACCTGGTTAGTAGCATGCCTACTAAATATGAAGTCCTTGTTCGAATGCTCTCTAGAGATGGAACTGTGATTTTGCCAAGTTGCTTTTTGTCAATTATAAAAAAGACCAGGCTTTATCCACGCTTGACAGAAGTCATTATAAAAAAGGCTTTTATATATTTTTCTAATAAAAGCATTGACTTTTCTATTAATTTGAGTGCTGCTGATATTTCAGATGCTAAAGTAAAAACTTTAATTATAAAATTACTTTCGACCTCCAATTTGGCTAATCGAGTAACTTTTGAATTCGTGGAATCAGAAGAATTTGAAGATCCTTTTGAACTTTCCTTGTTTGTTAAGGAAGTACAAAAATACAATGCCAAGATTGCTATTGATGATTTTGGCAGTGGTTATTCTAATTTTGCCTATATCCTTACAATGGGGGCAGATTATTTAAAAATCGATGGTTCGCTCATTAAGGAGATTGTTGACAGTCCATCAGCATTGGCTATTGTCAAGACCATCGTCCACTTTGCAAAGCAGCTTAATATAAAAACAATAGCCGAATTTGTTAGTTCAGAAGATATCTATAATGCTGCAAGAAATATTGGTATAGACGAGTTTCAAGGTTATTATATTGGAAAGCCTGCGCCATATATATTTCCTATAGATGATAAACTTACATGAGTTCACAAAAATAACATCAGGGAGTTTATTGAGAGGGTAAACCTAATTATGCAATAAATGTATTGAAGGCAATATAATATCTATGTATAATGAAAAGATATAATTCTAATAAATACTTTTGTGTACAATGACGTACCGGCTGAGGTGTATTTATACGCTTCAAGTCGGTTTTTATTTTTAGCGAATTAAACTAGCTATGATTAGAAATAATGGTTGATAAAAATGCTGGGAATATTATTGAGGGAGGGAAAAGTATGGAATTGATACAACCTACTATGACAATTGCTGAAATTATTACGACTTACCCTGAAACGCGAGAGGTATTCATTAATAATGGCTTCTCTATTTTTGCTGACGATACAGTCATAAAGCAATTGGGTGTGGTTTTAAAATTGAAAACTGCTTTAAAGAGTAAGGGAATAAATCTGGGATCATTTATAGTGTTATTGGAAGAAAAAATTGCGGAAAAAGAGCGATACAAAAACCTAGAGACTACAGTACTTGATAATAGCTCAGAACATTTGAATATGCTGTCCTTGCTACCTTGTCCGTTAAAAGTTCCCATGCAGAGTGAATTAAAGCTTTTTCTGGATTATTTGCGGGAAGAAAAAAATCTCCCGCTAAATTATTGTATCGAATCCTTCTTTAACGAGCATCTCGATTACGAAGATTATTTAGAGCATTTTGAAGGGCCAGATGAAATCCCAGATATCATCATGACTGTGGGATATAGTTTCTTTTATAAAAATTTCATGGAGCGATTTGTTACCAAAGGAGTTTTTGCTGACGTGATCAATCGCCCGGTGAATTCTCATTTTGCTGAGGCTGGAATGATCGATCCAGATGGACATTTTACTGTTATTGGGGCAAATGTTCTAGTCATGGTAGTAGATAAAAATCGCTTAGGAAGCATTCCGATGCCCCAGACGTGGGGCGATTTATTAAGACCTGAATATGAAAAAAAAGTAGTGATGCGTGGGCATGGTGACATTTTCTGTGATGTGGTACAGCTTAACTATTATAAAGATTTTGGAGTAGTGGGAGTGGAGCAATTAGGACGATCAGTAAAGTGTGGGCTCCATCCGGCACAAATGGTAAAAGAGCTTACCAGTAACCGTAAGGATGTGCCGCCCATCCATATTATGCCCTACTTCTTTTACAAAACAATGAAAGAGTCTGAACATATAACGATAGTTTGGCCGGAAGAAGGTATTTTAGCATATCCTGTTTCTGTGTTGATAAAAGCTGATAAAATGCAAGAACTGCATGAATTAGCAGATTATCTGACAGGTTCCCAAATTGCCCGTATTTGTGCAGATGCTTATTTTCCAGCAGTCCATGCTGAGGTGAAGGTGAATCTTCCTGAACATGTAAGGTTAAAATGGCTAGGCTGGGATTTTATTAAAAACAATGATATTGAATATCTAGTGAATACAATGAATGATACATTTATGAGTGTATATCGTGCTGGAGGAAAAGAAGGATGCAGTTAATTACTGTTGCCGGACCGCCTTCGGCAGGTAAAACCTCAGTACTATTAAAGATTATCGAAGCTCTTCAGGAAGATAAACTCAATGTGGGTGTGGTAAAGTTTGATTGTTTGTCTACCCAGGATCAGGTTCTATATCAAAAAAAAGGTATCGAGGTAAAGATTGGTCTGTCGGGAAATCTTTGTCCAGATCATTTTTTTGTGAGCAATGTTCAGGATTGTCTAGCCTGGGCGCAAAAAAACAATTTAGATATGTTAATTAGTGAGAGTGCAGGTTTATGTAATCGGTGTTCTCCTCATATTCGTAATGTCATGGCAGTATGTGTTATTGACAATTTGAGCGGGGTCAATACCCCGAGAAAAGTCGGACCTATGCTGAAACTAGCCGATATTGTCATTATAACGAAAGGCGATATCGTTTCCCAGGCTGAACGAGAGGTGTTCGCCTTTCGGGTGAAGCAGGCAAATCCAGGTGCCATGATTGTTCATGTCAATGGTATTACTGGTCAAGGAGCTAGGGAGGTTGGTCAATTATTTAAAACTGCTCAGAGCTTGGAGCGTCTGACCGATTATCAGTTAAGGTTTTCGATGCCGGCTGCTACCTGTTCTTACTGTTTGGGACAAACCCGTATAGGGCAAGATTTCCAAATGGGAAATGTTCGCAAAATGGATCTTGGCTAAATTGATAATATCATCGCGCTGTTATGTATAGGAAGGTGGGAGTGCCATGTGGGATAATCTGGCTGTAATGACATTAAAGCAATTGTTTAATTCTTATCCGTATGCGCTGGATTTTTTCTTGTCACTACCGAATCTTCAGCAAAGTGAGGAGTGTTTTGTTAGGGAATTTTTTGCTGCGATAGAGGAAGATACTCTACAGGATTTAGGGATAGGACGCCAAGAGTTGCTTGACCAGTTTCTTGTTTTTATGCTGCAAATGGAAAAATTACAAGAGGAAAAGATCAAAATTGAATCGATTACTATCGTTGGCGGTAACGATAAGCGTGGCACAGCGGAAGACATAGAATTGACGATACATGCTGGGGAAATTGTCTGCATTGTAGGACCTACTGGTTCCGGTAAGAGCAGATTACTGGCAGATATTGAGTGGGTGGCACAAAAAGATACACCTACGAATCGCAAAATACTGATAAACGGACAGCTCCCTGATCTGAAATGCCGGTTTTCTGTTGAGCATAAGCTAGTGGCCCAGCTTTCCCAAAATATGAATTTTATTATGGATCTAACAGTAGAAGAATTTGTTAGTATGCACGCGGAGAGTAGGATGCTAGAGAATATCGAAGAAGTAACCAGTAATATTATCGCAAAAGCAAATGAATTAGCAGGGGAACAATTTACCCCAGACACACCTGTCACATCACTAAGTGGAGGTCAGTCCCGGGCTTTGATGATTGCCGATACGGCCTACCTAAGTTCATCACCTATTGTATTGATTGATGAAATAGAAAATGCGGGTATTGATCGCCAAAATGCCCTAAGGCTATTGATTGATAAACAAAAAATAGTATTAATGGCAACCCATGACCCCATATTGGCATTAATGGGGGATAAACGAATTGTTATAAAAAATGGTGGTATCAGTAGGGTTATTGAAACGTCTGAGAAAGAACGGGAAAATCTAATCACATTGACTAAAATAGATCAAAAAATGCTGTCAATTCGGGAAATATTACGCAGTGGTGGACGCATTGATAATATTTTAGGCGAATTGGAGGAAACAATCTGATGATTTCTGTCGGGCGCGCCAAAATAAAAAAGACTAGATAAGCCCTAAGATTTATCTAGTCTTTTATTCTAAAGAGTATGACAAATAATTTAAAAACAAACAATACTTGCAGATAATTGTTATTGACAAGTTTTGGCGACTATTGTAATATTGAGGTAAGAAAGGCAGCAATGCTATTCTCTCTTCTCCTTTCGTTTAACATACATTCCAATTCATAGCCCCTTGCTAAATTTGGCAAGGGGTTTCTTCTTGGATAAGTCTATTTTGAGATATAAGGCTGTATTTTTTCTTGTAAGTGGCTCCAGGAGCGCTTTGAGAAGACAACCGGTAGACAGGCTTCTTTGGCTTTACGTCTGATGATCTCGGCGATGTTATGAGATATGTAATCGGTAATGACTAAGACCAGATCAGTGTTAGGGGGTATTTGGATGTCTTCAGTAACCCGTTTGCGTCCTTTAAAATGCTGTAAGGACTTCACGCCTGCTTTCGTTAGATTAGATGGTATATTGCCCAGAACATCGGCGCCTACAATAAATACTGACATTTAATCACCTCTTTGCAAATGAATATTATTCTCAATTAGAATTATATAGGATTAGCTGTTCTGCGTCAAGTAGATTTGGTAAAGGTGGCCATGGCTTTTCCCACTCTTAGGAAAAGCCATGGCCACCAATAGTTGCTATTCTGATAAGGAATCGTAAACGTTCTGGTTTTGTTTTACACCAGGAATGTCATGTAAGTGCTGGTGAACGGAATGAATACCATCACCTTCTTCAACCGGTACCAGCTTAACATCAGTTTGGTAGGTCAATGGCATAGTGCTGGCAACATCAAAATAGGCATCTGCATAGTTGCTTGCTACTATATGCTCCCTTTTTTCCTGGCCGTCAATAATAACTCGGTATGTTGTCATAACTTTGCTCCTTTAAACAGAGTGTTGGTTAACCATTATTTCGGCCGTAATGGTTTGGTTTGCACGTTTTTGTCTCGCTCGCTGGTACGATTGGAAATAATATTGGGGTCACCAAATGTGACTTTTTTCGAATCAAAACCATGTTTAATATCTTGTTTTATAATTGCCATGATCTTCACCTCCGGTATTAGTTTACCCAACTAGAGACTAATCCGGCATTGACAAAAATGCCCAATAAAAGTACAATATATAAGTGAATTCTTCTACCAGCATGCTGATAGCGTGCTTTTTTTCATCCTGTTAGAAAGTATAACTTTCCGTCTGGATAAGGGCAGCATCGACTTCCGCTTTCGCCAAAGGCTCGGCGCAAGCCGTGCTTTCTTTATATTGAACAAATATTGGGAATAGGATAGGCTGATATGATTACAGTACGAGAAAAAGTAAGATTTGTTGAAACCGATATGATGGGGGTGGTGCACCATTCCAATTACTTTCGTTGGTTTGAGATGGCCAGAGTGGAGTATTTGCGGCAGGTCGGGGTTCTTCTCAATGATCTAATGGCTGAGGATATTGTATTTCCGATTACCGATGTTGATTGTAAGTACCGTATGTCAGCTAAGTTTGATGACTATATTCTGATTGAAGCTGTCCTGACTGAAGTATCAAAGGTAAAGATGGTTTTTACTTACAGGGTATTGCGGGAGCATGATGGCGTTCTTCTGGCTACTGGACGTACGCAAAATGCATTTACTAATAAGCAGGGGAAAATTATTCGTTTGCCTGACAACTATTTTTCCAAATTAAGCAGCCCGCTATCTAATGCGAACTGTTACTAGACAAGCTTGGCAGCAAGTTTGCCTTTTGCATATTATATATGGCGCCAAGAGAGAATAAATTGATAGGAGGTGGCGTCATGGGAGATAATGCGCCAATCGGGATTTTTGATTCCGGACTGGGCGGGCTTACGGTTGTCAAAGAGGTCTTAAGCTTACTGCCAGGCGAAGATATTATATATTTTGGCGATACTGCCCGTACCCCTTATGGCTCCCGACCGCCAGCCGAAATTTTGCGGTTCCTGCACGAGATACTGACCTTCTTTTCTGAGCAAAAAGTCAAAATGGCGATAACGGCCTGCAATACTATGACAGCTCTTGGCCTGGAACAGGCAAAGACAGAGTTTCCGTTTTTGTTAATCGGGGTGAACAATGGCGCTAGCGCCGCGCTTCATGCCAGTCGAAGTAAGCGGATCGGTGTTATTGCCACCGAGGCCACCATCAACAGCGGGAAGCACGCCAAGGCCATTAAGGCTGAGGACCCATCTGCAGTCGTTTTTCCCCAGGCCTGTCAGAAGTTTGTGCCGCTCATTGAGCAGGAGAAACTATTCGGTCCTGAGATTGAAGCAGCAGCTTGGGAGTATCTCAAGCCGCTCAAAGACAGCGATATTGATGCATTAATATTAGGTTGCACCCATTACCCGTTTATTAGTCCGCTCATCCGGGATATCATGGGGCCAGATGTTGTCCTTGTTGATCCTGCCAGAGAAACGGCAGCCGAGGCGCGGACTACACTTGCTCATCATGACAAGTTGTCTACGCGTGCGCAAGGAAAATCACGAATATGCTTTTCCGCAGATCTACCGAGGGCAGAGCGAGTGGCGGCTTGTGCCATAGATTTCCCGAGGACGCGGGAGTTGGCTCCTAAGTTTGAGTTAGTTAACTTACAAGATTATTGTACAAAAGTATAATTTATAGGGTTTCGGGTGTCGATACCCAGATACGGAGGCAGTAGTGTGGAATTTTTAGCTGTTTTACTTATTCTTGTGGTAGGCGCAGCTGTTGGTATATGGCTGTATATTGTCAACCAGGGAGATGCTCATTTCCAATTTATTGTTGACCAACGTACTGATTTTACTCTTGCCGAGATAACCAAAGATGCTGCGACCTTTCGGACCGTAGTGCCATTTATCAATAATGGCACACAGGATGGTACTCTCATGGATGTTTTTCCTCGCCACTTTTTGCCTTATGAACAGTTTGACGCTGTAGACACCGATGCGCGTCTGACGCTTGATAGCGCTGATCGCAATGACGGCTATTGGGAGGCATATATTGTTCCTAAGAATACTGGCGGATCTATTATTTTGACAGTCAAATTCACAGCAAAAAACGGTGATATTGCTGCTGCACTTAAAGACATGGTTGATATGCCAATTGACATTGTTTTTCAGGTAGTAGCCCGCAGTCCCTGGTATATCGATAAAAACAGGCTGGTTATGACAGCCAGTGAAATACATAAGGCTCTTGCCGCTGGCCAGCAAGCTGCAGCCAGATAGGGGGAATACATATGACAGAGCAGGCATTAGAGTTAAGACCGGTGCGTACCCGGATTCTTACTGATAAAGATAATATTGTAGATGCTATCGAGCGATATGCTAAAGATGATATTGGTCCTAATGATGTGGTGTCAGTTGCTGAGAGTGTTGTGGCGATTACTCAGGGACGCGTTGTTCGGCCTGAAGAATTGACCCCGTCATTGTTAGCTCAGATACTTTGCCGGTTTGTCCCGCAAAAAGGCAGTTTATCCAGTGTTTACGGTATGCAGTCTGCGATGAATGCCGAGGGCAGCGGGCGGGTAGCCTGGGCTATGTTTGTTGGAATGTTAGGTAAGCTAGTAGGCAGGAATGGTCTGTTTTATGAATTGGCTGGTGAGCAGGCAGCGCTGATTGATGATGTTACCGGTACTATGCCACCTTTTGATAAACATCTGGTGTACGGACCGGCTGATCCAAATGGCGTGGCCCAAGCGATTAAAGAGCGACTGGGCTGTTATGGCGCTGTTGTAGCTGATGTCAACGACCTCAAGCGGGCGGCAGTACTAGGCGTAACCCACGGACTTAATCCCAAGGAAATAGCGCAGATACTGATTGATAATCCTTTTGGCAATGCAAGTCAGAAGACCCCGATTGTTATTATCAAAAACTATGGTTTAGCTGTACAAAAAGCAGCCGCTCAATAACTAAACTTTTTTCTAAAAACAGAGGGTAGGGAGACTATCCTCTGTTTTAAATATCTAGGAGGCGTGATTGTTATGGCCCGCATCGGCATTACGACAACTGTGCCGGTTGAGATTATTCTGGCAGCAGGGCATGTTCCTGTTGATCTTAACAATATATTTATTACCAGTCCGGAAGCCGGGCGCATGGTGGAAACCGCCGAAGAAGCCGGTTATCCCCGGAATATTTGCGGGTGGATAAAGGGATTGTACTCGGTAGTGGTTAATAAAGAGCTTAATGAGAGTTTTGGCGGTATTGACAAAGTCATTGCCGTTACCCAAGGTGATTGCAGCAACACACATGCGCTCATGGAAACCTACGAACTGGCAGGGGTTGAGACGATTCCTTTTGCCTACCCCTTTGACCGTGACTATGACTTATTGAAGCTTCAAATGGAAAAACTAATGACCACACTGGGGACAAACTGGGAAGCTGTCAATACTGTTAAACGTCAGTTAGATAAACTGCGTCTTAAGGTTGCTGAGATTGACTGGCTTACCTGGCAGGAAAACACGGTAAGCGGTCTTGATAACCATTTATATCAGGTATGCTGCAGTGATTTTAACAGTGATGTCGAGGTTTTTTCGAAAGATGTAGATAAGTTTCTTGAGCAGGCCGGGAATGCCCGTGAATATGCCGATGACCTAAAGCTCGGATATATTGGCGTGCCTCCTATTTTTACCGATCTGTATCCCTATTTGGAAACAATGGGGGCCAGAGTCGTGTATAACGAGGTGCAGCGGCAGTTTGCTATGCCGTTTGTCACTGATGACATTGTAAAACAATATCAATTGTATACATACCCTTATGGCGTATTTGGCCGGATTAAAGATATTCAGGCTGAGATTGAGCGACGTAATCTGGACGGAATTGTTCATTATGTACAAAGTTTTTGTTTCCGGCAGATTGAAGACCTTATCTTGCGCCAGAAGCTGGATATACCTATTTTGACAGTTGAGGGTGATAAGCCAGGTAAGGTTGACGCCAGGACCAAACTGCGGATTGACAGTTTCTTGGAAATGCTGCGTTAACACTGGACTTGGTGAAGGAGGAAGACTATGCGGTGTGGCATAGATTTAGGCAGTCGCAGTGTAAAACTGGTAGTCATGGATGCCGATACCAAACAGCTTAAGGCGGCTAAGGTATACGAGACAGCCAAGTTTTACCGGGACTATGGCCAGCGGATCGAGGGTGGGATGGCTGTGGATTTTGCAGCACTTGGATTTCCTGAGGTTGCCCATCTGACAGCTACCGGGTATGGCCGCAATACCATCGATATTGTCGGTGCTACCATTATTCCTGAATTAAAGGCTCATATGCTTGGTGCAATCTTTCAGACAGGGCTGACTGATTTTACACTGCTTGATTTAGGCGGCCAGGATAGCAAAGTCATTAAGGTGCGCAAAGGTCGAATGGTGGACTTCCAGACCAATGACAAGTGTGCGGCAAGTACTGGGCGGTATCTCGAAAACATGGCAGCTGTTCTTGGTATCAATCTGGAAGAACTGGCAGACTATAGTGATAACCCGGTGGAGCTTAGTGCTACCTGTGCTATCTTTGGCGAGTCTGAGCTTATCGGACGGATTGTCGAAGGCTACAGCACTGCTGAGCTGGCAGCCGGTGTGAATTACACTATTTATAAACGGATAAAACCTATGCTGAGTGCACTCAAAAGTGATAAACTTATCTTTACCGGCGGTGTTGCGTTAGGCGGCGCCATCAGAGAGTATATTGCCCGGGAAATGGGCATCGAGGTTATTGTGCCTGAACACCCCCAGCTTAACGGCGCGATAGGCTGTGCTGTATACAATTAGCCAGCCAAACGGTTTGGAGGCGAAAGAGTTGCTGCTTGGAATTGATGTGGGCGGGACCTTTACCGATGCTGTAGTTATTGTGGATGGCCAAGTTATGGCCTCAGCTAAGCTGCCGACTACGCACCATGAATTGCTCAGTGGTATTGTAACCGCCATTGACAAGGTGCTTATCAACATTGACGTAAAACAGATTAAGCGTGTGGCATTATCGACAACTATTGTGACAAATGCTCTTGTTGAAGGGAAAACCGACAAAGCAGCGCTGCTGCTGATGCCTGGGCCGGGGCTGAACCTTACCGGCCTGACGCCAGGCCAGCCCTTCTTTTTGTCCGGATATACCGACCACAGGGGCAGGGAACAGGCTGCCCCGGTTAAGGAAGAAGTTGCTGTCTTATGCCGCGAGATAAAAGGCGTTCAGGTGGCTGCTGTAGCTGGCAAGTTTGCCATACGCAACCCAGCCCAGGAACAGGTAGTGGCTGGGTGGATTCGGGAGTACTTAGAGCCAAGGCAGATAACACTTGGAGCTCAAGTTTCAGGTTCTCTTAATTTTCTTAGACGGGCTAATTCAGCCTACTATAATTCGGCCGTATGGCGTATATTTACTAAGTTCGCTGCTGCGATTGAAGCGGCGCTTGCTGAGCGGAGGATTACTGCGCCTGTATATATTTTGAAAGCTGATGGCGGTACGCTCTCCCTGGCAGCAGCTAAGTTAAGGCCGGTAGAGGCCATCTTTACCGGACCGGCAGCCAGTGTACTCGGCATTATGGCGCTGGCTAATCCGGAAGAACCGGCAGTATCGTTAGATATCGGCGGTACTACCACCGACATTGCCTTATGGCAAAATGGTGCGCCGTTATTTGCCCCAGGTGGGGCCAGTGTGAACGGCTACCCTACAGCGGTGCGTTCTTTCTGGCTGCGTTCAGTCGGCATTGGCGGTGACAGCTATGTTCGGCGGGAGAATGGCAGCCTGACTGTAGGACCTATGCGGTGCGGGCCTGCGGTGGCAAATGGCGGCACTGAACCTACGCTGACTGATGCGCTGCGCGTAGCTGGACTAATTGAGTATGGTAACTTAGAATTGGCCAAAAAGGCTATGGTCAGAGTAGCTGCTGGGGACCAAACGGCCGAAGATGCCGCTTGGGAAACGCTGCGGTCGGCAACTGGCACTGTGTGCCAGGCAATACGTGATATGCTGACAGAGCAGGCGGCAAGGCCTGTATATAAAGTCGAAGATATTGTGTATGGGGAAATTTTCAAACCAGAACTCGTTCTCGGCGTAGGTGGTGCTGCTATGGGGCTGGCACCGCTGGTAGCTGAACGGCTGGAACTGCCGTGGCAAGTGCCGCCAGGACATATGGTAGCTAATGCCGTTGGCGCAGCTTCAGCCAGGCCGACTACTGAAATTACGCTTAGGGCAGATACGGCGCAGGGCTTTTATACTGTGCCTCAGTTAGGAATCAAGCAGCCGATAGATAAACGGCGGTTTACGCTGCAGGAGGCATGGGCGGCTGCCCAGACTCATCTTGCTGAACGGGCGGATGCTGGCGGCATGGAAGAAGGCACTTACGAAAGTGAGCGGCTGTATGAGGAAGAGTTCAATGTTATCCGTGGCTTTAACACGATCGGGAAAATTATGACATGTACCTTACAGTTAAAACCAGGTGTGCTTATGCCTGTAGATGCATGGAGGCGGGAGAATGCAGAATAAGTCATTAGGGCTGGTGTTTTTCCCAGCTTTTGACTGGGCTATATCACCGTCACATCCGGAGCGGGAAGAACGCCTCCTCTATACCCGGGACCAAATTGTTGAAGAAGGCCTGCTGGATTTGCCGAATATTAGAGAATATCGGCCACAGCTGGCTAAGATACAGGATGCCGGGCGGGTTCATCTTGGCGTACCAGACATCGCTTCACTCATTACTGACGCTCATCTGGTTTCAGCCGGTGGGGCAATAACCGCTGCTGAGGCTGTGATGCGCCGTGAAGTAAATAGCGCTTTTGCGCTGGTGCGCCCTCCGGGGCATCATGCCATGCGGGTTGTGCATGGCACCCGCGGGTTTTGTACGATAAATATTGAAGCTGTCATGGTAGAATATCTCCGCCGCCACTACGGGCTTAACCGGGTGGCTATTGTTGATACCGATGTCCATCATGGTGATGGCACCCAGGATGTTTTCTATCATGACCCAGATACACTGTTTATCTCTTTTCACCAGGATGGCCGTACCCTGTATCCGGGGACTGGTGCAATGTCTGAACTCGGCAGTCCGGGTGCATTATGCTCAACTGTCAACATTCCTCTGCCTCCTGGCACAACCGATGACGGTCTTCATTATGTACTAGATCATTTTGTTTTGCCGGTGCTTGAAGATTTCAAGCCAGACATTATTATTAACTCAGCCGGGCAGGATAATCATTACAGTGACCCGCTGGCTAACATGGCCGTTACCGCGCAGGGCTATGCTCGTTTAGCAGAAAAGCTAAAAGCCGACATTGCTGTGCTTGAGGGCGGTTACTCAATCGAAGATGCACTGCCATATGTCAATACAGGTATCATCCTCGCCATGGCCGGTCTGGATTACAGCCGGGTAGTGGAACCTGATATTGCCCGCTGCCCGCGCCAATCAGCAGAGAATACCCGGTATATTGCTAAGATGATAGCTGAGTGGCGAAACATCTGGGCTGAGAGGGATAAACTCCGGAACGAAGCGGTGGCTAAGGCAGGAGACTTCTGGCAACGCCGGCGAAACATCTATTATGATGATAGCGGCATACAAGAATGTCAAAGTGAAACAGTACGGCTGTGCCCTCAATGTCATGGGTATCAGACGGTTTCGACGCAAGCTGAGGGCTATCCATTTGGAGTAAAATCAGCTTTTGCTGCTGTCATTCCCCGCAATAGTTGTCCAATGTGCCGGAGCCAGGCATGCGATGCTGTACATAAAGCTAAAAAAGCAGGACAGCATGATCATTATTTAATCCAGGATAAAGAGCAAGATATACTAGAACAAGTCTAAGTAAAATATCTATATTTGAGGAGGCCATTATGACCAGAGCAGACGGACGTGCAGCCAATGAGCTGCGGAAAGTTAAAATTACCCGCAATTATTTAAAATATGCCGAAGGTTCAGTGCTAGTTGAATTTGGTGATACCAAAGTTATCTGTGCTGCAACGCTTGAAGATAAAGTGCCACCATTCCTAAAAGGGTCAGGTGAAGGCTGGGTAAGTGCCGAATATTCACTATTGCCGCGTTCGACCCAGAGTCGTAACGTTCGCGAGGCTGCCAGAGGTAAACTGACTGGCCGCACTCACGAAATTCAACGTCTAATCGGCCGGGCCTTACGCAGTGTCATTGACCTTAAGGCGCTCGGAGAAAAAACAATATGGCTGGATTGTGACGTTTTGCAGGCTGACGGCGGGACCCGGACTGCGGCCATTACCGGCTCTTTTGTGGCCCTTGTTGATGCCATTAACAGCATTTGGGGCGATAGTCCCAAGCCGTTCCCGGTCAAAGACTTCTTAGCGGCTGTCAGTGTAGGTGTTTTACCTCAAGGGGTTTACCTCGATTTATGCTATAGCGAAGATTCTACTGCTGTTGTTGACATGAATCTGGTCATGACTGGCAGTGGTCAATTTGTTGAGGTCCAGGGAACTGGTGAAAAAGGCACCTTCACGCAGGCTCAGTTAAACGAAATGCTGACCGTAGGCGGTCAAGGCATTGAAGTACTGCTTGATATTCAAAAGGAAACACTCGGAAAACTGGCATGGAAAGTAGGCCGGGAGGGATAATTGGTGCAGGAAACAATAAAAGAGATTGTTGTCGCCACTAAAAATGCTGGAAAAGTTGCTGAGTTCAAGGTGGCTCTAAACGGACTGCCGTATAAAGTGACGTCCTTAGTGGAGCTAGGGAATTTTCCTGAAGCAACAGAGAACGGTGTCACCTTTGCTGAAAACTCCTGTTCCAAAGCAGAGTTCTATGCACGTTTGACAGGCAAGTTGTGCCTGGCTGACGACTCAGGACTCGAAGTTGATTATTTAAAAGGCGAACCAGGAGTGTATTCGGCCAGATACGCAGGTGAACACGCCGGTGATGAGGATAACAATAAGAAACTTCTTAGCAATTTAATTGGCGTACCGCCAGAGAAACGCACAGGTAGATTCCGCTGTGTACTGGCATTGGCTAATGCAGAAAAAACACTCTTAACTACTGATGGCACGGTGGAAGGGGTTATCCTATCTGAGCCGCGCGGCGATAAGGGCTTCGGTTATGATCCACTCTTCCTGGTGCCAGAACTAGGCTGCACTCTAGCTGAAATGTCACATGAAGAGAAAAACAGGATTAGTCACCGGGGCCAGGCAATAAGAGAAATGGCTAAACAATTAGCGGTGCTGGAAAAATGAGAATCGGCGTTGTCAGTGATACTCATGGCGACGTAGGTATTCTAAAACAAGTGATTGCTGCTGCCGGTCCGGTTGACCATTGGCTTCATGCCGGTGATTATTATCAGGATGGTTGGCGACTGGCTGAAATAACTGGTCTGCCACTCACGGGTGTTGCCGGCAATTGCGACCGAACCAACGCTGTGCGGGCTGATGAGTATGTTGAGTTGGCTGGTAAAACAATCTGGCTTACCCATGGACACCGCCATAATGTTAAATACGGCATAAGTGAATTGGTATGGTGGGGAAGGCAATATGGCGCCAGTATTGTTGTTTTTGGGCACACCCATGTTCCGTGTAACAGTTGGCATGATGGCATTCTGGTGTTTAATCCAGGCAGCCCTGGCGCGCCGCGAGGCGGATCTGCCCGGAGCTACGGCATCTTGGAAATAAGAGAAGACGGTACTGTTGAAGGAATTATTATGGAACTTTAACCTCGCCTCCGTGGCGGGGTTTTCTTTATGCACTTACGGGAAATTACAGGCATATATTACTACATAACCCAATTACTAAGCCAGAGGAGGTGAAAAAAATGGAAGGAGCTGGTGTTGGTATTCGTGCGTTGTCTACGATTATCGACGGGATTATCCTAGCCATCATCGGCGGTATAATCGCGATTGGACTTGGAATTAATGTTGGCAGTGGCCATGCCGGTAATTCTTATTATATTTGGTCACTCTTGATAGGTTTCTGTTACTATACCTATTTCGAAAGTAACAAAGGTGCAACTCCTGGCAAAATGTTGTGTGGGCTCAAAGTAGTGAAGGTTGATGGAACCCCATGTGATCTTTCAGCGGCGGCCATTCGTACAGCTTGCCGGATTATTGACGGACTGTTTGCATATTTAGTTGCGGCTATATTAGTATGGTCATCTGCTCGCAATCAGCGATTAGGAGACCGTGTGGCTGATACCATGGTTATTAAGGTGAAGTAAGCAAAGAAAAACCCTGCAGCGCTCTTTCATGATATGCGCGTTGCAGGGTTTCTCTTATGTATGACAAGCATCTGCTGTTAAGGCGTTGTTGTTAGATTACCACACCTCAGCAAAAGCAATATTTACATAGTATTCTTCAAGCTTTATTTTATGGCCTTTTTCCATAGCGGACAGATCTTGGAAGATTTTCTTTTGCGCCTGATCAACACTTGCATTAGCAAACTCTGTATACATGTTCATGGCTTCCTCTTCATTTTTCATTGCCAGAGCAATAGCATCTGCCGGTTTCATATTCACTGAAAGCTTCGGCTTCTCAACCGTTTCTGAGATCTTGTAATCTGGGGATTCATGAAAATGCATTGTGCTAAAATCCCCGGTGAGAAAGCCTTCTATTAGTTTTTGATGGCCCTGCTCTTCTGCAGCCAATTGGCTAAACATTTTTTTGATGACAATGTCGGATGCTTTTTCGGAAACTCCCTTGTAAAACTCATAAGCTTCCACTTCATTGCCAATAGCCGTTCTTAGTATAGTTTTGTATTCTTCCTGTGTCATGCTAAAATCCATCCCTTCCATTTCTCGATAAAATTAGTTAAATCTTACCAGACAAGCTAATGCTAATTCTACATGATGACTATTTCTTTAGCAAGTATCTCTTAGACTAGCTTTTTGAATTATTCTTGCTTAGCCAACTATCTTCGCGCAGAAGAGATAGGTGTGATTACACCGTGAAGTCAGCACAAAGAATAAATTGCTGGTCAGCAGATGTAAACAGCATTGAAACTGTAACACAAAGGCTCCCGGAGGCGTAAGAAATATAAGGATCTGTTATGTATTCGGTGAGCCCGGAGTGAAGATATAAATAGTAGTCTTTAAGTGATTGGTCGGTACCTTTCTGGGCAGCATTGAATAGGCGCTTCTTGGAACCTGGAAATGCGCAGGTATCACACACGCTGTTGCTGATCTGAATACCATTTCGTGCCAAAATATATACATATTCAAGATTGGGATAGTGGGCTAGCTTTTTAAGCTTTTCCTCAAACAACTCAGGGGGAGTTTTAGCCAGTTCATCTGTCAGGTTGTGAGCTATGGTTTTGTATAATTGATGCGTATGTACTTTGGCTGAAATTTTATCTACCCGATATTGCTTGAATAGCTTGTTAACCGAGTCTATAGCCAGAGTAAATGTCTCCGGTAAAATGGGGCAGTTTGCCGGTTGCGGCTTGGCAAAGTAAAATCCTTGTAAAAGGTCGGCACCTATTTCGCAGCAGACGATGGCTTCTGTTTCGGTTTCTACACCTTCGGCTACAACCAGGGCGCCAACTTTCTTTGCTATATTTACAATAGAGCTAAATAGCTCTTGTTTGTAATAGTCGTGATCAATACCGTTAATTAAACAACGATCAATCTTTAAGATATCTGGTTTTGTCAATAGAATACGATCAAGATTGGATGAACCAATACCAATATCATCAAGTGCAAATAAAAATCCATAGCTCTTATACATTTGAATGAACTTCTTCAAGAGATCAACGTCTTGAATATTGGATTCGGAGATTTCAATTACAATATTGCCGGCTTGTAAGTTACGCTTTTCTGTGGATTTGTGCAAATAGCCGGAACCGACGACGCCTTTGTCGATAATTGTAGTATCAAAATTAAGAAACAGGAATAAATCCGGGTGGGCAAAAGTTATAGGCTGGAAAGCAGTCAGGGCAGTATCGCGGCAGAGGCGGTCAAGTTCAATGGTCATTCCCAGGAGGGCTGCCTGCTCAAACAGTAGTTTTGGCGGGATTATTGACGAGAGCGCCGGTGTCCCCCGTGAGAGGGCCTCAAGGCCAATTATTGATCGGTTTTTCACAGAAACAATCGGCTGGAAGTATGTAACGACCTGTTGTTCACGAATGACCTTGCGTACGATGTCGGTAATTGAATCAATACTTGTTAAATGAAAAGAATGAAGATTTGAGCCAAGGTGTGCCATGAAGTTCCTCCAACCCTCGTTTATATGCCGACATAGGAGACGCCACAGCGGGGCTGTCGGATAACAGCTCCCTGTGGCGTCTTTGCCATCTTTTGTATTATTTTGAGATATTTTCAGTATAAAAGCTTTCCGATTTGCTGTCAACCTGTCACAAAGACAGGTAATATGATATGGAAAAAAATTGCTTGACAGAGATTTTAATGTCTGTAATAATATATACATAAATAATGATAATCATTATCAATAATTTATCGGGCGCAAGTGCCTGGAAGATCAGTGTGATGAGCACTGTAAGTGGGTCAGATAAGAAGGTGGGAATCAATAGTGACTCTTAAAACACGATTGCTTGTTATTTCGCTATTATTCGGGATGTTGCCTATTTTTGTTATGGTTACAGCGGGAAATCAAACAGGGTTGGGCATAAATCGAGAATTTCATAGTACTATGGCTATCGCGGTCATGATAACAGTTCTGGTAGCATTGATAAGTCCCGGACTTATCCGGCATTGGTTTTTTTCGAATCAAGTGAAAAAAATTAAAGAATTTTGCGAGCATGTAAAGAATGGCCGTTATGATGTGTTGCTTACTGTTCCCAATGAACGGAGCAGTGAGGGCAATGAAAACGAATTAGTTGATTTGATGCGGGACATGAATTGGATGGTTCATAGAATTAAAGTAAATGAATCGGAGCTCAAGCAGGCTGTTGCCGCGCTTGAACAATCCAAGTCGGAGATTCAATCTCAGAAGAAAGCACTAGAAGAAGTTAATGCTGAACAATTGGTAGTACAACATCAATTGCAGGGGCGGACACGTGAGCTGAAAGAAGCAGCTGACAAAGTCCGTAACTTATTGGATAATGCCGGACAGGGGTTCCTATCCTTTGGAGAAGATTTAAAAGTTACTGGCGAGTACAGTGCTGAGTGTATTATGATTTTTAACCAAGAGATAGGGGCTGCAGCTGTTCCTGAACTGTTATATCCGGAAGATAACGGACAGCAGGTCTTTTTAACAGCGCTATTTAAGAAAATATTCCAGGAAGAGGATGAGTTACTCAAGGAAAATTACTTTTCTTTATTGCCTGAGGAACTACAACTTGATGGAAGTTACATTCAAATAACGTATAAGCTGATTAATCACCCTGTCGATCCAGAGCGAAAAGAAATATTGCTGATACTAACCGACATTACCCAGCAGCGGGACATGGAAAAAAAGATTCAGGAAGAAAAAAATGTTTTGTCGATGGTTGTGCGGGCTGTGACACACTACCGAGAGTTTAGTAAAGCGATGACAGAATACCAGTTGTTTTGTCAGGAAGAGTTGCCCGACATTTTATTTTCACAGGAGTCGCCAGTCCAAAAGCTGAGTATAATTTTCCGCGCAGTACATACCTGGAAAGGTACGTTTGGGCAGTTGGGAATACACCGTGTGGCTGCAGGATTGCACGAGTTGGAATCTGTTTTAGCCAAATTACGGGATGAGAAACAAGGGAATATTGAGCAGAATGAATTAGTAGCGTGTTTTGCAAGGTATCAGCCGGAAACACTTTATAATTGGCTGGAGCAAGAACTGGAACAATTAAAAAAGATATTAGGGGATCAGTTTTTCTTGCAGGACGAGACGATTGTGGTGGAAAATTGCAAACTACACCAGTTGGAGGAAAAAGTTCAGCGTCTGCTTGCCCCTTGCCAGGCAAAAATTTTTATTGGAGAGCTTCGCCGGTTACGTTATAAACCGTTTAGTGACTTGTTGAACATGTTTCCTGAATACATAGCTAATCTGGCATTAAATCAAGGGAAAGAGATTAACTTCTCACTCACACCTGGCGCGAAAATTTTGGTGGATCCGATAAAATACCATGACTTTGCTAAATCACTTGTGCATGTTTTCCGTAATGCAGTTGCGCATGGTTTGGAAACGCCGGATGAACGCTTGGCAGCAGGTAAAGACGTGCTGGGAGAACTTGTATGCAACATAGCAAATGATGAAACAAATCTGATAGTAAGAATTGCCGATGATGGCAGAGGCATTGATAGTGCTCTCATAAGGCGCCTGGCTGTTGCCAAAGGGCTTTGTGATGAGGTTGCTGCTGGAGATTTGTCAAATGAGGAGGCTGTGCAGCTTATATTTGCTGATGGATTCTCCAGTGCTGGCGCTGCTGATCAATTGTCTGGACGGGGAGTGGGCTTATCCGCTGTGAAGCAAGAGGTTGAAAAGCTTGGTGGACATATTGAGGTTGATACAGAAGTGGGGCGAGGAACACAATTTACGTTTGAATTGCCGCTCACGTTTTCTGGAGACCAAGAATTTGATGTTTGTCGTTTAGGGGAACAAGTACTTATCCAGGCTAAAACTTTCTTGAAGGAAGAATTTGGCGTGCTTTCACAAGAAATCAGTAAAATGGAAGCAAGTTCGGGTGTTGTAAATATGCGTAATATTTCAACCTTTATTGATATCAAGGGTACCTTTGCAGGGCGTCTGATGATAAGTGCTGATGAAGCTTTGGTCAAGCGCCTGGCCGAGTGCTATTTACATGAGGCTGCAATAGAGGTCACGGAAGAAAAAATATGGTTAGAAAGTGCTTTTTCTGAGTTTTTTAATACCACTGTTGGTAACTCCTTGCAGCAATTGCCCGATTGGCAAGAGGTGATTGATATTGGAACCCCTGTCACGATTTGGGCTGAAGGCGCGTCTGCACGCTATGCAAAGGCAGACATTTACTCCTGGGTGGTAACAACCGATTTGGGTAAGGTTTATCTTAGCTTGATTTCGTTTATGCGGAAGGATGGAGATGAAGATGGCACGTGTATTAGTTGTTGATGACGCGTTGATGATGCGCAAGACAATTGGAACCTTTTTAATAAAAGCCGGTTATACAGTGGTGGATGAGGCAGCTAATGGCGAACAAGCGGTAGCGGCATATAAAAAATATCTTCCTGATCTGGTAACCATGGACATAACTATGCCAGGATTGGACGGGATTGAGGCTCTGTCTCAAATTATCGATTTTGATGCAAACGCCAGGGTTGTTATGGTTAGTGCTCTCGGTCAAAAACATAAAGTGTTTGATGCGTTACAACATGGGGCTAAGGGCTATATTTTAAAACCATTTACTGAGGATAAATTGCTATCAATTATTAATGAACTATTAGGAGCAACAACCAGTGGGCTAAATGGAGTTCAACCAGAGACGGTATTAGCAAAAGAGCTGGGTGACAAGCCATTGACTGCTAGAATGTCGTTTTCGGTGGAAACTCAGGAAGACGGCGCTAGAATTACCATCTTGCGTGAATTCTCCCAACCCGACTTTGAAGATCTGGCAAAGGCCATAGCAGGAGTAATGGCAAGCCAGAAGGGTGATATAACTTTCGATTTTACCTATGGGAATGCACTGCATAACAAGACGGCACCTTACTATAGGCAGATGCTGGAGAGCATTGTTACGGCAGGTAGTGTACTGAAGATTGTATGTTATACATCAGACTATACGGCCTATTTCCGCAGTGTTCCGAGTCTGAAAGAGGTTGCTTTTGAGCTTGTCAAAAAGCGGGGCGTACTATAGTACAGAATGGTGAAGTGCTTTTTTATATTGATAATGATTATTGATATCGATTTTAAACTAAAACAAAGTGTAACATGAGGAGGAATTAGTAATGGTTAAATTATTGAGTCAGTTATCACCAGGGGAAACAGGTACAGTTGCTAAAATTCATGGTAATGGCCCTGTCCAACGCCGCATTATTGATATGGGGGTTGTTCCTGGGTCAAAGGTTGAGGTTCAAAAGTATGCGCCGCTCGGTGATCCGATGGAAGTTAAGGTAATGGGGTTTAACCTGTCTTTGCGTAAGATTGAGGCCCAAAATATTGAAATTAAAATGAGCTCGTGAGGAGGTGTGGGTATGCCACTTCATAATATCGACACAAGTCAGTTAATGGTAGTCGAGGCGCTGGGCGGCACTCGGGAAGTGAGGGCGCGCCTCACTGATCTTGGCTTTACGCCAGGAACACCAATCGCGATACTTAGTCGTAGTCATGAGTCTGTTATTGTTAAGGTTCGCGGCAGCCGAATCATGTTAAATAACTCATTGGCTTGCAATATCAAGGTAAAGTAGGCTCAAGAGATAAGGAGGATTTATATAGTGGGAAATACCAAGGTTAGTATTGCTTTGGCCGGTAACCCCAACTCGGGCAAAACAACAATATTCAATAGTGTTACAGGTGCCAGGCAGCATGTAGGTAACTATCCAGGGGTAACGGTTGAGAAACGCGAAGGGTTCCGGCAGTTTCAAAACAAGGAGTTATTGGTGGTTGATCTGCCAGGTACATATAGCCTGACAGCACATTCACTTGATGAATTGGTAGCGCGTAATTTTATCGTACAGGATAAGCCTGATGTTATTGTTGATATCCTGGATGCGGGCAACTTGGAACGAAACTTGTATCTGGCTGTGCAACTGCTGGAATTAGAGCGACCCTTGGTAGTAGCTCTAAATATGGTTGATGTGGCTGAAGGCATGGGAACCAAAATCAATGAACAGGTTTTGTCAAAGAAGCTGGATGTGCCAGTTATTCGTACTGTTGGCAATCGTCATACCGGTGTGGATGACCTGTTAACAGCTGCAGTTAAGGTGGCAGAAGAAAAACCACGGAAACCCTTTGTCATCAATTATGGCGATGAGGTTGAAGGAAAAATTGTCGAGATTAGTACTTTGCTTGCAGAAGTGCAACATAATCTGCGTTTTCCTCAGCGATGGCTGGCTCTCAAATTACTAGAAAACGATCAAGATATTTGCAATACTGTAAAACAGTTACCTGGAGGAGAACGTATTCTGGCGACTGTTGCTGCTGCCA
Organism: Sporomusa malonica; assembly: GCF_900176355.1. Lineage (GTDB taxonomy): Bacteria > Bacillota > Negativicutes > Sporomusales > Sporomusaceae > Sporomusa > Sporomusa malonica. Next base: position 29,669 of record NZ_FWXI01000018.1, on the reverse strand, counting down.
GGCAGAGCTTGCAGGCTGCGTTTGATACCGATCCGGAACTGGCAATTGCGAATCTTCGCTATCAGTTTGTTGGAGCTCTGTGCCAGGAAGTGATTATTTCGAGACACGAAGGAGTGCTAACCACCTCTGATAAGATTGACCGGGTACTGACAAATCGTCTGTTTGGCTTGCCGATATTTCTTGGACTTATGTGGTTATTATTTAATTTTGTATTTACTGTAGGTGCTTATCCGCAGGATTGGATTGAACAAGGCGTGACAGCTTTTGGGGAGTTTGTAGGTCAATCTATGCCTGAAGGTGATTTGAAATCGCTAATAGTTGATGGAATTATTGGTGGCGTTGGCGGAGTTATTGTATTTTTACCTAATATAATAATACTGTTTTTAGGAATTGCGTTGCTTGAAGATACAGGCTACATGGCCAGAGCCGCTTTTATTATGGATAGAGTTATGCATGCGGTGGGGCTGCATGGTAAGTCATTTATTCCGCTATTATTAGGTTTTGGTTGCAGTGTACCTGCGATTATGGGGACACGTACCCTGGAGAACCCGCGTGACCGATTGGTAACCATCTTGGTAACACCGCTCATGAGCTGTAGTGCGAGGCTTCCTGTATATACCCTGCTTATCGCTGCATTCTTTAATGAAGGTGTTGCAGGCACAGTCCTGTTTTCCATTTACGTATTGGGTATATTCCTGGCCATCGTTATGGCGCGTATTTTCCGGAGTGTTTTATTTACTGGAGAGCCGGAGCCTTTCGTTATGGAGTTGCCGCCCTATCGTATTCCTACAATGCAATCCATCCTGATGCATATGTGGGAGCGCAGCATACTGTACTTGAAAAAAGCAGGTACCATTATTTTGGCGGTTTCGATTTTAGTTTGGTTTATGGTGAATTATCCTAGTGATGTCGATTTCAGCAAAGATTATCAAGGCTTGACCGCTCAGGCTGAAGCTGGTTTTAGTCAGCAAGTAGATGAGGAAATTGCCAAGCCGCTAAACATTGGGGCTATAGAAGATAATAAGGACTTAGAAACGTTAATTGCAGATTTGACAGCAGTTGATGAAGAATTTGCCGAACAAACTGAAGGCCTTGCAGAGGATAGTGAGGAATTAGCGGCGTTAACAGCTGCTAAAGAAGTTAAACTGAAAGAATTAGAAGCCACTAACCCGGAACTGTATCCGATGGCTGCACGGTATTTAGAACTTAAAGGTGAAGGTGACGAGCAAATTGAAGCCCTTGAAAAAGAACAGGCTCATGAAAAACTGGAAAAGAGCTATGCTGGGCAGTTAGGGAAATTTATTGAACCTGCAATCAAACCTCTTGGTTTTGACTGGCGTTCAGGCATTGGTTTAATAGCCGCCTTTACAGCTAAAGAAGTTTTGGTTAGCACAATGGGAACCATCTATAATGTGGGCGAGGCTGATGAAGGTTCGGTTGCTCTGCAGCAAGCGTTGGCTAACGACAGTAGCTTTACCCCGTTAATTGCTTATTCTTTGATGGTCTTTGTGCTTATCTACTCACCTTGCCTAGCGGCGTTAGCTATTATCAAACGGGAATCAAATTCCTGGAAATGGCCAGTCTTCGCCACTGTATATACCACTGCCCTGGCATGGGTAATGTCTTTCCTGGTTTACCAAATTGGAAGTTTAATGGGCTACTAAGAATAAAAGGAGTGAACAAGATGGATACGATGGCTGTTTTCATAGTCGGCTTAGTTGCGGTTGGCTATATAGGTAAAATTATTTGGCGGGAATTACATGGTGAAACTGAGTGCCATTGCTCTGGTGGCTGCGGATCCAGCTGCCATAAGCAAACGAAGTAACAAAATTAAAAGAGATATTGCGATATTAAGGAGTAAGGCTAAGTGTAGCCTTGCTTCTTTTTTTTTGTCCTGTTTGAAAGCATAACTTTCCGCCTGGATAAGGGCAACATCGACTTCCGCTTTCGCTAGAGGCTCGGCGCAAGCCGTATTTTCTTTACACTTTGATTGCTAAGTACGAAATTTGTCAGATCTTCGTAGAATTTTCTTGCTTTTTCGCACATGCTATGGGATAATAAGAATGTAAAACAAAATTGGATTAATCCATTAATCCAATTGGTTGGGATGATGGTTGTGATTGTACAAAAACTTGGCGTACCGATTTACCTGCAAGTGAAAGCGTACATTTTGGACAAAATAAGGACAGGCTGCTACAAACAGGGTGACAAGCTGCCAACTGAACGCCAATTGTCAGAAGAGCTAGGTATTAGCCGGAATACTGTCAGTGCAGCCTATAAAGAACTACTGTTAGAGGGAGTTCTCGATGCGCAGCAAGGTCGTGGCACGTTTGTGCGGGAGCAGACGACAGATCCAATGGTTGCCGGTGCTGATGTCGCTGGCAGCCGGCTTGAGCGGGCGCTCAAGGTTATTGATGCGGCCCTGGTGCAAGTAGTTGAACTTGGGTTTACTGTTGATCAGTTTGCGGCGCTTACCGCTATCCGGGCTAAGGAAAAGGTATTAGCAGCCCGGGAACTCCGCGTAGCTATTGTTGACTGCACTTTGGAGTATATCGAGCGGTTTATTACACAGCTTGGGCAAGTTACTCAAGTGCGCTTTGAACCGGTTGCGCTGGCTGAATTAACGGCAGGAACTGTTAAACCGGAGTTTTTGGCTGCTTGTGACTTGGTAGTGACTACGATAGAGCACCAGTCGACTGTTGCCGAAATTCTCGGCAATAGTGCCAAGCTGCTAGCTGTAGCTACTGTGCCAAATCTGGAAGCGATCATTAAGATTGCCCGCTTACCAGCAGGAACTGAGGTGGCTGTTGTCGCCAAAACCCAAGAATTTGTGGTTGCATTGAACCGGCTCCTGACCAAGATTGGCTGTAATGGGATTAATTTAAAGCCTTGTATTGGAAGTGAACGAGAACAAGTAAGACAATGCATAGCCAACCATAATGTGGTTGTTACTGCTGAAGCTGTGCAACACATTGCACGCCAGGCAGCAAGCGAAACACAGGAGATCATCACTTTTTATTACGAAATCGACCAGGGATCGCTCCAACAGGTTGTTGGTCGGTTGGTTGCAGAGACTGATAAAGCAAAGGAGTAGTGGAAATGACAAACAAGGTAAAGGTTGTATTAGGCGTAATTGGCGCTGACTGTCACGCTGTTGGCAACAAAATTCTCAATCATGCTCTTACCGCTGCAGGATATGAGGTAATTAACCTGGGTGTGCTGGTTCCGCAGGAAGAATTTGTTAACGCAGCTATTGAAACTGATGCTAAAGCAATTCTCGTGGCTTCGCTCTATGGTCATGGTGAAATTGACTGCCGCGGCTTAAAAGACCGCTGCCGCGAAGCTGGTATTGAGGATATTCTGCTCTATGTAGGCGGCAACTTGGTTGTCGGTAAAACTGACTTTAAAGAAGTTGAAGAAAAATTCCTCGCTATGGGTTATGATCGGGTATATGAACCAGGAATTCTGCCTGATCAAGTGATTACAGACCTGAAAGCGGATTTGAAATAGAAGGGGTCTTGTGTTTTGAACGTATTGCTCATCGATTTTGGCAGTACCTATACCAAAATTACAGCAGTAGACGTTGACCAAGAGCAAGTTCTAGGTACTGCCAGAGGCATTACTACCGTTGAAACTGATATTATGGATGGCCTCAATCAGGCCTTGGCGGCTTTGTTTGCCCGAACTGGCAAGCTTGAATTCAGCAAAGTGCTTGGTTGCTCAAGCGCTGCTGGCGGTCTAAAAATGATCGCTGTTGGCTTAGTGCCTGAGATGACTGCCGAGGCAGCCAAACGAGCAGCGTTAGGCGCTGGCGCTAAGGTGCTTAAGGTGTTTAGTCATGAACTAAGTGAATATGAGATTGAAGAAATTGCCGGCCTAAAGCCTGATATCATTCTTTTGGCTGGCGGTACTGATGGCGGCAACCAGAAAGTTATTTTGCATAATGCAAAAATGCTGGCCGGTCTTGGTATAGATGTGCCGGTTGTGGTAGCTGGCAATAAGTCGGTCACGCCGACAGTGGTCAAGATTCTAGCAGAAAAGCTCACAGAAGTACGGCCTACCGAAAACGTCATGCCTAAGCTTGATGAACTCAATATTGAACCAGCCCGCGTCGTCATTCGCGATATATTCTTAAAGCGGATTACCGAAGCGAAAGGCTTGAACCGTGCCAACAAAATGGTAGATAAGATGGTCATGCCGACACCGGCGGCCGTTCTTAAAGCCGCCGAGTTATTAAGCCAAGGCGGGGGCGGGGAAAAAGGTCTGGGTAATTTGATGGTTATGGACATTGGCGGGGCGACTACTGATGTGTATTCTATTGCCAAAGGTGATCCGACTGTTGGCGGGGTATCGCTCAAGGGTCTGCCTGAGCCGTTTTGCAAACGCACAGTCGAGGGCGACTTAGGTATGCGCTACAGCGCAGGAGCATTGCTAAAAGCAGCCGGTGCAGAAATGATTGCCAGCTATGCTGGGGTAACTTCCGAGGAAGCTGCTGAATATGTTGCCAAAGTCGAAGCAGATATTGATCACCTGCCAAAGTCAGAGGCTGAAGCCAGGATTGAGATTGCCATGGGGAAAGCCTGTGTGCGGCTAGGTGCTGACAGGCATGTTGGACATCTTGACGTATACTATACGCCTTTTGGGACAAGCCATGTTCAGATAGGTAAAGACTTGACTAAAGTCGCCACTGTGATTGGCACAGGCGGGGTCATTGTCAACAATCCTGAACCTGAAGAAATATTGAAGGGCATCTTGTTTGATGAAACAAACCCTCAGGTACTCAAACCCCAGAAGCCCGAATTTCTCATTGATAAAGATTACATTATGGCATCCATGGGCCTATTAGGGGAAGAACATCCGGCCGTGGCTGTACGAATGATGAAAAAATACATTATTAAGAAATAGATGATTAGAGGAGGCTTTTGCCACATGGAACTTAAAAATAAGAAGTGGACCCATGACGAGTTTTACGCCATCCGCGAGGAAGTGCTTACACACTGGCCAACCGGTAAAGACGTTAATTTTGAAGAAGCCGTAAAGTATCATGAGAATATCCCAGCCAAGCGCCATTTCGCTAAACGCCTGGTTAAAGCTAAGAAAAACGGTGAAACCCTGACTCAGCCGCGCGCTGGTGTTGCTCTCATTGACGAGCATATTAATCTATTGAACTTCCTAAAAAACGAAGGGGAAGCAGACCTGCTGCCAAGCACCATTGACAGCTATACCCGTCAGAACCAATACAAAGAAGCACAAAACGGCATTGATGAAAGCTTAAAAGCTGGACGTTCGCTGCTCAATGGCTTCCCGGCAGTTAATCACGGTGTGGCCGGAGTGCGCCGTGTAGTTGAGAGTGTTGACGCTCCGCTGCAGGTTCGTCACGGCACCCCTGATGCCCGTCTCTTAGGTGAAATCACCATAGCTGCTGGTTACACCTCGTACGAGGGCGGCGGCATTTCCTATAACATCCCTTACGCAAAAAGCGTTTCCCTGGAGAAAACTATTTACGACTGGCAGTATTGCGACCGTATGATCGGCATTTATGCTGAACATGGCATTGAGATCAACCGTGAGCCATTCGGCCCGTTGACAGGCACGCTGGTACCGCCTAGTGTTTCTCACTCAGTAGCTATCATTGAAGGCATTCTTGCCGCCGAACAAGGCGTAAAGAATATTACCCTGGGCTACGGCCAATGCGGCAATCTGATTCAAGACATTGCTGCCATTAAAGCTCTTGAGCAGCTTGCTGAAGAATATATGGCAAAACATGGCTATAATGATTGCGTACTTACTACTGTTTTCCACCAATGGATGGGTGGCTTCCCTCAAGACGAAGCCAAAGCCTTCGGCGTTATTTCCTGGGGTGCAGCGACTGCGGCCCTGGCTAAAGCTACCAAAGTTATTGTTAAGACTCCGCATGAAGCATTAGGTATTCCGACTAAGGAAGCCAACGCCCAGGGTCTCCGCACTACCAAGCAAATGATTAATATGCTCAAAGATCAGGCGTTCCCAATGACGACAGAGCTAGAGCTTGAAATTAATATCATTAAAGCCGAAACCCGCTGCATTCTTGACAAGGTATTTGAATTGGGCGGCAACGACTATGCGATTGGCGCAGTTCGTGCTTTCGAAGCTGGTGTGCTTGACGTACCGTTTGCACCGAGCAGATTTAGCTTGAATAAAATCTTACCTGCACGTGATAATAACGGTGCTGTGCGTCTGTTTGATGTTGGCAACCTGCCGTTCACTCCAGACCTGGTTACTTTCCATCAGGACAAAATGGCTGAGCGGGCCAAGGCCGAAGGTCGTGCACCTAGCTTCCAAATGGTTATTGACGATATCTACGCCATCTCCAAAGGCAATTTGGTAGGACGCCCACGCTAAAAAAATAGAATAGATTAATATAATTAAGCTGATACGGAGGTGAGATTGCTACGCTGCGCTTCGAAATGACTAAATGAGGGAGAAGCGTTCTCCCTGTCATTGCGAACAAATGTGAAGCAATCTCGCCTTTCTCATTATTAAAACACGAACAATAAGGAGCGATATTTATAATGAAGATACTTGATATAGTTTGCGCAAAAGGCCGTACTGGCTTTTACTTTGACGATCAGCGGGCCATTAAAACCGGTGCCGCCCATGATGGCTTTACCTATATCGGACAACCTGTTACCGATGGCTTCAAAGCTGTGCGTCAAGCCGGCGAAGCCGTATCTGTTATGATCATTTTAGAAGACGGCCAGATTGGTCATGGTGACTGCGCTGCCGTTCAATACAGCGGTGCAGGCGGACGTGACCCACTGTTCCTAGCAGATGACTTTATTCCTGTTATTGAAAAAATGATTAAGCCCCGCCTTGTTGGTCGTGAGCTGAATTCTTTCAAACAACTGGCTGAAGAAATCGACAACCTGAACTACGAAAACGGCAAACGGATTCATACGGCTCTCCGGTATGGCGTAACTCAAGCTATTTTGGACGCTGTCGCCAAAGCAAAAAAGCAACTTATGTGCGAAGTCATCGCTGACGAATACAACACCCAAGTTAGCGACAAAGAAATTGCTATCTTTACCCAGTCGGGTGACGACAGGTATAATAATGTTGACAAGATGATTATTAAACATGCCGAAGTACTGCCACATGGTCTTATTAACAATGTTAAGGAAAAATTGGGCGAAAACGGCGAACTGCTGTTAGAATATGTTGGCTGGCTTCGTGACCGTGTAGCCAAGCTCAAGACGACTGCTGACTATGCGCCTGTGCTGCACATTGACGTGTATGGCACTATTGGACTGGCCTTCAAAAATGATGTTGAGCGCATGGTAGAATATTTCCGTCAACTCGAAAAGGCTGCTGCACCTTTGAAGCTTCGCATTGAAGGTCCAGTCGATGTGGAAGAGCGCGAAAAGCAAATTGAAGTGCTTGCGGAAATTACCTCCCGCCTCCACAAAGAGCACATTAATGTTGAGATTGTGGCAGACGAGTGGTGCAATACTTTCGAAGACATTAAAGACTTTGCCGACAAAGGCGCTGGCGACATGCTGCAAATCAAAACCCCTGACCTTGGCGGCATTAACAATATTATTGAATCAGTACTGTACTGCAAACAAAAAGGCGTTGGCGCTTATCAAGGCGGCACTTGCAATGAGACTAACCGCTCAGCCGAGGTATGCGTTCATATCGCTATGGCTACCCAACCTGTGCAAATGCTGGCTAAACCTGGCATGGGCGTAGACGAAGGCTACATGATTGTTTATAATGAAATGCAGCGCATTCTTGCAGTGCGCAAAGCTCGGAAACATTAATATAATAAAAACTGCCAGAAAGTTCGGGGCTTTATCGCAGTTTTAAGGGGGTACCTGTCATGAAATCCACTGTAACGCTAGGTCTCGGCGACCAACTCATGTATTCCAGCTACTTTGCGCCGCGTGGCCGTAACCGGATGTACATTCTGGGGCAGCAGCTGAGCGAACGCTATTTATCACCACTTGACCGTCTTATCGGTATCATTGGTGACGCGGGGGCAGGTAAGTCATCGATGGTAAAGGGCATGTTTCCTGGCCTGGAACTTACCAACGATGATGACGGCGTCAATATTAGGCCGTTGCCGCTGCTTAAGAATATTGACAGAGGATTCTTCTCCAGCCATACCTATCATATCGATATGCGGTTTGAGCTGGCGTTCACGCAGATACATGTTTTGGCTGAAGCAGTCCGGCAAGCGCTGGCTCATGGTAAACGGGTTATTGTAGAACATTTTGACTTGTTGTACCCCTTGCTCAAAACCAACGCCGATGTACTTATCGGCGTTGGTGGCGAGGTTATTGTCGTGCGTCCCACTGTGTTCGGACCTATTCCCCAGGAAATACGCGACGTTGTTGTCAAAACCTTGCAGTACCGCAAAATGGCGCATACGGCCGAAGATCTTACCAACCGCGTCTTGGTGAATGACTATGGCGCAATATTGGAATTTAGGCATCGTGATGTTCACCACGGCTTTGTGCTTGAATATCCGCTGGAATTGTCGGCAGAACTACCGGAAGTAGAACGTAAAGTAAAAAGGCTGATAGATGAAGGTATAAACATCAGCTATTGTGATGAAGGCCATATTAAAATCGGCGAGATGACCTGGACATGCTCAGGCCCTCGCACCCATGTACGCAATACCGAAGAAATTGAGAACTTCCGTATCCTTCCAGAATATAAATTTGACCCTAAAACCCGGACATACCTCATTATCGGTCTTGTTGGCCCAATGTCCGATGCACTTGATGGGTTTACTCTGTTAAACACCATTAATTGCTAGAGGCTGATTAATTATTCTAATCAGTCTTCTTTTCTTAAGGAGGTTACTATGAACGAACTAAAGCCGGCGCAAGCCGGAACTCTTGAATCCAACGACATAATGATAACAGTGGCGCCCGGCGCCCAAGGCAGCGGTGTAGTTCTTGAACTTGAAAGCATTGTGCTGGCCCAATACGGCAAGGCGATCAAGGAAACAATTTTCGCTGTAATTACCGAGCAAAACGTTACTGACATATATATTAAAGCTGTTGACCGGGGGGCACTTGATTGCACCATCCAGGCTCGTACCTTGGCGGCACTTGCCCGCGCTGGCGTTATCCTCCAAAAGGAGCTGATATAATGGATTTGCGTCGGACCATGCTATTTATGCCCGGCAACAACCCCGGCATGCTGCAAAACGGCGGCGTATTTGGGGCAGATGCCATTATCCTTGATCTTGAAGACGCTGTTGCTCCCCAGGAAAAAGACGCTGCGCGGCTGCTTGTGGCGCAGTCATTAAGAACAATTGATTATGGTACCAGTGAAAAAGTCGTGCGGATTAACCCCCTTGACACATTTGCGCGTCAAGATATCAAGGCCATTGTACCTTGCCGTCCAGATGCCCTCTTAGTGCCGAAAGTCGAAAGTCCGGAAGATATTCAAGAGGTATCCCGCCTAGTGGCTGCTGCGGAATTACCAGGGCAACCACCGGTTAAACTTATTGCTCTTTTAGAAACTCCGTGCGGCATTGCTGAAGCATATCGTATCGCCAAGGCTGACGCGCGAGTGGTAGCCTTAGCTTTTGGCGCCGAAGACTATACTGCCTCGTTGGGGGCTAAACGCACTAAAGAAGGTACTGAAATATTTAGCGCGCGGACAATCGTGGTGAACAGCGCTGCTGCTGCCGGGATTCAGTCAATTGATACGCCGTTTACTGATGTTAATGACCGGGAGGGTCTTTTTGCCGATACCCAGCTAGCCAAACAGCTTGGGTTTAAAGGCAAGTTATCCATTAACCCTCGACAGATTGACGATATCCATAAAGTTTTTAACCCCACTGAACATGAGATTGACTGGGCTGAGCGGGTGATTAAAGCCATTCGCAAAGCTGAATCTGAAGGTTCAGGCGTAGCGTCACTTGATGGTAAAATGGTGGATGCACCCATTGTTGCCAGAGCTGAGCGCATACTGTATTTGGCCCGTTTGCTGGGTCTGGCAGAGGAGGCTTAATATGAATCAATTAACAAACGCTATCGGTCGTAACCTGCCTGAATCGATTGAAGGATACGGCAAGGTGCGGCCTTTTACCGGTGCATTTGCCACTGTACCTGACATGCAGCGCCAAGCGCCGAAGGTCAAACGGATTTTACCCAATGAGCAAAAACTGGTAGAAGATATAGAAACAGTATTTAAGCGTATTCCTGTTACTGACGGTATGACGCTGTCCTTTCACCATCATTTAAGAAATGGTGACGGTGTTGTCAACATGGTGCTCGCTGTTGCTGCTAAACTTGGGCTTAAGAATTTGACAGTTGCCCTAAGTTCCGTTTTCCCAGTCCATGCACCGATCGTTGAGCATGTTAAAAGTGGTGTAGTCGCAGGGCTTGACACCAACTATATGTCAGGGCCGGTAGCCCAAGCTGTCTCGCATGGCGTCTTTCCCCGACCAGTCGTACTGAGGACCCACGGCGGCCGCGCCAGGGCCATTGAATGCGGCCAATTAAAAATTGATGTGGCCTTTATTGCTGCCCCGGCAGCAGATGACTACGGCAACATCAACGGCGTTGAAGGTCCTGCCGCCTGTGGCTCGCTTGGTTATGCTATCCCTGATGCCCAGTATGCCAACCATGTTGTCGCCATTACTGACCACTTAATGCCGTACCCGCTGTCGCCCATCTCTATCCCACAAACAAGAGTAGACTATGTTGTTAAGGTTGACTGTATTGGTGACCCTAAAGGCATAGTTTCAGGCACAACAAAAATAACCCGCGATCCAGTTGGTCTTAAAATCGCGGAGACTACTGCCAAAGTGATTAAAGCTGCCGGTCTGATCAAAGACGGCTTCTCCTTCCAAACCGGAGCAGGTGGTGCGTCGCTGGCTGCTGCCTACTATGTCCGTCAGATGATGGAAGAGTCCGGCGTTACCGGCAGTTTTGCCCTCGGTGGTATAACCGGCTATATGGTTGAGATGCTGGAAAGCGGACTGTTTAGAAAACTTATCGACGTTCAGGGATTTGACCTTGATGCTGTGCGTTCTTTAGCAGCCAATCCTAATCACCTGGAAGTTGGCGCTGACTTTTATGCCAGTCCGTTTAACCTGGGCGCTGCTGTAAATAAACTTGATGCCGTAGTACTGGGCGCTACCGAAATTGATACTGGCTTTAATATTAATGTGGTAACAGGCTCAGACGGTGTAGTTATGGGTGGCTCTGGCGGACATAGTGATGCTGCCGCTGGTGCGAAAGTAACCATTGTTGTTGCTAATCTGCTGCGTGGCCGTCTACCCATTATTATGGATAAAGTGCTGACGGCTACTACACCAGGTGAGACAGTGGATGTACTGGTCACTGAACGCGGTGTAGCTGTTAACCCGCGCCGCACAGATTTATATGAAAAATTAAAAGCGGCAGGATTACCGCTGAAAACTGTAGAAGAACTTAAAGCGTTGGCTGAAAAAATGGCCGGTGTACCTGAAAACGTCATAACCCAGGATAAAGTTGTTGCCGTTGTCGAGTATCGTGACGGTACCGTCATCGATGTGGTAAGGCAAGTAGGTAAATAAAGAGTTAGGCGAGATTGGCTACGCTCGCAATGACCTTGAGCGGGAGCTTGGAATTAGCACTCATCGTCATTGTGAACGTATGTGAAGCAATCTCGCTTTTTAACAACAATGTAGGTTTATACAGGTGTTAAGGAGGCAATGGCATGTGGGCTAACTATGATATGAGAGAAATTAATCTTGACAGTACCAGGGAAATCGAGGCAGTACGTACTTTCCTGGCCGCGTTTGATCTGACCTTTGACGGTGCTGTCGACTACACAGTAGCCTTTTATCAAAATGATGAGATCATTGCTACCGGTTCACTGGCCGGGGAAGTGCTGCGCAATATTGCCGTTTCGCCCCAGCTGCAGGGGGAAGGCCTGACAGCCAATGTCGTCAGTCATCTTATCCAGCAGGCTGGACAGCGTGGTATTTATCATTATTTTATTTATACTAAGCCCAGTGCCGCCCCCATGTTTACTGCACTAGGCTTTAAAGAGGTGGCTCGAACCGAGCCTCATGCCGTTCTATTAGAGTCCGGCTTAGGCTCTATTGACGATTATTGCCAGGAAATAGCCAAAAAGGCCGCGCAGCTGCCTATAGGTGCAAGAGCCGCGCTTGTTGTGAATTGTAACCCGTTTACCCTGGGGCATAAGGCTGTAATCTCTCGGGCAGTAAGCGAAAACAAGGGGGTTGTCGTCCTTGTCGTCAGTGAGGACAAATCGCTTTTCCCGTTTGATGTCCGTTTTCAATTAGTTCAGCAAGGGCTGGCTGAGTATAGCAACGTATTGGTACTTCCTGCCGGTAAATATATTGTCTCCTCAGCGACGTTTCCTAGCTATTTTACTAAAGGTGAAGCGACGGTTAAAGCGCAGACCCGCCTTGACGCCGTAATATTTGCCCGCTACATTGCTCCGGCTCTTGGCATTAGCAGGCGTTATGTGGGTGATGAGCCATATTGTGCGACAACCTGTGGTTATAATGAAGCGTTAGCTGAGGTGTTGCCTCAGCACGGAGTCGAACTCAAGATTATGCCGCGGATTATGACTGGTGGAGAGGCAATTAGCGCCTCGCGGGTACGGGAGCTTATTCGGCAAGAAGACTGGTCTGCTATTAAGGAACTGGTTCCAGAGACTACATACCAGTATTTGGTGTCACCTGAGGCGCAGCCGGTTATTGCACGCATAAAGGCGAGTCATTCCCGCCATTAATATCTAGAAGCTGGTCTCAATTTCTCTCATCTAAAGTAAGTTTTTCCTTATGTATTCTGTATACACAATACATAATACATGGTATAATTATTTTGACAATTGTTGTCGAAGTATGACTATTAGGTTTAGCAATGCCTTCCGAGGAATAGCTTGACCAAGTCTGATATTATTGGAGGATAAAACTTATGCGCGTTGAACGCGATTTTCTTGGAGAAATTGAGTTACCTGATGAAGTTTATTATGGTGTTCAGACGATGAGGGCTGTTCATAACTTCCCGATTACCGGTCACAAATTGGATAAGGAATTCATCGTTGCGCTTGCCATTGTAAAAAAGGCAGCTGCGAAAGCGAATATGAAGACAGGGCGTATGCCGACCAACATCGGTGCAGCCATTGTCCAAGCAGCTGCTGAGATTATCGCAGGCAGATGGCATGACCAGTTTGTCGTTGATGCTATTCAAGGCGGCGCAGGAACCTCCATGAATATGAACGCCAACGAGGTAATCGCCAATCGTGTGCTTGAAATTCTTGGCTCTTCGAAAGGCGACTACGCCGTAGTATCGCCTAATAATCATGTCAATATGGCCCAATCGACCAATGATGTTATTCCTACAGCCATTCGGATTGCCACCATCAAAAAAGCTACTCGCCTGCATCATGAGCTTACCCTGCTAACAGACAGTCTAAATTGCAAAGCCGATGAATTCGGGCATGTACTCAAAATGGGCCGCACCCATCTTCAGGATGCTGTGCCTATTACCCTGGGCCAGGAGTTTGCTGCTTATGCTGCAGGGATTAAACGGGCTGCTAAGCGTGTGCATAGGGCGATGCAGAACTTATTAGCCATTAATATGGGGGCTACCGCTGTTGGGACTGGATTAAATGCCGAGCCCGAATATATAGAAGAAGTTGTTTGCCAGATTGGCTGGCTGACTGACGAGGCCTTTGTTTCCTCATCCAACCTTGTTGATGCTACTCAGAACACCGATGAGCTGGCCGAGTTTTCCAGTGCGCTTAAGGTGTGTGCCTTAAGCCTGTCAAAAATGGCCAATGACCTAAGACTTATGGCTTCAGGGCCAAAGTGCGGTTTTAATGAACTAACCCTGCCTGCCATGCAGCCCGGATCGTCTATTATGCCAGGCAAAGTTAACCCAGTCATTCCTGAAATGGTTAACCAGGTTGCTTTTCAGGTTATCGGCAACGATCAGGCTGTCAGCATGGCAGTGGAAGCCGGCCAGTTTGAACTGAATGTAATGGAACCGGTTATCGCATATAATCTCTTTAATTCGCTTACCATATTAATTAACGCAGTAAATACTTTCAATACTCGCTGCATTATGAATATTGCCGCCAATGACTGCCGCTGCCAGCAGATGGTCGATGACAGTATTGGTGTTATCACGGCACTGCTGCCACATATCGGCTATGAAGAAGCCTCACTTATTGCTAAAGAAGCCGTAAGTACCTCGCGCCCAGTAAAGGAAATTATCAAGGCTAAAGGACTTATTCCTGCCGAACAGCTTGAGGTTATTCTGTCGCCAGGTGAAATGACCAAACCAGGCATTGCCGGTAAACAATATCTAGCCAGCGTCGGCCAGGCCATTGCCTGATGGTATAAAAATCATAATTACAGCAAGTTAGGGAAGTCTTAATTAATTAGTCAAACTGCAAAAAAATATATGGGGGTTATAACATGAACGTAAACGAAGCATCATTAAAACTTCATCGGGAGAACCAGGGGAAATTGGCAGTTGCCTCAAAAGTACCGCTGTCTTCCCGGCATGACCTCAGTTTGGCCTATACACCAGGAGTAGCTGAGCCATGTAAGGCTATTAAAGAGAACAAGGACTTGTCATTTGAACTTACCTGCCGTGGCAACATGGTTGCTGTTGTTTCTGATGGAACCAGGGTACTGGGGCTTGGCGATATCGGCCCAGAAGCAGCGATGCCGGTCATGGAAGGCAAAGCCGTGCTGTTTAAAGTATTTGGTGATGTTGATGCTGTACCCATTTGTCTTGACACCAAGGACCCGGATAAAATTATTGAAACTGTCAAGCTGCTGCAGCCTACTTTTGCCGGTATCAATCTGGAGGACTTCTCATCACCTAAGTGTTATGACATTGAGGATGCACTAAAAGAGCAAATGGATATTCCTGTATTCCATGACGATCAGCATGGAACTGCCATCGCCGGCGTATCGGCACTTATTGGTGCTCTTCGCTTTGTTAAGAAAGATTTAGCTACTGCCAAAATTATCGTAAATGGTGCTGGTGCCGCCGGTACGGCCATTGGCCGCCTGCTCGTTAGTGCTGGTGCCAAAAATGTAATTATGGTGGATATCCATGGTGCGCTCTACAAAGGAATGCCTGGACTTAACCGGGTTCAGACCGAGTTAGCAAAAGTCACTAACCTGACTAAGCTTGAAGGCAGCTTAGAATTTGTGTCAAAAAATGCTGATGCTATAATTGGTGTATCAGCTCCTGGCGCTTTTACCAAAGAAATAATTAAAAATATGGATCCTGACTCTATTGTTATTGCGATGGCTAATCCTGTACCGGAGATAAGCTATGATGAAGCCAAAGCTGCCGGAGCCAGAATAGCTGGGACTGGTCGCTCAGATGCTCCTAATCAAGTAAATAACGTTACTGTGTTCCCAGGCGTTTTCCGGGGAGCCATTGACGTTAGAGCCCGTCAAATCAATGAAGCTATGAAAATTGCCGCTGTTTACGCCATAACTGACTTAATCCCCGAGAATGAACTGCGGGAAGACTATATTGTACCCGATGCTTTTGACCCGCGTGTAGCCCCGGCTGTTGCTGCTGCCGTTGCCAAGGCAGCCATGGAGACAGGCGTAGCTCGAATTAACGTTGACCCTGAGGACATTCGTAAGAAAACTGCAGAGCGTGTTAAAGTGAACCGTTAAGCTAGGAGGAAAGAATGCGTACAATTGATATTTCCCAAATCACGGCTGCTGTTGCTAAGCTGGCTGTTGACGCTAATTATTACTTGTCTGACGATATTCGTGCTGCATTAGAAGCAGGGCGGGAACGGGAAGAATCACCGTTAGGCAAAGCCATTTTAGGTCAGTTGGTAGAAAACGCCTGTATTGCCCGTGATGAGCAAATGCCGATCTGCCAAGATACCGGCATGGCCGTTATCTTTATGGAAGTTGGTCAAGATGTTCATATTACCGGTGGCAGTTTGGTTGATGCCGTTAACGCCGGAGTGGCTAAAGGTTACACCGAAGGCTACTTAAGAAAGTCTGTTGTTGCCGAACCGCTGTTTAACCGTAAAAATACTGGGGACAATACTCCGTCAGTGCTGCATACCAGCATTGTTCCTGGTGATAAAGTAAAAATTACATTAGCCCCTAAAGGCTTCGGCAGCGAAAACATGAGTGCACTTAAAATGTTCAAGCCATCAGATGGCTTGCCTGCAATCAAAAAATTCGTTGTCGATACCATCTTTAACGCTGGTTCCAATCCCTGCCCGCCGATTGTTGTCGGGATCGGCATCGGTGGTACTATGGAAAAAGCAGCACTCATCGCTAAAAAGGCATTGCTTCGTCCTGTTGATGAGCGCAATACCCAGGAAGATTACGCCAAACTCGAACAGGAGCTCTTAGAGCTGGTCAATAAAACCGGTGTAGGGCCTCAAGGCCTTGGCGGCCGGGTGACAGCACTTGCTGTCAATGTAGAATACTATCCAACACACATTGCCGGTCTGCCTGTGGCTATCAATATTAATTGTCATGCCACCCGCCATGCCGAAGTGGAATTATAGGGGGACTAAAAGATGGAAGAAACAATTAAAATTGTCACCCCGCTGACTAAAGACAAGGCTCGTGAGCTTAAAGCAGGGGATTTTGTCCTCATTACCGGCACCATTTATACCGCCCGTGATGCCGCGCATAAGCGTATGGTTGAGGCATTAGACGCTGGTGAAAAATTACCTGTTGATTTGACTGACCAAATTATTTACTATGTCGGTCCAGCCCCGGCTAAACCAGGCAAGGCCATTGGTTCTGCCGGTCCGACTACCAGCGGTCGTATGGACGCCTATGCCCCGCGCATACTTGACCAAGGGCTGCGTGGCATGATTGGAAAAGGCTATCGCTCACCTGAAGTGGTTGAAGCTATGAAGCAGCATAGCGCAGTCTATTTTGCAGCTACCGGCGGGGCCGCCGCATTAATTGCTAAGTCTATCAAGAAATATGAGCTAGTCGCTTATGAGGATCTTGGTCCAGAAGCTTTGGCTCGTTTGACAGTTGAAGACTTTCCGGCAATTGTTGTTATTGACAGTGAGGGCCGTAACTTCTATACTGAGGGACAGGCAAAGTATCGCGACCTGTAAAGAAAACACGGCTTGCGCCGAGCCTTTGGCGAAAGCGGAAAAGCCGCCTGTGCCCTTTGGGTAATGTTGCCCTTATCCAGGGGAAAGTTATACTTTCTAACAGGATAAAATGAAAGGTTTCTGCCAGCTGACAAAATAGCAGCTGGCAGAAACCAAAAAATACCTGAAAGTCCTTGCTTGACAAACAATCAAAAAATCAGTATAATAAGTTTTGTGATTACGGGGCGTGGCTCAGTTTGGTAGAGTACCTGGCTTGGGACCAGGGGGTCGCAGGTTCGAATCCTGCCGCTCCGACCACTTAATAAGAAACACTTGTTGCGGGTGTAGCTCAATGGTAGAGCACTAGCCTTCCAAGCTAGCTACGAGGGTTCGATTCCCTTCACCCGCTCCATTTTATTGCCAAACCGCATAATTAACAATATGCGCCTGTAGCTCAGCGGATAGAGCAACCGCCTTCTAAGCGGTTGGTCGTACGTTCGATTCGTACCAGGCGCGCCAGAGAAATCAAGGCTTCCGTGGAATCGGAAGCCTTTTGTTATGGTAACCTTGCCGTTTATTTTCAAAAAACACCACAAATAAACACCAAAGATATAAAAAGTTAAGCAGGCATTTTGCCTGCTTTTTTGTTTTAATTTATGTTAGTCTAATGGTTATATCAGATATTATCATTTTTAAAATAAAGCTTGATTAGTATGTAGAATGCTACTACTCCCAACCCGTTATAAAGAAGAATATTAATATGTCGCCTTTAGTGAAACCTAATCATTTTCTGGTTTTAATTCAAGGATGTTTTTTAATGGCTTTTGAAGTGCGTCCACAATGGCTGTGATGATACTTGTTGCTAAAATACCCATTAGACATAATGATATAGGACCTGCTGCATCATCGCCACCTGTAACTTTAGCAAGTACCCTTAGGCTTACTATTCCTAACAAAATGAGGAAAATGACTGTAAAAGCACATTTCTTTATAATCTTCAAAGATTTAAGGGATAATTCAGAGAAAGCATTGTTCTTTTCGATGTAGGTTAATAGTTTATATGCTTGATACAACGCAACAGAAAATGCAATACAGAATCCGTATGCACATAATAAAAAGGGGATTAGGAAGAAAGCCGTATCTGGATGTACCCTTGCATCTCTAATGGCTATCTCAGGCAACCAAACACATAAAGCAAGCACTGCAATTCCAGTCAGAAAAATAATTACCTTTAAGAAAGTGGTTGAACCGTGTTTAACAATCATTTAAAACACCTCACTTATTGCATTGGCGTTCACTGGATATCGTCGCCTTCACCCTCATGATGAAGAGGTTTCATTGCGGGTGCAATGGATGTTTTGCCGATCATCGCACTTTCTGCAGGGTAATTGCGCGTAGTGTTATCGGAGCAGTATGCCCAGGAAAACAGGAATCGATACAGTTTGCGAGCATAGGTTAAATCAGCAGATATGCTCTGCCAATTCAACCTTGTTTTAAAGCGGTTTTTTAATTTTCAACTCTAAAATAGCACGGTTTACTACTTAGCCTGTTTTTTCTGTTTCTCCAATATCTCTTTTCCTTTGGCTATATTGTCGGTTAATATGCCAGCCATAATGTCGGCGGTTTGTTGCTCTGCTGATTGCAGGAGTAATGGGGTCAGAGGAGTAATGGGGTCAGGCTTGAGTTATTTTAAAATTGACTTATAATAAATGGTCTGTTAAGCTGTGATAAAGTAAGATTGGCAGGTGAGAATGTTGGCAAGAAAACTAAGAGTACACTACGAAGATGCAATCTATCACGTAATCGCTAGAGGAAATAATAAGGAACGAATATTTGAAAGAGATGAAGAAAAAGCAAAATATTTAGAAATATTAACAGGCTATAAAGATCGATATGATTTTCGACTGTACGCTTATGTAATTATGGACAATCATGTGCATTTACTGCTCCAAGTAGGAAAAACTCCATTGGCAAAAATTATGCAAGGCATTCAACAGCGGTATACACAGTATTACAATTGGCATCACAAACATAGTGGACATGTATTTGAACAACGCTACAAGGCTTTTCTATGTGAGCAAGAGCGTTATTTAATGGCTCTTATATGTTATATTCATCAGAATCCGGTACGGGCAAATTTGCCGGAGGGAATCGACTATAGATGGAGCAGCCATCGATCGTATATTAGAAGAGTGCAGGGGTTAGTAAATGTGGAGTTTATATTGGATACGAGTTCCAATCCGGATAAGGCAATGGAGCAATACCTGAGCATGGTAGGGAGAGTCGTTGACAATACAGAATATAAAAATCAAAGCGAACAAGGGACAGAAGAACAGAAATCTCTTCTAAAAACAGAAGTGAAAAAGATATGGGAATGTTTAACATGGGAACAGCTGGTAGCCAAAATTTCTGAAGAGGAAAAAGTCAATCAAGAGCAGTTGGTAGGAAAGTGTCGAATACGGCAGGTGGTAGCAGCCAGAAAACGACTGGTTTATGAAGCAATAGAGAGAGCGCTATTGACAAGGACGCAGTTAGCCAAAGTGCTGCAAATTGATCCAGCCAATATTACAAGGATGTGGCAAGAGTTAATTGACAATTGAGGATGAAGAGAAATAAGTCGATTTTGCATATAACTCAAGCCTGACCCTAAGCTCCCTAAGCTCGAAAAATAAGTAATAGTAGGTGATCTGTTTCATGTTGCATAATAATTGGGCACCAGTAGTTGCCGGATTGATTCTTTGTGGTATACTCATTGTTTTTACATTAGGTAAGAGCCCGGTTTTTCGAATTGATCGGGCAGGAGCTTCAATTATTGGAGCAATAGCGTTAATTGGGTTTGGAGTACTCTCGTTCGATGATGCGGTAAGGTCAGTAGATTACAAAACAATAGTAATACTATTTTCAATGATGATTGTTGTAGCCAATTTAAAACTGGCAGGTTTCTTTGAATTACTAGGTAATATTGTTTTAGAAAAAGTATCAACCAAGAAAGGGCTACTTTTATCAATAATAATAGCTAGTGGCGTAATGTCGGCGATTGCTATTAACGACATCGTATGTCTTCTCTTTACACCAGTTGTACTTATGATATGTCACAAAAGTCAATGCAATCCAATTCCGCACCTTATCGGGTTGGCGACAGCATCTAATATAGGAAGCGCAGCTACGCTGTTAGGAAACCCACAAAATATACTGATCGCGAGTCTATCAGGACTCTCATTCTTTTCTTATTTCTATGTAGCCGGGCCAATTGCTGTTTTTGGACTGGCAGCAACATACGTGATCATTTCGATCATATATAAAGGCGAGCTTCAAGGAGCTATAAGCCGCACGATTCACGTTGAGGAAAGTTCTTTTCATATGTACTTAATACGAAAATCATTGCTTATTATGTTGTGCATTCTAATAGCGTACATGATTGGTTATGAATTAGTATTGGTGGTTAGCTTTGGTGCAGCATTCCTTTTAATTACGAGACGTGTAAATCCAAATAAAGTTTATACTAGTGTTGACTTTAATTTGCTTGTGATATTTATAGGACTTTTTGTAATTGTCGGCGGTGTAGAGCATAGTGGCTTAATGGACTACTTAATGGAGCTATTACCCTCCAGGGAGATCAATAATGTAAGTGTTTTTGCCTTGCTAACCATTATTTTATCTAACATTGTAAGTAATGTTCCCGCAGTTTTACTTTTAAAGTTTTTTATTCCACCAGTAGATTCAGATAATTGGTGGAAGGCTTTAGCTCTATTTTCAACATTTGCAGGAAATTTAACAATAACTGGATCAATAGCTAATCTTATTGTAGTCGAAATGGCAAAACGTCAGAGTGTAGTAGTATCAGCCAAAGATTATTTTAAAGTCGGATTTCCGCTAACGTTAATCACAATGATTCTGAGTATCTTATGGCTGGTATTTCTTATATAGGGGCGGGATTTGATTTGAATATTTTAGAAATATTTAGTAGGTGGTTAAAGAGGAATAAGTCAATTTTCCAAATAACTCAAGCCTGACCCTATGACTCCTCATTGTATGCAATAACATGAATATGGCGTATATCTGCCTGGCTGGATTTTAACCAGAATTTTCTTATGCGTTCTTTTTGTGGTTTATACTCAGTAATAGTTGCAATCGTTTCTACACCATGATTTTTGAGCCTTATAGCAGTATGGACGTTTGTAGCGGTGTCTAAAAGAAGTGAAAACATAAACCAAGTTGTTAGGCTAAATGCAGCACAGAAAAGTGCTTTATGCCAGATAGAAATATTTTTGTTCATGTTATTTTGCGTTGGTTTTTCCATGTTGATCTCCTTACTGTGAGTTAATTTATTATATCATTTTATTATGCTAAGGGAATGTCTTTGGATGCGTAGAACTTAACAACGTACCTTAATTTAAAATGGCTATTACTGATCGGCGGGATGATCCCGTCGATTTTTCATTTGTGCTGTATGGAGGCCAAGAAAGACCAAGTGATAACTGAACTCTTTCGGACCTTCGCCGATAGCCTGGGCATGACCGTCTCGGGAATTTGGTACCGTCAAGATTATTTCGCAAATTGGTTTGCAGTCCGACAGTAAATAAAGTCAGTCAGCACTAAAATCCGACTCAAGGTCGGTAGTTTCTAAGTGTTTCATATTCATATACTTTTTACTGCCCCACTGGGTTCCAGCAACGGGACGAAGGCGTGCGCCGACCAACATGAGGGCAGATTGGCCGTCTGGAAAAGTGCCAACTACTCTTGTACGGCGCCTAATTTCCCGGTTTAGTCGTTCAATCACATTGTTTGTACGGATTCTCGTCCAATGCTCAAAAGGAAACTCTGTATAGGTAAGCGTTTCATCAATGCTATTTTCTATCTTAGTGGCAGCTTCTTTGAGTTTCATTTCTCTCAGTGATTGAGCAACCTGTTTGGCCTTTTCTTTAGCAGCAGATTTGCTTTCCTGGGCATGAATTGCTTTGAGCATTTTAGCTACTATTTTGATTTTTGATCGTGGTACTACTGAAAATACATTTCGATAGAAGTGGACGGTGCAACGCTGGTGTTTGGCTTCAGGAAACACGTCATATACCGACTCCAACATACCCAGGCATTTGTCTCCTATAACCAGATTCACGCCAGATAAGCCACGGTTCTTTAGCCATTTGAAGAACTCTGTCCAACTGGCCTTGTCCTCTTTCATGCCCTCGGCAGCGCCTAGAACCTCACGGTAACCATCTTCATTGACTGCGATTGCCACAAGTACACTCACATGTTCATATTCACCGCCCCAATTGCGGCGCAGATAAATTCCATCCACATAGATATAGGGATATTTCCGGCCCTGTAAGGGGCGGTTTCTCCATTCTTCTATATGGACATAGGCTTTCTTATTTAACTCGCTGATAGTCGACGGAGATACCTTGGTTCCCCACAAGGCTTCTGTAATATCCTCCACTCGCCGGACGGATACTCCGGCCAGATACATTTCAATCAGAGCTTCCTCTACGGAGCTTTCCCGGCGGCGGTACCGCTCAATGATGGCGGTTTCAAAGGGAATCCCTTTAAGCTTAGGGACTTTAAGGGTTACATTTCCGGACGTGGTTGTCAGACTTCTGTCGTAGTGACCAGAACGATAGCCTTGCCGAGACTCGGTACGCTCGTATTTCGCTGCCTTAGTCAGGTCTTTGGCCTCCTGATCCAGCAGATTATTCAGCGTTTCCTCTACGCTGCTGCGCACCAATTCTTTCAGTTCTCCCTTGATGATTTCCTCGTTCAACTGTATAATTTTCTTGGACATGTTTGCAGTTCTCCTTTCGGTAAATGGTGTGTGGTGACTTCATTTTACCTTTCGGACTGCAAACTTGTCCTCTTTTTTGTCTTAATTCAATTTGCGAAATTTATTGTACCTTATCGGGAATTTTGCCCGGTATGGTATAATAAGAAAAGCAAGACACTCTAGCCAACAAGGAGACTTAGCCATGACCGCAAGGCAGAGCCACCTCGTTTTTGACACTAAGATTGGTGGCACCAAACCAGTGACCGTTGTCGATAACGGCCATAAATGCCCCTTCTGCTGCCGTGACGAACTTGAGGGCATCATAGCCGAAGATGGGCCGATACTCCTTATCGCCAATAAAACCCGGTGCTCCGGGACACCTTCCCGACTGTCCTCGTCGAAACCGATGACTGCGCATCCGAACTGTCGCTATATCCAAAGGACCACCTTCACCGGGTCATCCGTTTCGGCATCGAGAATTGGCTGGACATGATCGCCGGCGGCGAATTCGCCTCGGTCTTATTCTTCAAAAACCATGGCCCTAGCTCGGGCGGCAGCATTCGCCACCCCTACATGCAGATCATTGGCCTCCGCCACCTCGACTACACCGCCAACATCCCCCCGGCCAGTCTCGAAGGAATCGTCATCAGCCGCGACGGCGGCGTC
This sequence comes from Sporomusa malonica, assembly GCF_900176355.1. Taxonomy (GTDB): domain Bacteria; phylum Bacillota; class Negativicutes; order Sporomusales; family Sporomusaceae; genus Sporomusa; species Sporomusa malonica. The sequence continues at coordinate 6,163 of NZ_FWXI01000018.1, read as the reverse complement.
GAAATCGCCATCGCCGACAAGCCGCTGGTCGGCTTCGTTGAACTCAACATCAAGCTCGCCGACATCGAGCAAATCGACTGCCTGGCTGACTACTTGCAGATCTGCGCCCACTACTTCCTCAACCACTTTAACCGCCACATGTAACAGCTATAATATTTTCTTCTACCATATAAGCGGCCAGATAACTGCCAAGGTCATGCCCCGGTTCGTTACCTCGCCCATCTACGTCGGCTACGCCATCCCCCAGCTGTCCACCCGCATTCCCGACGTCGCTGCTGACCTCAAGCGAATATACGGATTATAATTTCAGTCGAGGTGATTTCAGGAGCATAATTGCGGCCCCGTGTAGGCGTTCACCGTTGAAGGAATAAAAACAACATCCTGGTGATTATTCCAGCCTTACTAGGGATGTTATGAAACAGAAGTGATCTGACTGCATGAGTATATCAGTGGTTGTAGAGAATAAAATATTATCTTATAGTAGGGGGAACTTGCGGTGGGGGAACCAGAGTTACAACTGTCAGAGATCCTGTTGTCACCGGAGAAAGAAATTCCCCAAGCTGTTTTAGACACAATTGATAATTCATTTGTTTTTAGTCTAGAAGAGCTCAATCATGCAAAGAGACGCAAGAAGACTATGTATATTTCTTCAAATAAAAAGGGTGAATTTATAGGTTATTGCATTACATCTGTAGGATTTCCGTTTGAGGTTGCTGAAGAGATTGAATATGATATAGAAGGTAAAGTAGTATGGATCGACGTGTTTGAAATTGCTGTTCCACACCAAGGATATAACTATGGCCGAGTTTTTGTAGAGCAAATTAAGAGTAGATGCTCTTATGATATACTTCTGCTATCTATTGAAGATTCTATATGTTTTTGGCAACAGATGGATTTTAAAGTCATTAGCTACTCTGGTGAAATGGCCTATATGATTTATGAAGGACAAATCTAGTAGTTTTGCATTTAACAGTGAATTAGAGCGAGATAAATTAATTTAATGACGAATAAAACACTTACATATAAAACGACAGGAGTAATTCTCCCGTCGTTTTATTCATTTATTTGGCAAATTATCCAATTTGTCCAGAGATTTAAACGGCTATTTTTAATCTTAGATTTTAATTTGTCCAAATTGTCCAATGTCCATATCAGAATGTTGAACCCTGTGAGCCTTGTATTTACTAGGGTTCTGGATTAGTGTCCATTTGTCCAATTTGTCCTATATATATTATTTTAAAAGGGAGTGAATTTGATTGCTAAGAAACGTGGTCATGATGAAGGCTCGGTATTTGAGCGAAAGGATAGACCAGGAACATGGAGAGCCAAATTTACTTTATACAGATCTGGCTGCCGGTGAGTATATCCTGCCCTTTATTTGATTTTTATATATGCTACAATCCCAGTAAATAAGCCGCATAACATCTATGTAAACTTGCCGTTTATTTGCCGTTTATTTTCAAAAAAGACTACAACAGAATACTAAAGAAATAAAAATGCCAAGCTATTTGGTATCGGAAAAACAGTAAAACCATCATTAATGCAAATACATCAATGATGGCTTTTTCTTTTATGGTACATTGTCGAGGACAGGGACCGATAGCCTTCCCGGTCTAATTGCCACGCAGTTTAGGAGAATCTATCCAAAATCCTGATATATACTTCTTTTCATTTTTATCACTAAAGACACTTCTGACTATTACATCACCAGACTCTTGAGAGAATTTGGTTTTATATAGCACTACAATATATCCGTCTTTATTCTCAATTGAAACAAATTCCTTTGATATGTACTTACCAATCTTGGCTTTAATCGGTGGAATGGTGTTTTTATATTGGGTTTCATTCAAAGCACTTTTCATCTGATCGTCAAAATCCTGGGAAAATCGAGAGTAATTATCTTCATTCATTGCTAAAAGCATATTTTCTGTTATAGGATCTGCAAATTTTTTCGTCTCTTCAGCAGAAGGTTGTTGAGCTGAACAGCCAGACAAAGCCATCAAATTGATTAAAATTATTGCGATAACCATATATTTACATAAATTCATTTTAATCCCTCCCTATCTTTCTTAATTCACCTCGCAAATTTATAATCCTCTAAATACAATGCAATTTTTTATAGTTTTCGAATCCTCTTAGCATAAAAAATGATATAGACGGGGACACGGGGGACAGGTACATTGTCCCTGAAAATAGTAAGATGTTATACTAGTCTTGAGGTGGTTTCGTATGCCAAGGCAAGCTCGAGAGAGAAGTAGAACTGGGATATACCATTTAATGCTTAGAGGTATCAATAAGCAGAACGTATTTGAAGAAGATGAGGACAGACAAAGGTTCCTCGAAACACTTGGGTATTACAAAGCTATTAGTGGATATAGGCTGTATGGCTATTGCCTGATGAATAACCACATCCATTTACTCATAGGAGAGACTGGTGAATCTATATCCCAGGCAATAAAGCGCATTAGCAGCAGCTATGTATATTGGTATAATCAAAAATATAATCGATGTGGACATTTGTTCCAGGAGAGATTCAAAAGTGAAGTAGTAGAAACAGACGCATATTTTCTTATCGTGCTAAGGTATATACACCGAAACCCGATAAAAGCTGGGATTATCAAAGATATAAGTAACTATTTTTGGAGTAGTTATCATGAATACGTAGAAACTCCTAGCAATACGGATATCGACTTTGCGTTAGATATGTTTGCACAAGATAGATTAAAGGCAGTAACCTTATTTTCATCCTATACTAATGAGAAAAACACTGATGAATGCTTAGAGTATAAGCAAAGAATAAATATAACTGACCAAGAGGTAATGAAGCATTTGAACGAACTAGGAATTGTGGGTATTAATGAATTACAAAGCCTCGAAAGAGGACAAAGAGACGATGCGTTAAGAAAGATGAAGAAAATCAAGGGTGCTACAATAAGGCAATTAGCAAGGCTAACAGGGATACCCAAAAGTGTAATTGATAGAACATAGTGGGACAAGGAACCTGTCCCTGCGTCCCTTCTTAGCGTGTCCCGGCTTTTTCTCTTGTAGTTGGCAGATGTGTACTAAGAAACCTCCCCGGCTCTAGGGAGGTTTTGAATTTATATATTCATATACTCGCACTTTGCTTGAAATTAGTGTCCAGAAGCTTTTAAGTTAAGTAGCACTACACCGATAACAATTAATACTATCCCTATACCGCTATAGATATTGAGTTGTTCTTTCCACACTAGAATTCCTATCAATGTCGTTAACGACGTTCCTACGCCTGACCAAATTGCATAAGCTATGCTCAAAGGAATAGTCGTTAGAGCTTGTGACATTAAGTAAAAAGAAGAACCCATACCTCCTATGAAAACAATACTTGGTATGAGCTTTGTAAAACCTTCTGATGCTTTCATCATTGACGTAGAAAATAATTCAAGGACAATTGCTATGCCTAAAAGTGCGTATGCGTTCATTTTTCTTCCTCCTTAGTTAACGATAGTAAGTAAGTTAAGACTTGCTCACGAGCATCTTCTTTCAGATTCATTCCATATAGCTGATTGAAGTACATCCCATCAACGGCAAGTCTGATGACTGTTGAAACTATTGGGTTAATCTGGTCATTTTCAATATGATTTTGAAGTATCCTCAAATCCCTAGACATAGACTTAATTAGGTCGGGATTTGTTGCAACCGTTCTTACCACCCGAAAAAGGAACCCGTTAACGAAACTTTCTCCGGAAATGAGGAAAACCAGCGAACTTCGCGGGTTTTTTTGTGCTTTATATTGGAGTATGAATTATTTTCATTCAAATTGCTGTACAAGAAAATCGATAAAATATCTGCTTGCTATCGGCAGCGTCATTTTATTTTTAAATGCGATCCCGATAGTGCGAACAATAGGCGGCGATATTTCTTTGGTGATAATGTTATAGTTGGCTCTGTTTAATACCAATTTAGGCAAAATAGAAATTCCCAGCTCATTTTCAATCATGGACATAATGGTATAGTCATCGATAACACGATATTGAATATTTGGTTGCAAATTACTTTGTTTGAATAATTCTAATGGTTGGCTTAAGTCACCTTCATTCAGAAGGATAAATGGTTCGCTGGATAAATCCTCCAAAGAAACTTTTTCGTGGAAAACTAAAGGGTGATTACTCGGTAGTATGGCTAGCATTTCATCTTGCCGCAACGGTATTGTAGTGAGATCAGAAACAGCATCTGGATTAACAAATCCGAAATCGACGCTGCCTTCCTTGATCCATTGTGCTATGCTTGTGTATTCACCTTGATGAAGTTCAAAATTAACGGAGGGATACTGTTCTTTGAAATCTTTCATCAATTTTGGTAGCCAATGGCAGGAAATACTTGTAAAAGTTCCCATACGAACAATTCCGCTTTGCAAGCCCTGCATTTCTTTACGTTTTTCCATAAGCTCACAGTAAGAATTATGCAATTTTTTAATATAAGGCAATAATTCCTTGCCATCTGATGTGAGTGCAATGCCTTTGCGCGAGCGAAGCAAAAGCTTGGTAGACAGTTCTTGTTCTAGTGAACGTACCATCTGACTGATAGCCGATTGTGTATAGCCGAGTTTTTCGGCTGCTTTGGTAAAGCTGCCGGTCTCAATTATAATGATAAATGCATTATAGCGGTTCATTGTTTACTCCTGATGCATTAGAATATCTTATATAAAGATTATAAGTATTCATTTTACTTATTGTCAATGTGCATGTTAAAATTAGTGAAAAATTGAGGAGAAAACTAATGAACGATAATATTGTACATTGGAAAAACGGTATCAAAGACGGCATTCCAATTTGTCTTGGTTATTTTGCTGTTTCATTTACTTTTGGTATTATGGCAAAAAATGCTGGGCTTACGCCGTTTCAAGCCGTTTTTATGTCAGTAACAAACCTAACATCAGCAGGGCAGTTTGCCGCGCTTGGATTAATTGGAGTATCTTCAACCTATATTGAAATGGCGGTTACGCAATTAATTTTGAACTTAAGATATTGTCTGATGTCGTGCTCAATTTCGCAAAAACTGGATTCCCAAAAAGCTTTTCTGCATAGGTTTTTAGTTGCTTATGGGGTTACAGATGAAATATTCGGGGTGTCGGTTTGCAAAAACGGCACATTAAATCCGTTTTATAATTATGGATTGATGAGTGCTGCTGTTCCAGGCTGGACATTTGGCACACTGCTTGGTGTTCTTTCCGGAAGCATTTTGCCGGAAAGAATAATAAGTGCTTTGAGCATTGCTATCTATAGTATGTTTCTGGCAATAATATTTCCCCCGGCTAGAGGCAATAAACTATTAGCTTGTATAATTTTGATATCTATGCTAATGAGTCTGTTATTTGCCAAGCTTCCGGTATTCTCCCATATTTCAGCGGGATTTAAAATTATAATTTTGACATTATTGATTGCAGGAATAGCAGCGCTGCTATTCCCCATAAAGGAAGAGGTTGAAGAGGAGCACGCAGATTTTGGACAGTGCGTTGCGCCTCTCCTTGAAAAGGGAGGAGCCGAATGAGCAATAATATCTATTTGTATATACTGGTCATGGCTGGAGTTACTTATCTGATAAGACTGATACCGTTGACTTTAATACGAAAAGAAATTAAGAATAATTATATAAAATCCTTTTTATATTATGTACCCTTTGTGACACTGGCTGTTATGACATTTCCTGCTATACTGGATTCTACCGCAAATTGGTTGTCGGCTTTGGGCGGATTTATAGTTGCAGTTATTCTTGCGTATTGGGGCCAGAGTCTGTTTAAGATTTCATTATTAGCATGTGTTTCGGTTTTCATAATTGAACTTATAGTCTATTGATTGAAAATGTCAAAGACCAGCTAATTAATGTCAAGTCTTTTTCTGGATTTTTTGTTTAAAGAAAATTACGCATAGGGAAACAAACCTTTCCCAATACCGAACAATATTTGAGAAGGGAATAGGTAATGTTTTGGTTTTTCTTCTTCGTTAGGCCGCTTTTTGTAGGATTTTTTGATACATTTCAACTTGTTGCTCAGGGGTAATCAAACGGAATGACTGTTTACTCTTCAATACCGAGAATATGATACGTAATAGCTTGTTCATAACAGCGCCTAGAGCTTGTTTCTTGGTTTTCGTTTCAATTTTCCGTTGGTAATATTCGTAAATCACTG
>NZ_FWXI01000027.1 GCF_900176355.1 Sporomusa malonica | reverse complement strand
TACTCCGTTCGACTTGCATGTGTTAGGCACGCCGCCAGCGTTCGTCCTGAGCCAGGATCAAACTCTCCAATAAAGTGTATGCCGTCTATATGTTTCTCTGCTATCCCTGCTACTATCTTTATTAAGGAAGACATGCTTCTTAATCAGGACGAGACAGGCACATGTTCAAAGTCACACAGTGACTACATTATATTGAAGCCATTTAATGGCTCATTAAAATCAAAAATTGTTTTTGGTTTGTGTCTTGCGACACGCACGCTACACTGGCCCGTACAATGTATCGAGAATCCATAACAAGACGGCCGCTTAGACCATTCTTATCATGAAGCTCGTACGATAGTACGCTTTTTATGATGCATTACTTTACATTGTTCAGTTTTCAGGGAACGTTGCGCATAAATGCGCTAGTGTCTTAGACTTGCCATGGTCGGCATGTTGTCCTTGACCGTTTCTATATATTATCACGCTTACTTTATCGTGTCAACATAATCTTTATTGATTATCTTTTGCTAAATTTACCATTTCTCATTGCAAAAGATTGAAGAACCCGCCTAAAACTTATCATTTTAAGCGGGCTCTTGCTGCGTTTTACGGCAGTTCTCCTTTGTTTACGTCACTACCTAGAAGGAATAGGACAAGCTAGTAATTAGATTACGTCTACCATCCGGGCTAGTGCCATTTTTGTCTTTCATATCATTGTACTGCACTGTTAGAATGCCGTTTTTAAATACAGTGTACTCAAAACCATATTCCAAACCTTTGGTATCGTTAAGAGCTGCACGGCCTCCGGCTACATCGGTAGCATCCGGAGTGCCCCACCATTCTGGGTCAAAGGCTCTATCAGCTTTTCTATAGCCTACCCAAACCCCATAGGAATGCTCTTTAGAACCGTCAGCCCCCATATATTTCAGATTGCTATACCAACCTTTAGCCTCAGAACCATTATTCGCTTGTTTCGCCACTTCAGCTCCATTTTTACCGTATTCAGCTTTTAAGACAAATTTGTTGAAAGCATAACTGAACCCAATAGCCTTCGTTTTATATTCATTAAAATCTTGGCTATCTGTAAAATAAGCTAAGCTCATGTCGAAGTTAGGAGTAAACGCATAGTTCATATCAGCATATGCATAGTTAGGTGAATCCCAACCATCGCTATGATACTTGGCGGTACCTGCGCTCACTTTCACCTTATTCCCAAAGTTAATCTTCGCACCATCCCAGTCATGCCAGGTATCACATGCAAGACCTTTACCAACAGGTAAAACCATACGACCTGCGGTAAAATTCACGCCATCAAAAAGTTTGCCTGATAAATAAGCAAGATCTATATATGCACTGCCATCATCGCTCGTTTTCTTTGACTCACTGTGCAATCGTGCATTAAAAGATATGTCATCTGACAGCTGGGTAGCCATATTTAAACGTACACGCGTCTTCAGTGCAGTGGAGTCTATACCACTATTAGGAGCAACTTTTGTCCACTCATAACGCTCACGGAACGATCCGGAGAACTCAATATTACCCTGCTTTTTTTCCACCTTAGTCAGGCGAACATTTAGACCTTCCAGTTCGGATTTGTACTCAGCCGCTAATTTGTCAATAAGGGCTTTATCAGCCGCATTGGCTTTGTCAGCGTGAGCTATAGCGTTGGAAATAATAGCAGCCATTTCATAACGGCTAACTGTTCTTTCGCCCTGGTAGCTGCCATCGCCGCTACCGGAAATGATACCAGCATTAGCCAACTTCTGAACAGCGTCATACGACCAGTGTTTCGCCGGAACATCTGCGAAAGGATTGGCAGCAAAAACAGTACCTGCCATACTTAGTCCAAATACTAGAGCCAAAGTAGTAGCTACGGTCTTTTTCATTTATATTTCCTCCTTGAATTTTCCATAAATATTTGATAATATAATCTAGTTAGTTTAATTAAATCCATTTTTTGCCGCTTTCGTTCTGTTGCCTCAGAGCGGGCGGCGCTTTTTTATTTCGAGCTCTGTTAACATCATCATTACTGCAAACTCCTCTTACAGTCCGTGATTTACTTATCCTTTAATTGTCGGTTTTCCATGATATGCCTCGATAACTGCTTCTTCAGACATCAGCGCCTTCTTGGTTTTCGATTTGATCGGGCTTCCGTCGGCATGATAGTCATTTTTGAAGGTATCATAAAGGCTCGGGTTAAGGGCAACTTTTACCAGAGCATAGCACATAATCAGTTCAAGAATCAGTGCTGGTCCACCGCCAAGATTAGATAACATTTTGATACCGTCCACTCCTGCGGTAGAGATCATTACATAGGTCACAACTCCGATAATTCCTCCCCAGAAAATTTTAATGCCCATAGGCGGTTCCGGGTCGGCAGGAGAAATGCCAGTCGTACTCATACCGCCAAGAGTCGTGGCGTAAGCGTCAGAGCCTGTTACATAGGATAGGAACATGCAGAATACGAATATGGTACTAGTAATCAGAGCTAGAGGATATTGATCCAGGAAAGCGTACACCGAAAACTCGGTTCCCTTAGCCATGGCCTCCACCAGCCTCCCGCCGTGAAGTTCGCTATATATGGCGGCACCGCCGAATATAACCATCCATACAATGTCAAACAAGGCTGGAAGGATAAACTGAACAGTCAGAGCTTTTCTAATGGTATGGCCATAGGAAATCTTACCCAGGAACATTCCTGATATCGGAGCCCATGCCAACCAGTTGCACCAGTAGAATATGGTCCACCAGCCAGCCCAGGGATCATCCGCCGCTGCACCTGTAAAGGAAGCCTTGGCAAAGAAAGTCTGTAGGTGATTGGCAAATGACTCTACACCGAGATTCAACATAAATGCGGTCGGGCCAAGGACAAATACGAATATCGCCATGGCAAAGAAGACGATGGAGTTAATTTCCGATAACCTTTTGATTCCATTAAAAAGACCAGTAATCGAAGAAATAACAAAGGTCAAGACTACTGCGGCGTCAACGACTGCCCAGAGAAACGCGCCAGTCTGGACTCCCGTAAGTTTGTTGAGCCCGCCTGCGATCGAAAGAACCCCTGCTCCCAGGCAAGCTGCCATACCGGCGATCAACGCATACATACAGCATGCGTCAATTCCCTGTGCCCATTTGCCGAGCACCTTGTCGCCAAAGACAGGGGTGAGAGTTGAACCAAGGCTGTAAGGCTTTTTCATGTTATAGTAGGCGAATGCAAACATTATGGAAGGTACTGCATAGATTGCCAGTGGAAGGAATCCCCAATGAATGAACAGGGTCGACATGGCAAATACTGCCGCTTCCGGACTATTCTTCGCAATATTGAGAGACTTCGGCGGATCTGTCAGATGGTAAAGCGGCTCTGCCGTAGCCCAGAACAAAATACCGATGGCTATGATGCTGGTCAAGGTTATAGAAAAATATCGCCAGTCGTCAAGCATCGGAGCGGCATCTTTTCCGCCGATTCTCACATCACCGAACTTGGAACACATCACGAAAATGATGACCCCAAGCATTACCAAAACACCCAAGCAAAAAGCCCAGGCAAAATTGCTCATTAACCATTTGTTTGATTCATTGATCATTTTACCGAAGCCGGCTTTGTCAATGAAGTTGTAGGCGCATGCCGCAATAAAAAGAATCACTGGCGGCCAAAACGCAATAGGTCTTATATTTCCCATTCTATTTCCTCCTTTTTTGTACCTCAGACACATGACCGACTGTTTCAATGTAACAGTCAATCAAGGAATAACGCTTCGGATTTTCCGAAAATTGGAACAATAAGAAAAATACTCAGACTGATCGAACAAAGCACTAGGTTTGAGCTGATGTTTTCGATAACGCCAATTCATTCCTCCTTTCTTCAGCAATGCAGCATTTTTTTATTAAATTAATATCTCCTTATGTTATTGTAATTGCAATTACCATGCCAATTTTTTATTGATTAATTGGATCGAAAAAAAATAAATCAGGTGCCAAAAAGTCTTGTTTCCTGGCATCTGATTTATCTATTTTACAGAAAATTCGGCCTTGTGAAAATTGAAACTCTTTTTACTAATAAATTACGATTCGTTTGCGAAAAATTTGAGTCGTCTCCGATTCATCTGTTATACCATCGTCTCCTTGTTATGACTACTAATTCCATACTACTTTCCCATGAGGCGATGAGCTCTGTTTTGGCTAATAATGCATGAGCGATCTTTTTATTGTACGAATTACATTTGCTGCAGAAATTCAATGTACTGTTCATCAAACCCTTTTTTAACCAAATAATCGACCAACTGCTGATGTATTGCTTGGGAAAGTTCAGGCTTTTGGTAACTCTCCAACATCGCATTTTTTTTGTTTGTTATATTCTCGAAAAGCTTATCTGATGGGTCTCCGAGCACAGTACCGCTGAGACTAGTCTCTGGTATATTGTTATTAACCTTACATCCATCGCGATACCGCTTCGCTATTTTAATTATTTCCAGATCGATAATAAATTTCTCATAGGACATTGACGCATATCCATCCATGACTCCGGAGCTTTGGAATATAAGATTCATCCCTGCCTGCTGAGTAACCAGGTAAGTCAGCATACTCTCATAACCAGCCTGCACAGACAGCGACTTCGCATCTGTCAGCGCTCCACCGCCTCGGCATGGCAGCCTATAGGCTTTTGCCAACCGAGCTGCATATTCATAACACAAAGCACCTTCCGGTGAACCAATAGCAATGCAGCCTGTCTTCATATCAGAGGTGGTACTTTGTGAGCCGTAGACAACCGGAGTGCCTTCCTTTAACATCTGGGTAACTGCAATTCCTGCTAGAACTTCAGCATTGGTTAACGCAATAGTACCTGCCAGCGTAACCGGCGCAGTAGTTCCAGCCATCGAACAGGCGGCAATAACAACTGGCTGTGCATGTTTAACAAATACCATTATCGTTTCCAGAGTATTTTTATCATACTGCAGTGGAGTACTGGTATTGGTAACCGCTATGATTCTCGGCTTTTTCACTAGTTCGTCCTTACCAAACAGAATACCCAGCATATCCATTCCTTCTTGAACTACTTCTACCGGACCAGTACCTGTCGCAATCCCTTTGTCCGAGTATAGAATATTGGCATACAAAAGCAAACAAACACTGTTCTGACTGCTTATATCAGCAGGTTGAACCACAGGACATCCATTTATTTTATAAATGTCAGCCTGCTGATAAAGTTTGAGAAAATTGATATAGTCAGTCATCATTGCAGGCCGCGTAGTTCCGTCACTACCTAAAATGACAGATGCGCCACCTCCCGGACCGCACTCAACATTATCTCCGCCAACAACCATATCATAGCGGGGATTGCGGGCATAAAGAGTAAAAGTAGCTGGTGCTTTGCAAACCCATTCGCTAATTTGCTCCCTTGAAATAAAGGCGTTCTGTCCGCATACCTTTATCCCTTTTTGCCGCAATAGCTCAACGACTTCTGGATGATGAAATTTTACACCAGTCCTTTCCAATATTTGCATTGACGCTTCATGAATCTGTCTTAACTCTTCATCCATACAATCAAGTTTCATTCGTATGCTCTCCCTCTTATTTTTAAAATTTGGAGCGTAGAGAATGCTAAAAAAAGCAACACAGTATCCTGACTGTTCATTTTGTCAGAAATACTGTGTTGTCCTAATTTACTCCATATGTTGCAAAGATTCTATGTACTTAGCATCAAAGCCTTTGGTAACTAAGTAATCAACTAGTTGTTGCTGAATTTCTGGCGAAAATTCCGGCCGCTGATAAGTGGTCAGCATTTTTTCTTTCTTATTTCTTATTTTTTCAAGAAGTGCCTCTGACGGATCACCCATTACCGTGCCTCGGAGACTGATCTCCGGTATAAACGGTTCCTTGCGGCAATGCTTCATGGTATGCTCTGCCGTCAGGAAATGCCCCGCAATCCCCACCTCGTGTATGACATCCACTGCCAGGGTAGTAGGATTCACTTTAACTCCTTCAAGATAGCGTTTCACCATGCGAATTATCTCCAGATCGACCACGAATTTTTCATAGGACATAGATGAGTAACCGTCCATGATGCCTGCGCTTTGGAATATAAGATTCATTCTTGCTCGATGAGTAGCCAAATGGGTCAGCATGCTTTCATAGCCAGCCTGCACAGAAAGCGATTTCGAATCTGTCAGCGAACCGCCGCCACGGCAAGGCAGTCCATAAGCTTTGGCTAGGCGAGCCGCATACTCATAACATAAGGCTCCTTCCGGTGAACCGATGGCAATACAACCTGTCCGCATATCAGACGTGGTAGTTTGTGAGCCGTAGACAACCGGGGCACCTTCGCTTAGCATTTGAGTAACTGCAATGCCGGCTAACACCTCCGCATTGGTTAAGGCAATTGTACCTGCCAGCGTAATCGGAGCGGTAGTTCCGGCCATTGAAGCTGCCGCAATAATGACTGGCTGCGCATGTTTAACAAACACCATCATGGTTTCCAGCATATTTTTGTCAAACTGCAACGGAGTATTGGTATTGACAATTGTTATTGCCCGTGGCTTCTGCGCCCACTCCTCCTGACCAAAAACGATAGCCAATATATCCATTAACGCCTGCACTTCTTCAACTCCGCCAGTGGCGGTTATAATTCCCTTATCTGAGTATAGAATGGTCGCATACAACATTAGGGATATACAGTGCTTACTGGTAATATCTGTCGGCTGAACTACGAACCCACCATTCACTTTATAGAGGTCACTTTGGTGGTACAACTTGAGAAAATTCACGTAATCCGTCATTAGTGAGGATCGCTTCGATCCGTCACTATCAGAAATAGCAGGCGACCCAGACCCTGGGCAGCACTCGACGTTATCTCCGCCAACAACAATATCATATTGGGGATTACGAGCATAAAGAGTAAAGGTAGATGGTGCCTTGCTAACCCACTCGATAATTTGCTCCCTTGTGAAGTAAGCAGTTTGTCCACACACCTTTATGCCTTTTTGCTGCAATAGTTCTATTATTTCAGGGTGATGAAATTTCATGCCGGTTTTTTCCAGAACTTGCATTGATGCTTCATGAATTTGCCTTAACTCTTCATCCATACAATCAAGTTTCATTCGTACGCCCCCTATTCATATATATCCATTATACACGAAATTTTACGACATTTTCCTGAAGTTCTTGCGCAAGCTGAGTAAGCGACTGGCTGGAGCAAGCAATTTCTTCCACAGATGCCGCTTGCTCTTGGGTTGCAGCCGATACAGTCTGGACTTCACTGGACGCTTGTTTACTCAAATCTTCGATCCGTTTCACCGACCCGACAATCTGCTGGCTGCCAGCTGCCATTTGCTCAATTGCCGCAGATATAGCCTTGACTTGGTCAGATACGTGAGTAACCTGCGTCGTAATTTCCATAAAGGTTTCACCGGCGGTATTAATTACTTCAGTTCCCAGCCGAACTTCCCTGGCCCCATCATTCATTACTTCCACTACCCTCACCGTATCGCCCTGAATTTGACCAATCATTGTACCAATCTTACGAGCAGCTTCTTGAGACTGTTCAGCCAATTTACGAACCTCTTCGGCAACAACGGCAAATCCCCGCCCTTGTTCACCTGCACGAGCTGCCTCAATCGCAGCATTCAAAGCGAGCAAATTTGTCTGTCCGGCAATACCTGAAATGGTATCTACGATCTGCCCTATTTCTTTAGACTGATCACTCAGCTTAGTAACAGCTTCAGCAACTGCTTGGACTGATTGTTCGATGGCCTTCATTTGGGTAATTGCTTTTTCTACAGTCTTGCCACCATCGGTCGCCTTGTTAGTCGCATTAACTGACTCCTCAGCAACTGCGTTAGCATTGCCCGCAACTTGCTTGATACTCATTGACATCTGTTCTACTACCGCGAACGTATCGTTCGCTACAGCCAATTGCGCCTCCATGCCTTTTGTCACATCTGTAATTGAACTGGCAACTTGATTGACAGTTTGAGCCGACTGGTCAGCACTGGCAGTAAGCTGCTGTGCTGAAGCGGCCAATTGTTCGGCAGTACGGGCCGTTTTGCCAATCATCTCCCGCAGATTTTGAATCATCTGAGCAATGCTGCTCTCTAAAATACCCACTTCATCCTTAGTACCACGCTGCTGAACCTCTGCAAGCAAATCACCATCAGCAACACGCTGCGCAACCATTGACAATGCCACCATAGGCTTAGTGATAGAACGAGCCACTACTACTGCTACAACCAATCCAATAACAAAACACATTATTGCTACAATTACTAAAGTCTTATTAATTTTGTTATAACTTGCCGCCACCTCGGCAGCAGGTATAAGAGAAATCAGTCTCCAATTTGTTTCTGGCGATGTATAGACGTTTGCAAGATAATCTGATCCAGCTATACTAATCTCTGCAGGACCGGAATTCATTTTCGCTAGTTTAGCAAATGCTGAAATATCCGCAAGCTTTTTAGAATTATTGTCAGGTGTACGGGGATCTGCCACAATGGTGCCTTCATTGTCAGCTAAAATAACATAGCCATTTTCACCAATCCTGATATTTTTTATTTCCCCGGTTAAGCCATCAAGACTTACATCAAGACCCTGAACCCCGATAATCTCACCTGAAGAGTTAGTAATCGTCTTGACTGTACTTATGTAATATTGTTGATTGAAACTATAAGGATTACTTCTGGCTACTTTACCGCTATTAGCCATTGCAGTCTGGTAATATGGCCGGTTACTGGGGTCATACTTTGCGGGAATTTCCGCCACAGGCCATTGAATATAGCCTTTATGCTTAGTAGCCATATAGACATAAGCAAATTTGGGATGAGTTTTAGCGAATTGTTCATACATATTATAAATATCTTGTTCTATTCCTACGCTTTGCGCAAGTGAATTCACCGTAGGTTTTTCTTTATCTCTATATGATCGTATCGATTCATCAGCCCTGGTAACTGCAGGATGAGTTGCTAAATAATTACAGTTTTCATTTACTGCCTCAAAAAATGTATTAATCGTATTATTAACCTGGATCATTTCTTTTGTCGAAGACGTAATAAAATCTTGTTTAGTTTTGTTTTCGGTAAAATTCAAAACAACAAAGCCAATTATTGCAATTGGCACGATAATTAACAATAGAAAAATCACGATCAGCTTACTGCGCATACTAGAATAATTATTACTCCACTTTGCCATGAAAGACACCTCACTACAAATTGGCATGAAATGCTTTAACCAACAAAAATAGCCTCCCGGATTTTACTAGAATATTCAGTAAAATCCAGGCTAACTTTTAGTTATTATCAATGCATTACACTGACCTATATTATTAGGTGTGAGTCATATTCATCCTTCAAATTACGCTTCCACCATGTCTTTAAGCTTGTTTAGTTCTTCTTCCGGCATGCCATAGCAATGTTCCTTCGCTGGAAACGCGCCTTTTTCGACTTCTTCTTTATATTGGTTCAAGGCTTCCAAAATGGAGGCGTTTAGATTAGCATACTTTTTTACAAATTTAGGCACAAAGCGATCAAAGAAGCCAAGCATATCATGTACGATCAAAAGCTGTCCATCGCAATGGATACCTGCACCAATGCTGATGATTGGCACTTTGCTTTTTTCTGTTATGATCTTAGCAACTTCAGGCGGGATAGCTTCCAGCAGAATTGAGCACACACCGGCAGCTTCTAAAGCTGCAGCATCTTCAATAATACGGTAAGCCGCTTCAGCCGAACGACCTTGGGCTTTGAAGCCACCCAGTGCAGATGTGGATTGCGGCGTGAGCCCCAAGTGACCCATAACAGGAATACCGGCGTTAACAATAGCCCTTACAGCCTCTGCCATGGCTATTCCGCCCTCCAATTTGATACAGTCAACATTAGCTTCTTTCATAAAACGACCTGCATTCCGAACGGCCTCTTGCGGTGATACTTGATAAGATAAAAACGGCATATCACCAATGACAAAGGCGTTGGGCGCACCACGTTTTACAGCTGCCGCATGAACAATCATCATATCCATCGTTACTGGTAATGTTCCATCAAAACCATATACTGTCATGCCCAGGGAATCGCCACACAAAATAATATCAATGCCGGCTTTTTCTTCTAAAAGAGCCATTGGGTAATCATAACCGGTGATCATGGTGATTTGCTCTTTTTTAGCTTTCTTCTCCATAAGATAAGGAATTGTTACTTTCGCTCTGGTCATCCATATTCCTCCCGTTTTATCGTCTTATTAATTCTATATAATTCTGAAAATTATCAGACCTATGTTGCCTTCTACTTATTCATTACCTAATTAAACATGACCGTAATAATCCCGGTGAGCTACTACAGAATACGCATAATCAAGGAGTGTCCCCCAACTATATACCGGTAGATCAACTTCACGCTGTATCGCCCGGGCAAAAGGCTGCATTCCTGTACATTCCAGCATAATTGCTCCAATGTTAGGGTTTGCTTTGATAAACTCTTTGGCTGTAAAGACCATCTGCTCTTCAGCTTGCTCGTAGTATGCTTCCGGACAATCAGGCCGTTTCAGTGGATTCCACAAGTTGTCAAACTCTGAGCAGCCATATTCGTCCTGGGCTCCGGCAATTATGTAGTTACTGCCTGGAGTAATCCCCACATTCTTTAGATGGTCTTCGCTTAAAAACTGTTTTTGGGCACAAATTATGCCGACCATTTTATTCGGACTTATCACCTGTTGAATAAAAGGAACCTGTAACAAGCTAGACATGAACACCGGTACATCTACTGCTGCAGCTACGTCTTTCTGAAAGAAGGCAAAGTAACCGCACTCTGCTGCGATTGCCCTGCAGCCCAGCCGCTCTAGCTTTCTTGCTGCTGCTACTACAGACTCGCGGCATTGTGCCGGATTCTTATCATATACCAACGTTTTGTTGGTTACACCTTCTGCAATCTCATATTGTATTGGATAGGGAAAAGCACTGGCATTGCGCACATCTCCGGGAAATCCGGGATAGGCGTCATTCAACAGGACAATTCCTAAACCCATGCCGTAACACACATGGTTTTTGCGGGTTTTAATATGATTGATGCCAAAATCACGGTTTTGCCAAAAAATCATCTCCGAATATGCCTCCTCTGCTAAACATTACCTACAGATTTGGTAGTCGGATCTGTGGAGTTTGTACCAGGATTTAGCTAGAAACTTGACTTCCGTTGCCAAGGTGCTTGGACTAAATCCTGGTTAAAATACCGTTACCCCACAGGACTACATGTTTTCTTATAATCCGAGCTTCTGCTCCCATTTCGCCAACTTCTCTAATATTGAGTCATCGAGTTTGGGAACCTCATGTTCTTTCAGAATGTCTGCAATTTTCACCTTAATCTTTCCACTTACTTCAGAGAAGTCTTCGTTATTCATCTTTCTGCTGAATAGGCTGGGATACCAAACCTTACGGAAATTTTTGTTAGTGTGAGTCTCTCCCAGGTAATGTCCGCCAGGTCCTACCTTTTCAATTACGTCAATAGCAAAATCCTCATCTGCTACCTCGATGCCTGCGGTATAGTGCTTTAAGCCTTCAATAATTTCGTTAGCCAAAACTACTAATTCAGGTGACACACTCTTGCAATGATCCATTACACCCACATCATGAATGATATTGGCTTTACTTAGCATAGTGGAAAATATTTCGACGCTGGCTTCCGCTACAGCTTGCTCATCGATGACCTTAGCGTCAGAGCAACCTGCTGTGCCATAGAAAGGCAGCCCATAATATGCCACTAAGTCCGCCATAGCAGCAATATTAAGGTGGAACTCAGGGGCCGCGTAACTACCAATACTGGTCCGCATATCAAACACAGACGGCATTGCGCCATAAATGAATGGAGCTCCTTCGCTAACTAATTGAGTCAGAACTAACCCGGCCAAAGCTTCAGCATTACACTGTGCCAGCGTTGCCGCCTTGCTCATAGGTGACGTACCACCCATCATGCAGTAGGGCATATACACAAAGGGTATGCGATTTTCTGCGCTGATATATATTTTCTCTGTGCTTTCCAGTGGGTGAGTCAGCGGTGGTATCGGCTCACAATAATTGAAAATAAAGGGTTTTTCCTGCAGCTTATCGAGGCCGCCTGCTATATCAGCGGCAATGTCGATGATGTCCTGAAGGGATTCTATATCATTGGTAGAGAAATTAATAGTTTTGCTAAAGTTTTTTACTGTTTCGATAAATGTGCTTTGTGTCTGTACTTTAGGGTCAACATCTGCCGTCATGCCTACCGATAAAACAAAATAGATATTAGGCAGATAGTCGGCAACCTTACACATTGTTTGGATATCTTTTTTTAGAAATTGACGTACTGTGTTTGTAAAGGGGTCGACAATTTCCAGTTGATCTGAATGTGTTCCGAAATACACCTGGTTTTCACTATTGATTACCATGGCCGGCTGCCCATCACGTGTATATAGTGTTATTTCTTTGGGAGCGCTTTTGAGCGCCTTGTCAACCATCGTGCGCGTAATGCGAATTAGACCGTCATCGCCCAGGGTCGCACCGTTATCTAACAAAAGCTTTACGGCACGTTCACCGGTTACTTTCATTCCGATATTTTCCATGATATACATGCTTTTCTCATGGATTTTATCAATCTTTTCTTGGTTTAGTACGGAAAAATTAATGTTCCGTTTGATTGGCGTTGCCATATGTTATTCTCACTTTCCTTTCCCGCTGGTGCCAAAGTCGCATTGAGCCCTATTCTTATTTGCAAACGCCTTCACGCAGATAAGCGTTCATTTCTTCTTTGTTCATATGGCCGATACCCAGATAATCCAGTGTGTAGCCTAGTTGATAGAAATCTCTGTTCAATATTGCTGATGCAAGATTAATCATCGAATCAATTACCGGGGTTTTGACACCGAACTTTTTACCGAGCTCATGATACACATGGCAGCCTACAGGAATATCTTCAGTAATATATCTGTTTTCCATGGTAAACGGGCCGGTGCCAAACTGAATCGGATCTTGTTGCTCAAACGGAATAACATAATCCTCACCCATATATTCTGCCCCTAACACATTTTCCCGGGAGAAGAATTGTTCCTTCTTGTACGGCTGAATCCCAACACCCATAGCTTCAGCCAAGTTGCATTCCTCTTTATAGAAGGAGTATTGTACCTCAGAAATCGACGGACAATAAGCATGGGAGTAAATACTATATTTGTATTTGTCCTCTCCAAAAATCACGCCAAAGTTTTCCATAACGCCTACGCCTAAGATAGTTCCCGGGCAGTGAAGTACTGGATTAACATTACTAAAACCGGTATCCATTACGGTATCGCCGGCAACTGCGCCCTGGCCCTTTGTTACAGCATCCATTGATGGCAGATATTTTGAGCTTTCAAGGAATGCTTCAGTATCACAAGCTGGCAGAGCTGCTCCCCTTAAAGTGATTGCCCGGTAATAAACACGAATCTTAGGAAGAATGACTCCGCCCTTAATTTCTACGCGGCTGCCATAGGTAGAGCTAGACCACCCGCCGATAATAACCTTCTTGGTGCAGCCTGCTTCCCGCATCATTTTTCTCAAAATCAAAGAACCATAGTTGTCAGGGAAAATGTGGATTACCATACCATCTTCCAGAGCTGGTATTAACTTTTTGAAAAATGGTACATGTCCTGCACAGGGAGTAGCTACCACTACCAGCCCTGCCCCCTTCACAGCCTCAGCTACATCAGTAGTAACCAGCTCCATTTGCGCATTACCGTTCCGCTCAAAACCATACAGATTCAGTTGGTCGCCGAAGAATTTAATTCCTGATTCTTTAATTCCGAATAAAGTTTTTTCAGCAAACGGCGGCAGATCGCAAATACGAACTTTGGCTCCACCTAAGGCACAATCCCCTGCAATGGCTTTACCTACAGCGCCGGCACCAAGTACCGCTATCGGCTTTTCTTTTAAATACTCCATATTTTCCATTTGTTATTTCCCCCTCAATAATTGTTAAATATTTTTATTTTTACGACTATTCCGGATAGAACCCTTTGCGGTGGGCTTTGATATAGCCCATACAATAGTCATCCTGCCCCAGCAGTGTTTTCGCTGCGTAAATAAGGCCCATCATACCCTTGTCAGTTGGATTCAGAATATATCCATCCATACCGGCCGCCATAGTTTGGGATACAAACAACCGGTTTAGGTATTTACGATTTGGTAATCCGTAAGACACATTACTGAGTCCGCACATAAAGTGAACTCCCGGATACTGCTGTTTGATCATTCTTATAGTTTCCAGCACTTCCACACCGGCTGTCCCCACACTACTAACAGGCTTGACCAGGGGATCAAAATAGATGTCCTCATCCTTGACGCCAGCCGCTGTCAATTTCGCATAGAGGTTTTTTACGACCCGTAAACGGTCATCCGCTGTATCAGGCATACCCTGATCATCCATGCACAAAGCTACGATCTTGGCTTTATATTTTTGCACCAATGGGAGGACGGCATCAAAGCGTGGTCCTTCATCTGTGATGGAATTAATCATGGGTGTCCCGTGCTTGACCAAAGCAAGCCCGGCTTCTAAAGCTTCTGGATTAGGACTGTCAATACATAATGGGACTTGTACAACTTCCTGAATGGTATTTACCAGCCACCTCATGTTCTCAAGCTCTTCAAACACCTTATTACCACAGTTAACATCAATATAACTTGCACCAGCTTCGGCCTGTTCTATCGCTACTTGCTGGATATACTGGGCGTCTCTCTTTTCTACTGCTTCTCCAATGGCCTTACGGCTGGTATTAATTAATTCGCCTACGATTACCAACGCTATTCCCCCAGTTTACTTTTTTGCCACCAGTGCCGCAGCCATTTCCTTGCAGGCAACTGCATCAACACAATAACCGTCAGCACCAATCTTTTCAGCGAACTCAGGATACAGCGGCGCACCGCCAACCAAAATCTTCACGCTATCCCTTAGCCCCGCTTCAGTAATGGCATCAATTGTTTCCTTCATGGCCATCATGGTGGTTGTTAACAAAGCACACATACCGACAATTTGCGGCTTATGTTTTTTAATGCCTTCAACAAACTGTTCTGGCGACACGTCAATCCCCAAATCAACTACATTGAATCCGCCGCTTTCCATAATCATGACAACCAGGTTCTTGCCGATGTCATGCAAGTCTCCTTTTACCGTGGCCATCAAGAAAGTAGCCATTCCGTCCGATTCGTCTGTCGAAAGTAACGGTTTTACCAATTTCAGGCCTTCTGCTAACGCTTTAGCTGACATCATAACCTCTGGAATAAACATTTCTCCAGATTTGAACTTAGGTGCTACAATATCCATACCTGCCAGCAAGCCATTGCTCACAATTTCCATAGCAGGCACGCCACCATCTATCGCTTGTTGGGTAAGATCATGAACAGTTTCATAATCACCCTCAAATACTGCTTCTGCTATTTTTTTTAAATCACTCATACCAACTACCTCCTCTTATTTCATCGTAACATCTTAATTTAAAAAGCTTCTAGTCAACTGGTCTGCTACAAACTAGGCTTACCACCTCCAAGAATACAAAAGAGTTATACTCTGAAAAATAATGGTTTTATTAATTCCTGATGTCTATTACTAATGCATGATCCGTGCCACTTTTAATAATTAAGCAGAAAAAAAAGGGAGAAAAAGAAAAATGCTAGGAAACCCCTTGGTTTCTTAGCATTCATTCAACCTACTATTATTAAGATTCAGATAATAGCCTACTGAGATATTCTGTTTAATCGATGTATTTCCTAACGATTTTGATTCATATTCGAAACCAGACCGATTCATTTACGCTTCACACTTAATCGTGAATACCTTGGCTATTAGAGATAGTTTCACTATAATTACAATATTTTTCAATCAGCCTGTGGGCTCTGCTCTGGCTGATATTAAGTGCATGCGCAACCTTACGGGAGCTGCCGTATTTACGGAACGCTTCTACAACCATTTTACGTTCCACCTGAATAACGGCCGTATCTAATGCACTTGCTTGCGGTTCAGCCACTTCTAATAGCTGTATTTTTTTTGAAAATGCCTCAGAAAAGACTTTAGGTAAATGACAAACATTAATGACAGAATCCTCAACAACCACGACAAGTCGCTCAATCATATTTTCAAGTTCCCTAATATTTCCCGGCCATGAATAATCAAGCAAAATATCCCGGCACTCCGGAGATATGCTATGTTCCTTCTTATATTTTTTGTTAAATTGATTTAAAAAGTAATAGATAAGCGCCATGGTATCATCAGGCCGCTCACGCAGCGGCCGTAATTCCATTTCAATAACATTAAGCCGATAATATAGATCTTCGCGAAAGCTTCCCTGCTCTATCATATCTTCAATATTTCTATTTGTAGCCGAAATTATCCGGCAATCTGTCTCTTTCTCTTGACGACCTCCGACAGGAATAAAGCGTCTTTCCTGGATAACACTCAAAATCTTCCCCTGCAGACGCAGTGGCAATTCCGCTATTTCATCCAAAAACAATGTGCCCCCGTCAGCTAGTTCAACAAGGCCTGTCTTACCCTTTTGCAGTGCACCGGTAAAAGCTCCTGCCATATACCCAAACAACTCAGACTCGATCAGTTCATCCGGAATGGCCGCACAATTGATACTAATAAATGGGCCATCTTTCCGTGAACTACTCTTATGGATATGCTTGGCAAGGGCACTCTTACCTGTTCCTGTTTCGCCCAATATTAAAATATTAATATCTACAGCAGCCACTCTATCTACCAATTGCAGCAATTCTTGCATTTGGCTGCTGTTAGCCACTAGCGTAACATTCCGAAGTTCCTTTTTTCTTAAGGCCACAACCTCGTCTTGCATCCGCGCCAGTAATTCTTTTGTCTGTTCTAAATCCCGCTTTGTATCTTCTAATTGTTTGACATCCCGGCAGTTCTGTACCAATAATTCAATGTTTCCACCCTGATCATAGATAGGGTTATTGGTTACCAACATTTTGGCACCAGTCCGCGTCGTTTGTTCGAGTGTATGTTTATCCCTGCTATGAAGTGTAATAGGGGCAGTCGGTGGATAACAACCTACCTTCTCCATAAATTGCCATGAATCTATGCCAATAACATCGCTTGGTTTGATCCCAAAATACTTTTCACAGGCTTTGTTTGCATAAATGGTCACACCTTTTCCATCAGTCGCAAAAATAGCATCATAAGAATTATCTAGAATTTTTAATAATGTTTCTTTGCTCAGCTGGCTAGTATCAGTTGACACATTCTTAGATTCCTTCACACAGTCCGCCCCTCTTTCTAGATACCTTACATTATAGTATTACATCCGAAAGTTGCCTCATTGTAACGCCTGTTAATAAATACTAGATCGTTGCTAAATTATCCTCCATAGTATAATGTTTTTTGCTGCCAAGTCCGCACCAACGGCGACACCCCGGAATTGACCGTGGTGCCGCCGTTACATATTACACACAGTGAAATTAAGATTATTTTTCATGGACTATTGTGGGCAAGGGAGGCGTCCTCGATGTACATCAACCGGCTTTTACTTATCCTTTAATTGTCGGTTTGCCATGATACGCCTCAATGACCGCTTCTTCAGACATCAGTGCCTTCTTGGTTTTCGATTTGATCGGACTTCCATCGGCATGATAGTCATTTTTGAAGGTATCGTAATAGCTCGGGTTAAGGGCAACCTTTACCAGACCGTAACTGATCAGCAGTTCAAGAATCAGTGCCGGTCCACCGCCAAGGTTAGACAACATCTTGATTCCATCCACACCTGCAGTAGAGATCATCACATATGTCACAACTCCGATGATTACGCCCCAGACAACTTTAATGCTCATGGACGGTTCCGGGTCGGCAGGAGAAATACCAGTCGTGCTCATACCGCCAAGAGTCGTTGTGTAAGCGTCAGAACCTGTTACATACGACAAGAACATGCAAAATACGAATATGGTCGTAGTAATCAAAGCAAGAGGGTATTGATCCAGAAAAGCGTACACCGAAAACTCGGTCCCCTTAGCCATGGCTTCCATCAGCTTGCCGCCGTGAAGTTCGCTATATATGGCGGCTCCGCCAAATATGACCATCCATAAGATGTCAAACAAGGCCGGAAGGATAAACTGAACAGTCAGAGCCTTTCTAATGGTATGCCCATAGGAAATCTTGCCCAGGAACATCCCCGATACCGGCGCCCATGCCAGCCAGTTGCACCAGTAGAATATGGTCCACCAGCCCGCCCAGGGGTCGCCTGCTGCTGCACCTGTAAATGCCGCTTTGGCAAAGAAGGTCTGCAAATGATTAGCAAATGCTTCCACGCCAAGATTTAGCATAAATGCGGTCGGGCCAAGGACAAATACGAATATCGCCATGGCAAAGAACACGATGGAGTTAATTTCCGATAGCCTTTTGATTCCGTTGAAAAGACCGGTAATCGAAGATAGCACGAAGGTCAAAACTACTGCGGCATCAACTACTGCCCAGAGGAACGCACCAGTCTGGACTCCCGTGAGTTTGTTGAGTCCGCCTGCGATTGATAGAACTCCTGCGCCCAGGCAAGCCGCCATACCGGCGATCAATGCATACATACAGACTGCGTCAATTCCCTGCGCCCATTTGCCGAGCACCTTGTCGCCAAAGACAGGGGTGAGGGTTGAACCAAGACTGTAAGGCTTTTTCATGTTATAGTAGGCGAAAGCAAACATTATGGAAGGTACGGCATAGATTGCCAGAGGGAGGAATCCCCAATGTATGAACAGTGTCGACATGGCAAATACTGCCGCTTCCGGACTATTCTTCGCAATATTGAGAGACTTCGGTGGATCTGTTAGATGGTACAGCGGCTCTGCTGTAGCCCAAAACAAAATACCGATGGCAATGATGCTGGTCAAGGTTATAGAAAAATAACGCCAGTCGTCAAGCATCGGAGCGGCATCTTTTCCGCCGATTCTCACATCACCGAACTTGGAACACATAACGAAAATGATGACACCAAGCATTACCAAAACACCTAAGCAAAAAGCCCAGGCAAAATTGCTCATTAACCATTTGTTTGATTCATTGATCATTTTACCAAAACCGGCTTTGTCAACGAAGTTGTACGCGCATGCAGCAATAAAAAGAATTACTGGAGGCCAAAACGCAAGTGGTCTGATGTTTCCCATTATATTTCCTCCCCTTTTTGTCCTGCAAACACATGACATATTGTTTCAATGAACTAGCAGACTTATTTCAAAATATTCATCACATAACAGCTTCAGCGCACTGCCTATTTTGATTAACGAAAAATCGGGTAGGATTTCTTTAATACCTCATCAGTATAAGCGGTAATATGCTTGTATACCTCGTCGTTCATTCTTTTATAGAGGTCTGTGTTTGTTTTATCAGGTTGGAAGGTATCCCTGATCTTCACCATTTTTTCAGTGGCTGTTTGATACTGATCATACGCGCCCACCGCAACGGCCGCGCAAATAGCCGAACCTAAGCTGGCTGAGCCGTTTACTATGTTTCTGGAAGCCGGAATTCCAAAAACATCGGCAAAGATCTGCATGAACAAACTGCTATTAGAACCGCCGCCGGAAATAATGATATGATCCAGTTTGATACATAATTCCGCACACATCGCATCTGCACGATTTTTCATGGTTAATGCGATAGCTTCTAAAATGGACCGATACATATGTGCACCACCATGGCGGGCATCAAAACCAATCATCAACCCTTTTTTATACGGCTCATGAACAGGTGCCAACCAGTCCAAGACCGTCATTAACCCCTCACTGCCTGCAGGAATTTTTTGTGCTTCCTGATTCAAGTATTCTTCTTCTGTAATCTTGAGTGCTGCCGCTTTTATTGAGATATCATCGCCCAAAAGATTTTTAAACCAGCTGACGGTCCACATTCCTCTGCGAATACCATAGCTTTCATAGAGATAACGATGGGGAATTGAGGCAAAGTTCGTCCAAAAATGCATTGTATCCTTCGGGTTTTCATGACCGTGCACCATCGAGGCAATATACGTACCCAAAGAAATAAGCGCCGTATTTTCCGCCAGTGACCCGGCACCTAAGGCCTCAACTGCTTTGTCATTAGCCGTTGCGACTACCGGAATGCCAGCGGGAAGACCAGTGATCTGCGCTGCTTTTTCTGTCATTTGACCCAAAATGGTTCCCGGCATCTTTAGCTGAAATAGCATTCCCCGGGGAATATTCATCTTCCTTATGACTTCGGGATCTTCACTCCATTGCCAGGTATCGGTATCAATAGGCCATTGCCCTTGATAATTGCCAGCCGTATCATGGAATTCCCCAGTTAAGCGATGAGTTATATAGCCTGACGTAGTGGTAACATACTTAACTAAAGGATTAATATGCTCATAGGGTCTGGACACTCTTTCATCCATCCAGCTCATCGCGGGCGAAGCCAAGGTGCCATCCTCTTTTAGTAACACCCGGCAAAAACGAATCGTGCACAGACCTATGCCAATAATGTCTTCCTTGTTTCCGGAAAAGCGACTCATCGCCTGCTTGCTTGCAACGACAATTGAATCCCACAAATCATCATCCGGATGTTCTACAATGCCCGGCGCGGGCAAACTCATGGGTTGCAAATTTTGCTTACCTTCGCAAACAATATTCCCTTCCAGATCGAAAATGATCACCTTGGAACTTTGCGACCCTCCATCGATGCCGATGATGTACTTCTTTTTCATTATCTTAGCTTCCGCCCTTCTATCTAAAGTCACAACTGTCTTTTTGCACCTTACATACCGATACCTAATCAAACCAATTGCCCGCATTCAGCACATTTGTCGGGTCCATTGCGTTTTTGATCTTGCGAATATGACTTAAGACCTTATGATCGGTTACCAATTGAAATAATTCTTTTTTTAGTTTACCTACACCATGTTCGCTGAAAACAACGCCCCCGTCCCAGGCGGAGCAGATGGTCCACTTCTCAATGAGCTTTTTACCGGCGAGATATTCCTCATAGTTTTTCGGAAGAAAGTTTACGTGCACATGATTGCCGGCCACATGTCCGAATATGGCAAATTCGACCCCGCAGTCCTTTGCGTCTTGTTGATACAGAGTAAGGAGATCACCGAAATTCTGTTTTGACATCGTAATATCGGTAGATAGCTTCGTGATTTTCGGATCCAATCGTCTCGCTTTCTCCAATGCTATATTAATTGACTCCGGAGCGGCATGCCGATAAGCCCTCATTTTTTCAATGTCTTGTGCCCCAGATAAGGCCCAGGTGAACTCTTCATCACAACCACATTTACCCGCTAACTCCATCAGTCTTTCCGCAATCGTTTCAATATCGCCCTCCTGTTCCCCATGGAGTTCGATATAGATCATCCCAGCGTACTTTTCATCGACTGGCGGCAGCCCCTGCAGCTTGGCAGCGACTTTCTTCAATTCCCGGATATGATCCAGGGTCGTCTTATCCATATATTCAATGGCGGCAATGGCAGCCGTTCCTTCTTTATAGACTGCACGCCTCAATTCTTCCGCGAACCGGAAAAGGTTATCCTGTAATTCAGCAAAGAATCCCACGCCCCATATCTCCCGGGGACGTTTCGTCAAGCGCAGTGTGGCCTCGACAATAATTCCGTACATGCCCTCACTGCCCAGATAAAGGTCTATCCTATCAGCATCCTGCGGCAATTTCAAAAGCTCTGGATTCACTGCAAAGGATTCAGAAGCTGGTAATATCCACTCTGGATCATGGATCTTGTGCTCCCCTCTGGGTACAGTAATTGCACTGCCCCGGCCATCAATCAGGACTATTTCCTCCACGTATTGCCTTGTGTCCCCGTACAGATACCCGCATATTCCTTGGGCATTTGTTGCGAGAATACCCCCAATGGTTGCCGAAGTCTCTGTCGGCTCCGGCGGCCAAAAATAGGCATTATCCTGCTTAAACGCCGCCAGTGCTGCTAATGATTCTTCATCCCAGCCTTGTGTTTCAAAGCTTTTTTTATAAAGCTGCTTTTTTAATTCGTCTAGCCGTACTCCAGCCTGTACTCTAAGAAAATATTCTCCGCCGGTTTTGCGAAGACCCAGGATTCTATTCATGCAAGACAAATTCAGGATATGCCCGGACAACGGTACCGCTCCACCGCAAATACCGGTTTTACCGCCTTGTACGGTGATGGGTATGGAATTGCCTGCCATTTCCCGGACGATCGCCCTAACAGCCTCTTGGGTTTCTGGAAAAGAAATACTGACCGCTTGCCCTGTCATTTTGGACTCATCACCCAGATAGTCTTCAAATCTTGCCTCGAAGGGCTGAATGCCTTCTGTCGTCATCGTATCACCACTCTATTATTCTGCGTGTAAGCGTTTGATCAGTTCATCGACAAATTCCTGATAATCAACGCAAATCGCCACATCCGCCATTTTGAATATTGGTGCTTTCTCATCATGATTCACGGCGACAATGAGCTTACTTTTTTCTATCCCCACAGTAAATGCCGCCGCTCCCGAAGCACCGATTACAATACATACCTCCGGTGAGAGAATCGACCCTGATGCGCCAATAAGACGATCCATGCCCAGCCAGGCATTCATGACAACAGGACGGCTTGCCCCCAGCTCTCCCCCTAAATGTTTTGTCAGTTCTTCCAGCAATGGGATTTGTTCCTTGCTGCCAACACCTTTGCCTACGGCAATAACGATTTTGGCCGTAGTTAACCCCTCAGGGGTTTCCGTCTGCTCGCACCGATACCCTAGCAGCCAATCTGTGCGGAGCGAAGAGCCAAGTGCAAACCTTTCCACTTCTGGTGGCTCCGCCGCCAATTCCGGTTTTTCTTTAAACCCTTTTGCAATCGAAAGGCAGAACGGACTGCTTCTAATTCGCAATTTTGCCGTCAGGTGATTGGAATAAACCGCCTTTTCAACCAAAAGACACCCGTCATCATCCTGGCTGCTTTTTACACCTATGCACGAAGCGCCTTTTAACCGATAGGCGGTTCGCACCGCCAGACTCGAGGCAAACCAGTCACTGCCAAATACCAGGATTTGCGGCTTGGTACATTCATATATCTTGGTTATCGCTTCCAGATATTCTTCGGCCACATGATTGGTTCGAACTCTTGCTAACTTTACACACGTAATCTGATGTGAAAAGCCAATGGTTTTTACATCAATCTCTTGAGCCGATACAATCCAGGCTTCCATTTCCTCAGTGTAGGAAAGGTTTCGGCTGATATAACCGTTTAATTCCGCTGCTTGCCTGATAATGGATTGCAGGCTGCCGCTAAATACAATCGCCGTTTTCATGTCTTGACTCGCTTCATTAAGTATTCTTCATAGAACACATCTGCTTTTTCCGCTGAAGTCCGGCCTTGGATGAACACGCCACTTCGCTCCTGCCGTTCCTGGAACAGTTCAATGATTTCAACGTCATTTGCCACTTCAAGCGCCTGTTCTTCCATGCCAAAATCCTTAAGAGAGTACACTTCCACTTCCTTGTGGGAAGAATTCATTTTGTCCTTCAGGGTGGGAACTCTGATATAGGTATTCGGAGCATTTCCCACTACCAATACAACGGGCGGCTTAACCGTCTGCGCAATCACCCAGTCATCAATCGTGGAGGTAACATCCAAGCATCCCTGTTGTTCTGACAACTTGACATTGATTACGGCGGTGATACAAGGAACCCCCAGCCTTTCTGCCACTAATAGCGGGGTTTTTCCATTATCCCCTTCATTGCTCTGACTCCCGCAAAGAAGCACCTGATGATTGCTTTTATTTTTCATATATTGATGAATCACTGCAGCAACAGCTGAGGCATTAAACCGAAGATCAAGGCCGCAGTCCACCCTTACGCCATGATCATACTTTAACGCTATCAAGTTTTTCAGCACCTTATGGGATCGATTTGTGCCAATAGTTAAGGCGGTCAATTTCAAATCCACCTGATTCCCATTGCTGCAATCTTTGAGCTTTAGACCCAATTCAAGAGCACTCTCATCATAAGGATTGAGTATGGTTGGCACAAAGCCCGTATCCACCTGCGAGTGACCAGTTACTACCCAGTCCCCCGCAGACATCATGTCCAAATCAGGCACCACTTTGAAACAAACCAGGATATCCATGCTATTTTGCATTTAGAGGAATAATGGTGCCCGCATTCATAATTCCATTAGGATCAAACGCTTGCTTCAATGTTTCAAGGATATAATAGGATGATTGATATTCGTCCTTAATCCAGGGTGCTCTCGCTTTTCCTATGCCATGATGATGAACGATTGAGCCGCCCAGCCGGACGGTTTCTTCAACGATAATCTGATTGATGGGATTGTGGTATTTCGTCACTTCCTCCTCCGGTTTGCAATCTACAATATTATAGTAGTAAACGAAATACATATTTGTCCCATTCAAATAACTGTGCGAGGAATGTCCGCCTACCATGGTGATGTCCGGCGCCTCCGCCCGGATTCTTTGCACGCAGTTTTCATAGATCTCGTTGATTACTCCCCAACATCCCGATACTTCTGTTGTGAACCCGATATTGTGGGTTTCCATGATTTCAATTCTTTCCTGAGCAATTTTGTCAGGTCCCCAATTCAGATGCGCGAACCAGCATTCAATCAATTTGCTGTCGACTTTGGTGCATTCCGAATATTTGGCAACAATCTCCTCAATCGCTTTGCCAGTCACTTCTGCAATTCCGCGCGGCCCTTCAGCCATGAATATCAATACACATTTATCTTCGGCAAAATGAGAAAAATGAAAAGCTCCGTCTTCCACGTCATACAAACGGGCGATGGATGGTTTGTAGCCTTCCACCATGACTTGCCGCAGTATTTCAAATCCTGTCTTCATATTGTCAAGCGTATATCCATAGAAGAGATTGTTTTCCGGCATGTACTTAAATATTTTGACAGTGACTTCCGTGATAAAGCACAGGGCACCTTCGCTCCCGATGATGACATGGCGGATATCAGGGCCGGCGGCACGTCGGGGCACATTCTTGATTCTTGTGATTTCACCATTGGGAAACACGGCTTCCAAGCCAACAACCATATCTTCAATCCCGCCATAGAGAGTAGAGAACTGTCCAATGCTACGGGTTGCCACTAAGCCCCCCATTTGCGCCAATGGTTTTGATTGAGGAGAATGACCTGTTGTATATCCCTGTTCACGCAACCTATCTTCAAGGGTTTGCAGGGAAACCCCGCATTGAGCGGTTATCAGCATATTATAGGGATCAATGTTTACGATTTCGTTCATGTCTGATCCATCAATAACCACCGAGTTTTCCACGGCAGTTTCCAATCCGCCTTCAGTAGCTGACGCTCCGGTCCTAGGTACAACATTCAATTTATTTTCATTCATGAACTTTAATACTTTGGCTATTTGTTCAGTATTCTTGACCTTAACGACTGCTGCTGGAATCGGTTGGGTGTATACGCCGCAGATGTCTTCATACTTTCGGAAGCGATCAATGCTGCTGGTTTTTAAAACTTGCTCATCGGTAATGACGCGTTCGTCTCCCACAATGTCATTTAGGCTTTTAATGATCTGTTCCCGCGTAATTTTCATTACAATCCTGCTCCTCTATATAAACTAACTTTATTTTTAAACCGGTTCTTTACTGTTAACTCCAAGTTATCTGACTAAGTATCCGCCATCCACCACCAGTAAATGGCCATTAACATAGTCCGAAGCTTTACTGGCCAAAAAGACCGTCGTCCCCATCAAATCCAGTGTTTCACCCCATCGATTTGCCGGGATATGATCCAATACCCTTTGGTTGGTTTCCGGATTGCTTCTAGTCTGTTTTGTAATATCTGTTGCATAATATCCCGGTGCAATCCCGTTGACTTGAATGTTGTATTGTCCCAGTTCGTCACAATACGCTTTGGTAAATCCGGCCAACGCGTGTTTTGTCGCGGCGTAAGCCGGCGACCATTGCCCTCCCAGAAAGGAAAACAGGGAACAAATGTTGATGATCTTGCCGCTTTTTTGGGGGATCATTCGCTTCGCCGCTTCATGACTTAATTCAAAAGCAGCTGTTAGATTTACATCAATCATGGGATCCCACTCTTGTCTGCCAAATTCCAGTACGGTAGCGAGCTTACAAATGCCGGCACTATTGACCAAAATATCAATAGAGCCGAACGTATCGACGCAGTGGTCAATGATTTTCTTAGCTGCCCCCGCCTCAGTAATGTCTATTTTCATGAACTCCATTTTTACGCCTTCATTTTCGATCAGTGTTTTTATTGTACCGTCGTCTTCCATAAAGCTTGGAATCAGAAGGTTAGCCCCGGCTTTCGCCAATGCCAAAGCAAAGGCCTGCCCCAGTCCGGTGTTTCCCCCGGTGACAATCGCATTTTTTCCTTTCAGCGAAAAATAATCCATTGAAAAATCCACAATACTCATGATCTTATTGCCTCCTTTTTACTTTAAACCCTTTTTTATCTCTCTCGCCGCAAAGGAATTTTTGGACGGAATTTATTTGCAGAATATAGTTTGCATAAAAAAATACAGAGGACAGTATATTCCCTTGCGGAAATTACTATCCTCTGTACTCTAGTAATTGCTTTAAGTATATAAACAGCCTAACAAAATGTCAAGACTTTTTGTTCATTTCCAAATATTCTTTAAATGACCGCCCCATCCAAGCGTAAACCCACACTTTTCCGGGGCCCTTATCCTACACACTCCATACCGTTGTGTTGGTCGAAGAAATGGCGACAGCACCGGCTTTCAGTGCGGCAACCACATCGTCTTTTTCACAAACTAAGCCACCCGCAATGACAGGTAGGTCAAATTTCTCAATTACCCAGGAAATTACTTTTGGCATACACCCCGGCAAAATTTCGATGCAGTCAGGTTGCGAGATTTCAATTTGCTTGTCCAGATTATGAAAAGAAAAGGAATCAATTAAAAAGAAGCGGTGAATGGTGTAAAATCCTTGTAACCTCGCAGCTCGGATCATGGATGCTTTAGAGCTGAGAATGCCATCGGCTTTCGTGTGTTCTTTCAGGTATTGAACGACAATCTCTTTGTGAGAAAACCCCTCAAGCAGATCCACATTAATAAAAGACATTTTTCCACTGGCTTTTATTTTCTTTACAATGTCACCAATGTTCAAGATATTCCCGTATAATATGAAAACGATTTTACAATCGGAAGCCAATACCGCCTCTAAACCGGCATCGTTTTTTATCCCGGCGATAACCGGATTATCTTCCAATATGGCTTGTAAGTTGCTGCTCATAAAGAAACCTCCAACCTATAACTTTTCCCAATCTCCCCTACTAGTGCACTGCTCGATATCGTCTGTTGAGACGCCGTATCTTTCATTATTACGATACAGCAAAAGCCCCCCACTTTTCCGAAATCATCATAAAGAAAACACGGCTTGCGCCGAGCCTCTGGCGAAAGCGGAAGCCGATGTTACCCTTATCCAGACGGAAAGTTATACTTTCTAACAGGACAAGAAATTATCTCAGCTTAACCTTCAGTATGTCTTTGAACAACTTGCTTGTCAAGCAAGTTTTCATAAAATTACTATTTTTTCTGTGAATTAGGACGGAGTTTAAAAAATAAAAAATCCCCCATAATTACTGGAGGATTCACTTTTGCTTTCTCCTGTGCAGTTTTCAAGGAACATCCTTTAAAAGTTGCTTACTTGCCTGCCTTTCTCGATGAAAAGCACTTTGTCACCCAAACACCGTGCCTCTTCCGGGTCATGAGTAACAAGTATAAATGGGATCTTCCATAGGTTCTGCATCCGCTTTAGCTCTGCCTGTAATTCGAAGCGAGTATTACTATCAAGCGCAGATAGCGGTTCATCCAAAAGCAGGATTTCTGGTTCTGCCATCAGCGCGCGAGCCAATGCCACTCTCTGCTTCTCACCACCTGACAGTTTATCAGTAAAACGGTCAGCCAAGTGTTCGATCTTCAGTAGGCCTAGAAGTCTTTTATAGAGAGCTTCTGCACTTTGATCGCGTCGTTTAACTCCATACAAGATATTCTGTCTCACATTCATGTGCGGAAACAAGGCAAATTCCTGAAACATATAGCCTACCTTACGGCGATGGGGAGGAACAATGGTCTTTTCCTCTGCCGAAAAGAACGTATGCCCATTGTTAACAATCTTCCCATCATCTGGCTTGATTAATCCAGCAATACAGCGAAGTGTTGTCGTCTTACCACAACCAGAGGGGCCAAATAGCACGACAATATTATTTTCAACCGAGAATTGCATGTCTAAAGTGAATTCCGGCAATTTTTTCTTAATATCCACACAAAGCAATTAGAACAACCCCTTAGTGGGCCAAGCTCCGCCCCGAGATTTAGTCCAGATATTTAGCCCATATATTGCAGAAAACGTAATTGCACTAATTATAAGCACATATATACCTGCCTGGGTCAGGTCATTGGACTCAGCCGCGAAATAAATGGCAAGCGGCAGTGTCTGTGTCTTACCTGGAATATTACCCGCCACCATAATGGTGGCGCCAAACTCACCAAGTGCCCGTGAAAAAGAAAGTACCAAGCCGGCGACTAGACCTGGCCAAGCCAACGGGATAGTAACCGTCCAAAACACTCTCCATTCATTAGCGCCAAGAGTTCTGGCTGCATCCTCAAGAGTTACGTCCACCCCCTGAAAAGCCGCCTTTGCACTTTGATACATAAGTGGAAAAGCCACCACCGCTCCGGCAAGAATAGCCGCATAAGGTGTAAAGATAATTTGTGTATGGAGGGTTTCGCTAAGCAAGCGTCCTAAAGGCCCCTGCCTGCCAATCAGCAGCAGCAATAAAAATCCAGTGACAACCGGAGGTAACACTAATGGCATGATAAGCACTGCTTCAATTACTGCTTTTCCGGAAAATTCCCTGTATCTCATGAGGTAAGCGAGGGATATACCGGATATTGATACAAGCACCAGTGACATGAATGCCACCTTAATAGAAAGTATAACCGGTTGCCAGTCAATCATCTAAGTTCCACCTTTGTACACGCCTGCCTCCGGCATTCACACCTAAATCCTGCAGACCGCGATGATATAATATAATATTGCCCCTTATTTCCCCATTGCAAAGCCATATTTTTCAAAGACAGCTTTGCTTTCACTGCTATAGAGATAGGCCAAGAACTCTTCAGCTGCTTTCGGTTGTTTAGTAGCCGCTAGCAGGGCAGCCGGATAAACGACAGGCTTATGGGAACCTTCTGGAGCTGTTGCTGTTATTTTGACTTTTTCACTGGATAAGGCATCAGTTTTATATACTATACCGGCATCGACATTTCCTGTTTCAGCGTAAGCAAGTACGGTGCGGACATCTTTCGCAAAAACAACCTTATCCTTAACCTTATCCCATGCACCAAGCTTATTCAAGGCTTCTTGGGCGTACTGCCCGGCCGGAACAGTTGCAGTCTCACCTAAGGCTAGTTTTTGCACACTGTCTTTAGCCAAGTCCGCAAAGTTAGTGATCTCAATTTTTGATTCCTTGGGCACCACAACGACAAGCTTATTTTCTACCAGATTTTTGCGGGTAGCCTTATTGATCAGGTTCTTAGCTTCAAGCTCATCCATTTGTTTGGGAGCGGCAGAGATAAAGATATCTGCTGGGGCACCCTGCTCAATTTGTTTCTGGAGAGAACCAGAGGCACCAAGATTGTACACTAGCTTAACATTAGGGTTTTTGGCCTGATATTTATTTTGAATTTCGGTCAGAGCATCCTTAAGGCTAACTGCAGCCGATATAGTAAGTTCAACAGGCTGCTGTTGTGCAGTCGCCGGCGGCGTTTGGGGTGCCTGGCTTGTACTACCGCAGCCAGCAACGAAATTAATTGCAAGAATCAAAACCACCACAAAAAATAACAATGCTTTCTTATTAAACCTGTCGATTTTTTTCATTCCGGTCTCCTCCTCAGCATACTGATTTCATTATTACACATCATAATTACCAGGACCTGCATAACAACATCACAACCCTCCTTAAAACAAAAAGAACTAACATAATTAAACATAACTACATTAGCTGAACAGCATTGTTCTCTATTACATAAAATTGCAGCGACAGTTAGTACAAACGACAAAGTCTTCTGGTTATATATCAATCAAAAACTAACATAACAGAACAAAACTAAATATAAAATACCTATGGTGTTATTATAGTATCCATTGTATTATATTAGCAAGAGGATATTTGAAAATTTATTAAAAATTTTGGAGGAATTATGAGCGAAAACGCTTCCTATACACCAGAAGAAGTAGCAAAAATTTTAAAGATTTCCAAATTCACAGTTTATGAAATGATCAAACGCGGTGACTTGGCAGCTTACCATATCGGACGCAAAGTCCGTGTCGAGGCACCTGATCTTGATATGTATATTCAGAAATCAAAAGGGACTAATATATCGCAGCCCTCCGCTCCGGCTGAAGCCCCCCGTCATAGTGGCTTTATCATCTGCGGACAGGATACTGTTCTTGATATTCTCACCAGGCATCTTGAAAAAGAGCTCCCACACATCAGCGTTCTGCGTAACTATACTGGCAGCATGGACGGATTGACTGCTCTCTACCGAGGCAACGCCAATGTAGCAACTGCACATCTTTGGGATGGCGACACCGATACGTACAATGTTCCATATGTTCGCAGTCTGTTACCAGGCCATAGAGCGCTGCTTATCAACCTTGTCTATCGCACTGCAGGATTTTATGTCGCTAAAAATAATCCGTTAGATATTACCGACTGGAATGATTTAGCCAAACCTGAGTTACGACTCATTAACAGGGAACGCGGTTCAGGTGCCAGAGTATTACTTGATGAGCAACTACGAAAACTGGATCTTAATTCCGCCTTGATTAATGGCTATACCCGCGAAGAGACAAGTCATCTCACAATTGCCAGCACTGTTGCGCGTGGTGAGGCCGATGTCGGATTAGGTATTGAGAAAGTAGCTCTGCAAAATGCTAACATCGACTTTATTCCGCTTAGAAAAGAAAGATATGATTTGGTTATCCGCAAGGAGGACGCGGACAAGCCGCATTTCCAAACCTTATTAGCCATTATCCGTTCAGCAGCTTTCCGCGAGCAGATAGCAGGTATGGGAGGATACGACATTACCCACACCGGTCAGATCATGGGCCAGACCTAAAACAAAAGCCAGCGGTTTTTCCGCTGGCTTTTGTTTTTAGGTCATCAGACTTCTTTCCGCGGTGCATATACAAGCCCATTTAACAACTTAACGCAATATTGCCCGCCGCTAACTGCCAATATGTTAATACACCCATACCCCTGAGAGATACGGAAAAGATTTTCAAGAGGCATACCAAGAATATGACATAATAGTAGTCTGTTAATCCCCGCATGACCCACAATAAGAATATTTCCTTCAGTAGAATCGGCTATATCAGAGAATGCCGCAATACCCCTGGACATGCATTCTTCGAAACTCTCAGCGCCCGGGGCACGGTAACTGATGATATTACTCCCCCGCTTTGCATACTCTTCGGGATGGCATGTCGCAATTTCCCGAAAAGTTTTTCCCTCCCAATCACCCATATTAATTTCCCGAAGATCGCGCCTAATTACTAATTCTGTGTCCCAGCTTGCAGAAATAATCCTCGCAGTATCCACAGAGCGTATCAGATCACTGCAAAAGACACTCGAAATATCTTCCCCCCCAAGTTCTGCTTGTAGCAAGCGAGCTTGCCTCACACCCTCGTCTGACAAAGGCAGATCAATTTGCCCGATATACCGCCGCTCGCTATTCTCCATTTCTATACTACCATGACGAATTAGATATATAACTTTTTCCTTCGCATTATACCGCACTCCCCACACCCTCCCTCGCCAGACCAGTTACACGGATGCTTCTTTTTGCGGGAGATAAAGTCAAATTGCGGACAAACTCTACCTCTACCATCAGCTTCCCGGCTTGCTCTGCCGCTTGGATTGCAGGCAATTGTCGTAGAGCACTTAAGGCAAAAGGTTGGTCTGGAGGTTGACCATCAGCTAGCACGACTATAACTAATTTCAATTTTGTAATTTCGCCATAGTTAACCTCAGCGGTGAAATTAGTGACCTCAGGCAAGGCAAAGAGGACTTCATCGAGATCTGCTATTGTAAACTCCCAGCCTTCCCCGAAACAGACTGTTCCATCTTTCCGGCTCCTTACCCGTTCAAGACGCCGTAGTATACTGCCGCACTGGCATTGATTCACGATAAATCTCGAAATATCACCAGTTCGATAGCGAATCAGTGGCATTCCTTGCCTTGTTAAAGTAGTAAAAACCACCTCTCCATACTCGCCGTCTGGCAGTGGCTGCGCAGAAACCGGATCAACAATTTCGAAATATAGATCAGCTTCCCGCATATGACAGCCTTCATGTGCGGCACATTCCAGCCCCCCGCCTAATCCCATCTCTGTCATTCCATAATGTTCATACACTTCACAATTCCAGATCCGCTTGAGTTCGCGCGTAATGGCTGCCGGGATGTGGTCGGTACTTAATAGTGCACACCGTGGCGCCCATTCACTCCCGCCCCATTTTTCCCAATAGCGGGCCATTGCCAGTACTTGTACCGGTACACCTACCAAGCAGTTTGCCTTTACCTGACACATTCTCAGGACGGCCTTCGGCACGTTCTCAACAAGACCGTAATAAGTGGGCAAAACACCAAGGCGCAACAATGCCTGCAGCAATAGATCACCCACACTGCCAGGACGCTCACCTGGCAGCAAAATAAGCGCCTTATCTCCTGGACCAACTAAGGTTGACATGCCACACTGAAAAAAATCTATTGTCAGCTCCTGATCAAAAGGGCTAAAGTAAATGCGTTTCGGGTTCCCGCTAGTGCCTGAAGTATTCAGGGTCACCACCCGATTAATTTGGCTCTGCGAGACACATACCATCTGCAAAGCGTGTGCAGTCACGTCAGCTGCGGTAGTCAAGGGATATTCCGCAATCTGTTCTAATCGTGTAAGACCATTTAACCCCATACCGGCTAAATGCTTCCTGTAGAAAGGACTCAAGCTCCGCGCTCTGCTTATTGTTTCATTTAATCGAATTAACTGGTAACAGTTGATCTGTTCCCTTGTCACCCGGCCACCTGCTGTTCCCATTTTCCCAGCAATCCAAGCGTCTAGTGGCGTTATCCGCACATCAGTTGTCATAACCCCCTCCGGTACAGAGCCCGTCCCTGACGGTCTGTCAGGTTATAGGCGCAAAAAGGAACCAACCGGCCCTCTGGGCTTACCACATGAATAAAGCACTGCTTTAGCCGATCCAAATCCAAGGTCCAGGCATCCTGAAAAGCCATACCTGACACAGCAAGCTTATAGGTACTTACTCGTTCCAAAAACTCATCCAGACTAGTCAGGCTGCCAGTGGCGCCTTCAGAACTGCGTGGTTGGTTGCTGCGAGATGCTGCCGTGGTGGCAGACGACCATTGCCTGGCAACAAACTGCCGGGCACGCTTAGCTCCCCCAGTTGTAGGGGTACAGCAACAGGTACCTGTACTTTGCGGCAGAAGAGGTTTTAAATCGCCATCAGGCATAAGGGCAAAATTACCATGAAATGAACAATGGGCATGTTCACCACCTGGTGGGCGAAAGTGCTCTGCTTTCATCTGCCCACCAGTCTGTTTCTCAATCTCCCGAATAACCTCAGGAAGGGTTATACGATCAGCATCTACCGGGGCTTCTGGGTATCTCCCAAAGTAGCTGATCGGCTGAAAGTGGACTCCCCTCACGGTCGGCATCCTGCTGATGGCAAACTTCAAAATATCACCAATATGCTCATCGTTTACCCCAGGCACCAAAGTCGGTACAAGCACTACACCAATATCATGGGCAGCGCAGACCTCTAGTACCTGCTTCTTGATGTCAAGCAGCGCCCGCCCGCGCAGCTTGGTATAGACGTTGTCGTTCATCCCATCAAACTGCAGGAATACACAATTTAGTCCTGCTGCTTTCAGCCTGCCAACATACTCGTCATCAGTTGCAAGTCGCAAGCCATTGGTATTAACCTGAAAAAAATCAAATCCCAGCCTTTTGCCCATTGAGATAATCTCTGGCAAATCATCACGAACAGTTGGCTCACCGCCTGACAATTGAATATTGTAGGGCCCACCACTATTCATCAGCATACGGTACCAGCCCTCAATGACCGCAAGGTCCGGTTGTTCCTGCTCGTCCAGTAACGATGCGGCAAAACAGACAGGGCACTGCAAGTTGCATTTGTTTGTCACTTCCAACAGCACACAGCACGTCTGCTGGCGGTGATCTGGGCATAAGCCGCAGTCAAAGGGGCACCCCCGGTCTTTTTCGGTGGCACAGACTGCCGGCGAAGACGGGATTTGGGGACTATTCCAGTTTAGGTAGGCAGCTTCCCCCTGCCAGATGCGTACTTGATACTCACCATGCTCTGGGCAGCATTTTTTTAAAAACACATCGTCACCCCGTGCCACGCGTTGAGCTGGAATGCGTTGCAGACATTCAGGACAGACACTTTGGGTTATAGAAAGTACCACTTCTTCTTGTTCTCGGATATCATCCATGTTAAAATTTATCGCTCCCCGCCAGTCTCATGTTGTTTGATCAATTCTTCCAAGAGCCACTCAAATTTTTGCTTGCAGCCTAGCGGATCTTGATCAGGAAAGCTGACTTTAATTACAGAATCAGCAATAACTCCTTTTAGCGTTATACCGTCAGCAAGGTCGGCCTTAAAAAATGGTCGCGGAAAATTCCGAAAATATTTGACCGAACCAATTGTGCAAAAGTGATTAATAAATCCCTCATCGGCCTTAATAGGCAAACGGTATTCATATACATTAGTGCCGCTAAAGCAATTTTCAACCTTTTTCCATTCAACCTGTTTCATGCATCATCTCGCCTACAGCCCTTAAGCAATAGTCAATTTCTTCATATGTAGTAAAACGGGATAAACTGAACCGCACCGTACCAGCAGGATAGCTTCCAAGGTAGGAATGAATTCGCGGCGCACAATGGAGTCCGGTCCGACAGATTATACCAAAACTTTTGTGCAGCACTTCGCCAACGTCTCCTACATCCCAGTCCCTTAGCGTAAAAGAAACAACTGGAGTCCTCGGGGGGGCCACAAAGATAACGTCTGCTCCTGCTGCAGCCAAGCCTGCTGCTAACCTCTCGATCTTGCTCTGTAACTCAGTGCTGTCAAGACCATGATCATTTGCCCAGGTCACAGCAGCAGCCAAACCGGCAAACGCGGGGTCATTAGGGGTGCCGGCTTCGAAACGGCTAGGCATATCTGGCGGCATTTCGTCAAGGTCACTTTGTATCCCAGTTCCGCCTACCCACACCGGCTCTAAGTCTAATCCGGGGGCTATATATAGTCCTCCCGTACCAGTCGGGCCTAACAGATACTTATGCCCGGTAAAAGCCACCATATCAAAACCCCATACTTCAGGTAAGACAGGAATAATGCCCAAACTCTGTGATGCGTCCAAGAGAGTAATGGCACCTGCCTGTTTGGCTATCTCGCCGAGCCTCGCCGCATCATTAACCGCACCGGTAACATTAGATGCGTGAGTAAACACAACCAGTTGGGGCTTAAATTGCTGTATGGCGGCTTCCCATTCATCTAGGATGACCCGCCCCATTCTATCAACGGAAACCTCATGAATGGATATCCCCTTGGTTTTTGACAGATAATGCAACGGGCGCAGGACAGAATTATGCTCAGCAGCAGTAGTTACTACTGCTGCTCCACTCTGCCAGTGTATGCCATGTAGAGCGATATTTAAGGCGTAGGTAGCATTAGAACACAAAACAATCTGGTTGGGATTCTTTACCTGAAGCAA
This sequence comes from Sporomusa malonica, assembly GCF_900176355.1. Classification (GTDB taxonomy): domain Bacteria; phylum Bacillota; class Negativicutes; order Sporomusales; family Sporomusaceae; genus Sporomusa; species Sporomusa malonica. The sequence goes on along the minus strand of NZ_FWXI01000027.1, from coordinate 35,511 downwards.
GCCAGCCAATAACCCCCGGCATTGTCCCGTAACATCCCACCCGCTAAAACCCGAACGTCCGGCATGGCAGGGAAGTCCGTCAATGTAAGCAGCAACGGTACCGCCCACCTGCCCTTTCTTTGGCCATGAAGTCGCGGCATTATTCAAATAAACTGGCTTCATAGACCTCGCCCCCTATTATAATGCCATTTCGTCAAAGCTACTGATTCCCAAAAGACCCAATACTCGATCGCTAATGGCTTCTGCTGTCCGCATTCTTCGCAAAACCGAATCAATAATTTCAGGACTGCTCGAAAACTTGTTTAATGCTGGGCCAAACCGTTCAGCAAGAGTTACCAGCCTGTCACCCTGAACTAACTTGTCAGCAAGGAACACAATAGCTGCCTCATCAACGACATAGTCTGCCGCAAACTCCATATCCATATGAGAAGCTACAATACCCGACAATGCTGAAAAACCCATACAATTGATCATCCGCCCGCCTCGCTTGGGATGGTTTGGCTTACCCTTTGCCAGATCATGTACAAGTCCCCCGGCGATAACCAAATCAACATTGAGATTTAAACCTACGCCATTAAGTAGACCTGCCATACTGCGGCCCACATCTGCAACAACCTGCCCATGCCGTGATACTCTACTGTCAACCCTATGCTTATGTAATATGGCAAGACATTCGTCATAAGTCGGAATCTCCCGCTGCGCATAAAAATCCGAAAGTTTCCGATAATCTTCAATTGTATCTATATCAAGCAATACACCCTGATCTGCTAGTTCAACCTCTACGCTATCAGCGGCAAATCGATCCAGAATATCTCGCAGACCGCCAGCGCTATTGCCGCTGAGGATGCTTTCAAAACACCTAGCACTAATAAGCGGCGGATGGCCCCTATGGTCATGGAAAACTGGGTAAACCACGGCTGCACCGGTTTTGCGGTATTCCCGCAACATATCTTTAATACTGCGTTTTCTTATTAACGGCGTATCGCCAGGCAGTAGGAAGAATGCCTCAGCTTCACCGGCAAGGGTATTAAGACCGGCAACAACAGAAGAAAACATGCCCTCAGCATACCGCGGGTTCTCAATAACGCAAACATTCAACCGTTCCAATAAGGGATAGAGGTCTTCAGCCCGATGACCGACCACCACCCTTACATCAGTTACTCCTCCATGACGCAAACTGTCTACTGCTGTTTCGATCACCGTTTTACCGCCTAATGGCAACAGCGGTTTGAATGCGCCCATCCGTGATGAATATCCTGCGGCAACAATTAACCCTGCTATCTTTCTACAGTTACACATCTTTCCCGCTCCGCTCTGGCTTTGATCAACTCAGCCACAATGCTTACTGCTATTTCTTCCGGTGTCTCGGCATAAATGTCAATACCAATCGGGGAATATACCCGTTTTAGGTCCTCCTTGCTGAATCCCTGGGCCTCAAGAGACTTAAACAGTTTATCCCGTTTCTTTTTGCTGCCGATCATACCAATGTATCCGGCACTTGTCCGGAGAGCCTGTTCCAGCACAATGCTGTCATGAAGATGTCCTCTTGTCACAATGACAAGATAACTGTCTTTATTGATAACCAGTTCCGGGAGAGGCTGAAAGGTATCGATAACAACAGTTTCCGCCTTGGGAAACCGCTCCTTATTGGCAAACGCCGGACGATCATCCAGCACTATTGTATTAAAACCCACCATATCAGTAAGTCGCGCAATTTGTTGCGAAACATGGCCTGCTCCGAACAAGTATACTACACCTGTGGTTCTGATAGGTTCCACGATAAAGCGACGACCATCCTTAATGTCAGCATGGATCGAAATCTTAGCCGGACCAGATGACAGCTTTGCCATAAACTCTGGCTCGCAGTGAAAACTGCCGATTACCGTTCCATCGTGTTTAACCAGACATTGCTGCCGCATTTTTCCTTCCACCGGTTCTTCAGCTAATTCAGTTATCAGCCAAGCCTTTTGCGCTTTATCCATATTTGCGATAATTGCTTCAAACACTTTACGGTTTTCATCATCGCCAGCGTCGATATAATCCAGGAGGATTTCGCCTGCCCCACCGCAAATCATTCCAACCCCGGCAGCATCTGTCCCAGTCAAGTCGAACGCCTGTATTACAGATTGCCGACTTTCCATAACTTTTTTCGCTAGCCCAATAGTATCAGCTTCCAAGCGTCCTCCGCCAACCGTTCCAATTATAGAACCATCAGCACGTATGACCATCTTTGCCCCAGCCGAGCGCGGAGCTGATCCCGCACTGTGAAAGATAGTAGCCAATACAATACTCTCGCCACAAGAAAGTAGGTCAACTACGTTTTGATAAAACCCTTTCATGTATACCCCTCCTCTACTTGCCAACGTTTGAAGTGTGACTAATCGAATTGGCCAGTGAGCTCGTATCCATTGGCAGATAGAATTTCCTGAACTTTTCCAAGTGTCTTAATGGTAAGCTGCGGACACCTCGCCATCCGGTTCATCGGATTCTTCTCCAAAATATCATCACAGGCAATTCCCCCATACTGGGAAACAGCCTCTTCTTCAAACCATCCGACAAGTTCCCTGATCATGTCGTTAACGCGGCTGTCCTCCATTTCTTCGACGGTTCCCTTGCCGGCATAGAGACCGATAAGACATGCTCCACCGGTTAAAGCGCCACAGGTTTTACCGCAGAAGCCCATTCCCCCGACCAGACCGGACATAGCCCGTACAACATCAGGATTTTCTTTGCCTTGAGCCTCCAGCCCGATGATGAGAATTATCTGGCTGCAATAAAAGCCTGCTTGTGATAGCTCTACCATCTTCATAAACGCATCTGTCATACTCTCCCGCCTTTCCCATAAATCATGGAACAGCAACTCTCAAATTAGATGATCTGGATAAATACCTCCATGATACCGCCACAGACCATTCCTTCATCGGCAGCCACTTCGTTTAACATCGTCACCGTGTATAACCTGGACCGGTTTTCGTCAAGTGCGGTTAAAGCCTGACGTCTAACTTCCGCTTCACCACAACCGCCCCCAATCGTCCCGAAAGCTTTACCATCAGGTGAGATCAGCATTTTGCTTCCTGCCTTGCGGGGTGTAGAGCCGCGTGTTTCAACAATAGTAACCAGAGCGGCTTTTTCTCCGTTTTTTTGCTTTTCGCAAATGATGTTTACCATTGTCCGATCCATCAGAATACCTCCTTATGCCCACTCAGCGGGCAGCCAGAACCACCCCGAAAAACCGAAACCACTTCAGCAGCAATACTTACGGCTATCTCAGCAGGCGTTTCTGCTTTGATGTCTAACCCAATCGGAGCTCTAAGCCGCCTTTCAAGCCCTTCTGGTGCACCTTCATCCTGTAGGAGATTTACAATCTCTCTGATCCGCCTTCGACTCCCGATCATCCCCAAGTAGCGGGCATTGCTCCGCATGGTAGCGCGCAAACAATCCATGTCATACCTGTGCCCACGGGTTACGATAACGATGGCAGTATCATTGTCTACAGTCAGGTCCTTCAATACCGGCTGGAAACTAGTGCAAATAACTCGGTATACTCCGGGAAATCTGGCCTGATTGGCGAATTCGGGGCGATCATCAATAACCGTCACTTCAAAATCTAATAATGACAACATTTGCACCAGAGGCTGGCTAATATGTCCGCCGCCAAGCACTATCGCGCGAAATTTATTCACAATTCTATCCCAAAAAAACCGATACTTACCGCCGGCCTGATCTTCAATCCAAATTGTCGTTGGTTTTGTCCATACTGTATTCCGTACTATATCCAGTATTTTTTCACTAACAAAATTATCGAGCTGGCAACCATCTAGCCTTCCATTCGTATGAATAAGCAGCATTTGTCCAATGTGGTTACAGTTATCCGGACTACTGTCAATAACAGTCACTATATCCACTGTACCTCCACTATCCATAACCGGCAGCAGCTTATTAAATATCACTCTAGCTCCCCCTCATAACAAATTAACTGCACAAGTATTTATTCGTGATTACAGCGGGGAGAGTCCGGTCCTTTACCAAGCAGCTCATTTATTTTTGTGAGGGCGGCTTCGGATAAGAAGTTAATCTGTGATGGACTACCGTCCATTGCTTCACCAGATAATATTATCCCATTATCAGTCTCCAAGTAATTTACCGGCAAGTTTCTTCTAAATATTTCTCCTGTGTGTTTATCGATAACTTCAACAATAATTGAATCTGCTTCAATTATGTCAATAGAATCTGATTGCCCATTCATTGTTCCAGCCTCCAAATGATAAGTAATATTGATCGTTATACCGTTATTTTTTTGATGAAAGTATCAATCGTGAACCCATCTTGCACTTCGGACAAACCCGACCTTCATTGGTATTTTCACAATTTTTACAATATATGGAAAAACATCTACAGCATTGGTACAGCGGGACTTCAGTCATCTCACTCGCGCAACGTGGACATGTCTTATTCTCCAATGCAAATCATCCTTTCGTTTAGCTCTTTTCGGCAACAAGCAAAAAATAACCGAGCTTGGTCGTTTTTGGTGTTGGCTCACATATTTGCCTGTCATTGATTCTTGTAGATAAACATTGCCAAAGCTTCTCAACTGAGCCATACTCCATAATGAAGCAAGCAACAAACTCCCGCAAAAAATCAGATTGGTCTTCCCATGCAATAATCTTAAAACCTTTCTCCTTTAACATCTTAGTCAAGCTGCCATGAGTGAGATAACCGGATATACAGCCTGAGTCCGGCATATTGCCGACTTGTGAGGTATCCCCCACGTTCCGAACATAAATATCAGTTAAAGCCAATTTCCCCCCAGGAGTAAGTATACGACAAAATTCAGCTAAAGCCTTGCTGATATCCTGCATAACCGACAAACTGCATTCAGCTAAAACACCGTCTACCGAAGCGTCGGTAAATGGCATATCTTCCCCCGGCGCCTGAACTAAATCCAAATCGGCTGAACGCTCCCGCCCTTGCCTGAGGCGCTCCTCCGACAAATCAACACCTACTACATTTAACCCATGGACATCGCGCAAATATTCCACTGTAATTCCGGTACCACAACCGACATCAACTATCTTGGCAAGTGGCGGGAAGGCGCAATAGTCAAGCAACCGTTTAGTCAGCACCACTCCACCAGGGCGTATGACTCCGTCTGTTATCATTTATCCTCCAATGCCGCCTCCACCTGCTGCATTTTGCCATTAGCCAGTTCTTCCGGAATGTAGACTAAACCGCACGCAGAACATTTGTAAAGCTCAACTGGAAAACTGCTGCCAAGATATGATAAAGTTACCTTACCCAGCGTAAGTTTAATGCCGCACTTAACGCAAACAATATTCAATTGTTGTTGAGTTACCTCTTTGCTCATTTGTCTCCCCCGTTATCCGGTAATTTCCAATCTATGGCAATAAGCATTATAGACAACAAATTCATTTCCTTGTGGCGAATACTCCACCCAATATGTTACACTGACAGGTTGGAAATACGCAATGTAATGACCGCTCTCATCTTGTTTCAATTTGTTACCAGTGCTTTCAGCGTAGGCAATAACTTTAGTAACGTCATCGACAAGAATCCGCCTGTCATCCATAATACGTCTTACACTTTCCGGAATAATGACTTTGATATTAACTTGTGGCTCATCCACAGCCTCACCCCACACTTCACGCAGCAGCATTGTCTTCAATTTCGCCCGGTTTTCTTGGCGCTGAGAATAACCTGGCCCTTCTTGATCTGCTAAATTGTCCTCGCCAGATCCAAAGATTAAATCCAACAAATGGTACACGCGCTTGCCCTGACTGGCAAAATTATCACGACACATTGCACAATAGGCAAGATAGTCTGTTTCGCTTTCCCCAATACGTCTGTTTATTATTTTATGCGCAACTTCCTTGTTGGCATAAATCATCAAGCCTCCATAGCCGCAACATACTGTACTGTCACGATTAAAAGGCAATTCTTCAATTTCAACGTTCAGCTTGTTTAAAATATTTCGAACACTCTCATGCAGCTGTGGCTCATATCTTGTAGTACAACTGTCATGAATAGCCAGTTTTTGTGGAGTAGCTGCCTGCCAAACCCTGTCAGGCAAACCGGTACGCTCTAATAATGTCCATAAATTCTCCACAGACATATCAGAAATATTATGATTAAACATACTAAAACATGTCGGACAAGCGGTAATTATCTTAGGACTTCCTAGTTCTCTCCAGTTACATTCCATATTTTTCATTGTTTCCTGAAATAAAACTTCTTGCCCAGCCCAGTTGGCCGGAGCTCCGCAGCACCCCAGCATTAGCCCTACGCCGCCCTCGAGCTGTTTACGCAGAAATTCATAAATTTTCTTTACATATTGTGGTGAGGATGCAGCAAGCTGACAACCGGGATAGAATACCCATTCACTGGACGCAAACCCAGGCTGATGGCGATTAAGAGCAAAATCATCGCCATTACTGAACTGCATATCCCGCAGTGCAAAATCATGCGCCGAAGGCGGCATTTTACCCTTTTGCACCATCATATTCCTCGCCTCCTGGCAAATTTCGGCCATACTCAACTTCCCAGGACACACATGTTCACAAAGTCCACATAGACTACATGAATTTATCAACTTGTTGGCATGGTGAATACCCATTACAATTGACAAATTGTTATAGATTTCGCGTGCGCACTTTTTGGAATAACCACGGAAATGAGCAAGATATTCACAAGCTTTCGCGCACTCAAGGCACTCACAGGCCAAACAACGGTTAGCTTCCTGTAAAGCCTCTTCTTCAGTATAGCGGTTAAAAGAGTCTGCAGCTTTTACCATAGGTTGTGGTTTAACACCGGCAATATTGGTATAAAGAGTTGTCTTATATGGTCCTGCCGCTTGTCTATTAGCAGTAAGTGAAACATTTTGCAAATGCCGGTCAATCGAATTTGCGGCAATTTTCCCATCAGCAATCGATAAGATTGGGGATCTGCCTTCGCAGCCCAAATGCAAACTGCCACCAGCAAAGACCTTGGGATGACTTGTCGCCAAAGTGAAAGAATCAATTACCAGCTTCTCACTTTCATCTACTGCAAGTCCAAAGTCCCGAGAATTTGTATTCTTGCAGCCTGCGCTCAGATAGACAGCGTCAAAATTCTCGCATAGGTTGACAAATGTCATAGTTGCGTCGGTGTTGTTGCCTATTACTGTTTTATAATGTATTTCTAAAGATAATTTTTCTATAATTTGAAAATCGTTGTGGATCAATTGCCGGGGCAACTGGTTTTCCGGAATATCCCAGATACTTCCCCCTAAACGGTCGGTTGCTTCAAAAATTACCACCTTGTACCCTTTGCGGGTAAGCTCTACTGCCGCAGTCAAACCGCTCAAACCTGCTCCCACTACTGCTACCTTTTGACTTTTTAGTGGTGGAATCGCCATTTTGGGTGCAGATGAATTATTATCAACACATATTTTTTCTATGGCACTAATATAAATAGGCTCATCAAGCTCGTTTCGTTTGCAACCTTGCCGGCAGGGTTGGTCGCAAATCCTGCTAATAATTCCCGTAAAAGGAACCATTCTGTTAAACAAAGCAAAGCCTGACGCGAAGTCACCTTTACGAACAGCAGCGATCATGCCCCGGACATCAACATGGACCGGACACCCGGCAGTGCAGCCTGGCGGATTATCTTGGACGCATTTTGCTTCCCGTTCACGCAATAATTTTTGATCCATACTATTCTCTCGTTTCCTTTAATTTTTAATAAAGAGAGACTTAGCTTCAGGTGGGGTTTTAACCCCATCTGAAGTTTAGTCGACCTTATCCAGGGACTTAGCCGCTCTTACTCCCGCCTTTAGAGGGCGGGAGTCTTAGAGCGGGTTAGTCATCGGATAAATAATTAAAGTTTCTTACATATAGGGGAAACCTAAAACGAACGGAAAACCGGCTTGGCTTCCCAGTTCGTTTTAGGCTGCTTACTTAAAACTCATAGATATTGTTGGTTATCAATCAACTATATACTTCCCAGTGATGAAATTATTTTTTTGGCATAGCTGCCAGAATTTTTTCAGGCAGTGCAGGTACTGACTGCACCCGAGCGCCGCAAGCGTTGTAGATAGCATTAAGAATAGCAGGATGTGGAGAGGTCAGAGGGCCTTCTCCTATGCCGGAAGCACCATACGGGCCATGTTCACGCGGGGTCTGGACATAGATGATTTTCATGTTATCAGGAACGTCTTTGATAAACGGCAGGCCGCATCCAACTAAACTGGTATGCTTTTTGAGATCTTCAAAGTCTTCAGTAAGAGCAAGACCAATACCTTGGGCCAGACCGCCATATACTTGCCCATCAGTAGTTTGCTTATTGGTAATTGTACCGCAATCAATAACAGTAGTAAAATCAACTACTGTTGCTTTACCGGTCTTCATATCAACTTCAACTTCAGGCATAAAGAGTTCGTATACATAGCAGCAGAATGGGTCGCCTTGGCAGGTTTCAGGACTGCAGTCAGTGCACATGGAGGCAGCCCATTTACCTTCGTAATGAACGGGGATGTTCTCAGCGACCATTTCGTCATAAGTACGGAAGGTTCCGTCAGCTTTACGCATTGCGTTCACAAGCATTTCGCAACCAACGCGAATGGCGTTACCAGTCATAACGTTTTGGCGGCTGCCGCCGGACGGACCGCTAGCAGGTGTAAAGGCCGTGTCATTCATAACAAGCTTGATTTGTTCTGGCGCAATACCCATCTGACGGAGGGTTTCATGAGCGTGGGTCAAAGTTGCAAGATCGGCACCTTGACCATGATCTTGCCAGGAGTCGCCAATACTTACAGTACCATCTTTGTTAAGTTCAACCCAGCATACAGAACCGTCAGGGCCGTCAAGACCGCAGCCATACATACCGACTCCCAAACCAACGCCACGTTTCTTTTCAGGGGTTGAGAGTTCTTTACAACGCTTTTTAGCTTCTTCGTACAACGGACGGAGTATATCCATCATTTCTTCTAAACAGAATACTTCCGGTACCTGGCCGGTAGGAGTGGTAGAACCGGGACGGTAGATATTCTTATAACGCAGATCAAATGGATCCATGCCAAGTTTTTCGGCCAAAATGTCGATAGCGATTTCTGAAGACAGGAAGGCTTTAGGCGAGCCATAAGCGCGGAAGGCTGAGCCCCAAGCATGGTTAGTGCAAACAGTGCGGCCTTTTCCGCGAATGTTCGGAATATTATAACCTGCACCAGTAAACTGACCTTGACGTACAGTGTTGAGGTCACCAAATTCACTGTACGGACCATGGTCAAGCCACCAGTCGGTTTCCATTGCTACCAATTTACCTGTTTTATCGGCGGCGAGCTTGCATTTTACAAGGGCAGGTGAACGCTTACCAGTATACGTAATTTGCTGATACATGGTGAAGTCAAGAGAAACAGGCTTGCCATCGCAAGCTACGCAAGCAACGCCGAGCAATGCTTCGTTGGTCGGACTGAACTTGTAGCCAAAGGTAGCGCCGGTCGGGTTAGCAACAAGACGCAGCTTTTCCGGCTCAATGCCGATGCCGGGAGCAATCATGGCATGATGCAGGTGAAGGGCAATACTCTTGGAATGAATAGTCAGACGGCCTTCTTCATCCATATAGGCGCAGCCGGTATCAGGCTCGAGCGGAAGGTGCGGCTGACGGCTGCAGTAGGTCTCAGCTTCTGCAGTAACAATATTGGGGTCTGCCATGAACGGCTTAGTGTCTTCACCTTTTACAACGCCTTGTTCATAGTAAATATTAGGGGTGCCAGGATGAATTTCAATAGCATCCGGAGCCATGGCAGCAGGAGCGCTCATGTAAGCTGGCAATACTTCCAGGTCAACCTTAACTGCGGCAGCAGCTGCTTTAGCATGCTCTACAGTATCGGCGGCAACAATAGCGATAGCGTCTCCAAACTGGAATACTTTCTCATCATTAAGGATCGGGCGATCCCAGCCGTCGCCTTTATTACTTGGGAAGGTGATTAGACCTGTAATCCGGTTTTTACCTTTAACGTCTTTATGAGTAACTACTTTGTAAACGCCAGGCATTTTTTCGGCTGCAGAAGTATCAATCCCCTTAATATTAGCATGGGAGACTTCCGCTTGAACCAAGGCCAGACGTAAGGTACCTTTAGGCATTTGCAGGTTGACATCGGCACCGTAGTCCCAGGTACCGGTAACTTTTTGCAAAGCAGACGGACGATGATAGGTTGTTCCATAGATCTTGTTGCCAACAGGCTTAAATAACAGATCTTCTTTACGCATTTCACCGCGAACAACTTTAGCTGCTGCCATAACAGCATCAACTAACGGCTGATAACCGGTACAACGGCATGCATTACGGTTCTTCTGGAACCATTCGCGAACCTCTTCTCTGGTTGGATTGGGATTCTCGTCAAGCAAAACCTTTGCCGACAGAATAAAGCCAGGACTGCAGAAACCGCATTGGGCGCAACCGTATGCCATCCAGGCTACTTGCAGCGGATGAAGATTGTCGGGTGTAGCAAGACCTTCGATGGTGGTTATAACAGCTTGATCAGGCACCCTCTTCATTTTCACAACACAAGACCTTACAACTCTGCCATCCATGATAATAGAACAAGTGCCGCATTGACCTTGATTACAGCCAACCTTACAGCCGGTCAGGAGAAGTTGTTCGCGAAGCACGCTTGCCAGACTGACTTCAGGGTCAACAATTAACGTTCTGGGAAGGCCATTGATGTTCAGAATCTTCTTTTGCATCTGTTTTCTCTCTCTCCTTTATGAATGTTCTTATATCTCAGGGGATTGACATATCCCCGAAATACACGTGACTTCCTAAACCAGATTATTATATACCTTTTCCAAACCCACATTCTGGATAACGGCATTCTTCGCATACCAGGCACAACCCACCATGACCAAGCCGTATGATATCTTTACGGGACAGTTCCTCGCCGGCCAATATGCGTGGTACAACCAGGTCAAATATAGTACTCTTATGATACATTACACACCCAGGCAGACCTAGCACCGGAACTTGCCCAAAATAAGCAAGCATAAACATAGCTCCTGGTAAAGTCGGCGCTCCATATGTCACTATCCGGCCGCCAGCTGCCCGGATACCGGAAGGGGTTACGTCGTCAGGGTCAACAGACATGCCGCCTGTAGTAACAATCATATCGGCGCCTTCCATAAGTAAACTATGGATTGCTTCACTAATCATGGAAATATCATCAGGAACAAAGATTTGACGTAAGATGGAGCTGCCTAAACGCTCAAACTTATCTTTCAGCACAGGCCCAAAACAATCTTGGATACGGCCATGGTAAACCTCGCTGCCGGTAGTTACCACCCCTACCTTATACGGATTCAGTTGTTTAAGCTCCACCACCGGATAATAAGCAGCACATATCTCTTCAATTAGTTGGATCTTTTTTGTCTCAATTACCAGGGGAATAATTTTGCAGCCTGCAACCTTTCTGCCCATGTCTACCATCTGGTTAGAATGCAAGGTGGCCACTGCAATCTGCTCAATGTCGTTTATTCTTTCGAGAGCCTCGGTATTAATTTTTAACAAGCCGCTTTTGGCGGCACTTAATTCGACTTTGCCTTCTGCAGCATTGGCAAATACCAGTCCGGATCCAGCTACTGCATGTGCCAATCTTTCTGCTGCATTATTTTCATGAATTGTTTGTTCGTTTATTTCCCACACGTAAATATGTTCTTTACCGATGTTTAGCAATCTGGAGATGTCTTCTTTTCGGATAACGTGTCCTTTTTTAAACGCTCTTCCTTTACACTTACCAGGAATGATTTCTGTTACATCGTGGCAAAGGACCATGCCTTCTGCTTCATATACTGAAACTGCTCGCATTAACCGCCCTCCCTAACTGCAAATAAAGCTATATGGCTAGCTTCATTAATATACTTAATTGAAAGTAATAAATCGCAAGTTCCATGCCAATTATTGGACACTAAAAACAAAAAAGCCAACTTTTATTGACAGTTGGCTCGGATTGAAGACAAACCCCACTTTCAGGCCAACAGGCATGGGCACGGGATCTCATTGGAGTCTCTAACCAGCTTACTATTAGACAGTTGGCTTACCAATTCTATTGTTCCATGTGTGTCACAAGTGTCACACAAAAATGACATTGTGGTACACTTATCTACTAATCGTCTATCGCATACTGCTTCATCTTCCGATATAAAGTATTACGGGAAATACCCATATTTCTAGCTGTCAGACTAACATTCCCCCTATGCTTGGATAGAAAGTCAATAATTTCCTGTCTTTCGCTCTCCTCCACCAAGCGGCGTCGCTGCGCCCTCCCGCCTGATGATTCCAAATTATTCTTAGTAAGAGGATATCCTTCACTAGTATTAGCCGGCTGCCAATTACTTATTTCTTTGGGGAGATTGGCTAATGTTACTGTTTGTCCTTCGGTCAGGCTAACAATTCGTTCCACCACGTTTTGAAGCTCACGTACATTGCCAGGCCAGTTATACCTTACGATTCGTTCTATCACCTCGGAATTAACCTGAAAACTCCGACAATTCTTATCCAGCTTTTCTAGAAAATAATTAAATAATGATATGATATCCTCTGAGCGTTCTCGCAACGGCGGTATTGTGATGGATATAACATCCAGCCGATAATATAGATCTTTCCGGAAAGTACCCTTCTCTACTTCTTTCATTAAGCATTTATTGGTAGCGCAAATCACCCTGACATCAACAGGAATTACCTTATCACAGCCAATTCTGTTTACATTCCTCTCCTGTAAGACCCGTAGGAGCGCTACTTGCTGCTCAAGTGGCATATCACCAATTTCATCTAAAAATAGCGTACCGCCGGTAGCAAGCTCAAATTTCCCTGGTTTTCCACCTCGCTTGGCTCCAGTGAAAGCTCCATCCACATAACCGAAGAGTTCACTCCCAATAAGTTCCCTTGGTATTGCCCCGCAGTTTACTGCAATAAAAGGTCCGGACCGGCGCTCACTTCGATTATGAATAGCCTGGGCGAAAATCTCCTTACCGGTACCGCTTTCCCCCTGGAGCAGTACATTAGACATGGTCGTTGCAGCGAGAGAAGCAACCCGGATGGCTTCAAGAATCTCTTTGCTCTCACCGATAATATTGCTGAATTGTAACGTTCCATAGTGACCGCTGAACCTATTTACTAATTTTTGAATTTGCTTGATTGGCCGCAGGATAATAACGCCGCCAATCACTGTACCTTGCTCATCAGTAACCGGTTCGCCAGAGGCCAGACAATGACTCAAGCCCTGGCTGGTGTCTAGCATAAGTTCAACATCTGTGCAGGATTCATTGCACTTTAACATTCTTCTGATGAAACTCTTAGCCCCTAGAATACTTTCTACTTGCACTCCCTGTTTGGCTTCAGGCGAGCTCAAACCAAAGCCTAATATTTCTTTTGCAACAGGGTTTAGTTCACTAATTACACCATTTCTGTCAATCATAATGACGCCGTCAGACATGGTGTTAAAAATATTTGTCAGACGATTATTAATTACACTTAATTCATTATTCTTCTTCCGAATCCCCAGTTGAGCCGTAATCGCTTCAGCAGCAGCCACCACCATCCCCAGTGTATGAAGATGAGCAGCAGTCGATTCTCCGGAAACGTCCAAAATCCCTATAACCCTACCTTTTGAGTCAAGAATGGGAGCTGCAGAGCAGGTCAGGCAGTGGTGCTTGCGGCAGTAGTGTTCAGAACCTGATACCTGTATCGGTTTCTGGATAACTAGAGCCGTACCTATTGCGTTGGTACCGGCTTCCGTTTCACTCCAGTTTGCTCCCTGAAAAAAACTGACAGTCATAGGGTTAGTTAATGTATTTTCGTCTCCAAATATCTCCATAATATAGCCACGCACATCAGTTAGCGCTACCACAAAACCAGAGCCTGCGACAATCCGGTATAAATTGTCCATAAACGGTTTAGCTACGGTAATAAGCTCCCGGTTTTGTCTCAGCATAACCTGAAGGCTGGTATTTTCAAGGCTGTGATGAATATTGTCATTATTAGGATTAACCCTGGCTTGGCGGCACCTCATCCATGAATTGAGCACTTCCGTTCTGATAGAATAATTGCTATTTTTGTCTGTGAGGGTTAACGTGGCTGTAAATCTTCGCCATTCAACCGAAGTACCATCAATAGTTTTTTCAGCGTAAACCGACATAAGTCACCTGCCTGTTCTCGATTTTTACTCAACGCAAGGTATGCCTCTGAAACCAAAATAGAGTAAATCGACTGCAATAAAAAAACAGAGCACGCCAAAAGGATGAGCGCTCTGCCTCAATAAAAGATAGCACTGACTCCTTTCCGCAACGGGAGGCTTACCAATTTCCCGGTAAACCCATCGATTTGGCTGCCGTAGTTTCCATTAGACTGCCAAATTCGGAGTTACTAACTATTCAATTTTATCTACATTAAAGTATTCGTTGCTAAATGTTAAAATCCTGCATCCTTTGGATTTATTACCATAAATTAGAAATATTTATCAAGCATTATCTTCCACCAACATTAATCTTTTCATAAAGAATTGCGGGAATGGAGGTTTTGTATAGTAAATAGGCAATAATACTGCCTCCGGCAGTACTAACCATAAACGGAATAACAAAGAAGAATGCCCCGACTGGTGAGCCGATAAAATATTTCGCAACAGGATATGCCAGTAAGGCGCCAATGACACCAGTGCCGATAACCTCACCGGCAATGGCCCCCCAGATGCTATTGGTCTTTTTATATAAGAACCCAGCAAGCGCTGCACCCACCATACTCCCGGGAAAGGCTAAAAGAGATCCTGTTCCCAAAACGTTGCGCAAAAGTGATATACCAAAGGCAGCACTAACAGAATAGCGGGTTCCCAAAAGTACTGCAAGCAATATATTGATCACATGCTGTAAAGGAAAACATTTGGCAATGCCGACCGGGATATAAACCAAGTGGGCAGAAAGAACACCGATAGCCATAAAAATCGCAGTATATGCCAATTTTCTTATTTGCATAGTTCACCTAACTCCTTATTGTCAAATAATCTGATCGTATCATCTGAATCAGCGTTTCCGGGTTCATAGTAGCTATCGCATCAAAAAGCCGCACCCGGAAAGTTCCTAACCCTTCATGGTCTTTCAAGCTTCTCTGGGCAAGCTCTCCCGCGATACCCATTGTTGCAATCCCGGCGACGGTACCAACAAACGAATCCTTTGTCACACTGCAAAAACAAGCGATCAACGAGGTTGTCATACACCCGGTCCCCGTAATTCCGGCTAACATGGCATGACCGTTATGGATGCTGCAAACATGGCTGCTGCTGGCAACAACATCAGTTTTACCTGTTACAGCAACTACACAGCCTACTCTTGCTGACAGCCTCTGGACAATATCCCAGCTGTATTCCTCTTGCTCCATTGAGTCAACACCTTTAATGTCGCCTCTTAGCCCTGTCAAGGCTTTGATTTCCGCTAGGTTGCCGCGTATCACAGATACTTGAAGCTCATCGAGGATTCGGTTTGCCGCGTCAATTCGCAGCCTGGTAGCACCAACGCCAACAGGATCAAAAACAATAGGAATCCCCATGTGAGCAGCTTGTTTGCCAGCAACGATCATTGCTTCTAGTTTTCTTGGGTTTGGCATCCCCATATTTAATACCAAACCCGAAGCGAAAGAAACCATCTCTTCTACTTCATCAACATCTTCAGCCATAACTGGGGACGCACCAATACCCAGCGTGACGTTGGCACAGTCATTTATAGTAACATAGTTTGTGATGTGGTGGATAAGTGGCCTTTTTTCCCTTAGTAGCCGAAGACTATCTGCAACTTCATATAATATATCCAACCTCGTATCCCTCCGCAATGGTTGCTGCAATGGTTGCTGCAATGATTTTCAGCGTTTACTTCCATATTATTCTCCCTATTGAAGCGACTTCCTGCCTGTACGGCCAACGGACTTACCTTCATCTTTACAAAAATACGACCTTTTTTTCAAATGTTATACTTTTACTATTTTTCATAAAGTATCTTGTGCTTTTTGTAAATCAGTGGTAAATTACCAATTACAGTTGTATTTTAATATTGCACTATTGTTTGCTTTTGGAGGGGAATTATGATGAACAAAATTCAGACGGTGCTGGTTGCCAATCGTGGCGAAATTGCTATCCGGGTCATTCGGGCCTGTAATGAGTTAGGAATACGCACAATTGCAATCTATTCCAAAGAAGATATTTTCTCATTACACCGCTATAAAGCCGATGAAGCGTATCTGGTAGGCGAAGAGAAAAGCCCTGTTGACGCTTATCTGGATATTGAAGCCATTCTTCGCATAGCAAAAAAACGTGATGTCGATGCCATTCACCCAGGTTACGGTTTTTTATCTGAAAACATTAATCTTGCCAAACGCTGTAAAGAAGAAGGCATACTCTTTATTGGCCCGGAAATTGAGCATTTATCCATGTTTGGCGATAAAATCAATGCCCGCGCTCAGGCTGTGGCTGCAGGGTTACCGGTCATACCAGGCAGCAATGGACCTGTAGCTAATGTGGAAGATGTCAAAGCTTTCGCTAAGCGCTATGGGTATCCATTCATCATTAAGGCCATTTTAGGCGGCGGTGGCCGGGGCATGCGTATTGTCCGCACTGCAGCCTCCATAGAAGAGTCCTATCATCGCGCCAAATCAGAAGCTAAGGCATCTTTTGGCGATGACCAAATCTATCTTGAGCGCCTCCTCGAAGACCCGAAACATATCGAGGTGCAAATCATCGGCGACCAGTATGGTAATGTCGTACATTTGTATGAAAGAGACTGTTCTGTTCAACGCCGCCACCAGAAGGTGATCGAGATTGCGCCTAGTATCTCACTATCAGAAGAACTCCGGCATGAGATCTGCAATGCGGCAGTCAAATTGATGAAGGCTGTCGGCTATGTGAGTGCTGGTACTGTTGAATTTTTAGTAACACCTGATCAGCAGTTTTATTTCATTGAAGTTAATCCTCGTATTCAGGTAGAGCACACTATTACCGAAATGATTACAGGGATCGATATTGTTCAAGCCCAACTGCATATTGCCGATGGTGCACCCCTGAGTGATGACAATATTGGTATTGCTAACCAGGAATGCATTACCTGCAATGGTCACGCCATTCAATGCCGGGTAACCACTGAAGATCCAGCGAACCACTTCATGCCTGATACAGGAAAAATAACGGCATACCGCAGCGGCGGCGGCTTTGGCGTACGGCTTGACGCCGGTAATGCGTATGCTGGTTCGGTCATCACACCTTATTATGATTCGCTGCTTGTCAAGGTCTCTACCTGGGGCCTCACGCATAAAAGCTCTATTGCTAAAATGAAGCGCTGCCTCAATGAATTCCGCATCCGCGGTATAAAATCTAACATACCCTTCCTCTATAACGTAGTTAACCATGAGGACTTCCTCAGCGGTAACTATTTCACCACCTTTATCGACACATCTCCCGAACTTTTCGTATTCTCCCAGCCTCAGGACAGGGGAACTAAACTGCTTAATTACTTAGCTGAAATTACTATTAATGGCTTTGAAGGACTCGACAAACGCCCCAAACCTAGTTTTCCACCAGTTAGACTCCCGCAAGTGCCAGCAGGCCCATTGCCCGACGGTACCAAACAAATCCTCGATCAGCGTGGGCCGGATGGCCTGGTAGCCTGGATTAAGGAACAAAAAGAGGTTTTATTGACAGATACCACGCTGCGCGATGCCCATCAATCCCTCCTGGCTACGCGGATGCGAACACATGATATGGTAAATGTGATTTCCCCTACCGCCCATATGCTGCCTAATCTGTTCTCACTGGAGATGTGGGGCGGCGCTACGTTTGATGTCGCCTATAGATTCCTAAAAGAGGATCCCTGGCAGCGCCTTTCGGACCTGAGAAAACAGACTCCCAATCTTTTATTTCAAATGCTGCTGCGTGGTTCCAATGCCGTAGGCTATACCAGTTATCCGGATAACGTAATCCGCGCCTTCATAGCACAGGCCGCCGAGGCCGGTATCGACGTTTTTCGCATCTTCGATAGCTTAAACTGGCTTGCCGGTATGACTGTATCAATTGACGCCGTACGGCGCTCTGGTAAGGTAGCTGAAGTTGCTATATGCTATGCAGGTGATATCCTTGATCCTGCCCGCACAAAATATGATTTAAAATATTATGTGAATATGGCAAAAGAAATAGAGCAAGCTGGCGCCCATATCCTGTGCATCAAAGATATGGCCGGTTTGCTTAAGCCAGAGGCAGCATATAGACTTATATCAGCGCTTAAAGAGACTGTAGAACTCCCCATCCACCTGCATATGCACGATACCAGTGGCAATGGCATCTATTCATACGCTCGGGCCATTGATGCCGGCGTAGACATTGTCGACACAGCAATCGCCGCTTTGTCTGGGATGTCGTCACAGCCAAGTGGAAATTCCCTCTATTATGCTTTGCAAGGCCATGCGCGACAGCCTAAAGCGGACATCCGTAAACTAAACGAATTATCCCATTACTGGGAAGATGTACGCGCCTACTATAAGGATTTTGAGAGCAGTCTCTTCTTCCCCAATGCTGAGGTGTATCAGCACGAAATGCCTGGCGGGCAATATAGTAATCTAAGGCAGCAAGCCAAATCACTAGGGCTCGAAAGCCAGTGGGATAAAGTCAAAGAAATGTACCGTCAGGTAAATGATATGTTTGGCGATATTGTCAAGGTAACGCCCTCTTCCAAAATCGTGGGCGATATGGCCTTGTTCATGGTCGAAAACAACCTGACAGAAGACGACATCTATGAAATGGGAGATACCTTGGACTTCCCTAACTCTGTCGTTGAGTTTTTTTCCGGACAAATCGGCCAGCCTTACCAGGGCTTCCCGAAAGAATTGCAGCGCATTATTCTAAAAGGAAAAAAACCATTGAGAAAACGCCCTGGTGAACTACTGGAGGCAGCTAACTTTGCTGAAATCCGTGATACTCTGGCAGACACACTGCAGCGCCCTGTAACTACCTGTGACATACTGGCTTACTCGCTGTATCCGAAAGTATTTCTCGATTGGGCAAACTTCGTTAATTCCAATGGTGATGTGTCTATTCTAAATACACCTACCTTTTTCCACGGCCTAAAACTCAGGGAAGAAATCAGAGTTGACATTGAAGAGGGAAAAACCCTTGTAGTTAAACTTATTTCTATTGATGACCCGCTTCCAGATGGCA
Organism: Sporomusa malonica; assembly: GCF_900176355.1. Classification (GTDB taxonomy): domain Bacteria; phylum Bacillota; class Negativicutes; order Sporomusales; family Sporomusaceae; genus Sporomusa; species Sporomusa malonica. The sequence goes on along the minus strand of NZ_FWXI01000027.1, from coordinate 16,283 downwards.
CCCGGGTCGTCAACTTTGAACTTAATGGCTTACCGCGTGAGGTTGCGGTCAAAGACAAAAATATTAAGAGAGTGATCATTTCCCGTATTAAAGCTGAAAAGGACAATTCTAATCATCTCGGCGCTTCTATGACAGGAAAAGTTGTAAAAGTTATGGTCGAAAAAGGAGATTATGTTAAAAAGGGCGAACACTTAGTAGTTACTGAAGCTATGAAAATGGAAACAACCATTCAAGCGCCATTTGACGGCATAATAAAAGAACTCTATGTAAAACCACAGGACCCTGTGCAAACAGGCGACCTATTAATTGAACTCTTAAAAGCTGCAAAAGCGTAGCTGAGTGTATTGTCTATTAAACAGCTTCACCAATGTTAATTAGTTATAGCTAGGGGTGCCAAACGGCTGAGAGGATTAAAATCCAACCCTTGAACCTGATGTGGTTAGTACCACCGTAGGAAAGCTTTTTTCAAATAATCTTAGAGCTTGCCGGTGTGTACCCCCTTGCCTATAGCTAAAATATAATTAAAAGGAAGGGGAAATATTAATGTACACTACACAAATGGATGCTGCCAAACGAGGCATTATTACTGAACAAATGCGTATCGTAGCCAGGGAGGAAAACATCGGCCTTGAGTTGCTGCGCGAACTAGTGGCAAGCGGCAGGATTGTCATCCCGGCAAACCGCCATCACACCAGCCTCAGTCCTAAAGGGGTTGGCGAAAAACTCCGTACCAAAGTCAATGTTAATTTAGGTGTGTCAAAAGACTGCTATGATATCGAGCTTGAGTTAGAAAAGGCCAAAAGAGCCATTGACCTAAAAGCTGAAGCCATTATGGACTTGAGCTGTTATGGGAAAACCAGGGATTTTCGGCGAAGTCTCATCGAAATGTCACCGATAATGATTGGTACCGTACCGATGTATGATGCCGTGGGCATGCTTGATAAGGATTTAAAAGATATTACAGTTGATGAGTTTTTTTCAGTTGTCGAAAGACATGCTGAAGATGGTGTCGACTTCATGACCGTTCATTGTGCTATGAACCAGAAAACAGCTGAACGAATCAAAAATAACACCCGGCTCACCAATATTGTGTCCCGGGGTGGCTCAATACTATTTGCCTGGATGGAACTAAATCACCAGGAGAACCCGTTTTATCAGTATTATGATAGATTACTGGATATCTGTGAAAAATATGATGTGACAATAAGTTTAGGCGATGCCTGTCGTCCTGGTTCTATCCACGACTCAACCGATCCGGCACAAATTGAGGAACTTATTACCATGGGTGAATTAACTAAGCGCGCTTGGGCCAGAAATGTGCAAGTCATGATCGAAGGCCCTGGTCATATGGCCATTAATGAAATTGCTGCCAATATGTTGTTAGAAAAAAGACTGTGTCATGGCGCGCCATTTTATGTACTTGGTCCACTAGTCACCGATATTGCGCCTGGCTATGATCATATTACCAGCGCTATCGGCGGTGCTATAGCTGCTTCTAACGGTGCAGACTTCCTCTGCTATGTAACACCAGCTGAACATCTTCGCTTGCCAAACCTAGATGATATGAAAGAAGGAATCATCGCCACCCGGATTGCAGCCCATGCAGCTGACCTTGCTAAAGGAATCCCCGGTGCTCGCGATTGGGATAACCAAATGAGTGCAGCCCGGGCCGATGTAGACTTTCCTCGCATGATTGAACTAGCCATTGACCCGGAAAAGGCAAAAAGATACCGTGAGGAGTCTAAGCCTGAGTGTGATGATACTTGTACTATGTGCGGTAAGATGTGCCCAATGAAGAACATGAAGAAAATCCTTAATGGGGAAGACTTGAGCATCATGTAACTATATGTTGGATATGTGACCGCATACAAACACTGCCTAGTAAGAGTGGTACTGTTTACAAGTAATTAGGATTGCCTAATACTTGTAGCAGTACCACTTTTGTATTTCTGGGTTCTTATGTTTTTATTTGCTATACAATCCACCCCTTAAAGAAGATACTCTATACGATTTTCAAATTTTATCTATTTTTTGAAATAAATGTAAAACGAAAGAAGGGTTTATTAGTAAAATGTGGTAATTAGTAATAATTAAGTACTACTAGGAGGATCCTATGTTACCCACTTCGATTCACCGGAGAACATATATTATTGTATCAATTGTTGTCTCTATACCGCTAATCTTATGGGCCTTCGTTAATGCTAATAGAACTTATACCCTTTTGCAATATGCAGTAAAGCAAGAACTAATTACTGCTGCCACTACTTTGGAACAAAGAATTCCCGCATCGTATGAACAGTTGTTAAAATCAGATGATATGTTATATAGTCCCAGTGAAGAAAAGAGAAAAGCATTAAATCGGCATCTTCAACCAATTGTTGACGAAGTTGCTAAGAATTACCCCTCCTTTGGCTTGGGATACTATTCCCCGGAACTGAACATCGTCGCTCTTGCACCTTTTAATTCTGAAATACTCGGAGCCAAAGCTCACCGGTTATCTTTAAAAATTTATGAAACAAAAAAAATGGACATCGCATATTTAGACAGTGGTGTAACTAGAGATGAGCAACCGCTTATGGCAGTAAATTATCCACTATACTATGGTGGGCAGCTGATCGGACATGTGTGGGCAAACTACAAAATGGATGACTTAAACAGACAGTATTATTTTTTGATTCTTAAATATTTAGGTCTTATTTTTTTGCTATGGATTTGTGTCTTATTAATTATCCACTGGGCTTTTGGGAGAATGGAGAAAGCTTTACATGAACTTGCTGATCAAGTTAAAAATGGAAGTTATAATCCGAATAAGCTGGTAGAATTTCCGCAGCTAATCCCTGTCCTTAATACAATACTAAACTTATATAAAGATAAGGAAAAAGCAATGGAAGAAATTGCAAAACTAGATCGGCTTAATCTGGTTTCTCAAATGGCAGCCGGTGTTGCTCATGAGGTTAGAAATCCTTTAACTGTCATAAAAGGATTTTTGCAATATTTTCAAAAAAAGGAACTTACAACTACTACACAAGATCAATATAGATTAATATTAGAGGAACTAGCGAGGGTTGAGGGTATTATTTCTGATTTCCTTTCCTTAGCAAAAAGTAAAGTTACACAACAAAAACTGTGTAATTTGAATCACCTTCTTGAAGGAATATATCCATTATTATCTGCGCAGGCATTAAAACAAGGAATAGAGTTAAAATTTCAATTGGATTCCCGAATACCCAATTGCCTCATAAACGATAAAGAAATAATCCAACTTGTTCTAAATCTTTCCCGAAACGCAATTGAAGCTATGAGTAAACGTGGTATTCTCACCATACAGACACAATTAAACGGTATGGAAATTATATTGCTTATTTCAGATACTGGCTGCGGCATTCCTCAGGAGATACTAAAAGATATTTTTAATCCATTTTATACAACAAAAGATAATGGCACAGGTTTAGGCCTAGCAATATGTGCTAGTATCGTTAATCGACACAATGGTACGATTACTGCCCAGTCCATCGAAAATGAAGGAACTACTTTCCGAGTCGCTATACCGGTGTAGAGTATAAAAACTACCTCATTCTTTCAAACTTAAATAATGTCACAAGAATCCACCAGCGCCAGTGTCCGACAACTTCACCCAGCCAATTCTCAATGCGGGCCTGGGTTAACTGCTTTACCATTTCAGCAATTTGTTCATTAGATGGATAATTAGCCATTGTGGGCATAGGCCCCCCTTAGAATTTGCTGTATTAGTATTAGCACCGCAATAATTATTATTTTAAGAACATGGGGAATGCATATCTTAAACTCCTACAGGCTACTTCCTTGACATTTTTTATGAAATGTTGTATATTCATTATGAAATATTGCTCATAAATTGAAAGGAGCACCATGGGGCGCCCACCTAAAGAACGTAAAGTCGAAAAACTACCACCTGTTACACACTATAAACCCGCCGGGGTTCCCTTGCGCGATCTTGAAGAAATAACATTAAACATCGAAGAAATGGAAGCCATTCGCTTGGCAGACATCGAGCTATTAGATCAGGCGGCTGCGGCTGAACGCATGGGAGTATCACGCCCAACCTTTCACCGCATCCTAAATAAAGCACACCAAAAAATAGCTGCTGCTTTATGGCAAGGCTATGCCCTACGGGTTGATGGTGGTAACTTCCGCGTCGCACACCGTTGTCAAACTAGTCTGCGTCATTTTGTTTGCCAGACCTGCGGTCACAAGTGGACTTTACCTCACGGTACAGGACAGCGTTGCCATGATCTAATATGCCCTGCCTGCCAAAGCGCTACTGTCATCCGTGATGAGGATTAAAAATTTTTGACTCAATTATGAAATATATTTCATAATTGAGTCAAGGATAAAGGAGGTCTCAATATCTATCCATCGCTGCTTCATAACTATATTTTTATCTTGATTTTGAAATATAGTTCATTTTTCATAAAAGGAGGTGATTCCTATATCTAGAGGAGATGGAATAGATCCATGAGGTAATGGACCAAAGGGTGCGTGGAATGAGCCCACCTCATTACCCACACGAAAGGAGGAACCCGATGCATATTAGCATTGCCAGCGGCAAAGGCGGAACCGGAAAAACCACTTTGGCCCTACTGCTCGCTGCTACACATTTGGATATAACCCTGATCGACTGCGACGTAGAAGAGCCGAACTGTCATTTGTTTTTAAAACCTAAGTGGCAAGAAGCGGGGCGCGAGATCAACGTTATGATACCGCACATTATCACCGACTTGTGTAATGGCTGCGGGGCTTGCTCAGCTGTTTGCTTATTTAATGCCATTGCGATCTCTGGTAAAACAGCCCTGTTATTTGACGAGTTATGCCATAGTTGCGGTGGCTGCATTCTCGCGTGCCAGCATGGTGCCATTAGCGAGTCTCAAAAACCTATTGGCATCGTCACCAACGGAGTGTCCACGACTGCTCCTGGCATTCGCCTATTAAATGGTACTCTCAAGATTGGCGCCCCCAGCGCTGTGCCTCTCATTAAAACAATCAAACAAGTTGCTACTAACCTTAACGGTGATGTCTTGCTCGATTGTCCACCCGGTACTTCCTGTTCTATGGTTACTGCTGTCAAAAACAGCGACTTTTGCATACTAGTGACTGAGCCGACTCTCTTTGGGAGGCACGACCTAGAACTAGCCATGAATATTACACAAATGTTACATATACCTACAGGAGTTGTGATTAATAAAAGTGACCAAGGCACTGGTGATGATAGCATCGAAGCCTTATGCCAAAGCCGCCATATCCCTGTATTAGCTAAGATTCCTCACAGTCTTTCCTTTGCCAAGCAATATGCTGCAGGACTCATTCCTAATGAATTTCAGGACATTGCCGCTAGGATTTGGCATCAAATTATCCCGGACAGGAGCGCAATCTAATGAAGGAATTGGTCATTGTCAGCGGCAAAGGTGGCACCGGAAAAACCAGTATTAGTGCCGCGCTCGCCTTTTTAGCACATAAAAAAATTATGATAGACTGCGATGTGGATGCTGCCAACTTCCATTTGATTAGCGGTGCTGTCATTCGCGAAACCCACGAATTCAAAGCTGGTTTTGAACCACAGATCAATAAAACAGTCTGCACTCACTGCGGCAAATGCACCGCCTTATGCCGATTCGGAGCCATTGCCGACGGTGTCATTACCACGCCGTTAAACTGCGAGGGTTGTGGTGTATGTGCCTTTAACTGCCCTGAACATGCTATTGGCATGCAAGAAAAACGAGCTGGGAACTGGTTTTCATCTGACACACGTTTTGGCTGCTTGATTCACGCCGAACTTGGTTTAGCTATTGAAAACTCAGGTAAGCTTGTCAGTAAAGTCCGACAAGAAGCGAAAAAAATTGCCACAGCCAAACATTTACCACTGATTATTACTGATGGTCCGCCAGGCATTGGCTGCCCAGCTATTGCGGCATTATCAGGTGCTAGTTTAGTATTGGCTGTTGTAGAACCTTCTGTCTCCAGCATGCATGATTTGATGCGTTTGGTTGATTTAGTAACTCATTTTAACTTACCTCTTGCTGTATGCATTAACAAAAGCACCCTTCACCCGGAAAATACCAAAGACCTAATAGCCTGGTGCAACAGCAAAGCTCTTCCTATCGTCGGACAAGTTCCCTACAGCGATGCATTTCGCTGCTCTGTCCAGTCCGGTAAAACCGTGTTGGAAATTCCAAATGTTGAAGTGAAAGACAGTCTGACGAACCTATGGCATAACCTAGCCAAGTACTTAGACGTTCGGGTTACCGAAAGTAAGCTTGGTTATTTACAGCGAAAACTTAATCCATTTCGATAGTCTTCTAATTTTCATTCATGCCAAATAGTACGCACACTAAATACATTATTTATATAAATTAACCATAGAAAGCGAGGAAAATGCATATGAAAATTGCCATTACTTCACACGGCCAGAATCGCAACGCAGCAGTCGATTCTCGTTTTGGCCGAGCCGATTATTTCGTCCTTTATGATCAAGAAAGTGACACTTGGACTTCTCTGTCCAACACCCAAAACCTCGAAGCTGCCCACGGAGCTGGCATCCAAGCAGGGCAATCCCTGGAAAAAACGGAAGCCAGTGTGCTGATAACTGGTCATGTTGGCCCTAAAGCCTTTAAACTTTTAGATGCCGCCAACATCACTATGTATTCCTTCGGTGATTTTAACGGCACTGTAGATGAGGCACTAAGAGCCTTCCTTGATGGCAAATTGTCTTCAATTAACAGCCCTGGGGCAATGGGACATGGCAAATAATCACCAATAAGGTAATTTAAGGAGATGTTTTAAATGTCGTGTAGCACAAATAGCGATCATGAGTTAGAAGCGCAAAATCAGATAATCAACCATTTTTTACAACAGGTAAAATACAAGATAGTTGTCATGAGTGGCAAAGGTGGTGTCGGAAAAAGCACTGTTGCCACCAATCTCGCAGTCTTTTTAAGCAATCAAGGCTATCAGGTTGGCCTACTGGATGTTGATGTTCACGGCCCCAGTATTTCCGGGCTTTTAGGGCTTACTGGCCTTCGGCTAAACACTATCGGTAATAAAATCCAGCCCTACCCATATGATGAAAATTTAAAAGTAGTCTCAATCCAGGGATTATTGGATCAACCAGATGCTCCTCTAATATGGCGTGGCCCAGTAAAGATTGGCATTATACGCCAATTCTTATCAGATGTTAACTGGGGAACACTCGATTTTTTGATCATCGACAGCCCCCCGGGAACAGGTGACGAGCCACTGACAGTAGCGCAAACTGTTACCGGTTGCCAGGCTGTTATCGTAACAACCCCACAAGAAATTGCCTTAGCAGACGTACGCAAATCCATTCATTTTTGTCAAACAGTTAAGATGCCAATCTTAGGCATCATCGAAAATATGAGTGGCTTTGTCTGCCCCACCTGCGGCAATATGCATGAAATATTCAAAAGCGGCGGTGGTAAAAAAACAGCCGCTGATTATAACCTTACCTTCTTGGGACAACTGCCCATTGACCCTGGCGTAGTCACCGCTGGTGATGCTGGCCAAAGTATAGACACTTTAACCAGTCATACTAAAGAGAAAATGCAGCATATTGTTGATCAGTTAATTCATCAGCTTCCTAATAAGCAGAAAGGTGTTGACAAAACTATGAAAATTGCAATTCCCGTAGTTCAAGGAAAACTTTGCACCCATTTTGGCCATTGTGAACAATTCGCCATCCTCACTGTAGATGACGGCAAAATCGTCGAACAAGAGACCCTGACACCGCCGCCCCACGCCCCTGGTGTCATTCCAAATTGGGTGGCCGATCAAGGATGCACAGACATCCTAGTCGGCGGAATGGGCGAAGCAGCGCAGGCGATTTTACAAGAACGCGGCGTACAAATCTTATGCGGGGCACCATGTGATGCTCCTGAAAACCTCGTTGATCTATATTTACAAGGCAAACTTGTCAATTCAGGAAACACCTGCGACCACGAACAGCACGACCATCACGGTCACGGCTGCGGCGGTCACTAAGTAACCTAATAAAGACGCATCTCAAGAAAAATTCATCTCCTCTTGGATGCGTCTTTATCTATAAATTTATTATCAATAAGGAGCATCATGGTATGACACTGTTGGAAGAAGCAAAAATAAAGCTCTCACAAATAGTTGAAAGCCAAAACTGGGCGTATAATGAAAAAGTTATGATTGTATCTGCACGCGATCTCACTCCCGAAGAAGCAATTGGAAAACCAGATCGCGATGATTACCCTCTCCTTACCGGAAAGGAAGTTATGATGGAAGCACGCCTGCGCGATGGTATCGGGCAAGCCTTTACCGATCAGCCAGGACACTTCGAAGGTACATTGAGCGATGTACTACAACTGCCGTTGGACACCAATTTCCGTCGGGCAGTGTTCGTTGCAACCTTGAACGCCATTATGCGCAGTTTGCAACAGCTTGAAGCAACAGTCCACTGTAAAGATAAAGAGCCAGCCCTTTGCGCCCAGGAACTGCCTGCTTATATTCAGAAAAAGTATGGTCGTCCTAAAATCGCTTTCGTTGGTTTACAGCCCGCCCTAATTGAAGCTTTAAATAACGCCGCCTTTGAGCTTAAAGTTACCGACCTTAATCCAGATAATATCGGTCAAATTCGCTGTGGGGTTCGCATTGAGGATGCGGCTCTTAATTCCCAGCACGCACGCTGGGCAGATATTGTTCTCTCTACAGGAAGTGTCCTAGTCAATGATACCTACCACGAACTGCAGCAAGGAAAGCCAGTGATTTATTATGGTGTTACTGCGGCAGGACTAGCAAAATTATTTAATTTTCCCAGGGTTTGTTTTTGCGGTCACTGAAATGAATGGACATTATGAAGGGCCCCTGAACACTATGCGACTGACTGTTCTGGTCGCACTCGCCTATTCAAAAGCCTCCTATAAAAATAAAGCCAGCAAGGTGACTTCAAATCAGGAGATAAGAGGGCCTCTTTTTCTGTTTAACGTTCCGGTCATACAGGTTTTCAAGGTGAATGCACTACCTTTATGGCCCAAGGTTCTGCTCTCAAAAGTGGTAAAGGAACTATAATTTCTAAAAACCGCGACCAATCAGCCGCCACTCTATCGGAAATTGGTCTGCAAGAGAAGCCACGCCATACTTCAGATGAGGTATACCAAGCAGCTTACATTGATATTCCTCAAGTGACGGAAACTTATAAATTCACCGGTTCCCGTACAGCTGGGCGTTGGGGTTACGGCATGGGGATCAGTGCGCTTAGTTCTGGAACGTGCCAAGACAGCTCGTGAAGGTGTGGATGTTGTTGCTAATCTGGTAGAAAAGTATGGTCAGTCTTGGAACGGCATTATCTTTTGCGGTTGAACAGAAATGGGTCAAAGAAGGCACGCAAAGAATAAACTTCCGCAACGTATACGGCACGCTAGAGTTATATCCTGATAATAACGATAATTTTGCCAAGCGTCCTGCAGTCGAAAAACTGTATAATACGGAAATGCGTTACCAAAGAGCGATGGAGCTATTGGCAAAAGCAACCGGGCAAATAGATGCTGGCACTTTGATTCCATTTACACGCGACCATTATGATACTTATAAGTTACCAAGCGGTAAAGTAATAGATATGCATCAAGTTCCCTTTTATAGCAGCGATGTTGTTGACTGGTATAATAGGGAGTGGATGGCTGAATGGCCAAAGAAAGATACGATTGAAACCTCAATGTACATTCGTGGGGTTTGTGAACATGATTTAGGCTGGGGGGCAACAAGTTCTACCGGAATGATGATATCCAGGCCCGACGTCCCTAATGAGCTAGGATTAATGCTTCATAGCTATATGCAGCCTTGCAACAGTACCTATGTACCTTTTTACGTTGGAATTACTAAGGTAGATCCAAGATATAGTACACCAGAGGCAGCGTATGCTTTCCATAGTATTGCTATGCGCAGTTTTGGCTACTATAAACTTTACCATGAAGGTATTCGCGCTGCATTCGATTCCTATGAAAAAGAACTATTAATAGATATGCCGGCTTTCGAGCAACAGTATATTAGCCTTAAAAATTCCGGCAATGATATGGAAGCGCAAACCGCGATCAATGATTTTGTCGCCAATAAATGCGACAGTGCTCTAAAGGCCGGGGATAAGGCATTGGAAAATATTGAAAAAGGCCGCTGTTCAAAACAGTCAATGGAAAGCCAGATAAATAAAGTTGTTGCAAAAATATAGGCACCTCGAGGGTTTTAATCCCTAAGAGGTGCCTATTGCTTTTTCTGTTGAGAAATCGCCTCAAAAATGCCGTATTCAGCAGTTGAGGCCTCCTTCGCCTATACTACTGAGTACAACCGTGCTAATATGGCATTAAATTTAACTGTGTCATCAAAATGTCGTCAGGACTCATTGGACTATTAAGTGTCCATTCTATAGGTCCATTTTATTTTCACACAGCCCCTTACTATCATGACCTGCCGTATCGATCGTTAAAACGGACGATATCATCCTCACCCAGATAGCTGCCGTTCTGCACTTCGATAATCTGCAGCGGCAATTTCCCGGGATTCTCAAGCCGGTGCTTGGTTGTTTGTGGCACGAAAATACTCTCATTCTCATGCACCATTTGTTCAGTATCACCAATAGTTACCTTTGCCGTACCGCCAATAACAATCCAATGCTCACTACGGTGATAATGCATCTGCAAGCTAAGAATTTCCCCTGAATTAACGACAATCTTCTTCATCTTATATCCTGGTCCAGAACCTAATACTGTATAGAATCCCCAAGGACGATAAACTGTCGTATGTTCATCCGCCTCAACCCGGCCCTTCGCCTTTAGCTCACCCACTAGATCCTTGACCTTCTGGGACTCGCCTTTTTTCGCAACAACGATGACATCGTCCGTCTCTACTACCAGAATATCCTCAAGACCGATACCGGCAATAAGACGGCTATGTCCCAATATCAACGTATTTGAACATTCAATCGGCATACAATCGCCTTTTACGGCATTACCGTCCGCATCCTTATCCAGTACGTCATAGATTGCATCCCATGAACCGATATCATTCCACTCCGCCGTAATCGGCAGCATCACCAATTCTTCCGATTTTTCAGCGATCGCGTAGTCAAGCGAGATGTTAGGCATTTGGGTAAAATTCACCGTCATCTCAGCTAAACTACTTTCGGCCAATTCATAAATCGCTGGCTGATATGCCTGTAATTCGTCCATGAGACAATGTATAGTAAATGCAAACATACCCGAATTCCAGTAGTAGCTGCCAGCAGCAAGGTACGCCTCTGCGGTCTGTTGATTCGGCTTTTCACGGAAGGACTGGACGGCAAAACCACCACCAAAAGGCTTGCCTACTTGAATATAGCCATAACCGGTTTCCGGATGATTCGGCGGTATGCCAAGGGTCACAACCTTGCCCAACTTCGCCAGCCCGATCACCTGACGAACGTTTGCCGTAAATGTCTCTATCGGGCGGATAATATGATCAGATGGCGTTATATATAGTATTTCATCAGGCTCACAGCCCAGTTGCTCCAGACAGTATTTTGCCGCAAATGCGACCGCCGGGGCCGTATTGCGCGCCACCGGCTCCAGCAGGATATGGGCTCCCTGAGCCTTGGCGGCGATAAGTTCTGTTCGTACAAGATGAACATATTCCTGATTAGTCACCACTACCATGTCAGCGGGTTTTACCAGGGGAAGAAACCGGGCGATCGTCTGGGCAAGCAACGATTCTTCGCCATTCAACTTTAAAAACTGTTTGGGAAACAGTGTGCGCGAAAGAGGAAACAGGCGACTACCTCCGCCACCGGCGAGAATAATTACTTTCATAAGATAATCACGTTCCTTTTTTTACTGATTAAATCATAAGTCGCAGGGAACTGCATTGTCCAAAGCCAGACTGGCAATACAATAGCCAACAATACTTTCAGCTCCTTGATTGCGGTTCAGACCATCAGCCATTATACCATCATAACAACCGCCAGTTTCAGCGTTAATCAGACTTTCACGGCAAGAGTTCTCCCCCATATACCAGGCAAAACTCCGCCTGGCTAATACCAGCATGGCTTCATCGCCAGTGACCTTATGAGCAACCAAATGAGCCAGCGTGGACATGGATGCCTCGACAGGCTGCTGATCATATAATGCCGGTTCACCCCCCCGTATCCACCACCCTCTACAGCCCACCGGCCGGAAAAAGCCGTCACGAAAGGCATCTTGATCAAGAAACATCATGCTTTGGCGCGCTATACAGAGAAACCTGTCCTGCCCTGTTTGGCGGGAAGCCACGAACATAGCCCAAGGCAGTACGGCATTATCGTACGAGAGGCTGTCTTCAAACCAGCACCAGCCCTCCCCTGCACACTGTTCAAAGCGAACGGCGATGGAATCAGCGAGCCTGAGGATCAGGCTATTGCTCTCAGTCCTATCAATAAAACCCAGGCCGATCAGGGCATATGCCTGCCCCCGCAGGCACTTGAGAGAAGAAATACGTGACAATGCGCGACTGACTGCGCTAGTACATGCATCCTTTACCCCACCGGGCATCACTGTCGAAGCCAACGTATACCCTAAGGCCCAAAGACAACGGCCGAAACATTCTTCAGATCCTTGTGTTTCTGTGAATTGCCGGCCATAGGTCATAAAATTCCGGAAATGGCCGCTTTCATTCTGGGCATACAAGATGAATGCCAAGTAATGATAGACTAATGCAAGGTATTTCGACTGCCGTTTCTTTTCATAAAGCATCACCGCCATAATTAATGCCCGGGCATTGTCGTCAGTTGTATACCCCTTATCCAAATCAGGAACATTGTAACGGGTGTGTTGGAACATACCCGTATCATCGGTCATCCGAAAGATATGTGCATCATCAAAGACATTGCCTAATTGAGTCATTATCCCACCTTCACTCCATTCCGACTAACTATAGCAAGATGGGGATGAGAGTTTGGAATCGATGGGCGAACAAGTCGCCTGGTATCATTTTTCGTCCGATTTCCTCTGTCATCAATGATCTGCATGCCTAGTTCGGCATATTGAGCGGCTACATTGGCCCATGTCATTGTCCGGCCAACTGCCAATGTCTTCATCTCCATTTCTTTTTTCCGAACTGGATTGGCGAGCACTGATCGAATGCACGATGCTATCGAGTCGGAATCTCTGAATTTGCCAAGCATTCCACGACCGCCACCCAGCATTTCCTCTGCATAACGATATGGGGTCGATACAATAACCCGTCCACACCCCATGGCATATGCCAACGTCCCGCTGACCGCCTGCTCTTTCGACAGATACGGTGTCAAGTACATATCGGACATATGAAGATGGGTAATCACTTCTTCCTTTGTCAGGTACTTATCAATAAACCAGATATTATCCTGCACCCCAAGGCTTTGCGCTAAATCCATCAGGCTCTGTCTATATTTTTCGCCCATACTTTCTTTGACGCATGGATGCGTCTTACCAAGGATTAGATACATCAGATTTTCATAATCCGGTACGACTTTCGCCACCGCTTCAATCCCATACTCGAGGCCTTTGGCCGGGCTAATGAGTCCAAAGCTGCTAATGACTTGCTTGTTCTGTAAGCCGTGATTGATTTTCAATTTTTCTCGCGATTCTACTTGCATATTAGGAACACCGTGAGGGATAAAGATGAGTTTCTCTAACTCAATACCGTATGTCCCAGCCAATATGGGAATAGAACTTTCAGCCATCGTCACTACCTTGGTGCTGAGCCTTCCTAATTCTCGTAGGACAGCCTGTTGCTTGGGCGATGGTTCTAACAACACAGTATGTGTCGTGACGATAAAAGGAATCTTCAGTCTTTTGGCTAAATCAAGGATATATTCGCCACATTCGCCGCCAAATATCCCATATTCATGCTCGATAACTAAGAGATCCACATTATCATTCGCCCATAGTGCCGTCAGCAGATAACTCGTACGGTCGTGCTGACTAAGTTTGCGTTTTACTTGGGAGTTTGTATATCCTTCCTTATCCACCACTGCAATAACACTTGGTTGAATAAATGGTATTTTATCAATTTCGTTCACTAGATCTTCCGTAAATGTAGCCAATCCACACTCCCGTGGCGGATAGGTACTCAAAAAAGCAATATTTCTTATTTTATTTGTTGCAATCATCTTTTTGGTCTCCTTCTTTTCTTCCGCAGCCTTTTTATGCGTTTCTAAGCTGCAGCTTACCGGCTCACCCGGGTTTGACTAATCAATATTAATAAAGTGCCTCATCCAACGGTTCCGGACATCTTTTAATATATTCCAGCAAATCGCCGACACTAGCAGTAGCCAAAGCAATACAAGAATCAGCCCCACCGTAGTACATTTTCAACAATCCGGTCTTATCGTCTAACACCCACCCGCTTGGAAATACCACGTCATCCACGTCCCCTTCCCGTTCATACCATTCGGTCGGCCCAAAAACCCATTCATCACTCCGGTGCAATACCTTCATGGGATTATCCAAATCGAGTAGTGCCAGTCCAAGTCGGTAAAGCGATCCAGAGCACGTTTGGCGCACTCCGTGGTATAACAGTATCCAACCTTCAGCGGTTTCGATCGGCGGTGCTGCAAGACCAACTTTCCCACCATCCCACCAACCACCCCGCCGGGCGTGCATTAACACCTGCCGGTCGCCCCAATGGGTGAAGTCCTCGGAAGATGACAACCAGATGTGCGCACCAGGTACATAGTTGGCGGTAATCGGCCGATGGATAAGCGCCCATTTTCCGTTTATCCTGCGCGGAAAGAGGGCGGCATCCTTATCTTCCGGCGGCATGAGCGGTCCGAACCGCTCAAAATGGATAAAATCATTGGTCAGCACCATCGCCACAAGTGGTCCACCGCGAGAATAGGCCGTATAGGTAATCGCCCACTTACCCAATTCAGCAAGCCAGGTAATCCTAGGATCTTCAATCCCCCACCGCTCCTCGGGATAATTTCCCGGATCGGGTTCCAACGTCGGCATTTGATCAATCTGCCAGTTGCCAACGCCATCGTCACTAATCGCCTTAGTAAAGTGAGAGAAGCCCCGCCGGTCTTCCACGCGAGCAAGCAACAAAACCTTGCCATGAAACATCGTCGCCGCCGGGTTGAATACTGTATTCACGGGATAAGGCCAGTCCTTGGCCGATAAAATGGGATTCTGGGGATTTCTCAGAAAAAGCTCTTTATATGTATTGTTTTCGTTTTTCAACTTGGTCTCAAATCTATTTTTGCCCATAAAAAAAAACCTCCTACGTTTGGATATTCGGCTCGTGCCGGCGAATGTGATACGTCACACCCAATTTCCCATATCCCGTGGCGGTTTAAAACACAATATGGAGTTATCAGTAATTGTTAGTAGGTTCTAACAATTTATAGCTTATTATACTACAAATATTTTTTTCTGTCAAATAAATGTTTTCCTCGAATAAGCAATTGTCCATTTCAATTGAACATCATAGTATAATAAACTCAACATATTCAAGACACGTATCGGATTGGCAAAAACACAGATTTTAAATCAATAGAACGCATTGCGCTAAAATTTTCTCAGAGACCGCTCCGATATATCCATATCTAATACTAGAAGAACTTCGGCAGAGCCAAGAGTTAAGCCTCTATTCATTAACCGCCAGATGCTTTTATTTGCCATGAAAACTCGCCCAGCGGACATACGCCTTATATGTAGTTCGTGTTCCTCAGACCGAAGCTTTGCCGCCGACTTCCTTCCGATTGTGCCCTCACGGGCGACATTCTTGTCTTAGGCTAACGGTTGGCACTATCCACCCCCGTATTGGACTTTCACCAACAAGTAAGCGACCATGCTGGGCGCACATGAAAAAGACTTCGCAATGACTGCGAAGTCTTATAAATACTGGTGCCGAGGACCGGAATCGAACCGGTACGGAAATTTCTTTCCGACGGATTTTAAGTCCGTTGCGTCTGCCAGTTCCGCCACCCCGGCATAAGTGAATCTTGAGTAGATTCAAGCTTGCAATGCAAGCAATGATAAGAAAACATGGAGGCGACACCCAGATTTGAACTGGGGAATAGAGGTTTTGCAGACCTCTGCCTTACCACTTGGCTATGTCGCCACATGAATGGAGCGGAAAACGAGATTCGAACTCGCGACCCTCGCCTTGGCAAGGCGATGCTCTACCGCTGAGCTACTTCCGCTTTAATGGTGCCTCAGGGCAGAATCGAACTGCCGACACGAGGATTTTCAGTCCTCTGCTCTACCGACTGAGCTACCGAGGCG
>NZ_FWXI01000041.1 GCF_900176355.1 Sporomusa malonica | reverse complement strand
ACCGTGACTAGCGGTGATTTAAACGGGACAGATGCGGGTAACTATACTTTGACTGCGACCACGACGGCGGACATCACGGCGAAAACCATAACGGTCAGCGGACTGACGGCGGGCAGCCGGGTATACGACGGGACAAAGGCCGCGGCGGTGAGCGGGACGCTGGACGGCGTGATCGGCGGCGATACGGTGACACTCAGCAGCGGCACCTTTGACACGAAAAATGCCGGGACAGGGAAGATGGTCACCGTGACTAGCGGTGATTTAAACGGGACAGATGCGGGTAACTATGTTTTAACAACGGCGACCACGAAGGCGGATATCACCCGCGCGTCTTTAAACGTCACCGCCAACAATGCCAGCCGCTACGCCGGCCAAGCCAATCCGGCTTTCACGGCCAGTTACAGCGGTCTGGTAAACGGCGACACCGCGGCATCGTTGAGCGGCGGCCTGACATTTAGCACCGTGGCCACTACCGGCTGTCCTGCCGGCAGCTATGCCATCACCCTGACCGGGACGTTGGCCTCGCCCAATTATACCATCAATTATGTGAACGGCGTGCTGACCGTACAGCGGCACGCGGGCGCAACAGACCCCGCCTACATCGGCGCGGTGATTAACGCCGACTATACGGCCGCCGGCCTTCTCGGGTCGGGCCGACGCTACGGCCATTCGTATGATGGTCTGGTCTTGACGAGCGGATACTCGGCCCATACAAGCGGCGGCGACCTGGTACTGACCGTCGTGTCGCCCGGTGTAAACACCGGCGGCTATCTGTCGGCGACCATGTTTGACAGTTCCGGGCAAACCGATAACTAAAGGAGTATTTAGAGCGATGAACCAGGAGATTTTCGCCGATGTCATCAATGCCGTCCACGTCATCGGGCAGCTTGTGCGGGTCGACCTGATGACGGTGCAGCCGCACCTCAAAGCGACACCGGACAGCCGGTCGTCGACATTAGCAAACGGATCATCATGCTGCTGGAGGGCTTTGGCCAGTCGCGGGTGGTACAGGAGAATATCGTTAATCAACTCATTGAAGCCGGGGTGCTGAAAAAGAACGCGACGGCAGGCGGTGTCGGTCCGACGGAGAAAATGGGGGACAGCCAGTCCGGACGGTGATATTAAAACTGAAGCATTGGAAAGGGGAGAGAAGTTAAGTGCCAAATTACACTTCTTATGATGTCATTCGGTATAATCAGGTTTTCCAAAAGCAAAGCCATAATTCATATACCCGTTCCGAAGGAGTGTTTGATCAGGTACTCTATTGGAAGATCCGGTCTTTGGAATTTGATGTCCATCCAGATCAAAATGAAACGGATGTGGGTAGTTGGACAATATATCACGCGGGGGTTCCATTTGGTTCATCTCAAGCACATGTAACAAACCTTAACGGAGTTATGGAAATTTACCGGGGGATAAACAACGCGCTTCCCAATCATGAAGTAATTACTATATTTCTGGAAATCGTTGAGGACATAAGTGCCTTGACAGACGCACAGGCAAATGATTTTGATACATTTATTAGGACAAATTTAGGCGACATTGTTTATACACCGGCCGACTTGTTGCAGATGAATGGTTCTCCTGCGACGCTGCAAGCTGCCGTTACTCAAGGTAATTGGCCGCTGTTGCAAGAGATGAGAGGCAAATTTGTATTTGTTCTTAACCGGTGTGGCCGCTCCCAATATTGCGGTACTAACGGCCAACTTGCAAATGGCAGGGCGTGTTTTTTTGCCGATCAGGTCAGTACCGCTGAAAATGTCGGGCGGTTTAACTATATCGCATTTTATAGTATTGCCTGGGCAGACCGGGCGATTGGACCGACAGTGAATCAGCATTATGTTGGGCGTGTTTATCCGGAGTTCAACTATTCTTTGACTTCTCCAGGCTATTCTTTAAGTACCCAGGAAGATTGGAGTGAGGCTAAAAATAGCCGGATTCAAATTATTGCTACGAATAAGGTCGATTCGATAAAGGACCCTTGGGCCAGTACGAATAACATGGCCGGGTTTCCATTCGAGGGTATTGATGTTCAAATCGACCCGCAACTGGGTGAACGCGGCGCCTTACTGGGGCATGGCGTTAATTCCGGTGATATCTGGGATAAAAAAGACAGCTTCTTCTTTCAATATAGAACGGCTTCGGCGCAGGCCGGGTCATACGTGTACTACATCGGCTGTCCATATTATAATGCTAACACCTGGGCAAAATGCGGCATTATGGTTCGGGCGACAACAGACGCTGATTCACCGTATTTTGGGATATTCCGGTCAGTGGGGGAGCTTATTCGAGTTCAGTATCGTACGAAAAAAGGGAATAGCACCTATGCTGTTGAGGTGTCATCTAGTTCGCTTGTTCCGGATGGAGTCATCAGGGCAACGGATTGTGTGTGTGTTAAACTCGAAATCGCCGCCGACCGTAAACAGGCGACAGCCTGGGCTTCATTAGAAGGTGGAGATAGCTGGATACAAATTGACCAAAGGTCATTTAGTGATGCCTTAGTATTGGAAGGGATAGCATCAGCATCGCATGGCGACCAAGATGTCAGGTTTATCATCGGTGATCCGCAAAATAGCGGATCTTTATCCGCTTTCGATCAGTCCACTTTGATCGGCGAGGGCGTCAACATGGGGATGAGTTTTCCTTTTTATCCGCCAGCCCGCCAGATTGCCGCCGTTGTTTCCTTGCCAACCCCCGAAGAAGGTCAAGACCAACGCTCCAGTGGCAACTTTAATACCCAGGAAGTTCCGGAACGCACGATAATGGTGAACTGGCGGGTGGAGCAAAATGATGCTTGGCCGTTATCGTTTGATGTTATGCGTGATGATTCATCGAACCCTGATAATACTATATTTTACAAGCTGGCTGCCGGGCTGCGCACGGACGTCAACGTTGAACGGTCCCTCTATATTGCAGACCCTGTGTGCAGCAACAGCAGTAACTTTCTCGTGGTTGCCGACGCCATCGGCTACTTTGCCGAATCACCGGTAAAGGCTATACCCGGTTTTTCCTTGGTCGCTTCTGTTATGTCTCGCTATCAGAAACAAGATGGTCAAGAGAACCGCTCAAGCGGCAATTTTAGTATTCAAAATTTACCTGCCAACACCGTTGCCTATGCTTGGACAATATCCGAAAATAGTGATTATGCAAAAATCAAATTTAATGTACTGAAAGATGTAAGTGGCACAGACAAAAACATATTTTCTGATGTTACTCATTTGCAGGTTACAACGACATATACAGATAGAAATCTCTATATCGCCAACCCGGACAGCATAGATAATCAGGAGCCTTTTTTAGTGTCGGTCTATGCCATAGACCATCTTCCCCCCAACGCTCCCTTAGTAGGCCAGGTTTCATCACATTATGAACCCAAGCATGATCAACACCATCGTTCAAGTGACAACTTTAGTACTAACGACGTGAATGAGGACAGTATCAAATTATATTGGGAGATAGATAAGACAACGAACTCGCATGCGGATGAGATCGAATTTGATGTTATGGAGGATAAGAATAACAAAATTGATCCTACGATATTTTCTAATCTGAGAAGCGGAAGCTGGACAAAGGTAAAACGTTCTTCTAAGTTATATATTGCCAACCCCAATAATGCGGGGAATGAGGATTTTACGGTCAAAGTTTATGAGCTTCCCAAGACCTTCCCTATGTAAATTAAAAGACTGGAACTGTTAAAACCGATTTCCGACACGGTCGTGGCCGCCGCTCAGGAAGTGGGCTGATGCCAAAGGATTGTTGCTTGTGATCGGGAAAAACGAGGTTGTGTGCGGCGGGGTGGATATTACACAGGATGTACTAAAGAAGATTACCGGGAAATGAAAAAACATTGGTTATGAATGTAAATGTGTTTTAGCCGGTATATTTTATTCAAGAACGCTGGGATGGGCAGGCGGTAACGGTGAGAGGTATGAAGAGGTGGTCGGTACTGCCCTGGCCGGCGTTTCCAGCGGTTTCAATGGCTTCTCAGGCGGCGACTTCGGTCCGCTTTACAGTGGTACCACCGCTAGCAGCGGGAATGCAGAATTTCAAATTACGCCTAATCCGATGCCAGAAAAATAACAAAAATTTGTACGTTGGCATTAGCTCCCAAAAGACATTGGTCTTTGTCTCCTCCTGCAATCCGTAGCAGCATTTGCCGAGCCTGCTGTCAGTGAATGATTTTACACAAACGAGCAACGAGCAGCAATAAGTTAATTTTAAATAATTTCCTGGGCGATCGAAACTAACAAAAGTGATAGTGGACGACCAGTATTTTTTTTGCTGGCTGTCGAAAAGGAGGGGATCAGCGCGGGGAAATTTTGCTATCATGGAATGTCAAGTAAGAAAAAAGCATTTGCAAAGGCTGGTGAACATCGTGAAAACAGTTCTGGAGGTGGGTCTATGTGGTACAAGCCCGATTTGGTCCAGAATTGAGGAAAGTCTCCAGGTACACCGGCAACTGCGGGTCAGGTGGTTGGGATACTCCCTTGCCGAGGCCGCCAGAGAGCTGAAGATGCTTTCTCCTCACGCCGTCCTGTTTGAAATCAACCAGGCCGATCCAGCGGTTATCGCTGCTACCCTGCGAATATGTACAGGAACCAAACTTATCGGCATCAATCCTGAAAGTCAAGATATCACCGTCTTTTCTGTCGAACAGCCGGTATTTTCGATCAATGAACTGGCCAAGGTAATCATTGCTAACGATTTGTCTGCAATTACTTTTAAAGTGTAAAACCGCCAAGCCGCCGGAATTGCAGCAGCCAGCTATAAAAAAAGGGCCAAGCATTACTGTTGGGGGCCAGCAACCGCAAATAGACGACCAACAGCGGGACAGCCTCTTCCTATTCCATTCTTAACGCCTCGTGGAACCGGGAGGACGGAATTAAAATATAGTAAACCGGTAGAAGCACTTCGAAACAAAATAGTGGAACATTATGCGGATAAGTATGTAGCGATTGATATACCAACAGATATCTGGCTGGATGAGAGCTCATTGCTATCCAACAAGGACTTAATAACTTAGGTGAATCCCGATGTTTATTTTGGCTTTAGAGCTTATTTCGAGCCTGCTACTAAGGTGGGTACGCTATGGGGTGAATTGATAATCAGAGTGCTTGTATTTTTAAAAAAGATTTCTGAGAAGTAAAAAATCACTGTATTAAAGATATAAGCACTAACTTAAGATTATAAGTAAAATTTAATGCCAAATAAATTAAAGAAGAAAACTTACCAGAAAAAGGTGAGTTTTCTTCTTTAATTGGGAAATTTCCAGCTATGTATGGCCAATTCTAAAAAAATAACCATATTAACTCAGAATAATGAATAAAAAATGCTATGATAGTGCTTGCAAAAAAATGGCAGGATTATCAATACTAGACCAAAAATGTAATTTTATGTATAATTAAGTAAATATATAATTTTTTGTTGGATAATCTCAATTTAAAATGTTACCGACTATAATCGATAGCATTTTTTCGGTAGTAGCTGACTGAATAGCGAAAAAAACTTCCCAATGATTTTTTCATGTGGCAAGCATATGGGGGAATAACGGAGAAAGGATACCTATGGGTCTAGGTTCAGCGCAAATGAGTGAATCAGCACTACAGTTGATGATTTATCATCCGATAAAAGAGATCTGGTTTTATCTGTTGGCAGCGACGGTGCTGGCGGCGCTGGCTGGGTACGCCTGGCAGTACCGGCGGGCACCGGCAGCGCTATATTGGGTGCTTAGTCTCTACCTTCGGGCGGTTTTTCTTATGGCCCTAGTTTTGGTCACCGTCTCGCCTGGCTTGGCAGATAAAGTCTTCTGGGTCAAAATCCAACAAATGAGCGCCATAGCGACACTGCCGACGTTTTTTCTGTTCGTTGTGAATGTCGCCGGAAAAAAGGGGCAAAGCATTAGGCGGGTTATTTTGGTGATATTGGCACTGACCGCCTTTGGTCTTCTGGCGCTGCTGACTACCGGATGGCACGGCTGGTTCTGGCGCGGCGTGATCTGGGACGGGGTGACCTTCGGCATTATCCGTGGGCCCATTTACTGGGTAATGATGGGTATAATTTATTTGCAATTTTTTGCGATAGCGATGGTTTGTGTTATCTGGGGACGCCGAGTCTCAGGCTTGCGGCGTTTGCAAGTTCTGACGCTGCCGGTCGATCCATTGATATCGGTAACCGGACATATCTTATGGGTTCTTGATGTGCAGGTCGGTGCTATCCCGCCGTTGCCACTGGCTTTTATGTTGAGCGGTATTGCCTGGTCGTGGCTGTTTTTTCGTCTGCGGGTTCTCAACCTGATGGCTCTGGCCGAGTCGACCGTTATCGGAAACATCGATGACTGCATGATCATCACCGATGATCAGGATTATATCATGGAAATCAATTCGTCCGCTCAGCGGCGGTTTGGCCAAAAAGCCCCGGTTTTGCCTGGTAGTCATTTTCCGCAGGCTTTTGCATGCTGGCCGGCGATGACCGCTCTGTTGGATGTCAAAGCGGTGATGGAGGGCGAAGTTTACCTGGAAGGCAGCGGGTATTACTCCTACCACGTTACGCCACTGCTTGACTGGGGCAATATGATTATCGGCAAAGCCATTGTTTTCCATGATATGACCAAGCTGAAGCAGGCTCAAGCTCAGATTCTCGACCAGCAAAAGGCCCTGTCCATCATGGCGGAACGGGAACGGCTGGGGCGGGAGCTTCATGACGGGCGAGGCCAGATATGGAATTATATCAATTTAAAACTGCAGATGGTCCGGTCCTTGCTGAACGGCAGCCAACTTGAAAAGGCCGATCAAGAGGTCCAACGGCTGATCGGGACAATTAAAGATTTGAACACCGATGCCAGGGAGACAATTGTCGGGCTGAAAATGACCGTCGATGACGGCGAAGATTTTGTCGCCAACCTACAGGACTATCTGGAGTGGTACGAAGAAAGCAACGGTATAGTCACCCAACTCATACTGCCAGACGAATCGGTAACAGGCTTATTGAGCCGTACCAGCAAAGTACAGCTGCTGCGAATTATTCAGGAAGCATTAACCAATATCCGTAAACATGCCCAAGCACAGCAGGTGAAGGTTGAAATCGAAAGGGGCGACAATCAGGTAACAGTCCTTATCGAGGATGATGGCTGCGGCTTTGATCCGGCTAATATTCCGGCAGGGAAGAAACATTTTGGACTGCAGATCATGGCTGAGCGAGCCAATGAGGCGGGCGGACGCCTGCAGATCGAGTCGAGGCCGGGTGCAGGGACAAAATTAATAGTTCAATTTAACTTGGGCAGGGTGGATAACGATGAAAACACTGGTAGTTGATGACCAGGCTCTAGTTTTGGAGGGCCTGCGAAGCTTTTTGGAGGCTAACGGGTTCGCTGTGGTTGGCACAGCCCGAAACGGGGCGGAAGCGCTGATCAAATTTGAGATGCTCAAACCGGAATTGGTGCTGATGGATATCCAGATGGTCGGTCTGGACGGAATTCAGGCCACACAAATGATCAAAAAGGATTATCCCGATGCCAAGATTGTAATGCTCACAGCCATTGAGGATGATGACAGCCTTGTTGCGGCGATTCAGGCCGGTGCTGAAGGGTACTTGCTGAAAGACATGGATCCGGAAGATTTTATTCGCCAACTCACCGCGCTTGCCAGCGGTGAAATGCCTTTTGCACCAGGATTGGCCAGACGGTTGATGCGGAAACTGAGCTGCCAGGGGAAAAAAGATCAAACAAGCCTAAATAGGGAGCAGATGGAACTGACAGAACGGCAGATGGCGTTACTGCAATTACTGACCCAAGGCCTGACCTATAAAGAAATTGGGGCGCAGTTGGGCATGAAGGTGGCTACAGTAAGGTATCACATTAACGAGATACTTGCGAAGACGCGGCTGAATAACCGGGGCCAACTCATCGCCCACGTCTCGCGGCTGGGACTGAATGGGCAAAATGCTGACCAGTAGATAGCAATATAGATATGCAAAGCTAACAAAAGTGATAGTCACCACAGCAAAAGTGATAGTGGGTGATTATCACTTTTGTTTTTTTCGGCTATTGAAAAGGAGGGTATCAGTACAATTCCACGGTTTTTAATATCGGTTGTGTAATGTAAAAAAATGATGAAATAAAAGGAATTTTGTCATTGGTGTATAATTATATATAGTAAGTACTCACTAACAAAAAAGTGATGAATTTAAACTAAATGATGCAGAAGCATTGGCTAACTTGGCAATAGAACTCAAAAGCAGTAGTCCAGAAGTTCAAATAAATCTAAAAGATAACTTAAGTATAAGATAATTTAATTGTAACATGCAGTAAGAAGCAGTAAAGGAGTAATTTTATAACTAAATGAAAGATATTGAGGCAGCAGTTATTAATGCGACTATCGAACTTATAACTGAAAAAGGCATCAACGGACTCAAAACAGCCCAAATTGCTCAGCGTGCTGGTACTTCTGAGACGGTTGTATATCGTCACTTTAAAAGCAAACAAGACATTATTGGACAAACAGTTTCCTTTTTGCTCTTAGAATTAATGCAAAAGTTGGAAGCTGTAAAAAAACAGCATTTACCAGCCCTAGTGAGGTTAGATGAACTACTTAATATCCATTTGAGTTTTAATGAAAAAACAAAAGGAATATCGCGACTGGCTTTTGCCGATCAATTTCATTTTGGAGATACTACATTAAAACAAATCACGAAAAATCACCTTGAAAAATATGAGACTTTTATTATGGAGACACTTCAGGATGGAATTAAAGAAGGGATTTTTAGAACCAATTTAGATCTTAAAACATCTGCACAGAGTTACATAGCAACCATTTATTTTGTAATAAACAAATGGTCCCTTGCAGATTTTACGTGGAGCTTACAAGGCGAAAAAGAACGGATCTTGCAGTACTGGACTAACCTATGGGGCATACATGCAATTGAATAACTATTTTAATAAAGGCAAACTTATTGAAAAATAAGGACGCAAAGCCGTGGGTCTAAAGGTGTTATTATCAATGACTGCCAGGTTGCATCAGAGAATTTTATGATTTTCGCGATGTTCCTGGTAGTTTTTTTTATTAATTCATGGGAGGGCGGCCTATGCAATTTAAGCAAGAGTTTGAAATGACAAAAGACGAATTGGAGGAATTAATAAAGAAGCTTCCTGAAATCTTGAAAGAACTCGAAATGTTGATAGTTTTTGACAAAAAAATAAATATAGAAAAAACGTAAGGAGCAAAGAATATGACTTTTCTTAACAACATGAAAGTAATGTATAAATTAGGAGTTTTAATTTTTATCGCTTTTTTTGCATTAGGTGTTATCGGTTTTACAGGGTATTATTATCTTCAACAATCGAATACAACAATGAATACTATGTACAAGGACAGGCTAATCCCTGTCCGGGATTTAAATGAGAATCGTATGCTTATTACCAGAGCTAATGCGGCGACCATGGAATTGATGATTACTACGGATGATAATAAAAATAATCAACTTAAAGCAATCCTAGAGGATACCGGAAAACGAGCTGCTGCTAATCTGACAGAGCTTGAAAAAATTCATCTAGATGCTAAAGCCAAGGATTTGTTGGACAAAGTGAACACGGCCAGAGGAAAGTACCGTGATGCAAGGGAGCAAGTTATTAGTTTAGCTATGCAAAATAAAAATGCTGAAGCATACGCCCTATATGTTGCTAATGTGGATAAGCTGGCTGCAGAGTATATTGATCTTATGCGCGAGTTTAGCGATTATTATACAGAACTATCCAAAAAGATGAACGAGGATAACCAGGCAGCTTTTGAAAAAGCTAACCAAATTAGCTTGGGAACTCTGTTGTTGGCCTTTCTTGTATTGGGGCTTAGCGGCTGGTACATAACAAGAATCATAACTCAACCATTAAATGAGTTAATCTTAGTTTGTGATGAACTTGCCAGTGGTGATTTTCGTGATAAGCCGTGCCGGGTTATCAGGACAGATGAAATCGGAAAAGTGGCAGATTCTTTGGTAGCTATGCGTAGCAATGTCCGTACGCTGATGAAGAAGATTGACGTGTCTGTTGAGCAGGTGGCTGCAGCCTCTGAGGAGTTGACGGCTAGCGCTGACCAATCGGCCCAGGCGGCAACCCAAGTAGCCGGCTCCATTGTCGATGTGGCACAAGGCATGGGAGAACAGTTGAGTATAACCGGAGACGCTTCGGCAGTCATACGTCAGATGTCGGCAGGTATCCAGCAAATTGCCACTAACGCCAGTGATGTGTCCGGACAATCGGCTTTAGCTGCTAAAAAGGCCAATGAAGGTAATATTGCAGCGGATAAAGCGGTACAGCAAATGGCACACATTGAACAGACGGTTGCGAGTTCTGCCGGGATAGTGGCTAAACTAGGTGAACGGTCTAAAGAAATAGGCCAGATTGTAGATACTATTGCCGGTATTGCCGGTCAGACCAACCTTTTGGCTCTGAATGCTGCCATTGAAGCAGCTCGGGCTGGGGAACAGGGACGCGGATTTGCCGTGGTAGCAGAAGAGGTACGTAAGTTGGCTGAGCAATCCCAGGAAGCTGCCAAGCAAATAGCTACACTTATCGGAGAAATTCAAGGCGATACCGACAAAGCGGTTGTCGCCATGGGGGAAGGTTCTCAGGAAGTTAAAATGGGAGCGGAGATAGTCAATGCTTCAGGTCTGGCTTTTCATGAAATTACTAAGTTAGTAACACAAGTATCTGACCAGGTCAAGGATATGTCTATGGCCGTAGATAAAATGGCAACTGGCAGTCAGCAGATTGTTAGCTCAGTACAACAAATTGATGAGTTGAGTAAAAAAGCCTCCAGCGAAGCACAAAGCGTCTCAGCCGCTACGGAAGAACAATCTGCATCGATGGAGGAAATTGCTGCCTCCAGCCAAGCCCTAGCCCATCTTGCCATGGATTTACGGGATGCAGTCAATAAGTTTCAAGTTTAGAGGAAAAATTCACACATGTTAAGAGAATTACTACTTAAAACTTTGTATACAGCTGGTTATAATACTATTTCTGTGTTGGTCAGAAAACAAGCAGTCAAACCCTAACGGTTTCTTCGGCTACCCAAGAACAGGCTGCTTCGATGCAACAAATTGCCTCTTCAAGTGAGGCTTTAGCCACTCTAGCAAACGAATTACAAGAGTCCGTCGCAAAATTTAGGTTGTAGTTAAAGCCGGCAGGGTGATTTGTAGTCACCCTGCCGGCCTCATTTCTGTAAAGGGCATTTGATTTTAGCAGATCAAGGGCATCAATTAAGATGGCTTTTTTTATGGGTTGAGCAAAAACATCTATACCATACCCCGCGGGGAGGGGGTTTGATGAGAACAATAAATATTACCAATGTAAGGAGTCCGTTTAGTGCTAAACCCAAGAATGCAGAGGCGATGCATAGCTGATAAGATATGCCGACGACTATGTATGCTTCTTTCAATACAAAGATGACGCAGAATAGTTATAGTTCAAGCCCGCCGATGTGGCGGGCTGTCGTATTTGATACTCTGTAGAATTGAGATATCTAGCTAAGGATTCTTGGCAAACTTATGCTTATAAAATGTACTTACGGCAAACATATGCTTAAAAAGCGGCAAAGTTATGGTTAAAGTCACACTAAATTAAATAAGCATCTGATGTTTGAATTAGCTAAAAAGTGCAATATGGATATCTGTTATCGCTGCGGCGAAAAAATTGACGACATTACCGATTTTACCATCGATCGTAAAGAGTCCTGGTTGCTGGGCGATGATCCGGCGCAGCTCTTTTATGATATGGATAATATTGCTTTTAGTCATGCCCGGTGCAACTATGAGGCCGGAACCAAGACGTTTGTAAGCAACTATAAGAATTCTTTGTGCCAAATAAATCTGCAGTTATTGGAGCCAAAGTTATTGCAAGAAATATGCCGTTTTTGATGTTAACGTTATTTTGGGAACATTATTCACAATGATAATTTTTTCGAAATACTATGCTAAGTGTGTAATGGCTTTATTTTTAACTTAATTAGTCTCAAAAAAGTAAAGTGATAGTAATATGTATAACTGGCCATTTATGCAGAATTATCATATCTTGTGTATAAAATATAAACAATAAAGTTTAAAAGTGTTAATGACATGTATAAAAAATGCATATACACGAGCTTTACTATTGCGCATACTTTCCTATAAAAACTAAGACATTCATGGAGTGGTGCGGTCCCTTTGGTTTTGGCATGATTCTTGCGCATAATAATTACTGGGTAAAGTTAGGGAATGATTGGCTTACTCGTCTAATATCATACACACAATTAATCTTTAAGTACTTCGAGGTATTTCTAGGAAAGTATGATGGATGTCGAACATTACAAGAAGTGTATAATAAGTATATAAGTTAATAGAACTGATAAGGGTGGATGAGAAATATTTATAGAAATTATAATCAGGTATTAGATGTTGAAAAAAAGTACAAGCAAGGTATTATTTCTAAGGATTTTTGTAAAAGGTTTCCTTAATTCTAATATTTTGGTATAATGTTTACAAAATATACATAGTGGGGGAACCCAGGATGAAAAGCAACTCACATGCTGTGACAACAAAAATTATACAAAAATGGGATCAAGATCTATTATTTAAAATACTTGATAATATTGATGATGTAGTGTTAGTTTTGGATTCAGATACAACAATCGTCTATGCAAACGAGTCATATGCTAATATTTTGGGGGTACCTGTTTATAAAGTTTTAGGTTGTAGGCTTGATATGATCGAACCAGACGCACTGGCAATCGCTGTATTACGTTCCGGTGTGGCGAGTCATGGGCAATCTGATTACCTTACATCTGTTGGTATTGATACCATCGGAAGTGCTTTTCCGCTTTTAGAGAACGAAAAAATTATAGGTTGTGTGGCAATTTTCAAGAATATATCTGAAGTAGTTGAATTGAGCAGGGAATTAGAGCGAACCAAGGAAGTTGCTGGTTACTTGCAAGAACAATTGAATCATAAAAATCTACCATTATCATTCAAAGAATTTATAGGAAATAACCCACATTTGCAGGAGACGCTGGAATTAGCGGCAAAGGTTGCGCCAACTAACAGCACAGTTCTTATAAGAGGTGAAAGTGGAGTCGGAAAGGGCGTCTTAGCAACTGCTATCCATAATAGTAGTAAGCGAAAGGACAAACCTCTAATTAAAGTAAATAGTGCAGCCATACCTGAGACATTGCTTGAGAGTGAATTGTTTGGATATGATGAAGGAGCCTTTTCAGGTGCAAAAAAAGGTGGTAAAATAGGAAAATTTGAGCTGGCTCATGGCGGCACGATCTTCCTGGACGAAATAGGTGATATGAGTTTTTCTATGCAGGCTAAACTTTTAAGGGTTTTACAAGAAAAAGAGGTAGAACGAGTTGGTGGGAACAAAACGATAAAGTTGGATATAAGGGTAATTGCTGCAACAAACCGCGATTTAGAAAAAATGATTAAGGATGGAGAGTTTCGCAGTGATTTGTATTACCGATTAAATATTGTGCCATTACATATTTTGCCGTTACGCGAGCGTAAGGATGACATTATTCCTTTAGCTAAGAAGTTCTTATCACACTTTTCTGAGGATTGTGGGGAAAATATAATCTTGTCACCGGAAGTTGTAAAAATCATGCAAAAATACGAATGGCCCGGCAATGTTAGAGAATTACAGAATATCGTGGAACACGCATGTATTGTTAGGACTGGACGATTTATTGAAGCACGCCATTTACCTGCCTACTTGCGTCCAAAATCTAGCCTAAAAGAACCTGAGCATCGCCAATTAAACCCGTATGATTTAAAAGAAGCTATCGAGAGGATTGAGCGGGATTTAATAGCTGCAGCTTTGGCTACAAGTAATAACAATCGTAGTGTTGCAATAAGACAATTAGGTATTTCGCGTCGTACCTTCTATGAAAAGATCAATAAGTA
Organism: Sporomusa malonica; assembly: GCF_900176355.1. Taxonomy (GTDB): domain Bacteria; phylum Bacillota; class Negativicutes; order Sporomusales; family Sporomusaceae; genus Sporomusa; species Sporomusa malonica. Next base: position 3,347 of record NZ_FWXI01000041.1, on the reverse strand, counting down.
TAATATTGTTGAGCAAAGTAAAGCCTAAACATTTCTTATGTAGACATTTTTTGAATAGAACAGCAAGCTATAGGTTTTAATAATATACAATTAATTTTCCTCCACTGCTCCTTTTGCGAGTTGGGAGGAATTTTTTTATCCCTTTGCTGGTTAAAAGCAGGAGAGGTTCCAAGCATAACCAACGTAACAACTAGTTTATTAAATATATAAACATGTATGTAAAGTATACAGAGTTATTATACATATACAGTTGTGAGTGATTAAAGACTGTTGTATTACTTGATTGGCATGATTATTGCTATATATAAGGATGGGTAAAGGTTTTGAATATTTCCATAATAATAATGGAAATATTAGAGAGATTTGTTATACCAAATCTTGATGAATCACTTTGAGAACTACAGGAGGAGAGGGGGGCTATCCAAAGGTCGTTCGCAAATTTAGTGATAGTCTGCTCTTTTACCCGATCAAAGTCTTATTAGGAGGATATATGTAGATCGTGTATTTTTACCATGAGGGATCTGTATAATTCGTATCTTGGTAAGATACAGATGCAGGGGCATTATCAATATTAAAATGGGGGAGAGGTATTTATGACAAAGAGAAAAAAACTAGCTAAATGGTTGAAAATTGCACCGGTTGTGCTTATGGCCATTACCATGAGCGGAACTGCGATTGTCCCCAGCACCGTTCAAGCGGCGCTCTCACAGTCATTTAACGATGTTCCAGCTAAACACTGGGCTTATGCTGCCGTAACTAAACTAGCTCAAGCCGGTATTGTTACGGGTTACGATGACAGCTACTACAGGGGCGATAGAACTCTGACCCGTTACGAAATGGCTGTTATTGTGGCTAAAGCTATGGACAAATATGACACAGCCAGCGATGCCAATAAGCAGACTATTGATAAACTATCTGCTGAATTTGCCAGCGAGCTTAACAAATTAGGCGCTCGGGTAGCTAAAGTAGAAGCTAAAACTAACACGTGGTTAAGCGCTGAAACCCGGTTGCGTTACTTGGGGAATGACGCCAAGGCTCCGGGGGCGTCAAAACTTCATGGTTCCGATAACTTTGAAATTCGTCAGCGCATTAAGATTAATGCCAATATCAATGAGAATATTTCTATGACAGCTCGAGCTAATGCTTCTAGCAAAGTTGGTAACTACGGCAATGCCGATGGTACGGCGCTGACCTTTGACATCTTTGCGCTAACTGCCAAAAATGCCCTCGGTTTCGACAGTATTCGTGCTGGCCGTTTCCCCTATGACTCATTTACACACTGTTTTTTCGGAAAAGCCATTGGTGTTGACGGCGTCCGCATTGACAAAACAATCGGCACTACTCGTTTTACCGGTTCGGTAAATAACATCGTAGGCAATGGTACTGCAGCAAATGCTTTTCCGGGTAGTGCTACCGGCGATGCTAAAACCCTTTCGACGGCACAACTTAACTTTAAGGCAAGCAACAAGGTCAATGTGATGGGCGGATATTACTGGTCTGATGTTGCTGGTACCAGCAGTAATGCGGGAGTTGGCGGAACGATGAATATCACTACAGGTGATAGTTTTGCCGATTCGAAAGGCTGGGCAATAGGTTTTGATGCAAAATTGGGGGACAAACTGTTACTTATTGGCGACTATGTTTCCACTAACCTCAACGGTGTTACAGGAAGCAACCTGTCCGATAGTCCGAAAGGCTGGGCTGTAGAATTGACTAACGCCACCAAATTTCCACCGGCCTTCTTTGGTGCCAAGCCGCTGGTAGACTACAAGAAAGTCAACGACTTTGGCTGGTCTGTTTCTTATCGCAGCGTTGAGGCTGGTGCTATTCCGTATGGTGTTGGTGGCTTTGACGGTCAAGCAGTAAGCTATGCGGGACCGAACGTTGCTTGGCCCACACTTGCTAAAGGCACAGACAATATCAAAGGTGTATTCTTTGCCGTAGCAAAAACTGTTGCTAAGAATGTAATCTGGACCACTGAGGTTCAAGACATGAAGATAAAAGATACCAAGCTTACGGGAGGGGTAAGCGACCTCGGTAAAACTTACACGTCGAAGATTGAGTTCTACTATTAATAGGTATTCTAATTTTCTACTAACTTGATCGAGCTAGATACTAAAACAATGTTTAAAGGGGGCTGTGTATTACGATACAGGCCCCCTTTAAATATTGATAAATTATACGTTAGAATTCAGAATTGAGGCGATGGACTAAATAACTGTATCTAATATATACAGTTATTTAAGGGATGATTGGCTATCGTATAAGTAATATACACAAATAGCAGGGATATAATCTTAGTTGCTCTCAAAAAGCCTATAGTTAAAGCATTTCTCACTTCAAATGCAATTGGCACGGTTTTTGCGAAAGTATACATCAAGAAGATCTACAAAGATCAATATTGAAACTTAGGAGGGGAAAAAAATGGGGGTAGGAACTTACGAGGCGTATAAAGCGCGACTACTCAAAATGAAACCAAATGTATACTTGCACGGTCAGAAGATTGATCGTTCAGGTAGTTGGATTGACGGCGGCTGCTATGTCATGAAGCAGACCTATGATATGGCCAATAATCCTGAGTTTGAGGATGTATGCACGGCGACTTCTCACCTTACTGGAAAGAAGATAAACCGCTTTACGCACATTCATCAGTCTAAGGAAGACTTACTCAAAAAACAACAAATGACAAGGCTGCTTTGTCACCGGGTCGGTGGCTGTACACAGCGCTGCATGGGCGTAGACGCCCTTAATGCTATTGCTGTTGTTAGCTATGACTGCGATCAGGCTTGCGGCACAAATTATCACGAGCGTTTTAATAAGTATCTGTTGTACTGCCAAGAAAATGACCTTATCTGCAACTGTGCTCAAACTGACGTAAAGGGTTCACGTAATCCTAAGTATAAGAGAGCACATATGCAGCCTGATCCGGATCAGTTTGTACATGTTATCAAAACAAATGTAGACGGCATAGGCATTGACGGAAAACCTTGCAAAGGTATTATTGTTCGCGGTGCGAAAGTCTGCAACTCCTGTGCTCCTTACGTTGATGAAATCATCGTCAATCCGACCAAATTTATGGGTAAGGGCGATGAAGGTTATGCAATATCCTTTGCGCTGCCGGCTGACTGGGATGGCATTAAGATAATGGCTCTTCCTGGCCAGCATCACAAGAGAAAACACATTGAGGCACCGTTTAACAAGATTGGCGACGTAGAGTCCCTGACTATTTTTGATGATGTTTTTGTTCCCGAGGACAGAGTCTTCATGAACGGCTTCGACCATCCGGATGTGCTTCAGTACGCCGGTTATCTTGCCCTCATGTTTGCTCACTTCCACAGACATTCATA
>NZ_FWXI01000026.1 GCF_900176355.1 Sporomusa malonica | reverse complement strand
GGAGCTACCGGAGCCACTGGAGCAACTGGTGAAGTAGGAGCTACCGGAGCCACTGGGGCCACTGGTGAAGTAGGAGCTACCGGAGCCACTGGAGCCACCGGAGCCACCGGTGATGGTATTGCTGCTTACGCTAGTGTATATCGACTTGGTTCAGCAGTTGTAGCAACCGGAGCTGATATCCCATTTACTAATGTAAGCGGAACACCACAAGGCATTACTTTTGGGTCAGCTCCTTTTACTGCCCTAACAATCGGAGCCACAGGCGACTATTTTATCACCTATAACGTTTCATTTACTGGAAGCCTTGGAGCTGAAATCGGGATTGCTGTTAACAATGCCGTTAACCCTGCTACACCGATTGCAGCCCTTGAAGATGACGGAGAAATTACTGGTCAGGTAATCCTCCCACTGGATGCAAATGACGACATTACTTTGCGAAGCTCAGGCTCAGTAGGAATCACACTCGCAGCGGCGGGCGTTAGCGCACAATTAAATATTCTCAAGCTTGACTAAGTAACGAGAGTTCGTATAAATATGAAAGCTGATCCTCACAAATTGTGGGGATCAGCTTTTTTGGTGCGCCCAGCATGTGCGCTTACTTGTTGGTGAAAGTCCAATATTGGGGTTGATAGTGCCAACCGTTAGCCTAAGACAAGGGTGTCCACTGTGAGATGGAATCTGAAGGAAGTCGGCGGCAAAGCTCTGGTCTGAGGAACACGAACTACATATAAAGCATATGCGCGATGGGTGAGTTTGCCAAACAAAACGTAGCCCAAAACTATCCAAAGTGTGTGGTGTAACTACCTAATAGTTTGAAACAGATAGTCACCTGAATAGATACTTAAGAAGCAAGTATATTCATAAAGTTCCCTTTTTACATAACGCCTCATAGTATAAATCAGTACGAATTTTTAATTGCCATAGAAGGGAGGAGCTTGTGGATATATAAGCATTATTAGCGTAACGTGTAAGGGTTAAGTAAATTAATCTCTTAATAAATTTAATCTTTTACGGAGGTATAAAGTGTGGATACCATAGGTCTTCAAATAGAAAAGCTATCAGCTGGAACAGTTAGCACTAATAGCAATGTAATATTTGATCATGAGTTGAGTAAGTTTGGTGTCGCAATAAGTTATAATTTCGCAACAGGGGAAATAACGGTAACCAAGCCTGGGAGGTACTTTATTAATTGGTGGGTTGCAACTCAAGCGTCTCTTAGCTCTAGCGGTATAGCGTTTTCCATTGTAACCTCAAAGGGTGACGAAATCAAAGGACAATCACCGATAAAAACAGGTGAAGTTGTTGGCTTTGCGCTTATACAAGTTGATGATGTTCATGTACCTATGACATTAAGATTAGTAAATCGAACCCCCAATACTGTAACTTATACTCCTTATGTAGCAATCAAAGCTTCGTTAGTCTTAGGTGAAGTGCCCGAAACAACAGGCGTTACTGGAGCCACTGGCGCAACAGGTGAAGCAGGAGCCACTGGAGCCACTGGAGCAACTGGAGCCACCGGAGCCACTGGAGCCACTGGAGCCACCGGAGCCACTGGAGCCACTGGAGCCACTGGAGCCACTGGAGCCACCGGCGATACTGGTGCAAACGGTTCAACTGTGTTATCCGGGGTTGGTGCACCAACATGTGTTATAGGCCAAACGGGAGATCTCTATGTTGACGTGTCCACTGGACAATTATATTTTAAAACTGTTGAACCTACTCCACCACTCGTTAGACCAATCCCACCTCCAACAGGCAATACACTGCTAGTAGGCTCTGCTCAAACCTATACTACAATTCAAGCTGCTGTTGCTGCTGCAAGTGATGGTGATAGATTATTACTTGATGCTGAAACTTTTGTTATTACAACAAATATTGACATTAATAAATCGCTTACTATAGAAGGTCAGGGTATAGCATCTACTACAGTAATAACAACATCATCATCTGTAACCAATATGTTTAATGTAACAGTATCAGATGTTGTTATTAAAAACATGAAAATAGTTCAAAACTATCCTTCCGTATTATCCGTAGAAACTGTAATTTTAATCAATAATTTAGCGGCTACTGGAATTTATGTAGATAGTTGTGAGATTTCAGTATGTGAATTTGGTATAGGAATTAAAGCGGCCGAGTTTCAAATTACCAACTGTAATTTCACCTATGCGCCACTTGCGTCACTTATTAATAGTTATAGATATATTATTATTTCGTCAACTTCTGGTGCAAGTATTATTGCCAGCAATACGTTTGTATCTGACTCAGGAGCAGCAAGGTGCAGCTTTATAATTATTACAAATATTGCAGTTAGTTCAGGAACACTTCAAGGTAATTTATTGATAAGCAACAATACGCAACAAATGTCTCCCTTTACTTTAAGACACTTGCTCGTCATTGAGGAGTTTGATGGTATGAACTTCGAATTATATATTAATAACAATACGACAAATAGTGAGGGAAATGTACCGGTGTTACTAAACAATGCCAATCTAAGCATCTTCCCGTTTATTGAAGTCATTGGGAACAATGTTCAAAATACTGCAGGAAAAGGACTTATTGGAATTGACGCAAGCTCTACCGGTACTACAGAGCTTTTTAGTTCCGGCAATATAATTGCTAACTTGTTCTTTACTGCAGGATGGGCAAGTGCAACAGTTCCAGCTAGTTTTATTGTAGGATATAGTACGACCATAACGCCACCACCGGAAATACCATTCGCGAGTTGCTATTGGCTACCATTGGTGTAAACCCAATTATGTATTCACATTGGATATTGATCATAACATTTTCGTGGTAATTAAAATCATAATGATACTGCATGGATAAATGGGTTCTCGCCTTATACGCGAGAACCCATTTATCATTTATCAAGTACAAACTTCACTGAATATGATATTAAGAATACATATCTTCAGGAGGTAGTAACATGTCGGAGTTTGCCAAGCAATCTCAGTCGCCTATAACCATTAGTCTCTGTATGATTGTAAAAAACGAAGAAGCTACGATCGAGCGTTGTTTACGATCTGTCAAACAAATTGTTGACGAAATCATAATAGTAGACACAGGTTCAACAGATAAAACCAAAGAATTGGTGAGCCAGTTTACTAATAACATCTTTGATTTTGAATGGATAGACGATTTTGCTGCAGCTCGTAATTATGCATTTAGTCAAGCTACACAGGAATATATTCTCTGGCTAGATGCTGATGATGTTTTTTTAGATCAAGACCGTCAACAATTGCTTGATTTAAAATCAACGCTCAGCCGGGAATTTGAGGTTGTCAGTATGCTTTACAATTTAGGTTTTGATCAATACGGAAAAGTAACTAGCCAAATTCGTAGAAGACGTTTGGTTAAGCGAGAAAAAAATTACCGCTGGCTTGGAGCAGTTCACGAATGCTTAGAGGCGTACGGTACCCAATTAGAAACAACGATTGCCGTAACCCATCAGCCTTTGGGCCACGATAGCGATCGCAATCTTAAAATCTATGAACGAAGGCTGCTAAAAGGAGAAGTTTTCTCACCACGAGATTTATACTATTTCGCCAACGAATTAAAAGACCATAAACTCTATAATCGGGCAATAGAGTATTACCAAAGATTCTTGGCAACAAAGCAGGGCTGGGTTGAAGATAATATTGGTGCATGCGGTAGTTTAGCCGATTGTTATTACCAGTTCAATGATGTAGAAAACCAGCTTAAGTATATATATATATCTTTCCAGTATGACACTCCAAGGGCCGATTTTTGTTGCCGTCTTGGTTTTCACCATCTTAATAATAATCAATTAAAGCAAGCTGTTTTTTGGTATAAAATAGCTACTCAGCTGGATATTGCAAATGCTTCATGGGGATTAGTTAATTATCCGTGCTCAACCTGGTTGCCTCATCTTCAACTGTGTGTGTGTTATTCCCGGATTGGAGACTATAAATTAGCTTATGAGCACAATGAAATGGCAGCAAAATTTATTCCCGATGATCCGCGAATTCAACATAACAGAAATTTTCTACGAAGCCAACTAGGTAATGAGAATAAACAAGATACCTAAAAGATAATTTTTTCGTGCCACGGTTAGAGTGAGCTACTGCTATTTCTAGCACATTGTAAAATCAATGTAGCGAAAGCTGCAAGAAGAGGGAATCTAGGCTGGCAGGCCGATAATGGTTCCTTCTTTTAATTTTTCGCGTTTCCTACTGAGTGGCATTTGGTTTGAATATGGCACATGATAATCAGTATGAAGGAGCAACGCCATCTTACGCAAGTAAAATATAAAAAGTCGCCGTCATTTTAACTGACTGGCGACACCTTATTCAGTGACTCTGATAACTCTGGGTTAGCTTCTTTGTCAAAAAGAAGATTGGATCATTTTAATATACATAGCATATAGCAATCTAACTCATTCTCATAAGTTGCTTTCTTTGAAGCTATATTCTCAAATGCATGCCAACTCTAAGGTTTTCTTAACACAAATACCGGTTGAATATATCCGGTCGGCATTTGGGCTTCTTCTAACTTTCCGAAAACAAAAAGAAGTTCCCACCCTTGCAATAATAATGGCAGGCGCTTGGGGCCATAGATACGATGAGCATTCCAAGCAAGAATGTCTTTTGTTGCGCACGGCACTGCCAGGTACAATATGCCACCGGGAATCAAAGCATCTTTTGTTTTTCTCATAGCCTCAATATCCCCGTTAGGATTTAAAGGATCTCCATATCGCCCTAATCCATCATGTTCAAATGAGGATATAGAAATAGCTGCATCAAATAAGGTGGGGGATTGCTCATATTGCATTGGTGTGATGGCATTGATCCCTGGATGCATTGATGTTATCTCCTGATATTCAATAGTTGTGCATTTTGCTCCATAACTCAGGCAGATGCTTTCATACCAAGGCTCCTGTGAGCCATATACAACTACATTTTTCCCCTTGATACTGTACTCGTCCAATGCCTGATACAACCAAGCGTCTGTAAGTCCATAGTAATTCATCTTACGGGCACTGGCTGCTTCAATCATTTGTTCCACCATTTCTTTAGTGTAAATGCGTGGTTGACTGGCGGTATCATTAAGGTAGTAACTCTGTACTGCTATATTACCATCCAAAGTATACTCATTGAACAATTTTATAGGAATCTCTTGTGGCGGCTTCAAAGATATCACTCCTTCGTTGTACTGTACTTGTAAACAATCACTGCTACATTCGTCTGCAGAGCATCAACTCCTCTTTTGAAAACCATTGATAAGTTTTCTCTACTCCTGCTCTTAAGGATGTACGTGCATACCAGCCGATCTTGTTTATTTTACTGACATCAAGGCGCTTAATCGGCGTTCCATCCGGTTTAGTTGTATCATAAATAATTTTACCGGTAAAACCAGTGATTTCAGCCATCATAGCAGCAAGTTCAGCGATAGTGATGTCAATTCCTGTACCGATATTGATGAGTTCGCCGTCGTTATAGTGTTGCATCAGAAAACAGCAAGCATCGCCATGTCATCTACACAAAGAAATTCCCGTCTGGGCTTACCGCTCCCCCAGACAGAAACTAAAGGGCTTCCAGCTTCATGAAACTTTCTCATAAGCGCAGGAAGCACATGCGAAGTATCTAGGTTGAAATTATCATTGATACCATATAAATTAGTCGGCATTACTGATATAAAGTTATCGTCATATTGTCGGCGGTAAGCCTGGCATAGTTTTATTCCAAATATTTTGGATATGGCATAAGGTTCATTTGTTGGCTCTAATTGCCCTGTTAACAGGTACTCTTCTTTTATTGGTTGCGGAGCGTATTTTGGATAAATACATGAGCTGCCAAGAAACAAGAGTTTTTTAATCTACGTAAAATAGCGGAGCCCACTAAACCACGGCTTCGTGCAACGTAGATTTTAGAGTCTAGGTCCATTACATTCCTCCAGCGCAGTAATAGCACTGCCTTTACTCGATCCAGTTACTAACTCTGAAACCGTTCTTTTTGCACAATAAATCCCGCTCAGCATTTTCGATATCTGCTGTAACCATCATATTTACCAGCTTTTCAAAGCTAGTCTCTGACTGCCAACCCAGTTTTTCTCTTGCCTTGGTCGGATCACCCAGTAAAAGATCTACTTCTGTTGGTCTAAAATAGTGAGGGTCTATATGGACAATTTCCGTGCCGCTAGCAGCATCTATTCCCTTTTCTTCCAATCCCGAACCACGCCAAACAATATCAATGCCTGCATTTCTAAATGCCAACCCTACAAACTCTCGTACCGAATGAGTCTCTCCTGTAGCAATTACATAATCATCTGGCTGTTCTTGCTGAAGTATCATCCACATAGCTTTCACATAGTCGCCGGCATAACCCCAGTCTCGTTTGGCATCAAGATTACCAAGATATAAGCTTTCTTGCAATCCAAGCTTAATCCGTGCGGCTGCCCGGGTGATTTTACGGGTTACAAAGGTCTCTCCGCGAATAGGTGATTCATGATTAAATAAAATACCATTACATGCATATATCCCATAAGCTTCCCGATAGTTTACTGTTATCCAGTAAGCGTAAATTTTAGCGGCGGCATATGGACTACGCGGATAAAAAGGGGTCGTCTCCTTCTGGGGTGTTTCTTGTACCTTACCAAATAACTCACTAGTGGATGCTTGATATATCCGGGTCTTTGTTGTCAAGCCGATGATTCGAATGGCCTCGAGTAGTCTTAAAGTTCCGACAGCATCGACATTAGCTGTATATTCCGGAGTTTCAAATGAAACCTGTACGTGACTTTGCGCAGCCAGGTTGTAAATTTCGTCAGGTTGGACTTGTTGAATGATACGAATTAAATTTGTAGAATCGGTAAGATCACCATAATGGAGAAAAAAGCGAATGTCAGTTTCGTGAATATCTCGATATAAGTGATCAATCCGATCCGTGTTAAACTGCGAGCTTCTTCGTTTTATTCCATGTACATAATACCCTTTATTTAGCAAAAACTCAGCTAAGTAAGCTCCATCTTGGCCAGTGATGCCGGTAATCAACGCAATTTTTTGCATAAAATACCTTCTTTTTTCTAAGAGTAGGATTAAACGGACTCATATTATTGAAAGTTTCTACTCCATAAAAATTTTTATATTTATACTATATGATTTAGGACATGTGAGTGTTACCTATTGATTCTATATAAAGATAATCAAATAACGTAAATATAATGATATAATGGCAAAAGCCCCGGCAATATCCGGGGCTTTTGCCATTATATCATGTATGTCCTCAAAAAGGACAAATATATGCTGCTAGCTAATAGGCCATTAGCATGAGCAGTCAAGGTAGCAAAGGGGTACTGAATAATTCTGGTAGTAACAATAAAAAGTCCAACAGCATAGTATCTAGTACCAGGAATGTGGTTCATTTGGTGGAGGAGGATGCTGTTTGTAATGAAGATACCAATTTTTAATACCTATATCAGTCCTAAGGCAAACGAATATGTTAGCCGTGTGCTGGAATCGACCTATTTAAGTGAAGGGGTAAAAGTAAAGGAATTTGAGTCACAACTTACTTCAAGACTTGGCTGGGTGAATCCAATTGCGGTTAATAGTGGTACTTCGGCTCTGCATCTTGCCTTGGTTCTTGCGGGAATAGAGGCAGGTGATGAAGTTATATGTCCAGCGCAAACGTTTGTTGCTACCGGACTAGTTGTTTTGCAGCAAAAAGCGACTGTTATTTTTGCTGATATTCAATATGAAAGTGGAAATATTGATCCTAAATCGATTGAAAAAAAGGTAACAAAAAAAACAAAAGCCATTATGCCGGTGCATTGGGGAGGAGCCCCTTGTGATATGGATGAGATTGGCGCTATAGCGGACGCCTACGATTTGACGGTAGTGGAAGATGCCGCTCACGCTACGGGAGCAACATATAAAGGAAGACCTGTAGGTTCAATATCGCAATTTACATGCTTTTCTTTTCAAGCTATCAAGCATATTACTACCGGAGACGGCGGGGCAGTATGTTGTTTAGATAAAAGTGATGCAGAACAAGCTTTTGTAAAAAGATGGTTTGGCATTGACCGGGCTCATTCGCAGCCGTCAATCTTAGGCGAACGCCAATACGATATTGCTTCGATTGGCTATAAATATCACATGAATGATTATGCTGCAGCGCTAGGTTTGGCAAATCTAGAAGGGTTTGCAGAGCGATTGGCACGGCGTAGAAAGATTGCCAGTTACTATAGAAATGCGCTAGGGTCTATAGATGGTATTCGGCCTTTCATAACATCTTCAGACCGAGAAAGCGCTGAATGGCTTTTCGGGATGCATGTCGAGCGCCGTAATGACTTTATTCGAGCATTACAGAGTAGAGAGGTAACTGCATCTGTTGTTCATTTGGGAATTGATCACAATTCCTGTTTCGGTGGGAGAAGGAGAGATTTACCAAATCAAGATAAGTTCAATGAAACACAGGTGCATATTCCTATACATGACGGATTAACAGATGAAACTGTAGCGACTGTCGTAGCGGCTGTCAAAGCGGGATGGTAGGGGGGATATTTTGTGTCAGTACTTGTTTTAGGCGGGACTGGATTTGTAGGCAGAAATGTTTGTGAGTGTTTAACAGAGAACCAGATAGTATACAGAACTATTTCGCGTACAATGGGGACTGATCTTCGTAACGAAGATAGTTTTCTTACTGTTTTACGGCAAGAGCTACCAAACGTAATCATCAATTGTGCTGCACATGTTGGTAGTCTGAATTATGTGACCCAACAGGCTGCGAAAGTGATCGTTGATAATAGTAAAATGATATTAACCATGTATGAAGCTGCTGCAAAAATTTGCCCAGAGGCTCTTATTATCAACCCTATCGCTAATTGTGCATATCCGGCTAAAGCAGATATTTTTCTTGAAGATAGGTGGATGGACGGGCCAGTTCATCGTTCGGTATTATCTTACGGAGCAACACGGCGATTTTTATGGGAAATCAGTGAGTGCTTTAATATGCAGTACGGAATGCGCAGTATTTCTTTGTTAGTTCCTAATATGTATGGGCCTTATGATTCTACAGATCCTAATAAAGCTCATGCGCTTAATGCACTTGTTTCCAAATTTGTCCATGCTGAAAAAACAAGACAAAGTTCTATAGAAATCTGGGGTACAGGAATAGCAATACGTGAATGGCTTTATGCTAAAGATTTTGGAGAAATCATTTTAAAAATACTTAAAAATCCAAAAATGATCGGTTTGTCAGAACCAGTAAATATTGCTCAGAATTATGGTTTAAGTGTGCGTGAATTGGTTGAGATAATTCAACAGCATTTTAATTACAGTGGAAAAATTGTGTTTGATGAAACAAAACCAGATGGGGCACCAAAAAAGGTTATGGATGATCAGCGCTTTAAAAAAGTTTTTGGAGATTTTGCGTTTACTCAATTCTCAGATGGAATACGTAAAACGATAGATTACTATAGACAAATCTGTTTATAGTAACACATGGAGGATAGCGCATACGTATGGATGATGAATATAATTACAATTTAATAAACACTGTTGGCAAAAATGTATATATTAATTCTAATGTACATATTCGTCGGCCGGAGTTATTCAGCATGGGCTCTAACATTGCCATCGATTGGGGATTTTATTGTACAACACAAGTAAGTTTAGGTGACTTTATTCATATCGGTCCTTATGTTACTTGTATTGGTGGTAAAGAAGGATTACTGAAATGTGCAGGATTTAATAATATAATGGCAGGTTCGCGAATCGTTTGTGTTTCTGATCGCTTTGATCATTCTGGACTTTTTGGAACTATGATTCCAGCTGAGTATCATGGTAGATTAATAAATGAACCAGTTATATTAGAACCTTTTGCTAATGTTGGTACTAATGCAGTGGTACTTCCTGGAGCTAATTTGGCAATGGGTGTTCTGGTTACTGTTGGCTCAGTTATTAGAGGAAAGACAGAACCTTGGACTATTTATAGCGGTAATCCTGCCAAGCCGGTAAAAACAATAGATGGACGAAAGCTCATTGAGAATGCCAAACAAATGGGCTATTTTTTTGATAATTGGGAGGGAGAGTCATGAGCGAAGATTCTACTCAAGACCATATTCGAAATTCGATAAGGATTGTGCAACCCACATTTACCCCTTTAAATTCCTGCTTGAATAAACCACTTTTAATTACATGCGGAAGAGGATTTAATCAGGATTTTCTTAGTGCGGCAGCTTTGATGAGGGTTGGCTTTGCCCGCGGTTGGGCTCAGGTCTGTGGTCCTGCCAAATTAGTGCCATATATTGATATTGCGAAAGAAATTGATAACTGGGATAATCCCGCTGTTTTTATGAGTGAGTTTGAGTTTCAAGATTTAAGTACAGCTGATATACGAAAATTACGAGATGTAGATTTGTTTATTTGGGTTGGTATTCACCCACGAAAGTATAGTGAGTGGGAGCGAAGAGTTTTAGCAAATTATGCTGAATTGGAGGTTTCTTTGCAAGCATATTCAAAAATTATGCTTGCTGAGCCAAAATTTGTGTGGAATGCGATAGGAAAAGACGGCTTTGAGTGGTATCAAGGATGGACGGATGATGGGCTGCGTTGGGAAACAATTTATCCCGGTTATGATGAGGCTAGATACTTTCCCGATCCTAATGTAGATAAATTTGGGAAAATTGCGATGGCATATGTAGGCGGATATTGGCCTGAAAAAGCCCAGGGATTTGACCTGTATTTACGCCCATGGGAAACAATGCTAGTTCCCTTTGGATATCAAAAATGGCCTTATAAACATTATGGCGGGATGATTGATGAAGTAAGTGAAAGGCAACTATATTCTACTGCCGGTATCATTCCACTTGTTACAGGGCCTGCTGGATGGTTGATTGCCGAAATTACGGAACGATATTTAAAAGCACCTGCATGTGGCGCTTTTTGCATTGCTGACCATAATTCGGCGCTGCGGGAAGTATTTGCAGAAGAAGAAATGCTTCAGGCATCCAGTCCAGAACACTTTCAGCATTTAATCAGAGAGTTTTTAGCAGATAAAATCGATAGGAATTACTGGAGTCAACAATCTTATTTGGCAGTAAAACAGCGCCATTCTTATGCGCATAGAGCATTGCAAATAAAAAAAGCATTAGAGGAGACTACGGCTGAATCATAGCTAGAGTAAATTCCCATGATTATAGGCGGAAATGAGATAGTAGAACAAATCATTGGCTTAACTGCAATAACAAATATTGAGAGAACAGTTACAAAGGAGAGGAAGACGCGTGGGTATTGTAAATTTAAGCTGGGTTATTACAACTCGAAATAAGCTTGTTTTTCTAAAAGAAGTGCTAAGTCGTTTGATTGTCAATATCCATGAGGATGAAGAAATAATAGTGGTGGACGGTGCAAGTACGGATGGTACGGTAGAATATCTTAACGAACTAAACAATAGAGCTCTTATTCACTGTTTTATATCAGAACCAGACCATGGAGAAGCGGAAGGATATAACAAAGGACTCTTAATGGCAAATGGCAAATTAATCAAGATTATTACCGACGATGATGCTTTTTATTTACCAGGTATTCGCTATTGTAAACAATACATGCTGTCTTATCCCCATATTGATTTAATTGCGACAGATGGTGCGGGAATTGAGTGGAGCCAATCGGACATCTTCTGTAAATCTGCCTATAGTGCTAACTATCAAGAATGGGTTAAAACGTCAAAGCCATTTTCGTTTTGTGGCTTAGGAATTATGTTACGTAAGCAATCCATTCCATTATTGGGATTATTTCATACTGGAGTAATTAGGGTTGATGCTGAGTACTCTTTGCGAGTTACTTCAGGCAAAGCGCAGATTGCTTGGTTTACAGGGTGTACATGGGTTCGTATCACCAACGTGCAGAGTAACTCTGTTGTATATAGCCGGTGTGTAGATTTTGAGGGTGAAAAGCTGCATCAGTTTTATACCGGAGAGAGTATCAGTCCACTTCCAGATTATGCTATTTTAGATTTAGCAAAACGCGGCATAGGAACAAATTCATTTGATGGCAAATCTAGCATTCAACATAGCAGTATAAATATGCAAGAAATTTTTTATAATGAAAACATCCCCCAAATCTTTCAGATGTGTGATGTATGGTTGTCCAGTTGTAACCAAAATGAAGCTCAACACCAAAGTTTGTTCTTGACGAAATAGAAATATTGTAAAAACCGTGTTAGGATCACTATTTGTCTTTGGGGTAACAAACAGCCGAGATTGCTATAATAAGGGAGGATGTGATGTGAATAATGGTGTGGGGATATTTAATATTGGCGCAAATATATTACCGGTAAATGCAAAAAGAGTATTAATCATATACTGTATGGATGCAATACCCTGGTTGTTGCAAGGAAAACTATATCAAATGCCGTATTTGAATTTTCATTCGATGTGGTGGGAATCAGCGGCAATGGTAGAAATTTTCGTCAAAAGCGGTATTATTGTTGATTATGCTGATTACAGTAATCTACCGTCTCTCGAATGGGAAAAATATGACTATATTATTGATCTTGGTTATGTAATGCATAAGATTCCTGATATTAAAGGACAAAAGAAGATATATTATTCTACCGGACAACATTGGCTTACTCATAATGTGGGTGAACTAAGTCGAATACGTGACTTTTACTATCGAACAGGAATCTATGTAGATGCCGAAAGACAGATAAAGCCAATTTATGCAGATGACTATGCTGATTTTATGACCTATTTTGGCAATGAGGAAATGTTAAAAGGGTATACTACTACTTGTTCCAAGGTATTGCTTAATATTAGTGCATTGTCACCTAAAGTTGAAATAAAAAAAGATTTTGATTTGGCAAGAAATCATTTTTTATGGATCGGTGGTGGTGGAGCCATTCATAAAGGACTTGATTTAGTAGTTGAAGCTTTTGCAAGTATGCCTGAATTAACCTTGCATATTATCGGCAGTCACACTACGGAAAAAGGATTTATGAATTGGTTTTCAACAATGTTGCAAAACCATCCCAATATTATTCATCATGGATGGTTAAATATTGAGTCAGAGGAATTTTGTAATATTGCCAGGATGTGTATCAGTATTGTTTATGCAAGTGTTGCTGAAGGAGGAGCTGGTTCAGTCGCTCAAGCAATTCATTATGGCTTAATTCCAATTGTTACAAAGACAAGTGCTGTACGCTCAGCGCACTTAGGTTATGAAATAAAAACTGATAATACCAACGAAATAATCAGTGAAATAGTAAACTATGTCCGAAATATACATGATTTACCTGAATCAGAGCTAAAAATAATGACTGATAAGGTAAGTTCTTTTGCTACACAATATCATACACGTGAAGCATATACGGAAAGTTTTACAAATCTAATCAATAAATTAATCTAAATACGGGAGTAATGGTAGGTGTAAATTATTTTAGTACCTTTATTATTTGTTTTAGAATAGTAGGCCCTGGCAGTCATCATAAGATCGACCAGGGCCTACTATTCTTTTATATCGCATGCCGTGTATGACTATCGATATAATAGAATATTGCAAAGATCATCTTACTAACAAAAAGCCTGCTGGTCAGCGCACTATCTGCCCGCAAATTTGGTCCATGTCACATCCACTGAATGTGCTCCACGGCACTTTCCTAAGGCCTTAAGATTATCTGCAGGTTCAAAATATAATGGATTTAGTTGTAGGCTCCGCCAAAAGTGTTGGAAAGCCTGCTCAAAATTTCCCAGTAAAGCCTTGACTTCCCCTAAATAGTTCTCAACCACATAATCGTTTTTGGCACACTGCTCCAGCAGAAAAGCAGCATTTGTAAAGTTGCCGCTGAGTATGTTTTCTATAGCGGTAATGAAATTCTTTGTTTCGATACTGGATTCATACATTTTAGCTTTAGCAAGCCACTCCGGTACATCATAAATCATGCCGCGTCGTGCCAAAAACAGTGCCATCAAAGCTGATGCCATAGCTTGCAAATCGGATTCTTCTTGCTGGTTCCAAGCGAATTCGGGAAACAACTCACTAAGGCTATGCTGCAGAATAAATTTTCTAACATGTAAAGCAAGCGTATCATAATCGCCTTGGCGAGATAAACTTTGCGCATATCGTCTATATAAAAGCAAGGGCTCGGGAATATGCACCGAGTTCCACTTAGGAGCAATGTTAAATACCATATCAGTATCAACGCCAATACGGATTGCTGCATCATAGTGAAAGGCCTGCATACTTTCCCTGCGCAGCATCATGGTAGGATTATTAAACGGAGTTCCGACTTTTAAGAAAAAGCGCAACAACCGTGACCTATCTATATTACTTGATGCCCAATAACCAATCGCCCTATCCGTATCATCAATCAGCACCATATCGGAGTGTACTAAGCCAATATCAGGTGAAGCAAAGCGGCCTTTCAGCAACTGCAATCTATAGGGCAGTGAAATATCATCAGCATCCTGGAAAGTAATAAAATCTCCTTCGGCTAACTCCAAAGCAACTTCTCTGGCCGCACCCTCTCCCTTATTTTCCTGCCGTACATACCGAATACGACTATCAGTATATGAGAAAACGATTTCTTCACTGTTGTCCGTAGAGCCGTCGTTTACTATAATTAATTCAAAATTTTGCTCAGTTTGGTTCAATATGCTTTCGATTGCTGGTCTTAAAAATCTGGCAGCATTATAAACGGGCATCATCACACTAATCATGTTCATATCCCCTTCGCTAAAAATTCATACGCTATCTGCCCTATATTTGCAAAATGCTCAGGATAAATTATGGCATCCTGTATTGTCATGCATGTCTGAACCAGATTATTTGCTTGTTCAAGATTCCCCTTAGTATACTGAATCATAGCTCTGACATAGTACAAATCAGTATATAGGGGATGCATGGCTAAGGCATTGTCAAGCAACTGTTCCGCCTCATCATATTGTTTTATTTCAAATAAACACATGGTTAGCCAACGAGCGAATACAGCCCATTCGAACGCACCGTAGGGAAGACCCTCTATTTTATTTCTGGTTTGCTGTAGTGCCTCATCAAATTTATGCTGTTGATATAGCTCCGCAATTAATGAAGAATCCCACTGCGAAAATTTTTCGCCTTTTAATCTAAAATACACCTTTTCTGTATAACTGTGACGGGGAGTTTTACGTTTGGCCATAACCTGCCAGGTAATCATTTTTCTTCCCGGCAGAAAATTGTGCTGTATAGGAAACAATACAAAATCTGCAGGCGTTTGCATGAGAAATTTTTTTACAAATGTTGCAGCTTCGGCATCGACAAAATCCTCATCCTGGTAATATAGCTCCCAGTCCTCAATTGTTGTTTGCGGTACAGGAACATACTGTGCCACCTCTTGGTAATAATCCAATAAACTCTTGGAAATTTCCTCCCATTTAAAATGACTAGCAGTCTTGTAGCCATTGTCCTGGAGGCGATAGTATAATTCCTGATCT
The DNA here is from genome assembly GCF_900176355.1 of Sporomusa malonica. Lineage (GTDB taxonomy): Bacteria > Bacillota > Negativicutes > Sporomusales > Sporomusaceae > Sporomusa > Sporomusa malonica. Next base: position 59,834 of record NZ_FWXI01000026.1, on the reverse strand, counting down.
TTTAGCAGGCGTATAATCCTGTCAGCTAATCCCTCAATGTCGCCTGGCTCTGCCATCAGACAGTTGTAGCCATCCAGAGCATATTCTTGTACGCCATCGTTACTGGTTGTGACAATCGGTGTACCGCAAGCCATGGCTTCCAGGGATGGTAGCGAGAAAGATTCATAGTATGAACCGCATACATATACATAAGCTTGACGGTATAAATCACCAATCAGTTTAACAGGTGGATTTATAAAAACTTCTCCCTGACTGTGTATCGGTGGCTCCTGAGTAAGCCAGAGTAATTCAATGTCATATCCTTTTTGCCTGAGTATACTGTAGACTTTGTGCAAATTCTCGATTCCCTTAAACCTTGTTTGTTCTTTACCTACAATCATCATATACTTTTTATCAGACTGTTTTTGATTATCTTTAGGATAGAACACGGTTGCGTCAAGTGCATTGTGAAAAACTTTTGCTTCTCTGCCGAATTTATTTTTTATTAATCTGGCAGTCGTAGCCGATACCGTTGTAATATGTGGAGCTAGCTTATACTGCATACGGACAACCTTTTTTATCTCTTCAGAAACACCGTCTTCTACCCAATCATATAAATGAAAGTCACCTTGTTCGAAATATACAACCGGTGCAATTCCTGCATCCACGCAGGCTTGTATATGTTCCCAGTATGTAGCCACAATGACATCACAATCAGGAAGACCTCGCGTTAATTCAATTTGAAAAGGGATTGTAATAAAATTTGCCTCAAAAGGATACCAACATGGCCTGCTAAAATGAGAAATCAGTGTAACTTTCGCTCCTAACTTGGTTAATTGAGTAGCATGTTCCAATATAATTTTGGTGCCTCCGCACATGCCGACATGATTAAGAACATATACAATATGAATTGTTTTGTCTGAAAATTTTTGCTTGTTGGGCGCGAGTTGCTGTGGAGCAGCAAACAGCACTTTCTCTGCCCGCTTAAATGCTAGCAAGGATCTTAACCGCGCCACTACATCTGACATAAGCGAAATCACCTCACACTTATATAATTAAATCACTTCTATATCAGTGTATTCTGTTTCGATTATACTTGTTACTGACATCTGATACATGAAGTGCATATTATGATAGGGAAGTGAGGGGATGAAAACAAGTGTACTCCAGAGCTACTAGGGAATAGCGATTAGGGAGTGATATACGAAATAAATTGGTGAGTGGGGGCTTTTCAATGATAGTAGTGCAATTAATGGGCGGTATGGGGAATCAAATGTTTCAGTATGCTTGTGGGCGTGCCTTAGCGTTGCGAACAAATAAGCAACTTTATCTGGATGTTGGTCATTATTATGCGAATAATAAACGGCGGTACGAACTGGAAAAACTGAATATACAGGCGACACCTATTCCTTTACTAGATGAGCTAAAAGATCGTCTCCAAGTGATTAATGAGCGCCAATTTAATTTTGACCCCAATATTATTGCTCTTCGTGATAATGTGATTTTATCAGGCGGGTATTGGCAAAGTGAAAAATATTTTCTGGATTTTGCCAGTGTAATTCGTGAAGAGTTGACGCCAAAGCGGCATAATTTGTCTGCAGAAAGCCTGAATGTGGCAATGGATATGAAAAATTATACGTCAATAGCCATTCATGTGCGCCGAGGCGATTATGAACTATTAAAAGGTCATGGTGTTCTGCCTATGGATTATTATGAACAGGCTAGTAGCTATCTTGCAGCAAAAGGTCCTTCTGCGAGGTTTTATCTTTTTTCGGATGATATTGAATGGTGTAAGCGTGAATTTACAGCTTTTCCGAATGCTCATCTGGTAGAGCACACACGTGAAAAAGGTAGTCACGAAGATTTATGGTTAATGAGCCAGTGTCAGCACAATGTCATAGCCAACAGCACATATAGTTGGTGGGGCGCTTGGCTTAACGATAACCCACAAAAAATCATAATCGCTCCAGAACGCTGGTTTGCCGGATTGCACCTTAACACACAGGATTTGATTCCGAATGATTGGATTAAGCTTCCAATACAAAGATGAATTCTGAGGAACCTGATTTATACCAAGCAATTCCGAGGTATTATTATTTATGAGGGTGGTATTATTGGAGCAGACCATATGTCGACCCTGTTTCAGTAACGTATTCTCCCTTTGCGGCCCCAGTATTCAGTATTCGCAACTACATGTTAGAGCTCAGTGGTGGAGATTATTTCCGTTGTTGGCAAGATGCGCTTGCAGATTATATAAAGTAGACTAACCTTCAGATGGGGTTTTACCCCACCTGAAGGTTAGTCTACTTTATCCAGGGACTTGGCCGCTCGCCTGTGCCCTTTGGGTATAACTCCCACTTGTATACCCTAAAGGGCACAGGAAAGAGCGAGTCTTAGAGCGGGTTAGTCATCGGATAAACAAGGATAGATGAAACAAAGAAAATAATACAGCAGTAACTAAATAATAGTCTCCGGCATAGTATACATTGAAATGAACCCCATAATGATAGCTAAGCGGAAGGAGGGAATTTACATGGGCTTTGGTTTTGGCGGTTGTGGTGGCCATGGTCGCGGTGGGTCGTGGGTTGTGATCATCATCATTATAATATTGCTGTTATGCTGCTGCGGTGATGACGATAGTTGTAGCTGTTAAACCTATATGTATTTGAGCCAATACTTACAGATGAGCCGGTGCCTACGACTAGGCCCGGCTTATTAATTTATAAAGAAAACACGGCTTGCACCGAGCCTCTGGCGAGAGTGGAAGCCGATGAAAAAAGCTGCTGACTATGTCAGCAGCTTTAGCATTATTAGCCTATAAATTCTTGGGAAATCATGAGGCCGTATGGTCCACCCTTGATGATACCAATACCAACTTTAGTGAAGCCGGAGGATAAAATATTAGCCCTATGGCCTGGAGAGTTCATTAGTGAAGTGTGAGCACGATCTACTGTTGAATTACCGGCAATATTCTCACCAGCGGTGCGGTAGGTAATGCCTTGGGCTTTCAACATATTCGAAGGAGAACCATAAGTCGGCGATTGATGACTAAAGTAATTATTCTTAATCATATCCAGGCTTTTCATTCGTGCTACTTTTAACAGACGTGTGTCCATTTGCAGCGGGGAAAGCTTATTAGCTACCCGATCTTTGTTTACCAGATCAAGCATCTGCTGTTCCAGGGCAGTAATAGGGGCCGAGAGCAAGGCACTATCGGTTGTTGGAGCAGGAGTGGTAGTTGGGGTAGTGGGAGTTGTGGGCGTAGTAGGAGTAGGCTTAGTCGGAGTAGTTTTCGCTCTTAAAGCAGCAAGCTGTTGGTATAATCTAGTTTGTAGGCTCGAGTATGGTGAGGTAAAGGTGTAGCTTGCAGCAGAAGCGGGAAGCATGGACGATGCTAAGAAGGCTGTTGTCAACGCAACTGCGAGTACCTTACGAAGTTTTTTCATCCAATTCCTCCAATCGATTTGATAATAGTGATTATAAACGAATATTTATTATTCGGCACTATTGAATTTTTGCTTTTAGGGGTGATTGACGTGGTTTGGCTTGTACATAATCGGTAAAGCTCACTATTTTTTCATGTATCTTGGCTATGGATAATTAAGGTGTAGACTCAGTGAGAAGATTCGCAATAAATAACACCTGTGTATACAAAAAACAGATTGATTTTTGTATACACAGGTGTTATAATGAATTCAAGAATAAAGTATACATAGCCGATTGGCGACAGAATGAATGTAATTATTCGGGGTCTGCCGCTAGTCGTGTCGGAGTATACGCTTTATAAAAAAGCCCCATCATGGAGTTCCGGATGTACCGGAATTGCATGATGGGGCTTTTTCAACCGTTACAGACGGGGCATCCTTGCATGCGAAAGGGTTTTTCCAGGTGGGCTCTGTCCAAAAGTTCCTGGTCATTGAAAATATCTAATGTTGGGCCGTCAGCGATGACTCTACCGGCGCTGATGACCACCGTGCGGGCGCAGAGGTCTAAGACTAAATCAAGATCATGGGTAGCAATGATCTTGGTATGTTCAAAGGTTTTGAGCAAGTTAATTAATTGTCGGCGGGCCAGCGGGTCAAGTCCAGCTGTAGGCTCGTCCATGACTAATATGCACGGATCCATCGCCAGAACAGCCGCAATGGCTACAGAACGCTTTTGGCCGCCCGAGAGTCTATAGGGGGTACGCCCTTTAAGATGCAGTGCCCCTACAGTAGTTAGGGCAGCTGTTACGCGGGCATCTACTTCAGCAGGTGGAAGTCCCAGGTTTAAGGGCCCAAAGGCAACATCATCATATACGGTTGGCATAAATAGCTGGTCATCCGAGTTTTGAAAGACCATACCAACGGCGCGGCGGACATGGGGCAAGGTTTGTTTGGTGACAGGATAGCCGCCAATATTGATTGTGCCCTCAGTTGGAAAGAGCACGCCAATCAGATGCGACAACAGTGTAGTTTTCCCAGAACCATTAGCGCCGACGATAGCTACTGATTCGCCATGAGTAATACGGACAGACAGGCCGCAGAGTGCTTCCGTCTGGTCCGGATAGGTGTATTTTACATCTTTTAGTTCGACAATATGATGACTCATTACTAGACCCCCAAGACTAATTTACCGAGAAGTTGTGGAAGGCTGAAGAAGCGGGCACAGAGAAAGAAGACAATCCAAAAGGAAAAATAGATGATATCTGGTGTATGTAATGTGCTGGTGCGCATGAGGCGCACTTCACCATCAAATCCCCGGCATAGCATTGACTGATAAACACGGTTGGCCCGGTCAATGGAACGAATCAGGAGTTGGCCCAGTAGAGAGCCCCAGGCTTTAAAGCGGACACCTTCGCCATGGAAGGAGCGTAAACTGTAGGCCTGAATACTACGGACAAATTCTTCAATTAAAACATGAAGGTAGCGGTACATAAACAGCAATTGAACAACAATGATTTTGGGAACACCAATACGGAGCAGTGCTGAACCCAGGGCATCAATTCCAGTTGTTGCTACTAGAATTAAGGCAGTAGTCACGGTCAGACATAACCGGAGGGTGATAGAGATAAAAGAAATCCAGCCGCCTGTTACGACAAAGGAGCCTATAGTGGCGACTGGCGAATGGTCAAGTAATGGGTTAAATATTCCAACGAAAATTACAAAGGGAGCAACCAAAAGCAACCTCTTTAGAATCGGCCCAGTGGGCAAATCCCCTAGTGAAATTAGGACTGCCGGAAAAAAGAAAAAAGGCAGAAGGCCAGTAATTTCATATTTGGGGAAGGAAGTAACAGTAAGTATAAAAATAAGAGCGGCCATTAACTTGACAGTAGGATTGAGCTGGTGAATAAGGGTCCTTTTAGCGGACAGTGTGTCAAGATAACGTAAATCAATCCAGTTCGCTTCTATCTTTATCATATAACATCCTCTTTCATAAGGTAGGAGGGGATACGACCTAAAGGCCGTATCCCTATTCTCTTAATGACTACTGTTTCGCGAAATGCTGCAGGCCTTTTCCGATCGTATAGGCCAGCACTAAGGTCAGGAAAGAGCCAACAATACCGGCAGCCGAGGTACCTGTGTCCACAGATGGCCAGGACGGAGCAGCTTTTTCATTGGTTTCGGCTGTGGCAGGCTGTTCTGTTTGTTTAAAGTTATAGTCAGGTAGGAAAGCAATTTTTTCTTGTATTTCGGCAAGGACACCGTGAATTCCTTCAGGGGTTTTTAACTCATCTTCACCAGCGACATTGGCAATGGACCATTCAAGCCCGTCAGGATTGCTAGAGGCAAACCACGATAAACCACCGGCAGTAAGTACTGTAGCAATGACAAGAGCTGTTACTACTCGTTTATAAGAAATAGCGGCGAACGACGAACTTTTAGTAGATTTTTTGAGAATTTCAGGTGCTTCCTTCCAAATAAACAGGATAACTGTTGCCGTAATCAGGCCTTCGACAAAACCGATAGCCAGGTGAATTGGCTGCATGAGAAGAACAAAAGCGCCGAATGGCAGTTCGGAAATTCCTGAGAGGAAGGTCTCGAGGACAACTCCGAACGCACCTATTTGTAACCCAATCACGGCTGATAACACTGCAGCAAAGAACAGGCGGCCCTGTGACGGATTATCACCAACCAAAGGTTTATAAATAAACGGATATGCGATAAAGGCCGGGAAAAAGCCCATGTTAAAGATGTTACAGCCAAGCGCTAACAGGCCGCCATCGGCAAAAAACAAAGCCTGAATTGTCAATATTGATGATATGGTTAAGAATGCAGCCTGCGGCCCAAGCAAAATGGCGAGCAGGAGTCCACCACCCAAGTGACCACTGGAACCTGTAGCCGGGATAGTAAAATTAATCATTTGGGCTGCAAAAACGAAGGCTCCCAGCACACCCATCAGGGGAACTTTCCGCTCATCAATATCGTGCTGCACTTTCTTGGCGGCGTAGGCAGCCAAACCAGCTGTTGCTGCCCACATAGCCCCGCCGACTGCTGGGGAAATTAACGCGTCTGCCATATGCATGTCAAATCACTCCTAATAAATATAAATTAATATTTCCGGTTGCTCATTACCAACAAAAAAAGACTACCCAAGAAACCCCATGCACTGCTGCAGGGATGAGACTTTCGTAGCCTTGTTTCACCGGTATAAGATTGGATGAAAACACAGGACAAGGGTAGTTCTTCAGAACCTAGGTATCTTCATGATACACTATATTGTGAATATTTTCATCAATGTGAATTATTCGCTATTGAGTTTGTTATTCCTGCTTATTTGATTTTTTTTTTTTGCAGGTTTTTGGATATTGGGACAGAATAATATGGAAGTACTTTATAATATGTATCCGGAGGCTATTATCATTGATGAAAGGTTTAAAACGCATACTAATAAGCATCGTGTTGCTTCTCTTTGTTGTACCAGGCGCAGGTTGTGGGCCTAGTGCGCTATTTGCCCCCAAACCATATAAAGAAACGCAGTTTCTTATGGATACCATCATCGATATCACAGCTTATGGCTCAGGAAATGAGGCGGCAGTTAAAGCAGCTTTTGCCGAGTTTAAGCGAATAAACGATTTGACTAACCGGTTTGATGAGAATACTCAGGTATCTAAGATTAATCAAGCAGCCGGCAAAGAGAAGGTGCAGGTTGATGCTGACGTGATTGCCATGCTTAAGCTGGCGCGCAGCCGCTCCGAGCAGCTTGATGGCGCCTTGGATGTAACCGTAGGAGTGCTGACCGAGCTGTGGAGTGTAGGGCATAAAGGCGAGTTTGTGCCAAGCCAGGCCGAGGTCAAAGCTCTGCTGCCGTTGGTCAATTACCGGCTAATCGAGATTGACGACAAAGCCAATACTGTATTTTTACCCCAAGCTGGTATGAGAATTGATTTAGGCGCGGTAGCTAAGGGCTACGCTAACCGTAAAGCCATTGATGTGTTAAAGGCCAAGGGTATTAAGTCAGCGCTGGTTAATGCCGGTGGTGATGTGCGGGTTATCGGAACCCGGCCGGAGGGTCAGCCTTGGCGTATTGGTGTACAGGATCCGCGCAATTTGGAGAACATAGCCGCAAAACTGTCACTTTCTGAATGGGATGTACTCGAAACTTCGGGTGACTACCAGCGTTTTTTTGAGAAAGATAATGTGCGCTACTCTCATATTATTGATCCGCGTACTGGTTTCCAGCCGCGAGAAGTGGCTAGTGTAACCATAGTTGCCAAGTCTGGCAACTATGTCGATATTCTAAGTACAGCCATATTCGTGCTTGGCGTTGAGCGAGGTCAGGAATTGCTAAAGCAATATCCTGGAACTGAAGCCATCATTATTACTGCTGATGGTAAAAAGATTGCTACACCCGGTTTAGCGGGAAAAATAGAATTTTAGGTGATACTATGGATGCCGATAAAATTAAAAACCGACTGGCCGCTGCTTTGCACGGCCGAATAGCGAAGATTGCCAACGCTGACGATTACTTGCAGGCGGCTGTTACAGTACCGCTTGTGGATATTGCCGGTCAGCCGTCTGTTTTATTTGAGGTGCGTTCAGGCAAGCTGCAGTGGCAGCCTGGAGAAATTTGCTTTCCCGGTGGCCGGATTGAGGCCGATGATATTAGCCCATTACATGCCGCGGTGCGTGAGACAGTTGAAGAGCTGGGAGTACAGCCGGAGAATATCGAGGTTCTAGGCCCGCTTGATATTATGGTCAGCGCCATCGGTGTTATGCTCTATCCGTTTGCCGTACAGTTGACGGCTCAGTGGCCGCTTGCGCATAATGCTGATGAAGTGGCTGAAGTGTTTACTGTACCCCTGGAATTCCTGCTTAATACCAAGCCGCAGGTGGCTGCGATGGAGACGGCGACCAAGCCGCTAACTGGGTTTCCCTTTGACCTGATGCCGCCTGATTACCCACAAGGCTACCGGCGTCGGGCCAAATACCCGGTGCTTTTCTACCAATATAAGCATTATGTCATATGGGGGCTGACAGCCAGGATTTTAGACGATTTCCTCAACCTGTGCAGGGAAAGATTGGGTGGAGATAAAGAAATATGATACCCCATATCATCCTACTTGTCAGTATAACTGGTCTGATATTTACCTACCCCTTTGATGGCTATTTCCGTTTTACGCTAAGTGTGGCAGTACTCGCCACACTACTCTTATATTTTGAGCGGTTGCCGATTGTGCGGGTGGCGGCGGCTTCGGGCAGTCTGATCCTTTTGTTTCGTACAATCATTAAGTATCCATTTATTAATGAGACACTGCTAAATGCGGCTCTTCACAACTTACCGTCTTTTGGATATTACCTAGCCTATGGCTTGCTGTTTAAAATGCTTAGGGTGCGTGATTACACTGGTAATGTGCCTGCATTGATTCTGTTACTAAGTATTTGTGATATTGGCAGTAACTGTATTGAATTGATTATTCGCTGGGAGCTAGTTGGTCGGAGCTTGGAGACTGTATTAACAAGTGTCGTATCAGTAGGGATTGGCCGTGCCGTATTGGCAGTAGCCGGCTATTACTCGCTGAAACGCTATCGGGACTTTGTACTGGCTGAAGACCATGCGGCCCGCTATGCTGAGCTGATTTTAATTATCGCCAGGCTTAAAGCCGAGTTATTCTACCTGAAAAAATCATCAGCCGATATTGAACTGGTTATGGAAAAAGGGTATACACTTTATCAAAACCTTAACGCTGCCTACCCAGGTGAGCTGGCCAAAGTCGACTCGCCAGCCGCGCGGGCTTTGGCTATAGCCCGTGATATCCATGAAGTAAAAAAAGACTATTATCGTGTAACCCGCGGGATTGAGGAGATCCTGGATGTAGCCGTCAGTGATGAAGGATTGCCCTTAGACGAGTTTTTTCAAATTGTTGAACAAAATACCAGGAGGTATATTAGCAGCCTAGACAAGCCTGTCACTATTACCTTTGATAATGACGGCAAGCTAATTACTGATCAGTACTATGCTGTTGTTTCCATCTTGGATAACCTGATTACCAACGCAGCCGAAGCTGTCCAGCCAGCTGGTGTCATTGCTGTAACCGGACTTTGCAGCGGTGGCAGGTTGGTTCTTACCGTAGCAGACAATGGTCCTGGCATTCGCCCTGAGGACCAGGAACTTATCTTTGCACCAGGGTATTCAACCAAATTTTCAGAGGTAACTGGGCAAATGTCAACAGGGCTGGGCCTCAGTCATGTTAAGAATCTGGCTGAACTATTGGGCGGTGAGATCACAGTGGTATCGGTACCCGGGAAAACAGTATTTACTGTGTCTTTGCCACTGGCTAAGCTGGCAGTAGCAAAGACGAGCCAGTAGGCACAGGGAGAGCTTGATGGGAGTGTGGGGCTATGAGGTTTGTAATTATTGAAGATGATGTTAGTGTCCGAAAGATTATCGGCAATATTATTGATAAATACCAGTTGGGGACGGTGGTAGCCGAATGCGGTGACGGTCTTAAGGCTGAGTCAATTATTGGCGAATATTCGCCAGATGTGGCCTTGGTTGATATGCTTTTGCCAGGCCAGGACGGGGTAGAACTGATCAGGAAATTGCTGGAGAAAAGAATTGAGACTTCTTTCATTATGGTTTCTGAAAGTACCAGCCAGCCAATGATCACTAAGGCGTATCAGACCGGTATTGACTTCTATATTCATAAGCCGATCAACGTCTTGGAGATTGTATCAGTCATCCGTAAGGTAGAAGAAAGCAGGCGACTGAGGGCCGTTATGTCGCTGATTTCCCAAACCACCGCCCGGTATGGCAGCCCAGCATCCCGAACGGCTGACTCTGACGATAATACTAAAAAGAACCGGATTAACCGAATGTTTTCTGAGCTAGGTATTATTGGTGAAGCCGGAGCAAAGAACATTCATCAGCTTATTCAATTGGTGGATTCCCGGCTAACCGGCGGGGACAATCAGTCCTACCAATTGCACGAATTGTATCAAGAACTGTCATTGTCGATTGGACAAGATGTCAAGACAATTGAGCAGCGGGTGCGCCGGGCGATTGCTAAAGCCATGCAGAATGTTGCCAATACGGGTATTGAAGATTATCATAACGAGAAATTCGAATTGTACAGCGGAGCGCTGTTTGACTTTAAGGAAATCCGCCAGGAAATGGCTTTTATTCAAGGTAAAGGCTTGTATCGGGGCAAAATAAATATCAAAAAATTTCTTGAAGGGCTGCTGTTTTTAGCTGCTTCTGAATGACCCCGCTGGGCGGGGTCATTGCATTTTGTATACATGCTGGCTTGTCGTGAAACTTTGTGTCTGTTTTTGTAGTTTTTTATAGAGAGACATTTACATTATATTCAGACATATTAATCAAGTTAGAATATATAAAAGGAGGTAATGTGTATGTCTCACACTGAAACTGCTAACCCGAAAAAAGGCATAGGTTTAACAACTCAAATTTTTATCGGTCTTATCCTTGGTGTCATTTTTGGCTATGCCTTCCCTAAGTACGCAGTAGAGCTTAAACCGGTTGGCGACATGTTTATCCGTATGATTAAGATGATTGTTGTGCCATTGGTAGTAAGCTCATTGGTAATGGGTATTGCCGGTACCGGTGATTTCAAAAAACTTGGCCGCTTAGGTGTTAAATCTATCCTCTGGTTCGAACTCGCTACAACCATAGCGCTGTTTGTCGGCCTTTTTGTGGTCAACGTGTTCCAGCCTGGCGTAGGTGTTAACGTTGTAGCCAGTGATGCCGGTTCTGCCGCTGCTGCAGCTAAGAAGACCATTGACATGACCCAAATGCTGGTCAACCTTGTTCCGACCAACTTTGTGGATGCAATGGTTCGCGGCGATATGCTCCAAATCATCGTGTTTTCAACTTTCTTCGGCGTAGCTGCCGCTGCTATGGGTGCAAAAGGTAAACCGGTAGTAGACATTTGCATCAGCGTTGCTGAAATCATGTTCAAGTTTACCTTCTATGTAATGAAGCTGGCTCCTATCGGCGTATTTGCGCTTATTGCCTTCACTGTTGGCAAATTCGGTCTGGGTATGCTGCTTCCGCTGGCTAAATTAATTGGTTCGCTGTACTTTGCTTTGATTTTATTCCTCGCCCTGATTGTGGCCGGTGCTACGCTGGTTCTGCGGGTAAACTTCTTCCACCTGATCCGTGCAATAAAAGAGCCAATGCTTATTGGCTTCTCGACTGCTTCTAGTGAAGCCGCTTTGCCGCTTGCTATGGAAAAGCTTGAGAAATTTGGTGTGCCCAAGCATATTGTCACTTTTGTACTGCCAACCGGCTATACCTTTAACCTGGACGGTTCGACACTGTATAGTGCTCTGGCTGTTGTGTTTATTGCTCAAGTATATGGTATACCATTTGATTACTCCCAACAATTACTCATGCTAATTACCCTGATGTTATCCACCAAAGGAATTGCTGCTGTACCTGGTGCTTCGCTCATCGTTATCGCCGGTACTCTTGCTGCCTTCGGTCTGCCTGTTGAAGGTATCGGTATTATCCTGGGTGTTGACCGTATTTTGGATATGGCCCGTACTGCCTGCAATCTCACTGGTAACTGTATAGCTGCCGTTGTTGTTGCTCGTTGGGAACAAGAACTGCCTGACGAAGTGCTGCAAGTGGCTTATGCTCAAAGCTACGAAGACTAATTAAATTACAATAGTACGTATTACAGACTGCCTCACGGCAGTCTGTAATTTTTTCACCTCTTTACTTTAGCGAAAAAAAGGATAAAAGAAGAAATGGTAGAATTAGTATAGGTATAAATATCCAGTGTGAATGGAGATCAGTATGACGAAACAATTTCCCCTGGACTTTGGGCTCAAGGAGCTTATGATTAGTCTTCCCCAAGAGCGCTTAGTTGAGGTTATTGAAGGTCAGGAAACAGAGGCTATCAAGGATGTTCCTGCAGCGGTGCGCGAGGCACTTAACTACCCGAGTGACTCGCTGGCTTTGCGGGAGGTGGTAGGCCCGGGCGATAAAGTAGTGATTATTGCTTCAGACATTACCAGGCAGTGGGTGCGCCATGACCTGTTCCTGCCAGCGTTGTTGGATGAACTCAATGCGGCGGGTGTTGCTGATTACAATATAACATTGGTGACAGCGCTGGGGGCGCATCGATATCATACGATGGAAGATAATAAGCTGACCTATGGTCATGAAGTGGTTAGCCGGATATCTATTATACAAAGCTGCGCGCTGGATAATGCTGATTTTGTTCATATCGGGCGTACCAGCCGGGGGACAGAGGTACATATAAACCGGCATGTCGTCAATGCCGACAAAGTCATACTGACCGGTGGTATTGCCTATCACTCGATGGCTGGTTTTGGCGGCGGACGTAAAGCTATCATTCCGGGGGTGGCAGGTTATGATACAATCCAGGCTAACCACCGGCTTTGTTTAAGTCCGGAGCAGGGGCACGGGCCCCATCCGGAATGCTGCCAGGGGAATCTTACAACAAACGGCATGCATCTTGATATGCTCGAAATTGCTGCTATGGTTAACCCGGCTTTTCTCCTTAATGCTGTATTCACTGCTGAGGGAGACTTCGCTGCATTTGTTGCGGGTCACTGGTATGAGGCGTGGCTGCTAGGCTGCCGCAAAGCGGAAGAGATTGCCGGTGTACTGGTAACCGAGGCGGCTGATGTTGTCATTGCGTCCGCAGGTGGCTATCCCAAAGACATCAACTTTTATCAGGCATCTAAGGCCATTGAGAATGCTTGCCTGGCTGTCAAGGCAGGCGGTATGCTGATTGTTGCCATGGAATGCCCGGAAATCAGCGAGCCGCCTGATTTTAGTCAATGGTTTGATTATCCTACCCTTGATGCGAGGGAGGCTGCCCTGAGAAAGGCCTTTACTGTACCAGGTTTTGTTGCCTTAAAGCTTGGCTTTATTGCTAAAACAACCCCGGTCATTGTCGTTTCGCGGCCAGATAACCAAAGATTTCTAGAAAAGGCAGGCATGTTGTTTGCTATTTCGCTGGAGGCTGCGCTAAAGCTGGCGGCAGAAAAGCTTGGACGGCAAGACTTTCTTGTCAGTATTATGCCGCACGGTGGCAGTGTTGTCCCTTGCAAAAGTCCGGCAAGTGAAGACTATGTGCATAATAATACTAGAAACAAAGACAAAACCAATATAATGTAATGTGCAGGAAATTTACACTATTATGGAGAATTACAAAAAAAATAAATTTAATAAATATTACTTAGGAGGGGATTTTTATGCAGAAAAAGTTAATTTCGCTGCTACTAATGGCAGCTATGCTGGCCATGGTAGTTGCCGGCTGCGGAGCCAATAAACCCGCACAGCAGGCAGCACCACAAGCAGCAGAGAAAAAGCCCATCATTATTGCCTATACTCCCTGGACGGGATATGGCCCGTTGTTTGTCGCTAAAGAAAAAGGTATGTTTAAAAACAAGGGCGTTGACGTTGAGCTTCAGGCTATTGAGGGGGTTGGCGACCGTAAACAGGCACTGGTAGCCGGTAAGATTCAAGCTATGGCTGCTTCACTTGACGTATCGGTTTCGGCAGCTGGCGAGGGTGTTCCCATGAAATTTGTCTGGGCATTTGATGCATCCAACGGCGCTGACGGTCTTATTGTAAAAAAAGGTAAAGGCATTGAAAAAATTGCTGATCTCAAGGGGAAAGAGGTAGCTTTTCACCGTGGTTCGGCAGCCCACTTCTTCCTGTCGACCTTACTAGAGAAAGCTGGTCTTCAGGAAAGCGATATCAAGGCTGTTGACATGAAGGCCAGCGAGGCCGCCGCAGCTTTCATGGCTGGCAAGGTTGATGCCGCTGTTACCTGGGAACCGCATCTTGGCAAAGCCAAGGCTGCTGGTGAAACTGTTTTGGCAACTACAAAAGATACTCCAGGACTCATTGCAGACGTACTAGCTTTCAGAGAGGACATGACTAAAACCAACCCTGAAACCGTGCAGGCTGTAGTGGCTGCATTAGCTGAGGCTACTGAGTTTATGAGTAAAAACCCTGAAGAGACCAACAAAATTCTGGCAGCTGCTTTTAAGATGAAGCCTGAAGAAGTGGCAGCCGATATTGCTACCGTTAAGTTCTATGGTTTGAAAGACAATCTTGAGTTCTACGGCACCAAAGAAAAACCAGGCGCAATCTATGATGTAGGTAAACGGGCAGGGGACTTCTATGTCAAACTCAAGCTCTTAGCTCAAGCGCCTGATTTAACTAAATATGTTGATAATACCTTTATTACTAAAGTTAAGTAGCTATATTCCGCATTGAAGAATTTTGCAGGCTCAGGCGGATGGTGCATTGACAACGCTCCACCGCTGGCGCTTGACTTCCGCTTTTGCCAATACACCACCTGTCTGCAAAACTTTAATGCGTTATAGCTAGCGAGGGCAATGAGGTCGCGCTAGAGGCGTTCCCGCTTCTACGCGGCCTTTATCCATAAAAGGAGGATGCATTATGGTCAAGTGCAAGCTTTTGACACCCAAAGCTGAAATTTCCGCGCCGCTGTATCTGACGTTAAGCGCATTGACCTTTGCTCTGCTGGCAGCCGTATGGTCAGCGCTAACCTACAGCGATCTAATTCCCCCAATGTTTTTACCGCCGCCTGACAAGGTGGTAAAAGATGGTATATTATTATTTTCCCACTTTAACCTGATTGATGATATCGGGGCCAGTGTCTTCCGGGTGACTGTCGGCTTCCTGCTGGCCGCAGTGATTGCCGTGCCGCTGGGCATTATGATGGGCAGTCTCAAGGTATGTGAGGCGCTAGTTGAGCCGCTCCTTAGTTTTATCCGGTATATGCCGGCATCGGCCTTTATCCCACTTTTTATCTTATGGCTGGGTATTGGCGAGAGCGAAAAAATCGCCGTTATTTTTTTCGGCACCTTTTTCCCATTGGCACTCATGATCATGGATGTTACCAAAAATGTACCTCATGATTTGATTGATACTGCATACACACTGGGCGTATCGCGTGTTGGCGTGTTTCGCCGGGTAATACTGCCGGCCAGTATGCCTGGTATTGTTGATACACTGAGAATTGCTTTTGGCTGGGCATGGACGTATTTAGTTGTGGCCGAAATAGTAGCTGCCGGTTCAGGTTTGGGCTACATGATTATGCAGTCTCAACGTTTTTTAAAGACCGGCAACATTATTGTCGGTATTATTGTCATTGGGGTAATTGGCATTATTATTGATGTGGTATTCAAATGGCTGTATGCCAAAACGTTCCCCTGGATGGGTAAAGGAGGCCGGTAGTATGACCGATAAGGCGCAGGATAAATTAATCATCGAGGGCGTTAGTAAAACATTTACCGGCAAAGAGCGCCAGGTTGTCGCGCTGGCTGAGGCCAGTTTCAGTGTCAAACCCAGCGAGTTTGTCACCATCCTGGGACCGTCAGGCTGCGGCAAATCCACCATCTTGAAAATTGTCGCCGGGCTGGAGGCCCCGACCTCAGGCCGGGTACTCCTAGATGGCCGTGAAATAACCGAACCCGGTCGTGACCGGGGCATGGTGTTCCAGACCTATACCCTGTTTCCCTGGCTCACGGTGCAGGAGAATATTGAGTTTGGCCTGGATGTTGCTGGCAAAACCAAGCAGGAGCGTAAAGAGGTATCAGAGCATTATATTGAAAAAATCGGCTTAAGAGGCTTTGAAAGCTTTTTTCCTCGTGACCTGTCCGGCGGTATGAAGCAGCGGGTAGCCATTGCCCGGGCATTGGCTAATGATCCGGAAGTGCTGTTAATGGACGAGCCGTTTGGCGCACTGGATGCCCAAACCCGGACAGTTATGCAGGAACTCTTACTGGATGTATGGGATGAATCCCATAAGACAATCCTGTTTGTCACTCATGATGTCGACGAAGCCGTCTTTATTGGTGATACGATTTATGTAATGACAGCCAGGCCAGGACAGATTAAAGCCAGGATTGATGTGGGTCTACCTGATCAACGAACCTTTGATCTAAAGCTGAGTGAAGAGTTTATGCAGATAAAGCGTCAAGTCATGGGGCTAATCCGGGAAGAAGCCTGGAAAGCCGCCAATACCAATACGTAGTGCGGAGGGATAGCCTGCAATGAAACCGTTGTCGATAATTACCGAGACTTTTTCCGAATCAGTGATTCGCGAAATGACCAGAATTTGTGATGAGGCTGGTGGCTATAACCTGTCGCAGGGCTTTCCCGATTTTGAAAGCCCCAAGGCCATTCAGGAAGCAGCGATTCGCGCCATTACAGCAGGGTATAATCAGTACCCTGTGACCTTTGGCGAGCCTGAGCTAAGAGAAGCCATCAGCCGCAAGGTACGGCAATACAATAATATTGAATGTAACCCCAAGACAGATATTACTGTCACCTGCGGCGCTACCGAGGCTATGATTGCCACCTTGAAAGCGCTGATTAACCCCGGGGATGAAATAATTATCTTCGAACCATTTTATGAGAACTACGGCCCTGACTCCATTCTGTCAGGTGCTACGCCACGCTATGTTACGCTCTATGGCCCTGATTGGCGCTACTCCTCAGATGAACTAGCAGCCGCCTTCAATGAAAAGACCAAGGCCATTATTATTAATACACCCAACAATCCGACAGGCAAGGTGTTCACTAAGGCTGAGCTAGAGGAAATTGCTGCACTCTGCATCAAGTGGGATGCCTATGCCGTAGCTGATGAAATCTATGAACATATCCTCTATGACGGAACTGAGCATATTTCGATTGCCTCACTGCCAGGCATGGCTGAACGGACAATTACCATTAATTCGATCTCCAAGACCTATTCAGTCACCGGTTGGCGGGTGGGCTGGGCCATAGCTGCGCCACCGATCACCAAGCGTATCCGGAAAGTACATGACTTTTTCACTGTTGGCGCGCCGACACCCTTCCAACATGCTGCCGCCGAGGCTATGACTTATGGACCAGAATACTATGAAGGGCTAAAAAGCCATTATGCCGAGGCCCGGGACTTTATCCTGGGTGCCCTCCGCACAGCCGGATTTCAGTGTGAGCTGCCTAAAGGCGCCTATTATGTGCTTGCTGACGCCAGTGGCATTATGGAGCGCTTAGGTCTTACCGATGATACTGCCTTTAGCCGTAAGTTGATTGAGCTTACTGGTGTGGCTACCGTACCAGGCTCATCATTTTATGCAGAGAAAGCCAAGGGCAGTCGTCAAGTCAGGTTCTGTTTCTGCAAAAAGTGGGAGACGCTGGAGAGTGTGGCACAGGCGCTGACGGCCAAGCTGCCTAAGTAGAGATAATTTCAAAACGAATTTCAGGCATAAGAACTGTCACTCAGACAATACTAGGGTTGAGAGAATTCAACGAAAGTAATGGAAAGGGTGACAGTTTTGCGTATTAATCATCACAGTAAAGGGATCGCAAGTGTTCTCCTTGTTCTTTTTGTCATAGCTGCCGTATTTGCTGGCGGCTGCGGCACAAACAAACCGGCGCCTAAGCCTCTAGACCCGACGGCCCCTGGTGCAAAAAATGCTCCTCCAGGCGCACCAGGCAATGTTGCTATGCCGCCGCGGATGGTTATTGGTTACTACGAAAATCCCTGGCCAGGGACACCTGACCAATCCGGCTCATTCCCCAGTATGAAAACCTATGCCAAGAGCATGTCGGCCGTTGGTCCTTTCTGGTATAAAGCCACCAAAGACGGAACACTTGAAGCCAAGGATAGCCAGCTGGTCTTTGATACCGCCCGGCAGCTTGGTCTTAAAATGTATCCGCTGGTGACCAATAAAACCGGTGCTACCGACATGGTGCTTGGTGATCCGGCAGTACGTACCAAAGTAACTGACAGCATTGTCAAAATGGTGCAGGAGAAGGGCTATGACGGCATTAATATTGACTTTGAACTGCTGCCGCCTAAACATAAAGATAACCTGACTGCCTTTATGGCAGAATTGTACCCCAAGATGAAGGCCATTAATAAACTGGTGATTATCTCGGTATTTCCGCGGGTCGAAGTGGCCGAAGACGTATCTGGGGCGTATGACTATCCGAAACTGGCTCCAAATACTGATTTTTTGCAGATTATGACCTATGATAAGCACTGGGCGACCTCAGAACCTGGTGCAATTGCCCCGGTAGACTGGTATGAAAAGAATATTAAATACGCCATCGAACAGAGTGGCGGTCCCCATAAAGTCATTATCGGCATTAGTGCCTATGGCTATGACTGGGTTGGCAAAGAAGGTGAGACAATTAAATATGTTGATGCCATTGTCCTAGCTGAAAAAAATGGTGCCAAAATAAACTATGACGAAAAAGCGCAGGCACCCTGGTTTAAGTACAAAAATCATGAAGTATGGTTTGAAAATGATAAAAGTACGGCCGCTAAGCTGGACATTGTGGCTAAATATAATCCTGCTGGTATTGCTATCTGGCGGCTTGGTCAAGAGCAGCCAGAGATTTGGGGAATTATTGATAAGAAGTTTCCTAAGGGACAGTAATAATAGCAAAATAACTGGAATCTGCCCATGCCGCCGGCATGCGGCAGGTTTTTTTTACCTATAACACGAATAATAGTAAAAAGAAAATCAGCAGGGAGGACAAAGATATGGAAAAACATATAATAACAGTGGAAGGTATGAGCTGCGGTCATTGCAAAAACGCGGTAGAAAAGGCTGTACTCGCTTTGTCTGGCGTAGCCGCTGCGGAAGTAAATCTTGCAGCTAAAACGCTGACAATCGAAATCGACGAGGCTAAGATTGGTCTGACTCAAATTAAAGAAACCATAGAGGAACAAGGCTTTACGGCTCTATAGCCCTCACCAAAAAATGCTTGACCGTTTAAATGATTATTTGCTATACTTCAAGACAAGCCCCCGGCGACAGGGGGCTTGTCTTGTTATGTAATATTATGTAGTAACAAATGATAAAAAGACGATGAAAGGGTGATTGTGTCATGACATCACGCCTCGAAAAACGGCTTGTTGATCAGCGCAAAAACCGGCGCAACCGATTTTTGCTTATGCTAACCTGTTTACTACTGTTCATCAGTGTGGCTGGCGCCACATATTATTGGTCAACAGGCGGTAAATTCGAGAAGGCAAGGAAGGCAGGTGCTATTACAGGGCTGCCGCATAAAGTCAATATTCTGGTTATGGGGGTAGACGAGCGCAGCGATGATGTCGGCCGTTCGGATACCATGTTTGTCGTTACTGTTGACACCTCGACCAAGGCGGTTTCAATGCTCTCAGTGCCGCGTGACACCAGGGTAAAGATTCCTGGTTACGGCTGGGATAAAATTAACCACGCTTACGCGGAAGGTGGATATAAGCTGTCGCAGCGTTCGGTTGAGGATTTATTAGGCATTCCTATGGATTACTATGCCATTATTAACTTTGCTGCCTTTAACAAAATTGTCGATGCTGTTGGCGGCGTAACCATTGATGTCGAAAAGCGCATGTATTACGAGGACCCATATGATAACCTTTTAATCGATCTAAAGCCAGGTGAACAAAAGATGGATGGCCGAACAGCTATTAAATATGTACGCTACCGGGACGAAGAAGGGGATATAGGCCGGATTGAGCGTCAGCAGAAATTTATTAAAGCTATGCTTAAAGAAGTGACTAGCCCCTTTATCTTGCCGAGGATACCAGGCATCATTCGGGAAGTCAACTCAGCCCTTCAGACAGATATGACTACTGCCGAAATGCTGAACTTGGCCAAACTCCTAAGCGATGCGTCTAAAGCTGGACTAAAAGCAGAGACTGTCCCGGGGAAACCGGCCTATATTTCAGATATTAGCTATTGGCTGCCTGATATAGTTGAACTGAGGAACTATGTGGCTCTTTCGCAAGGGATGACTGCAGACGACAAGTTTGTGGCCTCGGCACGGACGACAGCCACCCAGTATGAGCGATCTATCCCGCAGGAAATGAAAATTATTGACGTCCCCAAGAAACCGGCTGCCGAATCCAAGGATGCCAAAAAGACTACTGTAATTGATCCTAAGGCGCCGGAGAAACCCAAAACGACAGATAAACCTAAGGCTCCTGAATCCAAGCCGGTTGCTAGCAGTAAACTGCGGTTTGAGGTAGTTAACGCCAGCGGCGTTCCTGAAGCTGGCGATAAAATGGCGGCAGCACTACGCAGCCAGGGCTACGATGTGGTCAGTGTGGCCGGTATTAGTACTGCTAATAAGAACACCGTGGTTGTGGCAAATAGCACTGAAGCCAGTAGCAAATTAACAGGGCTGCCTTTCCGTTATGCACTGCAGGTTAACCAAGATGACAGCAGAGCCAATACGGTAAAAGTAATAGTAGGTAAAGATTACGTGAGTCAATAATGGTTTGGCCTTCCGCTTTTATGGAAGGCCAAGCTATTTTTTTTGCCCATTTTTGGGATACTAGGTATGTTAAATTCCTACTGTTTAGAGAAAAGAGGACAATATATGTGGGACGAGAAAAGCCGTCGCATTAAGATATTAGCCATCATTGTCGTCGGTATAGTTAGCCTGCTGGTGCTCAGGCTGGTATGGATGCAGCTCTTTCAGGGAGCACAATATAAGAAAATTGCCGAGCAGAATCGCATTAGACAAATTACTGCCCAGGCGCCGCGTGGCACCATCTATGATAAAAATGGTGCAATCATTGTGGCCAACCGGCCAAGTTTTGCTGTATCCATCATTCCTGGCGAGTATTCCAATCCGCAAGAGGCTACGCCATTGCTTGCCGTAATTACTGGTGTACCGGTTGATGAGATTAATAAATTACTAAAGGGCAGTGAGGATTATCCTTACACGCCAGTACGCATTAAACGCGATGTTGATGCCACTACTGTAGCCAAGATTGAGGAACGGCAATACTATCTGCCAGGAGTGGTTATTGAGGCTATTCCTGTCAGGCAATATGTCTATAAGGAGCTGGCAGCCCATATACTGGGTTTTGTCGGCAGCATTAGCGAAGAAGAATATGTCAGGCGCAAAAAGCAAGGGGTTCATCCCAATGATTTAGTCGGCAAAGACGGGCTGGAGCGCGAGTGGGAAGAAGCACTGCGTGGTACAGATGGTGGCCGCCAATTGGAGGTAAATGCTGTAGGCGAAGATGTACGGTCGCTGGGTGAACGCGCTTCCACCCCCGGTAAGGGACTGGTGCTGACGATTGACGCCAACCTGCAGAAAGCAACAGAAGAAGCGTTAAATGTTCAAGTGGAAGCCAGCCGTAAAATGGGCCAACCGGCTAAGGGGGGGGCAGTGGTAGCGCTTGATGTTAAAACAGGTGGTGTGCTGGTGATGGCTAGTACCCCGGCTTTTGACCCAAATATTTTCGCTGGGGGCATTACCAGCAAGGATTGGAATCAGCTTATCACCAATTCGAATCATCCGCTGAATAACCGTGCACTTCAAAACTCCTACCCGCCTGCGTCGGTATTTAAGATTGTCACAGCCGCTGCCGCGCTTGAAATGAACCTAACTACACCGCAGGAGATTTTTGATGATCGTGGCGTATATGTATTAAATGGGTGGAGTTTTTATGGCTGGGAGACCAAGGGGCTTGGCAAATTAACAATTATCGACGGCCTGGCATGGTCGAGTGACCCAGTGTTTTATGAATTGGGCCGCCGCCTGGGTGCCGATAACCTAGCCTCGTATGCGCTGACTTTTGGTTTTGGCGAGAAAACTGGAATAAAATTGGCTGGCGAAGAAAAGGGGATAGTGCCCACTGCCGACTGGAAAGAGGCTAATTATGGTGAGTCCTGGTATCCTGGCGAAACCCTGATTGCTGCTATTGGCCAAGGCTATTACCTGGTCACCCCCCTGCAGCAGGCTATGCTGACAATGGCAGTTGCCAACGGTGGCATTGTCTACAAGCCAATGCTTGTAGACAAGGTACTGACGCCAGATGGCAGCCTTATCGAGAAACTACAGCCAGAGGTATTGCGGACTATCTATCTGCGGCCTGAGGTGTGGGACACTGTTCGTCAGGGAATGATGGCTGTCACAGCCAAGGGGACAGGGGCTGCCGTTTTTAAGGGGTTTCCGAAAACAGTGGCGGGTAAATCAGGCTCAGGCGAGACTGGGCGGGGAACCACCCATTCCTGGTTTGCCTGCTATGCTCCGGCTGAAGCCCCCGAAATTGCTGTGGCCGTTCTTGTTGAAGAAGGGGGCGAAGGGTCGATGGCGGCTGCGCCTGTCACCCGCCGTGTGCTGGAGGCTTACTTTAGTATCCAAAGTAAGCCTCTGCCGCCGGCACCTAGGACAGATTAAGGTAAAATAGTGTGGGAAATATTATAAATAAAGTAATAAAAAAATGGATGCTGGGCCAGGGATAGGGAAAGCCTGGCCCCAGCATTATTTTATTTGCAATAAAAAGGAAAATTACCATTTGCCCGCGAAATATGATAAAATACTTGTGGCACAATAACTCATCCAGGACGTGAAATGTATGGAGTTATACCCGATAAATCTTAAATTGGCCGGACGGCGCGCTGCTGTCATCGGCGGCGGGGGAGTAGCTGAGCGGAAGGCGACATCACTGCTTGCAGCAGGCGCTGAGGTAAGCGTATTTAGCCCTGAATTGACACCAGGGTTAAGCGCTCTACATGAGGCTGGCCGCTTGGTGTGGGTGCCGCGTGCCTATCAGTCCGGCGATTTACATAAATTTTTCCTGGTGTTTTGCGCCACCAATCAGGC
Source organism: Sporomusa malonica (assembly GCF_900176355.1). Classification (GTDB taxonomy): domain Bacteria; phylum Bacillota; class Negativicutes; order Sporomusales; family Sporomusaceae; genus Sporomusa; species Sporomusa malonica. The sequence goes on along the minus strand of NZ_FWXI01000026.1, from coordinate 36,779 downwards.
AGATATCAACCGACAGGCGGCTGTGGAAGCCCGGGCAGCGGGTGCCTTAGTCAATATCGCTGATGCGCCTGAGTTGTCTGATTTCTATGTGCCGGCGCATATTGCGCAGGGTGACCTGTTGATTACAGTATCAACAGGCGGCGGCAGCCCAGCCTTAGCCAGACGGCTTAAAGAAGATATTGCCGCACGGTATGGCCCTGAATATGGCCAGTATCTGGCTCTTATTGCAAAACTTAGACCAGAGATGAAATCCCGCTTGGCAACAGCCAAAGAGCGGGAGAGTTTTTGGCGGGAAACCATTGACCATGAGGCGCTTTACTTACTTAAAGAGGGCAAGTTTAGCGAAGCAGAGGAGAGAATACGACATGCAGCTTGTTGTACTGGGCCTGAATCATAGAACCGCCCCGGTAGAAGTCCGGGAATGTTTCTCCTTTTCTGAAGAACAAATCAAAGCAGCCTTTAAGTGCCTTCATGAATATGACGATATTCGGGAATGCGTTATTTTGTCTACCTGTAACAGGACAGAAATGTACGCTGTTGTTGAGGATGCAGATGATGCCCTGCCTGTTATGCAAGAGTTTCTTGATCATATGGCACCTGGCGTGTTAGCTGAGACAAGCTATGATTATCTGTTCTATTTCCAGGAAGAGGAATGTATTCGGCATTTGTTCAGAGTAAGTGCCAGCCTTGATTCACTGGTACTTGGCGAAGGACAGATACTAAGCCAGGTTAAAAACGCGTATGCTATGGCTCGGATGGCAGGCACTACGAGCACAGTGCTCAACACATTGTTTAATAAAGCCATTGCTGTCGGCAAAAAAGTCCGCACAACCACCCGGATCGCCTATAGCGCCGTATCTGTCAGTTATGCAGCTGTTGAGTTGGCGAAAAAGGTATTGGGAGATTTGTCTACATCTAACGTCTTAGTGCTAGGCGCAGGCGAAATGAGTGAACTGACAGCCAAGCATCTGGTAGCCAGCGGCGTCAAGACGGTGTTTGTATCTAATCGTAATTTCGAGCGGGCAGTTTCTTTGGCAGATAAGTTTCGCGGGGTGGCTGTACCATTCGAGAATTTCATGAAATCTGCTGTTGATGCCGATATAGTCATTACCTCGACAGGTGCGCCGCACTACATCATTAAGGCTTGGGATGTGGCCCATCTTATGCCTAAGCGGCAGGGGCGGCCTATATTTTTTATTGATATTGCTGTACCGCGAGATATAGAGCCTGAGGTTGGAGCCATAGCTGGCGCAACGCTATATAATATTGATGATCTGGAAGCTGTTGTTGAATCCAATATGCGGGGACGGGAACAGGAAGCAAAAGAAGCCGAAAAGTTGATTGATGAAGAAATGGCTGGGATAGTTGAGCGTTTCCGTTATTTATCATATAGGCCGACATTGGCCAGGCTGACCGACAAGGCCGAGCGCATCCGCCAGCGCGAACTCAAGCGGGCAATGGCCAAGCTGTCAGATATTACCGCTGAGGAGCGGCGGATTGTTGAAAATATGTCAAAAATGATTGTACGGAAAATGCTCCGCGATCCTATTATCAGGCTTAATGAAGCAGCTGGTACTGACAAAGAGTACTACTACCAGGATGCCATGCGCAAGATGTTTAAGCTTGACATAGCTCTAGAAATGGCGAGGGAAGACCTTTTAGGAGAGGAACAAGAAAGTGAAACAAAAACTTGTCATCGGTACGCGCGGCAGTAAGCTTGCTTTATGGCAGGCCAATTATGTGGCAGCCTGTTTGCGTGAGCGCTACCCGGAAGTAGTGATAGAACTTAAAAATATGGTAACAACAGGGGATCGAATCCTCGATGTGCCGCTGGCCAAAATTGGTGGCAAGGGTCTGTTTACCAAGGAACTGGAAGTCGCTATGCTGAGCAGTGAAATCGACTTGGCTGTGCATAGTCTGAAAGATATGCCCACAGACTTGCCAGAAGGGCTGATTCTGGCAGCTGTAACTGACCGGGTTGACCCAGGGGATGCGTTAATCAGCCCTGAATATAAAACACTGGCAAATCTGCCGGTTAATGCCAAGGTAGGCACCTCAAGCCTCCGGCGCAAAGCCCAATTGTTACATGCAAGACCTGATCTTACCATTGTCGACTTACGCGGCAATTTGGATACCAGACTGAAAAAGCTGACAACTGAAAACCTTGACGCCATCATGCTGGCTGTAGCCGGGCTTAAACGCTTAGGCTGGGATGAGCACATCACCCAGGTACTGCCGCAAGATATTTGTCTGCCTGCGGTAGGGCAGGGGGCATTGGCCCTTGAAGCGAGAGAAAATGACGCTGAGACACTCGCGATGCTGGAGTTTTTAAATCATGAGCCAACTCGTCTGGCTACACTGGCTGAACGTGCCTTTTTGGCTGAAGCCGAGGGTGGCTGTCAGATTCCCATTGGTGTTTACGGTCAGCTTAATCAGCAGGGGCAGCTTAGCCTAAACGCAGTAATCATGTCGCCTGATGGCAGAGAAGCTGTACGTGATACCATCGTCGGCAGTCCGGCAGAAGCTGCGGCAATTGGCCAGACACTGGCGGTGCGCATGCTGGATCACGGCGGGCGCGAGATATTGGCGAAACTATTTGAGGCTAAATAAAGACGCAATGCCGTGTCAAGGGGACGGTTCTCGTGACACGATGTTAAAAGAAGAGTGTGTCAAAAGAACCGTCCCCTTGACACATATAAGTACTGTGATTTTAGGGAGGATTCTATGAAGCAGGGAATTGTCTACTTAGTTGGCGCCGGTCCTGGTGACTACGGGCTGATTAGTATAAAAGCAATAGAATGTATCAAACAGGCAGATACTATCGTGTACGACCGGCTGGCCGATGACCGCCTGCTTGCCCATGCCAGGCCAAATGTTGAACTTATCTATGTTGGTAAAGCCTCAAGTGACCATACCATGCGGCAGGAGGATATCAACCAACTGCTTGTAGATAAAGCGCAAGAAGATAAAGTTGTCGTCAGGCTCAAAGGCGGCGACCCCTTTGTGTTTGGGCGCGGTGGTGAAGAAGCGCTTAAATTATTAGAGAATAACATTCTTTTTGAGGTTGTGCCAGGCATTACTTCGGCCATTTCCGTGCCTGCCTATGCGGGTATTCCGGTCACTCACCGGGGCATTGCCACCTCGTTTGCCGTCATTACCGGCCATGAAGATCCTACTAAAGCTGAATCGACTATTAAATGGGATAAGCTGGCCACTGCTGTTGATACACTGGTGTTTCTCATGGGCGTAGAAAACCTGCCCCATATCACCGGTAAACTGATAGAACATGGCCGCCCCGCTGATACCCCGTCTGCTGTCATCCGCTGGGGCACCAAGCCGGAACAAGAGGTGCTTGTGACCACTGTCGGTGAGGCAGCACACGATGTTGCCGTCAAAGGCTTAAAGCCGCCTGCTATTTTCATTGTGGGGCATGTTGTCACTCTGCGTGATAAACTGGCCTGGTTTGACAATAAACTCATGTTCGGCAAAAAGGTATTGGTGACCAGAGCTCGCGAACAAGCCAGCGCCCTCACTGATGGCCTTGCTAAACTGGGAGCAGACTGTATTGAGGCGCCGGCCATCAAGATTGTACCACCTGAAAGCTATGGGCCGCTTGATGAGGCCATTGCTAACATTAAAGAATATGAATGGCTGATTTTCACCAGTGTTAACGGTGTAGATCATTTCTTCAGCCGTATGGCTGCCGCAGGACTTGATACCAGGGCTATTCACGCCAAGGTGGCTGCTATTGGCTCCCAGACGGCTAATTGGCTGAAAAACTATGGCATTACTGCCGATATTGTTCCGGCTGAATTTAGAGCTGAAGGCATTATTGAGGTGTTGGAGCCGTACGTTAAACCTGGCATGAAAGTGCTTATTCCCCGCGCCTTGGTTGCCAGGGATATTCTGCCGGTCAAACTGACAGAGCTGGGAGCAGACGTTACTGTTGCACCAGCGTACCGCACTGTTGTCGGTGACACAGACGGGCGGGAACTGGCTGAAAAATTAGAACAAGGTGCAATTGAACTTGTTACTTTTACCAGTTCATCAACTGTCACGAATCTATTAAACCTTTTAGGTGAAAACGGCGCTCAGCTTGTTGCCAAGGCCAAAGTGGCTTGTATTGGGCCGATTACTGCTGAAACCTGCCTGGATAATGGCATTAAGCCTGATGTCATTGCTGAGGAATATACCATCAAGGGGTTAATTGAAACCATTACGGCCATGTACAGGGAGGAATGAACATGTCTATGATTCACCGTCCCCGGCGGCTGAGAGCTACCGGCGGTATCCGTAGTATGGTGCGGGAGACGTCATTAACCGCCGCCAACCTTGTCTATCCTTTGTTTGTTGTGCCTGGTACAAATGTCAAAAAGGAGATTGGCTCCTTGCCAGGAAACTTCCACTTGTCACCCGATATGGCAGTTGAGATGGCGCGGGAGGCGTATGATTTGGGTATTCCTGCCGTGCTGGTATTTGGCTTGCCTGAATACAAAGATGAGCGCGGCAGCAGTGCCTGGGATATGAACAGTCCGGTGCAGCAGGCCGTCATGGCTATTAAGCAGGTGCTTCCTGAGCTTGTGGTTATCACAGATGTCTGTTTGTGCCAGTATACCAGCCATGGACATTGTGGTCTCTTAAATGGCAATAAAGTAGATAATGACCCGACACTGCCGCTGTTAGCTGAGGTGGCACTCAGTCATGCTAAGGCCGGTGCTGACATGGTGGCTCCATCAGATATGATGGACGGCAGGGTGGCGGCTATTCGTGATTTGCTTGATCGCTCAGGCTGCAGTGATGTCAGCATTATGTCGTATGCGGCTAAATATGCTTCAGCCTATTATGGCCCTTTCCGGGATGCTGCCGATTCTACGCCGCAGTTTGGTGACCGAAGGGCATATCAGATGGATCCAGCCAACTCAAGGGAAGCACTTAGAGAAGTGGCGCTTGATATTGAGGAAGGGGCAGACATTATTATCGTTAAGCCGGCGTTGGCTTACCTTGATATTGTCCGGCAAGTAAAAGATAAGTTTCTGCTGCCTGTGGCTGCCTATAATGTCAGTGGTGAATACGCCATGGTGAAAGCGGCAGCAGCCCAGGGGCTGATTGATGAACCGCGCCTGGTTATTGAAACATTAACTAGTATGAAACGCGCTGGTGCAGATATTATTATTACTTATCATGCGCTTGATGCTGTACGCTGGTTGTGAGGAGAGGGGATACAATATGGCTTTTAAATTAGATAAATCAGCAGCTGCTTTTGCTGAGGCAAAACAATACATTCCAGGTGGTGTCAACAGTCCGGTACGTTCGTTCCGGGGGGTTGGCGGAACACCGCCCTTTATTGCCAAAGCGGCTGGCAGCAGGATCTATGATATTGATGGCAATTCTTACATTGATTATGTAGGCTCCTGGGGGCCGATGATATTGGGCCATGCCCACCCTGAAGTGACCAGCGAGCTGCGGGAGGCGCTTGAACGCGGTACCAGTTACGGTGCGCCGACACTTTTGGAGACCGAATTGGCGCGGCTGATCACCGAGGCTGTGCCGTCGATGGAACTTGTCCGCTTTGTCAACTCAGGTACTGAAGCCACTATGAGTGTTCTTAGACTGGCGCGTGCGTATACAAAACGCAGCAAAATTGTCAAATTTGCCGGCTGTTATCACGGGCACCATGACAGTCTATTGGTAAAAGCCGGGTCGGGTGCTTTGACGCTGGGTGTGCCTGATAGCCCTGGTGTACCGGAGAGTATTGCCGGCAATACCCTCACTGTCGAATATAATGATGTCAAGGGATTGACGCAGGTATTTGAGCAGCATGGGGAAGATATTGCCGCTGTAATTATCGAGCCGGTGCCAGGTAATATGGGGCTGGTTTTGCCCCGATCTGGTTATCTGGATAAAGTCCGGGAAATTACCGAAGGGTATGGAACACTCCTGATTTTTGACGAGGTCATGTCAGGTTTCCGCGTGGCTTACGGCGGTGCACAGGAGGTATATAATATTACACCAGACCTTACTTGTCTGGGGAAAGTAATTGGCGGAGGATTACCTGTTGGTGCCTACGGCGGGCGGCGGGATATTATGGAACAGATTGCTCCGGCCGGTCCTGTATACCAGGCTGGAACATTGAGCGGTAACCCGCTTGCTATGACAGCCGGACTTGCGACTTTGCGATTGTTATCTGAGACTGCAGATTTTTACGAAAAACTGATAACGATGACTGCCGCGCTGTGTGCTGGGGTTCAGGCGCAAGCTGAGTCTTATGGATTTAAATTCCAGTTCCATCAGGCTGGCACTATGTTTGGTTTGTTCTTCAGTGAAAAACCGGTATATGATTATGAAAGTGCCAAGAAGTCAGATATTGCAGCCTTCAATGTCTTTTTTCATGCTATGCTTGAACAGGGGGTTTATCTGGCGCCATCTCAGTTTGAGGCTGCCTTCATGTCTGGTGCTCACACTCACACCGACATCGGTGCAACCATTGCAGCCAGTGGCAATGCTTTTGCGAAAGTCGCTGAATACTATCGGCAGAATAAGCGCTAATAAAAAGTACTCCCTGTGTACACAGTTACACAGGGAGTACTTTTTATGGCGGATTTTGTAGAAATATACGAGAACTTGCGTCAGGTTTTTTCTTACATGCAGTCGAGTTTAACTTTACATTTTCCCTGATAAGTATGATAATATATTACTAGAATACACTAATCTGCTCCTGGATTGCAAAGGAGTTTGGGCAATGAGTGCAATAAACCGCGTGCATGCTGCCAGAGTGTGGGGGGACTCCGCCTCTCAGCTGCAGATTGTCACTAGGCGAATAAGTACTATTTCGGCAATGTTTACACTGGTGGCTACAGTGCTCAATCCGAGTACGCACTGGGCTCTTATTGTCGTGATGTCTGTTATTTATGTCATTTATAATACAGCCTTAAGCTGGCGGCGGAGTAAGCCTCAATTGGGTGAGCTTATGGTAAATCTCGCGCTGTGCGCGGGGCTTACTATTGTTGGGGCTGTGTATAGTAATGTCTTATATCACCTGCTTTTACTGCGGATGGTGCTAAAGGTAGGGCGTGATCGTGCTATGCGCATGGCAGTGGCTGTTTCCTTCGTGTATTTGGCAGCCAACATGATTAAGGTTGACTCTGTGGCAGCTGCCTTTCTACTGGAGACAATCTACAATGTGATTGGATTTGCTGTTTTATCATTTACTGCCGTATATATGCACAATGTCATGGAAACGCAGATGCGGAATGAAGGCCAAATTGCCGAGCTTATGCGGCAAAACGCCCATCATTATCAGATGGCGCATACTGATGGTTTGACAGGACTCCTCAACCACCGGGCCTATTTGGAAAAAACAGCCGATTTACCCCAATATGTTCTGCTCATAGTTGACATTGACCACTTCAAAAAATTAAATGATACCTATGGTCATCTGTTTGGCGATCAAGTGTTGACAACCATCGGCAATATTATAAAAATGAGTATTCGCAATAAAGATATGGCATTTCGCTATGGCGGGGAGGAATTTGCTCTTGTTTTGCCAGGAACCTCGCTTGATTTGGGCCTCAAAATTGCCGAACGGTTGAGGTATCAGGTGGCTAATTGCGAATTTTTCCATAATAGCGAACAGGTAAAGGTTACCATCAGCATTGGCGTGTCACGAAAGAATCCGAGTGTCGCTTGCCAGGATGCCTTCCGCGAAGCTGACAGTGCCTTATATCGTGCCAAACGACAAGGCCGTAACCAATGTGCTGTGTTTTAGACAAAAGGGACGAATCACTTGATGTGACTCGTCCCTTTATTTATTAGTTAACCTAAGATGGCTTTTAAGTCTTCGTCTGGAGTTGTAATGGCTTGGAGACCAAACTTTTCATTAAGAACACTGAATACTCCAGGGGATACGAAGGCTGGAGCCGATGGTCCGAGACGGATGTCCTTAACGCCTAAGGCTAAAAGTGTGAGCAGGATCGCGACTGCCTTTTGTTCAAACCAGGACAGTACGAACGAGAGCGGCAGGTCGTTTACGCCACAGTTGAATACTTTGGCCAGGGCGACTGCAACTTGGATGCCAGAGTAGGCGTTGTTGCACTGACCCAGGTCAATCAGGCGGGGAATACCGTCAATGGTACCAAAATCAAGATGGTTAAAGCGGTATTTACCACAGGCTACTGTCAGGATTACGCAATCTTTCGGCACCTTTTCAGCCAGTTCGGTGTAGTAGTTGCGGCCAGGTTTAGCTCCATCGCAGCCGCCAATAAGGAAGAAGCGCTTAATTTTACCGGCTTTAACAGCGTCGACGATTTTGTCAGCCAGGCCGAGGATAGCGTTGTGATGGAACCCGGTTGTCAGGGTGTAGTCGCCAGCTTTGTCAGGCAATACAGGCAGGGCCTTGGCTTTGGCAATTACCGCTGAAAAATCGCGGTCAGTAACATGGCTGCCGCCTTGCAGGCCGGTCAGGCTGCGAGTGAAGATCCGGTCGCCATAGTTTTCGTTGGCAGTAAGCGGCATAACGCAGTTAGTGGTAACAAGAATTGCGCCAGGGAAGGCGGTAAATTCTTTACGCTGGTTCTGCCAGGCAGTACCGAAGTTACCAACAAGGTGCTTATATTTTTTGAGCTCAGGATAAGCGTGAGCTGGCAGCATCTCACCATGGGTGTAGATGTTGATGCCAGTGCCTTCGGTTTGTTTAAGCAGCTCTTCCAAGTCTAGCAGATCATGACCTGTAATTACGATGCCATGACCTGCTTTGAAACCTGTAAATACCTCGGTAGGTACAGGTGAACCAAAGCGGTCAACATGGGCTTTGTCTAACAACTCCATAACTTTGAGATTGATTTCACCACATTTTAGTACCATTTCAATATGCTTTTCCAGGCTAAAGTTTACATTAGTCAAGGTGAAGAACAGGGCATCATGGGCGAAAGCATCAACCTCTTCGTCGCGGGCGCCCAGTTCGCGGGCATGATGGGCATAGGCGGCAATGCCTTTGAGGCCGAAAATCAGGGTGTCCTGAAGGCTGGCGATATCTTCGTTCTTACCGCAGACGCCAATCTTGGTACAGCCAGCACCACCGGCCGTTTGTTCACATTGATGACAGAACATACTCATTTTTGAAATCCCCCTCGTTTTTTTGTAGCTTATGACCTAATTATAGATGGAAAATCAAAACTGGACTGTGACGTGCGTCACAGTCCAGTGTGATTTTCCTATCCTGTTATATTTCTGATATTTTTAGATCCACACTGTCACCATTCTTAACGAAGGCCGTATATTCGGTAGGCAGCCCGTTTAACAGCAGCGTTACTCTGCTGGCAGCAGGCAGGCTACGGGGATCGAAATCGGCAGCTAAGAGTACATCGCTGATTAATGGCTGATAGTCCGCAGCCGTAATCAGTTCAATGGCGCTATGGAGCGGGGCTGGTTGGCTGGATTCAGCCGGACGTCCGTCAACAAGGATAGAGTGGCGGCGGATGGGGACAGGGCAGGTGACGCCGTTAAACAACACTGTGATGGGAGCGTCAGTTTCGGTGTTAATACCCAGAATTTCTCCCAGCGTAGGGGGGGGCAGCTTGAGTGTCTCAATGGCATCTCCTGAGGCTAACAGGCTGTCAAGTGAGGCAAGCTGATGATTAATGGTGTATTTGGGCCATACTTTATAAGAACGCTTAGCCCCGTTTACCTGATAGATATGCTCGACAGGCTCAGGTTTAAGGCCAAGCTTATGGAGTGCCTGGGCAAGCGTGAGGCCTTTATGGGAATCAATCTGATCGCGGTCACGTAAAACAGTGTCAGCCGCTGCCGGTTGTCCGTTGATCGTCACCTGTGGTTCAAGCGTATAGCTTTTGCCATTGGCTTTAATGTTGACAGGTGCAGGCATAGCAGTCACATCTTTAAGCAGCGGCGCTGGGGCTGTTCCGTCAGCACCAAGTGTTACCACAAGCACATCCTGATCATTCAAGGTAGTGCTAAGCTGGACAGGTTGGCTACCCTGCAGTATTTGACCTGGGGTGCCATGGCTTCCGGCAATAAACCGGGTTTCCCCATTAACCGTGATTGTCAAACCCATGCCAGGGCGGCCACGCAGCGCCCGTATGTCAATGCCTGCAGCTAAAAGCGCGTCAGCCACTGTCAAGCGGCTTAAATTAAACAGGCGGATAGGCCTTTCATTAACTGTGATATTAACGAAGTTTAAGGCACGACCGCCTGCCAGTTTTAAAATCCCCAGCGGGGTTACGGCATCAGGTGTGCACAGCTCGGCCGGTATGCCAGTAATGCCTTCCAGAGAATCGGGACGGCGGATCGCCACTCTGGCTGACGGTATGTCAAGTGCCTGGGCAAGCGCTTCAGGCAAAAATGGCGTTAGGGCACCGCCGCCGACTAAGAGTACGGCTTGCGGGGCGGCGGTGTTAAGTGCCAGTATCTCAGTAGCAATGGCCTGGCCCAATTCAGCCACTTTAGCAGTCGTTGCATCAATAATGGTTTTAGCTGGCAGCTTGTGATCCATGCCCAACACATCGGTAAATGATAGTTTTTTATTCTTACCGCCAAGCTGGCGCTTGACAGTCTCGGCAACATTAAAGTCTAAGAGAAATTGTTGTGATATTGTTTCGGTAATTTCGTCACCGGCAAAGGGCACCATGCCATAGGCAATAACTGAACCGTCGCGGGTAATGGCCACGTCTGACGTGCCGGCGCCAACATCGACCAGTACCAGATTGAGGTGACGCATGGTTGAAGGGATGAGTACATTGATAGCGGCAATCGGTTCAAGGGTAAGAGTAGCCATTTCCAGGCCAACTGTCTGAATGGCCGACTGCAGCGAATCAATAACCTGCCGTGGCAGAAAGGTGGCGATAACTTCAATGCCAGCACGTTTGCCGCGCTGACCGACAAGGCTTTTGATGCGGGTACTGTCTAAACTAAAGTTGACAACACTATAGCCGACGCAATAATAGTCTGCTGGGTCAGGTACAGCGCCAGAGGTGGCCAGTTCGGCCTGAGCCGTCTGAATGGCAGCCAGTTCAAGTGAGCGTTCATCCTCCTGGGTCAGTGTACCGCGGGAAGCGGTTTCAAGCTCCGCAGCTGCCCGAAGCGTACACAGGGCACGGCCAGCAGCTGCCACCGCAACCTTGGTCAATGGGCCGACTGTCGCTTCCAAACGGGCTTTTACTGATGCCAATACCTCGGCTACCTCTCGCACATCATGAATTTGTCCGTCCAGCATGGCGCGGGTGTGGTGCTCTTCGCGGTCTGACGCTAAGAGTTTGATAGCGCCGTTCTCAGCCTTGCCGACCAGGCCGACGACACTTCGTGTACCGATATCTAAAGCAAAGAGAAGCTGGTTATCCATAAGTACTCCTTACGGTGGCATTTCTAAGCCGCCTAAATGTGTGTGTATGTGGGTTAATTCGCCGCGGATTTTTCTATTTCCTGTCAGGAAAGAGAAGATTGAAGTATTCTTTGCGATTTTTGTCAGGCAACCCTGGCAACATTTTTGTGTATTTGCGTTAGATTATTTGGTAAAATATAGTTTAGGTATTAGGAGAGGAGTTTACGCAAGTTGCCAACTATACATATAGTGCTTGACAGCACTGCCCATGCATCACCAGAAATGCTGGTAGCTCATCCCAATCTTCATATTGTACCACTAACAGTTATGTTGGGGGATACTGTGTGGAAGGAGCCGGAGCTGAGCAGTGCCGAGTTGTTTCGTCTTGTCAAAGAAAAAGGAATTCATCCGCGCACTTCACAACCAGCCCCTGGTGAGTTCGCCAAGGTGTTTGCTCCAGCGGCTGAAGGAAATCCGATTATTATGATTGGGGTCTCCGGCGGTTTGAGTGGTACAGTAAATGGTGCGAGGGCAGCAGCCAGAGAATTTAAAGGAAGAGAAATTTATGTAGTTGATTCTTGCACTGCTGCCATTGGCACGGTAAAATTGGCTGAAGCAGCGCTTAATATGGCGGCAGCCGGTCAGGCTGCCAGTGTCATAGCCGAGCGGCTGCAGCAGATGGCTGACGCTACTCAGACGCTGATTCTGCCTGATTCCCTGGAATATCTCCACAAGGGCGGACGGATTGGTGGGGCAGCGGCTCTGTTTGGTTCCATTTTGCAGATTAAGCCAATACTAAAGCTGCAAGATGGCAAAATACAGGTGTTTGATAAAGTACGTACTAAACCGCGTGCCGTGGCACGTATGCTCGAAGAACTGGATAAGCACGGGGAGCTCGCCTATATCGGTGTCGCCCACGGCGAAGCGCCGGTTGTTGCTGGAGAAATATATGCTACTGTATGTCAGCGTTATCCTAACATACCTGTTTCGCTGACTGGTATTGGGTCAGCGTTAAGCGCCCATCTAGGGCCAGGCGTTATTGGACTATTTTTTCAGACAAAATGTTAATCCGATGACTAACCTTCAGATGGGGCTAAAACTCCACCTGAAGCTAAGTCTACTTTATACTTTCGTAGAGGGGGTAGATGTATGCAGCCAAGTATCGATGTAATAGATGGCAAAGATTTTCGACGCATGATTGCCGGAGCGTATGGTGCCTTTATGCGCGAACATGAATATATTAACAGTTTAAATGTCTTCCCTGTTCCGGATGGTGACACTGGCACCAATATGCTGCTGACGCTTGGCGCGGTGGCCCAAGCAGTGTCTGAGGCACCAGATGAGGGAATTGGCTCGCTGTCACGCCGTGCAGCAGATAGCGCTATTATGGGCGCACGGGGTAACTCGGGCGTTATTCTGTCCCAACTCCTACGAGGTATTGCCCGGGGGCTGTCCGGTAAAGATCAAGCAACGTCGGCTGAGGTTGGCAAAGCATTTCAGTATGGCGTGCTTTATGCGTATCGTGCAGTTTCCAGACCGGTTGAAGGCACAATTCTGACAGTTGCCAAAGGTATTGCCAAAGGTACACACCGAGCCGTGCGGGAACATGCGGCATTTGCCGATATTTTGACTGAAGCCATTGGTGCTGGGCGGGAGGAGCTTAAGCGTACACCTGAACTCCTGCCGGCACTTAAGGCCGCTGGGGTAGTTGACGCCGGCGGCCAGGGCCTCATTGTATTTCTTAGCGGCTGCCTTGAGGGTTTGGAAGGACGCTTTAGCGGGCCAGAGGCCGATTTTGGCCGCACTCTTACCGTGCCAGGTATAGTGACCGAAATTAACATTTCTCACCCCTATTGCACTGAGTTTATTGTTAAACAGTTTGCGGCCGGCCTCGATGAAGTGAAGCGCCAACTGGAGCAAATGGGGGATTCCTTGGTGCTCGCGCCAGGCGAGAGTATCCTAAAGGTACATATTCATACAGCCCACCCTGGCGCTGTACTCGAGTCAGCTATTGCCTGGGGGACACTCCATGATATTAAGATTGACAATATGGCCGATCAGCATCGCAAAATAGCCGAAACCGGACCGCTGAATCCAGTTAAGGCTGAGACGGCTTTGCCTCCGGAAAGATCTGGTCTAGCGGTTATCAGTGTCGTGTCAGGAGACGGTCTTGCTGATATTATGCGCCAAATGGGCGCAGGTATCATTGTTTCTGGCGGGCAAACCATGAACCCGCCTGTAGAGGAGTTTATGGCTGCCGTTCATAATGGCCCGGCTGAAAAATACATTATTTTGCCTAATAATAAAAACATTGTGCTCGCTGTTGCCCAGGCCAAAAAACTATTAGGCGACAGAGTGGCTGTTGTGCCAACTGTCAATGTGCCACAGGGTTTGGCTGCTTTGCTGGCCTTTGATCCTAATCTCGATATTGAGGCGAATGTGGACCGGATGACCGAGGCGCAAGCAACTGTTAAATCAGGCAGTCTGACGATTGCTGTCCGCGACTCGCAGGTAGATGGCCAGACTGTGCCTGAAGGCGCGTATATTGGCGTAATCGAGGGCAGTGTGGCTGTCTGGGCTGATAGCCTGACTGGCGCGCTTACAGCACTGGTTGAACGCTTGGCCGGTCCTGAGACCGGCATTGTCAGTCTATACTATGGAGCTGAGCTGACCGCGTCTGAGGCCGAGGCGCTAGCCAGCGTGCTGCGAGAACGGCTTAACGGTGTTGAGGTCGAAGTATATTCTGGTGGGCAGCCGCACTATCAGTGTATTATCAGTGTGGAGTGAGACTGCCCCAATTGTCAGTGGTGAAATAGTAAGGGAGAGGATAAATATGCTTAGCTCACTCAGCATCAACGAATTTGCTGCGAAAATGGCTTCAGACGACGTGCCGCCAGGCGGGGGCAGCGCGGCAGCCATGTATGGTTTAATGGCAACTGCGCTCTTGGAAATGGCAGTAAACTATTCGCTAAAGAGTCCTAAGTTGGCAGAACACGATGAAGTATTGATTGTCAAACAGGCCGATTTATCCAGGCTGCATATTGAACTAACCATTCTTATTGACAGAGATGCATTGGCACTCAGAGCTCTCTTAGCTACAGCCGGGATGCCTGAATTGACGCCTGAAGCAAAGCAGGTACGCGCTGTGGCCCTGCAGAAAGCACTAAAGCAGGCAGCTGAAGTGCCGCTTGAAACAGCCAGGGCTTGTCTTGAGGTGATCGAGATTGGCAAAGCCATTGTTGACCTGGTAGACAAAATGGTTGTTAGTGATCTGATGGCAGGCGCCGCTGCCGCTCATGCTGGGATTATCGGGGGACTCTTGAGTACAGCGATAAACTTAAGTGAAATTCACGATGATACCCTTGTCAGTGGGCTGAAAGGCCAAATCTATCTGTTAAGAACAGCGGCTGATGAGCTTAGAAACGCTCTTGAGAATAGAGTGTATTGCTGTGAGCCGTTTAGTGTGATGATATAAAGAAAAGACCCTGTATACAGGTTTATAAATCTGCATGCAGGGTCTTTTCTTTGAAAGATATCGATAAACTGAGCAACCTTCTCAGGTCATCCCTTTTCTGTTTAATATTTGGGTTAATGAACTCATCTAATTTTAAAAATTAGATATGACCGTAATTGTTAAAGTAGGAATAAAAACACAAAATCATAGAAAACATTAAAGGATTTTGTGTTTTTATGGTAAATGTATTGGATATGTAATGTCATGGCTATTGAGAGTTATGATGGATGTGAGGAAGCAAGGTGCATAGACTGATGAATGTTATGGAAATAGCTGATAATATAGCCAATCAACGGCATGTTGAGGCCATGCGCCGCGGAGTGTTGCTTACTATGCCGCTGGTCGTCATAGGTGCCTTTTCTACAATGATGGCCAATGTATCTGTGATGTGGTACCAGCAAATGATGATCTTTTGCTTTGGGCCTAACTGGACAGTATTGTGGCAAGCCATTGCAAGCGCTTCCCTCAACGGCATTTCGATTTTATTAGTATTCTCGGTCAGCTACTTTCTCGCTGAGAAGCATGAGCAAGTGAGGTTCGGGCAGCTACATCCGCTAATAATTGCCCTGGTATCTTTTGCTTGTCTAATGATGCTAATGCAGCCATTCACTCATGGGGAAATTAAGGGGTTACCATTTATATGGACGGGATTAGGCGGAATTTTTTTTGCGGTTGTTACTGCGCTTACCTCGACTGAACTTTTCTTGTGGCTTTTTTCGATTAAAAAGAACACTATACGACTATTTGCCGATGTAGCCGATCCAATTTTGTCGCAGGCGTTAGCCTGTATTTTCCCGGCAACCGGAACAATATTTGCTTTTGCTTTGATCAAAATGGGGGCAGCAGATGTTAATGTGCAGGATATTCATATGCATTTTTATGCACAGGTGGAAAGTTTGTTTCAAAACATCCAGAACCCCCTGGGTGAGATCATTGTATTTAATTTGCTGGTTCACTTATTGTGGTTTTTCGGCTTACATGGCAACAGTATTATGGAGCCTGTATTACAACATATACAGTTAACCGACATTCAGGCGGCCGGTAAACTAGCCGGTGCGGGTGATCAAGCAGGTTCAGCACTAACCAAAACCTTTTTCGATGCCTTTGTATTAATCGGTGGATCTGGCTCAACAGTATGCCTCATGTTAGCCCTTTTTTTGGTTTCGAGGAGAGGCAATATGGCATGGCTGGCCAAATTATCTATTGTGCCAGCGCTCTTTAACATTAACGAATTATTGATATTTGGCCTGCCGATTGTACTCAATCCAATTTTTTTGATTCCCTTCGTGCTGGTGCCGGCAGTACTGGCTTGCGTGTCGTACTTGGCAATCAGCATGGGGTTGGTATCAATGGTAGTACAAAGTGTGCATTGGACTACGCCGCCTTTGCTCAGCGGCTATATTGCAACCAATTCATGGAGTGGAGCAGGATTGCAACTGCTAGAAGTCGCAATTGGTGCAATCATTTATTTGCCCTTTGTAATCATTAACGAAAAACAAAAAACTAGAGAAATAAGTAAGGCCTTTGATATCCTTGTAGAAGAAACGCAAACGGCTGCTCCTCAGTTTCGCAAACAACTCTTGATAAGGCGGGATGGAGTGGGAACTTTGGCTCGGCTGCTCGTTCATGATCTAAAGAGTGCATTAGCCAACGGAGAGTTCTTTCTCGAATACCAACCTCAGGTTAACCAATGCAATCGCGTTGTTGGTGTTGAAGCACTGCTACGCTGGTCTCACAAGCTGTATGGAAGAGTTCCCCCGTTGTTGACCGTCGTCGTCGCCGAGGAAGCTGGGTTAATCCAGAGTATTGGAAAGTTGGTGATTGATACTGCTTGTCACCAACTGTGCAAGTGGAAGAGTATCGGTGTAGATGGCATCCGCATGTCGATAAATGTTTCAGCAATACAACTGCAAGATCAATCTTTCGCTGATAATATCCTGGTGACAATTAGGGCTAATGCTTTGCAGCCTCAGGACATTGAAATTGAGATTACCGAAAGCATTGCTCTGAACGATGATGCAAGGACTAATTATAACCTGACAAAAATGAGGCAAGCAGGGATCAGAATTGCCATTGACGATTTTGGTATGGGACATACGTCACTCAGATATATCAAGCACTTTCCTGTGGATACGCTAAAGATTGACGGTATGTTGAGCAGAGATGTTATTCAGGATAAGAACTGTCAGGAAATCATTACTTCTATTGTTTCGCTGTGTTCTTCACTGAAAATAGATACAATCGTAGAATATGTAGAGACACAGGAGCAGCGGGATATTCTAAGAAAACTGGGGTGCATGCAATACCAGGGCTATTACTACAGTCAGCCGCTCTCATCTTCGCAGTTAGCCGACTATGTGCTCGGTCAAAATACCCCCGATTCCTGTGACGTGGCTGATGTGTCCAACTAATGTCTTTTTATTCCCTAGGTACTTGTTTCAGGCTGAGGCCGATACGCTGGCGCTGTTCGTCTACACTGATTACCATTACGTCGATGATGTCGCCTACTGAGATGACATCAATGGGGTGGCGGAAAGGCTTGTGACTGAGTTCAGAGCGGTGGATGAGTCCATTAATTTTGATGCCAATATCAACAAAGGCGCCAAAGTCGGTAACATTATGAACTGTTCCTTTAACAAGGGTGCCAGGGGTAATATCAGAAAGTTTGACGATATTCTTGCGGGTCTGGGGAGGCGGGACATCTTCGCGCGGATCACGTCCGGGTTTGGCTAAAGCGCCTAGGATATCGCGTACTGTCGGTTCACCGGCGTTGAGCTCGGCTGCCAGTCTGGCTGCATCTGCTGTAGGTGCTGTCTGTTGCAGGATTGTGAGTTTATGTTTATCGGACAAGTCTTTTAACGTGAAGCCTAGTTTGGCCAGTATGGCTTCAGCTGTAGCATAAGACTCAGGGTGAACAGGCGTATTATCTAATGGATTAGCCGCCTGGGCGATGCGTAGAAAGCCGGCACATTGGGTGTAGGCGGCAGGTCCCAGACGGGCAACCTTTAAGAGTTCTTTGCGATTTTTAAATATGCCGTTTTCAGTACGGTAGGCTACGATGTTTTTGGCAACACTGGCAGTGATGCCGGCAACATGGGTTAAAAGCGCGGGGGAAGCCGTATTAAGCTCAACGCCAACATGGTTAACGCAAGACTCTACGACATTGGATAATGTACCGCCAAGTTCTTTTTGATTTACATCATGCTGATATTGACCAACGCCGATGGACTTGGGGTCAATCTTGACCAGTTCAGCGAGCGGGTCTTGAATCCGGCGAGCGATTGACACAGCACCCCGGATGGAGACATCAAGATCAGGCAGCTCGTCTTTGGCTAGTTTGGAAGCCGAATAAACCGAGGCGCCAGCCTCATTGGCAATGACATAATGAACATTTAAATTATGGGTATTGATAAGAGTGGCAGCAAATTCTTCGGTTTCGTAAGAGGCCGTGCCGTTACCGATTGATAGTAAGGTTACGCCATGGCGTTTAATTGCGTCAAGTACCTGGCTTTCGGCTTTTTGCCTGGCGGAATCACTCATGGTAAGGTAAAGGGTATTGGTCGCAAGTACTGCCCCGGTAGGACTAACAACTGCCATTTTGCAGCCGGTGCGGTAACCGGGGTCAAGCCCCATAACGGTGTGGCCGCTGAGCGGTGCCTGGAGCAGCAGTTGGCGAAGATTAAGACCAAATACGCGGATGGCTTGTTTCTCGGCGTTTTCTGTCAGTAGGGCGCGGATTTCCCGGTCGAGCGCTGGAAACAACAGGCGTTTGTAGCCGTCAGCAATGGCTTCTTTAATAAGTTCACTAAAGATTGATTGTCCAGTAATTACCTTATGGGTAATGAGCTGAATATTTGCTTCATGGCCAGCAATCAGGTCAACCTTGAGGGTTCCTTTCGTTTCGCCACGGTTAACTGCCAGAATCCGGTGAGCCGGCATGCGTTTTACAGGCTCTCGATACTCTTTGTACATCAAAAATTCTTTGGCTTCAGCCTCAGCAACGGCAAGCTGGCTGGTGATTTCGGCTTTTTGCCACAATTCTTTACGAAGGTTTGCACGAATGTCGGCCTGCTCGCTGATTGTTTCGGCAATAATATCCTGAGCGCCGGCTAGTGCCAGCTCTGCAGTTGTTACCTCATGTTCAGCATTTATGTACTCCCCGGCCAGCTTGAGTGGGTCACCGGTAGTTAATTGCTGTGCCAACATGGTTTCTGCCAGCGGCTCAAGGCCCTTTTCGCGGGCGATTTGGGCTCTTGTTCTTTTCTTAGGGCGATAGGGCAGGTAAAGGTCTTCTAACTCTTGAAGTTTGACTGCCGACTGAATGGCTGCAGTCAGTTCTGGGGTCAGTTTGCCTTGAGTCTCAATACTGGCCAGAATTTCTTCCTGGCGCTTAATGAGGTTTCTTAAGTATTGGGTACGGTCTTCCACTGAGCGGATATGCTCTTCGTTAAGTTCGCCGGTTGCTTCTTTACGGTAACGGGCAATAAACGGGACCGTGTTGCCGTCGTCCAACAGGCTCATAGTTGCTGTTACCTGATGAGGTTTGACGCCCAGTTCGCGGGCAATAATGCCAGGGATTTCAGTAATAAGCATATATTCACCATCTTCATTCATAAGTTACTTTATTATTATAATCAGTTTGACCTGTTAGAACAATATAATTGCAGCTAATTTCAAGGGTACAGGATTATTTTTGCAGGATGCAGAAAAAGTATAGGGAGAGGGTCTTACAGGGGGACTAACACACGTGATTTTATCAATCAATAAATATATGCGCAGACAAGTGATTAAGCTTGCCTGGCCGGTGATTTTTGAAGGCGTTGGCGTGATGGCTGTTAATGTGTTTGTTACTGCCATGGTTGGGCAGCTTGGGGCTGTGCCGTTAGCAGCTGTTGGACTGGCGACCATGATGCAATTTACGGCAGCCATGGTGTTTGCGGCTGCAGGTACAGGCGCAGCTTCCATTATTGCAAGGGAGAGCGGGGCGGGCCATTGGCACGAAGTACGGAATGTCACAGGGCAGGCTATTATGCTGGGGGCAGCGTTTGGTGCCGTGTTGGCGGCTTTAGGGCTGTTAACGGCTGATAAGGTATTGGCTTTAACGGGGGCTGAGCCCGAGGTGGCAGGATTGGCCGCCGGATTAGTTAAGATTATGTTTATGTTTACGCCGTTTTTTTTGATTATGTCTATTGCTAATGCGGCGCTCCGCGGGATGGGCAAAACAGAGACTGCTTTTTATATAACCATTTTCAGTAATGCTACAGCCCTGATCATCTCATACTTATTGGTATTTGGGCATGGCTTTCCGCGATTTGGCGCTTATGGTGCGGCCTGGGGACTGGGAATGTCGCAATTGGCTGGGGGAATGGCTGCGCTCTTGGCGCTGAACAGTCTTAGTACTGTCCGGTTATCCTGGCGTCATATAGTGTCATTTCAGCAGCGAACCATTAGGCGGATCATTGATATTAGTGTGCCGGCTGCTTTAGAGCAGGTGGCTATGCAGGGCGGTCGCCTGGTATTCACCTTTATGCTGGCTGGGGTGGGGGCACTGCAGTTTGCTGCCCATCAAATCGCTATTCAGGTTGAATCTATGTCGTTTATGCCAGGATTTGGCTTCTCTGTGGCATCAATGACACTTGTCGGGCAGTATCTGGGGAAAGGTATGCCGCACCGGGCCGTGCAGTTTGCCTGGATGACCAATAAGATTGCTTTTTGGAGCATGGCAGCTACTGGTATTGCTATCTTTACTTTTGCTAAGCCGCTGGCCTCCCTCTTTATTGACGACATGCAAGTTGTCTATTGGGGTGCGCTGTGTGTGATGATTGCCGTATTGGAGCAGCCGACACTTGCCGTGTGTTTTGTCCTGGGTGGGGCGCTCCGTGGGGCAGGGGACACCCGCTGGCCGATGTATGTAACGACATTTGGCGTGTGGCTGATCCGTCTGCCGCTGGTGTATCTGTTTATCATCGTATGGGGCTATGATATTACAGCTGCCTGGTACATTACGGCCGGAGATTTTTTAATCAGGAGTGCCATACTATGGTGGCGGTTTGGCTCAGAAAAGTGGATGGAGAAATAAGGAACGTCACGCGTGACTCGCGTGACGTTTTGTTTTATTCTGCTATCACATCGGTGATCGCGATATTGGGCTTCATGGCAAGATCAATTAGCTGGCCGGTGGCAGTCAGGCCGTTCGTCCGCGTGTTCTGTTCAGCAACCTCTACAATGGGAGTAGCAGCAAAACGGACTTTGTTTTTCACGACATAAGCCAACTGATTGGTCGTAAGCCGAACCAGGCTGCCGACTGGATACAGTGGTGCTGTATGGAAAAAAGCGCGTAACAGATACAGATCAAACTGGGTATTGCCGCCTGCCAGCATATCCTCGGCCAGTGTGTGGCGTGGGGCGCCTGTTTTGCTGGCAGCTGTCATCTCGTTATCAAAATGATTGACAATAGCTACCAGTCGTGACAGGGGGTGGATTTCTTTGCCCACTAATCCCGAAGGATAACCCTGCCCATCATAGCGTTCGTGGTGTTCAGCCGCAATGCGTGCTGCGATTGATCCGACTTTGTTTTTTAATAAAAGTTGCTGGCCGTAAATGGGATGCAGTCGCTCAGGGTCGGATGCCGGACCATTGATCGCGGGGACGACAGCTTTGCCCAAATCGTGAAAAAGGGCTCCTAGTGCTAAATCCATCAATACAGGGCGCGGCAGCTTAATATAAAGCCCTGTTGCTATCGCCATCAGGCAAACGTTGACAGCATGTCCAATCTCATCCTCGGTTGGCTGGCGTACCTGGATATTAATGATTTGAGGAAGTTTTTTTTCTGTCTCGTCAATGACTGTTCTCACAGATTGCTGAATCTCTGTAACATAGTCTGAGTTGAGTCCGGAATTTAGTATTTCAGGGCTTTTTTTATTAAATAGTGAGCGAAAGCAGGTGATAAGGTTTTCTCTGATTTCAGTGGCAATAACGGTATTTTTTTTTAATTCGGCGGCGTATGGGTCATAGATAGGAATACTGTTTAATCCCATCTGTTTAAGGCGGGTAATGTAGAATTCAGTGAGGGCAATGCCTTCTTCTAAAAGTAGATTGCCCCTGTCATCAACAATATCGCGTGCCAGCGTCATGCCAGCTTTTACCTCGTTGAGAAGCATAAGGCAGACCTCCTTGAATTTCTACCATTATTATACATAAACCAACAAAGAAAAGAAATATTCTAAAGTCCTAGTTACCTGGGACTTTAGTCTGATATCTGCCGTGGGGCACACCGAAGCATATTATGGCATATTATGTTAGTAGCAGCGTTAGCGGCTTTATTTTGGCTAAGAAAGGGGGATAATGATGTCACTTTTAGTAAATACGCTAAAAGCTAATGTTCATTTGGCGGCACTTACATCAGGATTATTTGGTATATTGGGGTTGTTTTCCTGGATGCCGCAGATGTTCTATATGGTGTATCCGAGTGACGCTTACCTTGTCATCCATACAGTTGCCGAAATCAGCTGTATGGCAATTGGATTAAGCGTATTTATCGTAGTTTGGTATAGCTGGCCCCAAACCCAAAACAGCCGCGACCTGGCAATTGCGATGGTATTCCTGGCCGTTGGTCTTTTAGATTTTGCTCATCTGATGTCATATAAAGGTATGCCGGATTTTATAACTGCCAATAGTGAGAATAAGGCATCAACCTACTGGATTATTAGCCGTTTGCTTGCAAGTATAGGATTACTGGCTGCTGTGTACATCCCGCGACGCAGTAAGAATCCAGCGTTTCACCGGCTATATCTTTTGACCGTAACTTTGACAACAGCTATGGCGCTTATCTTGATTGTATCGCTGTTTGAGAACGCCTTAATCCCGATGTTCCTGCCTGGTCAGGGGCAGACGATGGAGAAAATCGCTTTTGAGTATGTAATTATGCTGTTAAACCTTCTTGCTATTTACTTGTACGGTCATCGCAACCCGTCACAGCAGTCAGTATTTCTGCTGCGGGTCAGCCTGGTTTTTAACTTTGTGGCTGGAATGGCTTTTACTCTGTACTCGAGCGCCTATGACAGTTTCAACCTAATTGGCCATGTGTATAAAATTGCTGCCTATTACTGTATTTTACGATCTCTCTTGCAGACCTCGATTTTGCGTCCCTATATGCGTATTTCGCGCCTTAACCGTGCACTCAGGAGTATGGTTGCAAAAAATATGAGTTTGTACAAAGATACAAAAGATAGTGAGCGTATTTTGCAGCAAGCTTTTATTCAGTTGGGAGCTACCCTTGCGACCAAACATGATCTGGAAGCCATGCTGCAGCAGGTAGTAACCGCTACCGGTACAGTTTTCCAATGCGACCATGTTTATCTGGCGCTGGTTGAAAATAATAAAACGCTAAAGATCGTAGCCTATATCAGTAGCTTTAAGCCGCCAGAGCGGTTTCAGTTTGATAAATGCTTTATGGGTAAGGTGTTTACTGAAAAAAAACCAGTGGTTATTGATAATATTGAGCATCATCAGGAGCGAATCATCGAAGCTGTTCGTCAGGCAGGGTTAAAATCTATGGTTGGCGCGCCCATCAGGCATAATGGCGATGTCATTGGCGTGCTCGAGATCTTCTCGCGTAAAGAAAGAGAGTTTACTCAGCATGATGCCCAGTTTCTCAGTGTATTTTCCCATCATGCTGGTGAGGCTATTAAAAATGCCCGTGCTTATGAGACGACGGTGGAAAGCCTTGCCGAGCTTAGTCTGCTATATAGTGTTGTCAAAGATTTAGCTGTCCAGCAGTCGCCGTCAGGTATTTTGACCAAAATAGCGGAAAAGTTGCATAATCTGTTTTCTGCCAATGGCACAGTAGCTTTCATTATGCATCATCGGGATGATGGTATTCACACCGAACCGGTTTTTTCCATTGGATTTGAACAAAAAGAGATCGATCATCTACAGCGGGTATTTTCTGATGGCAAAATGACCTGGCCGTGGAGCGGGTTAAGTGCCATGGATGAAAATACTGCTGGTGAGAATGAACGTGGGCTTATTACTATGTCGGTACTTATGTCCCGGCGCCTTAATATATTACCACTCCTGGCCAGCGGCAAGCTGCAGGGGCTGATTGTGCTCGGATGGAATGACCCCATGCAGGAAGTTCCGCCAGGCAAGGACCTTGTTCTTAGCACAATTGCCAGCCAGACAGCGATTGGTCTGGAACGTGCCTATTTATATGATCATTTTCAGGCCATGGCATTGACTGATCCACTTACCCGTTTGGCTAATCGTCGTCAGCTTGACATCTATTTGTGCCGTGAAATCAGCCGTACACTCAGTTATCATCGTCCGTTGAGTCTGATTATGCTGGATATCGACTTTTTTAAGAAGGTCAACGATACCTGGGGTCACCTGGCCGGTGATGTCATTCTGCAAAGGATGGGAGCCATGATTAAAGAGCGCTTTCGCCCCACTGACATGAGCGCCCGGTATGGTGGCGAAGAATTTGCTGTTGTTTTACCTGAGACTTGCCTTGAAGAAGCGGCCAACCTGGCGGAAACTTTTCGTCAGTATATTGAAGCCGCTAAGTTTGAAATGGATGTAAATGTCATTACAATTACAATAAGTTTAGGTGTAGCAACCCTTGAAAGTCAGAGCGAGTGGGAAGATCCCAAGGATGGGCTTATTGACGCAGCTGATCAGGCCCTGTATCAGGCCAAGCAACAAGGACGAAACCGCGTAGAATGTCACCGGTAATAATAACTAAAATAATAAATAATACCCAAATCGAGAATAGTTGGCGCAAGTCTAACACATGCTATTGCTGAAAAACCGAAAAGGAGGGATACCTGTGTTATCATCAAAAGAGCTAATGCACTTGGAGGATTTCCTTGGCATGGAACAAAGCTGCGCTAAGACAATGAATTATTTTGCCAGCAGTGTCCAGGATACTCAGTCTAAGCAACTGTTCCAACAACTTGCCCAAAAAAGCCAGCAGCATTTCCAAACGCTAAGTAAGCATTTAAATGCAGGCCAAAACTTACAATAATTGAGGTGAACAACTGTGGCACAAATGAATCAACAATCAGGGCAAACCATGCAAGCCGGCATGAGTGGCCAGGGCGCCAGTCTGTCTGACCGCGAGCTTTTGCAACTTGCTCTTAATGAAACAAAACTTACAGCAGCTTCTGTCAACACATTTGCGTTAGAAGCTTCCAGCGATACTCTCCGCCGCGATTATCTAACTGTTCTGGGAGATGTTCATAACCAGGAGAAACAAATTTTTGACCTTATGCAGCAAAAAGGCTACTACAATGTCAAAAATGCCAATCCGCAAGAAATTGCGCAGGCTAAATCCAAGTTTAGCGGCCAAGCTCAGTAATATTTGTTTCGGACTCAGCTTAACTATCAGAAAATCAGGTGGAAGGTCTACTCCACCTGATTTTCTTTCGCCAAATTCTTGTATAAAATTACCTTGACGTAATCAGCAGTGAGAGTTAAAATTAAACAAGAACTATTCGATAACTATTTTCCACTGGTAATTTGTATAAGGGAAGGCGAGAGTAGTGGACATTTGCGTTACAACATTGCTACGGGACAAGGGTTTCAAAGTTACGCCACAACGGTTGGCCATTTATAGTGCCTTGGCTGCCACCAAGGCCCACCCAAGCGCAGAGATGATTTACAATGAGCTTCAACCACTCTATCCAACGATGAGCTTGGCGACAGTGTATAAGACCATCGAGATTTTGAAAGAACTTAATCTGGTGCAGGTGCTTAATGTTGGAGAAGACAGTTTCCGTTATGATGCTGACACCGCCAATCATCCACATGTCCGTTGCATGTGCTGCGGTCGGGTTGATGATTTGTACGGCGTCGACTCTACAGAGTTTATCGGCAAAGTAGCAGCACAGACAGAGTATACTCTTCAAGGTCAGCAATTCTATTTTTATGGTGTGTGTCCTGCTTGCCAGGTAACGACCTCAGCCGTAAGCTAGAAAAATACATCCCAAGGCCATAGTGGTCTTGGGATGTATTTTTTTATATACCGTTATTCGTTAGGGAGTACTGAGGATAGCTACTCCTGCGCTGGTACCAATTCTGGTAGCACCGGCGCTAAGCATAGCTAGTGCTTGCTGGCGAGTTTTAATGCCGCCTGATGCTTTAATCCCACAACGACTTGTGTCGCCGATAATTGATTTAAATAGTGTAATATCTTCTATTGTCGCACCACCTGGGACAAAACCGGTTGAAGTTTTGATAAAATGGGCTCCAGAGGTAAGAACAAGTTCACAAATGCGGCGTTTTTCATCCAGGTCAAGAAGTGCGGTTTCAACAATTACTTTGACCAGCTTATCCTCTGCTGCAGCAACAACGGCTTTAATATCTTGTAGTACAGCATCCCATTGACCGCTTTTTAACGCGCTTAAATTAATTACCATATCGAGCTCATCAACCTTAGCCTCAAGTGCTGTCTGCACTTCAAGAACCTTACACGCTGAAAAGGTAGCTCCAAGCGGGAAGCCTATGACAGTTGCCGTTTTTACTTTACTTCCTGAGAGCAAATTAGAGGCCAAGCCTGCATAACAAGGATTAACGCAAACGGCGGCAAATTGATAAGTGATAGCCTCCTCGCATAATTGGATGATCTGGTCTACTGTTGCATCTGGTTTCAGTAACGTATGATCGACAAATTTGTTTAACTCAACGTTCATTGCAGTTCCCCCTGAAAATTTTTAGAGCAGATAAATAGATGAGGATAAGTACAATGGATAATATATCCAAATAACATTATAGCATACTATTGAACGCTGCCAATAGAGTTAAACATTAACTTTACATAAAACACCTGTAGAAGTAAACTTGAACGCATGGTATAATGTCCTCTACTTACTAGAGAGGAGGGCAGCTAACATGCGTGCTTTTATACAAATGATTCCCGGTGGCGTGCCAGCAGTGATTGGTCTAGTCTTGGCTTGTCTGTTTTTTAGCATGATTCCGGGGCGTCCGCAAATGTGGCTGTACCCTCTGGTACGGCAGGCAATGCAGCTGAAAATTGACTATCAGACCAAAGATATGCTGGCTAAGGAAACGCCGCATTTTATTATTAAATATACTGAGAATGATGCTGATATGGTTAACATGGTGGCTGAAGCGGCTGAGGCTGCGTATGAGCCTGTGACTGCGGCGCTCAATTATGCGCCAGGCGGTAGAGCACTAATTTTGGTATACTCTGACCGTCAGGCGATGAAAAAGGCATATGGCTGGGCAGGTGATGCCAGTGCGATGGGCTTTTACTGGGGTGGCGTGATTCAAATTTTGTCGCCCAAAGCCTGGATGAAGAATAGTCAATCGACTAACGAGTTTATTGCTACAGGTCCGATTGCTCACGAATACACGCATTTGGTGCTTGATCACCTGGCCAAGGGAAATTACAGCCGTTGGTTTACTGAGGGCTTAGCCCAATATGTAGAATACAAGGCTAACGGTTACGAATGGGTGACTGTTGACAACCGGCTAACAGGTAAAATATACACTATGGACGAAATGGATGCTGATTTTGACGAGTTGCCCAACCAATCGCTGGCTTACCGGCAGTCATTGGCGGCAGTGCGTTACATTGCCGAGGTACATGGCGATGCCAAGCTGAATCAGGTGCTTAATTATCTCAAGGCTGGTGTGAAGGTAGACCGCGCCATTGAAAAGACGCTCAGGATGGATTACGCCACCTATGAGACCATGGTTAACCTATGGGCCAAAGGCAATATGAAGCAATATAGCAAGAACGCGAATTAAGGGGATGTGCCATGGGCATATCCTCTTTGTTACATATAAAAGCCATAGTTGGGAAAATTATCATTACGATTGCCTAAGGGGGGAGTCAAATGCTTACCCGGCGGGATTTTCTCAAAAGCTGTATGTCTACAGCTTTGACCGCTAGTCTGACCGACCATCTAATGCCTATTATGCGCCAAGCCTTTGCCGAGAGCAAGCTGACAAAACCGCCTGTTATCTGGCTGGAGCTTGGGTCTTGCACCGGTAATTCGATTTCTCTGGACAATGCTATTAATCCAACGTTTTATCAGGTTCTGACAGATATGATCGATATGAGGTATAATTGGCTGCTCAATGTTGGTCAGGGCGAGCAGGTCGTCCAGGCCATCATGGATACAGTAGAAAAGGAGGCAGGACAGTTTTGGCTGGTTGTTGAGGGTTCGGTTATGACGGCCGATAATGGCCGGTTCAATCATGTCTTTATGCGGGGCAACGAGCTTATCACTGGGATGGCAGCGCTTAAGGAATTTGCACCCAAGGCTAAACACGTCATTGCGGTTGGCACCTGTGCCTGCTTTGGCGGCCCAGGGGCGGCGTATCCTAACCCTGGTGGTGGCAAGGGGGTATGGGAAGTAATCAAACAGCCTGTTATCAACATCCCTGGGTGTCCGATCCATCCTGATTGGGTGACAGGCACCTTTAGTCATTTGATTATGTATGGCCTGCCTGAGATGGACAGCTATAACCGCCCTAAGATGTTTTTTGGACAAACTATCCATGATTTGTGCCAACGCCGCCAGCAGTTTGAAGACGGAATTTTTGCCTCTTTCCCCGGTGAAAGCGGCTGTCTATTTAGAGTAGGGTGCAAAGGGCCGATTACACATGCGGATTGTCCTAAACGCCAATGGAACCATTATGTCAATTGGCCAGTAAGAGCCGGAGCACCATGTATTGGCTGTGCCAGTCCGGGATTTCCTGACAGTACAATGCCTTTTTATAATCACCTTCCCGATATTCAGACACCTATGGGAGCGCTAAATGTTAAGAAATTCGGTGCAGCCGCTGCCGGGTTGGGGGCTGCCGCAGTAGGTACTTACCTGGTTACAGGGGTTATTGCCAAACGGGTAGGAAAACATTGGCTAGACGGCACAAAGCCCAATGAACCTGATCCGCCCGAAAATCTGGAGCAGCTCAAACAAGAGCTTGATGACCTGATCCGCCAACAGAATGCACTCATTAGCGAAAGCAAAAGCCTGAGTAAGAGTAAGGTTAAGCGCAAATTGCCCCGAACTTTGCGTCAGAAGGTAGTTGACTTCTTTCGTCCAGGGCAAAAGCATAGGAGGTAGCACATATGGCTGTGCAGACAATATTTCCGGTAACACGGATTCACGAGCCGCTCAGGGCTGATGTTGAAGTACAAAATGGCAAGATAACTGATGCCTGGCTAGGAGCGCATTTATTCCGGGGAATGGAGAATATGCTGCAAAACCGCGACCCGCGGGATGCCGCGTTATTTACCCAGCGTATTTGCGGCATTTGTTCATCAGCCCACGCCATAGCAGCCAGTATGGCGCAGCAGCAGGCGTTCAAGGTTCAGCCGACACCAGCCGGCCAGCATATTACTAATCTGATATTTGCTGCTGACATTATCCAGAACAATCTCCGGCATTTTTATGTGCTTGTTCTCTACGATTACGTGAAAGGCCCTGACATGCCCCCTTATGTGCCACGCCCGCAAGGTGACTACCGCCTGCCGCCGAAGGTTAATGCCGAACTCTTACAACATGCCAAAGAAGCCGCTCTTCAGTCGGTACGGGCTCATGAGGCTATGGCTGTTTTCGGTGCTAAGGCGCCTCACCAGCAGACCATTCTGGCAACAGGCGTAACCGAACAGGCTTCGGTTGAGAGAATCATGGCTTACAGCAGTATTTTACAGGAACTGACTGAGTGGATAGAGAATTTTTACATAAATGATGTGATGACAATTGCCGAGTACTATAAAGACTATTATAGTATTGGGGCTGGCTACGGCAACTTCTTTTCGGTTGGCATGTTTCCGGCTCCCCTGACTGGTGAACGCGCTTTTAAGGCTGGTCTTGTTGTCAACCAAGGTCAGCCTGGGCCGCTTGATGTAAATCATTTTGGTGAAGAAATTCGCTACAGCTGGTATAAAGACGATGCAGCCCGCCGGTCACCTGTTGAAGGCCGGACAGAACCTAATCGCGATAAAACAGAAGCCTATTCATGGGTTAAAGCGCCGCGTTACCAAGAGATGCCGGTGGAATGCGGTCCTTTGGCCAGAGGGTTTGTTAACGGAGATTACCGGCGCGGGGTATCGGTCATGGACAGGTTGATTGCCAGAGCTAAGGAGACACTCAAAATATGCAAATTAGCCCAAGGCTTCTTACACGAAATTGTGCCCAACTCGCCCAGCTATCAGCCATTTACACCGCCTGATACCGGGAGCGGTGTGGGGCTGACTGATGCTATGCGGGGCGTGCTGGGGCACTGGATGGAATACAAACATAATAAAGTGACGCATTACCAACTGGTAACACCCACAACCTGGAATTTTTCGCCGCGTGACAGCAGGGGCATTCGCGGTCCAGTCGAACAAGCGCTTATCGGCACACCAGTGGCTGACGGCGGAGGTCTGATCGAGGCTGGACGCGTTATCCGCTCATTTGACCCATGCTTTACCTGTGCTGTGCATATGTTAGAGCGTTAATACTGGCCCACTTTTCTAAAATCGCGTTTAATCCCTGGCATACCAGGCTCCCAGCCAGCTGGGACGCCTTCACCGGTTGCTTCGCCGTATTGCGTGCCTTCAAGAGTGCGGACAATTTCACGGACATTGCGGCCAACCTCGCGCGGATAGACCGAATAGTAGCGGATTATGCCCTCAGGATCAATCAGAAAGGTCGCTCGAAATGAGGCACCAGCCTCAAAATTGTAGACCCCATACGACTTGGTAATATTGCCGGTGCGGTCAGATAAAAGTGGATACTGGACTTTACTTGCATTTGGCGAAATCTCGTGAAAGATTTTATGTGAGTAGACACTGTCAGTACTGATAGCTATGGCGTCGGCGCCAAGTCTTCTAATATGCGGATAATGGGCGGCAACTGCCGCCAGTTCGGTCGGTCAAACAAAAGTGAAATCACTGGAATAAAAGAATACGAGCAGCCACTTACCTAAATAATCCTCCAAGCAAACCTCAATTTCACGCCCACAGTAATATGCACTTGTGCAAAAGTTTGGTGCTCTTTCGCCAATCCCTATGCGCGGACACTCCTGGACACATGACTCAGTCAAGCATTTTTTCATAGATAAACCTCCTTCCTGCTTTATCCGAAGACTAACCCGCTCTAAGACTCCCACTTCTACAAGTGAGAGTTATACCCAAAGGGCACAGGCGAGCGGCTAAGTCCCTGGATAAGGGCGACTAACCTTCAGGTGGGGTTAAAACCCCATCTGAAGCTAAGTCTACTTTATGTTATGTAACATGAGTGGGGAAGGTGACTAGTTGAAGACTAGGTAACGGCATGATACAATATTTGCTAGCAGAATAAAGACTTGGCCTTATGCCAAGTCTTTTACATACCGGAAAGGGGACAAGTATGAATATTTTTCAAGCTTGTGATATACGTGGCGTGGCTGGCAGAGAGCTAACCGATGTTATGGCCAGGCGTATTGCTTTAGCGGTTGGTGTTAAGCTTACCGGACAGAAGGTAGTGGTAGGAGGCGATATCAGACTGTCTACGCCCAGCCTGCAGCGTATTATGATTGATGGTTTAGCCGAATCAGGCTGTCAGGTCATTGACATTGGAACAGTTGCAACGCCAGTGTTCTACTATGCGCTCAAAGCCACTGGCGCAACTGGCGGCGTTATGGTTACGGCCTCCCATAACCCGGCCCAGTATAATGGTTTTAAGCTGGTACTTGGCCCACAGCCGGTCAGTGAAGAGGATGTAGCGCAAATTGGGCAGATGGTAGCAATAAACGCCCGTACGCAGGGCCAGGGTTCAGTGAGACAGCTGCCGGTTATTGCTGACTATATTGAGCATACAGCAAGCAAGGCTCGCTCAGGCAGGTTGAAAGTCGTGGTTGATGCTGGAAACGGTGCGACGGCGACTATTGCTCCTAAGTTGTTTCAACGGCTGGGGTATGAAGTAATTGAAATTAACTGTACACCTGACGGGCGTTTCCCCAATCATCCACCTAATCCGGCGCTTGCCGAAAACCTAACAGCCCTCGGTGAAGCCGTGCGTGCAAGTGGTGCTGCGCTGGGGATCGGTTTTGACGGTGATGGTGACAGGGTAGGCTTTGTCGATGAAACCGGCCATGCACTTGATAATGATGATATTATGGTGCTAATTGCCCAGTTTTACCTTGCCCGCGAAAAAGGTGCAATTATCTATGATGCCAAATGCTCCATGGTTGTGCCGGAAGAAGTGACTAAAGCCGGCGGTCGTGCCATCATGGCGCGGGCGGGACATACCTTTAGCAAAGCGGCTTTTTTAAGGGAGAATGCCCTATTTGCCGGTGAAATTAGCGGTCACTTCTTTTTCCGCGAGCTAGGTTATGATGACGGTATGTTCTCAGGACTCAAAGTATGTGAGTTAGTGGCTGACCAAGGCAGTCTGGCCGCACAGGTGGATAATATTCCCAACTATTTACTAACACCAGATATTCGCGTTCCGTACCTAGGGGCAGATAAAGCGGCCGTACTCATGCAGGTGGCCGATAAGCTTGTAAACTACAGTCCCAACCTGATTGATGGTGTACGGATTGAGTTTGACGATGGGTGGGGTATGATTCGAGCTTCTGTTACCGAACCGCTTTTTACCTTGCGGTTTGAGGCTAAATCTGAGGGCCGGTTGAAAGAAATTACAGCAATTCTGCTAAATGCACTACCGTCTGATGTACGAGTAGCTGTTAGCGACAAGCTGCCCAAACAATGCGTGCAAAGTACTGGAAAGTTGTGTGTTTGAACCCATAATTGCTGCAGTTAAAAAGGATTTGCCGCATTTAAGTCGAATATATTCCTCGTTAATAAGGTATATTCAAAAGAGGTAATTATGCAAATTCAAGTTTTAGCCAGCGGCAGTACTGGGAATGCAATATTTATTGAAATAGACAATACCAAGCTGTTGGTTGATGCTGGCATCAGTGCGCGGCGCATCAAACAGTCGCTTGATAACATTGGTACCAAGGTTGAAGATCTTGATGGCGTGTTCATCACCCACGAGCACCGCGACCATGTTAGCGGCTTACAGACACTACTTAAAAAATACCGTTTGCCTGCCTACGCCCGGCCTGATACCTGGCAGTCAATGTACTGCAGGACGTCGCTGCCTGATGAGTGTTGCAAGACACTCCCTGACAGTCTTGATATTGGCAAGGTAAAGGTTGAGCCTTTTAGCATTTCCCATGATGCAGCAGATCCTGTGGGCTTTCGTCTGCAGGCCGGCAATACCAAGGTTTGTGTTGCCACAGACCTCGGCTTTGTCACGCCGACAGTTAAGGATGCCTTGGCGCTGTCTGATGTGTTGGTTTTGGAATCCAACCACGATGTTGACATGCTGAAAAATGGCAGCTACCCCTGGCATTTAAAAAAACGGATTATGAGCAACCGTGGCCATCTTGCCAATACTGACGCAGGCTGGGCTCTGGCAAGACTCAACCGTAAGGCCCATACACATGTTTTTTTGGCTCACATGAGCCAGGAAAATAATCGGCCTGAATTAGCAGAGGAGACGGTGGGCGCGATTTTAACAGATCAAGGCTGCAAACTAGGTCAAGATATTACTTTGCAACTTACCTATCCTCAACAAATTTCGGGATTTCCCGCCCTGTAAGAAAATATAACTTTCCGTCTGGATAAGGGCAACATTACCCAAAGGGCACAGGCGGCTTTTCCGCTGTCGCCAAAGGCTCGGCGCAAGTCGTGTTTTCTTTAGTCTACCAGAATTTATAACGCAATTCTGTTGCCATAAGAACGACTAAGGCTTCTGCCGGTGTCCTGAAGGACTTGGCACAAGCTAAGTCTTTTCTTAAAAATAAGTAGGAGGCGATCGCATGAAATGGTTTAAAAGGTTAACTCCCTATATCGCAATATCATTAATCAGCATGATTATTGGCGCTACCTTAGTGGTAGGCTGTGGCGGCAATATAGCAGATAAAGCAAAAAAACCAGATGCTGCAGGTATGCCGTTCAAAGGTTTGCAGCCGCCAACTGCGCAGGCGAATGTATCAGAATCACGCAATACGCCCATCGTGCGGGCCGCTCAATCTGTCGGTCCGGCGGTTGTCGGCATTACGAACAAAGCATTTGCTCGTGATATGTTCAACCGTAAAGTACTTGTTGAACAAGGCTCGGGCTCAGGGGTTATCTTTGATGCCCAAGGTTATATAGCTACAAACTTCCATGTAGTGCAAAACGCCCAGGAGATTGCCGTATCCTTAGCTGATGGCCGCAATCTGACCGGCAAAGTTATTGGTAGTGACCAGGCGACTGATTTAGCAGTTGTCAAAGTGGATGCGACGGATCTGCCGGTGGCTACACTGGGTGACTCGGACTCACTCATGGTAGGTGAACCCGCCATTGCTATTGGCAATCCGCTTGGTTTGGAGTTTAAAGGCAGTGTAACTGCTGGAGTAGTCAGCGCCCTTAACCGCTCACTTGATATCGGTGAGCGTCGCTTCAAGCTAATTCAAACTGATGCCGCCATTAACCCCGGAAATTCCGGCGGGGCTCTCGTCAATGCTGACGGTGTGGTTGTTGGTATCAATAGCGCAAAAATTGCTCTATCTGGTGTAGAAGGCATTGGCTTTGCCATCCCCATTAACAGTGCTAGGCCCATCCTCCAGTCGCTGATCGACAAGGGGCGGGTAATCAGAGCCTACCTTGGTGTAGGCGCATTAGACCAGGCGTCTGCTGCGAAATACGGCTATGAACTCAACCTCGAAAAAGGCGTGTATCTTGCCAAGGTATCACAGAGCGGCCCAGCTTATAAATCAGGTATGCGCGAAGGTGATATCATCTTGAAAGTAGCCGGTGCCGAGACTAACAGTGTAGCCGAGCTTAGAGCAGTTCTCGACACTCAGCAAGTAGGCGGACACGTTGATGTCATCATCAAAAGGAATGGACAGAACCAGACCATTAACGTGCTTTTAGAAGAAATGCCTGGCCAATAATATGAAGATTACTATTGTAACGGTAGGTAAAATAAAAGAGAAGTATCTGACTGCGGGAATTCAGGAATTCTTAAAACGTTTGACCCCGTTCTGCAAGCTCGACATCGTTGAGCTTGCAGAAGAGCGTATGCCTGATAGCCCCTCCCCAGCTGAAAAAACACAAGCGCTCACCCGTGAGGGTGAGCGCATTTTAAAAGCCGTTCGTCAGGGCAGCTATCTAATTGTGCTCGATGTAGCAGGACAAGCAATGTCATCTGAGCAGCTTGCTGCCAAGTTTGATAGCCTGGCACTGAGCGGGCAAAGCGATATCACCTTCGTGATCGGCGGAGCCTTTGGCTTGTCTGCCGAGGTCGTGGGGGCCGCTAAGGAAAGGCTGTCGTTTTCTAAGATGACGTTTACGCATCAGATGATTCGGCTGCTCCTCGTTGAGCAGGTGTATCGGGCGTTTAAGATTAGTCGGGGAGAACCGTATCATTGGTAATGGTGCACAAAATGGTAGGTAAAGACCCGGTAAGTCTAGAAGACAGCTTTACCGGGTTTTCTGTTTTTTTTGCCAACGGTTTTTTTGATGCTTAAACTATTAGGCTTATATCTCCGCATTCCGTTCTAACAGTAGCCACTTTATAACCTTTTACATCACCCGCAAGTTCTGTCTGTGGTTCTTCAAACCGTATAACAAGGCTTTTTAAAGAAAAAACTTCATAGTAAAATATAATCAGGAGCGGTTGTGATTAATATTTCAGAAAATTAGTCTTAAGGGAGGAACTCTATGTCAAATCTGCGAGTTGATGATTCAGCCAGACTGGTTGGTTCATTCCGGTTGGGGGATAATGTTTACATAGCTCAGGGGTCGGTTCTGCGGTCGACAGATAATTCCTTAAAGATTGGCAATAACACTTGGGTCCTTGAGAACTCGGTCATAATCGGTACGTCTGAGCATCCTGTCAGAGTTGGCAGCAAAACTGTATTTGGGCATAAATGCATTGCCATCGGAGCGCAGATTGGCGATTTATGTGAGATAGGCAATGGTACCATCTTTCTTCCAGGCTCTAACATTGGCAATATGTGCATATTTGGTGAAGGTACGATTGTACCAGCAGGAACTATGATTCCTGACGAATCTGTTGTTGTCGGTAGGCCGGGCCGAGTAATTAGAAAATTGACTGATAAGGACAAAAATATGATTGCAAGGATGCGGGGCAATGATATTGGTTTACGTTTAGTGGAAGAAGTCAGTCTAGTATTTGGGCCGATGGGAGGTAAACAAATGGGGAAACTTTACAACTACGGTGACAGGTATCCGATAATTGACGATTCAGCGGTTATATTTGATTCCGCCGAAATTACAGGAAACGTTAAGATAGGTAGTAACTCAATAATTGCCTCAGGCGTGAGAATTATTGGAAACTCACACGGTCCAGTGAAGATCGGCAGCAATGTGCAAATCCTTGAAAACACAGTTTTGCATTTGCTGCCTGATAATGAACTAATTATCGAGGACAATGTTACGATTGGACCTGGATGCGTCATTCATGGAACCACAATTGGTCCTAATTCTATCATTGAGTCTGGTTCTATTGTCTGCGATTATAGTGTGCTGGGTACAAATACTTTAGTAAAGTCTGGAAGTGTGGTTAAGCAAAGAAGCACTATTTTGGATAATCAGATTGTCGAAGGCTTTCCTGCAGATTTTGTGGGAGAAAATGTGGATATGATGGAGAGACCGTCATGGGCTTATAAGCAGATTAACGGATGATGAATCAATACCTCAACTTTGCTAATGGTACGATAAGTGCTTTTATTGTATAGAGTTCTTAACAGACCTTCTAGAATTATTCTGAAAGGTATTATATTGAATTGAAAAGCCTTATGTTTGCGGAAGACTCGCGGGGACGGTTCTGTGCGCCAAGAAGTGCACAGAGTATAGCGGGTGGGAATCCCGCCTGAGAAGGCTTAGCCAGCCACTCTGTATCTAGCCTTGGG